>NZ_WWEM01000034.1 GCF_019308285.1 Flavobacterium quisquiliarum
TGGCCTTTCTGGCTTTCAATTGTAATGTCGCCTGTAGCGTCATCAGAAATTATTCTGTTGCCGCTTCTGGTCTGTAAAACTTTAAAATCATTTTGAGGTGTGTTCTAACCAGATGATGCCTGCCCATTGTATTGTGTTCCCATCACAAAAGGGCGTTCAACATTCCCTCCTTCAAAGCCCACCACAACTTCCTCTCCAATTTCAGGAATAAAATAGAAACCTTTTCCGTTTCCAGAATGGGGCTGTATCATTCGCATCCAGTCGCTTTCATTTCCCCAGCCGTTCCAGTAGTAGGCTACTTTTACTCTGCCGAGTCCTTCCGGATCATTGTTGTCGATAACTTTTGCCGGCTGGCTGTCTGCCAGCGCAAAGGCTTCGACATTGGTGTAATGCGGTGCCGCAACATCAGATGGAATGGCTTTAAACCTGCAGCTGTAATTGCCGTTGGTATTGGAGAGATGTGTAACTTCTACAGCAACTAATCTGTGCTCCACTGTTTTGTTCTGAATCGTAAAAACTTCTCCTACACCAATAGGAAAATAAGAGGTTCCGCTGTAGAAAACACTGTTGGCATCCCTTCCTGCTGTCTGCAGTCTGACCATTTCGTCTATTTCTTCCTTATTCTGCGCATTATTGGTATAGGCTCCAACGCTTAAATCCTGCGCTGCAATAGATCCCTGATTCCATCCCATTGAAACAGCAAAACGGTCACCGCTTTCTCCTTGCGCTTTTGCTGCCGAGTTTCTTATGATGCCTGCGTTTTTATAATCATAACCTCCAAACGAAGTTTTATGCGAAAACAGACTGGCTTCAATGGTATAATTATGAAGGGATGAACCGTTAATAAGCACTACTTTGCTGGCTTTGGTCTGGCCGAACTGCATGCGCATTCCATCAAAATAAAACCACTGGCCGTAACGGGCAGAAAGCCGTTTCATAAAATCAAAACTGCTTTCGTTGTACTGTGGTTTAAACGAAAAAGCTTTGGTGTAAGTGGGAGCAACGGCTTCACGCTGGTAGAATTCTCCGGAACCTTCCTCGGCAAAAATCTCAAGGGCAATATCTTTCAGGCTTTTGTCAAGAAAAATTCTTGATTTTTTCATATCGTCGAGCACCACTGTATGGCTTATTCCCAAAACACGAAGTCCTGCGGGGCTTCCGTGGAGATCTACAGAAACAAGTTTTGTAATGATTCCTTTGGACATGACTTTCATTCCGTTGACTTTGAAGGTAAAAATCACTTCACTTCCCACATACCTGCTTATCGCTTTTGCCTGGTCTTCGGGTTCAATTATGGTTTTACCGGTATACTGCCAGTCAAAAGAAAAATAATGGTGGTCGGCCATTTTCTGCTCCAGCTGTAAATTGTAATAAATAACATTTTTGTCGAAGGTATTAATCGAAATATGGACTTGTTCTGAAAATTTACTCATAGCTTACAGTTTTTAGTTAATTACAATTGTTTTAAACTTATATTTAGTAAAACAATCACAAAGCCTCTAAAAGCTATAATTATGACAGAATATGTTTTATTTTAAAAGTTAAGGATTTCAATCTATTAGAATAATTCAAAACACAAAAAAGCCTTTCAGAATTTTACTCCTGAAAGGCTTTCTTTCTACAAATTAATTGGCAAAATTATTTCCATCCACCGCCTAGATCTCTATAAACATGGACAGCAGCATTAAGTTGTTCTTTTTTAGTATCGATTAATTCCAGTTTTGCTTCCAAAGCATCTCTCTGGGTCATTAAAACCTCAAAATAATCGACTCTAGCCGATTTAAACAAATCGTTTGAAACATCAATAGAAGTATTTAAAGCGTCTACTTGTTTTGATTTCAAATCGTAACCTTTTTGAAGATTTTCAATCTTAGACAATTGATTAGACACTTCTAAATAGGCATTTAAAACGGTACGATCATAATTGTACAAGGCTTGAAGCTGTCTTGCGTTTGCACTAGCAAATTCTGCTTTGATTGCATTTCTATTAATCAAAGGCGCCACAAGGTCTCCTGCCAATGAATACAGTAATGATTCTGGCATTGTAAACAAATAAGAAGGTTTAAATGCATTTACTCCAATCGCCGCTGTAATATCCAAAGATGGATAAAACTCAGCACGAGCTACTTTTACATCTAATTTTGAAGCTACCAATTCTAATTCTGCCTGTTTTACATCTGGACGATTCTGTAACAATTGAGACGGAATTCCAGAAGTAACAACAGCTGGTAATAAACTTAAGAAATTGTTGTCGCTTGTTCTTTTAATTTCCTGTGGATATCTACCTAACAAAAAGTTGATTTTATTCTCGGTTTCTTTGATCTGCTGCAAAATATCAAACTCCATACTTTGCGAAGTCAAAACCTCAGCTTCAAATTTCTTAACGCCCAATTCAGTTGCTCTTGCTGCCTGTTTTTGAACTTTTACAATTTCCAAAGCATTAGTCTGCAATTTGATCGTTTGTTTTACAATCTCCAACTGATTGTCTAAGGCAATTAATTCATAATAAGAATCAGCCACTTCAGCGATGAGGTTGGTAATTACAAAGTTTTTACCTTCAACTGTAGCCAAATATCTATTTAAAGCTGCTTTTTTAGAATTACGCAGTTTTTTCCAGATATCTACTTCCCAGTTTGCATAGGCAGAAATAGTAAAATCTCCCAGAGGATCAGGCATTTCTTTGCCTGGTTTGATTTCTGTAGAAGCATCACCCGCACCTTGGCTGGTATATCTACCTACTTTTTCTACTCCAGCTCCTGCACGTAATCCTGCAGTTGGCAATAAAAGTCCTTTTTTAACACGAATATCATTCTTTGCGATTTCGATTTCCTGCAAAGTGATATTTAATTCCTGATTGTTTTTAAGCGCAATATCAATTAAATCTACTAGATTTTGATCTTTAAAATAATCTTTCCAAGCTGAAGCAGCTGTATTGTTATTTGCATCCTGCGTTTGGACTGTTTTGCCAAACGAATCAGGAACTGGAGCACTTGTTGTTACTGCTGCCTCAGATGCAGGGGTTTTACACCCTGCAACTGCTAGACATACAGCTAATGCAATACTATATTGATATGATTTAACTTTATACATGATTGTTATCAATTTCTTCTGTTAATGGATTCTCCTCTTCATGTTTTACCAGTTTATATTTCTCGGCAACCTTAGCGAATATGAAATACAATCCTGGAATCACAAAGACTCCGCAAATAGTTCCGATAAGCATACCTCCGGCCGCAGCAGTACCAATAGTTCTGTTTCCAATTTTACCTGGGCCTGTTGCAAAAGCAAGTGGTAATAGACCAGCAATAAATGCAAATGAAGTCATCAAAATTGGACGGAACCTTGCTTTTGCTCCTTCCATTGCAGCTTGTAATACCGATAATCCTGCAGCATGTCTTTGAATAGCAAACTCTACAATCAAAACGGCATTTTTACCTAATAGACCGATAAGCATTACCATTGCCACCTGAGCATAAATGTTGTTTTCTAATCCTGTTAATTTTAATAAAAGGAAAGCTCCAAAAATACCTGCTGGCAAAGAAAGAATAACTGATAATGGCAGAATAAAACTTTCATACTGCGCCGCTAATACCAAGTAAACGAATCCTAAACAAATCAAGAATACCCAGATTGCCTGATTACCCTGCGCCACCTCATCGGCAGAAATACCTGCCCAGTCAATGTCATATCCTCTTGGTAATTTTTTAGCCGCAACTTCCTGAATTACTTTAATTGCAGTACCAGAACTATAACCTGCAGCTGGAGAACCACTAATCTGTGTTGAGGTATACATATTATGACGAGTAATCTCAGAAAGTCCGTATACTTTTTCTAATTTCATGAAAGCAGAATAAGGAACCATTTCATCTCGATCATTTTTTACATATAGTTTTAAGATATCGTCAGGCTGTGCACGATATTCTGGCGAAGCCTGAACAATTACTTTATAATTGATACCAAACTTAATGAAACTGATCTCGTAGTTACTTCCTACAAGCGTTGACAAAGTATTCATCGCATTCTCGATAGAAACACCTTTTTGCTGTGCTAAGTCATTATCGACCTTCATCATGTATTGAGGGAAACTAGAACTATAGAAACTAAATACATTTGATAATTCTGGCTGTTTATTCAATTCAGCAACAAAGTCGTTGTTTACCTGTTCCATTCTCTTATAATCTACAGAACCGGTTTTATCTAATAAACGAAGCTCAAATCCTCCGGCAGCACCGTATCCAGGTACAGCAGGCGGTTGGAAAAATTCGATATTAGCTCCTGTAATATCTTTACATTTTTCCTCCATTTCATGCATAATCTCCAAAACAGATTCTTTACGGTCGCTCCAGTCTTTAAGGTTCACCAAACACGTTCCAGAGTTGGCTCCTGTACCTTCAGAAAGAATCTCATAACCTGCCAATGAAGAAACCGATTTTACTCCATCAATATCTTCAGCAATTTTTTGAACTCTCTCAGCAATATTATTTGTTCTCTCTAAAGATGAACCTGGAGGTGTCTGAATTACAGCATAAAACATTCCCTGATCCTCATTCGGAATAAATCCAGATGGAACTGAACTACTTATAGCCCATGTTCCAATACAGAAACCTACAAGCGCTACAATAGTAACCACTCTTCTATCAACAATTTTACCTAATAGATTTTGGTATTTACCCTGCGCTAAATTGAATTTTTCGTTGAAAGCATCAATAAATCTATTTGCTGGCGTTGGTTTTTTAGGCGTACCGTGATTATTTTTTAACATCATCGCACAAAGTGCTGGTGTCAATGTCAAAGCCACAATACCAGAAAGGATAATCGCAGTTGCCATTGTTACAGAAAACTGTCTGTAAAACACTCCAACTGGACCAGACATAAATGCAACTGGAATAAATACTGCCGCCATCAAGAAGGTAATTGCAATAATTGCCCCCGCGATTTCATGCATTGCTTTCTTAGTTGCTTTGAATGGCGACAGATGTTCTTCTTCCATTTTGGCATGGACGGCCTCGATAACCACAATGGCATCATCGACTACAACCCCAATTGCTAATACTAAAGCGAATAATGTGATTAAGTTCAATGAAATATCGAAGAATGTCATAAACACAAAAGTTCCCACCAACGATACTGGTACTGCAATTGCCGGAATAACCGTAGAACGCCAGTCTCCTAAGAAAAGGAAAACCACTAAACCTACCAAGATAAAAGCTTCAACCAAAGTGTGGATTACTTTTTCGATAGAAGCATCAAGGAATTTAGAAACGTCATACGAAATTTCATAGTCCATTCCTTTTGGAAATCTCGTTTTGATTTTTTCCAGTTTAGCCTTAACCTCTTCAATAACCTGATTCGCGTTACTTCCAAAAGATTGTTTCAATACAATCGCTGCAGATGGTCTTCCATTCAAATTAGAATAGATATCGTACATTGAGCTTCCAAATTCAACTTTAGCAACATCTTTCAATCTTAAAAGCTCTCCGTTTGCGTTTGCTTTTACTACTATATTCTCATACTGTTCTTTTGTTGTAAAACGTCCTGAGTATTTTAGTACATATTCAAATGCTTGAGAACGTTTACCAGAACTTTCTCCTGTTTTACCTGGAGAAGCTTCCAAACTCTGACTAGATAAAGCTTCCATTATTTCGTCAGCAGAAATTTTATAAGCTAACATACGATCTGGTTTCAACCAAATACGCATAGCATATTCACGTGTTCCTAAGATATCTCCAGAACCAATACCATTTACCCTTTTCAATTCAGAAAGCACGTTGATATCGGCATAGTTATACAAGAACTTCATATCCGTATTTTTGTCTGTACTGTAAAGATTCACGTACATCAACATACTTGGTACTTCTCTCGTAATTTTGATACCTTCACGAATTACTAATGGAGGAAGTTTATTCGTCACAGAAGCTACACGATTCTGAACGTTAATAGCCGCTTGGTTAGGATCTGTTCCTAAATTGAAAACTACTTTAATTGTAGCTTCACCATCATTACCAGCGTCAGAGGCCATATATTTCATTCCTGGAACACCATTTAAAGCTCTTTCCAAAGGAATAACAACCGCTTTGATCATCAATTCACCATTAGATCCTGGGTAATCTGCGGTAACATTCACCATTGGAGGTGAAATGGTAGGAAATTGTGTAATTGGTAAATTCAATACAGACAAAACCCCTAAAAAGACAATTATCAACGATATTACTATCGACAATACAGGTCTTTGAATAAATTTATTAAACATTTTATATCTTTTAAATGATTAAACTAAAAGGAAATCAATAAGTTGAAGAAGCTGTTTTAAAGACTGAATACTTAAAACAGCGACTGAACACTTTTACTCCGCTTTTAAGCGCAGGTTATTAATTACCTTTTTAGGAGATTCAAATTCGTATTTAATTTTATCGTTCTCTTTTACTTTCTGAACGCCTTCAAGTAAGATTTTGTCGTTTTCGCTTAATCCGCTTTTGATCACATATAAATCAGGGATTTCTCCAGTAATTGTGATTTCTCTAGAACTTACTTTGTCATCTTTTCCTACAATGAAAACATATTTTTTATCCTGAATTTCATAAGTAGCCTTTTGTGGAATTACAATAGCATTTTTCAACGGAACATTCATCTGAACTTGTCCTGTTTCACCGTTTCTAAGCAATTTACTTGAATTTGGGAATCTTGCTCTAAAAGCAATATTTCCAGTTTCATTGTTAAACTCACTTTCTATAACTTCAACATTTCCTTTGTCTTTGAAAATATCTCCATTAGCTAAAACTAAATTCACTTTGTTATCTGCGCGATCTTTAATATTCGTTTCATAACTAATATATTCTGGCTCAGAAACATTGAAATAAGCAAACATCTGACTGTTGTCTGAAAGACTTGTCAGCAATTCGCCTTCGTCAATTAAACTTCCTAGTTTCAATGGAATTCTGTCAATTGTTCCATCAAATGGCGCTCTGATTTCTGTGAATGATAAATGTAATTTTGCCAATGCCACTTCAGCTTTTGCAGACTGTAATTTGGCCTGAGCTGAGCTTAATTCGTTTTTAGAAACGATATTTTTATCAGCCAAAAGTTTTGAATTTTGCAGTTCGATTTCTACTGATTTTTGTTCCGCCTGAGCCTTAAGTAATTCAGACTGATACATGTTTGGCATAATTCTAAACAACAGCTGTCCTTTTTTCACAAACTGTCCTTCATCAACATAGATGTTTTGTAAAAACCCTTTTTCCTGGGCACGGATTTCGATGTTTCGAACAGATCTAATCTGCGAAACGTATTCCTTCGTAAACGAAGTATCAATTTTTACTGGATTAGTTACAGTGAACTTTTCCTCTTCTTCTTTTTCTTCTTTTTTTTGTGTACAACTGGTTAAGCACACTAAGGCCATAAAGCCTGTGATCAAGATGATTCTTTTCATGATGTTTAAATGGAAATTAAGCGATTGAATGCTTGGAATACAGAGATTCCTTAAAGATGGAATGTAACATCAGTAAGCTTTAGTCTGACCTTAATTGTCATATAAGCGGCAATAAGAAAAAAATATACAGCAGCAAGATATGCAGGATCGCAACTTAGGCAACCAATGTATATTTTAAAATCAAATTCTTAATACTCGTTGAGTAATGTATAAAGGATTTGAATGCCCAAAGGAAGGCGTAGAAAATTTAAAACGATTGGAATCATTTGCAGCAGATTGATCTGATAATGTCAGATACAATTCATCTATTAAGCTGTAAGATGCTGCGAAAAATTTATTCGTAAGTCCATCAACATCATCGTTTCCTAGAAGATCTTCTTCGATATCAATATCAGTAGCATCTTCAATAGTCGAAGATCCACGATCTTGATTAGTGAATTTAACTCGATGTTTCTTTTCAAGATTATGGTGATGAGGTAAGCCAAAAGTATTTGCATTAAGATATTGGCCTCCGCCGAACAGAAGCATATTCATGAATACTAAAAAGACTATTAACTTTCTCATTTGGGTGCGAAAGTAATAAAAGATTGGAATAAAAAAAATAAAATAAGAAATCCTTAACATGTAATTGCAAACGAAAACGTTTTCAGCTTAAAAGAAATTTAAATCTAGAACTCTTAACGAATCAAAAAACACATAAACAACTATATTACAACAACTTAAAACAAAATTTCCATGATTATAAATTCTTGTCCAGCTTTGTTAAAAACTTCTCCAGTATCATACATGCCAAATTTTTCATAAAAATCTTTTTTTTCACTTCTTGCATTACACCAAATTTTCTTAATTCCTTTTTCTTTTGCGGTCTTAAAAATATATTTCAAGAGTAAAGATGCAATTCCTTTTCCCTGGTAAGAATTTAAAGTTGCTAATTTTCTAAACTGCATCACATCTCCTTCTATAAAACAAGAAACAATCGAAACTAATTGAATGTCATTAAAAACGCCGTAATGCAGTCCAAAATTATCTTCCTCAAGCTGTACAAATTCAAACGGCTGATCGGGCCACATCACTTCGTGTCTGATTTTCCATGTATCAGAAGCATCAATATTTTTAATTTCCATTTTAATTTATTTCAAGTCAATCAAAAATAACACTTTTGTCACGAAACAAGAAACTTCAACTGTTTTTGAAAACTACTTTATTTATAAAAAAATAAATCAGACAAATCATTCAATTTAAGTCAATTATGATTATTTTTATGAAGCCAAAATCAAATAAAATCCGTTATGAAAAAATTCTTTTTAGCAGTATTTTTATGTATTTGCGTAAATGGATTCGCGCAATTAATACAAGTTGGACCTCAGATTTCTACTAATATCACTTCTATAAATACAAACAATTTTAGTTCAGATCATACGAATACAGGAATTGGTTTTGCTGCATTTGCTAGAGTAAATCTTTTACTTTTTTATGGTCAAGCCGAATTTGGTTATGCTAAATCGAATTTCAGCGTCTATCAAAATGGTGTAGGTGAAACCGAATTTAAATTGGGAGGAACTGATGCTTCGCTGATTGCTGGATATAAACTTATACCTCTAGGAAAACTAGGAAACGTAAGGATTTTTGCTGGATACAACTGGAAAAATTATTCCAGTATTAGCACCAGTAATAATTTAAATTCTATTGCAATAGACAAAAATAACCACAGTATAATAGGCGGTGCTGGTGTTGATATTTGGAAATTGACTTTTGATATCAGATATCTTGCTGGGTTAAATGATATTGATTCATCTAATGGAGAGATAAAAACTGGAGTTACAAACTTTTCTCTCGGATTTAAATTCTTGTAGAATTTCAACAGCATAAAAAAAGGGAATCCTCAGATTCCCACATTTTTTTAGAACTTAGTATAATAACTCTCCTCGTTATCGTTTTTTACTTTTTCGATTCCATCTTCTGTTTTAACAGCTACATTAATTACATGAAGCACATCTGCTTTTTCATTAAGACTACAGTTCCAAATAGTACCATCAGAAAGAATAATCTCTGAAAACAATGATACTGTATTATTGGCATCATTATAAATTAAATCTTCTGTTTTTAAAAGTTTCTTAGCTTTCGTTTTTTTATCTACTTCATAAAATAAAATCTGATCTTCTTTAATCTCAATCAGTTCTTCAACTGCAGATTGGTTTTCATCATTTAGAGCTGTACTTGCCCAAACTGGCTGACTTCCAGATCTTTTCCAAGTACCAACTGCTTGATCCAAGATTTCTTTTCGCAGCACTTCACGTAAAGTATCTACTTTTTTTATCGCTTCCTGAGCAATTTCATTTTCAGGCTTAATTTTAGCTGCTAAAGAGAATAAATCGATAGCTTTAACAAAATCAGCTTTTTTGTAATAGGAAACAGCTAATTCATACTTGCTTTTTTGAAATGCAGTCTTTTGATCATTTTGTCCAAAAAACTTAAGGCTAATCAAAAAAACAATTAGGGGGAATGTTTTTTTCATTATTAGGGGGGATTGATTTGTTGCTTTGCAAACCTAATTTTTTTGAATAAAGTTTCCTACTTTTTTTTAGATTTTTAAACTATTTAAAATCAATCAAAATAAAAAGAGAACCTAAAACATTAGATTCTCTTTTTATTTTATTGAAATCTGTTACTAATTCTAAAACGAATTCAAGATTTCAATCGCTTTTTTTGCATCTTTTTCATTTACAAAAATATGATCGTGATAATAAGCCGCTACAACATTACAACTGATTTGATTATCTGAAAGTGCTTTCGAAAATGCTGCTGTTAAACCAACTGCTAAGGATGAATGTACTGTTAGAGTAATCCAAGCCATCACAACTGAATACTCTAATTGTAATAAATCGGCAGTTTCTTTTTTTAGAATTAAAGTAATTGCTTCTTTTTCTCTGAAAAACATTTCTACTACCTCTAGAGCAATGTTTTCTAAATTTTCTACTTTACAAAAAACATAAGCTCCTGTATTCAATTCAGGTCTCATACTTTTTAACAATTGTTTTAAATCTTTTTCTCCAGACATTTTAATTATTTCACAATTAGAATATTATTTTTAGGAGTTGCGTCCATAAAAATACCACCATCAAGTTCTACTTGTTTGATTTTCTTAGTATTTTTTAAAACAATTTTTGCCGTTTTTTGATTTTTTTCCCAAATAGCAGGCGTCTGATGTAATGTCACTTTTGAATTATCTGCATAAGTTATTATAACATCAAAAGGAATCGCAAAACCACCTATATTTTCTATTGTAATAACCTTATTATCAACAGAAACACTTTTAACAGCAATATCTAAATAATGATTTGTAAAGAACCAATTATTGAAAAACCAATTTAAGTTCTTTCCTGTTGAGGTATTAAAAGAATTAAAATAATCCCATGGAATTGGATGCTTACCATTCCACGTATCCATATAATCGTGTAATGCTTTTTTAAACAATTCATCTCCTAACATGTCTTTTAAAGCCAGATAAGACAAAGAAGCTTTTCCGTATGAATTATTTCCATAACCCGCTCCAGAAACCTGTGTAGACATTGAAATAATCGGCTGATCTTCTTCTGTAGAGCGGTCGTTAATATATCCTTTTACTCTAAAATTTTTATAAAATGCATCTGCAGCTTCTTTTCCATGCTCATCAATTCCGATTAAATACTCAAAAGTAGTTGCCCAGCCTTCATCCATAAAAGCATAACGCGTTTCATTAATTCCCATGTAAAAAGGAAAATAAGTATGCGCTACTTCGTGATCTTGTACCAATTGGGCAAATTTTGCATCTCCCATCTGCGAATCATTACACATCATTGGATATTCCATATCCGCAAAACCTTGAAAAGCAGTCATTTTAGAAAACGGATACGGAACTCCTGGCCAATTATTAGAAAACCAATCTAAAGCGAATTGATTATTTTTTACCGAATTTATAAAGTCAGTTCCTTTAACATCATAAGCAGCTTGTACACTTGCACGTCGATTGTTTTTTTTATCAACTACAACACTGCTCGCGTCCCATAAATAATGATCACTCAAACCAAAAGTAACATCGGTAATATTTTTAGCTTCAAACTTCCAAACATTCCAATCGTATTGTTTCGTCACAATACCGCTTTTCATTTCCTGTTCGTTTGCAATATGCAAAATCTCATCTGTTGTGTAAGATTTCTTTAAACGAGCTGCAAACTCTGGCTGTAAAACCTCATCAGGATTTAATAAATCTCCGGTTGCATAAACTATATAGTTTTTAGGTGCTTTTACAGAGAAAACATAATCATTAAAATCATTATAAAACTCCTGACGATCTGTATGTGGTAACATATCCCAGCCATTATAATCATCATAAACCGAAACTCGTGGATAACTATAGGCTACAAAAAAAGTAGTTTCGTCTATTTGACCTTCCCTACCGCTTTCTTTAGACAATGGGTAACTCCATTGAATATTTATAATGGTTTTAGTATTCGGTAAAATTGCCTTTTTCAATTTTACAGCTCCAACTGTCCCCCATTTTCTCGCATTTTCTTTATAGACTTCGTTCTCTATTTTTAGTAGAGAGATGGTTAATCCTTCACTTAAAAAATCGTCACTTACACTGCTTCCACGAGGCGAAGAAGGTTTGTGAAGATTGTTTACAAATCGGATAGCCAGACTTCTTAAAGTATCTTTACTGTTATTTTCGTAAATAATGGTTTCTGTTCCACTTACAATTTTCGTTGCAGGATCAACAGCAATTTCCATATTGTATTTCCCGTGATTCTGCCAGTAGTTAGTTCCAGGTTTTCCATCTTTAGAACGTGTTTCGTTTGTGTAAGCCTGTTTTATATTTCTTGGCATGTATAGCTCTTGAGCAAAGTTATTTTGGGTAAAAAAAACAAATGCTATTACTGCAAAATGCAATATTCTCTTTTCCATAAGTAATTCTTAGGTCTTTTAAATTAATGATCAATAACAAATTAGTGGATTTCTTTCTAATAATGTTACAAAGCGACGCAAATTTAATTATTAATTGTGAATTGTTATGAGGTTGATGGTTTGTAGTTTAGAATTTATCGTTTTAAAAAACTTAGAATCTGAGCGTCTAGTATCTCAAAAAAGAAAAACCGTCTGCCACTAAAGCGCAAACGGTATCTACAATTAATATATAACCTTGATGACTACAAAATATAATCGGTATTAATAAAATTCGATTCTTTGCTGTTAAGCAATTCCTGCAGAATCTCATTATTATAATCGATATCTTTTGAAGCTACAAACGTACGAATTGAGAAAGAACGCAAAGCATCTGGAATACTCAAAGTTCCAAATGCAGAGTCTTTACGTCCTGTAAAAGGGAATGCATCAGGTCCTCTTTGGCAAGAACTATTTAAGTTTACCCTACAAACTAAGTTTACCAAAGCATCAATAAGCGGTGCAAGTGTTTTAATGTCTTTTCCAAACAAACTCACTTGCTGACCATAGTTTGATTCAGCCATATCATTCAATGGTTCTTTTATATCTTTGAACGAAAGAACTGGAACTACCGGCCCAAATTGTTCTTCGTGATACACTCTCATTTCTTTATTTACTGGATATAAAACCGCAGGGAAAATATAATTATCCGAATGTTTTCCTCCTTTTTCATTAATGATTTTTGCTCCTTTTCCAGTTGCATCGTCAATTAATCCTTGAATGTAACTTGGTTTTTCAGATTCTGGAAGCGGTGTTAAAGAAACTCCTTTTTCCCAAGGATTTCCGAAAACTAAACTATCTACTTTCTCTGCAAAACGTTTATTGAATTCTTCTCTGATAGATTCGTGAACGTATAATACTTTTAAAGCCGTACAACGCTGTCCGTTGAAAGACAAACTTCCTGTAATACATTCCTGAATAGCCAAATCCAAGTCGGCATCCGGAAGAATAATCGCTGGATTTTTAGCTTCTAACCCTAAAATCAAACGTAATCTGTTTTTGTTTGGATGCTGATCCTGTAAAGCAATCGCCGATTTACTGTTTCCAATTAATGCTAAAACATCAATCTTTCCAGATTTCATAATTGGAGAAGCGACTTCACGTCCTCTACCGTAAACAATATTAATTACACCTTTTGGGAAACTGCTTCTAAATGCTTCTAATAATGGCGAAATACATAAAACACCATGTTTAGCCGGTTTAAAAATTACGGTATTTCCCATAATTAAAGCCGGAATCAATAATGAAAAAGTTTCATTTAATGGATAGTTATAAGGTCCAAGACACAATACAACACCAAGAGGTCCACGGCGGATCATAGCATTTACGCCTTGTACTTTTTCGAAATGCGAACTACGCCCATTTAATTCTTTATAACTTGCAATAGTATCGTAAATATATTCTACTGTTCTGTCGAACTCTTTTTGCGAATCTCCTAATGATTTTCCAATTTCCCACATCAAGTATTTCACTACTTCTTCGCGGGTTTCTTTCATTTGTTTCACAAAATTCTCCATGCTTTTAATACGATCGGCAACTTTCATGGTTGGCCATAAGCCCTGCCCCATATCGTAAGCATTAGTCGCAGCTTCGACAACTTCTGCTGCTTCTTTTTCGCCCATAAAAGGAATAGATCCTAATAAAGTCGGCGAATATTTTTCTGTTGAAGAAATAGTTGAAAACACAGGCGTGGTTTGTCCTGTCCATTGTTTCAATTCTCCATTTACAAGATAAGTATCTTGATTGATCAGCGTATTAATCTGATATTCTTCTGGTATAAAACTCATAGTTTGGTTATTTAATGGTCTGGTAATTCTATTTTCAAAAGAAAAAAGAGGCTTTTGTATGCCTCTTCTTCTTTTATGGTTGTACTGTTTCGCCTTCCCAATCCAGGATTCCGCCAAGCAGATTGTAGGCATTTTGTATCCCCAGTTCGTTCATGATCTGACAAGCTTTTGCGCTTCTAGCACCTGAACGGCAGTATACATAATAATTTTTATTTTTGTCTAATTCTTCGATTTCATAGATGAACCCCTGCCCTTTATTGATATCAATGTTTAAAGCATTCTCAATGTAGCCGTCATTAAATTCGTCTTCAGTTCTTACGTCAAGTATAACTGCATTTTCGTCAGCCTCTAACTGAGCAACCCAATCTTCTTGTGATAAATTCATAATAAAATGTGTTTTTGTAAAATTACGACGTTTCTATTTATAAAAAACGTACCAAATGCGATTTCGATTATTATTCTCAGAAAACGTTTTAGAGAAAGTAGTATAATCAGTGATTTACAAATTTAGTTACTATTTTTAAAAATTCAGTCTACAAAATCGGTAGAAAAATAGGATTTTTTCATTTGCATAAAATTCAAGATAAATCTAGTTTCTTGACAATTAATACCAAATCAAACTATTATCTTTGTAAAAAATTATAAATTTTAATCTCTTTTTGATAAAATAAAAAAAGAGAAAAACATTAAAGTTTTTTAATTCCAACCATTAAGAAATGAAGAAAAATTAAGCTTAATAAAACTTAATCTCTAAATGGTTCAAATATTGTTTTCTATTTTTATAAATATCTCTAATGCAAAATTCATTAAAAACCATCTTTCCTAATTTCTCTAACGAACTTATTGCTACTATCGAAGAAAATGGAAGCCTTCAGGATTTTGAAGCCGGAACTATTTTAATGCGTACTGGACAATACATCAAGAATACGGCTTTAATTACCAAAGGTAAAATCAAGATTTATCGTCAGGGAGAAGATGGAGGCGAATTTTTATTGTATTACTTACAACCTGGTCAAGCTTGCGCGATTTCGATGATTTGCACGGCAAAAAGCGAAAAAAGCCAGATTATGGCAAAAGTCGTTGAAGATGTATCTGTAATGATGATACCGTTGCAATCTATGGACAAATGGATGATGGAACATAGAAGCTGGTACGAATTTGTAATTGAAACCTATAGAAGCCGTTTTGAAGAAGTACTCGAAGTAGTAGATAATATCGCTTTCCGTTCTATGGACGAACGTTTAGAGTTTTATTTAAAAAGACATTCTGATGCCTGTGGCTGTTCTGAAGTAAATCTTTCACATCAAGAAATTGCAACCGAATTAAATACTTCCCGCGAAGTCGTTTCCAGATTACTCAAAAAAATGGAACAACGCGGTCTGGTAAAACTCAACCGAAATCAGATTGAGTTATTAAAATAACTTTTTTTCCACGACTCGAACGATAACGAATTGGCGAAGCAATTCTCGAATTTATTTTTTCCAATCTAAAGAGAAATAAACTAACTGATTTGTGAAATTGGTAACAGCAAAAAATAACGCTAATTCGTGAATTCGTGGCTAAAAAAATCCTTCTGTGATAAATGTTACTGTAGGATTCTAATTTCCGAAGCAACTTTGCATTAAAATAAATGCAATGGAATATTTAGGCTTTTTTGCTTCAATCATAATCGGAATCACACTTGGCTTAATTGGCGGAGGCGGATCGATACTGACTATTCCAATTTTAGTTTATTTGTTTAAGGTGAATCCAGATCAAGCCACTTCCTATTCTTTGTTTATTGTGGGTTTAACGGCTTTATTTGGCAGTTACAGCCATTACAAAATGGGAAATTTAAAACTTAAATCGGCGTTGTATTTTGCTGTTCCTTCCATCATTTCCATTCTGATTATCCGTGAAGTGATTTTTCCGCAGATTGCCAAAACTTTATTTTGTGTAGCATCATACACCGTTTCAAAAGATTTTCTGATTATGGTAATCTTTTCTATTTTAATGATAACCGCAGCAATTTCGATGATTAAAAAAAATCAGCCTGAAATAAAAGCAACAGAAACTAATTATATGCAATTAAGCATTATAGGATTTCTAGTTGGAATTGTAACTGGTTTTCTTGGTGCTGGAGGCGGATTCTTAATTATTCCAGCCTTGCTTTTCTTTGCTAATTTACCCATGAAACAAGCCGTTGGAACCTCATTATTGATCATTACAATTAATTCTTCAATAGGTTTTGCTGGGGATTTATACATTGGAACGCCAATAAATTATACTTTTCTATTAAGCGTTTCGGCAATGGCTTTGATTGGAATGTTTATTGGAAGTCAGCTTTCTAAAAAAATAGACGGCACAAAATTGAAACCCCTTTTTGGGTGGTTTGTCCTTGTAATGGGATTTTACATTATTACAAAAGAAGTTTTGTTTTAGAATTTAATGTTCTCACCGATTGTGCATCAGTGTAGATTTTAAATATTTTGAATTTAGTTTTACTTGTAGAGTAATCTTTGTCAAAGTCTAACGCTTTGACAAAGATGAAACTAAAAAAAACGTTTATCCCTCAAGATAAACGTTTTTTTTTGATATGATTTGTTTATTTATTATAAATCATGTTTTGAACAAAAAATCAGAACTAATTCCAATGGATCCAATACCAAGTCTTATCTTTCTGTTCTCCACCAATGATAATAATTATGCAATCCATCGTACTCAAATTCACAGCGGGGATATAATTGATTTCCTATAACATTTGTTTTTTCTGTTTCCAACATTAAACCGCATGCTCCGGTTTCTTCACACCATAGTTTACTGCGATCAATTAATGCGACAGACAATCCTTTACCACGATAATCTGGATGAACAAAAAGATCACTTAACAACCATTGTTTTTGCAACTTAGTATAATGAAATAATTTGTAGAGTTGTACAAAACCAACTGCTTTTTCATCTGCAATTGCTAAAAAAATATCCGATTCATTATTTAACAATCGATCTTTAAGAAATGCTTTTCCTTTTTCTAAATTCGATTCCTGACGATAGAAAACACGATAAAGGTTAAAAAGTGCCGCTGCTTCATCTAGATCCTCAATACTTGCTTTTTTGATTTTGTAATTCATTGCTTTATTAAATATTTAGTTAAAAAGCGAAAGTATTACAAAGAGCAAACTCATTTCCAGTCCAGTTTATAAAAAACAAGCTCATCCAGTAATTTCATATCTCTCCAAATTTTATTTTATAACGTTGAAGTTCATTCTCTGTTCTGTTTAACAGCTTTTCTAATAATTGTATTTTATCTTCGTAAAGTTCTTTTAGTACAGATGAATTATCTGCATTTATTAAAATACTTCCATTATTATTTCCTGTAATTTTATTATTATTAAAATTGCTAAAATACTTATCATAATCAAAACTAATTATATCTTCTACTGTGACATCTAAAATCTTTCCTATGTCAACCAACTTTTCATAACTCAAAGAAGTTTTTCCTTTTTCAATTTTGCTGTAACCTGCTTGGGTCACGCCTAATCTTTCTGCCATGTACTCTTGAGTATAATTCTTTAACTCTCTAATGTTTTTGATTTTGTTTTTAATTGTTGCGGCCATAATTTTTGTGATTTGGGGTCATGTATAGTTAAAACAGCCAGCCGCTAATCCTTAACGGCATAACTATACTTATTTTTGGGTATTCTAAGCTACTTCATATTTGGGAAATTATAAAGCAGTATTATATTAATTTTTTCTCTTGGTAATAAAATAACCATACATTAAAGCTACCATTATGAAAACAAAGTCATAACGGCAAATCTTAAATACAAACATTTCTAAATTATTTTATTACGCAGTTCTTCTTATTCTTCTTTCAAACTGAAGACCTAAGTATTGATCTATTTGTTTACCTATTAAAACACGATCTTTTGAAGCTATTTTTGTTCTAATTTCATTCTTATAAACATCTTTTACAAAAATAAAATATTCAAATTCGTTCTTGTTTTTAAATCGTGCAGCTATAATAAGTGTATAACAAACAAGTGCAGGAATAATGTAGTATAAATCCATTAAATTGGAAAAAAACATACAATAATAAGTAGCTGTAGTTACAGCAATAAAAGCACCATTTTCTAAAAAATATTTTTTCTTTTTTTTGAGCAGTCTAAGATCTCTTATTTCATCAAACTCGTACTGCCATTTTTTAGAGTTGTAATCAAATTTAATCTTGTCGGGTAAAATTTTTAAGGGCATAATTCTTGGTAGGTAAAAAATAAATTTAAGTTTTTTTGGAAATTATTTTTTTAAGAATCTAGGGGAAAAATTCTTAGATACACAATATTAAGCAATAACTTCTTTTTTTTCTTACACAGTAACTTATAGAATATAACTGTTAGTTGTAATTCAATCTTAAATAAATGATTATGCTTATAAAATGTGCTGATTTAGGAGATTATATTTTAAAATTCTGTCAAAAATTAAAATAAAAAACTGTTTATTTCCAGATAGCAGACAGATTCTTCATTTGGTTCTTTTCTATTATTTTTTTCAGCTGTTTTTATAAATATGTTGCTTTTTCAGCTGATAACAAGCAAATCTATATAAATAATAAGATCTTAGTCAAACTTTTCGATTTTAGCTAAAGTCTTATAAATTGACCTAAAAAAAACCTCCAGTTAAAACCGGAGGCAATTCATATCATATTAAAAATAAATTCGCGAATTACTTCGTCTTTTTGCTATAGTTTGAGTCTTGACGAACAGAAAATCAATGTTCTCCATATCCAATATCATCCATTTTTCCACTGAAAACCCGATATTGAATTATAAAATAAATAATCACCAGAAACAAAGCTATAAAAAACCAGCTCAAACCAGCATTTAATCCATATTCATGCGCAGCAGTATTATAGATTGTTAAGGACGGATTCACTTTATTGGTTGAAGGCAGAACATTTGGAAAAATCGAAACGGCTGTCGAGGCAAATCCACCAACCAGAAATAAGGTTGAAAATACAAACCCATGCCCATCTTTTTTAAAGGAACGTACTTTAAACAATCCTAAAACCCCAACAAAAGTTAATAAGGGAAAAAACCATAAAATCGGATTTTCAACGAAATTATGAAATGGCTTTGGTTCAATAAAATGCCAGATCTGAAGCGAGATACAAACTAAAACCAACAAAACAATATTCAAAGCAAAAACTACTTTTTTAAGTTTCGGATTTAACGCTGAATTTGTCTTATAAATAATCCAGTTCGCACCATGAATCGTCAAAGCAACAACACTTACAACACCAAGAAAAAGCGTAAACCAGTCAATAATTCCCAATTCATTTGCCTGCGGGCTGAAAGTTGGATTCCATAAAGGCAAAAAGAAATAATGCGCTTCCTGCGTTGAAACGCCGTTTTGAACCATTCCGAGATTTACACCACGCACGATATTTCCTAATGCGATTCCGAAGAAAAGTGCTAAAAGTAAACTTGCAATTCCGAACGCTTTATCCCAAATGCTTTCCCACATGTGATTGTGAACTTGTCCGCGCATTTCTAAACCAATTGCACGAAAAATCAAAAGCCACAAAATCATAATCAACGGAAGATAAAATCCGCTGAAAGAAGAGGCATATAAAGTCGGAAAAGCAAAAAACAAAACACCTCCCGCTGCAATTAGCCAGACTTCATTGGCATCCCAGAACGGACCAATGGCATTAGTAATTGCTTTTTTGTCTTTTTCTGTATCGGCAAAAAATAAATGAATAATTCCTGCACCGAAATCATAACCGTCTAAAACGAGATAAACAGCCAAAATTCCCATTAAAACTACGTACCAAAAAAATTCCATACTTATATTTTTTCTGTTGAAAGTTCCACATTATGCGGTCCTTTATTGATAATTTTTCCAACTAAAAGTAAAAACAGCATTCCGAGCAAAAGATACAGCCCTATAAATCCGAGCAAGGTAAACAACGTATTTCCAGAAGAAACAGTCGGCGATGCTCCTGCTGCTGTTCTGAGTAAATTATACACCAGCCAAGGCTGTCTTCCTAATTCTGCCGTGTACCAACCTGTTGTATTAGCAATGTATGGAAACGGCATCATAAACATAAGTGACCATAAAATCCATTTGGTTTCAAACAATTTTCCTCTGATTAATTGAAAAAGCGAAATCACCATTAAACCTATAAAAACCGTTCCAAGCCCAACCATAATATGATATGCGTAATACAATCCTGAAATATTAGTTGGATGAAGATCTTCTTCAAACTGATCCAAACCTTGAATTTCCTGATCCCAATTTCCATAAGTCAGGAAACTTAAAATGTTTGGAACAGCAATTTTATTATCAAGTTTTTTGTCTTTTACATCGGGCTGACCGATTAAGACAATTTCAGAACCTTTCTTTTCGGTATGAAAAATTCCTTCCATCGCTGCAAAAGTTACAGGCTGGTATTTTACAACATTTTTTGCCGCTAAATCTCCTGTTGGAACTGCTACAACAATACTAGAAATCAACCCAAAGATCACGCCTGTTTTAAGGAACAATTTCCCGAAAGAAACATTTTTTTTACTTAAAATATAAAACGCTCCAATTCCAGCCACAACAAAAGAACTTGTCACTAAAGAAGCGGCCTGATTGTGCAAATAGGACGGCCAAAGCCAAGGATTTAAAAATAAAGCCTGAAAATTATTCAGTACAAATTTTCCGTTTTCCAAAATTTCATAACCAACGGGATTTTGCATCCACGAATGCGTTGCTATAATTAAGAATCCACTGGCCCAAGAACCAATCATGATTAATAATCCGGTTACAAAATGCCATTTATGTCCGAGCAGTTTTTCACCAAACAAAAACAAACCTAAAAATGATGATTCGAGAAAGAAAGAAAACATTCCTTCCATTGCCAATGTTTGGCCAATGATTCCTCCTGTTAATTCGGAGAACTTTGCCCAGTTTGTTCCAAACTGAAATTCCATCGGAATTCCGGTGACAACGCCCATTGCAAAATTGAGGGCGAAGATTTTCATCCAGAAATGAGTGGCGTGATTGTATTGTTCGTCTTTCGTTTTAAGAAATTTCCATTTGAAGTAAACAATGATCAACGAAAGTCCCATTGTAAGCTGCGGAAAAAGATAGTGAAAAGTAATGGTGAATGCGAATTGCATTCGATCATAAAAGAGCATTTCTTCCATAAGTGGTAATTTGTTTATGAAGTTCCACAAATTTAACCATTACAACCCGAATAGCCTCTTTAAAACAATAGTTTCTTTTAAAATTTTGAACCCTATAAGTGATAGAAGTAAATATATAGTATCAGATGTTCCAATAAACTTATACCAGATTAACTCCTGCAAGGTTTCCAAAACCTTGTAGGTGTTTTTCTTAAGTATGAATACCTACAAGGTTTTGGAAACCTTGCAGGAAATAAATGAACTTATATCACTTAAATGGTGAAAATCATTTCTTCAAAATTCCTTTTTCAACGCTTTCATTGATCAAACCTTCAGCATAATTCCACAACGATGCTGAACCATTTTTAATGACGCTCTTTTTCTCGTAGACTTTATCATAGGTTACTCCAAACTCTTTCCAAGTTCCACCATTGTTAGAAGTATTCTGCAATAAAGGTTCTAATCTATCCATCGATCTGGCAAATTTGGCTTCGTTGGTTTCGCCAGCTTCAAATTCTTCCCAAATGGCAATTAATTCTTCAGCTTGATTTTTAGGAAGCAAACCAAAAATCCTATTGGCAGCCAATCTTTCTTCATCAGTATTATCATGGCTCTTTACCGTATCATAAATAAAAACATCACCAGCGTCAATTTCTACGATATCATGGATTAAAACCATTTTTACGACTTTCAAAACATCAATTGGCGTATTAGAATGTTCAGCCAGAACAATGGCCATCAAAGCCAAATGCCAGCTATGTTCTGCATCGTTCTCACATCGATCACTGTTGAACAATTTTGTTTTTCGCTGAATGTATTTTACTTTATCAATCTCTTTTATAAAAGCAATTTGATCTAATAAATCTTGAGTGTTCATATAACTGATTATTTTTTTTCTTAAAAATGACATTCGTCATATGCAAAATTAAAGCTTAAAGCGTAATTGCTCAACTTTAAATCAATTTATATAACTTCTATGACTGAATCCACATTATTTTTTAACAGAAATCAAATTTCTGTAACATTAGTCACCTATTTTAATGGAAAACAAAGTTATCTTTGTACCCCACATATTTTAGATTTCATATCATGAAAATAGAACAAATTTACACCGGATGTTTAGCACAAGGTGCTTATTATATTACCTCAGATGGTGAAGCCGCTATAATTGATCCTCTTAGAGAAACACAGCCTTATTTAGATCGTTTGGAAAGAGATAATGTAAAATTGAAATACATTTTTGAAACTCATTTCCACGCCGATTTCGTTTCCGGACACGTTGACTTAAGTAAAGAAACAGGCGCTCCAATTGTTTACGGACCAAACGCAGCCTGCGAATTTGACTGCATTTCTGCAAAAGACGGACAAGAATTTAAAATCGGAAAAGTAACTATTAAAGTATTGCATACTCCTGGTCACACGATGGAAAGCACTACTTTTTTACTTATAGATGAAAACGGAAAAGATCACGCCATTTTCTCAGGTGATACTTTATTTATCGGTGACGTTGGCCGTCCAGATTTAGCGCAAAAAGCTGCTGGAATGACACAAGATCAACTAGCTGGAATTTTATTTCATTCTTTAAGAGATAAAATCATGACGCTGAACGATGATGTTATCGTTTATCCTGCGCATGGTGCTGGAAGTGCCTGCGGAAAAAACATGAGCAAAGAAACTGTTTCGACTATAGGAAACCAAAAAGCTACTAACTATGCTTTGCGTGCGAATATGACGGAAGCTGAGTTTATCCAAGAAGTAACAGATGGTTTATTGCCTCCTCCAGCTTATTTCAGTATGAATGTTGCTATGAATAAAGGCGGATACGAAAGTTTTGAAACTGTTTTACACAACGGAATGAAAGCAATAAATGCTGCTGAATTTGAAGTTGTTGCTGAAGAAACTGGAGCTTTAATTTTAGATACAAGAAGTGCTGCCGATTTCCATAAAGGCTTTATTCCGCAGTCTATCAATATTGGAATAAATGGTGATTTTGCTCCTTGGGTTGGAACTTTAATTGCCGATGTAAAACAGCCCATTATTTTGGTTACAACAGTTGGAATGGAAGAAGAAACCGTTACTCGTTTAAGCCGTGTTGGTTTTGATACTATTATCGGACATCTAGAAGGCGGTTTTGAAGCTTGGCAAAAAGCAGGTTTTGAAATTGATACTGTAAACCGAATCACAGCAGAACAATTTGCAAACGAAGTAAATATCGAAACTGATAAAATTGTAGACATTCGTAAAGAAACAGAATACGCTGCTGAGCATATCGAAGACGCTTACAGCAAACCTTTGGCATATATTAATGATTGGGTAAAAGACATTAACCCAAATGAGCATTTTTATCTGCACTGTGCAGGAGGATACAGAAGTATGATTGCAGCTTCAATTTTACAAGCAAGAGGCTTTAGAAATTTCTCTGAAGTTGAAGGCGGTTTTGGAGAAATTTCAAAAACCAATCTTCCAAAATCAGATTTTGTTTGTCAAAGCAAGGTTTTAAAAGCATAAACATTGAACATAAATTTTAACCATATAAGTTATGTAAGTTCATTTTAGCAGGCGTTAATTAGCTTCAGCTTATATTTAATACATCGGTTTATAATTTCTTATATAACTTATATGGTTAAAAAAAATAAATTTAAAACATGAATCTACTGGAAATTTTAAGGGAACCATGGCCTTGGTACGTAGCAGGCCCGCTTATTGGATTAACTGTTCCTATTTTATTAATTATTGGAAATAAATCTTTCGGGATTAGTTCGTCACTTCGTCATATCTGTGCGGCTTGTATTCCGGCAAATATTTCATTCTTTAAATACGACTGGAAAAAAGAAAGCTGGAATTTATTCTTTGTTTTAGGAATTTTCTTTGGCGGTGTGATCGCAGCTTATTTACTTTCTAATCCAAATCCAGTTGAAATTGCTCCAGAACTTTCAGAACAATTAGCAGGTTACGGAATCACAGATCATACTGGCTTAGTTCCCGTTCAGCTGTTTTCTTGGGAAAGTTTATTTACGCTTCGTGGCTTCATTATGATGGTTGTGGGCGGATTTTTAGTTGGTTTTGGGACACGTTATGCAGGTGGATGTACCAGCGGACATGCGATTATGGGACTTTCAAATTTACAATGGCCGTCTTTAGTTGCTACAATCTGTTTTATGATTGGCGGTTTTGTAATGTCACTTTTGATTTTACCTTATATTCTTTCACTTTAAAATTTCAAAAATGAATTTAGAAAATAAAAATATAGACGGCGAAGGAATTAATGCAAGTCAGAAAAAAGAAACTGCGTTTGCTAATTTGAAATATTTAATTGTCGGGATCTTTTTTGGAGTTGTATTCGTAAAAGCCGAAATCATCAGCTGGTTCCGTATTCAGGAAATGTTTCACTTTCAGTCGTTTCACATGTATGGCGTAATTGGATGTGCTGTTGTAGTTGGATTAATATCTGTGCAATTGATTAAAAAATTCAACATCAAAACTCTTGATGGCGAAAAAATCGAAATCCAGCCAAAGACTTTTAGCAAAGGGCAAATCTACGGTGGATTGATGTTTGGTTTCGGATGGGCAATCACTGGAGCTTGTCCTGGACCGCTTTTCGCTCAAATTGGGACAGGTGCAACGGTTATTGTGGTAACTTTAGTAAGTGCCATTTTTGGTACTTGGGTTTACGGATTAATTAAGGATAAACTTCCTCATTAATTTACTTAAATTCCAAAGTTTAAATTCCAAATTCCAATCTAAAATGATTAGGGTGAATCTCTAAACGAAACTAAAAAATCTATATTAAACCCGACAGGTTTCAAAAACTTGTCGGGTTTATATTTTTGTAGCAAGTCTAGATAAACAACATGAAACTTTAAACCTGAAACCAATAAAACCAAAAAATTTTTCTTCATCAATTTTTAATTTCCTTTTGTTAAGTTTGTTTAAAACAAATAAGTCCTATAAAAGTAACGCAAAATATGAACCGTTCAGAACAGTTATCCAGATTACAGAATACAGAAAATTGGGACGTAATAATTATTGGCGGTGGAGCAAGCGGACTTGGAACTGCTATTGATGCTGCCAGCCGAGGTTATAAAACCATTTTATTAGAAGCCGTAGATTTTGCAAAAGGAACTTCCAGCCGAAGTACTAAATTGGTTCATGGTGGTGTACGTTATCTGGAACAAGGCGATATTCACTTAGTTCGAGAAGCATTAAAAGAAAGAGGATTAATGGCTCAAAATGCTGGACATTTGGTCAAAAACCAATCTTTTGTTATTCCGAATTACAATTGGTGGAGCGGTTACTTTTATACTATCGGATTAAAAATCTACGACTTATTATCAGGTTGTTTGAGTTTAGGAAGTTCAAAGTACATTTCAAAAAAGAAAACTATTGAAATGCTTCCAAACGTGGAGGAAAACGGATTGGTAAATGGCGTTATTTATCACGACGGCCAGTTTGATGATTCTCGTTTGGCTATTAATCTTGCGCAAACTGCTGTCGAAAATGGAGCTTGTGTTCTAAACTATGCAAAAGTTGTCAATTTATTAAAAGACAATAACAATCAAATAATTGGTGTTGAGGTAACCGATCAGGAAACTGGAATTATTTATAACCTAAAAGCTTCTACTGTAATAAATGCCACGGGAGTTTTCACCAATGCCATAATGAAGTTAAATGACACCTTTTATAAAAAATATATTGTCCCAAGTCAGGGAATTCATTTGGTTTTTGATAAATCGTTTCTTCCTGGTGAACATGCCTTAATGATTCCGAAAACCAAAGACGGAAGAGTTTTATTTGCCGTTCCATGGCACAATCGCATTGTTGTTGGCACCACTGATACTTTAATAAAGAAGCAAAGTTTGGAACCTATTGCTTTAGAAAGCGAAATTCAATTTGTATTGGAAACGGCTCAGCGATTCTTAGCTAAAAAACCAACAAGAGCTGATGTACTTTCTGTTTTTGCAGGTTTACGTCCGTTGGCAGCTCCAAAAGAAGAAGGAAAAAGTACAAAAGAAGTTTCGAGAAGTCATAAGATTATTGTTTCTGAAACTGGTTTAATAACTATTACCGGCGGAAAATGGACAACGTATAGAAAAATGGCCGAAGAAATAATAGACAAAGCCATACTGAAAGGAAAACTTCCTAAAAAAGATTGTGTTACACAGCATTTGTCCATCCATGGAAATAAACCAACTAGTAATCTTGACCGTGAAAATCACTTGTATATATATGGCAGTGATATTTCAGAAATACTAAAACTACAGGAAAATGAACCTGAATTAAAAGAAAAACTTCACCCAGATCATGAATTTACAATGGCAGAAGTTGTTTGGGCTGTACGTTACGAAATGGCAAGAACTATTGATGATATATTAGCAAGGCGAGTTCGTTTATTATTTTTAGATGCCAGAGCTGCTATTCAATCTACTGAAAAGACAGCGCGAATTATGGCCAAAGAATTAAATCACGATGAAAATTGGATTATTAAACAAATCGAAGATTTTAATGAAATTTCTAAAGGTTTTCTCCTTTCTGAATTCAGGAACAGCTCAAAAATAGATTTTCACAAACTTTAAATTTCATAAATAAGCAAAAAAAACTAGATAAATTTATTGTTTAACAATGTCTCGTACTCAAAACTTAAAATTCTTAAAAATTTTATTTTAGAAAATCAGCCACTTACATTATTTTTAAGTTAAATATTTAAAAACCAATACTTTGATTTAAAAATTAAAACTAATTTTATTCTCAAATTAAACCTTAACTGCTTTTTAAATTCTTACATATTTTCATAATTAACAAATTTTTAACACGACACTTGTATATACAACTATTAAAAGTTATACATTTGTATATACAAATTATACACTTACGACTATGACAATTGAAGAGGTTATTAAGAGTACGGTTAAGATGGATAATGCGAAAAAAGTTATTCTGAATATCATGTACACGCAAAATGTGGTTCAGGATCATTTCAACGAGTTAATTAAACCGTATGATTTATCTGGAGAACAATACAATGTGTTACGTATATTAAGAGGGCAAAAAGGGAAACCAGCCAATATGTGCGTAATACAAGAACGAATGCTTGCCAAAACAAGCAACACAACAAGATTGGTAGACAAATTGTTATTAAAAGAATTTGTAACCCGAAATGTCTGTCCAGATAATCGAAGAAAAATCGAAGTTTTGATTACTCAGAAAGGATTAGATGTTTTAAAAGAATTAGATCCAAAAGTAGACGAACACGAAAAAGCGTTTGCTGACAATCTAAAACCAGAAGAATTAGTTTTCTTAAATCAGTTATTAGAAAAATTTAGAACCAACAAATAAAATAAATATTATGAGCAATTTCGTAGAAAATCAAAATTGGAGATATGCAACAAAACAGTTTGATGCTACAAAAAAAATCTCTGATGCAGATTTAAACACAATAAAAGAAGCGGTTAGACTAAGTGCTTCTTCATACGGATTACAACCTTATAAAGTTATTATCGTTGAAAATCCAGCATTAAGAGAAGAATTAAAAGCAGCAGCTTGGGGACAAACTCAAATTACAGATGCTTCTCACCTTTTCATTTTTGCAAATGACTTAAATCTTGATACCGCTTCTGTTGACAAATACATTGAAAATATCAGCGAAACAAGAGGTGTTCCTGTTGATGCTTTAGGCGGATTCAGCGATATGATGAAAGGTGTTGTAAGCAATTTATCTGCTGAAGCAAAACACATCTGGACAGCAAAACAAACTTATTTAGCTTTAGGAAACTTATTAAACGCGGCAGCCGAATTAAAAATTGATGCTACTCCGATGGAAGGTTTCAATGCTGCAAAATTCAACGAAATCTTAGGTTTCGATAAATTAGGTTTAAATGCATCAGTAATTGCTACAGTTGGTTACAGACATGATGATGACAAATCACAGCACCAGAAAAAAGTTAGAAAATCTCACGAAGAATTATTTATCACACTATAATTATTTATTAATCAAATTCAAATTTTAATTTTAAAAACATGAAAAATTTAAAAACTATTGCAATAGCATTATTCGTAGCAGCAGCTGGTATTTCAGTAAACGCTCAAACTAAAAAAATCGACGTAAAAGCATCTACTATCAAATGGGTAGGTAAAAAAGTAACTGGAGAGCACTCTGGAACTGTAAACTTCAAAGATGGAGCTGTAGTTTTCAAAGGAAAAAAATTAGCTGGTGGTAACTTCACAGTTGATATGACTTCATTAACTTCTACAGATTTAACTGGTGAATACCAAGGAAAATTAAACGGTCACTTAAAAGCTGACGATTTCTTTGGAACTGACAAATTCCCAACTGCAAAATTAGTTTTCAAAACTATCAGTTCAAAATCTACTGATGTTTATGCTGTAACTGCAGATTTAACTATCAAAGGAATCACTAAACCAGTAACTTTTGACATCACTGTAAAAGGAAACACTGCTACAACTGCTTTCAAAGTTGACAGAACTAAATACGATATTAAATACGGTTCTGGTAGTTTCTTCGACGGTTTAGGAGACAAAACTATCAATGACGAATTCGAATTAACTGTAGCTTTAAAATTCTAATTTTTAAGACTTACTAGTTCAAAAAATTATAAAACCCCGACATTTTAAAAGTGTCGGGGTTTATTATTTCTATACTTTTCGTACATTTTCCAAAACCTTAACATTCTTAACGCTATAGTAACGCTTTCGTAATAAGCGTCAGGACTTTGATTAACATACGGCTTCTATTTTTGGGGAAATTTAAAAAATCAAAAACTAGAAATTAAAATCATAGTTATGAAAACAAAATTACGCCTTGCTTCTATCACATTCATTATCAGCTTTTTCGCACATGCACAACAACAACCAAAAGGAATTACAGGAAACACAAACTGGATGAACAACTGGACTAGTTTTAGACCTGCTGTGAATGACTATAGCGAAGCGACTAATATAATTGCTGGAACTATTGATAAAGACACTAGATTAGTAAAACGCAATGTTTACCATTTAGTTGGTGTTGTTTACGTTACCAACAATGCTACTTTAACCATAGAGCCTGGAACCGTAATTCGTGGAGATGACAAAACCTGTGGCACACTTGTAATTACCAATGGATCAAAAATTATTGCAGAAGGTCTTGAAACAGATCCAATTATTTTTACTTCTGAAAAAGAAATAAATAACAGAAAACCAGGTGACTGGGGTGGAATTATTATTTTAGGAAAAGCACCGATTAATACTTTAGGAGGTGTTCATACTTTGCCTTTTGACTTGGAACCGACTTTAAATCACTACGGAGGTCAGGATCCGGAAGATAATTCAGGAATTTTAAAATATGTTAGAATCGAATATGCGGGAAGAAAATTAAGTGCTTCTAAAGAGCTGAATGGACTTTCTCTTGCCGGAGTTGGAAGAAAAACAATCGTTAGCAATATTCAAATTAGTTTTTCAAATGATGATTCTTTTGAATGTTATGGCGGTGATTTGAATCTTAGTAATCTTATCTCATTTAGAACTACTGATGATGATTTTGATTTCACCCAGGGAGCTCAAATTAACCTTAGTAACAGTATCGCGATTCGTCATCCGTTTTCTTCAGATATTTCGGGCTCAAGATGTTTTGAGGTTGATTCTTATGAGAAAATTGCTAATACTGATATGACCAAAAAAATGACCAAAATAAATGCAAGCAATATTACTTTGGTTAACTTGGAAGAAAACAATCAAGGTTTGGTAAGAGAATCTGCTTATATCAGAGAAAACACTTTTTTTAACTTAACCAACAGTGTAGTTTCTGGATTTGAACCTTTCATTTTATTAGAAGGTGCAATTGGAAATGGAGAAGTAAATCTTTCTAAAATCAACTTTAAAAATGTGGTTGTAAACAACTGTAAAGGTGAAATAGAAAGTGAATCTGCTAGTAACAATTCAGGAATAAAAAACTATTACAGTAATCCTCAAAATGATATTCAATTCACTAAAATGAAGCTAAGTGAACTATTTTATCTTCCTAATATAAAAGCAAATCCAGATTTTAGAATAAATGTAAACAATACGCTGGCTATTGGTAATTAAGGATTTGCAAGGTATTGCACGAATAAAATTTAACAAATTTTAAATTTTTGAAAAGTTTTTTTTGAAATTTTATGTACTCTATTTAAAATTACATTTATATATTTGTGACATCAAAATAAAGAAATGAGAACAATTTTAAACAATACTTGGTGGTGGAGCAATTTACGTCAGACGTCGTGAACAAAGCTTCCTATGGTATTGTAAGAAAACTATAAATATAAAAGGCTTGTCATCACGACAAGCCTTTTTTTTGTCCAAAATTGAAATAAAAAACTAACACAATTAAAAAACTATATACATTGAAACCTTTTATCCTTAATACCAATTACAAGCAAATTCTGGCAGATACTGTTACACCGGTTAGTATTTACTTTAAAATCAGAGATAAATTCCCAAACAGTTTATTACTGGAAAGTAGTGATTATCATGGAAATGACAACAGTTTCTCTTATATCTGCTGTAATCCGATTGCTACTATCAAAATAGAAAACGAGATTATCTCAAAAACTTTTCCTGACGGAACTTCTGAGAAAATCAATATTGATGCTTCAACAAATATTCCGCAGGTTATTCAGGAATTTTCAGGTCAGTTTAAATCGGAGAAAAATGATTTTAAATTCATCAACAACGGTTTATTTGGATACATTTCTTACGATGCTGTTCGTTATTTCGAAAAAGTTTCAATTGCCAAGAAAGACAATGCAACTTCAATTCCGGATGTTTTTTACGCTGTTTACCAAAACATTATTGCGATAAACCATTTCAAAAATGAAGCTTATATTTTCTGCCACAGTTTAGACGGAAAAAATAATATTGCTGAAATCGAACAATTATTGCAATCCCGAAATATCGCATCTTATAAATTCTCTAAAGAAGGCGAAGGTTTCTCTAATTTAACTGATGAAGAATTTAAAGAAAATGTGGCTTTAGCCAAAAAACACTGCTATAGAGGTGACGTTTTTCAATTAGTATTATCACGTCGTTTTACTCAAGGATTTAAAGGAGATGAATTCAATGTTTACCGTGCTTTAAGAAGCATTAATCCTTCTCCGTATTTGTTCTTTTTTGATTATGGAGATTTCAAAATCTTCGGTTCTTCTCCAGAAGCACAAATTATTGTCAAAGATAGAAAAGCTGAAATTCATCCAATTGCGGGAACTTTCAAAAGAACAGGAGATGATGAACGTGATGCCCTTTTAGCAAAAGAACTTTCTGAAGACAAAAAAGAAAACAGCGAACATGTAATGTTGGTTGATTTGGCCAGAAATGATTTAAGCAGAAATGGTCACGATGTAAATGTAGAAAAATACAGAGAAGTTCAGTTTTTCTCTCATGTAATTCACTTAGTTTCAAAAGTAACAGGGCATTTACACGATAAAGCGACAACTATGCAGGTTGTTGCGGATACTTTTCCAGCGGGAACATTAAGCGGAGCTCCAAAACACAGAGCCATGCAATTAATTGAAGACTGCGAAAAAACAAATCGTAATTTTTACGGAGGTGCAATTGGTGTAATGGATTTTGATGGAAACTTTAATCACGCGATTATGATTCGAACTTTCCTTTCTAAAAATCATCAATTACATTGTCAGGCTGGTGCCGGAATTGTAGCCAGTTCTGATGAAGAAAGTGAAATGCAGGAAGTTTACAATAAATTAAGAGCTTTAAATACAGCGCTGGAAATGGCGGAAAAAATTTAGTAATCAGTGTTCAATTTTTAGTGTTCAGTCTAAAACTTGAAACAATTAACAAACAAACCATAAAAACCATGAAAAAAGCAATTTCAATTTTAATTTTAATCATTACAATTTCAGCTTGCAATTCTGAAAAGAAAAATCCAATTGAAGGAACCTGGCGTCTTATATCGGCTGAAACTACTGAGAAAGACTCTACTTTTTCAACTTTCAATAAAAACACCAAAATGATTAAGATTATAAATGATTCTCACTTTGCTTTTCTAAATCATGATTTAAAAAACGGAAAAGATTCAACGACAGCATTATATTTTGCAGGAGGCGGAAAATATACTTTGAAAGACAGTATTTATACCGAAAATCTAGAATATTTCAATAATCGCAACTGGGAAAACAACAAATTCGAATTTGTAGTAAAAGTTCAAAACGACACCTTAATTCAAAAAGGAATAGAAAAAGTAGAAAAATTAGGCGTAGATCATATTATTATTGAGAAATACGTTCGAGAAAAATAAAATTTAGTTGCCAGTCTCAGTCTCGGTTTTAAGTAAAAACTTAGACTCTCAGAACCTTAGCAACTTAGAAACTTAAAAAAAATGAAAAAGATTTTAGTTATAGACAATTACGATAGTTTCACTTACAACTTGGTGCACTATTTAGAAGATTTAAACTGCGAAGTTACTGTTTACAGAAACGATGAATTTGATATTGATGAAATCGCTTCTTTTGATAAAATATTACTTTCTCCGGGACCTGGAATTCCAGACGAAGCAGGTTTATTAAAAGCAGTAATCGAAAAATACAGCCCGACAAAAAGTATTCTTGGCGTTTGTTTAGGACAGCAGGCAATTGGTGAAGTTTTCGGCGGAACGCTTTCTAATCTTGATAAAGTATATCACGGAGTTTCAACGAATGTAAAAACAGTAGTAGATGACGAAATTTTGTTTGAAGGCTTAGGAAAAGAATTTGAAGTCGGTCGTTACCATTCCTGGGTTGTAGATACCAACCTTCCTGACGAACTTGAAGCTACATCTTTTGATGAAAATGGTCAGGTAATGTCTTTAAGGCATAAAAATTATGATGTTCGAGGCGTTCAATTCCACCCAGAAAGTGTACTAACTCCAAACGGAAAAAAAATGTTAGAGAATTGGATTAAGAGTTAGTTTTTAGTCACAGTCTCAGTTTTCAGTCACAGAAAACAGAAAACAGGAAACAAAAAACTTAGAATCTTAGCATCTTAGAACCTTAGCAACTTAAAAAAAAATGAAAACTATATTAAACAAATTAATCAATCATGAAGTGCTTTCTAAAGAAGAAGCCAAACAAGTATTGATTAATATCTCAACAGGTCAATACAATCCAAGCCAGATTTCGGCATTTTTGACTGTTTTTATGATGCGAAGCATAACAATCGATGAGCTTTCGGGATTTCGTGAAGCTTTGTTAGAATTATGTATTCGTGTCGATTTATCTGCCTATAACACCATCGATTTGTGCGGAACGGGTGGCGACGGAAAAGACACTTTCAATATTTCGACTTTAGCCTCATTTGTTTCGGCAGGAGCCGGAATTAAAATTGCCAAACACGGAAATTACGGAGTTTCCTCTATTTCAGGATCGAGCAATGTGATGGAAAAGATGGGAATTAAATTCAGCAACGATCCTGACTTTTTAGAAAAATGTATTGATCAGGCAGGAGTTTGCGTTTTACACGCTCCCCTATTTCACCCAGCTATGAAAAATGTAGGACCAATCAGAAAAGAACTAGCCGTAAAAACCTTCTTTAATATGTTGGGACCAATGGTAAATCCATCGTTCCCACAAAATCAATTGGTTGGTGTTTTCAACTTAGAATTGGCAAGAATGTATGCATATTTGTATCAAAATACTGATGTGAATTTTACGATTTTACATTCGCTTGACGGATACGATGAAATTTCATTAACTGGTCCAACCAAAACAATTTCAAACCACATGGAAGGAATGTTAAACCCTGAAGATTTTGGCGTTCATCTTTTATCACAAACTGAAATTGAAGGCGGAAAAACCATTGAAGAATCTGCTGATATCTTTACTAATATCATTTCAGGAAGAGGAACCGAAGCACAAAACAATGTGGTTTGCGCCAATGCGGCAATGGCAATCGCAACTGTAACAAAATGCTCTCCGATTAAAGGATTTGAATTAGCAAAAGAAAGTCTTCTATCAGGAAAAGGACTAAAAGCTTTACAGAAACTACAAGAATTGAGTAAATAAAAAACAAACACAAATTTCACGAATTAGCATTAATAAATTTGCGTCTTTATGACTTCGTGGCAAAACAACAACAATGAACATTTTAGATAAAATAATAATAGACAAAAAAAGAGAAGTCATTCTTAAGAAATCAATCATTCCGGTTTCTCAGTTGGAAGCTTCGGTATTTTTTGAAAAACAAACCATTTCTCTTAGTCAGAAGTTAAAAGAAAGTAATTCTGGAATTATAGCAGAACACAAACGTCGTTCTCCTTCAAAATCCATCATCAATAATAATTTTACTGTTGAAGAAGTAGTAAAAGGTTATGAAGATGCTGGTGCCTGTGGAATCTCAGTTTTAACCGATGGAAAATATTTCGGTGGCTCTTTAGACGATTTACTTTTGGCGAGAGCTTCAGTCAATATTCCGCTTTTGCGAAAAGAATTTATTGTAGACGAATATCAGATTTTAGAAGCAAAAGCACATGGAGCAGATTTGATCCTTTTAATAGCAGCAGTTTTAACTCGTGAGGAAATTAAATCATTATCTGAATTTGCTAAAAAATTAGATTTAGAAGTTTTACTGGAAGTTCATAATCAGGAAGAACTCGAAAAGTCTATTATGCCAAGTTTAGATATGATTGGCGTAAACAACAGAAACTTAAAAACGTTCGAAGTAAGTTTAGATTTCAGTAAAGAATTGGCATCACAAATACCGAATGATTTTGTTAAAGTTTCTGAAAGTGGCATTTCATCAATCGAAGCTATTCAAGAATTAAAACCTTACGGCTACAAAGGTTTCTTAATTGGAGAAAACTTCATGAAAACTGACGACGCAGGACAAGCCGCAACGGATTTTATTAAAAATCTGGGCGTTTAAAAAATAGCCACGAACTCACGAATTTAATTTACAATCATTCGTGAATTCGTGGCGGAAAAACTTTGCGAACTTTTTCGCATTCAAAACACAATACAATAGAAAAAAACTTAGCGCACTTTGCGTTAAAAAAACACACAACACAATGAAACTTAAAATATGCGGTATGAAATATCCTGAAAATATTCTAGAAGTAGGCGCGCTGTTGCCTGACTATATGGGATTTATTTTCTGGGAGAAATCCGCGCGATATTTTGACGGAACGATTCCTGAGCTTATAAAAACAGTCAAAAAAGTGGGCGTTTTTGTAGATCAAAGTCAGGAAGAAATTCTAGAGAAAGTCGTAAAATACAATTTACAAGCCGTTCAATTACATGGAAATGAATCTGTGAAATTTTTATCAGAACTAAAAGAACAATTACCTAAAAAAGTAGAAATCATAAAAGTCTTTTCAGCAGATGAAAATTTCGATTTTGAAGTGATAAAACCTTTTGAAGCTGTCTCCGATTATTTTCTGTTTGATACCAAAGGAAAACTTCCTGGCGGCAACGGAACAACATTTGACTGGACAATATTAAAAAAATACAATTCCAAGAAACCTTTCTTTTTAAGTGGTGGAATCGGAATGAAAGAATTAAAAGCCATTGAAGAAATTTCAAAAACCAATTTACCAATCTACGCTGTCGATGTAAACAGTAAATTTGAAATTGAACCAGGGCTGAAAAACAGAAATTTATTTAGCAATTTCAAACGAAAATTTGATGTTGCCAACTTTTAAAATTTAAAAAAATGAGTTTTAACGTTAACGAAAAAGGATATTACGGAGAATTTGGAGGAGCTTACATTCCGGAAATGTTGTATCCAAATGTAGAAGAACTACGCCAAAAATACTTAAGCATTATGGACGAACCTGATTTTAAGGCGGAGTTCAATCAACTGCTTAAAGATTATGTAGGACGCCCTAGCCCATTGTATTTTGCAAAACGTCTGTCTGAAAAATACAACACAAAAGTCTATTTAAAAAGAGAAGATTTAAATCATACTGGAGCGCATAAAGTAAACAATACTATCGGACAGATATTATTAGCAAAACGTTTGGGTAAAAAACGAATCATTGCCGAAACTGGCGCTGGTCAACATGGTGTGGCTACTGCAACAGTTTGTGCTTTAATGGGAATCGAATGTATCGTTTATATGGGCGAAATCGACATTGCGCGTCAGGCTCCAAATGTAGCTCGTATGAAAATGTTAGGCGCAGAAGTCCGTCCCGCTCTTTCGGGTTCACGAACTTTAAAAGATGCGACAAACGAAGCGATTCGTGACTGGATTAACAATCCTGTAGATACGCATTATATTATTGGATCTGCAATTGGCCCGCATCCTTATCCAGATATGGTAACTCGTTTTCAGAGTATTATCTCCGAAGAAATCAAGTGGCAGTTAAAAGAAAAAGAAGGTCGTGAGAATCCTGATTATGTTGTAGCTTGTATTGGCGGCGGAAGTAATGCAGCAGGAACTTATTATCATTTCTTACACGAGCCAGAAGTTGGAATTATTGCAGTGGAAGCAGCTGGAAAAGGTGTTGACAGTGGTCATAGTGCAGCAACAAGTAAACTAGGAAAAGTTGGGGTTATCCACGGCTGTAAAACGCTGTTAATGCAGACAGCAGACGGACAAATTACAGAACCGTATTCTATTTCTGCTGGATTAGATTATCCAGGAGTTGGCCCATTACACGCACATTTAGCACAAACTGGACGTGGGGAATTTTTCTCTGTAACTGATGATGATGCTATGAATGCAGGTTTACAATTGACAAAATTAGAAGGGATTATTCCAGCCATTGAAAGTGCTCATGCCTTTGCCGTTTTGGATCAAAAGAAATTCAAACCTGAAGATATTGTAGTGATTAGTCTTTCTGGACGTGGCGATAAAGATTTAGATAATTATATTGATTACTTTAAATTGTAATAAAAATTGTAATTTGGACGTTGGTTTTTAAAATCGCCAACGCTAACAAATAACGAGAAAAATCATAATTATGGAACTATTATTCTCATACGGAACACTTAGATCGAAACAAATTCAGATGCAGATTTTTAATAAAGTTTTAGTTGGAACTCAAGATCAAATATTGGGTTACAAATTAAAAAGTTTACAAATCGAAGAAGAATTTGGAATGGCTGACTATGTAGTTGCAGTACCTAGCGAAAATCTAGAAGATATTATACATGGTGCTGTTTTTGAAGTGACTAATAACGAATTATTAAAAGTCGATCAGTTTGAATCGAATTCCTATAAAAGAGTTCAGGTCAAACTAAAATCAGGAAGAACGGCTTGGATTTATACGGAAAATAAATAACTAAAAATGATTTTAGCGGCAGCACAGACAAAACCAAAACGTGGCAATATTGCTTCAAATTTATTAGACCATTATCGCCTTGTTGAATTGGCTGCACAAAATGGAGTTCAATTAATTGCATTTCCCGAAATGTCTATCACAGGATATGAAAGAGAAAATGCAATGGATTTGGCTTTTGCCGAAGACGATTACAGAATCGATCATCTGAAAGATTTGGCTACAGATTATAATATTATCATTATTGCTGGAGCTCCAATTTTAATTGAAAATCAATTGTTTATTGGCGAATTTATTATTTCTCCAAACGATTCGGTTTCTATCTATACCAAACAGTTTTTACATGAAGGTGAAGATGATTTTTTTCAGTCTTCATTTGATAACAATCCTGTAATTACAATTGAAGATCAAAATATTTCATTTGCCATTTGTGCCGATATCGATAATCCGAACCATCCTGAAAATGCTTCAAAAAATAACGCAGACATTTATATTGCGAGTATTTTCTTTTCTCCAAACGGAATTCCAAGTGCCTACAGAGACTTACAGAATTATGCACAAAAACATAAAATGAATGTTCTGATGTCGAATTTCAGCGGTGAATCTTGGGGATCTCCTTCGGCTGGACAAAGTGCTTTCTGGAATAATAAAGGAGAATTAATTGGACAGATGAATGAATCGGATTCTGGATTATTATTGGTTGAAAAACAAAATGATAGTTGGCTAACTAAAGTTATTATAGATTAGCAAAATTTCCTGCAATCCCGAAGTTTCGGGACAAAACCTTGCAGGTATAAATAACTTAAAACATAAAATACCTACAAGGTTTTGGAAACCTTGCAGGAATGAAAAAACGATATTAAAATGAACAGAATAACTCAAAAATTACAAGAAGATAAAAAGATTCTTTCAATCTATTTTTCTGCAGGATATCCAAACTTAAATGATACGGTGCAGATTATTCAGAATTTAGAAAAAAACGGAGTTGACTTAATAGAAATAGGACTTCCTTTCAGCGATCCTTTAGCCGATGGACCAACTATTCAGGCGAGCTCTACAACGGCGCTTCATAACGGAATGACGACTCAGATTCTTTTTGATCAACTGAAAAACATCCGCGAAAGCGTAAAAATTCCGTTGATCATCATGGGCTATTTTAATCCGATGTTGCAATATGGCGTTGAAGCTTTCTGTAAAAAATGCGCAGAAATTGGAATTGATGGTTTAATTATTCCCGATCTCCCAGTTGATGTTTATGCTGATGAATACAAATCGATTTTTGAAAAATACGGGGTAATTAATGTATTTTTAATTACACCTCAAACTTCAGACGAACGTATTCGTTTTATCGACAGTGTTTCAAACGGATTCATTTATATGGTAAGTTCTGCAAGCGTTACAGGATCACAGTCTGGTTTTGGAAATACTCAGGAAACCTATTTTGAAAGAATTGCCGAAATGAATTTGAAAAACCCACAAATTATTGGCTTCGGAATTTCGAATAAAGAAACCTTCAATCAAGCTACTAAATATGCGAAAGGTGCTATAATTGGAAGCGCTTTCATCAAACATTTGAGCGAAAATGGAAGTGGTAAAATTGAAGAGTTTGTTGGAGGGATTCGATAATTAAATGTAAATTACACGGTATTTCAATTTAAGAATCCGTGTTATGCAACAATATTCTCCAGTAAAAGTATTGTATATACTTTTCTTAAACTTACTGTTTTGTATGGTATATGCACAAGAAAAATCTACTTTGCGTATACCAACAAAACAAGATACTTTAAACGGATCAATCACTCCAGAAAGAATTTGGTGGGACATTCAGCATTACGACCTTGCCATAAAACCTGATTATTCTACCAAAACAATATCAGGAAAAAATACAATCGAATACAATATTGCCAAAAAAGAACATTCTGATTTAATGCAGATTGATCTTGTTGCTCCTCTTAAAATTGACAGTATTTTTCAGAAAGGACAAAAGATCACTTATACTCAGAATGAAAATATCTGGTACATAAAACTTCCTAAAAAACTTCTTTCTAAAAATAATAAAATCACGATTTATTATTCGGGGAAACCTACAGAATCAATAAAACCGCCTTGGGATGGAGGTTTAGTCTGGGCAAAAGATTCCTTAAATCGCCCATGGATTTCCGTTGCCTGCCAATATAAAGGGGCTAGTTTATGGTATCCCTGTAAAAATGCTTTGTATGATGAACCTGATAAAGGAGCAAGCATTAGTATTTCTGTACCAGACAGTTTAGTAGCAATTGGAAATGGACGTTTAAAAAGTAAAATTAAAAACCCTGATAATACTTCAACTTATAAATGGGAGGTCAAAAACCCCATTAATCATTATGGAATTACTTTTTACATTGGAAATTATATAAATCTCAACACAACTTTTAATGGCGAAAAAGGCCCTTTAAGCATGGATTTCTGGGTTCTTGATTACAATAAAGAAAAAGCAGAAAAACATATGATGCCTGAAGTTAATATTACACTTAAATCTTTAGAACATTGGTACGGTCCCTACCCTTTTTATGAAGATGGTTTTAAAATAATAGACGCTCCTTACATAGGAATGGAACATCAAAGTGCAATTGCTTATGGCAGTTCTTATAAAAAAGGAACAAATAAAAAAGGTGGTGATATTTCGAATACAGGCTGGGGCAAGAAAACAGATAAAATTATTGTTCATGAAATAGCTCATGAATGGTTTGGCAATAATATCACAGCAAGTGATATTGCTGACAGATGGATTCAAGAAGGATTTGCCGGTTTAGGCGAAGAGATAGTAATAGCTGATTTGTGTGGAAAACAGGCAGGGAATGAATTTATAAATGGCCGATTCAGGACAATAGAAAATGATAAACCTGTTATTGGACGATACGGAATTAACGAAGATGGAAGTAACGACAATTACGTAAAGGGCTGGACTGTTATGCATATGATAGAAACTATTATAAATGATGACCAAAAATTTCGAGAAATATTGCGTGGCCTAAATCACGATTATCATAATAAAATTGTCACAACAAAAGAAATCGAAACTTATATATCTTCCAAATCTGCTATCAATTTTCAGTATCTCTTTGATCAATATTTGAGAACAAATAAAGTTCCTGTTTTAGAATATCAATTTAAAAACGGACTACTCAATTACCGTTATTCCAATTGTAACAAAGACTTCATTATGCCCATAAAAACAAATTTGACCAAAGATATTTGGCTGCATCCTACTACTTCATGGCAGTCATTAAAAACTGAAGATCAAGATAATGTAGCGGAATTAAAAATAGACATTAACTTTTACATTACACTTCTGAGGATCGACTAATCAAAGAAAAAACTAATATTAAAGGCATAAAACTACTACACCGTTTTATGTTAATATTGTGTTAAAATAAAATTAAACAAGCGTTTAAATTAAACAACTGTTTAATTTTGCATCCGATTAGAAACAATACCATGTCACACATCGAATTGAACGACAAAAAAATTCAGATTCTTAACGTCGCTGAAAAGCTGTTTTCAGAAAAAGGATTTGAGGGTACATCTATACGGGACATTTCCAAAGAGGCAAAAATAAATATTGCTATGGTTTCGTATTATTTTGGTTCAAAAGAAAGACTTCTGGAAGCCCTGATTTTTCACAAAACTGTTGATTTAAAATTACAACTCGAAAATTTATTACAAGAAAACATTCAACCTCTTGAAAAAGTCAATAAATTAATCGAAATTTACATTAACAGAATTTGCCTTAACAAAGGGATTTACAGGGTTTTACATTTTGAACTTTACAATAAAAAGAGAGAAAAAAGCCTGCAGGCTTTTACTGAACTTAAAAAAGGAAATTTAAAGTCAGTGGAAAGCATTATCAAACAAGGCCAATCTCAGGGAGTTTTTAGAAAAGATATTAATATCCAGCTCATTACTCCAACAATTATTGGAACCTTTTTTCACTTTCACATGAATCGCTCTTTCTTCGAAGAATTATTTGATTTACAAACAGAAGAAATGTTTAACAATTACATTAAAAACGATCTTACAAAGCACATTCAACAAACTATAAAAGCTCTACTTGTTTATGAAAATTAGTCAATTAATGCTCTTTGGAGTATTCTTTATCGGAATATCTTCAGTAGAAGCACAAGAAAAAACAAGTTTAACTTTAGATGAAGCCGTAAAAATGGCTTGGGAAAAGAGTAACGAAGTTACGCTTGCCAACACTAAGGTAAACACCAAAAAACACGAGTTAACAGCCGTAAAGAACAATCAGTATCCTGATCTTAAAATTTCTGGACAATATCAGCGCCTTACAAAAGCTTCGATTGACATGCACAACGAAGGCGAAAACGCTGCTACTCTAGCTTCTCCAGATCGTGCGATGCTTGGAATGGCCAATTTAAGCTTGCCAATTTTTGCAGGTTTTAAAATTCAAAGCAGTATTGATGCTTACGACAGCATGTATGAAGCTGAAACAGCTAACGCTGCAAAAACAAAAGAGGATGTTGCTTTAAAAGTAATTACTTATTACACTGCTTTGTACAAAGCACAAAAAACTTTAGATGTTTTAAACGAAAATCAAAAAAGTGCCAAACAGCGTGTCACTGACTTTAAAGAATTAGAGAAAAACGGAATTATTCCAAGAAATGATTTATTAAAAGCGCAGTTATTAGTTTCAAAAACACAATTATCTATTGATGAAGCTACTAACAACTTAAACAATATCAATTTCTACCTGACAACTTTATTGAAAATGGCTCCTGAAACTAAACTTCAGGTAAATGAAGATGATTTCTTTAATTTAAAAACAAGCAATGCTCCAACAACAGATGCATTGGCATTGGAAAGCAGAAAAGATTTAGAAGCAATTCGTTTACAATCTAAAGCTTCTGAGGCAAATGTTAAGATTGCAAAATCAGGTTATTACCCAACTCTTTCATTACTTGGAGGATATACTGCTTTAGATTTAAAAGATATCATTACAGTAAAGTATGCAATGAATTTTGGTTTAGGTTTATCGTATGATTTATCTGGAATCTTAAAAAACAGTGCTCATGTAAAAGAAGCGGAAAGTAGAGCTTTGGAAGTAAAAAATACCGAAGCAATCATGACTGACCGTATTAAAGTTGAAGTTCAGAAATCTCTTGAAGATTATGACTTAGCAATCAACCAAAGTGTAGTGTATGAAGAAGCTCTTCAGCAAGCAGCAGAAAACTACAGATTAGTAAAAGATAAATTTGACAATGGTTTAGCAGATACCAATGACTTGGTTGAAGCTGATGTGGAACAGTTAAGTGCAAAAATCAACACGGCTGTAGCAAAAGCAACCATTATTCAAAAATATTACGAATTACTTTCAGTATCAGGACAATTATCACAATCATTCAATCTTTCAAAAATATAATCGATAGCTCTCATGGAAAAGAAAAAGACAAATAAAAAATTCATCATCATACTAGCCGTTTTGGTTTTAGTGGGAGGAACTTACGGAATATCAAAATACTTACACGCACAAGCTCACGAAGAAACAGATGATGCTCAAATCGAGAAAAGAATGAATCCAATTATCCCGAGAGTTTCTGGATATATTAGTAAAGTTTATGTGAAAGATAATGATTATGTAAAAAAAGGAGATACTTTATTTACTATCGACAAAAGAGATTATCAATTAAAGATTGATGAAGCTAATGCAGCATTATTGGGAGCTGAAGGACAATTTGAAGCTGCTAAAGCGGATATTGGAAGTGCTTATGCAAGCATCTCTGTTTCTGATGCTCAAATGAGATCTGCGAGTGGTTCTATCGAAAGTGCAAAGATTAGATTGAGACAGCTTACAAACGATTATAACCGTTACAACAACTTGTACAAAACGCATACCATTACAAAACAACAATATGAGCAGGCTTTAACTGCAAAAGAAGAAGCTGAAAACCAAGTACGTGTTTTAGAACAGCAACAAAAAGCGACTTCTTACCAAAAATCGGTTATCCAGTCAAAATCTAAAGTTTCTGACAAACAAACTGAGGTTGCTGCAGCAAACATCAAAAAAGCAAAAACAATGTTAGATGTTGCTCACTTAAACCTTTCTTATACTGTAGTTACTGCTGCAATTGACGGTCAGGTTTCTAAAGTTGATATTCAGCCAGGACAATTAGTACAGCCAGGACAATCTTTATTCTACATCATCAATAATAATGAAGCTTGGGTTGTAGCTAACTTTAAAGAAACACAATTAAACAAAATGGTTGTGGGACAAAAAGTAGGTTTAAAAGTAGATGCTTATCCAAACTATGAGTTTAAAGGAACTGTATCTTCTTTCTCTCCTGCAACAGGATCTCGTTTTTCATTACTTCCTCCTGATAATGCAACAGGAAACTTCGTAAAAACAATTCAGAGATTACCAGTAAAAATCACGATTGACGAATCTAACGATCCTGAAAAAGTAAAACTTTTAAGACCAGGAATGAACGTTGACGTTGATGTACATTTAAAATAAAACATGGCAGGAGCAGTACAAGCAGACGACGATTTAGTAGAATACGGTTTCAGACGTGTTGTCATTACGATTACAGCGGTACTTTGTGCACTGCTCGAAATTGTTGACACAACGATTGTAAACGTAGCGCTGACAGACATGCGCGGAAGTCTTGGTGCTACCTTGACTGATGTGGCGTGGGTAATTACAGCATACGCAATTGCGAATGTTATTGTAATTCCGATGACGAGCTGGCTATCACAGCAATTTGGAAGACGTAACTATTTTGTGGCTTCCATAATAGTATTTACAGTCTGTTCCTTTTTGTGTGGTAATGCCACCAATATTTGGGAACTCGTAGCCTTCCGATTCGTACAAGGTATGGGTGGTGGAGCGCTATTAGTTACAGCCCAAACGATTATTACAGAAAGTTACCCCGTAGCAAAACGTGGAATGGCACAAGCTATCTATGGAATGGGGGTAATTGTTGGTCCAACTTTAGGTCCGCCTTTAGGAGGATATTTAGTAGATAATTATTCTTGGCCTTATATTTTCTATATCAATATTCCGTTAGGAATTATTGCTACCATTTTGGCTTTAACTTTTGTTAGAAGCCCAAAGTATGGGGAGAAATTAAAAGCTAATCAGGTCGACTGGTGGGGAATTATCTTGCTGAGTACTTTTATTGGTTCTTTACAATTTGTACTGGAACACGGACAACAAGATGACTGGTTTAATGATTCATTAATTGTAACTTTAAGTGTTATTACAGTTTTAGGATTAGTTCTTTTTATTTGGAGAGAGCTGACATACAAGTATCCAATTGTAAACTTAAGCGTTTTGAAAGATGGAAACTTAAGAATTGGAACTGTAATGTGTTTTATTCTTGGTTTTGGTTTGTATGGATCAACTTTAATTATCCCAATTTATACGCAGTCAATATTAGGATGGACAGCTACTGATGCAGGATTATTATTGATTCCTGGATCTATTACCACAGCGATTATGATGCCTTTTGTTGGAAACATGATTCAGAAAGGTGTTCCGCAGGGGTACATGGTAGGAGTTGGATTTTTAATTTTCTTCTTCTTTACTTTTATGATGTACAGCCGTATGACACCTGACACAGGAGTTGAACATATGTATTGGCCTTTAATTTTAAGAGGAGTTGGTTTAGGACTTCTTTTCGTTCCTATTACGACACTTTCGCTTTCAACATTAAAAGGAAAACAAATTGGTGAAGGAGCTGCATTTACGGGAATGATGCGCCAGTTAGGAGGATCATTCGGTATTGCGATTATTACCACTTTTATCACACGTTTCAGTCAATCACACAGAGTTGATTTGATTAATAATCTTGATCCAGCCAAATTTGAAGTACAGCAGCGAATTACAGGAATGCAGCATGCGTTTATGGCAAAAGGATATAGCGCTGATGTGGCGCTGAAAAAAGCGTATCAAGCTATCGAAATGTCAGTCATGAAACAAAGTACTGTAATGGCTTATATGGATATTTTCCTTTATTTAGGAATCATGTTTTTATGTTGCATACCGATTATTCTCTTTATCAAAAAAGGGAAGAACAAAATTAGTGCAGCCGACGCAATGCATTAATAATAATAATTTTATAATACACAGAAACGCCGAATTCATCATTTAGAATTCGGCGTTTGTTTTTTAATTTAACCGCAAAGGGCGCAAAGAATTTTATTTCTGATAAGCGTAAAAACGCAAAGTTCGCAAAGCTTTGTGATAGAACCTTTGCGAACTTTGCGTAAATCTTTGTGTCTTTGCGGTTAAAAAACTTAGAATCTTAGCATCTTAGAACCTTAGCATCTTTAAAAAACCTATCTTGTAAAAACCAAATGGTTTCCTTTTGAAAGATTGGCATCGAACTGATATCCTTCGTAATTAAATCCTTTTAAATCATCAATTGTTTCTGCGTTGGTATCAATGATATAACGAACCATCATCCCTCTAGCCTTTTTGGCAAAAAAACTGATCATTTTTAGTTTTCCATCTTTGTAATCTTTAAAGTCAGGAGTAATTACAGGAACTTTTAGAGCATTCACATCAACTGCAGAAAAATATTCGTTACTCGCTAAATTCACGAATAGTTCGTCTTTTTTCAATTCTTTGTTTAAAGCTTTTGTTACTGTTGGTTTCCAAAATTCGTGCAGGTTTTTAGATTCGCCGACAGGCATTTTTGTTCCCATTTCCAGACGATAGGCCTGCATTAAATCTAAAGGTTTTAAAAGACCATAAAGTCCAGATAAAATTCTCAATTTATCCTGAAGAGCATCTAATTTTTCTAACGGAATCGAATATGCATCTAAACCTGTATACACATCTCCATCAAAAGTATACACTGCCGGACGTGCATTTTCTGGAGTAAAAGGCGTTTTCCAATCCTGATTACGTTTCCAGTTTAAATCGGCTAGTTTGTCTGAGATTGACATTAGTTCTGATAATTCAGAAGGCTTTTTTTGTTTTACAACTTTATGAACCACTCTGGCTTCTTTTAAGAATGAAGGTTCTGTATATTGAGATGTTGGTAATTCTTTTTCGAAATTCAATGATTTCGCTGGAGATATAACAATTTTCATGTGTGCTTTTTTCTATGATTCAAAAATACAAATTGCATTTCTAAAAATTAGAAATTGTAATTGATTTGTTTTATTGGTGTATAGTTTTTTTCGCCACGAATTCACGAATTTATTTTTTATAATCTTTGAGCATAATTTTGAATGAATTCGTGTAATTCATTACTCTAATTTATTCTAAATGATTTAAATTAATTCGNGAATTCGTGGCGGAAAATTTAGATTATAAAAGGCATTTTCTATGTTGTAAATTTGCAACCATAAAATTCCAAAAACATTTCAATACAAAAATTGAAAGTTGTATTCTAAGTAATAGCCACGAATTCACAAATTTATTTTTTACAATCTTTAAGCATAATTTTGAATCAATTCGTGTAATTCATTACTCTAA
>NZ_WWEM01000035.1 GCF_019308285.1 Flavobacterium quisquiliarum
GATGGCACAGGCGTGATCGTGCAGTCTGGACATGCTGGATCTACTGGACATGTTGCGCATGGAAGCGGATCGGTAGATGTGTCGGTTACGTCTTTGTTGTCTGGATCTTTTCCTGCAGCCGTAGCCAGGTTGTAAACAAATCCCGAATCAATATCGGCCTGTGTTATAGTATGAACCGCCGTGAATGTAGTCGTGTCAATTGCTCCTACAGCTAAACTGCCCAGAGGTCCTCCTGTTACATCTGCATTGTTGTCCGTTACTGTAATATTGGTCAAGGTCGTTTCTCCCGTGTTTTTAACTGTAAAAGCATAGGTTACCTTATCCCCAACATTGGTTTTTCCGTCGCCGTTCGCATCCACAAATGTTCCGTGTTTCGTGATGGAGATGCCTGAGCTTGGATCAGTTGGAATATCGGTGGTGCAGCCTGCTGGATTGTTGCAGTCTGGATCCGGGTTTCCTGGGTTCTCTGGATCCTCAGGTGTAGTTTTAGCTCCATTTACTGTCGCTATATTAGAAACTACAGATACGTCTGTTAGGTCTCCTGTTACTTTTACATTAAAGGTATAGGTTCTTGTATCGTTTACAGCCAGTGGTGTTATATCTGTAAAGTTAACTTTGTTTCCTAAGCTGTCGTAAGAACCGCCCAAACTCACGCTGTCATCAACATAAGTCGTATTGGCAGGAATGTTGTCTTCGATAGTGATGCTTGGGATAGCAGTTGTACCTATATTTTTTACTGTTATATGATAAGTTAAAATCTCATTGGCTTCTGCCTTATTATTACCACTTGCATCAGTTACTGTTTTTATGGCAGTAAATGGGGATGCTCCGCATGTACTTGGATTAGCCAAGGTAACTGTAAGAGGTTTTGATTCAAATACACATCCTGTAGTTGATGTAACATTTGCTACATACACTCCTTTATTAGCATCAGTAAATGAAGGAATGGTTAATATCGTACCTGTTGCATCCAATCCTGTTGTTATTGGTGCACCATCTAGTGTCCATATGATACTTTCAATAGGACCAATAGGAAGAATACTAATAACAGCTTCCTGTCCTTGACATACAGCAGCTGACGGTGTTATACTTAATATACTTGCCGCAGTTAATGACAATACTGACAAGGTTGGCTCAATACTGGTACAAGTAGTGCTTATTTTCACATCATAATCTCCTGCAGCAAGCCCTGGGAATTCATTGGATGCCTGAGGTGCAGAATAGCTACTTGCAGGTGCTCCTTTTATTTTGTATTGGTAAGTAAACGGTCCTGTTCCTGTAGGTGTTACCACCAAAGTGCCTGTACCTCCTGAGCATGCCAAACCTCCTGATTTTGCAGCATCAATGCCTACAGTATTGTTTATAGGTATTGTGATGGTTTTGATAGTACCTGGCTGCACAAATCGGCAATCTTCGTTGTAAGAAAAATATTCCGGATAGATACCAATTTTATAAGTACCAGGAACAAGAATTTTACCTGCCCAATTATTATTGTAATTACTATTTGTAGGATCAAGACGATCAGGGAATGCAAAGGTTGCATCTCCACCATACATTTCCACCTCAGAGTCTTCACCAATAGGTCCTGTATAATCTGCTGGAGCTTCTAATATCTGAGCATGTGCTTTCAAATATATATTATTACTAACACCACCAGCCACTACTGGACCATAAGGCCCACCATAGGAAGTTACTATGTTGCCATCTTGATCAGTAGCTTTAAAAGTACCTTCTATACGGCGTGTAGCATCTTGACAACCATCGTACCATAATTTGTCTAAGCTATAAGCCAATACAGGGCTTTGGGCATCTATAGTAAGTATTTGACTACAAGCTCCTATTCCTGTTCCATTGTCGCCATAAGAAACCTTAACGGTATAGGCTCCAGAAGGAAGATCAGTGAATATTGTATTTGAAGAATCATCTGTTTGTGTATATGTTTTAGGAACAGTAACACCAGCAGGTGCACTAGTTATAGTATAGGTAATAGGATATGGTCCAGCCGCTAAAATATTCCCTATCTGTAAATTTACTTTCCCAAAAGTACAACCTTGTGCAGAAGTAAGTTTAGCAGACGGTCTTGTAGGTGCATCAGGAGCGAAAACTTTACCATTCAAAGTATAGGTATGTAATTGTGCATCGGTAGCTGATATATTGTAAGTACCTGCCAAAAGACCTGTAAGAAGATAGTCATCTGAAGGACTTGTCCAAGGATCTGGGAAATTTACCACTGCTCCAGTAGCTACATTTGTTACAGATATATTGGTTACAGGGAAGCAAGGTTCAGTATTCCAGTCTGTTGTCAATGCCAAAGTCTGACTACCTGTCGAACACATATCTGCAGGAGTATTGTCAATAACCGTTACATCAATTTTCGGGTCCTCCACAACAATCCAGTCTGAGTAGATATCAGCTCCTGTACAAGGGCTTTTCAATTTTAAACGATATTGGGTTTGAGGTGAAGAAAATGGAACATAGCTCACATCTATATCGGTTGTTCCTGGAGCTATAGAATAAGTAGTAGTTGTACTTCCATTCTTAACCTCTAATTCATAAGCCAGTTTGGTCCAATCAAAAGGAATTTCAGTTGCACCTTTAAAAAGATCCATGTGACCAGTTATATAATCTAAAACAAAGGCTAGATGGTCGCAATCTTTACCACGACTGAAATATTGAGTTGGGTTCTCTATTACTATTTTATCAAAACCGGTCAAATCGAAGCCTGATACTTTTACATTAGGTTCCAGCTGTGTGGTTTCGCAAGCGTCTTTTGCATATACAGTATAGGTCCCCTGTGGTACATTGCTAAAGGTTACTGTACCAGCATAGTTGGTAACAGGACCTGCTGCAATAACTCCTGGACTGCTTTCAATCCAATATTCCACTGGTTGAGTACCAGCTGTAGTACCATAGGTAATAGTACCATTAGAACCACAGGTTGGAGTACCGGCAGTAGATGGTGTTACAGTTGTTAGTTTCAGTATATCATAACTAGAATTAACAGTTTCTGGAGCAGATGTAACACCAGTAGGCGCTGGATAGTTACTATCAGAAATCTTTACGGTATAAGTCCCTGAAGGCAGGTTGTTAAACACATTGTTATCGGTTTGTGATCTCGTAATGCTGCTTCCGTCAGCTACTGTACCAGTAAGGGTATAAGTAGCAGGGGTGGCTACTGTCCATGATGCTGCGGCAGTTATTGTATTGTTTGCCATACAGGAACCTTTTGTACCCGTAATTGTTACACTTGGAAATAATGTCGTTATAGTTACTGGTTTAATGTCTGTACAACCACTCAAGGAGGTTGCTTTTATATAATACGTTTTATTGCCCGTGATCGTCACAGCATTTGGATTAGTTACCAATACAGTACATGCCGCATCTTCATAATAATCTAAAGTATTAACATTCGTGCTTCCAGCCGTAATAGCGGCAACTTTAAGATTTACAGTCGTGCCAGCAGTTGATACCGGTGCTGGGTTTGTAATAACCAATGCAGGTGCTGGATTAACTGTTACGGTTATTTTTTGTTTAGGCAATACACAACCACTTGCAGATGTTCCTTGTACATAGTAATCTGTAGTCACTAAAGGAGTCACTGTAGGAGTTGCTAATTCAGTTGTTTGGTTAGAGGCATAGTAAATATAAGACGCAACACCACTTACAGCATTGGCAAGATTAACGCTAGTTCCTGCACAAACTGTGGCAGGATTTGTAACGATTAAATTAAGATCTGTAGCTGCCGTTAATGTAATAGTACCTTTTGCTGTACATCCTGCAGGAGATGTTGCTACTACTGTATAGTCGCCGTTGTTTGCAGCTGTAAAATTAGGAATAACCAACTGGTAAAATTCTGGACCATTTTGTAGTACAGTAACACCATCTGGTGCTGTCCATTTATAATTGGTAACCATACCAATAGGTGTAGTGGTTACTGTAGCTGTTGTTCCAGGGCAGATTGTTTGAGTTGCACCTGAAAATATTGATGTGGTAGAGCTAGCCACAGTCAAATCTTGAGTAATGACAGCACCACACGCATCTGTGACTCTTACAGTATAAAAACCAATATCTAGTGATGAGAAAATATTATTGGTTTGATTGGCACTATATGTAGCATCTGTAGCACCTTGCTTTTTATAAGCATACTGCAAAGGCAGAGAAGTTCCTGTTGCCACTACAGTCAAGTTACCTTTAGTTGCTGGAAAACAAACCAAACCTCCTGAATGCGGTACATCTATAACTGGCAAAGCATAGGGAGCCAAAGTAATGGTTTTGCTGTCTGAAGAACAAGTTGGTTTGGCACCTGTATTATCATAAGGAGCAATGCTTAGCGTATAGGTACCCGCGGGTACACCAGTAAAAGAGTAACTTGTTCTATTAGAAGTGTAAACGGACTGATTACCATTACCACTTGCGTCATTATTCGTAAGCGTAATCCAAACTCCATCAATACCAACAGTACTCGCTGCAATCGGAGCACCTGATGCATTGGTATAATAATAAGGAATGTTGACAGTGTAGGTTTTACAGCCTGTAACATTCGTAGGAGTCGTCACATTTCCTAATTTCAAGCCCTTATTTCTTTGGCTATTATCATAACCTGTTATGGTTGTTGTTCTGCAGGGACCAGTTCCATCTCCTTTATCGCCAAATTCAAGCTTAAAGTCATAAAAGCCATAAGGAAGATAAGTGCCAAATGGTGCAGTAATTTTTAATGATCCATCCGCATTTTTATCGGTTGCATTATATACTGTAACAGTCTGATTTAGTGAAGGATCGGAGATACATGTGGCAGTAAAAGTAACAGGAAAAGGACCATTGACTATCCCAGTTGCAACATTACTAATTGAAACAAAATCATATTTTAGTCCTGTAAAGCTACAATTATTATTAAAATAAGCTCCCAAGCGATTTGCATTCATTTTAAAATCAGTGTAGATTGGGGTTGGTACGATACAGGTTTCCGTTAATGAAATCCCCTTTGCATCTGTCATGACTACTTTAAGCGTATGACCGGGAATCCAGCCTGCATAGCTGCCAGGGGTAGTAAGTGGAGTAGGTATAATATAACCATAGGTTGAAAAATCTTTATCACCTAATAAACGATTACTGTCATCAGTATCATACACTTTTACATTAACGGGGAAACATAGCAAATGGTCAGAACCATTTGGGACATCTACTTTAAAATTACCAAGCGTAAGTGCAGAACAGCTGTTGGCAAAAAGAGCATCAAAAGTTGGCAAAATCTTCTTAAATCCGATATAGTTGTAAATTATCTCCGTTTTAACATCGTCATTACACCCACTTTTAAATTGAAATGTAAAGGGTACATCATTATTGTCTGGTAATGTAAATTTTACAGTAGCAGGCATATCCGAAGCCACCCACTCTGACCAATCACCATTAGGTGTTCCTACTCTATACAATACATCTTTTCTGTTTACATTTAAAACTTTACCAGAGGCATCTTTTACAAGATAGGCCCAAAAAGTCGTAGCAGGATCGTAAGTTGCATTCGTCCTAGGATTGAAAGCTACGGTCATAGTTTTACAACCAGCATTTTCAGTGAAATACATATTGTTGGTTGAATAACCAGGTGGAATCAATGATACGCTCATAGAAGTTGCAGCTGTAATATCATCATAATCGTTTACTGTTATGCCGACATCACCACTTCTTAAAAAGTTGCCACACTTATCCTCAACCAATACAATATAGGTACCTGTAGGCACCCCTGTAAAAATATTTGAGGGCTGTGAGCCATACCCTACAAGAATTGTATTTGTAGCTTTATTAATCAAAGAATAAGACAATGGTCCCTTACCCCCAGAAGCGTTTACCGTAATTATTCCTCTAGGTCCACATACAAACGATGTAGAAAGATTATTACTTTGTATTACTGAATCAATATTTAAATCGGTAAAATTATTTTCGATCTTTACCGTTTGGATAACTGGAGTTGCTCCAGTACTTCCATCGAATACTTTTACGGTATAATCCCCCGTAGGCAAGCCGTCAAAGATATTGAGTGTTCCCTGCGCAAAAGACTTTGGCCCATCCAGTTGGTACAAAACCGTACCTGTTGTACCTGTGGCATTTACTACTATTCTTCCGCCGCTTTTACAGCCATCAGTAGTTACGTCTAAAGTAAATGAAGGTGCAATAACTGTTTTAGCACTGACCGTTTTATGATGCTTAAGTAGCTTATCATAGACACTTTCAACAGCATTGTTGGTTGTTGCCCAAGGCACTGGATTCTTCCAATCGTTCTTACTTTCTGCATTATAATAAGCAGTTGTTTTGGCATTTAGTGAAAATACCAAAAAAAGAGTTAATAATATAGAGTAGCAATTCTTCATAGGATTTAATGATTTATTATTCAATAAGTTGCTAAATTTGAAACAAAGAGTTTGTAATTGGCAAAACTATTTTGAATACCGATCTTAGAGTAGCCCCAAAAAGTTTTTAAAATGTTATTTAAAGCCAAAATGTTTTTATCTGTAGGAAATAACTTTATATATTTTAGGTTTTATGCTTTTCATCGATGTTTTTTAACAGCTAAGCAGTAAAAGAGATTGCGTTTTTAGCAGTTATTTTGTACTTTAAATCATAAAAAGGAGGAGAAATAATAGAAAAAAGCCAAAAAACTGTCAAATATGAAGAGTTTTTCAGCTTTTTACTTGTTGCTTTTTCGTCTAAAAAAGCCAAATTCTTACTTTTTTGTAAAAATTTGGGTAAAAAATTGGGTTGTTTTGTGGTTATTTGGAGTCGAATTTCTTGTAGGGTATTTCTTTTATTTTACCGATGTAGAATTGAAGATTATAGACTTGATTGGGAGAATTAGTTTCAAACACTAATTTCACGAATTATCACGAATTAATTTGCTAAATCACAGGGTTGGGGACGTTTAGTTTTAACCGCAAATTACACCAATTCTCACAAATTAGATTCTTGAAGATTTGGGGTTGGAATAGTGTTCTGCTGTTTTTCTTCATCTAGTCTGTCATCCTGACGAAGGAAGGATCTCCGTAAGCAGCTCTACAAAGTTTTTTGCCACAGATTAAAGGATTAAAAAGGATTTTTCACCCACGGTTTGTCATCCTTGACGAAGGAAGGATCTCCGTAATTAGCTCTAAAGATTGTCGATTTTGCATGCGGAGTTTATTGTGGAGATCCCTTGTTTCTCGGGATGATAAAAATACTTGGATAAGCTTAGTTTAACCGCAAATTACACCAATTCTCACAAATTAGATTCTTGAAGATTTGGGGTTGGAATACTGTTCTGCTGTTTTTCTTCGTCTAGTCTGTCATCCTGACGAAGGAAGGATCACACTCGTAAATCGACAAAGATTGGCGACATTCTTTGCGTCCCGAGGCTTCGGGATAGTGTGATTTGCTTCGCCAGTTCGCTATCGCTCGAGTCTCCTTTCAGTCGAAATGACAAAACTTTGCGGATTATCTTTGCGATATTGTTTCACGCAGATTTAGCAGATCTAGCAGATTTTTTTAATACAAATTAATTCGCGATAATTGGTGTAATTTGTCGTTAAAAAACTTTCTAGGCGTTGAGAGAAATATAGGGTGTTAGAAATAAAAAAAACTGCCCGAAAATACATTCGGGCAGTTTTTAAAAGTTTTATTTTATAAATGTAAACGTTTATTTTGCGGCTTCAACTTTTGCCAAAACTTCTTCTTCTGTTCCTTCAAAAACTTCGGTTGTTGTTTTACCGTTTTCAGTTTTAGTAACTGTTCCAGTTGTTTTTCCGTTTATATTCTTTACCTCAACACTAACCGATTTTTTCTCGTATTTACTAGTATCAAAACAATCTGTCTTTTGGTATTTTCCAGTTTTGTCAAAATGTGCTAGACATTTAGCCGTTTCCTCTGGTGTACAGCCTTTTTCTTTACACATTTTTATACACTCTTCTTTTGTCATTCCAGACATGTCGCCACATTTAGAAAATCCATCTGCGTGCATTTCTGTTTTGGCACAGCAAGAAGATTTTTCTGCAATATCAGATGGCGAATGTCCTTCGCCCAAAATTGGTGCAATTACCAATCCAATCAAACAAGTCAATTTAATTAAGATATTCATTGATGGTCCAGAAGTATCTTTGAAAGGATCTCCAACAGTATCTCCAGTTACAGCGGCTTTGTGTGCATCTGAACCTTTGTATGTCATTTCTCCATTAATCATAACTCCTGCTTCAAAAGATTTTTTAGCATTGTCCCAAGCGCCTCCGGCATTGTTTTGGAAAACTGCCCAAAGAACACCAGAAACCGTAACTCCGGCCATATATCCTCCTAGCATTTCAGCAATCAACTGATTGTTGTCTGAATAAACTAATTTCCCGATAAGTACAATCAAAATTGGAAATCCGATAGTTAAAATTCCCGGAAGCATCATTTCGCGTAAAGCGGCTTTTGTAGAAATCTCCACGCATTTTCCGTATTCTGGTTTTGCAGTTCCTTCCATAATACCTGCAATTTCTTTGAACTGGCGTCTCACTTCGTATACCATATCCATAGCTGCTTTTCCAACTGAGTTCATCGCTAAAGCAGAGAAAACTACAGGAATCATTCCCCCGACAAATAACATGGCTAAAACTGGTGCTTTAAAAATATTAATTCCGTCAATTCCAGTAAAAGTTACATAGGCGGCAAATAAAGCTAAGGAAGTTAAGGCTGCAGAAGCGATTGCAAAACCTTTGCCAGTTGCTGCGGTTGTATTTCCTACTGAGTCTAAAATATCGGTTCTAGTACGAACCTCTTTTGGCAATTCGCTCATTTCAGCGATTCCTCCTGCATTATCAGAAATTGGTCCGAAAGCATCGATTGCCAATTGCATTGCTGTTGTTGCCATCATTGCTGAAGCTGCCAGCGCCACTCCATAAAATCCTGCCAAAGCGTAAGAAATCCAAATAGCCATAGCAAATAACAATACCGTTGGAAAAGTAGAAATCATTCCTGTTGCCAAACCTGCAATAACATTTGTTCCTGCACCAGTCGATGATTTTTGTACAATTGCCAGAACTGGTTTTGTACCTAATCCTGTATAATATTCTGTTACGGAAGAAATAGCTCCTCCAACCACCAATCCGACCAAAGTCGCATAAAAAACACGCATTGACGAAATGGCTTTAGATCCTTCTCCAAAGAAACTCATCTGCATGGTTTCTGGTAGCATATATTGCACCAAGAAGAAACAAGCCACAGCGGTCAAAACAATAGAAACCCAGTTTCCTACATTTAATGCTTTCTGTACTTGAGCTTCTCTAGCATTATCGTCTGAGATTTTTACTAAAAGTGTCCCGATGATAGAAAACAAGATTCCGAAACCAGCAATTGCCATTGGAAGCAAGATTGGACCAATTCCTCCGAAAGCGTCATTGATACTTCCGCCCATATCTTTTATCACATAATTTCCTAGAACCATTGCGGCTAAAACTGTTGCCACATAAGAACCAAATAAATCGGCTCCCATACCGGCAACGTCGCCCACATTATCTCCAACGTTATCTGCAATTGTTGCTGGATTACGCGGATCATCTTCTGGAATTCCTGCTTCTACTTTACCTACTAAATCGGCACCAACATCGGCCGCTTTTGTATAGATTCCTCCTCCAACTCTGGCAAACAAGGCTATTGATTCAGCTCCTAATGAAAATCCTGCTAAAGTTTCTAAGACCACTGTCATGGTATCTGTATCTTTCCAAACTCCGTCAGAGAATAAATTGAAAAAGATTATAAAAAAAGCTGTCAATCCTAAAACTGCCAGCCCTGCAACGCCAAGCCCCATTACGGTTCCTCCGCCAAAAGATACTTTTAAAGCCTGAGGAAGACTTGTACGAGCTGCCTGAGTGGTTCTAACGTTTGTTTTTGTTGCTATTTTCATTCCAATATTTCCCGCGTAAGCTGAAAACAATGCACCAAAAATAAAGGCAATTACGATTAATAAATGTGTTTTAACTCCTGGGATAAAAGTAATTCCTGCCAAAGCTAAACTGGCGATTATTACAAATATGGTTAACAGCTTATATTCTGCTTTGAGGAAGGCTAAGGCTCCTTCGTAGATGTAATCTGAAATTTCTTTCATCTTACCGTCTCCGGCGTCTTGTTTTAAAACCCAACTCCTTTTTATTCCCATGAAAAGTAATCCTAAAACTGCCATGACAATTGGCAGGTAAATCATAAATGCATTCATAATATATTAATGGTTTTGGTTAATAGTCAACAATCTAACTAAAACGAATTTAAACAAAAAAGCAATACTCCTGACGGCAGTATTGCTTTTTTTATATATTATGAGTGCTTAAATTATTTAATGCTAAATAATCCCTCTGGTTTATTTTCAATATCGTTAAAACGCTTAGTACATTCAGCAATAATGTCGAATGCTTCTTTTACGTCTCCCCATCCTTCAACATCAACTTTTTTGTTTTCAAGATCTTTATAAACTTGGAAAAAGTGCTCAATTTCTTTTACTAAGTGAGGGTTGATATCTGATAAATCCGTTAATGAATTCCAAATTGGGTCTGAAACTGGTACACAAATAATTTTCTCATCTGGTCCTTTGTCATCTGCCATGTGGAAAACTCCAATTGGCTTCACTTCCATAACACATCCAGGGAAAGTTGGCTCGTTTACCAAAACTAATACGTCAAGAGGATCTCCGTCTAAAGCTAAAGTTTCTGGAATAAATCCGTAATCAGCTGGGTACATCATTGAAGAGAATAACATTCTATCGAAACGCATTCTTTTAATTTCAAAATCGTACTCGTATTTATTTCTGCTTCCTCTTGGTATTTCGATTAATACATCGAAAGTCGTTAATTTGTCTGCGGTCATTTTCGTTTTTTAATGTTTCTATAATTTCGGTTGCAAAAGTAACTAAAGAATCCCTTTTTACAATGAAAAAAGTGCATTAATCTATGAAGTTTATTCATAATTTAATGCACTTTCTATGTTATCTAACAGAGAGTTAATAAAAGGTTTTACAAATTAGCGTCTTCTATCAATTCTTCGCTCAAAATACCAGAGCAAATTTCTCTAACTTCTCCTGTCATTCTAATATTAAAATCTGGATCAACTTTAATTTTTAATGTTCCTCCCTGCATTTTAATTGTGATGTTTTCATCTACTAAACCTTTCTTCTTCATCACACTGGCAACCGCACAAGATGAGCTTCCAGATGCAAGTGTAAAGCCTGCCCCTCTTTCCCAAATCAATACTTCTACTTCATTTCGATTAATGACTTTTGCAAACTGTACATTGATCCGATTCGGAAACATTTTGTGGTTTTCTAAATATGGACCAAATTGTTTGATTTCATCAATACTTAAATCTTCTTTTAGAATAACACAATGTGGATTTCCAACAGAAACACAGTTTACATCAAAAGATTTACCATTTGCTTCAATCGTAACGTTATCTACTTCTGGAGTTTCAAACTTTGTAGGGATCAAATGTGATTTGAAAATGGCCTGTCCCATATCGACAGTTATAATTTTTGCTTTGTTGTTTACCGTTTCTTCAATAGTCGCTTTTACGATTCCACCTTTTGTTTCAACAGTAAATTCGTTTTTCGTTATTATTCCGTAATCAAAAACATATTTACAGAATATGCGCAATCCGTTTCCGCTTTTCTCTGCTTCAGAACCGTCTGGATTGAATATCTGTAAACCAATATCAGCGCGATCAGAATCAGCCAATAACAAAATACCATCAGAGCCTATTCCGAAATTTACATTGCAGATTCTTGTTATCGCTTTTTGAGTTAGTTCAAATGTAATATTTTGGCTGTCCAGCACTATATATTCATTTCCTAATCCGTGGGTTTTTACAAAGAAATTCTTGTTCATTTGTTTTATTATATTTTATAACTGTCCGTTTGAAAATAGCACACGGATGACACAGATTCGCCAAAGCGAAGACGCGGATTAAAACGGATCCTTTATTAATCTGTTTAAAATTTAAGTAGAAAATCTGTTTTAATCCGCGTTTTTACGAAGTAAATCCGTCTAATCCGCGTCATTATTGTGCTCTTCAAGTTATTAATCCGCTTAGCGGACAATCCTATTTTATTAATCTGACTAGAAATAGAATCCAAAAGATCCTTTTACAGCAAATTTGTGAGCATCCGGCATGTCTAAATAATTTCCTCTCCAAGAGAAATCAATTCTAAAGACTTTGAAAATATTTCCAATACCAGCGTGATATTCCCAATATATATTTTCCGGAACATTATAAGGCAATCCAGAAGCGTTTATAGCACGGTTAGCTTCAGAAATTGTTCCGTGTACCGCTCTAACTCCTACAAATTCTCTCCAGTTTAATTTTCTCATAAATGGAACTCTAGCGAATAATCTTCCGCCAAAATCATGATTCCATTGCAGTGTTGTATATTGATCTGTTACGAATTCGTAGAAATTAAGGTTACTAAACGTATTTTCGATTGTAAAATAAGTCTGGTTCCCCGGAATTACACTCATTAATCCCAACGGAATCGTACCGAACGTTTTTCCTGTTTCCAGAATAATATTTGATCTTCCTAAAGGTCCAATTATAATTGGCTGTTTGTAGAAAACCTGAATTTTTTCATAAGCAAAATCGCTGTCTAAAACTCCTTTAAGACCATAACTAAAGTTTACAAAGAAATGGCTAAACGGACTGTCAACTAAATCTCTTTCTACACCATAACCAATTGTTTTACGGTTTGGCATATATTCAAACTGAATATTCGCTTCGGATTGTTTTACATCGCTTTTGATAACTCCTGTCGGATTTGTCATGCTAGGCAAAGTAGTATAATAATCCAAACTAAAAGTTTTTGAAGCCGATTCTAATGTTCGATACGAAAATCCCGCCGAAACAACAAAATTCTTCTTGGCTTCCATTTCAACCGAGAGATTACTCAAATTAATATTTGTCAGCTTTCCGTTGCTTCCAGTTGTGAACAAAGCAGAAGAGGCAAAACTTCGGCCTAAAATATCATTTGTTGTTGTTAAACTGGCTCCAATCTGTTCGATATCACGCCTGTTTCCTCCAGAAATAATAACACGGTTTTTCTTGTCCACCATCCATTTTCCAGAAAGTCCGTATTTGAATTTATTATCATCAAATCCGTAAGCAGTGTAAGCCTGTAAACGCCAAGGGTCGTTTGGTCCAAAATACGTTCTTCCTCCTACTCTCAATCGTAAACCTTCAACTTCATTATATCCAAAAGTCGAATAAATAGGTCCGTAATCGAAGTTCTTAAATTCAACGTAACCGCTTCCTAAAATGGAGACGAGATTATAGAGTTGCTTAAATCGCTTGACCGTCTGCAGTGTATCGAGCATTTTATAAATACCCGCTTCATCTTTATTTAATTTTTCAAAACGATTTTCTTCCCAAAATTCCGGCGGTCGTTCATATACCGCATTATCTATGAAATTGACTTCCTCTTTGTAGAATTTCTCTGGTTTTTGAATGTTGAATTTATGATTACGATATAAAGTCGTTCGTTTTCCGTAAACTCCTTTTGATTTTTCTTTTTTATTCAAAGCAAAATCAGACATCATATAATCACGGGTCAAAAGGAAAATGGAATCATTTTCTACCTCAAATTCCTGCTCTATATAAATGTCCTTTACCCAGTTAATATTGGCGCTTTTGGTAACACCCATATTAATTTTTTTGATGGCAAAAGTGGTATCGTTTACCCAGAAATCTCCTTTAAAAGTCAACTCATTTTTACGCCTCGGATAAAAAACAATATTAAAACACCATTTTTTGTCGATATAAGCACTGTCTTTTAAGACATAATTATAAACATCAATTCCGGTTCTTGAAAGCGGGCTAGTAAAGCTTTTATCAAAAAATTTAAGGTGATTATCGTAAATATTATAATCAGAATAAAGGTCTTTTACGAAAGCTAAAATCTGCTGATTTCCATTGAAACCAGACATTTTATTTCCGGTAAGATTCTCTTTTACCTTTTTTATTTTATTATCTCCGTAAACATCATAAACCGATTCGTTGATAAAAATCGGCAGATACGTTTTCCCCGTAACATCAGAAGTATCAACATGATTGAAGACAAACTCCATTCCCTTAAAAAGCTTGTTTTTCATGAAAGCACTATCAATGGTATTCATGTCAAACTCGACTTTTTCATACTTCTGCATTTGATATTGATTGAATTGGTAAAGTCCGTTTTTACGTTTTCTTTCCCAAATTTTCCTCAAAATATCCAAGGCGGGATTATTCTTTTTAGAAGTTTTTCCCGTATAAATTACAACCTCATTTAACGCTTCAGCTTCGCCTAAAACAATTTTAAAGTTATAATTAACAGCTTTTTCCAGCGGCACTTCTTTATCTGAAAATCCAGCTGAAGTAACTATTAATGCTGTATAAGTATTTGGTGATTCTAAATAAAAACGACCGTCTTCATTAGAAACGATTCCGGTATTAGAACCTTTAAAGACAACATTTGCAAAAGGGATCGGCTGATTCGACTTGTCCAAAACAATTCCACTCACTTTCGTTTGTGCAGTAGCAATAGCCGCAAATGCGAATACAAAAAATAGGCTGAGTAAAATTATTCTTTTCATTGTCTGGGCAAAAAAAAACTTCATCAATTAACTATGAATGATGAAGTTTTGTGAGTATTTTAAATATGTATTATTTGTATAATACTTTTTTAACTGCTTTTACTACATCACCAGCATTTGGCAACCAGTCTTTTAATAATACTGGAGAGTACGGTGCAGGAGTATCTGCAGTTGTAATACGTTGAATTGGTGCATCAAGGAAGTCGAATGCCTGCTCTTGAACGATATAAGAGATTTCAGAAGAAAGACTGGCAACTGGCCAAGCTTCTTCAAGAATTACTAAACGGTTTGTTTTTTTAACCGATTTTAAGATTGCCTCTTTATCCATTGGACGAACAGTTCTTAAATCGATAATCTCACAAGAGATTCCTTCTTTAGCTAATTCATCAGCAGCGATAAAAGCTTCTTTGATGATTTTTCCGAATGAAACGATAGTTACATCAGTACCTTCACGTTTCACATCAGCAACACCAAGTGGAATTGTGTATTCTCCGTCTGGCACTTCACCTTTGTCTCCGTACATCTGCTCAGATTCCATGAAAATAACTGGATCGTTATCACGGATAGCTGATTTTAAAAGTCCTTTTGCATCGTAAGGAGTTGAAGGAACCACAACTTTAAGACCTGGAGTGTTAGCAAACCAGTTTTCTAAAGCTTGAGAGTGAGTTGCTCCTAATTGACCAGCAGAAGCTGTTGGTCCGCGGAAAACGATAGGCACATTAAATTGTCCTCCTGTCATTTGACGCATTTTAGCAGCGTTATTTATAATTTGATCAATACCAACTAAACAGAAGTTGAATGTCATATATTCTACAATAGGGCGGTTTCCGTTCATTGCAGAACCTACTGCAATTCCTGAAAAACCAAGCTCAGCGATTGGAGTATCAATTACTCTTTTTTCACCAAACTCAGCAAGCATTCCTTTAGAAGCTTTGTAAGCTCCATTGTATTCTGCAACCTCTTCTCCCATTAAATATATGGATTCATCGCGACGCATTTCTTCGCTCATCGCTTCACAAATGGCCTCTCTAAATTGTATTGTTCTCATATTTTATATTGTATGTTGAATTTTCTGAAGAGCAAAAATAAATATTTTAAATAACTTAAAAGCATAAATTGAATTTAAAATCGCACGAACTGCTGCACATCTTTCGGTTTTAACTTTTTTATGCTTATTGTGATATTTACGAAATCGATATAATAACGTGTAATCAACACTTATTTCATCCAAAATATTTTTTAGACAAACTTTTATTGATTTGTTTAATTCTTGTTTCTTCGAAATTCAGTCATCAAAACGCAAAAAATCAAAAAATAGTATTTTTTATACAAATTTTAACTCCTCTCTTGTGGTTCAAATATTGCAAAATTCCTAACAATCAGACAAAATGAGTGCTTTTTCATTTTTAGATTCCGATGAAAATCATTCAAAACCGCATAATCTGCGAAATCGTAATAGTTTTAAAAAATATTATGCATGCATAGTATAATTATTCCAAATTAAATTCTAAATTTGTAAAAGCATATTATAAATTCAAAATATATACTTATGAAAATACTAGTTTGCATCAGCCATGTGCCTGATACTACTTCTAAAATTAACTTTACTAACGGCGATTCAGAATTTGATACAGCCGGCGTACAATATGTAATTAATCCTAACGACGAATTTGGTCTTACACGCGCAATCTGGTTCCAAGAACAACAAGGTGCAAATGTAACGGTTGTAAACGTGGGAGGTCCTGATACTGAACCAACATTGCGTAAAGCATTGGCAATTGGTGCTAACGAAGCAATTCGTGTAAATGCAAATCCAACTGACGGATTTTTTGTTGCAAAACAATTAGCAGAAGTAATTAAAAACGGAGGTTACGATTTAGTGATTGCAGGAAAAGAATCTTTAGATTACAACGGAGGAATGGTTCCTGGAATGATTGCTGGTATTTTAGGTTCTAACTTCTTAAACTCTTGTACAAGTTTAACTGTTGACGGAAATAACGTAAAAGCAGTTCGCGAAATTGACGGTGGAAAAGAAACTGTAAGCACTACGCTTCCTTTAATCATTGGTGCTCAAAAAGGTCTTGTTGAAGAAAAAGACCTTCGTATTCCAAACATGAGAGGAATCATGACTGCAAGAACTAAGGCTTTAACTATTCTTGAGCCAGTTGACGCTCCTGTAAACACTAAAGCTGTGAAGTTTGAAAAACCAGCTCCAAAATCAGCAGTGAAATTAGTTTCTCCTGATAATTTAGATGAGTTAATCAATTTATTACACAACGAAGCGAAAGTAATCTAGTATTCAGTAATCAGTTTTTTAGTGTTCAGTTTTCAACCTTGAAACCTGAAACGTGAAACCTCTAAACAAAAAAATCATGTCTATATTAATATATGCAGAATCTGCAGAAGGAAAATTTAAAAAAGTAGCTTTCGAATTAGCTTCTTACGCTAAGAAAGTAGCAGAATCATTAGGTACAACCGTTACTGCTTTAACAGTAAACATCAGCGATGTAAGCGAATTGGGCAAATACGGAGTTGATAAAGTTCTAAAAGTAAACAACGATAAATTAGCTGGTTTTACTGCTAAAGCTTATGCTGATGTAATCAAACAAGCTGCTGAAAAAGAAGGAACAAAAGTAGTTTTACTATCTTCTACAACAGACAGTATTTATCTTTCATCATTAGTAGCAGTAGCTTTAAATGCTGGTTTTGCTTCGAATGTTGTGGGATTACCAGTTAGCACTTCTCCATTTCAGGTAAAAAGAAATGCTTTCTCAAACAAAGCATTCAACATCACACAAATCGATACAGATGTAAAAGTTCTTGGTTTGGCTAAAAACTCTTATGGAATCTTTGAAAGTGCAGGAGTTGCAGCTGCTGAAGATTTTAATCCAACTCTTGGAGAAAATGATTTCGGAATTAAAGTAGACTCTGTTGAAAAAGTAACTGGAAAAGTTTCTATCGCTGATGCTGATATCGTAGTTTCTGGCGGACGTGGATTAAAAGGACCTGAAAATTGGGGATTAGTTGAAAATTTAGCTGAAGTTTTAGGCGCAGCAACAGCCTGTTCTAAACCAGTTTCAGATTTAGGATGGAGACCTCACAGCGAACACGTTGGCCAAACAGGAAAACCAGTTGCAACTAACTTATATATTGCGATAGGTATTTCTGGAGCAATCCAGCATATTGCAGGTATTAACTCATCTAAAGTAAAAGTAGTGATCAATAACGATCCAGAAGCTCCTTTCTTTAAAGTAGCTGATTACGGAATTGTTGGTGATGCTTTCGAAATTGTACCGCAATTAACAGAGAAACTTAAAGCTTTTAAAGCACAACATTCTTAATTCAAGAATTCTCTTCAAAATATTTGCTGCCTAAAAACAAGATATTGTATCTTTGTTTATAGGCAGCTTTTTTGTTCCATATTTTTTGACTAAAATTGCAGCTTTATTTTTCAATTAAAAAAAGCAAAAAAATGAGGCGCTAAGTGCCTTTTTTACAAACATATATGAGTCTAGTAAAATTATCTATAAAAGGAATTTCATACAGCCAAACTCAAAATGGCGCTTATGCCCTAATTCTGAATGAAGTTGATGGTGAAAGAAAATTACCTATTGTTATTGGTGCTTTTGAAGCCCAATCGATAGCTATTGCCTTAGAAAAAGAAATAAAACCACCACGTCCATTAACACACGATTTATTCAAAAACTTCGCAGAAAGATTTGATATTGTAGTAAAACAAGTGATCATTCACAAATTGGTTGACGGCGTTTTTTACTCCAGTTTAATCTGTGAAAGAGACAAAATTGAAGAAATCATTGATGCCCGAACTTCAGATGCTATTGCTTTAGCATTACGTTTCAATGCACCAATTTTTACTTATAAAAACATTTTAGATAAAGCTGGAATTTATTTAAAATCAAACACTGCTGATGCCGATCAAGGAGCTCAGGAAATTGATGATGTTCTTTCAAATCCAGAAACTTTTGGACGTGAAGAAGAAAGCAATCAATCTGGAGATGTTTATTCAAAACATACTTTACAAGAACTGAATGAACTTTTAGATCAAGCCGTTTCTCAGGAAGATTACGAAAAAGCAGCTAAAATTAGAGACGAAATCTCAAGAAGATAAATCATGTTTAATCGTGGATTTGTTTATTCGTTTAATCGATTAAACAGTTACACGAATAGACGGTTAAACAATTAAACACCAATGAAACAATACTTAGATTTAGTAAAACACGTTTTAGAAAACGGGAATCAAAAAGGAGACCGTACCGGAACTGGAACAAAAAGTGTTTTTGGCTACCAGATGCGTTTTGATTTAAGTGAAGGTTTCCCAATGGTTACAACTAAAAAACTTCATTTAAAATCGATTATTTACGAATTGCTTTGGTTCTTAAAAGGAGATACAAATATTAAATATCTTAAAGAAAACGGAGTAAAAATCTGGGATGAATGGGCAGATTCTAATGGCGATTTAGGGCCTGTTTACGGACATCAATGGAGAAACTGGAACAGTGAAGAAATCGATCAAATCTCTGAATTGATTACGGAACTAAAAACAAATCCAAACAGCCGAAGAATGCTGGTTTCTGCTTGGAATCCATCTGTTCTGCCAGATACTAAAAAATCATTTGAGGAAAATGTAGCCAATAACAAAGCTGCTCTGCCTCCATGTCATGCCTTTTTTCAGTTTTATGTGGCAAGTCCCGATTTAGAAAAAGGAGAAACGAAAGGAAAATTATCTTGCCAGTTATACCAAAGAAGCGCTGATATTTTTTTAGGAGTACCTTTTAATATTGCTTCTTATGCATTATTTACAATGATGATTGCTCAAGTATGCGATTTAGAACCAGGTGAATTTATACACACTTTTGGCGACGCACATATTTACAATAATCATTTTGAGCAATTAGAATTGCAATTAACTCGTGAGCCAAAACCATTACCAAAAATGATTTTGAATCCAGCGATTAAAAACATTTTTGATTTTGATTATGACGATTTCACTTTAGTAGACTATGATCCGCATCCTGCAATAAAAGGAAGTGTCGCTGTATAAAAAACAAAAAATCCGCTTAAAAAAATATTGAGCGGATTTTTTTTATACAATTAAGACACTATTTTCACTTCCAGCATAATCGTTCCATTTATAAGAATCGGCTTCTGGATCGTTTACATAAATCCCGTCTATTACATACTTAAATTCGTAGATCGCATCTTTAACCAAATCATAAGTCGCTTTAAAGGTTCCGTTTTTCAACTTACTTAAAGCTCCTTCTGAAGGATTCCAGTTATTAAAATCCCCAACAACTGCTGCCGAATCAGCATCTTTGGCATCTATAGAAAATGTTACTTTACAAACTGGTTTCGTTTTGATGAATTGTTTTTTCAAAGACATAACTATTTAGTTTTTAGATTTATACCCTTAAAATTAAATAAATTCAATCAAACCCCCACTACTCGGCCATCCGATTTATCATAATTCCAAAAACGACACCTTATTTTAGTCATATCTGTAATTTAAACGGTCTAAAATTTTGCTTTTCAAATTCTTAGATCATTTTAAACCAAATATTCTTTTGGCAGAATATTGACTTTCAAAAATAAATTTTAACTTTATAATCTCATTTTTATCTTATGGAAAAAGAAGTGCACGAACAATACGAATACGCCAGACGACGATTAAGACAAAAAAAAATCCTTTATTTTCATTTTGTTCTTTTCCTTCTGGGAAGTTTATTTTTATTTATTGCCAATAGGTTTTTTGGTTTTGGCGAAGGTACAACTCAAAATTGGTGTATCTGGGGTATTACAATCTGGCTCTTTCTCTTCATTCTTCATTTTATAAAAGTGTACATAACCGATCGTTTTATGAATAAAAAATGGGAAAGAGAACAAATTGACCGATTAGTTGCTTTACAGCAAAAAAGAATCAGTCAGATAGAATCTTCAATTAATGAAGAGAATGAAAATAAAATTTAGATTAAGCATACCATGATTATAATGATAGCGGCTGTTGCCGAAAATAATGCGCTTGGAAAAAACAATGAATTGGTCTGGCATCTTCCAAATGATTTTAAAAGATTTAAATCACTTACTACCGGTCATCATATTATTATGGGAAGAAAGACTTTTGAAAGTTTTCTAAAACCATTACCAGATCGAGTACATATTATAATTACACGTCAAGAAAATTATCATCCAGAAGGATGTATTGTGGTAGACAGCATTGAGAAGGCAATTGCAGCCTGTCCGGAAAGTGACGATAGTTATATTATTGGCGGCGGCGAGATTTACAATCTAGCTCTTCCGTTTACAGATATAATAGAATTAACCAAAGTTCATCACAGTTTTGATGCAGATACTTTTTTTCCAAAAATTAATAAAAGTGAATGGCTTTTGGTAGAATCTGAAGAAAATTATAAAGACGAAAAACATCTTTATGATTACACTTATGAAACTTACATTAGAAAATAAATAAAAAACATCCCCTAAAATAGAGGATGTTTTTAAAACAATTGATTTTTGACCTGACTCTCTCAGAATAGTTTTTGTTTAAAAAAATCACAAATGTTAAAAACATTTGAAATAACTGAATAACATTTTATGTTATTTGAGACCTAGATCTCAAAACGCCTTTAACAACAAATACCACTAAGATATTAAAGGCAGAAAATTAAAATTTCCAAAAACAAATTTAATCCTAAGAACGTATTTTGCACTATTAATTAGTATTTCCCCCCAAGAATAATACTTACAAAACTTTTTCAAGAACAAATGAATTTACAAGCGCAAAAACAGTAACCATTTGCTTAAGTCATAGTGACAATTATCAATCATTAAAACTTTAATCATTTTTACTTTAGCAAAGTTGTTCATATTAGAGAGACTACACAATACCGTGATTTAGGGATTTTATCAATATCCCTAAATTTAGGGATGCCGGAACACCATGAGTTTTAACTTTGAAATAAATCAACTAAAACATTTATTTTACAAATCAAAAAACTCAATTACAGTTAAACTAGATTGTTTATATTTGTCCAAATTAAAAAAATGTCTGAAAAAGTAACTCCGTATAAAGACTCTTCACTAGGAAAAAAAGAGCAGGTAACCCAAATGTTTGACACCATTTCTGGGAATTACGATAATTTAAATCGTGTCATTTCATTTGGCATTGACGTTAAGTGGCGTAAAAAAGTATTAAAAATAGTATCAGACAAAAAACCAAAGGTTATTTTAGATATTGCTACAGGAACTGGTGATTTAGCTATTTTATTAGCACAAACTAATGCCGAAAAAATTATTGGTTTGGATATTTCTGCTGGAATGCTGGAAGTTGGAAAAAAGAAAGTTCAAGAAAAAAACCTCTCTAACATTATTGAATTGGTTTTAGGTGATTCTGAAAATATGCCTTTTGAAGATAATTATTTTGATGCAATTACAGTTGGTTTTGGAGTAAGAAACTTTGAAAATCTCGAAAAAGGTTTCTCGGAAATCTTAAGAGTTCTAAAACCAAATGGAGTTTTCGTTATTTTAGAAACTTCTATTCCAGATAAATTCCCTTATAAACAAGGTTATAATTTTTATAGTAAAAACATATTGCCACTTATCGGAAAATTATTTTCAAAAGATAATGACGCTTATGGCTATTTATCTGAATCTGCTGCCGCTTTTCCGTATGGAGAAGCCTTAAACAATATTTTGAGAAAAACTGGGTTTATAGATGTTGTGGCAATGCCACAAACTTTTGGTGTCGCAACGATTTATTCTGCATCTAAAAAATAGTATGAAAAAAGCTGTAATCTTAATTTTATTGATCTTAACGACAAAAGGGTACTCACAATTCGCTAAAAGTATGTTTAGCAAAGACCCTATTATTAACCTAGAAAACTGGCAAAAGCAGCGTGTCTACTTTGGTTATTATTTAGGTTTTAATAGTTTTGATTTTAAATTTGATTACAAAACTCCTGTTCAAAATGATATTCAGGTAAAAAAAACTACCGGTTTTAACGTTGGCGTTGTAGCTGATTTGAGATTACAGGAATATATAAACCTTCGTTTTGAACCTGGATTGTACTATACAAAACGTGATTTATATTTTTCTGGTGTCGGAAATTTAGAAAGTGATTATTTAAGAGAAGTAAACAGCACCTACATACATTTTCCTTTGTTATTAAAATTTTCTGCTTTACGCACAGGAAATATCCGTCCGTATTTAGTTGGCGGTATGTCTACAACTTTAAATCTATCCAGCAATTCCAAGTCTCAAGATGATAATTACCAACAGAAATTTAGAGTAAAACAATGGACCGCCGCTTACGAAGTAGGATTTGGAATCGATATTTTTACTGAATACTTTATCTTTTCTCCTTCTGTCAGAGGTATGTTCGGCATAACTGATGAATTAATTCGAGATAATACATCTCCTAGTGGTTACACGGATAATATTGATTCAATGAAATCTAGAGCAATTTTAATAAATTTCACTTTTCATTAAAACAAAATCTTAACTATTTCGTTTAAATTCACTGAGAATAATTGCTGTTGCAGTAGCTACATTTAAACTTTCGGTTTTTTGCAGCTCTCCAAATCTTGGAATTGAAAGACGAGAAGTTACTATTTTTTCAATCTCCCCTGAAATACCGTTTGCTTCATTACCCATAATAATGATGCCTTCCTGCGGTAATTCTGATTGATAAATATTTGCTCCGTCCATAAACGTTCCAAAAACAGGCAGTTTGGTTTGAGTAAGAAAAGTTTTTAAGTCAATATAATTTACATTTACTCTGGTAATTGATCCCATTGTGGCCTGAACCACTTTCGGGTTATAAATGTCGACGGTTTCTTTGGAACAAATTACTTGTTTTATCCCAAACCAATCGCAAAGACGCAGAATAGTTCCTAAATTTCCAGGATCTCTAATATCGTCTAAAGCCACGATTAAACCCGAATCGGTTACAGCCTTTTCGGCCGGCATTTTAAAAACTGCCAAACAAGAATTTGGAGTCGTTAAAGCACTTATTTTTTTTAGTTCTTGTTCATTAATAAGAGTTCGTTTTGAAGCCTGAACCGCTTCAAAATCATTCAATGTGGTGTATAAATGTTCTAATTCAAAATTGGATTGCAGCAATTCTTGAATTACTTTTACTCCTTCAGCAAAAAATAATTGATTAGCAGAACGCTGCTTTTTTTGATGTAAACTAGAGATAAGTTTTATTTGGTTTTTACTAACCATAAAATAATGTACTTTTGAATTAAATATTTAACAACACTTGAAAAATAATTCCACAAAAATAATAGCATTTCTTCTAATTGCAATACTTATTTGCGCTTGTAATGCCGTAAAAAGAGTTCCCGATGGAAAAAACCTTCTTGTAAAAAACAATATTCTAGTTAACGGAAAAGCAACTAATGACGAAGTTGCAGCCAATCAGATGTATCAGAAACCAAATGGTAAACTTTTAGGCTACAAACTTCGATTAAATTTATACAATTTAGCTAATTTAAATCCAGATTCTACTTATCAGGCAAAATTCAAAAACAATCCTGGAAAGTATGAACGCATGTCTAAAATTTTATCTTCAAAACAAGTAGACCGCCTTGGACAGTCTTTTTATTACAAAGGAATTCATGAGTTTTTAAAAAATACCGGCGAACCACCTGTAATTATCGATACTGCTAAAACAAAAAAATCATTGCTTCGTTTAAAATACTACTATTTCAACAATGGTTTTTTTAACGTTCAAACCGGATATACAATTGATACTATCGGTAAAAAAAGGGCTGCAATTAATTATAACATTACCACTGGACCAGCTTATAAATTAGACACCATCAGCACAAAGATTCTGACTCCTGCTTTAGACTCTTTGTATAAAACTAACAATGAACCGTCTCTATTAAAATCAGGAAATCAATATAAAACAACTGATTTTGAAGAAGAAAAAAACCGTATTACAACTTATTTCAGAAACCATGGAGCTTATTACTTTCAGCCAACTTATGTAACTTTTGACATCGATACTATTGGTAAAAAAAATCAAGCCAATGTAACTTTAAATATCACAAACAATGTTATTCAAGGAAGAGATTCAAGCCGAACCGAACCTTTTAAACTGTACACCATTAGCGACGTAAATATCTACACAGATTATTCTGCCGCCAATTCAAAGAAAAAACCAACCGACAGTACAACTTATAACAATTTTAATCTTTACAGCTATAAAACATTAAAATACAAACCACGTGCCATCACTGATGCCATTTTTATTACCAAAGGAAGTACTTTTGCCGATTTTAGAACCACACTGTCTTCTCGCTATCTGAATAACTTAAAGATTTTTAATTATCCATCTATTCAATACGAAGTGGATAAAAGAGATTCTACAGCCCAGTCTCTTATTGCAAATGTTTATCTAACTCCTAGAAAAAAATATAGTTTTGGAGCAACTCTTGACGTTACACATTCTAATATTCAGGATTTTGGAATTGGAGCTAGTATTTCGGAAACTATTCGAAATGTTTTTAACCGTGCCGAAACCTTAGAAATTTCCGCTCGTTTGAATATTGGTTCTTCGAGAGATATGGCAAATCCGAATAATAATTTCTTTAATGTATCGGAATATGGTTTGGATATGAAATTGAACTTCCCAAGAATTCTATTTCCCTTTGGAACCGAAAAAATTATTCCAAAAAGTATGATTCCTTACACCTCTATAACTTCTGGTTTTTCAAAGCAGCGAAATATTGGTTTAGATAAGGAAAACTTTACCGGGGGTATTTCATACAACTGGACACCAAAACGCCACAACACGGCAAAACTAGAATTATTAAATGCACAGTTTGTCCGAAATTTAAATCCGGGCAACTACTTTAATGTATACACTTCTTCTTACAATGATTTAAATGCCATTGGAAAAGATTACAATCAGAAACCTGAAAACTGGGGAGAAACACCCGAAGAGCAAGCTAGAGAAAACCTAACAATACCCAAAGGAACAACTGGCTTCACTAATGACGTTTTAACAAACCAAACTGCTTTAACATCAAATGATGCACAATACCAAGAAGTCGCAAGTATAGAGGAAAGAAGAATTCGTCTAACAGAAAACGATTTTATTTTAGCAACCAGTTATTCTTTCACAAAAACAACTAAAAAAGATCTTGCAGATAATAATTTTTATCAATTTAGAACAAAAATTGAATCGGCAGGTACATTGTTAACCGCTATTTCAAGCATTGGAAACCTTCCTAAAAATGCAAGAGGAAACTATGAGCTATTTAATTTAGAATATTCAGAATACGTTAAAACAGAATTTGATTACATCAAGCACTGGGATTTTGGAAAAGAAAAAGTACTGGCCGTTAGAAGCTTCTTTGGGATTGCAATTCCATTCGGAAATTCGAATTACATTCCCTTTTCACGAAGTTATTATGGCGGAGGTTCCAATGACAACCGCGCTTGGCAGCCATACGCTTTAGGACCAGGAAGTACTAATGCTGTAAATGACTTTAACGAGGCCAATATGAAAATCGCAGCGAGTATCGAATATCGTTTCAAAGTTTTTGGAGATGTAAAAGGAGCGCTCTTTGCAGATGCCGGAAATATCTGGAATGTACTCGATAATGTGGTAGATCCAAAAGCAAAATTTGATAACTTAAACGATTTAGAAGAAATTGCGTTAGGAACTGGATTTGGTTTACGATACGATTTAAGCTTTTTTGTTATTCGTTTAGATTTAGGCTTTAAGACTTATAATCCGGCGCATCCGAAGGGTGACCGATGGTTTAAAGAATACAATTTTGGGCATTCTGTTTTAAATTTTGGAATAAATTATCCATTCTAATGGTATTTAATTCTTATTTTTGCAACCTAAAAACTAAAAACAACTATAAAAAAAATTACAATGGCACACAACATTAAACCAGGAGTAGCTACAGGAGATCAAGTACAAGAGATCTTTAATTATGCGAAAGAGAAGGGTTTTGCTCTTCCAGCAGTAAACGTTACTGGATCTAGCACAATTAATGGAGTTCTTGAAACTGCAGCAAAACTAAACGCGCCAGTTATCATTCAATTTTCTAACGGTGGAGCACAATTCAACGCTGGAAAAGGATTATCTAATGCAGGTGAAAAGGCAGCAATCGCGGGAGGAATCGCAGGAGCAAAACATATTCACACATTAGCAGAAGCTTACGGTGCAACTGTAATTTTACATACTGACCACTGTGCAAAAAAACTTTTACCTTGGATTGATGGTTTATTAGATGCTTCTGAAAAACATTTCGCAGAAACAGGAAAACCATTATTCAGTTCTCACATGATCGATTTGTCTGAGGAGCCAATCGAAGAAAACATCGAGATCTGTAAAGAATATTTAGCTAGAATGAGCAAAATGGGCATGACATTGGAAATCGAACTTGGTATTACAGGTGGAGAAGAAGATGGTGTTGACAACTCTGATGTTGACAGCTCAAAATTATACACACAGCCAGAAGAAGTAGCTTATGCTTACGAAGAATTATCTAAAGTAAGTCCTAAATTCACTATCGCTGCTGCTTTTGGAAACGTTCACGGTGTTTACAAACCAGGAAACGTAAAATTAACTCCAAAAATCTTAAAAAATTCTCAAGATTTCGTACAAAACAAATTCAACACAGGACACAATCCAGTTGATTTCGTTTTCCACGGAGGTTCAGGTTCTACACTTGAAGAAATCAGAGAAGGAATTAGCTACGGAGTTATCAAAATGAACATCGATACCGATTTACAATTTGCATACACTGAAGGTATCCGTGATTATATGGTTAAAAATCTTGACTATTTGAAATCTCAAATTGGAAACCCAGAAGGTCCAGATGCTCCAAACAAAAAATACTACGATCCAAGAAGATGGGTTCGTGAAAGCGAAGTAACATTCAACGCAAGACTTGAACAAGCTTTTGCTGATTTAAATAACGTGAATACGTTATAAAAAAGTAATCAGTGTACAGTTTTAAGTATTCAATTTGAATACTTAAAACTGAATACGACTGAACACTAAATTTTTTATTACTGAACACTGAATACTAAAAGAAATGGCTTGGTTTAAAAGACAAGAAAAAGGGATTACGACCGCTACTGAAGATAAGATGGACGTTCCGAAAGGATTGTGGTACAAATCTCCTACTGGAAAAATTATTGATGCTGACGAATTGGCGAGAAATTTATTCGTTAGCCCTGAAGATGATTTTCACGTTCGAATTGGAAGCGCAACCTATTTTGAAATTTTATTCGACAACAACGAATTTGTTGAGTTAGATAAAAACATGACCTCTAAAGATCCTCTGCACTTTGTGGACACAAAGAAATATGCAGAAAGATTGAAAGATGTAATGGAAAAAACTCATCTTAAAGACGCTGTACGTACGGGAGTAGGAAAATCTAAAGGTAGAGAACTTGTAATCTGCTGTATGGATTTCGCTTTTATTGGCGGATCTATGGGAGCAGTTGTAGGGGAAAAAATTGCAAGAGGTATTGATCACGCTATCAAAAACAAATTACCGTTTGTAATGATTTCTAAATCTGGTGGAGCTCGTATGATGGAAGCTGCTTATTCTTTAATGCAATTAGCAAAAACTTCTGTAAAACTAGCTCAATTAGCTGAGGCTAAATTACCTTATATTTCTCTTTGTACAGATCCAACAACTGGAGGAACAACTGCATCTTACGCTATGTTAGGAGATATCAACATCTCTGAGCCGGGCGCTTTGATTGGTTTCGCTGGTCCGCGTGTTGTTCGTGACACTACAGGAAAAGATTTACCAGAAGGTTTCCAAACTGCTGAGTTCTTATTAGAGCACGGTTTCTTAGACTTTATCACGCCTAGAAAAGAATTGAAAGATAAGATCAACTTATACATAGATTTGATTCAAAATAATGATATCAGAAAATAGTTTTTAAGACTATTTCTAAACATAAAATCCCAAGAAGTTGATTCTTGGGATTTTTTTTTATCTTTAATTTAAATCTTATTTGTATGGCGAGAATTTTATTTGGTTTTATGATTTTATTTCTTTTCAATTGTAGCAAGAAAGAAGAAAAGATCGTAATCAATAACAAACCTTATATTATCTCTTATGAAAATAAGAAATTCAATAAATATGCTGACTCATTAAAGGAAAAGAGCGACAAAGTCATCTTCCCTTCCCTAAAAGGTTTTTATTGCCAAAATCAACTTTTAATAGATAAAAAAGGAAATCTCTTCTTTTATCAAATAGAATACATTCCAAAAATATGCGGATCTACAATGGAAACCGACACGATACCATATCTATCAAACTTACATCCCATAGATTTAGTCAAATTACCCCATTCAAGTGTAAATGATTTTCTTTATTTAAACATTCTCAATAAAGAAAAAAATGAACAAAGATTAATTATTGCATCTCAAAATGACACAATAAAAAATATGTCAATTTTTAATTTTGTAAATAAACTAGAAGCTTACAAAATTAGAAGAACAACTCAGGAAGAGGACACTGTTTTAAAATACAAGAAAAATAATAAATTCTACAATTATGAAGATATTAAATGGGATCAAAACAGAATTATTCTCCCTTTTATAAAACCAAAATTGAGTCGTTAGATTATATATATCATTCCTACGAAACTTCTTTATGCATGATTCCATATATCTTCATAAGGAATAAATTCCGTTGCTACAAAATGATTCATTCCTATGGAATTTTATAGAAATCCAATTAAAAGAGAATAAGCTACTAAAGCAATTCAACTAAAGCTTCTTTTTAACCTTAAAATCAATCTCTAAATTAAGTTGAAATATCATCTCACAGCTTAAAAAACCTTTGCAACTTTGCCTCTCTGAACCTTTGCAGCTAAAAAAACATAGCAACTCAGCATCTCAGTCCCGATAGCTATCGGGATAGCATCTTTTAAAAACCTACATCCCCGTTCGAATAGCTTCAACAGGATCCAAATTTGCTGCAGAAATTGCAGGTAAAATCCCCGAAACCAAACCGATAAAAGCAGCCAGACCAGTTCCTAAAAGAATATTTCCTAAACTTAATACAAATTCAAAGTCAAGTAATTTGGTCAAACCAAAGGCAATTCCCCAGACCATCAGAAGTCCGATGACACCACCAATAACTGATAAAATTATTGCTTCAAATAAAAATTGAAACAAGATAAATTTATTTTTTGCTCCAAGTGATTTTTGAATTCCGATAAGATTCGTCCTTTCTTTAACAGAAACAAACATAATATTGGCAATTCCAAAACCGCCGACTAAAAGAGAAAATCCGCTGATCACCCACCCTACTACATTCATCTGACCTAAAATTCCGTCAATAAAATCAGTAAATCCAGAAAGCACATTGATAAAAAAGTTATCCATTTCTCCTGCTTTCATGCCTCGGATTGCTCGAAGTTTTTGTGCGATTTCTGCTTTGTACGCCTCCATGTCGACACCTTTCACTGGCTTTAAAACAATCACAGGTGTCATGGCATCACTGTCTCCATACATTCTTCGTAAAAAATTAGCTGGAAGATAAACCGAAGTATCATTACTGTCTCCAAAAAAACCAGCACCTTGTTTTGCCATTACACCAATAACCGTAAAACGTTGCCCGTATAAACGAATACTTTTACCAAGCGGATCACTTGTCCCAAAAAGCCCTTCGGCAATATCATATCCTAAAACAATAACTGCAGTTCCCGAATTAGATTCTGATTCATTATAAAATCTTCCTCTATCAAAGCTCAATCCGTCAATATCGACCATTTCGCTTGACGAAGGAATAATATTTACATCGCTGACTGTTTTTGAATCGTATTTTAAAGTTTCTCTATTTACAAAAAGCTGATATCCTACTTGATCGGTATCATTCATTGAATTTTTCAAACCGATATATTCATCGTATTTTACATTTGGAAACTGTTCCCTTTTCCATTGCGGAATTTCAGATGGCCCAAAACAAAATTTCATTAAATAAATTGTATTTTTATCTAAGCTGCTCAAATCTTTAGAGATTTTTTTGTCTAAAGAATCAACAGCAGCCAAAACAGCGATAATTGAAAAAATACCAATTGTAACACCTAAGAGCGACAACAACGTACGTAATTTATTATTTCGCAAAGCATTGATGGCAAAGCTTAGACTTTCTTTTAACAATCTTAAATAAACAAGCATATTTTTGTATTTTTCAATAAAGTAAAATTCAATAATTTAAAATCAAAAACCTAATAAAAGTTAACTTACTCATCAGTAGATTTTTTTGGCATTTTGTTACATCATTTTCTTTAAAATAATATATAAAAAAACTACTTTTGCAGTCTCAAAATCATAACTACACAATGAGCACAACAAAAAAAATACAATCGGCATTAATTTCTGTTTTTTCTAAAGATGGATTAGAACCAATTGTTAGAAAATTACACGAACAAAACGTAACACTTTATTCAACTGGAGGAACAGAAGATTTCATCAAAAACCTTGGTATTCCGGTAGTTCCTGTTGAAGATATCACATCTTTCCCTGAAATCCTTGGTGGAAGAGTTAAAACATTACACCCGAAAATTTTTGGTGGAATTTTAAATCGTCAGGACAACGAAAGTGATGTGCAGCAAATGAAAGAATTTGATATTCCTCAAATTGATTTAGTAATTGTTGATTTATATCCTTTCGAAAAAACGGTTGCTTCTGGAGCAAGTGAACAAGATATTATCGAAAAAATTGATATCGGAGGTATTTCATTAATTCGTGCTGGTGCTAAAAATTTCAAAGACACTGTAATTGTTGCTTCGGTAAATGAGTACAGCTTACTTTTGGATTTGATTACGGAGCAAGATGGAGCAACAACTTTGGAAAACAGAAGATTGTTTGCAACTAAAGCATTCCATGTTTCATCTCACTACGATGGAGCTATTTTTAATTATTTCAATACAGACGAGACTATTTACAAAGAAAGCATTGCAAACGGTCAAGTTTTAAGATATGGTGAAAACCCTCACCAAAAAGGATTCTTCTTTGGAGATTTTGATGCAATGTTCAATAAACTTCACGGAAAAGAATTATCATACAACAATTTGCTTGATGTTGATGCTGCAGTTAACTTAATTGCTGAATTCAAAACTGACGGACCAACATTTGCGATTCTAAAACACAACAACGCTTGCGGTTTAGCTTCAAGAAAAACAATCAGCGAAGCTTATTTAGCGGCTTTGGCTTGTGATCCTACTTCAGCTTTTGGAGGAGTGTTAATTTCTAATACTAAAATAGATTTAGAAACGGCTCAGGAAATCAACAAATTATTCTGTGAAGTAGTAATTGCCCCAGCTTATGATGATGAGGCTGTTACAGTTTTACAAGAGAAGAAAAACAGAATTATATTAGTTCAAAATGAAGTTGAATTACCATCTCGTCAAGTAAGAACTTGTCTTAATGGTTTGTTAATTCAGGACAGAAATAATATTACGGATAATAAAGAGCATTTAAAAACCGTTACAATAACAGAACCTACTGCTCAAGAGATCGAAGATTTGATCTTTGCTTCAAAAATCTGCAAGAATACAAAATCAAACACCATTGTATTTGCTAAAAACGGAACATTGATTTCATCAGGTACAGGTCAGACTTCAAGAGTTGACGCTTTAATTCAAGCTGTTGACAAAGCAAAAGCTTTTGGATTTGATTTAAATGGAGCTTCGATGGCAAGTGATGCATTTTTCCCATTTCCGGACTGTGTAGAATTAGCCAAAAAAGCAGGAATAACAGCTGTAATTCAGCCAGGAGGTTCGATAAAAGACGAATTAAGCATAAATTATTGCAATGAAAATAATCTTGCAATGGTATTTACTGGAACTCGTCATTTTAAACATTAATTTGTTTAACTTTGTTCGATAAATAATTTATAACATTTTAAACCCCTAAAAAACTTATGGGATTTTTTGATTTCATGACCGAGGATATTGCAATAGACCTTGGTACCGCAAACACTTTAATCATTCACAATGATAAAGTTGTTATTGACAGCCCCTCTATCGTAGCACGAGATAGAGTTTCAGGCAAAATCATCGCTGTTGGTAAAGAAGCCAACATGATGCAAGGTAAAACGCATGAAAACATTAAGACCATAAGGCCTTTGAAAGACGGTGTAATTGCCGATTTTGATGCTTCGGAAAAAATGATCAATATGTTCATTAAAAGCATTCCTGCATTAAAAAAGAGAATGTTTACACCTGCATTGAGAATGGTAGTTTGTATTCCTTCCGGAATTACAGAGGTTGAAATGCGTGCCGTAAAAGAATCTTGTGAGCGTGTAAACGGAAAAGAAGTTTACTTGATTCACGAACCAATGGCCGCTGCAATTGGTATTGGAATTGACATCATGCAGCCAAAAGGAAACATGATCGTAGATATCGGAGGTGGTACAACAGAAATTGCAGTTATAGCATTAGGCGGAATTGTTTGCGACAAATCTGTAAAAATTGCAGGTGACGTTTTCACAAATGATATCGTTTATTACATGCGTACACAGCACAACTTATTTGTTGGAGAAAGTACTGCTGAGAAAATCAAAATTCAAATTGGAGCAGCTATCGAAGATTTAGATGGACCGCCAGAAGATATGTCTGTTCAGGGTAGAGATTTGCTTACTGGTAAACCAAAACAAGTAGACGTTTCTTACCGTGAGATTGCAAAAGCGTTAGACAAATCAATTCAGCGTATCGAGGATGCCGTAATGGAAACATTATCTCAAACTCCGCCTGAATTAGCTGCCGATATTTACAACACTGGTATCTATTTAGCTGGTGGTGGATCTATGTTGAGAGGTCTTGACAAACGTATTTCTCAAAAAACAGATTTACCAGTTTACATTGCTGAAGATCCATTAAGAGCTGTTGTTCGCGGTACAGGAATGGCTCTTAAAAACATTGCAAAATTTAAAAGTATCTTAATCAAATAAGATTCAAAATAACAATCAATTTACTTTTATGAGGGTCAAATTTCTAATATTTGATCCTCGTAAAACTTGAAACCATAAAGCATATCCTGAAACAAAACAACCAAACAAGAAATGCAGCAAATATTTAATTTCATTATAAGAAACAGTAATCGATTGCTGTTTTTGCTGCTTTTAGGTATATCGTTAGGACTCACCATTCAATCTCACTCCTACCATAGAAGCAGAGTAATCAGTTCTGCTAATTTTTTAAGCGGCGGTGTTTACGAAAGAATCAATCGTGTAAATGAATACTTGAATTTAAGAGCCGAAAACGACGAGCTTGTACTTGAAAACGCAAGATTAAAAAGCCTTTTATTCAACAAAGAAGATACTACAAAACCACCTACACCTGACAGTATTAAAGGTGTAAAACCTTCGGATATCATTGTATCTAAAGTAATTCATAATTCATACAATACTCACGAGAACTATATCACTTTAAACTCTGGAAGCAAAGATGGAGTTAAGCAAGATATGGGAGTAATCAACAGCTTAGGAATTGTGGGAGTTATTGATAACACTTCACCAAACTATTCAACCGTAGTCAGTATTCTGAACATGAAATCTCATATTAATGCAAAAATCAAAAAATCAAATCATTTTGGTTCATTAACATGGAACGGAAAAAGCACAGGATATGTCCAGTTGGAAGATGTTCCTCGATTAGCTTCTATCAGAAAAGGCGACACCATTGTTACTGGCGGACAATCAGTAATTTTCCCTGAAGGAATTAATATTGGAACAGTTGATATCGTGTACAAAAAAGAAGGCACAAGTTTTTATGTTATAAAAGTGAAATTGTTTAACGACATGACTAATTTAGGACACGTTTATATTATTAAAAGTAAAGGAAGAGAAGAACTTATTAATTTAGAAAACAAAAGCAAAGAGAAAGATGAATAGCGCTTTGTTGGTAAATATTTTTCGATTTATTATACTGCTGGCAGTTCAGATTGTTATTTTCAACAATATGAATTTCTTAGGCTATATAAGTCCTTTTCCGTATATCTTGTATATCATTTTATACCCTGTAAACAGTAATAAAGCGGGTTTAATAATCTCCAGCTTTTTACTTGGATTAACAATGGATATGTTTTGTAATTCTGGCGGGATACATGCAACAGCCTGTGTAATTCTTGCCTATTACAGACCCTATATTTTCAAGTTCTCTTTTGGACTTAGTTACGAATATCAAACTATCAAACTAAACGAATCTTTAACACCAGAGCGATTTTCATTTATACTGGTTTCGGTTTTAATGCACCATATTGTATTGTTTGTTCTCGAAGCATTTCAATTCAAGTTTATCTGGGATATTTTACTCCGAACCTTATTTAGTTCTATTTTTACTATAATCACCTCCATAATAATAATTTATCTTATTAAGCCCAATAAACGATGAGAAAAGTTCTGCTGCCCACTATAATTATTATTGCAGCATCTTTGTTAGTGATTAGGATCTTTTATCTGCAAATTATCGATGATTCTTTTAAACTGAAATCAGAAAATAATGCAATAAAAAAAGTCTACGACTATCCTGAAAGAGGCTATATCTATGATAGACACGGGAAACTTCTCGTAGCTAATCAGGCTTCTTATGATATTATGGTTATTCCGAGAGAGGTAAAAAAGGATTTAAATATTGCTGAATTCTGTACACTTTTAAATATTCCACAAGAAGAATATCATAAACGTATTGAAAAAGCAAAAATTTACAGCCCAAGACTTCCATCTGTTTTCTTATCACAGTTAAACAAAAATGAATTTGCTGCTTTTCAGGAAAAAATCAGAAAATATGAAGGATTTTATTTCCAAAAAAGATCGCTTCGTGATTACGAAGTAGATTATGGCGCAAATATTTTTGGTTTTATCACACAAGTTAATGAAAAATTTCTTGCCAAGAATCCGTACTATAATAGTGGGGATTTACATGGGATGCAAGGTGTAGAACAAAGCTACGAAGACATTTTACGTGGTATAAAAGGTGTAAAATACATTCAAAAAGATAAATACAATAGAGAAATAGGTCCTTATAAAGAAGGAAAATACGATACAATTGCCGTAGCTGGAGAAGACATTAATTTAACCATTGATGCTGCTCTTCAAAAGTATGGCGAAGAATTAATGATCAATAAAAGAGGTGGTATCGTTGCCATTGAGCCTAAATCTGGTGAAATTTTAGCACTGGTTACTGCTCCATCTTATGACCCAGGAATTTTGGTTGGCCGTCAAAGATCTAAAAACTATACGCTTTTATATCACGACTCTATCGCAAAACCATTATATGACAGAGGACTTTTAGCAGAGTATCCTCCAGGATCGCCATTCAAAATTTTAACCGGTTTGGTGGCACTGCAAGAGGGAGTTATAAATGAGCAGACCACTTTTATGTGTCACCACGGATTTAGTTATGGTGGTGGTCGATTTATGAAATGCCACGGTTTTGGGCCACACCAATTACATAATGGAATTTATAATTCTTGTAATACTTATTTCGGGCAAGCCTATATGCTTACCATCAACAAGTATAAAGATCCGGGACAAGCTGTTGATGTTTGGAGTAGTCACGTAAAAAGTTTTGGCTTAGGACAATTTATGGGTTATGATTTACCTACTGGAAAAAGAGGTAATATTCCAACTTCAAAAACATACAAAAGAATTTATCCTAACGGAGGATGGAGAAGCTCCACTATTGTGTCTAACGCAATTGGTCAGGGAGAGGTTTTGATGACACCAATTCAGTTAGCTAATATGATGGCAACTGTTGCCAATCAAGGATATTACTATACTCCTCATATCATTAAAAAGATTGAAGGAGAAAAAATTGATGAAAAATTTACAACAAAACATGTAACAACCATTGATCAAAAATATTTCCCGCCAGTTATCAGCGGATTATTTGATGTATATAACAAAGGTACCGCTTACGCTCTTAGAGTAGAAGGAATTGATATTTGTGGAAAAACAGGGACAGCAGAGAACTATGCTAAAATAAACGGAAAAAGAGAAAAACTTAAAGACCACTCGATTTTCGTAGCTTTCGCACCAAAAGATAATCCAAAAATTGCCATTGCAGTTATGATTGAAAATGGAGGTTTTGGAGCAACAGTCGCAGGACCTATTGCAAGTTTGATGATTGAAAAATATCTAAGAAACAAAATCACTAGAACTGACTTAGAAACAAGAGTATTAAATAAAAGTTTAGCTGCCGAATATGCAAAATTAGGCGGGATGAACGAAGCAAGTAAAATCGAATCTGTACCGAAAGACTCTGTTTTACAAGCAAAAATTATAAAACCCAAAGCGCCAGTTACAGTAACGCCAAAAACAGAGGTTAAAAAAACAGCAGTAGACACAACTAAGAAAAACTAAGAGAAAGTATTTCAAATGAAAAATCAAAGTGTAAAAAATAATATTGATTGGATAAGTGTCTTTATCTACATCGCGCTGGTAACACTAGGATGGCTGAATATTTATTCGTCTTCCCTATTATCAACAGATGGAACTTATCAAAAACAGCTTATTTTTATTGGCTGTACAATTCCTTTGATATTTGTTGTACTTTTTGTTGATGGTAAATTTTATGAAAAATACGCCAGTATTATCTTTGGAGTGGCTTTATTATCACTTGCAGGGCTATTTCTATTTGGAAAAACAATTGCAGGACAACGATGCTGGTACGCTATCGGAAGTTTTACTTTGCAGCCTTCAGAATTTGCTAAAGCGGCTACTTCATTGGCTTTGGCCAAATATTTAAGTGACACTCAAATTAATTTAAAAGAAACCAATAGACAGATTCAGGCTTTAGCAATTATGTTATTACCTGTAATGCTTATTTTACCACAGCCAGACCCTGGAAGTGCTTTAATCTACAGTGTCTTTATTTTGGTTTTATACAGAGAAGGATTACCATCTTGGTACGTATGGACGGCTTTTATAACTATTGCTTTATTTGTCCTTACCTTAGTATTAGAGCCTTATGTGGTTATTGGTATAGCTTTTATTGTTTTAGCTATTATTTATTTCAAAGGAAGAGTTGTTGACCGAAACCTGCTTTTAAGCGCAATCTTATTGGCTTTAATTTCTGGTTTTGTTTTTTCTGTTGATTATGTTTTCGACAACGTTTTTAAACAGCACCATAGAGACCGTTTCAATATTCTTTTGGGTAAAACTGTAGATATGAAAGGTATCGGATATAACACCAATCAATCTGAAATTGCGATTGGATCTGGAGGATGGATTGGAAAAGGTTTTTTAGAAGGAACACAAACCAAAGGAGGATTCGTTCCAGAACAGCATACCGATTATATCTTTACAACTGTTGGTGAAGAATGGGGATTTGCAGGCTCTTTGACTGTGATTGTACTTTTTGTTACATTACTGCTTAGAGTTATTTATTTAGCCGAAAGGCAAAAAACAAAATTCAGCCGAGTCTATGGCTATTGTGTCGCCGGAATTCTCTTTATACACTTCTTTGTAAACATTGCCATGGTAATTGGAATTTTCCCAACAATTGGAGTCCCTCTTCCCTTCTTTTCTTATGGAGGTTCTGGACTTTGGGGCTTTACAATATTGTTGTTTATTTTCCTTAAAATGGATGCCAACAAAGTAAATGAATGGTAATTTTCTAAATCTCAAATTCAAATTAGAAAATTCCAAACAAAACTTTAAATCTAAAAGAAATCATTCTTCAAGATTTATCATTGCCCAACGTTTATACAATAACATATTATGTTAATCGCATTATTAACGTAGGCTATGTTGAACCAATTCCACAAATAAAATAATCATATCGATTATAAGCATAAAAAAAATCCGAAGTTCAGGCTTCGGATTTTTTTGTTTCTTTTATTTGATTATATCTGTTCGTTTGGTCTCTTTTTTAAAAGCTTTAATAGGACTGGGAACGTTGATATTACAATGATGATTATAATGATATATTCTATGTGTTTTTTCAAATCTATTCCTTGTTTCAAGAAGACACCGTATAAATAATGACCTGCAAAGATTAAGATAAATGACCAAAGAAAAGAACTTAAAATATTATAAAACATAAACTTCTTTTTATCCATCGAAACAATTCCAGCAACTATTGGAGCGAATGTTCTAAAAATAGGAAGAAAACGAGCGTAAATGATTGCCTTTCCACCGTACTTCTCAAAGAAATCTTTTGACTGAAGCAGGTATTTTTTCTTAAACCAAAAAGTATCTTCTTTTTTAAATAAATAATAACCGCTTTTGGCTCCAAACCAATAACCCGTCATATTTCCTAAAACTCCCATTATCGCTACTGCAGTGGCAAGTAAAAATACATTTATAAAATCATTTGGAATATGTACAACGTTCTCAATTAAATCACGGCTATAAATACCGGCTAAGAAAAGCAAACTGTCTCCAGGCAGAAAAAAACCCGCAAAAAGTCCTGTTTCAGCAAATACTATAAACAGCACAATAAACAACCCAATTTGAAAACCTCCGACGCTTAAAGTAATATAAAATTCAGGGTTTAGTAACTGAGTCCATTCAAAATTATTCATAAAATGAGATTGGTTATTTTTATAAGTTTGTGAAAGTAACAATAATTTACCTCAACCGCAATAAAATGCAGTATTTTAAACATAAATTAACTATTAAAAAAAGCCCAAACATAAGTTTGGGCTTTTAGTTATAATTATTCTCTCACATACTTGCAACAGCTATGAAGATTATCATAATCCTCAGTTGTTGCTTTCACTTCTTTAGTATCATGACCTGCTTTTGCAACTGCCTTATTCAAATCTGAAGGAGAAGATTTCTCTTCGTTCAAAATAACCGACAATTGATGAGAACTAATATCCCAACTAGCCATTTTTACTCCAGGAACACCATAAGCTGCTTTCTCAATTCGTTTTTTACACTGCTCGCAGTTTCCGTTTACTTCTGTAGTATATTTTAAGTTTTTGTTCTTTTTAGCTTGAGCTTGCGCTGAAAAACCAAAAAAAGTAATCATTGCTATTAAAAGTAATTTGTTCATCTTAATTATTATTTATTGTTATTGTTTATTTAATTTTAAATCGTAACCCAGCATAATACATTTGTCCAAAAATTGGTGCGTATGCAATAGAAGCATCAAAATTAGGCCCAAAAGGATTTTCAGCTCCTAAAATTGCTTTTTTCTGCTTATAGTTTCCAATATTTTCTCCTCCTACATACACTTCAAAAACAGAAGAAAAAACACGAGTTACTTGTGCATTCATAATGGCATAAGCAGGCGAAAAATCAGGCAATTGATCTTCTGCAGGATTTGAAGCCGTATAAGGCAACTGCTGTTTGCCTGACCAGTTATACGTAAAATCAAATCTCCATTGTTTGTCATCACTTAAAGTTGTTTCGTATTCCAGATTTCCTAAGAAACGATGTTTTGCCTGCAACGGACGTTGGAAAGAACCTCTCAAATAATCGGTTTGAATGTCGTAATATTTATAAGCTGTTCTCAAATTCAAATTATGAATCAACTCGTAATTAAATTCTACTTGAAGACTGTTTGCAAAAGAACTTCCTTTCAAATCATAAAATAAAACCTGTTGCGGACTCTGCATTACATCTACAATCGCCTGATTTTGGAAATCAGTTCTGTAAAAGTCGAAACCTGCATCGGCATTTTTATTGAAAATTTTAAATTTCTGAGAAAAACTAATTCCATAGTTCCAAGCAATTTCAGGATTTAAACCATAAACTTTTCCGCTTGCATCTAAAATAGAGAACGTTCTAGAACTTGCAAAAAGCTGTTGGTTTTCGGCAAAAATGTTAGCTGTACGTTTTCCTCTTCCTGCTGAGAAACGAATAACTCCATTTTTCCACGGATTATATCTCATGTGCAATCTTGGAGTTACAAAGAAACCTAATCGGTTATGATTGTCTACCCTTCCTCCTAAAATCAAACTAAAATTGTCTGTGTTGTCATAAGTATACTCAAAAAATGCTCCAACCGAATTATCAATTCTGCTGTAATCCACAACATTTACAAACTCTTGATACTGATCGTAAGTAAAGTTTAAACCCGTTGTAAACTTGTGCATTGTATTGTTGATAATCGAGTTGAAAATCAAATTAGAATAAAAACTATTCTGTTTGATATCATAAAGATTCAAACCAAAATAAGAATCTTGTCTGTGGCTGTTAAAAGCATTTTGAAAGCCAATACTTTGATACGGCATGTCTTTGAATACATATCCTATTTTAGTAGAAACATCAAAACGCTCTGTATTGATTTCAGAACCCCAATAATTTGTCGTCCCACGATCACGGTCTTTATCAAAATCCACTTCTCCTGTTTGTTTTTTATCATTCATATATCTGAAATTGATAAAACTAACCAAACCGCTTTCTGGATTGTAATACTGGTAACGATTTAAAACATTGATTTGCTTTCCTAACGGATTATCCAAAAATCCGTCATTATTCATATCGTTTTTTGCTACACGCGTATTTCCGTGAACAAATAAACTTGTTGCCCATTTATCAGAAAGTTTTTTATTGAAATGCGTATTTAATTCGAATCGGGAATCAGTTGAACCATAAGCATTCAAAAAGAAAGGAATATCGTTTAATGGTTTTAAAAGTTCTGTATTGATCTGACCCGAAATACTTTCGTAACCATTGATAACACTTCCTGCTCCTTTGGTAATCTGAACACTTTCGATCCATGTTCCAGGAGTAAAGGATAGTCCGTAAGCTTGAGAAGCACCGCGAACAGAAGGAATATTTTCTTCTGTAATCATTAAATACGGACTGGTTAATCCAAGCATTTTAATTTGCTTAGTTCCCGTTAAAGCATCCGAAAAATTAACATCAATCGATGGATTGGTCTCAAAACTTTCTGCCAGATTACAGCAGGCTGCTTTAAGCAATTCTTTACTGGTAATAACTGATGTATTGGCTGTTAAGGTATAGGATTTTTTAATCCCTTTTTGTTTTTTATTGATTTTTACTTCCTCTAAATCTTCTTGCGAAAAAGCAGCAACAGAAAGCAAAAATGCCATAAAAAGCATGATATTTTTTTGCATAAAAAAATGATTTTAATGTTGAATAGAATTGCTTTTTTGATGTTTGTTCGAAAACAAAATCAATCAAAATGCGCATACAAAGCCTTAATCAAGACTTGTACGATATCTTAACATTAAAATCAGGAGTAGAAAATATACTGATGGTATAATTTGAATAAGGGGGGCGCATTTGCATCAGCATAATACGAAAGTATTTCTTTCTTTTTAAAACTTGGAAGTTCTAAAAATACTAAAGGTTTGTAATCTTGCTGAATTGCTGGAAAATCAAATTGAAAAAAGAAAAATTTAAGCGTTGCGTTATCTGACTTTTTCTCAATCTGAACGTGTTTGTCTTTACAGCAGGAATTCTCTTTTTCTTTAGAACTGCAGCATTTTTTTTCGACTACTGGTTTTGAAGTTGTATTTAAAGAAATAGACGCGATTTTTCCGCCGCAATAGTGCACATCAAGAGCAAACCCAATATTGGAAACCAATAATAGGAACGCTAAAAATAGTCCTGTGCACTTTTTTAAATTCATACTGCAAAACTATTCAAAAACTGCCGATAAAAAAACCAAAATAAATGTTATTTTTTTGAAGATTGCAACTGATAATAAAATCCTGGAATAAATAACAGCACTAAAATAGGCTGAATTATAAATCTTCTGACATAAAAAAGAAGCCAATTAGCATCTGGAAAATATTCCAGAATTACAAAAAAGGCGACTAAGAGCAATACAATAAAAAAACTGTATACGATTAAACTGAATTTAAAAATATCCTGATTTTGAAATAAGACATAAATCAAAAGAAGAGACAAAGCAGAATTCAGAAAATAACGAAAAAAAAGTCCGAAAAAGAGTTTCAGGCTGTTGAATTTAGGATAAGGCAGATCTTTAAAATCATCTTTAAAATAATTCAAAAAAGGATCGTAAAACAATTTCGTTTCGAAACTCCTAATGAGCGCGAAACATAATATTACAATTACTGCAATAAAAATTTGAAGCTTATTTTGTTTTAAGTTATCTAGCATATTTTGAAAATCTATTGATCCAGAAAATCCATAAAACAAAAACATATCCGTAAATAATCAATGGAAATACAATTTCATGAAGTAGATCTTCATATTTTGGAAAATTAATCAAAAGAACTGTTAATAAGGCAATTCTAATGATATTCAAAATGTAAATAGACAAAACTCCCAAGAATATAAAAAGTAAAGTCTGTTTTAACTTTCCTGAAAAAGCAGCCACAAAAGAAACGAAAAGAATCATCACGCTTACAGCATTACAACCTTCAGTTACAAGTGCTAATTGGCGTCCATTTAATACGATTCGCATCCAAGGGTTTTGAGCACTTTTCTGAATGACAACATCATAATTAAGAAACCTCAACAACTGCTCAGTATTCTTACCGCAAAGTACTGTTATACCATCAAGGTCATTTACTTCAAAACTATTCAAATAGAATTTATAAAGCAACGTCAGGACAATATACGTCAAGAAAAAGATCCCTACGAAAATTAAAAACGGCTTAAACTGGACTAAATATTTCTTCAAGAGATTTTTTTTTCAAATTTATGTATTTTTTGAGTTTAGCTTTAAATACTTTTGTATAAAATTTTCAAATCATGACATTTCAAGAATTACAACCAAAAATAAGCGCTATAGTATCTGATAACAATAAAGTTAGAGATGAGAAACTATTAGCTGTCTGCCAACTATTAAACGAAAATATAGAATACTATAATTGGGTAGGTTTCTATTTTGCGAATCACGAAAACAAAACACTTCATTTAGGTCCATACGTAGGTGCAGAAACGGACCACACAGTTATTCCTTTCGGAAAAGGAATCTGCGGACAAGTTGCAGAAAGCAATGCCAACTTTGTAGTGCCTGATGTAAAAGCTCAAGACAATTATATTGCCTGCAGTTTGACTGTTAAATCTGAAATTGTAGTACCGCTTTTTGTTAATGGAATTAATATAGGACAAATCGATATCGACAGTCATGTTATTGATCCATTTACAGAAGCTGACGAAAGATTTTTAGAATTTGTAAATCAAGAGGTTGCTAAATTATTCTAGAAGTTCTATTTTTATTAGAGAAAATAGCTTTGAATGAAAAAATGCACCTTTATATTATTCTTCTTTATAATTTCAGCTCATTTATCGGCACAAATTAATATGGTCTCGAAAAAGATTTTTCTTGACTCATTAAATCGTGAAACCACTTCTCCAGACTTTAGCTATACAAGAGTAATTACCAACTATTCTCAAAAAAGCACAAGATATGTAATCACTGATTTCTACAAAAATGGAAGAAAGAAGATGACTGGTGCTACTTTGGATAGAGACATCCTGAAAAAAGATGGAGAGTTTATTTGTTATTATAAAAATGGAGCCAAAGAATCGGTTATAAATTACGTTGACGATCATAAATCCGGCAAAGAAATTAATTGGTACGAAAACCAAAGTAAAAAAACGGAGAAACAGAATTCTTGGGATCCAAAAACAAAAAAATCTCAAACCCTGATTCTTAATTGCTGGAAGGAAGACAAAACGCAAACTGTAACTGACGGAAATGGCGAATATGAAGAAACCGATGGATTTGTAAATCAAAAAGGAGAAATAAAAAATGGCTTAAAACAAGGAATGTGGCAGGGAAATGATTCTTCTAAGAATATTTCGTTTACCGATAATTATGAGAAAGGCATCTTAATTTCTGGAGAAAGCATCGATGCTAATAATGTAAAAACTTCTTATTCTTCTTTAGGCGAAAAACAGAGTGGTAAAAGGGCTTCAAAGTCAAAATAACCGCCTTAGATTTTTTTTGATTTATTGACCTCAATCTTTTGTTGATTTGTATTAAAAATATTACTTTGGCGTGATTTTATTTCCAATCCTTATGAAACAAATTTTACGTATTTTATTTTTAGCTTTACTATCTACAAAAGCATTTTCACAAGATGCTGTAACTGCTAATAAGCTAATTTATTTAGATTCAATGTGGGTGCCAAGTACCCAAGAAGATTATAAATACACCAGACTTATCGAAGAATACTACTCTGATAAAAAGACTTATGCCTATAAGGACTATTACAAATCTGGAAAAATAAAATTCATTGCTACTACAACAGACAGAGATATTATGAAACCTGAAGGCCAAGCAGTCTCTTACTATGAAAATGGAAATAAAAAATACACTGTAAACTACGTCAATTCAAAAAAATCAGGAAAAGAATATAACTGGTACGAAAATGGAAATATGAAATCTGAGGTATACTATCCAGAAGATGAAAAAGGCAACGTTGAGGGTAAATTAAATAACTTTTGGAATCCTGAAAAAGAACAAATTATAACAGATGGAAATGGCTATTACTCCTATAAAAGCAAAAACAGTGAAGAAGCCGGGGAAATAAAAGACGGCGAACCAGAAGGCACATGGAAAGGAAGTGATTTTAGAAGAAAATCAAGTTTCATTGAAATTTATAAAAATGGGAAATTGGTTTCTGGAATTACCACGGATTCTCTAAACATAAAACATTCCTACAGTACCAAATACCTTCAACCAAGTCCTAAGAATGGAATAAATTCATTCTACAGTTATATCGGGAAGTCAATGCGCATTCCTTTTGAAGCCAGAAAAGTTTCTGGAAAAATATACATGACCTTTATAGTAGATGAAGAAGGAAATCTAGTAGAACCAAAAATAATAAAAGGCGTTGGTTATGGCATTGATGAAAATGCAATACAGTTGATTAAAGAAGCTAAAAAATGGAATCCAGGAAAGAACAGAGGTATTCCTGTAAGAGCTCTTTACAAACTGCCAATAACCATAATGTCAAAATAAAATTTTAGCTTAAAAAACACCTTCAAATCATTAAAATAGAATTTTCTATAGATCTATTTTAAGATTCTTTTATTTTTGTTTGATTCTTTTGTTTTTTTAATCTAATTTTGCACCCGTCTTACAAGAGTTGTATGACATACATAAAAATCATTAAATAATATTGGAATGTATTTAACTAAAGAAAAGAAAGAAGAAATCTTCGCACAACACGGTGGTGCAACAAACACTGGAAGCGCAGAAGGTCAAATCGCATTGTTCACTTACAGAATTTCTCACTTAACTGAACACTTGAAAAAAAATCGTCACGATTACAACACTGAGCGTTCTCTTGTACTATTAGTAGGTAAAAGAAGAGCTTTGTTGGATTACTTGAAAAAGAAAGAGATCAACAGATATCGTGAGATTATCAAAGTATTGAATATCAGAAAATAATCAATATAGAAAAGAGGTGCGAAAGTGCCTCTTTTTGTTTTTACATTACACGCATAATATTACAAGAAAAAAAGTTTGGTTTTTCATTGGGTTTTAGATAACAACAACTACACACAACAACAACTACAACACAACTAAAACCCATTGTATAATCAAAAGGAAAAAATTTATGATTCCACAATTATTTGTAGAAAAAATCGATTTAGGTGATGGCAGAAGCATCACAATCGAGACAGGACGTTTAGCGAAACAAGCTGACGGTTCTGTAGTAGTTAGAATGGGCGACACGATGATTCTTGCAACAGCAGTTTCGGCTCGCACATCAAATCCAGGCGTTGATTTTTTACCATTAACGGTAGATTACCGCGAAAAATTCGCAGCAGCAGGTCGTTTCCCAGGAGGTTTCTTTAAGAGAGAAGCACGTCCAAGCGACAGTGAAGTATTGACAATGAGATTAGTAGACCGTGTATTGCGTCCGCTTTTCCCAGACGATTACCATGCTGAAACACAAGTTATGATTCAATTAATGTCTCATGACGAAACTGTTATGCCAGATGCTTTAGCTGGTTTAGCGGCTTCTGCAGCATTAGCCGTTTCAGATATTCCATTTTACAACTTAATTTCTGAAGTACGTGTTGCACGTATCGACGGAAAATTAGTAATCAACCCAAGCAGAGAAGAATTAGAAAAATCAGACATCGATATGATGATTGGAGCTTCTATGGATTCTGTAGCAATGGTTGAAGGTGAGATGAAAGAAATTTCAGAAGCTGAAATGATCGAAGCAATTAAATTTGCTCACGAGGCTATCAAAGTTCAAATTCAAGCTCAATATCGTTTACAGGAAGCTTTTGGCAAAAAAGAAATCCGTACTTACGAAGGAGAGAGAGAAAACGAAGAAATTTACGCAAAAGTAAAAGCTGCAGCATACGATAAAATCTATGCTATTGCAAAAGTTGGTTCAGCTAAACACGAAAGAGGCGCTGCATTTGCTGAAGTAAAAGAAGAAGTTAAAGCTTTGTTTACTGAAGAAGAATTAGCTGCTGACGGTGATTTAGTTTCCAAATATTTCTACAAAACAAACAAAGAAGCTGTTCGTAACGTAGTCTTAGAATTAGGTGTTCGTTTAGATGGTAGAAAAACTACAGACATCAGACCAATCTGGTGTGAAACTGATTATTTACCAAGAGTTCACGGTTCATCTTTATTTACTCGTGGAGAAACTCAGGCTTTAGCAACTGTAACTTTAGGAACCTCTAGAGAAGCAAACCAAATCGATTCTCCATCTGAACAAGGTGAAGAGAAATTCTACTTACACTATAACTTCCCTCCTTTCTCTACTGGTGAAGCAAAACCATTAAGAGGAACTTCAAGAAGAGAAGTTGGTCACGGTAACTTAGCTCAAAGAGCGTTAAAAAATATGATTCCTGCTGATTGTCCTTATACAATTCGTGTTGTTTCTGAGGTTTTAGAATCTAATGGTTCTTCTTCTATGGCAACAGTTTGTGCTGGAACAATGGCTTTAATGGATGCTGGAGTTCAAATGGTGAAACCAGTTTCTGGTATCGCTATGGGATTGATTACTGACGGAGAGAAATTTGCTGTATTGTCTGATATCTTAGGAGATGAAGATCACTTAGGAGATATGGACTTTAAAGTAACTGGAACTGCTGATGGTATCACTGCTTGTCAAATGGATATCAAAATTGATGGTTTACGTTATGACATTATGGAGCAAGCTTTGGCTCAAGCTCGTGATGGACGTTTACACATTTTAGGAAAATTAACTGAGACAATCGCTGCTCCAAGAGCTGACGTAAAAGCTCATGCACCAAAAATCATTACCAGAACTATTCCTGGAAACTTTATTGGAGCTTTAATTGGACCTGGTGGAAAAGTAATTCAGGAATTACAAAAAGCTACTGGAACAACTATCGTAATCAACGAAGTTGATGAACAAGGAGTTGTTGAAATCTTAGGAACTGACCCAGAAGGTATCAAGACAGTATTGGCTAAAATTGATGCTTTAACTTTCAAACCTCAAATGGGAGAAGCTTACGAAGTAAAAGTAATCAAAATGTTAGATTTTGGAGCTGTAGTTGAATATACTGCCGCACCAGGAAACGAAGTATTACTTCACGTATCTGAATTGGCTTGGGAGCGTACAGAAAATGTAGCTGACGTAGTTAAAATGGGAGATGTTTTCCAAGTGAAATACTTAGGAGTTGACCCTAAAACTAAAAAAGAAAAAGTGTCTAAAAAAGCACTTGTTCCAAGACCTCCACGTGAGGAGAAAAAAGAGTAATCAGATCTTAGTTTACTAAAGGTTTATTCATAGAAAACCCCAATTCAAAATTTGAATTGGGGTTTTTAAGTTTTTACACTTCTGGATTTCCCATTTTATGTAAATGTCTAAAGTGCGAAAACATCATTTCTAATAAAGTTTTATGATGATAGGGTTGCTTGTATTCTTTTGTAGTTTCTTCAATTATATTATTTATTTCACTGTAATTCGTATGACATATATTAGGAAAAAGATGATGCGCCGCATGACAATTTGAACCTCCACTTAAAAATCTAGCCCAGCCTTTATCTGCATTCCAATCACAGCTAGTATGAAGCTGATGAACTGCCCAAGTATGTTCTAAAAACTCTCCTTCGGGTTCGGGATAATCTGCACCATCAAAAAAATGTGTCCCTACTAACATTATAATAAAAACCATTGACGTGAAAGCACTCGCAGTAAAGTAACTCATGACAACAAAACTCCATTCAAAATGAGAAAACAAAACAGGAAGAATCAAAACCAGAGTAAAATAAAATATTTTATACAACAGAAATCTAAGATATAATTCCATCTTTGGAACACCTCGCTTCATCCAATCATATTCATTTGAAAACAAATACATCCAATCACTCATAAAAACAGAATGCAATAAAGTAAACATATAAACAAAAGGTGCATAATAGACTTGGTATTTATGCATGGGTTTCCACGGATGTGTCGGGCCCAATCTCAAGAAAGGATTCTTATCAATATCTACATCACTTCCTTCTACATTTGCATATAAATGATGCGAACGAATGTGTCTTAATCCCCAAAGCAACGGATCGATCCCTACAGTGAGAAAACTAAAGAAATGCAGAACTGAATTTGCTTTTTTATTTTTGAAAGCAGTATTATGTGAAGCATCATGACCAAAACTAAATCCTATTAACAGCCCTGACAACTGAAAAACAACATACAACAGCCAAAAGCTCATTTTACTTATAGAATCCGAAAAAAGTGTAAGATATGATAAATAACAAACAAATGTCCAAAACAATCCTTTAAACCAAAATCTGGTATCTCCATAAGAAATAATTTTACCCTGAAGTTCTTCATGAACTCGTTGTTTTAATGTAGAAAAAAAGAGTTTTTCTTCTTCCGATTTATTGAAATATTTAGCTTTCATAAAAAGTGTCTTTTTAAAATTACAAGGCAAACCTATTGCATTTATCGCGGTTGAATTTGCGCAAACCAATAAATTTTTTTCTTAAATTTGTGATTATCGCAAAACATGAAATCGCAAGAGTTATTTTTAAAAGCAATTAAACAAAAGATCCCGCAGTCAATTTCTTTAATTGACGAAGTTGCAGGTGTTTTAGAAATCAGCTACGATGCTTCGTACCGACGAATTTCAGGGAAAAGTAAGTTTTCGATAGACGAGACAGTCAAACTGGCCGGTCATTATAACATTTCATTAGATAATTTATTTTCTAATAATGAAAAGGTGATTGTTGAAAAAACAATTGAAATTGAAAATTTAAAAGATATGCTTCAGTATTTCAAATCCTCTGCTGAAAACATTGAAACGTTAACAAAAAACAAGAAAACTAAATTATTTTATTCCGCAAAAGACATTCCGTTGTTTTACTTTATGGACGGAACAATTTTATCAAAATTTAAAGCTTTTGTCTGGCTGAATCTTTTAAATTCTAATCAGAAGAAAGTAGCATTTGAAAATTTTGTAATCGATGAATCCTTTACAGAATACATGCAAAAGCTGAAAAAAATCTACGAAAACACGATTGTAAACGAAGTATGGAATGATACCACCATAAACAGCAGTTTACAACAGATTCTGTATTTTTATGAGGCTGGCCTTTTGAGTTTAAAAAGTGCAAACGCTCTTTGTGTAGATCTAAAGAGGATTATTGACCTCATACAAGAAAAATGCAATAATCCAGATAATAATTTTTCTGTTTATTACAATGAGCTTATTTTATTAAACAATAATATGCTTATTGAAACCGAGGAGAAACTGACCATGTTTGTTCCTTACACACTTTTAGGATACTTCATTACCAATAACGAAGAAAGCTGTAAAAATGTACATCAATTTTTTAAACAGCAAATTACAAACTCCAAACCTCTTGGCCAATCAGGAATTAAAGAACAAAATCTTTTCTTTAATCGTGCTATTCGCAAAGTAGATTATTACATGGAAAAGATTAATTCTCAAGTAGATTTGTTTTTTTAAGTAATGATGCTTGAAATCAATTCATCTCTTTGAATTAGAGATTCTGTTTTTTCTTGTTTTTTAGACTTGTTTTTTTAAAAGCTTTTCTAAATCAATTTGCAATAAAAAATTATCGTAACAGTCTAAAAAGAGCATTTTTATGTTAAATTATTTAAAGAAAAAAAATATCTTTAACACACCAAAAAACAATTATTACTAATCCATTAAAAAAAACTCTCCAATGTGTGATTCTTCGAAAGAACTTCCATTTGTTCCTTACCCAACAATTCAAACTACTAAAATCAACACCGAAGTATTTACTTTTTTAAGTCCTGGCGAGGTTACTTACCCTGCCGCTCCATTAATTTCTGCAAAATTTTACACTCCAGAAGGCGGACCATTGACTCTTAAAGTAAGAGCTACACTTTACATGAACTCTGAAATTCCTGATGCACCAGTTGTAGAACCTCCGACTGAGAAAGATAATGTGCTTACAATCAATTATGATTATGATTTCTCTATGGAAACACCAGAAACTTGCGATGTATGGTATGTAGAACTAGATTATACTTCAGACACCGTACAAAACATAACTTTGATTGAATCTTACATGGTAAACCTGGATCCTGAGACTTCAAGAGGAACACGAACTGAGCTGCCTTAAAATGAATAATAAAATTCTTATATTTTTATTTTATTTTATTATACAAACTCCTAGTCTTCTTTTTTCTCAAACGGATGATAATACTGAACAAAAACTCCTTACTAAAAAAGCCTTAGAGTTTAAAAAAGAGATAAACTTTGTAAAATCTCAATCTTTTTACTTAAAAAAAGATTGGGATTCTACACTCATTTATTCTATGAAACAATTAAGTGTTTCAAAAAATAAAGAATTAAACGATTATGCTCATTTTTTCAGAGGATCTTCTTTTCTGCAAAAAAAACTCTATAAGGAAGCACGAAAAGAATTATTACAAGTTTCTAATAAATTTGCCTTGCATCTTCAAAGCACAATTCTCTTAGGCACCATATCTTTAGAATTAAGAGAATTTGAAAAAGCTAAAAATTATTATAACACGGCTCTTTCTCTTCCTGAAATTTCTAATCAAATTCGTAGTCTATCAAAAACTTACGAAGGTTTAGGAATTACTTATTTCTTTTTAGAAAAGTATGATAAAGCCGAGGATTATTTAATCAAAAATGAAACAATAAAGGAAAAAGAAAAAAATGACAGAGAACTTCTAAGTGCCTATAATTCTTTAGCTAACTTATATTATGTTCAATATAAAGACAACCAAGCTATACCCTATTTCCGAAAAGCTTATTTATTATCAAAAAATGTAAATGATTTAGGAAAGAAAATAATGGCTGCCGAAAATATGTCTGCGGTTGAAGAAAATGCAAAGAATTACAAAAAAGCTCTAGAGTATAGAAAAGAAGCAGATAAGTGGACTGATTCTTTAAACAATCAAAACAAAATCTGGGCAGTGGCAGACTACGAAAAGAAATTTGCTGTAACACAAAAGCAAAAGGAAATTAAAGTTTTACAGGTTGAAAATAAACTAAAAAACACCCAGCGTAACTTTTTATTTTTCTCTGCAATTGGTCTTTTACTGCTTTTAACTGGCGGTGTTTATTTATACGCACAAAAAGTAAAGAATAGTAAAATCATATTACACCAGAAAAATAAATTAGATGAGCTGAATGCCACAAAAGATCAATTATTCTCGATTGTAAGTCACGATTTACGTTCTTCGGTTAATGCCTTAAAAACGAGCAACTCTAAATTATCCGCAACATTAGAAAGCAAAAATTATGATCAATTAAATCAATTGATTGCCCAAAACAGCATTATTGCAAATGGCGCTTATAGTTTACTGGATAATTTATTGCATTGGGCTTTACTGCAAACCAAACAACTCTATTTTCATAAAGAATCGATTCATTTATATTCGATAATACAGCAAATCGAATTCAATTATAAACCATTTTTATTAGACAAATCCATAACGTTTGAGAATTCGGTTTCTAAAAATATCTTTTTGTTTGTCGATCTTGATTCATTCAAAATTGTATTTAGAAATCTATTAGACAATGCCATAAAGTTTTCAAAACAAAATGGAACAATTACCTTTTCTACAAATGAAATCGATTCTGATTTTTGCGAGATCATTATGGAAGACACTGGAATTGGAATGAACCAAAACACAATTAATGAACTGCTTCAGGAAGGCGAACTATTAACCAAAAAAAGTGATTCAGAAATTATTGGAACTGGTTTGGGTTTACAATTATGCAAACAAATGATTAAAAAAAACAACGGTACATTTAAAATAGAAAGCGAACTCAACAAGGGAACTAAAATAATCGTAACTTTCCCTAAAATGAAACAAAATGGATAACATCAATGTTTTAATTATAGAAGATACTCCAGATCAAAGTGATGCACTTATAAAGGTATTGCTTGATAATAACTATAATATTGCAGGAGTTGCACGTAATTTTACAGATGCATTAAAGCTATTTTATGAAGCAGCTGTTGACATCATAATTATTGATGTGTTTCTTGACGGAAAACCAGACGGAATAACGTTTGCCGAATCTATAAACATTATTCCTAACGCATCAAAACCATTTGTATTTTTAACCAGTTCTAACGATCGCCAGATTTTTGAAAGAGCAAAATTGACTAAACCATTCAGTTTTTTAATGAAACCTTTTAATGAACTGGAAATTTTATATGCCATAGAAATGGCTGTGGAAAAGTTTTACGAACAAACGAATGTATTTCTCAGCGAAGAACAAAATACGGTTATCAGCAATGATTCTTTATTTATAAAAAAGAAGAACTCCCTAAAAAAAGTAGCTTTAGAAGACATTCTTTATATCGAAGTCGAAGAACGTTACTGCAATATTATTACGGAGAAAGAAAAATTTGTAATCTTGATTTCGTTGACAAAAATCAGCGAACTGCTTGATAAAAGCAAATTCATAAAAACGCATCGCAATACTATTGTAAATTCGGCTAAAATCGAAGAGATTTTTCCCGCTGATAATCTTATTATCTTGAAAGGAAATCATCGAATAAATTTAAGCGACACTTACAAAGACTTTATAAAAAACATGAACATCTTATCTTAATTTCAAGATTTCAAAAATATTTCTATTTGAACTGAATCCCCTTTAAACAAAGGGGATTTTTTTTATTTGAAAGAAAAACTTTAAAATACTAATCGGTTCTCATATTTCATGACATAAAAAATGGGTTTCATGACATTTTCAAGATAAAAAACTTAAATCAAAATTATTTTTGACTTATCAAAATCAAAACACTATCAATGAAAACAGCAATAATAAAACAACCAGAAATGAAAGTCCTACCCCTTCTAAAAAAAATAATTAGTAATCCTTGGATTGGCGTTGCAGTTTCATTAGCTATTATAATTCCAAGTTTATACAAAATACTAGATAATGTTACCGTTTTTAGAATGGAGTACATTTTACTAGCTATATTTTTCCCTATATATCTTAGATCTTTAAAGAAAATATTTGATGAAATTTTAGATCGTACAGATGAATTTTATGATTGAATGTTACCAACATTATTCTTGTACAAAAACCATATAGAAAAAATCCTAATTCAAATTATGAACTAGGATTTTTTACTTTTTTAACAAAAATAGAAATTTTATTACATTTTAACATTTATTAGTAAAATTCATAACATTTTTTTAATATTTTTGCCAGTACCAAAACATACTAAATACCCAACAATCCTTTGAAAAATCCTAAAAAAAAGCTAGTAGAAATACTTTTCTTTGCCATATTCTTCAATATTTACAATATTTATAGCCAATCAAGCAATAAAACATTAGCTTTTAACTGGTTCGACAATACAGTAAAAAAAGAAAACTTACCAATCAATAATGGTAAGTTCCATACCAATTTTGACAAACTTCTTGGCACTGTCGATAGATACTACATCTCTGACAAATTCTCTCATGCCAATCTTGGTTATGAAAATCAAGAATATTTTGATGTCAACCTTAAATATGATATTTACAAAGACGAACTGATATTAAAATCTGAAGGTGAAGGACTCTTCGAAATCAATCTTATAAAAGAAAACGTCCAATATTTTAAGGTATATGATAGAAAATTTGTCAATTTAAATCTGGACAAACAGTTTCCGCTAAACTTCCGAAGCGGTTATTATGAAGAAAACCTAATTGGTGAAAACTTTATCTTTTATATAAAACACTACAAAGACAAAAAGGAAATAATTAAAGGCACAGAAACTTTTATCGATTATTATTACAAAAATCAATTTGTGCTGTTTATTAATGGGAAATACAATTTAATAAATTCTAAAAGTGAGCTTATTAAAATATTTCCTAATGAAAAAAGCAAGATTAATGACTTTTATCTCATGAATAGAAATCTGAAAAGTGAAAATGAAAGCAAGTTCATGGAAAACTTAATGAGATACATCAACAGCATCTAAAAAAATACTTTACTCTCCCCCGATAACAGCCAAAATAATGAGGTCATTAATCACCACAATAATTTTATTGATTTTTAGTCAGTTAGCATTTTCTCAAGACAAAAATTCAGAGATCAGTATTGAATTCAATAATATCAGCAGAACCGCTGCTTTACAAAAAATTGAAACCATTTCTAAATACAAAATTTACTATCAGGATGCCTGGTTTGAAAACAATGTATTGATATCGGGAAATTACGTTAATAAAACAATTTCTGAAATAGTATCCAAAATACTTGATGATACAGACTTAAATTTCTTTATTGACAAAAACAAAATAGTACTTACCAAAAATAGTATTATTTACGACAGTTTCCCTGATTATGAAACTAATAATCAAAGCACTGCCAATAAACCCGTAAAATCTGCAAATCCAGTGTTTTTTGGGCAGTTTGATTCTGTCAAAAAATCTGGCTCTAAAGACAATAATAATATTGTATTAGTTGGTAAAGAATCTAATGTAGCCAATACTGGTATATATACATTATCTGGTTATCTAAAAGATATAAAAACTGGTGCACCGCTGGCAGACATCAATGTAAAAGTTAGAAATACTGCTATCAGTACTGTAACAAATGCTGAAGGTTATTATTTCCTAAAAGTTCCTACAGAAGTCAATATTATTGATATTGAATCGATAATCTATCAAAATATAACAAGAAAGGTTATGGTTTATAGTGACGGAAAGTTAGATTTATTCCTTACTGAAAAATTAAATCAGCTTGATGAAGTCGTAGTAAACAGTAAAGCATCGCAAAACATCAGGACTGCTATCACTGGAGTTACAACCATCGAAGCAGAAGGAATAAAAAATATTCCAGTAATTTTAGGAGAAAGAGATATTTTAAAGGTTGCCCTTACTATTCCAGGAGTAAAAACAGCTGGAGAAGGTTCTGCAGGATTTAACGTTCGAGGTGGAAAAGAAGATCAAAACTTAATCCTTCTTGACAATGGTACTATTTATAATCCAAGTCACTTTTTTGGTTTTTTCTCTGCCATAAATCCTTACACGGTAAACAAAGTAGATATTTACAAAGGAGGTATTCCGCCTGAATTTGGAGGAAGATTATCTTCTGTTTTTGACATAACATCCAAAAATGGAAATGTCGATAAATTTACAGGCGAAGGAGGTATTGGTCCCGTTACCAGCAATTTGACTTTTTCTACACCAGTTGTAAAAGGAAAATCAAGTTTATTGGTTGGAGGAAGAGCCACTTATTCTGATTGGATCTTAAAAACGTTGGATGACGAAAAACTAAAGAAAAGCCAAGCTTCTTTTTATGATTTATTTGCTAGATATACACATAAGATAAATGCTAAAAATTCTATAGAAGGAACTGCGTATTACAGCAAAGACGCTTATAGTATTACATCAGATTCATTGTATAAATACAGTAACAGAATGGTTTCTTTAAAATGGAAACATTCGTTTAATGAAAAACACAACGGAGAACTTAACGTTACCAACAGCGAATATAAATTCAATATTGACTACGATTCTAATAATTCAAATGCATTTGATTTCGGATACAAAATAACCGAAACGCAAGCTGCATTAAAATTCAATTATAACTTTAATGACAAGCATAAGTTTGTTTATGGAATTTCGAGCAAATTATACAATGTAAATCCCGGTGATTTAAAGCCAAAAGATCCAAATTCTTTACTTATGGAAACTCATATCCAAAAAGAAAAAGGATTAGAATCGGCTCTATTTCTTTCGGACAATTTTAAAATTACAGATAAATTGCTGTTAGATTATGGCGCACGTTTTTCTGCTTATTCTGCATTAGGTCCGTCAACACAAAAAATTTATGAAGACGGGCTTCCTAAGAATCCTTCAACTGTTGTCGAAGAAAAAACGTATGGAAATAACGAAGCAATTAAAACCTATACTGGTTTTGAACCTAGAATTGGTGTTCGCTATTTGTTCGACGAAACTTTTTCCATAAAAGCAGGTTACGACAAAACCTTTCAGTATATCCATTTATTATCAAACAACACCACTCAATCGCCAACCGACACATGGAAATTATCTGACTTAAATGTAAAACCTCAAAGCGGACAGCAGTTTTCTTTAGGATTGTTTAAGAAGACAGACTATAAAAACTTAGAATTAAGCGTTGAAGGTTACTATAAAAAATCTAATAATATCCTAGATTATAAAGTGGGCGCAAACTTACTCCTAAACGAAAATTTAGAAACAGAATTATTACAAGGTGAAGGAAAATCTTACGGAGTAGAATTCTTGATTAAAAAGATGGAAGGAAGATTAAATGGATGGATTGGATATACTTATTCTAGAGCATTCATAAAATTAGACAGTCAATTTAGTGAAGAAAAAGTAAATAATGGCGATTATTTCCCTACAAACTTTGACAAGCCTCATGACTTCAGTACCGTTTTAAATTATAAATTTACACATCGTTATAGTTTTTCAGCCAATTTTATTTACCAGACAGGACGTCCAATAACGTATCCAATTGGACAATACAATTATGGCGGTGCTGAATATACTCTTTACAGTGATAGAAATAAATTTAGAATTCCAGATTATTATAGATTAGATATTGGTATTAACATCGAAGGAAATCATAAAATTAAAAAACTGGCACATAGTTTCTGGAATATTTCAGTGTATAATGTTTTAGGAAGAAACAATCCATATTCTGTATTCTTTGTTACTAAACAAGGAAAAGTACAAGCTTATCAAACCTCTATTTTTAGTGTTCCTGTACCAACGATTACTTACAATTTCAAATTTTAGAAATGGCAAAAACTTCTTTACATAAATGGTTTATTATCGTACTGACGGCGTTTATTTCTAGCTGTACAACTCCTTATAACTATACAACAAATTCTTTTGAAAATACTATTGTAATCGAGGCTACAATTACCAATCAATTAAAAAAACAAGAAATAAAATTGTCTCGTACGTATAAATTTGAAGACGAAGGTCCAGTGTCTGAAACAGGAGCAACAGTATCTGTAACTGATGATTTAGGAACTGTTTATGGCTTCGACGAAGAAAATGGTTTGTATGTTTCGGCAACACCTTTTAAAGCTGAGTCAGGAAGAACTTATCAGCTTCACGTAAAAACCAAAGATGGAAAATCGTATAGTTCTACCGCCGAAAAACTTACGACTGAAACAAATCTTAGTGAAATTGTAGCAAATGTTACATCGAAAGAAGGTGTGCGTGGTGTTGAGATTAGAGCAAAAAGTTTTGATCCGACAAACTCTTCCAAATACTATAGATATGAGTATGACGAAACCTATAAAGTAATCGCACCAAAATGGACACCATATGAAGCTATTGCTGTTCCAAAAAATACTGGAATCGCACCAGGTGATCTTATCATTCAGGAGCGAACAAAAGAGGCCAGAATTTGCTATTCTACTAAAAAATCGGATGCTATTATTTTAACCAGCACAAATGATTTGTCCGAAGATCGTGTAGATTTTCAAGTGCGCTTTATACCAAGTACAGATTATGCTATTGCCAACAGATATAGCATTCTTGTGAAACAGTTTGTTCAAAATCAAAGTGCTTTCGCTTTTTACCAGACATTGAGTAAAATATCAGGTTCTGAAAGCCTTTTGTCACAAACCCAACCCGGATTTTTAGCAGGAAATATTAAATCGGATGTGGATTCATCTGAAAAAGTAATTGGCTTTTTTGATGTTTCTTCTTATAGTGAAAAAAGAATATTCTTCAATTTTTCAGATGTATTCCCAAATGAAAAGACACCAGAATATCCCTATAATTGCCCGATGACTTTAACAGAAGCACAAGCAAAAGAACACATGCTTTTATACTGTTTTGAAACGGACAGAAATCCTCAATGTTTTGGTTTTACAGCCTATGGAGCCATTAGTATGAAGAAAAGCGTATATTTTGGAGGATATAATTTTCTTGGGCGCGTACCTGATAATGGAACAATTACGCTAGAAATATATGACACTGAGTGTGGAGATTGCACATCATTTTCGTCAAACATGAGACCCTTATTTTGGGTAGATTAAACTGAGTTTACTCTTTTAAGAATTAAAAACAATGAGCAATTGTTAATGAAAAAATTATCTACATATAAAGCACTTACACTAGTATTAACCGCAATAGTAACCAGTTGCACAACTCCATATAATTATACAACAAATGGTTTTGAAAATGCTATCGTAATCGAAGCTACTATTACAAATCAATTAAAAAAACAAGAAATTAAGTTGTCTCGTACATACAAATTTGAAGATGAAGGGCCTGTTTTTGAAACTGGCGCAACGGTAAGCGTAACCGACGATCAAGGTAACGTTTATGGATTTGATGAAGAAGCTGGAAGTTACATTTCTGCAACTGAATTCAAGGCTTCACCTGGTAGAACATATCAGCTTCATGTAAAAACTAAAGATGGAAAATCATATAGTTCTACTTCAGAAAAACTAACAACGGAAACCAATATCGAAGATGCCTACGCAAACGTAACAACAAAAGAAGGTGTTTTAGGAGTAGAGATTAGAGCCAAAAGTTACGATTCTTCGAACAGCTCCAAATATTACCGTTATGAATATGACGAGACGTATAAAGTAATAGCGCCAAAATGGTCTCCCTTTGAGGCTATTGCCGTCCCTTTTACTGGTAATACCAATAGTCCGGCCCCTGGTAATCTTGTTATTCAAATGAGAACCAAAGAAGCCAAAACCTGTTATTCCAACAAAAAATCGGATGCTATTATTTTAACCAGTACAAATGATTTATCTGAAGATCGTGTTGATTTTGCTGTACGTTTTATTCCAAGTACAGATTATATCATTGCCAATAGATATTCTATTCTTGTAAAACAGTACGTTCAAAATCTTAGCGCTTATACTTTTTACCAAACATTAAGCAAAATATCTGGCTCAGAAAGTCTTTTATCTCAAACCCAGCCTGGTTTTTTGGCAGGAAATATTAAATCAGATACAGATACAAACGAAAAAGTAATTGGCTTTTTTGATGTTTCTGCTTATAGCGATAAAAGAATTTTCTTGAATTTCTTGGATGTATTTCCAAGTGAACCAACACCAGCTTATCCTTATGATTGCCCACTTGCACTAACAACACCTGCACAAGAAAAAGAACATATTTTTTCTTATTGTTTTGATGTGAACAGCAGTTGTAACGGAAATCTTGTTTACAGTAATATCAGTCAAGGCAATAGTGTCTATTTTTCAGGTTATAATAATCTTGGCATTATACCTTTTCCTTTACAAATACCAACACCTCTTTCAATAGAAATTTATGATATCCAATGCGGAGACTGCACATCATTTTCATCAAACATAAAACCATTATTTTGGATAGACTAAGACTCTCTTTAATCGTAATAACTGCACTATCTCTTCAACAAAATAGTACAGCTCAAAGCAAAAGCTCAGAAGTTGAGTTAATGGCTGTTGACACAAAAATAAATGAATCAATTTTTGTTACTCCAAACACAAATTCTTATTTGACTGGAGAAACACTTCGTTATAATTTATTCTGTCTTAACAAACAAAACAATGCTGCTTCAATCTATAGCAAAATTGCCTATGTTGAGCTGGTTGACAGTAGTAAAAAAAGTGTTTTCAAACATAAATTGTTTTTAGAAAAAGGTACCGCAAATGGCGATTTCTTTATTCCAACAACATTAGAAACTGGGAATTACAAACTTGTCGGCTACACCAATTGGATGCTGAATAAATCAGATTCAAATTATTTTAACATTGACATTTATATTGTTAATCCATATCAAACCAATAAAAATCCGAAGCCCGAAAAGTCTTCTTTTAATCAAGATATAACAGCTTCGTCTAATGTTACAGCTTCTGGGTTAGTGTTGTCTTTAGGAAAAAAAACATACACCAACAGAGAACTTATTGATTTAAAGATTAAAACAGATTCTGAAGATTTTTCTAAAGGAAGTTATACTGTTTCGGTTAGAAAAACTGATGCTTTAGTTGCTAAAAACAAACTAAACTATACAGAATATGCAGCTGCAAATCCGAATCAAAACAGCGGTACTATTTCACCAGAAAATTTAGCAATCCCTGAATTGCGAGGCGAAATCATTTCAGGAAAAATAACTGCAAAAACAGCGGGAAATAGTCTTGCTAATAAAAATATTGCATTGTCAATTCCTGAAAAGAATTTTGAATTTAAAGTTTCAAAAACCGATCAGAATGGGCAATTTACCTTTATTTTAGACAGATCTTGCCCAAATTCGAATATTATTATACAGCTTATTGATGCTGACAAAGACAATTATGGTATTGAAATAGACAAGCAGAAAGCATTGAATTTTGAGTCTTTAAAATTCAACTCTTTAGAATTAAGTGCCAATTTTGAAAAAAACCTAAAAGAGAGAGCCATTTCTAGTCAAATTGAAAATGCCTACTACAACATAACCAAAGACAGTATCGCATTAACAAAAGACCTGAAAAAGTTTTATGATCCATTATCTAAAGAATATATTTTAGACGATTTTAACCGTTTCCCGACCCTAAAGGAAGTCGCTGTCGAAATTGTAAAAGAAATGTATTTTACGCAGACAAAAGGCAAATACGAACTCTTTCTTCATGACTATGATGTAAATTACGAATTGTCGACTCCTGCATTAGTACTTGTAGATGGTTTAATAATACAAGACATTAATGAACTTTTTGAGTATAAAATGAATAATGTTTATAAAATCAACATCATTAATGGAGGCTATTATTATGGAACAAAACTGTTTAATGGTTTAATTTCATTTACAACCAAAAACTTTGATTATGTAAGCAAACTAAATGGAAGCTTTATCATTAAACCTGAAATTTTAAGACCTTTAGCAAAAAAGAACTACTATCAGCCTGATTACAGTGACAAAATAAAAAATGCTAGAATTCCCGATTACAGACATCAGTTATTATGGCTTCCTGATTTAAAATTAAAAGGTACCGAAGAAAACATATCATTCACAACCTCTGACGTAAACGGTCAATTCGAAGTTATTGTAGAAGGATTTTCTTCTTCTGGAAAACCGGTTTATGCCAAAGAAATTATTGAAGTGAAAGATTCACAATTCAATTAATATTTAGAAAGCATTCTTTATTTAAAAAAAACTCTTCCTTCAAAAAAACTGAACGAAGAGTTTTTTTATTTTATGACGCAACCTTTTTATTTTTTTTATACTATCAATTATAACTGACAATTAATTGATTATGAAAAAGGTAATTTCGACATTCATTATCCTTTTATTTATATTTTCTTGTTGTAGTGATTCTGACCATCAACAAAACTCAGAACATGATACTCCAGATCAATATTGGAACACAGATGACAATTGTGATGATGCATTTTATGGAACATGCTGTGTAGTAAACGGGAGTATGTATGTTAAACCAAACAGTCTTTACACCTACATTTACAACGGTAATAAAAAAACATCAGAAATTCAATGGGAAGTGGTTAGCGGTTCTATAACTCTCATAAAAGGCCAGGGAACACATCGAGCTGTGTTTCTCATTGGCAAAGATTTCACAACTGGAGCAGTTCAAGCTTCTAACAATAAAGGATTGAAGTGTGGAAATAGGTTAAACATTACAAAACTTGAAAAATAAAATTTGAATCTAGATCAATTAATAAAAGGCTGCATTAAACAGAATAGGCAGGCACAAGAACAATTATACCAAGTGTATAAGAATGTTCTGTTTGCGCAGTCCCTAAAATATTGTCAAAATCGCGATGAAGCCGAGGATAATCTACACGACGCCTTTATTGAAATCTTTACCAATATCAAAAATTATAAAGGAAAAGGAAGTTTTGAAGGATGGATGAAGCGGATCACGATTAACAAAGCCATTAACAGATACAAAAAGTCATATTTTTTAACTCCAATTATAGAAGATCATCAACAGGAGGAAATTGTAACCGATAAAGAAATTGATCTTCCTCTGGATGTTATCCTTTCATTTATTCAGGATTTACCCAATCAATATCGACTCGTTTTTAATTTATATGAATTAGACGATTATTCACATCAGGAAATTGCTTCACTTTTAGGAATAAGCGAAAGTACCTCAAAATCTAATCTTCATAGGGCAAAACACCTTTTGAAAGAAAAAATAAAATCTAAAAGTACATTTTACAATCAGACGAAAAATGGAAAATAAAAGCGAAATAGGAAAAGCAATTAAAGACAAACTTACTCACTTGGACGAAGCTCCAAGAGATTTTGTATGGTCTAAAATTGAGAAGGATTTAAATAAAAAAAGACGCAGAAGGTTTTTAATTTGGTTTATTCCAAGCGTATTATTAATTGGACTTTTGTCTACAGTAGCTATTGTAAACGACAAAGATCAAAATGAAATAAATGAAACAGCAAAAGCGCCTACACATTTACTTCAAGATAAAGATAAAACCAAAAAACAAAACGTTGAACAGCCCAAAAAGACTGAAATAAAAAAATCTAATAGTAATGACACCATATTAATTAGAAAAAGTAAAGATGTTAAACTCATTAAACAATCGAGTAAACTGGTTTCGTCTACAAATGAATATGAAGAATATGAGGTTACCAAAAAATATAAAATTACGATAAGAAAGGAAAAAGTTCACATAAAAGAAACTCCCAAAACAAATCCAACCAAGACAAATAAAACAAGCAAACCATTAGCTGTCAAAAAAACATCTTATGGCAAAACTACATCGGCAAAGCCAAAATCAAAACCAAAACCAGTAAAAGGAAAAAAGAGTCTGTCACAGACTTCAAAAAAGAAAACAGAGACAAACTTGCCTAAAAAAACCGCTGCAACCACAACACCAGAAACAATAGAACCTAAAGTTGCTGAAACTACTATTCCAGTAAAAACAGAAGAAAAGAAAGACAGTATCGCTTCCGTTGACAGTATTCCAGTCAAAAAAAGAAGAACACCTAAAATTCAGGAAACCGTTCCTGAAAAAATAGTGGTTAACAATCCGCCAGAACGCAGGGTACATGTTTATTATGGACCAGCTATTTTTAGTTCGTTAAACAATCAATCCCTAATTGATCCTAGTTTATCTAAACAGCCAACAAGCAAACCTGTAAGTGCCTTTTATGGTGTTTACATTAAAATCATGTACAGAAAAACGGGATTTAGAGTTGGTTTTTCACATTTAAACTTAAAAACATCTACACTATTGGATCAGAATGAACTGATACCATCATACAGTAATATTGAATTAAAATCAGATCTTTCACCAGCAATAATCGAAAGTACTTTCGCTAATTCAAATAACACAGAATTGACGCAGACACTTTCTTATTATGAGCTTCCAATCGAATTTAATTATGCGATAAAAAAAGACAAAAGCCGATTCAATATTGAAGCTTTTGGAGGTTTAAGCACAATGCTGTTACAAACTAATAATTTGGAAATGAGATCAGATGAAATTGCATCACGTAGCATTGGTACTTCTAGAAATATTTCAAAAATCAATATTGCCTCAAATGTTGGACTAGGCTTTAGTTATGAGTTGACCAAAAAAATACAGATTGAAATAAATCCGTTATTCAAATATTATATGAATACATTTAAAGATGATAATGATGCTAAACCTTACAGTTTATCGCTTCAATCTGGTTTCTCTTATAAATTTTAAAAATATTTTTAAATAGTTGTAACTTTTTTGATACTCTTTACGTATAACCATTTGTACACTTTAAAAAAATAGGGAGACAACAACATGAGACAACTTAAAATCACCAAGCAGGTAACTAATCGTGAAACTGCATCGTTAGATAAATATCTACAAGAAATTGGAAAAGTTGACCTAATTACCGCTGATGAAGAGGTAGAATTAGCACAAAGAATAAAGGCTGGTGATCAAAGAGCTTTAGAAAAACTAACAAAAGCCAACCTACGTTTCGTAGTATCTGTGGCTAAACAATATCAAAACCAAGGATTAACTCTTCCGGATTTAATTAATGAAGGAAACTTAGGTTTAATTAAAGCGGCTCAACGTTTTGATGAAACTCGTGGTTTTAAATTCATTTCTTACGCTGTATGGTGGATTCGTCAATCGATTCTTCAAGCTTTAGCTGAACAATCTCGTATTGTACGTTTACCATTAAATAAAATTGGTTCTATCAACAAAATCAATAAAATGTACGCTTTATTAGAGCAATCTAACGAGCGTCCGCCTTCTGCTGAGGAAATTGCAAAAGAACTTGATATGACTGTTAACGACGTAAAAGAGTCTATGAAAAACTCTGGACGTCACCTATCTATGGATGCACCTCTTGTTGAAGGTGAAGATTCTAACCTTTACGACGTATTGCGTTCTGGTGAATCTCCAAATCCAGATAGAGAATTAATTCACGAATCTCTTCGTACTGAAATCGAACGTTCTTTAGAAACACTAACTCCAAGAGAGGCTGATGTTGTACGTTTGTATTTTGGTCTTGGCGATCAGCACCCAATGACTCTTGAAGAAATTGGAGAAACTTTCGACCTAACTCGTGAGCGTGTTCGTCAGATTAAAGAAAAAGCAATCCGTAGATTGAAACACACTTCTAGAAGTAAAATCCTTAAAACTTACTTAGGATAACAATATTAAATTTCAATATCTGAAATTCCAAATTCCAAACAACAATTGGAATTTGGATATTTTAAAATTGGGATTTTACCCCAAACAACAGTTTGATTGACTGTTCGTTTTTTGATTGATGATTGAAACTCCGGCTGATTACCGGAGTTTTTTATTTTTATTATTTAGCTGAAAAAGTTTTCTACCGCAAAGAGCGCAAAGAATTACGCAAAGTACGCTAAGATTATAAAAAACTTAGATTGAATGCAAAGCTTACAAAGCTTCGCGAACTTTACAACAAACACTTACATTTAGGATAAAAAAAACTTGCGACCTTTGCGTAATTCTTTGCGCACTTTGCGGTTAAATTACCACGACAGCATAAAAAAAATTATCTTTGTAAAAAAAACAACACACAACACTACAATGAAAAATACACTTATTGCTCCTTCTGTTCTTGCTGCTGATTTTGCTAATTTACAGCGTGATGTCGAAATGATTAATATCAGTCAAGCGGATTGGTTTCATATCGATATTATGGATGGAGTTTTTGTTCCTAATATCTCTTTTGGAATGCCGGTTTTAGAAGCGATTTCCAAACATGCAAAAAAATATATCGATGTTCATTTAATGATTATTGATCCTGACCGTTACATCAAAACTTTTGCTGATTTAGGCGCTAATGGACTCACTGTACATTATGAAGCCTGCACGCACTTACATAGAACACTTCAAGCCATCAAAGCGGAAGGAATGAAAGCTGGAGTAGCAATGAATCCACATACCAATGTTGATTTATTAGAAGACGTTATTAATGATATTGATGTTGTTTGTATTATGAGTGTAAATCCCGGATTTGGAGGTCAGTCATTTATCGAAAACACTTATGACAAAGTCAAAAAGCTAAAAGCTTTAATCACACGCAAAAATGCTTCAACACTTATTGAAATTGACGGTGGCGTTACCAGTAAAAACGCCAAACAATTAGTAGAAGCCGGCGCCGATGTTTTAGTTGCCGGAAGCTTTGTTTTTAAAGCCGAAAATCAAATCGAAACAATTGCTGAATTAAAAAGCCTTACTACTTTTTAAGTTTTTCAGATTTGGAAAGAAATCAATTCCGGTCATTTTCTCCAAAGTCTCAATCGGAACTACGAAATCATAAATTGATTTGTCGCTTTTTTCGTTTGGAACTAAAAAAGCAATGGTTTTGTGTTCATTTCCAGATTTAGCTACAATAATTTTATAAAAATATTTAGGAACAGCCACTTTTTCTGTTCCTATTTTTTTGTCTGAATCTTTCGGAATTCCGCCAGTAACAACATAAATATCATTGTATTTTTCAGCCCAGTAGCGAGTCTTCTGCTCTAGCCTATTCCAGATTCCTGAGTTAAATTCCTTTTTCTGTGGCGAAATATTCGAAGTATAAAAAGTATCATTATAAGCATTCTTGCTGAATTCCATATCTCCAGCTGGACAAAGATGTCCTTTATCATAACCTGAATTTTTGTAATTTCTCCAATCAGCAGAACCAGTTGTTACTTTTGGATCTTCAATAAAATAAGGTCTTTTAAAATCATTATTTTTTAAATATGCTGCCTTCAATTCATAAGCAACCCATTCCGCCTGTTCGAATTTTTCATTATAAGAAAGCGTATAATATTGATGTTTTACAATTTGTTTTGTAGTTGAAGTTGGAAGATATACAGCCGTATACAAAGAGTCAGTAGAAGTTGAATTTCCTTTAAAAGAAATTGCTTCAGAATTACTTACACTTTCTTTCCCAACCACTTCTTTTTTACAAGAAACCAATATAACACACAGAGAAATTAAACTCAAAAAGACTTTCATAAAAATATTTTTAGAAGCTAAACTTACAAAAAAAAAACGCTCCATAAATTCAAAATTTATAGAGCGTTTTTAAACAAATTAAATTCTTTTTAGAACTTAAGACTTCACAAGTTTATCCTTTTTCATTTTAGGAGAAACGTTATTATTTTTAACCAAACCTTTTGGCTGTAAATCATCCAAAACATTTAAAGCCTCTTCTACATAAACATCTTTAGATAAAGCTTGGTGCCATGCATCTCTTTTTTCTTTTAATGAAGCATCAGCTTTTGTTTCAACTTCTTCATAAGGAAGCGATTTGAAAACTAAATCATTTTTATAATCCGAGATTGGTTTGTATTTTTTACCTTCATTTTCAACCTGTTCTTGAGTTGCTTTAAAACTCTGAATATTCAAGCTGTAAGTGTTCTCTTTGTTCTTAACATCAATCCATTTTGCATTATCATCAATTAATTTGAATTGAGCATTTTGAGCAATTCTATTTTTACTATTATTAATTGCTCTAGCAAAATTTTCGTTAGAAGTCCAAGTACTATAATCTGCTGGATCAATTTTATCCCAAGGCATTGCATTGTCAATATCTCTTTCGCCCATTTTCAAATAAGCGTAACGATCCGGCATCACAACATCGCTATGAACACCTTCTAATTGAGTAGAACCACCATTGATTCTATAGAATTTTTGTCCTGTGATTTTCAAAGCTCCCAGATCTCCATAATTGGCGTTACGAACAAATTGATTCAAATCTAATACGTTTTGAACTGTTCCTTTACCGTAAGTTTGTTTACTTCCGATAATTACTCCACGTTTGTAATCCTGAATTGCAGCAGCCAAAATCTCAGATGCCGAAGCAGAAAAACTGTTTACCATAATAACCAATGGACCATCCCACTCGATTTTTTTATCTTTATCGTATAAAACTTCCTTCTTTTTACCAGCAGATTTAACCTGAACAATTGGTCCTTCTTCGATAAATAAACCAGCAATATCAACTACTGTAGAAAGAGATCCTCCACCATCATCACGAACATCTAAAACAATTCCGTTGATGTTTTCTTTTTTCAATCTCTCTACTTCAAGAGCGATGTCTTTTCCAGCATCACGTCCATCTTTGTTTTCAAAATCGATATAAAACTTAGGAAGATAAATTACTCCATATTTTAAACCATTTTTCTCAACAATACTAGATTTTGCGTATGTTTCTTCAATCTCAACCACATCTCTGATAATCGAAATCACTTTGATACTTCCATCAACTTTTTTAACTGTAAGTTTAACCTCAGTTCCTTTATGTCCTTTTATTTTCTTAACAACATCGTCTAGACGCATTCCCACAACATCAACAGGCTCTTCGTTTCCTTGAGCAACTTTCAAGATTAAATCACCTGCTTCTAATTGTTTTCCTTTCCATGCTGGACCTCCAGAAATCAACTCATCAATTTGAGTAAAATCATTTTTCTTAGTTAACCGAGCTCCAATACCTTCCAATTTACCACTGATATTTACATCAAAACGGTCTTTTTCTTCAGGAGCAAAATAACTTGTATGCGGATCAAAACGTGCCATGATAGAATTCAAGTAAACCGAAAACCAGTAATCTCTATTTAAATCTTTGATTACACTAAAATTATCATCTAAAGATTTTAAAGAACTCTCACGTGTTTCTTTTTCTAGAACATCAAAAGATTTTTCTTTATATGCAGCATCTTTTTTCTTCTTTTCTTCCTCAATTTTTTGTTTTGTTACCAAAGAAGAAAGAGTAGATAATTTAATCTGTTTTCTCCATCTTTCATTAAGTTCCGTTAAGTTTTTAGCATACGGAATATTCTCGTAATCAGCATTAAAAGTTTCATCTACGTTATAATTAAATGGCTGTGCTAAAATTGTTTTATAACGTTTTTTGCTTTCTTCCATACGTTTCATCAACCTTGTATAAGTCAAGTTGAAAAAAGTAATATCTTTATTCAAAAACTGATCGTCAAGCATTAATTCATACTGCTTAAATTCATCAATATCTGACTGAAGAAAAAATCTTTTAGAAGGATCTAATGCATCAATATAATCCTTAAAAATACCTTTTGAGAATTCATCATTTATTTCTGCTGGGCTGTAATGTCCTTTTTCAATAACAAATGCTAGTAATTCTAAAAGTGTTTTATCTCTGTTCGGATCTGGGTCGATTGTTCTATCGGCATTCATTTTAAATGCAAATAATGTAAGCGATAAGCACAATACGGCTATGAGTATCTTATAATTTCTTTTCATAAACTTTATAATAGCATTCATCAAATTTTTTAATCTAAGTTACGTTAAAAACTATGCCACGAGAGCTAACGTCACGATAATTTTTTGTTAAAGATATAAAAATGTTCAATTCGCAAAAAAGTTCTTTACCTTAGTTGACAAATTTTGTAATATTTGTGACTTATCTCAAGAAATACGCCACTAAATTTGTTTTTAAAATCTTACAATTGTTAAAATTACACATAAAATCCACAAAATGAAAATCCAAAAACCTTTAATATTGGTAACAAACGATGATGGTATTTTAGCCCCAGGAATACGAGCTCTAATCAGCGTTATGGAAACAATTGGAGACGTAATCGTTGTTGCTCCAGACAAACCTCAAAGTGCAATGGGCCACGCCATAACCATAAACAATACTTTGTTTCTAGATAAAATTTCTAAAGATGATGACGCGATTGCAGAATACAGTTGCTCTGGAACTCCCGTTGACTGCGTAAAACTGGCAGTAAACGAGATTCTGAAACGCAAACCTGATTTATGCGTTTCTGGTATCAATCACGGATCTAACTCCTCAATAAACGTAATTTATTCTGGAACAATGAGCGCAGCAGTTGAAGCTGGAATCGAAGGCATTCAGTCTATTGGTTTTTCGCTTTTAGACTTTGACTGGAATGCCGATTTTGAACCAATAAAATCTTTCGTTAAAAGAATAACTTTAGAAACTTTACAAAACAAATTGCCCCCCGGAGTTGTTTTAAATGTAAACTTTCCAAAACTGAAAGAATCTGAAATTAAAGGCATTAAAGTTTGTCGTCAAGCGAAAGCCTATTACGCGCAAAAATTTGATAAAAGACAAACTCCTTTTGGGAAAGATTATTACTGGCTTGCCGGAAAATTTATCAATGAAGATCAAGGCGAAGATACCGATGAATGGGCTCTTGCAAATGGCTATGTTTCTGTTGTTCCCGTACAATTTGATCTTACCGCACATCATTCTATTCAACAACTTAATACTTGGAAATTAAATGGCTAAAGAATTACTAATTGGTTTTTTAATCGGAATTTTTACTGCGCTTTTAGGCAGTTATTTGTTTATTGCTTTTTTTACAAATTTTGATATCTCATCTGGTCTTTATGTTATGAGAGAACAAGGTTATCTCGGAAAAATTATCACCATAGGCACGCTTTTAGACCTAGCTGTTTTTGGTATTCTTTTAAAAAGAAATAAAGAAATCATGGCTCGAGGCGTAATTTTAGCAGTGATTGTATTAGCGATTTCTACATTAGTTTTATAAATCTTATCTTTGCTTAGTGACAACTTTAGCACTATTTTCAAAAAAATCAACATGAAATATTACATAATTGCAGGTGAAGCCTCGGGAGATTTACACGGATCTAACTTAATGAAAGCATTATATGTCGAAGATCCTCAGGCAGAAATCCGATTTTGGGGAGGCGATTTAATGCAAAAAGCAGGCGGAACTCTAGTAAAACATTACCGTGATCTTGCTTTTATGGGCTTTATTGAAGTTATTTTTAATTTAAAAACTATTTTAAACAATATTAAAATCTGTAAAAAAGACATTCTGGAGTTTCAACCAGATGTCATTATTTTTATTGATTATCCAGGTTTTAATATGCGAATAGCTAAATGGGCTAAAGAATTAGGTTATAAAACTCATTATTATATTTCTCCGCAGATTTGGGCTTGGAAAGAAAACCGTATCAAAGCCATCAAACAAGATGTTGACAAGATGTATGTTATTCTTCCTTTTGAAAAAAGTTTCTACGAAGACAAACATCATTATCCCGTAGATTTTGTTGGACATCCATTAATTGATGCTATTCAAAATCAGCCTCCGTTTGATGAAGGTTTATTTAGAAAAGAAAATAATTTAGGCGAAAAACCAATTATTGCCGTTTTACCAGGAAGCCGTAAACAAGAAATTACCAAAATGCTAAGTGTAATGCTTAGCGTAGTGGATGATTTTCAGGATTACGAATTTGTAATTGCGGGGGCGCCAAGTCAGGAATACGAATTTTATCAGCAATTTCTAAAAAATAAAAACATTGCATTTGTTTCGAACAAAACGTACGATTTGCTTCGTTCTTCAAAAGCTGCTCTGGTAACTTCTGGCACTGCTACTTTAGAAACTGCTCTTTTCAAAGTTCCTGAAGTTGTTTGTTATAAAGGAAGTGAAGTTTCGTATCAAATTGCAAAACGCATTATCACTTTAAAATACATTTCGCTGGTGAATTTAATTATGGATCAGGAAGTGGTAACGGAATTAATTCAAGGCGACTGCAATAAAAAACGAATCAAAGAAGAACTGCAGAAATTATTAGACCCTGAATACCGCACTAGATTACTTCATAATTATGATATTTTAGAGCAAAAATTAGGTGGAGTTGGCGCGAGTAAAAACACAGCCAAACTTATAGTTGCCGATTTAAAAAACGCTTAAATAATTTATTTTGAAAAGAGTACTAATTTTTCTGCTTTTAGCTGTTGCTTTTACCTCGTGTAAATCAACTTCAAATGCCGTAAGCAAAAACGAATCCAAAAAAGAAAGCAGAAATCTAGTCAATAATTTAGTCGAAAAAGCAACAGACAATATTGGAGTTCGCTACAAAGCTGGTGGAACTACAAAAAGTGGTTTCGACTGCTCTGGTTTAGTTTATACCACTTTTCAAAGCGAAAATATAACATTACCAAGAGCTTCTTATGAACAGGCTAAAATAGGAAAAGTGATCCCCCTGAATGACGCGAAAAAAGGAGATTTAATCTTTTTTAAAACCAATAAAAGCAGACAAATTAATCATGTTGGACTAATCACAGAAGTCAATTCTGACGAAGTAAAATTTGTGCATTCTTCTACTTCAAAAGGCGTAATAATTTCCTCTACTAAAGAACCTTATTACAAAAACTCTTTTGAACAAGTCAACAGAATTCTAAATTAAATAATTCTTTTAAAAATTTATTATTTTTCTTACAATTATTTAATACTTTTAAGCCATGAAAGTATTAGATTTTCCATTGGTTAAAATTACTATTGCCTTTATATTAGGAGTTATTGCATCTTATTATATGCATTTCTCCATTTGGTTGACAATATATTTGCTGTGTTTGTTTTTCGTATTATTTTGTACGAATTATATCTTGAATTTAAAAAGCTCCAAAAAGTCTATGTTCTTTGGACTTTCTGTTTATGCATTATCTTTTATTCTTGGCGCTCTGACCCTTTTAAGCCATACAGAAAATCTTCAAAAAGACAACTACTCTAATTATAAAAGTGCTTTTGAAAAACCCGAAACTATCGTTTTATTGCTTCGTGAAAAATTAAAAAGCAACGATTATAGCGATCGTTATATTGCTCATATCGAAAGCATTTCAAACAAAAAATACAAAGGAAAAATAATAATCAATGTTCAAAAAGACAGTAGTAAAAGTGCGCTTATAATTGGAAATCGAATTAAAATCAAAATTACTTTACAGCGCAATAAATCGAATAAAAATCCGAATCAATTTGATTACAGCCGTTATTTAGCCAACAAACAGATTTTTGCACAAATCTATTGTCAGAAAAGCCAAATTTCGGTCAGTCAAACCATTGAAAAAGACATTTGGTATTACTGCGCCAAACTGCATTCTCGAATAATTTCGAATCTCGAGAAATCACATTTCAGCAAGTCAGAAATGAATGTTGCCCTTGCTTTAATTTTGGGACAACAGCAGGAAATTTCACAGGATATTATTCAGGATTACCAATATTCTGGAGCCACTCACATCTTATCTGTTTCTGGTTTACATGTGGGTTTTATAATGCTTTTTATCACTTTCGTTTTAAAACCAATTCCAAACACCAAAAGAGGATCATTTGTTAAACTTATCTCAATTCTTATTGCTCTAGCTGGATTTGCCATTATTTCGGGACTTTCTCCTTCTGTTCTAAGATCCGTTGTTATGTTTTCTTTTTTAGCAATTGGAAATCATCTGCGTAGAAACGGCAATATTTATCATACATTATTAGTTTCAATTCTGCTCATACTGCTTTTCGAACCTTATTTTTTATTTGATGTTGGTTTTCAATTAAGTTATTTGGCCTTGTTTTTTATTTTATGGCTTCAACCCGTATTTAAGAATATCTACAAACCAAAGAACAAATTATTCATTTACATTTGGGAAGCTCTAACGGTTTCTTTTGCTGCTCAAATAGGTACTCTACCTTTATGTTTATATTATTTTCATCAATTTCCAGGCTTGTTCTTTGTTACCAATATAATAATACTGCCTGTTTTATCTTTTATAATGATTGCGGGAATCATTATAATGATCATCGCTATTTTTACCAGCCCGCCATTATTTATAACTTTAATTTTTGAAAAGAGTATCTATCTTTTGAATTTAATGATACATGCGGTAGCTTCAATCGAATCCTTTGTTATTCGAGATATCAGCTTTAACTCTTATTATCTATTTACATTTTACCTCCTTATCATTTTTTCGATTGTATGGATTAAAAAGCCGAATTTCAGCAAACTTGTCTTCGTATTCTGTTCTATAATTTTAGTACAACTTTCATTTATTCTAACCAAACTCAAAAGTGAAAATGAAGAGGAGTTAATTGTTTACAACGAAAAAAATAATACGCTCATTTCTGAACGCACTGGAAAAACCATCACTTTATACACGAAAAACAAGCTTTTAGAGAAAAATAGAAATATAAATTCTTATCTCGTAGGAAATTCAATTTCCCTAAATAAAATTAAAAACATTCAAAATGTACTCTATTTTAAGGACAAAAAAATTCTAATAATTGACAGTACGGGAATCTGCCCTATAAATTCAAAACCAGAAATATTGATTCTCACACAAACGCCTAAGATAAATCTGGACAGATTATTGAAAGAAATAAATCCAAAAATTATAATTGCAGACGGATCAAACAACAATTCAATTCAAAAATTTTGGAAAAACAGTTGCATCAAAAAAAATATCCCTTTTCATTCTACAAACGAAAAGGGATATTATAAATTATGATTTTCTATTCTGGATTTAAAATCAAATTAGATTCAGAAATCCAAGCCCTTACACCTGAAGACACATAAGATATGAGTCCAAGTTTATTGAAATTTGTTTTTCCTTTTCTAACAGATACCGACGTAAAGCATACCTGAGGTATTTCTTCAATACCAAAAGCGTTTTTCAATCTTAAATTTTGCTCTTTTGCATCGTTTTCAATTGAAGCATCAGAGAGATCTAATTTTACCAAAATAACATTCTTTTTAGACCATTCTTCAAATTCTCGCGTAGAAAAAATTTCATTTTGAAGTTTTGGATTCGCACCTTGGCCAGTGAAAAAAATTAGCAAAGGTTTTCTTTTTTCTGCACTAACAGCGACAGCATCATTAATATCTGTTCTCCAGATAGCTTCTTGGGCATTCACAAAAAAAGAGCCCAAAAAGAGTAGTAGGATAAGTAGTTTTCGAAGCATAAAATTTGGTTTTGGCTATGTTAATAAAAACTAAAATAACATAAAAATTAAACCAAACGAATTATTTAACAAATTAATAATGGTCTTCTAAACATTAAAATCAAATTGATAATAAACGATGCTTTTTTTATTAAATCAAAAAAAAATAACATTAAAAAAAATGAAATTCTAGGCAGGAAATTTTCATCAAAAAAAAATCCCTTTCTGTAAAACAAAAAGGGATCAAAAAAAAAATTAAAATAAAAGTTGAAAGTAATCTTCCTATTCTACTGGATGCAAAATCGAATTGGACTCTGCAATCCACGCTTTAGCTCCGCCAGGTTTATAAGCTATTTTTCCTAAAGCACTGAATGTAGTTTTGTTTTTTCTGACTGATGCCATTGCGAAACACACTTCTGGAAGATCTTGAACACCAAACGCATTTTTTAACTTCACATTTTGCTCACGATCACTATCAGATGCATTCATATCTGATAAATCTAGTTTTACTAAAACCACATTATCACGCGACCAAACGGCAAAATCGGGGGTTTTAAAAATTTCATTTTGGAGATTTTCTGGTACACCTGAGGCAGTGAATAAAATCAACATTGGTTTCTTCTGGTCATTACTAATTGCAATTGCATCTGTCATGTTAGTTCTCCATGCCAAATTTTGTGACTGCATTACAAATGACCCAAAAAAAACTAGTAGGATAAGTAGTTTTTTAGTCATATTAATTGGTTTTGGTTAGATTAGCATGACGAAATTAACATAATATTTTAATTTTCCAATTTTTATTAGGTATAAAAATACATTATATGTTTTTTTAGTTGTAATAAAATATAAAATACGTAAAAACACTTATAACGATTGAAAACTTTTTCTTACTAAACAAAAAAAGCCCCTCACAAAATGTGAGGGGCTTTCTATTTATTTTACTGTTTTAATTATGATTTTTTCGGATGTACAATTCCTTCTGCAACTGTAAGCCAAGCAGACGGTCCGCCCGCAACATAACCTGTTTTTCCTAAACCTTTAAAATTTACTCTTCCGTCTTTAGATTCTGCACTTGTAAAGAAAACTGTTGGAAAACCTTGAATTCCAAAAGCCTGCTGTAACTCAAGATTTTGATTCTTAAGTTCAGGAGTCTGCGGCACAGCTCTTGGGTAATCCAATTCAACCAAAACTACATTAGTAGAAGCCCATTTTTTAAATTCTTCAGTTTTTAAAACTTCATTCTGTAAACGAATACACCAACCACACCAATCACTGCCAGTAAAAAACATCAACATAGGTTTTTGTTCTTTATTACTCACCGTAATTGCTTCTCGAACATCTGTATACCATTTTAATTCCTGTGCCTGAAGGTTCGAAGCACCAATTAAAAACAACGCAATAAGTATTATTTTTTTCATAATGGGGAAATTTTGACAAATTTACACAAAAACAGATTGCAAAAACATTGCTATTTTACTTCTTGCATTAATTTTTTAATTAATGGCGAGATCGCAATTAAAATAATACCCGCTACAAGTGAATAAATAGCCAATTGATAATAACCTTCCGTGTAAGATTGTAATTTAGATAATAATGTATCCCCCGTGTTTGATCTCGAAATTTCTGCTCCTAATTTTCCAGCTGCAAGTTGCCCAAATGCACTTGCCAAAAACCACAATCCCATCATCATTCCAAATAATCGCTTTGGAGATAACTTTGTAATAATAGACATTCCGATTGGCCCCAAACAAAGCTCACCAATAGTCGTTACCAAATAAGCAAATGTAAACACATTCAAAGAAGCAATACCTTGAGCATTCGCAAAAAATCTAGTCAAGTAAAAAATATAAAATGAAGTCGCAAGGAACAAAAATCCAATTCCGAATTTAATTAAGGTATTAGGTTCAATTTTTCTTTTTCCCATCCAAATCCACAGCAATCCAATTAACGGACTCAATACTACTACAAAGAATGTATTTGAACTATTGTTTATGATGTTCGGATCAATATTAAAAAATAATAATTTATTATCTAAATTGTCTTTTGCAAAAAGAGATAAAGATCCACCGCTCTGTTCATAAATCGCATTAAACAGAAGATAGAAAAACACAAAGAGAAATGCTGCGAAAAGTTTTTTCTGCAACTTAACATCTCCAAGTTTTATTAACTCATAAGTAAAATACAGAACAGCAATAATACCAATTGTATACATAAAATAATCAGTATAATCAGTATTTTTTACCATTATAAAAATAAATGGAATACTTAAAAGCGACAGTGCATAAACTGTAATTTCGCGAATTTTTCTTGTAGATGGTTTTAAATCTAATAACGGAGAATCTCCTATTGGCCCCAAATATTTTTTAGTAAACAAGAATGTGATCAATCCTAAAAACATTACCAATGCTGCCGATAAAAAGCACAGTTGCCATGAATAATATTTTCCCAAATAAACACATAAAGCACCTCCAAAAAGACCTCCAACATTTATTCCTGCGTAAAACATTCCGTAACCCGCATCTCTTCTTCCATCATCTTCTTTATACAGCTCTCCAACCATTGAAGAAACGTTTGGCTTAAAAAAACCTGTTCCAATAATAGAAAAAGCAATTCCGTAGTAAAACATTTCCTGAGGAGAAAAAGCAATCAAAAGATTTCCAAGAATCATTACGATAGCTCCGAAAAATAATGATTTTTTAAATCCTAAAACTTTATCAGCAAAAATACCGCCGACAAAAGTAAAAGCATATACAAAAGCCTGAATAGCTCCGTATTGTAAATTAGCATGTTCATCTTTTAGAAAAAGCTGATCTACCATAAAAATAGTCAATACACCGCGCATTCCGTAGAAACAGAAACGTTCCCACATTTCAACAAAAAACAAGTACCACAATTGCTTTGGGTACTTGCCTTCAAAATTTTGAATTTCTTCTAGAGTAATTTTCTTTTCCATTTTATCTAACGCCATGCATCATTTTTTTCAAGAATGGAGTCAAAGCAAATAATACAATTGCCGCGATACCAGTAAGTACCACAAATACCATAAAGAACTCGTATAAATTATGAATTTCGAATCCAGCAAAAAAGTGATTTGCTGCACTGATTTGATGCTTTTCTAAAAGAGCTAACTGCTCTGCAGTTGGCGTTACCGTTTTATCTAAAATAGCCTGAAGATCAATTCCCAATTCTTTTGCTTTTGCAAATTTATCTCCTGTTGCAGGTAAAATAGAACCTAAAGTTCCTCCTAATGCATAACCTGAAGCATTAGACAAGAAGAATACTCCATAAAGCAAAGAAGCAAAACGTTTTGGCGATAATTTACCTACCAATGATAATCCGATTGGAGATAAACACAATTCCGCACAAGTATTTAAGAAATATAATAAAATCAACCATTTAACCAATAACAATCCAGAAGTCCCAATGTAAGAAACCTGAGTTGCAATCATGAAGAAACTTACAGAAATTACCACTAGACCAACAGCCAATTTCACAGGAGAAATTGGTTCTTTGCCTTTTGCTCTTAAAGCATCCCATAATATACTGAATGGAACCGCTAATAAAACAACAAATAATCCGTTAAAAATCTGAACCATCGATGCCGGCATTTGAAAACCAAAAAAGTTTCTATCCGTTTGATTATCCGCAATAAAAGTCAAAGAAGAGCCTGCCTGCTCAAATGCTGCCCAAAAGAAAATAATAAAAAACGAAACAATATAGATTACAAAAATTCTATCTCTTTCGATTTTTGTTAATGACGAATCTGAAATAATTAATCCAGCCAAAGCTAATCCACTTGAATAGATCAAAGTATAAATTAAATTTTGACCAACTACATAGTGAAAAAAGAATCCTAAAGCGATAAATGCAAGTCCTGCAATTGTTAAAGCCTTAGTAGAAAAATTTGCCTGCTGTGCTTCTCCTTCTTCAAAATCAGAAGCATCATTTTTAGAAGGAAGTCCTCCTAATGGTTTTCCTTCTGGAGAAACTACATATTTATTTTTTAAGAAGTAAAAAAGAATTGTTCCCAACAACATTGCAACAGAAGCCGCCATGAATCCCCATCTAAAAGCGTGGATATCTCTAATTCCACCCGCATCTTTAACATCTCCTAATAAAGGACAGATTGACTGACCTAGAAAAGCTCCAATGTTAATTCCCATATAGAAAATAGTAAATGCACTATCTAATTTTGTTTTTTCTTGTTTTGGATACAAACTTCCAACCATACTAGAAATATTTGGTTTGAAGAATCCGTTACCAAAAACGATAACACCTAATGCCGAATACATAATGGTTTTTGCTAAGCCTAAATTAGACTCAAAAATACTTCCACTTGTAAACAAAAGCATTTGTCCTATAGCCATTAATAATCCACCTAATAAGATACAATTTCTGTTTCCTAAAAAACGATCGGCTACGAAACCACCCAACATTGGCGTTAGATAACAAAGCCCAAGAAAACCTCCGTAAATTAATGAAGCTTCCTCTTCTTTCATTAATAATGAATTTACAAGAAATAAAGTCAATAAAGCTCGCATTCCATAAAAATTGAACCGCTCCCACATCTCCGTTCCAAACAATACCCAAAGTCCTTTTGGATGCGCAGTTTTTACTTGATTTTCCCCCATAGTATTCGCTTATTTAATTAAGTTTAAAAGATTTAGATTATAGATTTTCTTTGATGAAATTGGTCATTTTGTTATACAGCTGAATTCTAGTCGCTCCACCATAAATACCATGATTTTTATCTGGATAAATTTGAGAATCAAATTGTTTGTTTGCCTGAATTAAAGCCTCCATCATTTGCATTGAATTCTGAACATGAACATTATCATCACCAGAACCATGGATCAACAAAAATTTACCTTTTAATTTGTCAACGTGATTAATTGGCGAGTTTTGATCGTATCCGCTTGCATTTTCCTGTGGCGTCTGCATATATCTTTCTGTGTAAACACTATCATAAAATCTCCAGTTTGTTACAGGAGCAACAGCGATTGCCATTTTGAAAACATCATTTCCTTGGAAAATACAGTTAGAAGCCATAAATCCACCATAACTCCATCCGAAAATTCCAATTCTAGAAGAATCAACATAAGGATAAGAACCAATTACTTTAGCCGCATCGATTTGATCTTCTACTTCGTATTTTCCTAATTCTTTTTGAGTCACTTTTTTGAAATCAGCCCCTTTGTATCCAGTTCCTCTTCCGTCAACACAAGCTACAATATAACCTTGCTGCGTAAGCGATAAGAACCAATAATCATCAGAGTTATTCCAATCGTTATTTACCTGCTGTGATCCAGGACCAGAATATTGGTACATGAAAACTGGATATTTTTTTGAAGGATCAAAATCTTTTGGTTTTAAGATCCATGCGTTTAATTCATTCCCTTTAGATGTTTTTAAAACAAAGAACTCTTTTGCAGGCAAGTTATATCCTTTCAATTTATCAGCAAGTGCTTGATTGTTTTCTATAACTTGAATTTCTTTTCCTGTTTTTGACTCATTTAGAGTATAAGTCGTAGGCACTAAATTACTTGAGAAAGTAGTAATAAAATATTGGAAGTTTGGGCTGAAAGTCGCCGCGCTTGTTCCAACTTTTGTAGTTAAACGAGTTTTGTTTTTTCCATCTAAACCAACTCTGTAAATATCTCTGTTGATAGAACCATTTTCTGTAGATTGATAGAAAATAGTTTTTGTTTTTTCGTCGAAACCATAGTATGAAACCACTTCCCAGTTTCCTTTTGTCACTTGATTTTTAAGCTTTCCTGTTTTATCATAAACATAAATATGATTAAAACCGTCTTTTTCGCTTGTCCAGATAAAACTGTTATCTTTTAAGAATGTTAAATTATCTGTTACGTCAACGTAAGCTTTGTCTTTTTCATTCAACACCACTTTTGCAGTAGCGGTCGTTCCGTCAACAAATAACAAATCAAGATTATCTTGGTGACGGTTTAATACTTGTGCCGAAAGCACATTAGCATCGTTTGTCCATTGCATTCTCGCAATGTAGAAATCATTATATTTTCCTAAATCTACTTTTTTAGTTGCTCCAGCAGCTACATCATAAATATGTAATGAAACTTCTGAATTCTTTTCTCCAGCTTTTGGATATTTAAACGTTTCAATTGTTGGATATAAGTCTTTATGAAACATTGACATTGAAAATTCAGGAACCTGACTTTCGTCAAAACGAATATAAGCTACTTTTTTACTGTCTTTGCTCCAATCGAAAGCACGAACAAAAGCAAATTCTTCTTCATAAACCCAGTCCGTAATACCATTGATTACAGCGTTCTTTTTTCCATCACTTGTAATTGGAGTAGATTTTTTTGAAGCGACATCGTATACATATAAGTTATTTTCTCTAGCATAAGCGATTTTTGTTCCATCAGGAGAAAAAGTTGGTTCTTGAATCTGAAAATCAAAAAGTTTTGTCAACGATTTTGAAGCGATATCGTATAAATAATAATCCGCAGTAAATGAGTGACGGAAAATCTGGTTGCTATTGCAGGCAATCAAGATTTTTTTCTCAGAAGCATCAAAAGTATAGCTATCAATTCCTTCTGAAAGCGCTGCATGATTTTTAGTATCAATTAAATTAGAAACCTTTTTTAAAGTTGCAAAATCATATAAATCGATCTGCATGCTTCTGCTGGCTCTGTCTACATTTAATACAGTATATTGATCTGTATTTTTTAGAGATTGCAGCTCATCCATTCCTTTTGCCCGGAATGCCCCTCCATAAATGTTTTCGATAGTGATTTTTTGTTGGCCAAAAACGGTTGCAACTAGAAATAAAAGTATTACAGTAATTTTACTTGTACTCATTACAATTAATTTAAATATAAAAAAGAGCCCAATTTTAGTAAAAAAAATAAACATAATACACATTTTAAGTGTTAAATGTTAAAAAAAATAACGATTGCGTAGAGTCCAATTTTAAAATACATTTTAAACAAAACTCTTAAAATGGTATATTTGCCGCAACATTATTATTTAATATACTGAGAATGAACAACGCTGTTGCTGGATTTTCTAAATTATCCAAAAAAGAAAAAATCAACTGGATTGCAAATGAATATTTTTCGAACCCTGATGAGGCTCAAAATATTATAAGAAATTACTGGAATTCAGACGAAAAGCTTCAGCAACTTCATGATGAATTTATCGAAAACACCATTACAAACCTTTATATCCCACTTGGAGTTGCTCCTAACTTTTTAATCAACGGAAAATACAAAACCATTCCGATGGCTATTGAAGAGAGTTCTGTCGTCGCAGCAGCTTCTAAAGCAGCGAAGTATTGGTCTACAAGAGGAGGTTTTAAAACAACAATCATTAATACAGAAAAAATTGGACAAGTTCATTTTATCTATAATGGTGATGCTGAAAAACTAAAAATCTTTTTTGATGAAGTAAAATCTAAATTCTTTTCAGAAACTCAAAACATTACTAAAAACATGCAGCAACGTGGCGGCGGTATTTTGGATATTAAGTTAAAAGACAAAAGAAGTTTATTAGAAAACTATTATCAGCTTCATGCTACTTTTGAAACTAAAGACAGCATGGGAGCAAATTTCATAAATTCTTGTTTGGAACAATTTGCTTCCACCTTAAAAGAAGAAGCTCAAAACTCTGATTTATTGAAAAATAACGAAAAGCTGGAGGTTATCATGAGCATTTTGTCTAATTATGTTCCAAACTGCCTTGTCAGAGCTGAAGTTTCTTGTCCGATTGAAGATTTAGCTGAAAAACATATTACCAATCCACAGGAATTTGCAGAACGTTTTGTGCAGGCTGTCCAGATTGCAGAGGTTGAACCTTTTAGAGCGGTTACCCATAATAAAGGTATTATGAACGGTGTTGATGCCGTTGTCTTAGCAACAGGAAACGATTTCAGGGCCATAGAAGCCGGCGTTCATGCGTATGCTTCAAAAAACGGCCAATATGCAAGTTTGTCTCATGCTAAAATCGAAAACGGAATTTTTACTTTTTGGCTTGAAATTCCATTAGCTTTAGGAACTGTTGGTGGCTTAACTTCTTTACATCCTTTAGTAAAACTGTGTTTAGATATTTTAGAAAAACCATCTGCACCAGAATTAATGGAAATTGTTGCCGTTGCTGGTTTAGCACAGAATTTTGCTGCTTTGCGTTCTTTAACGACTACAGGAATCCAAGAAGGACACATGAAAATGCACCTGAACAATATCATCAATCAATTTGAAGCTACCGAAGAAGAGCGTCATTTAATTAAAATGCATTTTAAGAAAACAGCCGTTTCTCACAGCGCTGTGGTCGATTTTATTGAAAACTTAAGGAAATAACCGAATTCAAAAATTCTAATATTTTAAATCTCAAAATTGGTGTTTGGGTTTTAAAATATTGAAATTTATATAATAAAGACAAAGTATGTCAAAAACATTTTACAGTAACGGAAAACTTTTTATCGCTGGAGAATATCTGGTTTTAGACGGAGCAGATGCTTTTGCGCTGCCAACAAAATTCGGTCAAGATCTAGTAATTGAAAATGGCAGTAACAATGAAATCGAATGGAAAAGTTACGACTATGACAAACATTTATGGTTTGAAGAAACCATTTCATTCGATGAATTTGTAAATAAACCACTAATAAAAATTGAAACCGTAAAATCTACCCTGATTGACATTCTTCATGAAGCTTACACTTTAAATCCAAAATTTATAGATAATTCTAACGGATTTAAAATAAACACGCATTTGTCTTTTCCAAGAAATTGGGGATTAGGAACTTCTTCAACTCTTATAAACAATATAGCACAGTGGGCAGATGTTAACGCTTTTACCTTATTAAACAATAGTTTTGGAGGAAGCGGTTACGATATTGCCTGTGCACAAAATAATACACCGATCTTATATCAAATTAAAAACAACGTTGTAAAATCGGTTGAATTTAATCCCGATTACAAGGAACATATTTACTTTGTTTATTTGAATAAAAAACAGAATAGCAAATCAGCTATTTATGCTTACAACAATAATAAGAATAATCATTTAGCACAGAGCGTTGCTGAAAACAACAAAATCACCAATGCCATCCTTAATGCCAAAACATTAAAAGAATTCGCGTCGGCTGTACAGAAGCATGAAATTCACTTGAGCAACATTTTAGAAATGCAGACTATAAAAGAAGCTGTATTTCCAGATTTCAACGGTGTAATTAAAAGTCTCGGGGCCTGGGGAGGCGATTTTGTAATGGTGGTTTCTCAAGAAAATCCTAAAAAATATTTTGCCCAAAAAGGTTATGAAATAATGTTGACTTACGGGGAAATGATTTTATAATGCGTAAGCAATTCAAACAAAAAGATCAATAGTTTACTTTCTTGTTATTATTCTTATCCGATTTCGTTTCTAGTCGGCGAACAGATTTGCTGTCTTGTTCGTTAGACTCGATAAGTCTATTATGCAGACGTTCAGCCATTTTCTCGATGCTGTTTGTAATCGAATCATAAACCACTTCCATTCTGCGGTGTTTTTCTTCTTTTACAGCGCGTAAGACATCCTCAACAAAGAACTTATCATATTTCTCTGCTACAGAATCGTGTGTATTTGTCAATCGGATGACATAATCGTTACTTAGGATGGTAACTTTAAAATGCTGTTCTTCGTTACTCAAATAATACTTCCCTCCCAATTCATCTACGTTGATGTCGGTGCTGGCAACTTTTAAAAGCTCCGTAATGATTCCAAAAATGTGACTTTCTATTTTGGTATAAACTCTCGGCTTCTTTTTAAAAATTTTTAAAATAAAAAACATTAAATGTTTGATGTTTAGGTATTTGATTTTGGGTCCAGTTTTTTGAATTTATTCTAACATTTTGGAAATCAGAAAGAAATGTTAAATTAAAAATTCGGACAAATTAACTGCAATATTTTGAATATCACAAATTTTTTAGATTAAATCTCTACTTTACCTACAGAGTATCAAAAAATTAACTAAAAAATATTACAAAGTGGAATTAATTATTGTAATAAAAAGAAAACCCGAAACATCAAATCATGTTTCGGGTTTTATGAGAAGAATTACTAACTCTTAGTAATTGAATTGTAATCTATTGTCTTCAATTTTCGCATTGTTTTTCAATGCTGGCAATACTCTGCTTGCATCATTTGCGCTTTGAGCTTTTACTTTCTCTACATAAGCAGCATGATTAGCAATTGCAGGAGCTTTTACAGTTTTAATGTTTTTTACCACATAAACTCCAGTATTTCCTTCAATTGGTGCAGAAACTTTGTTTCCAGCTAAAGCAAATGCATTACCTACAACTCTTGGTTCTTGTCCAACTCCACCAGGTAAAACTGGATTATCTAAAGTTACATCTGCAGCTTGTTGAACAGCAACACCAGCAGCTTTAGCAACAGCTTCTAGACTAGATCCTGTCATTTTAGCTTTTAACAATTCTGCTTTTTTCTTGTTTTTCAAGATTGGCTCAACATAAGGTCTTGCCATATCGACAGAAACTAAACCTGATTCGTTCTCTCCTTTGTATTGAGCGATAACGTGTCCGATGTTAGCGATTTCAAATCGTTTAACATCACCTTTACCTGTTTCTTTATCAAAAGCCCATCTTACGATGTTACGTTGGTTTCCTAATGGACCAAACGCTTCATCCATAGCTTTAGCATTTACAACAGGAGCAACTTTTAAGCCTAATTCTTTAGCAGCAGCTGTAAAATCTTTATCAGCAGCATCCATTTCGAATTTAGTTGCTAAAGTAAATACTTTATCAGAAGTAGCTTCAGATGGCTCGATTTTCTGAGCAATTGTAGCTAAACGAATTCCATCTTGTTTGTCAGTAACTTTAATAATGTGAAATCCAAAAGGAGTTTCTACTAAACCTATTTTTCCAATTCCATTATTGAATACAAAATCATTAAATGGTTTTACCATTTGACCTTGACCAAAATATCCTAAATCACCACCTTGCTGCGCAGATGCATCATCAGAATTTGTGAAAGCCAACATCATAAAACTATCTGGATTAGCCTGAACTTGAGCTAAAATTTCTTCAGCTTTGACTTTAGCGTCTTCTTTAGTTCTTTTTTCTTTTGGAGTTGCTTGAGCACCATCGTAAGAAATTAAAATATGACTTGCTTTTGCATTCACACCAGCTTTAAATCCTAAAGATTTAGAGATAGCATAATATCTTCCATATACGTATGGCCCGTAAATTGCTCCTGCTGGTAAACTGAATAATTTGTCAGCATCTACAGCTGGAAGGTTATTTTTAGCCACATAAGTAGAATCGTAAGGAACATCGGAATTTGCATTTACAAATTCAGCAATGTTTGTTGCGTTTTTAAAACCTGGCAATGTATCATTTTTTCCAGTTTTAGCATTGTACACAACACTTCCTGATAATAATGCAGTTAATTTAGCTTTAATTTCAGCCTCATCTTCTTTAGATGCTTTGTCTTCTACTAATACGTATTGAATTTCACGAGTTGCATCCGCTTTGAATTTTTTCTCGTTTTTCTTCATATAATCTACGATATCAGAATCAGAAATTTTTACTTCACTGTCTTTTATAGAAGAATATGGAGCTGCAGCGTAAGCAAAGCTTACTTTATTAGCTTCCATTTCATACTTTAATTTTCCTTCACTAGCAGTTGTGTAAAGTCCTGACTTAATTAAAGTATTATAGATTTGAAATTTAGCATTCAATTCAGCATCTTTCTCTTTTTGAGCGATGTATTCTTTTGCTTCTGGATTTGAGTTGAAGTAGTCGTTAAACTTAACTTCATCAAAAATTCCTGCTGCGTTTAAAAACATTGGGTTTTTACCAATATTTGGATCTGATTTTAAAACCTCTAGTAAGTGTTTTTTACCTACTCTCAATCCTAATTTTTCAAATTGAGTTGACAATAAAGCGATTGAAACTTCTTGATCCCAAACTCTGTTTGCAGCTTCAGTGGAAGTTATGCCTTGCCCACTTTTTTCAACATTACTAACTTTAATTCTAAAGTCTTCAAATGAAATATCTTTTCCGTCGATGCTTCCTACATCTTTTGAACTTTGACTAAATGTTCCTTTACCGATTAAGTCTTGTATTATAAATGCAAATAATGCAAGTGCAATAACTCCTATCAATAAAGCGGAACGCTGTCTAATTTTTGCTAAAACTGCCATTTTATTATCGTTAATTTTATATTCAGTTTGCGAAAATACAATTATCTAGTTAATAACAATACAACTAGCGTTTTATTTTACACATTTTTTTTCATTAATTTAAAAAATCAATCTTTAATTGTCAATTTGACTAGTTCTATTTTCTTATTTGACGCCTCTTTTATGAAAAAATGATACTTATCAATTACAATTCTGTCTCCTTTTTGTGGTATTTCTTTGGTATGATTTACAATAAAACCTCCTAATGTTCCGTAAGAATCACTTTCTGGAATCATCAATTTATAGACCTCATTTAAATATTCCACATCTAATCTTGTAGAAAACAAATATTTACCTTCACCTATTTCTTCTTCTATTAATTCTTCGTCAAGATCATGTTCATCTTCAATTTCCCCAAAAAGTTCTTCTACAATATCTTCAATGGTAATAATTCCAGAAGTTCCTCCATATTCATCTAAAACGACCGCAACATTCTTACGTTTTTTAATCAATAAGTTCAGCACATCTTTTATCAAAATGGTTTCTGGAACAAATTCTACTGTCATTAAAACCGATTTTATTGTCGATGGTTTTTTAAACAAATCAAACGAATGCACATAACCTACAATGTCATCTAAAGAATTTTGGCTTATAATGATTTTAGAATATCCTGTTTCAATAAACATTGCTTTAAGGTCATCTACTGTATCAAATAAATCAACATCAACAATTTCTGTTCGCGGTGTCATAATGTCTCGCGCTTTTACACCAGAGAATTCTAATGCATTTTGAAAGATCTGAATTTCAGAATCAACTTCTTCATCTTCTTCAACAGTACTCATCTGTTCGGTGATATAATTTCCAAGTTCAATCCTGCTGAACAAATGAATCTGATTTCCTTCTGATTTAAAAAATTTACTCAGCACAAAATCTGCAATCCAAATAAAGAAGGATGAGATATAATAAAACAATCTGTAAAACAGATAAGCTGGAAGCGCCAGAATTTTGATTAATGAATTGGCATAAATCTGAAAAAATACTTTTGGAAAAAATTCTGAAGTCAACAAAACAACAAGTGCTGCTACAAGCGTCTGAATTAGAACATCCCACCAATCTGGAACGAGCAAACCCAAATGAGTCATCCAATTCAAGATGAGATCGCCCATAAAAAAACCGTAAATCACCAAAGCTACATTGTTGCCAATTAACATGGCAGCAATAAATTTGGATGGATTTTCGGTAAGTTTAGTTAAAATTCGAGACAAGAAATCATCTTGTTTCTTTTCTATTTCAAGATAAATTTTGTTTGCGGAAATAAAAGCGATTTCCATTCCAGAAAAAAAGGCAGCTAGTATTAAACATGTTATTATAATACTAATTCCCATTTTTACTGATTTTTATTTCGATTATTATGTTTATTAATAAATCGTCTTCTAAAGAAAAACATAAAAGCCGACATTCCTGCAATTACAAAATAGAAAGGATAACTTTCATCGCCTTCATTCAATTTCATTATAGCATCGTAAGTAAAAAAAAGTGCTATTATGATGTAAACGTATTGTGTATATTTTAAATAACCCATAATATTATTATTCTTCATCTGATTCAATTTCACCGCTTATTCGCTGTGAATTAATCACTTTAAAATCTTTACTAAAATCTATTCCCTGACCGTGAGAAATTCCTTTTGCGTCTGTAAGTTTAAATTTTCTCTCTGTATAAAACCATTCGTTTTTCTGATCAAAGTACAGTTGCTCTGTTTCCAAAACCTGCCCAGCCTCAGAAGTAATTTTCACTTTCCCAATCAAATCTATGATTCCTGTATTTTTATACGAAACCGCATAATTCCCCTTTATAAAAGTACGTTTTTGTTTTTTATCGTATAAAGTAACATCGATTCCTTTAGGAAACTCTGTAAAAGGAAAATCGAGATTAGCATAGTCAAGCATTTTAGGACTTATCAAAACACCTGTAATACGGCCAGAATCTGTATATTTAATATTTATTGTGTCAGCATCACTTGCAGGAACAAACTCAGAGAAGTTAATTTTCTGAACTTCTTTGAAATTACTCTCGCATCCAAAAAATAGTGTCACAGCAAAAACTGTGACAACCATTAGACTATATCTCTTTGGTAAATTCATTTGCCAAATGTAGTAAATTGTAATGAGCTTAAAAAAGATAAAATATTATGTTTATTGGAATTTGCTCTTTACAAACCATTTATCGTTGAAAGAGAAACTTAAACTAAAATTCACATAGTTTTCTTGTACTAAATTTGAAGAAACCGTACCGCGTTTACCAAATTCAATTCCAAAGTTCACATTTGAAAAAGATCCCGGGATAGGAATTCCTGCTCCAAGTGTCATTCCGACATCTTTAATAGATTCGTTATTCACTATTAAACCGATTTTTTCATATTTGATACCAGCTCTATAGGTAATTCTGCTCATATAACTTGTAAAAGAGTTGTAATTAGGAAGATAATATCCTCCTAGAGCAAATTTTGAATAATTTTCATAACTCACATTATCAGCAGAATTGTAATAATTTGCTAATTGTCCGTCTCCTTGGAAAGTCATATTTGCTCCTACCAACCACTTTCTGGCTTCTCCAACTCCTAAACCAATACTCAATTTATTTGGAAGTTTTAAATTCGATGAATTAGCTGGATAAGCATAAGGATCTGGATCTCCCTGAACTGATATTACTCTTGTATTATCTGAGCTCAAGTTACTTGCAAATGAGTAGCTCAAACTAGAAAATATACTCATTTTTTTATAAATTTTTCTTTGGTACATGGTTCCAAAGCTAAAAGCCATTCCTGAAATTTCTGAAGTATTTACTTCTGCCGTACTATTTTGAACACCTGTAATACTTTCTAAACTTGTTGTAGTGATTTTTCCAAAGTTATACTGTGCATCTGCTCCAATATTCCAATGACGTGTGATTTTATATCCTAATCCAAAATACACCTTATTAACACCACCTTTTCCATCAAGCTGTGAACTTGTTGCTCCTTCTGTAGCTGTATTGTCATTAAGAATTTTATATCCTACTGAAGAAACTGGTATTAAACCAAATGAAGCTCCAAATTTCCCCATCGGAATTCCTAATGCTAAATAATCAAAAGTACTGCGCTGCGCTTTTTCTGATTGAGAACTTGTTTTTAAATTAGAAGTAGCAAAAGTTCCTCCAACTGTAAAAGTTGTTTGTATCAAGCTGGCGTAACTAGCAGGGTTTTCTATATTTAAATGAATCGTATCCTGCTCCACCGCAACTCCCGCCATTGATCTATTTTCAAGAGTACCCTTGAATCTCACATCTCCTATTCCGAAAAAAGAATATGGTGAAGCTGTACCTTGTTGCGCGAATGAAACGAACGATATAAGCAAACAAGCGCTTATTAATACTTTTTTAATCATTGTCGATTTTATATTGATATGTTTGGTTCAAACTCTCCAGAAGGAAATTTGAATTGGCAAATATGGTATTTTTTAATCGTTTAGCCAAAAAATCTGCATCGCCTCCCGTTAAAATTATGATAAAATTTGAAAAGTCCCTGCGATAATCATCGATAAAACCGTCAATCTCATAGACGAAACCGTTTACAACACCAGAGTGCATCGCTTGTGTTGTCGAGTTTCCAATATAGGATTCGGGTGCTTCTAATGTCAGCAAAGGCAGTCTGGCAGTGTAATTATGCATTGCTTCATAACGCAAACGGAGTCCTGGAGAAATCGCTCCTCCTAAATAATTATCATTTTCGTCGATAAAATCGTAGGTAATACAAGTTCCTGCATCGATAACTAATCTGTTTTGTTTTGGAAATTTTAAAGTAGCTCCTGCTGCCAGAATCATGCGGTCTATCCCTAGAGTTTTTGGAGTTGTATATTTATTATGGAATGGAAAAACATCTTCATGCGTAAAAAAATGAACTTTAAGCTGTTTTTCGAATGTTAAAAAAGCTTGTTTTTCGATATTTCCAACCGAAGCAACGACCAAATCGGAACAATTTGGAAACTTTTCCAAAATATTTTTAATTTTTTCTACAAGCTCTTTTTTCTCAAAAATAAAATTATCCAGAGCAGTACTTCCCTCAAAGACAGATGCTTTAATTCGAGTGTTTCCAATATCAACAGTTAAAACCATTTTGCATTTTTGTTTTTGCGAAGATACGAATTGATTTTTTTTCTAAAATGTTTTGGAGAAACGGAAAATGATTCTATCTTTGCACCCGCAATACGCACAAGACGGTACCTTAGCTCAGATGGTAGAGCAATGGACTGAAAATCCATGTGTCCCTGGTTCGATCCCTGGAGGTACCACAAAACCCGAATAGAAATATTCGGGTTTTTTGTTTTTTATGCTTTTTTGTTTTGTATAACCGCAAAGAGCGCAAAGAAAAAAACGCAAGGTTCGCAAAGTTTAAAAATAACTTTACGAACCTTTTGCGTAAATCTTTGCGCTCTTTGCGGTTAAAACCTCTTCAAATTTACTTTAGTTTTTAAAACCAAAATGTCAACAAATAAATAGTTTTTGTTAAAAAAGTATTGACTGAATAAAAAAATATCTTCTATATTCGTAAAACTATAATTTTATCTTTCATTTACTAATAAGATTTCAAAGCAGTTTTATGAGCAAAACTTCTACTAAAGGCATTTGGAAAGTAATTTCTGCCTCTTCTATGGGCACCATGATCGAATGGTACGATTTTTACATTTTTGGCAGTTTAGCCGTTGTTATTTCAACAAAATTTTTCCCCAGTGACAATCCCACAGCAGCATTTTTATCTACTTTAGCCACATTTGCAGCCGGATTTGTTGTTCGTCCGTTTGGCGCTTTATTTTTTGGAAGGCTTGGCGATATTATTGGCCGTAAATATACTTTTATGGCTACCTTATTATTAATGGGAGGTTCTACTTTTTTAATTGGCTGTATTCCAAGTTATGAAACTATTGGATTTCTAGCTCCTTTACTAGTTCTAATTTTACGTTTACTTCAAGGACTTGCCCTTGGCGGTGAATATGGTGGTGCAGCGACTTATGTCGCTGAACATGCTCCTGCTGGTCAAAAAGGCTATTGGACTTCTTGGATTCAAACTACTGCTACTGTTGGTTTGTTTATTTCCTTGATGGTTATTCTTGCTACTAAAAGCATACTTTCGCCTGAGGCTTTTGATTTATGGGGATGGCGTGTTCCTTTCTGGGTTTCGGTTGCCATGGTTGGAGTTTCGTATTTGATTCGAAAAAATATGGATGAATCACCTGTTTTTGCAAAAGCTAAAAAAGAGGGAACAACGAGTGCAAATCCGTTAAAAGAAAGTTTTGGAAACAGATACAATTTAAAGTTTGTTTTATTAGCTTTATTCGGTGCAACAATGGGGCAGGGAGTTGTTTGGTATACAGGACAATTTTATGCAATGAGTTTTATGAAAACGGTGATGAATGTTGATTCTTCGCAGGTAGATGAATTATTAGGAATTGCCCTTTTGATTGGAACTCCTTTTTTTATTATTTTCGGATGGCTGAGCGATAAGATTGGACGTAAATATATTATGATGTTTGGGATGCTTCTGGCTATAATATCCTACAGACCAATTTATAAGACGATGTATGATACGACCGATATCAGCAAAAAAACTGAAATCGTAGAAATACCGCAAGTTACAACAGAAAATAAGGCTGATGGAAGTTCCGTTGCTACAACGCAAAAAAAATATACAGACGGTACATCCGTAGTGGAGAAAAAAACGTACATAGACAAAAAAGATGCTCAAACTAGCATTTCAATAACAATTAATACAAGCGATAAATGGACCTTAATTTTTCTAGTTTTTATTCAAGTACTATTTGTAACAATGGTTTATGGTCCTATTGCCGCTTTCTTAGTCGAAATGTTTCCAACTAAAATCAGATATACTTCTATGTCGTTGCCTTACCACGTTGGAAATGGAATTTTTGGAGGTTTACTTCCTGCTATTTCTACTTATTTTGTCTCTCATGCCAAAACAGCTGGCAAAACAGATTTTTATCTTGACGGATTATGGTATCCTATTATTATTGCAGGAATCTGCTTTGTAATTGGAATGATATATATTGACAACAAAAACGAAACTACTCACCTTTAAAATTTAAAAAATGAACGCGATTAAACAAGTTTTAGGGGCTTTATGGATTGCTTTAGCGGTTGCAGCAGCTTATTTCTGTGTGTTTGAATTTGGCTTACCTAAACTGCTTTCTGATCAGCAGGACGATTTGGTATTTGGCGCTATAATTCTATTTATATTAACTCCTCTTATTGTTATGGGGCTGGGAACATTTGGATACTATTCTTTAATTGGAGAATATAATAAAAAGAAATAAATGAGATAGAAAACTACTTAATCAAAAAGGCTGCCTACAACAATGTAGAACAGCCTTTTCTCATTACTAACCTAACCAAACTTTTTTATCCGTTAAGATTTTATTTTTAGTTTATTTTTTAATAAACTTCATTACTTGAGTTGCATTACTTTCATCAGAAGCTTTTACGACATAGATTCCTGTTTGTAATTCGCTTACGCTGAATTGAAAATCTGCATTGCCTTTTGATGTAAAACTTTTTACTAATTGCCCTGAAACGGAATAAATTTGAACTTTCGAAAAACCTGCATTCAAAGTAAAATAATCTGCAACTGGATTGGGATATAAACTTACCGAAGTTCCTTTTTCGAAATCGTCTATAGCTAAGTTTGCAATTTTATTACCATAAATTCTATATTCTCCTGCCGGCAGATTTATTGGAGCATTTATATCTGTAACAGCAATCGTAGTATTATCCATTAGATTATACCAAGTTCCTGTATACGGAAAACCTGTTGCAACATTTTGAACTGTCGTATCGAAATTTGCTAAAATCAAAACATCTTTTAATTGTGACGAAGACAGACTTGCATTCGCTATTTTAATGTTTACAATTTTTGAATTTGCATTTGTTATAGTTGAAGTCCCTAAAAAAACTGGTTCCGCTTTTTTAAGCGCAATCATTTTTGCCCAATCATTATAAATTTTATTACGATTGGAATCTCCCAACCAGTTTTCTACCCATTGAGGCTGAGGCTTTGTATCTAACTTACAATCACCTGAAATTGTAGCAGAAGCATCATTTACAGTTCCATCATTACAAGTATAAATAGAGTCATCCATACCTAACTCGCCAAAATGCCAGATCATTTTCGGTCCGGGAACTAATAATGAAACTGCTCCAATTGCCGACATTCTCGACAAGGCTGTATTTAATGTCTTTACGTTGTAAGCTCCATTTGTTGCTCCATATTGTACATTTTTATACATCAGTCTTTCTTCATCATGACTTTCAGCATAACCAATCAAACGATTAGCTGTAAATCCTCTGCTTGAACTTGACATTCTGGTAATATTGCTAGTGTACCCCATTGACAATTCATTATAAGGATCCGTCATTTTTCCCCACATCATAATTCCTTTACTTGGAGTTTCTGAAACTCTGTAGTCTGCCCATTGTTTTTCTTCATTATCACTTCCTAAATGTTCAAAAATGGTATAATGTGTTGGATCTAAACTCCAAGAGTAATCAGCATATTTTTTCAAAATATCTACTCTATCCTGCTGATAAGCATTGGTACAAGATTCATCCGATGCTGTACAAGCTTGCGTAAATCCTTTGGTTAAATCCCAGCGGAAACCGTCAATTTTATATTCCTGAATCCACTGTTTAATTACTCTTTCTACATAATATTGTGTTTTTGCCGATTGATGATTAAAATCTTCTCCTACACTATAAGTATGTTTTGCTACTGTATTAAAATAAGGATTTTCGGTAGTCGGCGATCCAAAACCATCTCCATCAGGGTCATTCATCCACATCCTTACCATCGGATTTCTTCCAAAAGCATGATTTAATGCTACATCAAGAATTACAGCAATTCCGTTTTGATGACACAAATCAATAAATTCTTTTAACTTATCTGAAGTTCCATAAAACTTATCCAATGCCATATGAAATGAGGTATTGTAGCCCCAGCTTTCATTTCCTTCAAATTCCATAACCGGCATTAATTCGATTGCATTAATTTTTAGATTCTTAAAATAATCCATTCTATCAATTAAGTTTTGATAACTTTTGCCTGCATCAAAATCACGAACCAAAACTTCGTAAATGACCAATTTTTCTTTTTCAGGTTTTACAAAATTAGTTACCTGCCAATTATAAGGAGTCTGACCTGTTTTTAAAACAGTCACTTCAAAACTCTGTCCTGTTGGATAAACTGGCATGTTAGGATATTTTGAAGCAGGTATCCAAGGATCATCATAAGGAGACAAAACTAAGGTTGAATAAGGATCAGCCGTTTTTACCATTGCCGGTGAATTAGCAAGAGGCGTTGTATCTATAACCCAATATTGATACATATTATTTACACCCGAAACCAACCCTGTTAATTCTAGCCAGAATTTTCCTGAAACTGGATCTTTTTTCATGGCATAAGCCGATGTTGGCTGCCAATTATTAAAACTTCCTGCCACATAGACAAAGTCTTTTAAAGGGGCATCTAAAACCAGAATTGCTCTTGTGGCATCTCCCGAATTATAATTAATACCATCCACCAATCCCGCAGGCATAGTTTCTGAAACGGTATTTGGATTTACAACAACCGAGAATTTCTTAGAAATTGTAGTCGTTCCCTGCGTTGCAATTAACTCATAACTTTGATTTCCTGTAATATTTGTGTGTGTATAAGAATAATTCGAGGTACTTGCATTTGTATTGATTGTGGTACCATTTGCTTTTAAAGTATAACTCCCCGCTCCTCCTGTATTTGTTGCAGTGACAGTAAAATTTGCCCCTGAATTAATAATCGTAGTGCTATTTTCGGCCGGAGAAGTTAATGAAACTTGAAAAATTCCTACTTCAACCAAAATATCTTGCGATTTTTTATCGCCAGTTCCATCTTTAGTTTTAACCAAAAAACCAATTCTTCCTATTCCGTTCCTTGCAAAATAGACAGAAGGTGTAATCGTTTTGGTGTAAGTATCCGTTCCTGCATTATAAGTAAATTTACTAGCTTCATTTGATGAAGTCCAAGTTCCATTAGAGGGACTATCAGTTTGATTGATATCGTTTACATCATAAGACCAAGACCAAAGATATAATGCATGAGTAGCGCTGATTCCCCATGAAGTTTCATTAACACTATTCCCATTAATAGTAATAGTTATAGGCGTCGTATCTTCAAAAGTTGAGGGATTTATTGAATAAGTAACCGTTTGCTGCTGGGCAAAAACAGTTACTGCCATCAATAAAAATATTGATAGTAAAGTTTTTTTCATAATAAGCGTGGTTATCTGGTTAGTTAGTTGATTAAAAAAGGGCTATCTGGAGATAGCCCTTTTTTTGGTTATGTAAAAACATTAGTTTTTAGTAATCGTGTATTTTTTCGCAGCAAAGTCTACAATGATTGTATAGTTGCCTGCTACTGTTACAGGAATATTTGCTCCTCCAGCTTCTAATGTTAAATCATTTCCATCATCACCAAAGTTAGTATCCCATTTATCATCCAGTCTGAATTTGTATTCTCCAACTGTTAGAGGCCCTGTATAAGAGTACTTTTTAGTTGCTATATCATAGTCTAAATTCGTATCTGGATCGTTCCAGCCATTAGGTGTTGCAGAACCAATTAATCCCCAGTTATCCCAAGCTGAATATGCTGTAACTGTTATTTTAATAGCATTAGAATACTGAACAATTCCATCTTCTCCAAGATATGATTTAATACGAATATCAGCATCTTGAGGCACAAATGGTGTTAATCCGCAATTCATAGCTGCCGAATTAAGTTCGCCAACAGTCAAAGCTTTTGTAATATCTGTTGTTACAGCTACTACAGCGGCATTTTGAAAGTTTGTTCCTGATTTTGCCATTTCAATCTCGTAATTTACAACAATTGGAGCACCATCATATTGTGCAGCTTCCCATTTAAAAGTTGCCGCAACTTCAGTAGCTTCTGTTTTATCAAAAACAAAAACTGTTCCTTCTGCTGGAGTAGCCAATACAGCTGCTTTTGACGGTTTTAATACCGTAATATCATCTGAATTACATGCTCCTGCCGACATTAACAGCATCGCAAAGATGCCTAGTTTGAATATATTTTTCATGTTTCTGATATTAGTTTGAGAACCCAGGATTTTGAGTTAATTTTGGATTAGCCTGTAATGCACTTGTAGGTATTGGATACAGTTTGTAAGTATCTGGAATTGCAACTCCATCTTTTACTCCACCTTTCCATGGCCATAAATAAGATCCACCAGTAAATTTTCCAAAACGAATTAAATCTTGTCTTCTGTGTCCTTCAAGATTCAGCTCTCTAGCTCTTTCATTTAAAATGAAATCTAAATTTAATTGCCCTGCAGTAATTGCTCCTCCATGAGATCTGTTTCTAACAGCATTCACATAATCTAAAGCCAAACTTGCAGATCCGCCAGCAGCGCCTCTTAATACACATTCAGCATACATTAAATAAGCGTCTGCCAATCTGAATAATGGAAAATCTGTATTAGAGAAACTTGTTGAGTTAGATGTTCCAACGAAATTTTTATTTCTAAATTTGATACTAGGATAACCATCTACCCATTTCTTATAATCATTCATTTCGTATGAATGACCAGTTGTCCAGAATAATTTTGCTCTATCATCTGGAGACGCAGCCAAATTACCATTATTAAAAAGACCATACCAAGCTTTAGTCGCTCTGTGTCCTCCCCAACCGTCAGTAGCACCAAAATCATTAGGATTCATAGTCTCTGTACTTAGGTTTCCATTAACAATATAAGTGGTATTACCATATGCCTGACTCACAACTGCATCTGCAATTAAAGTGTAAATAATCTCTGGTGAAGTATCATTATCTCCAGAAAAAACACTCACAAAATTTGGAGCAAGCGTGTAACCGCCTTCATCGATTACTTTTTTAGTATACGTTAATGCATCATCATATCTTTGTGTTCCTGTATACACTTCTGCATTCAAATATAATTTTGCCAATAACATTCTAACAACATTTCTATCTGCTTTACCATAAGATTTTGTCGGAGTAATTACACCTTCAATATCTTTTAATTCAGATTCGATAAAATTGAAAAGCTCTACTCTTGTAGATTCGTTCTTTGGTGTTGGAGTATTAATATCATCTTCGGTTGTAATAGCACCTTTACCAAAACAATCTGTTAAATAATAATAAGCTAATGCTCGTAAAAAACGCAGCTCTGCAATATGATTTTCACGGTTTGGAATATTAGCTGATGATGTTTTTAAAACTTTAATCAAATTGCTTGACTGAGAAATAGTATAATAAGCTCTATCATATAAATATCTAAAAAACTTATTATTTGGTGTCCAGCCGCTTGTTGTAGTCAGCTGATCCAGACCATCATCTCCCCAACGGTTTTTCATACCATCAGCAGAAAAATCCTGTAGGTTTATGATTCCTCTAAGAAATGCAGCTTCTCCCGGGTCTGGCGTAACTATATCTGTAGAACCTGGTCCATCAGGTCCCGAAAGAGCAAAAGTTCCATAAATTTTAGAAACTAAACCATCTACAGCATTTGGATCTTGCTCTAAAAGCTTATCCAAGGTCAATTCAACTTTTGGTTCTGTATTCAAATCATCCACACAAGAGGCGAAAAAGAATAGAACTAAAAATGCTCCTATAATCTTAAATTTAAACTGATTCATCTTTATATTTTTTTATTAAAAATCTAAGTTCAGACCAAAACTGAAAGTTCTAGATCTTGGATAGAAATTATTATCAATTGCATTGAAATTCTCTGGATCTACTCCTGTATAATCTGTTACAATAAATACATTGTTAGCCGCTGCATATAATCTTAAAACAGCACCTTTAATAGCTTTATCGAAATTATACCCTAGAGTGATGTTTTGGCAACGTAAGAAACTAGCATCTTCTAAATAAAAATCAGAAAAAGGAACATTTCCGTTGATGGTTTTAAAATCAAATTCTGTATCCAAAACATTTGTCAAACTTATTGAGTTAGCTGGTAAAGCTTTATCAATAAAACCTGATTGTAATTTTCTTGCATTATATACTTTACCTCCAATTTGTCCATTGAAAGTTGTTGATAAGTCAAACTTTTTATAGTTCGCCGTAAGTCCAAAACCATAAGTCCAGTTTGGTCTTAAAGCAACATAAGATCTGTCGCTGTCATTAATAACACCATCTCCATTTTTGTCAACAAAAGCATTTTCAATTGGTCTGTTATTTGAATCATAAACTTGTTCAAAAACCCAAGCAGAATATGGCTGCTGTCCTACAGTATTGTAAGCAATTTTCTGACCTGTTCCAACTGGAATTGTCGATGCATTATCCACATTTGTTGTTCTATTGTTCAAGTCTGTAATTTTACCAATGTTATAAGCAATGTTTCCATTAACAGATAAATTGAAATCTTCTTTTCTTATTACCTTAACATTTAAGTTTGATTCGAAACCTCTGTTTTTCATACTTCCCACATTCGAAACAAATTCATTTGTCAATGCCTGACCTGGAGAAGCCGAAACTACAGAAAGTAAATCTTTTGTATATTTTTGATAAGCATCGATAGAACCTGTAACGATATCATTTTCAAATAATCCGAAATCAATTCCTACGTTATAAGTAGTGGTTTTTTCCCAAGTAAGATCTTCGTTGTAAGGTTTTGCATAGTATCCGTTAACTCCTGGAATGTATGTACTTGATGCACTAGTTGGTGCAAACAAAGCACTATATGGATAAGATCCTGCAACTCCAGTGATATCCTGTTGACCAGTGATACCGTAACCTAATCTTATTTTTAAATCATTAAATGTTTTTGAGTCTTTCAAGAATGTTTCATCTTTAACTCTCCATGCGAATCCAGCAGCTGGGAAATACCCCCATCTATTATCTTCTTGGAATAAAGAAGATCCGTCTGCTCTTAAAGTCAATGTAAATAGATATTTATCTAATAAGTCAAAATTACCTCTACCAAAGAATGACTGCAAGTTTCTCTCGTTATAATATCTGTTATTTGGATTAGAAGGATTTGGCGTAACCTCTCTTAAACCAGTTGAAGTATTATATCTAAAAATCTCTTTATTACCGTCTGTAACAAAGTTTTGATAAGAATAACCAGCCTGAGCATCTACTCTGGTAACAAATCCGCTTAAACTTTTGTTGTAAGCAAAATAAGCGTCTAAAGTTTTGTTATTAACTGTTTGATTTTCGGCATAATTCAATCCTGGATTAAAAACATAAGTTGGCGGATTTGTTCCTGCAGAGTTATCTATTTGATACGTCTGAATAGCATTATCACTGAAAACTTCTCTAATTTTTGATTTAGAAACTTCAAGACCTCCATTAACAACAGCTCTTAAACCGTCTACAAATGGTAGTTTATAATCTAATTCAATATTCCCTAATAATTTTTGAACTTCCTCAGGACGAGATCTCTGATTTAAAATTGCAAGTGGATTTTGTGCACCACTAATAGAATTATTAGCATTAAGCAACTGATAATACCCTCCAAATATATTGCTTGAAGCTCCTGGATTATCATAAGCTGGTTTAGTTGGATCCATTCCTAATGCGCTGCCAATAACAGCATCTGCATCAATAGCATTCTTTTTAACAGAAATACCTTTCGCATTAAAATCAATTTTTAAACTATTATTAAATAAAGTTGGTGAAAGTTTAATAGATCCTGTATATCTTTCTAAATCATTTGTTTTAACAACACCTTCATTTTTAGCATATCCAACCGAAGCTCTGAAAGGAACTTTACCAAATAAGTTAGCTCTCGCACTAAAGTTGTTGTCTGTAGAAATTGATTGTCTGTAGATTAAGTCCTGCCAATCTGTATTATACAAAGTTCTGCCTTCGATTTCAGGAGTTGCCGGATTATCAATAACAGCAGTACCGTTTGGCACTCCCAATAAACTAGTATATCCTGGGTGGTATTTTTGCATAAAAGCAGTAAATTGTGGCCCTGACATCATATCAACAGGATTATTTACTTTTCCAGTTGTAATAGTTGATGAGAAGTTGAATTTTGGAGCTCCGCTAACACCTTTTTTAGTCGTAATGATAATTACACCATTTGAAGCTCGTGAACCGTAAATAGCCGTAGCAGATGCATCTTTCAAGATAGCAAACGTATCAATATCATTTGGATTGATTAATGTTAACGGGTTAGCAATTCCCGCTGGATTAGTATTATCAATCGGCACACCATCAATAATAATCAATGGATTGTTATTTCCTGATAATGAACTTCCTCCTCTAATTCTAATGTTTGGATTAGCGTCTGGCTGACCACCATCTGTAGTGATTCTAACTCCGGCAGCTCTACCAACAAGCAGCTGATCAGCTGAACCAACAGGTCCTTTATTAAGTTGATTTGCAGATAAAACGGCTACCGCACCTGTAGCATCCTTTTTCTTAACAGTACCATAACCTACTTGTACTACAACTTCTTGTAATTGATTTGTATCTTCGCTTAAAGAGACAGCTAAGTTTTTTTGACCATTAAATGCGATAGTTTCTGTTTTGTATCCAATAAATGAAACTAAAATTTTGTCTCCATTTTTCAGATTTGGTAATTGAAATTTACCATCAAAATCAGTAGAGGTACCTCCTACAGCACCTTGTACATTTACATTTACTCCCGGAATTGGCTGACCCGTGGCACGATCAGTTACTGTTCCACTTAAAGTGCTTTGAGCTAACACAGTAAACGGAAGCAGAAGGAATAAAAATAACAACTTTTTGTAAATTGTTTTCATACTTTTTGTTTAAATTAGTTTGAGTTTGTGAATGTTAGTTAAGTTTTTAATTTTACTTCGAATTTCAAAATTATGAATTTATTAACATGCTCAACCAGAGACAATTTTTATTGCTTTACGAAAACGTGGTAGTGTTGAAAACTTTCTATTTTTTGTAATCTTTTCGTATGAAAATTGTCAATTATAAAAATTTCAGATACCTTTATTATCAATTAGATTTTTTTCAATTAACAACATGAAACGCAAAATAACCCTAAAACAGATTGCAAAGGAGCTTGACGTATCTATTTCAACTGTTTCAAAATCACTAAGAAACAGCCTTGAAATTGGAGAAGAAACCCGACTAAAAGTTCAGGCTTTTGCGAAGTTTTACAACTATAAGCCAAACAATATTGCTCTTAGTTTAAAAAACCGAAAAACCAAGAGTATTGGTATCATTATTCCTGAAATTGTACACTACTTTTTCTCTACTGTAATTAACGGAATTGAACAGGTTGCGAACGAATATGGCTATAGTGTTGTTATCTGTGTATCGGATGATTCTTTCGATAAAGAAGTCCTGAATATGGAGATGTTAGCCAATGGAAGTATCGATGGTTTTATCATGTCTCTTTCTAAAGAAACTCAATATAAAGGCGATTTTCATCATATCACAGAAGTTATAAATCAAGGAATGCCGGTTGTCATGTTTGACCGTGTTACCAATGATATATTATGCGATAAAGTAATTATCGATGATAAATCAGCAGCTTATGAAGCTGTTCAGAGTTTAATTGACAGTGGACGTAAAAAAATCGCATTAGTAACAACTGTTGACTATGTAAGTGTTGGAAAATTAAGAACTGACGGTTACGAAAAAGCTTTATTAGATAATGGATTGCCTTTTAATGAAGATTTAATCATAAAAATTGAAGATGTAGACACCTGCGAAATTACCATAAGCCAGCTTTTACATGATCGTGCTTTTGATGCCGTTTTTGCTGTAAATGAGCTTTTTGCTGTTACGATTATCAAAACAGCCAATAAAATGGGATTAAAAGTGCCTGAAGATTTAGCCGTAATTGCTTTTACTGACGGAATTATCTCTAAATATTCAACTCCAACCATTACAACTGTTAGCCAAAGTGGTGAAAAAATGGGCAATAAAGCAGCTAAAATGCTGATCGAAAGAATTGAAGCCGAGGAAGATGATGATGATGAAGAACACAATGAAAACTATATCACAGAAGTCATAGAAACACACCTTATAAAACGAGAATCTACTGACTAATTTTCTTGAAATCAACACTTTCTAAAGCCGTAAAAAATATTTATGGCTTTTTTATTAGCATATATAAAAAAATAATTTATAATTTTACGCCCGTCAAGGCTTTTACTTTTACTTCGAAAAAAACAGTAAGTTTTGATAAGCAAAGCGCTTATCGTATAATTTTTTCAAATTACGATAATGGAAAAGCGTAAATTAAGTTTCTGGGAAATTTGGAACATGAGTTTCGGTTTCTTGGGAATCCAAATGGGGTTTGCATTACAAAATGCAAATGCCAGCAGAATTCTTCAAATTTTTGGTGCCGACGTACATGAACTTTCATGGTTCTGGATTATTGCCCCTCTTATGGGATTAATAGTCCAGCCAATCATAGGTCATTACAGCGATAAAACTTGGGGAAGATTCGGCAGACGAAAACCTTTCTTTTTAGTGGGAGCCGTTTTAGCTTCGGTGGGATTAATTTTAATGCCGCAGGCTAATATTTTCATTTCTGTTTTACCTGCCTTATGGGTTGGAGCCGGAATGTTAATGATTATGGACGCTTCTTTCAACATCGCCATGGAGCCTTTTCGCGCTCTTGTTGGTGATAATTTAAGAACAGATCAGCGTACTGCAGGATTTAGTATCCAAACTTCTTTAATTGGTTTTGGAGCTGTAATTGGTTCAGCATTACCGTATATTTTAACGAAATATTTTGGAGTTCCCAATAGCACAGTTCCTGGAAGTGTTCCATTAAATCTAACTTTGTCATTCATAATTGGCGCAGCAGTTTTAATTGGTTCTATCTTAGTAACTTTATTCACTACAAAGGAATATTCACCAGAAGAATTGGCAAAATTCGAAGATCCTCAAAATGATGCGATTTCTGATTCTGAAGAAAAATCAAAAATCACAGACATTTTTACTGATTTTGCAAAAATGCCAACAACCATGCGCCAGCTGAGCTGGGTACAGTTTTTTTCTTGGTTTGGATTATTCGGAATGTGGGTTTTTACAACGCCTGCAATCGCACATCACATTTACGGATTACCTCTAGAAGACACTTCAAGCCAGCAATACCAAGATGCTGGTGACTGGGTCGGAATTCTATTTGGAGTTTACAACTTAGTTTCTGCTATTGTCGCTTTGTTTTTCTTACCATACATCGCAAAAAAAATTGGAAGAAAATCAACTCATGCCGCTTCATTAATCATTGGAGGAATAGGTTTAATCTCTATTTACTTTATGCCAAATGAAGACTGGGTTGTGCTGCCAATGATTTTAATTGGAGTTGCCTGGGCGAGTATTCTGGCAATGCCATATGCAATTCTTGCGGGATCTATTGCTCCAAAAAAGATGGGAGTTTACATGGGAATCTTCAACTTTTTTGTTGTTATTCCACAAATTGTAAACGCATTAATTGGCGGTCCAATTGTAAAATACCTTTACAATGGTGATGCAATTTATGCCTTAATTACCAGCGGAGTAAGCTTTTTAATTGCCGCTCTTTTGGTCTACAAAGTAAAAGACGTAGACGACACTATTCAAAAATCATAAAGAAGAATTTCAATTATAATGAACAAAAAAGCTTTCATATTCGATCTTGACGGCGTGATCGTTGATACCGCTAAATACCACTTTTTGGCTTGGCAGAAAATTGCCCAATCATTAAATATAAATTTTACACTTGAAGACAACGAACTTTTAAAAGGCGTTAGCCGTGTTCGTTCGCTAGACATTATACTTGGGTTAGGAAATGTTCAGGCCACTCAGGAACAGAAAGATCAATGGTTAATTCAAAAAAATGAAGATTACCTATCTTATTTAGTTGATATGGATGAAAGTGAGGTTCTTCCAGGAGTTTTAAAAATTCTAAAACTATTAAAAGATAAAAACCAAGGAATTGCACTAGGCTCTGCCAGCAAAAATGCAAGACCAATTCTAGAAAAAACAGGTGTTCTATCTTACTTCGATGTTATTGTTGACGGAAACGACGTTACCAATGCAAAACCAGACCCTGAAGTTTTCTTAAAAGCGGCTCAATTATTACATATTGATCCAAAAAATTCAATTGTTTTTGAAGATTCTGTTGCCGGAATTCAGGCAGCAAATATCGGAGAAATGGTAAGTGTGGGAATTGGTGAGGAAACAATTTTACATGAAGCTGATTATATCTTTAAAGATTTCACTTTTATAGATGAAACTTTTATCGACAAGTTAATAAATTAGAAAATGTGCCAATTTGATAAGTATCAAATTGAAACAAATTAAGAAACAGTTCCAAATCATCAATCAAAACATTACAAACAATCAGTAATTAGAAATAGCCATAAAATAATTATCAAATTGGCACATTTTCTAATTCTCTAATTAAAGAAAACAAATGAATCAAGATTATATAAAACCAGACAATTGGTCCATCATTGAAGAAGGATTTGATGCAGAGAGAGTAAAATCGTCTGAAAGTCTCTTTAGCATTGGAAACGGCGCTATGGGACAACGCGCCAATTTTGAAGAAACTTATTCGGCAGAAACTTTCCAAGGAAGTTATATTGCTGGAATTTATTATCCAGACAAAACAAAAGTGGGATGGTGGAAAAACGGTTATCCGAAATATTTTGCCAAAGTACTTAACGCTCCAAACTGGATTGGAATTGACATTGAAATCAACGAAGAAAATCTTGATTTAAATACATGTACCGAAGTTAGAAACTTCCGCAGAGAATTGAATATGAAAGAAGGTTGGTACAATCGTTCTTTTGAAGCCGTTCTTAAAAACGGAACTGAAATCGCTGTAAATGTTCGTCGTTTTCTTTCATTAGATTTAGACGAAGCCGGAATCATTAAATACGACATTACGCCTTTAAATAAAGATGCAAAAATCGTTTACAAACCTTACGTTGACGCTGGTGTAACTAATGAAGATGCGAACTGGGAAGAAAAATTCTGGGAACCGCTTGAAGTCAAAAAAGGTACAAACGAAGCTTTTGTTACAGCTCAAACGTTTAAAACGCATTTTAAAGTTACGACTTTCATGCACAATACGATTTTGGCAAACGGAGAAAACATCAACGTTTCGCCATCAACAATCGACTCAACGACAGATAAAGTTCAATATACTTACGGAACTATTATTGCAAAAGGACAAACCTCATCCATTCAAAAAATTGGTGGATATACGGTTTCTTTAAATCACGAAAATACGTTGGCTGGAGCCGAAAAAGTAATCAAATCTGCTGTTGCTTTAGGATATGATGCTTTACTTCAAAATCAAATTGATGCTTGGGCAAAAATCTGGGAAATGTCAGATATTACTATTGAAGGCGATGTAAAAGCGCAACAGGGAATTCGTTTCAACATCTTCCAATTAAACCAAACGTATTCAGGAAAAGATTCTCGTTTAAATATTGGGCCAAAAGGTTTCACCGGAGAAAAATACGGCGGATCAACTTATTGGGATACTGAAGCATATTGTATTCCGTTTTATATGGCGACAAAAGACCAGCAGGTTGCAAGAAACTTATTGACATATCGTTACAATCAATTAGACAAAGCGATTGAAAATGCTAAAGATAATTTAGGTTTCAAAAACGGCGCGGCATTGTATCCGATGGTGACCATGAATGGTGAAGAATGCCACAACGAATGGGAAATCACACACGAAGAAATTCATAGAAATGGAGCGATTGCTTTTGCAATTTACAACTATAACCGCTACACGGGAGATTACTCTTATATTCCAGAAAAAGGTTTAGAAGTTTTAATCGGAATTGCTCGTTTCTGGCACCAAAGAGCTTCTTTCTCAAAAGATAAAAACCAATATGTGATTTTGGGAGTTACGGGTCCAAACGAATACGAAAATAACATCAACAATAATTTCTACACCAATTATATCGCAAAATGGTGTATTGATTTTGCTACTGAACAAATCGAAAAAGTGGCTTCAGAATATCCTGCTGATCACAAAAGAGTTATGGATAAAATAAGTCTTTCTGCAGAAGAAATCAAAGAATGGAAAAAAGTAGCAGATAACATGTACTTCCCTATTTCTGAAGAACTTGGAATCTACTTACAACAAGATGGTTTCTTGGATAAAGATTTAGTTCCTGTAAAAGATTTAGACAAATCACAGCGTCCAATTAACCAAAAATGGTCTTGGGATCGCGTATTGCGTTCGCCATACATCAAACAGGCTGACGTTTTACAAGGTTTCTATTTCTTCGAAGATCATTTTTCTAAAGAAGAATTAAAACGCAACTTCGAATTCTATGAATCATTTACGGTTCATGAAAGTTCACTTTCGCCTTGCGTTCACTCAATTCAGGCTGCAGCTTTAGATAAAATGGACATGGCATATACATTTTATTTAAGAACTTCTCGTTTGGATTTGGACGATTATAACAAAGAAGTAGAAGAAGGTTGTCATATCACGTCAATGGCCGGTACATGGATGAGTATCGTGGAAGGCTTTGGAGGAATGCGTGTTAAAAATGACCAACTTCATTTCTCGCCAAAAATTCCAAAAGAATGGAAAGGTTATTCGTTTAAAATCAATTTCAGAAACCAAATTTTAAAAGTTTCTGTAAATCATAATGAAACCACTTTTACTGTAGATAGCGATCAAGATTTAAATATCGTAGTAAATGGAGAAACCATAACAGCTGGGAAACTCGCTCAAATTAATTAAATTACAATACTCTAAAAATCAAAAACATGAAAAACTTATTTTTCGCAAGTTTAATTTTGTTTGCGTTCAGCACCGTTGCAAAAGCGCAGCAGTTAAAATCACCCGAAGGAAAGTTCGTAATGGAATTTTCTCTTCAAAACGATGGAACTCCAACGTACAATTTAAAATACAAAAACAAAGAAGTTGTAAAAACTAGTAAATTGGGTCTTGAACTTAAAGATGATAAAAAATCTTTATTGAATGACTTTACAATCGCTGATACTAAAACTTCAACTTTTGATGAAACTTGGAAACCAGTTTGGGGAGAAGTAGATCACATCAGAAATCATTATAATGAATTAGCTGTTACCCTTAATCAAAAAGGAACAGACAGACAAATCGTAATCCGTTTTCGTTTATTCGATGATGGTTTAGGATTCAGATATGAATTTCCAGCGCAAAAGAATCTTACTTACTTTATAATTAAAGAAGAAAGATCTCAATTTGCAATGACTGGAGATCATACTGCATTCTGGATTCCGGGAGATTATGACACGCAGGAATACGATTATACCAAATCGAAATTATCTGAAATTAGAGGTTTATCTGAAAAAGCATATACAGCAAACGTTTCTCAAAAATCCTTTTCTCCAACAGGAGTTCAGACTTCTTTGATGTTAAAAACAAATGATGGAATCTACATCAACTTACACGAAGCTGCTTTGATTGACTATTCTTGTATGCACTTAAATTTAGATGATAAAAACTTAATTTTTGAATCTTGGTTAACGCCAGATGCAAAAGGAGATAAAGGCCACATGCAGGCTCCTAATCACTCTCCTTGGAGAACGATTATTGTAAGCGATGATGCAAGAGAAATTCTTTCATCAAAAATGACTTATAACTTAAACGATCCATCGAAGATTGAGGAAACTTCTTGGATCAAACCTGTAAAATATGTTGGTGTTTGGTGGGAAATGATTACAGGAAAAAGCTCTTGGTCGTACACAAATGATTATCCAACGGTTCAATTGGGTGTTACAGATTTCGCAAAAGCAAAACCAAACGGAACACACGGAGCTAACAATGCTAACGTAAAAAAATACATTGACTTCGCTGCTGCAAATGGTTTTGATGCTGTTTTGGTGGAAGGATGGAACGAAGGTTGGGAAGATTGGTTTGGACATTCAAAAGATTATGTTTTTGATTTCTTGACTCCTTACCCAGATTTCGATGTAAAAGGGCTGCATGAATATGCAAAATCTAAAGGTGTAAAAATCATCATGCACCACGAAACTTCAGGTTCTGTTCGTAACTACGAGCGTCACATGGATGCTGCTTACAAATTTATGAACGATAACGGATACAATGCTGTAAAAAGCGGTTACGTTGGAGATATTTTGCCAAGAGGCGAAAACCATTACAGCCAATGGATTGTAAACCACTATCAATACGCTATCGAAAAAGCAGCTGATTATAAAATTATGGTAAACGCTCACGAAGCGGTTCGTCCAACAGGAATTGCTAGAACGTATCCTAACTTAATTGGAAACGAAGCAGCAAGAGGAACAGAATACCAAGCTTTTGGTGGCTCTAAACCAAATCACGTTACGGTATTACCATTTACACGTTTAATTGGTGGTCCAATGGATTACACTCCGGGAATCTTCGAAATGGATATCAGTAAAATGAATCCTGAGAACAAATCGCATGTAAACAGTACATTGGCAAATCAATTAGCATTATACGTTACCATGTATAGCCCATTGCAAATGGCAGCTGATACTCCGGAAAATTACAACCGTTTTCCAGATGCATTCCAATTTATTAAAGATGTGGCTGTAGATTGGTCAGAAAGTAAATATATTGAAGCTGAACCAGGAGATTTTATCACAGTTGCCCGTAAAGCAAAAGGAACAAACAACTGGTTTGTTGGAAACGTAAACGGAGAAACTCCACGTACATCAAACATCGATTTCAGTTTCCTTGAAAAAGGCAAAAAATATACAGCAACAATTTATGCTGATGCAAAAGATGCGCATTACAAAACAAATCCGCAAGCTTATACAATTAAGAAAATTGCTGTAACAAATAAATCAAAATTATCTCAGTTTTCTGCTCCAGGCGGAGGATATGCAATAAGCATTATCGAAACTAAATAGTTTTTCAAAGACAAGTAATTTCCCCCTAGATTACTTGTCTTTTTTTTAAATTGCAAAAAGCTTATCCGAACAGGTTTTAAAAACCTGTTAGGTATTATATCAGGTCAGTCCTGCAAGGTTTCCAAAACCTTGTAGGTTTTCTAAAGTTTTACTCAATTTATACCTACAAGGTTTTGGGAACCTTGCAGGAAATCAGAACCCAAAAAAGAGAATGAATTACAGACTAACATTTTGGACAATTTTACTAATATTTTTTGGCATAAACATTTATTCTCAACAGAAAGTAGTCGCTAAATATGATTACCTATTATATCTGCCAAAAGAGTATTCAAAAGAAACTAAGAAATATCCGCTTGTAATTTATCTTCATGGAGGAGGACAAAAAGGCAATGATTTAAATAAACTCAAAACATACGGCTTGCCTTATCTGATTGAAAAAGAACAAAATTTCGATTTTATAATTGCTTCGCCTCAATGTCCAGACAATAAATATTGGTCGACTGAAAATTGGTTCGAAACATTATACGCCGATTTGGAAGCAAAATATAGAATCGATAAAAGCAGAATTTATATTACTGGAATCAGTATGGGAGGTTACGGTGCCTTTATTACCGCTTTAGATTTCCCTAATAAATTCGCAGCAGTTGTAGCCCTTTGCGGCGGTATTAACGATAGCGATTTAAAAAGAATTTGCAATCTCAGTAAAATTCCGATTTGGGCTTTTCACGGAACTGCCGATGATAAAATCCCTTTTAGTGAAACGGAGAGAATTGCAAAAGGTCTTGAATCTTGTAAAATCAAAAACAACTTCAAGTTTACCCGTTTAGAAAGTGAAGGTCATGAAATTCAGTATTTATACGAAACAAAACCTGAAATCTATAAATGGATGCTGGAACAAAAGAAATAAAAAATACAAACTATGAAAAACCAAAAAACATCACTTATCTATAAATTAATCCTATTGGTTTTGTTGTTTTCCGCTTCTGCGAAAGCACAAATCCAAAAAGTAGAACCGCCATTTTGGTACGCAGGAATGAAAAATTCGGAACTGCAGATTATGTTCTACGGAAAAAATATTGCACAATATGAAGCTTCCGTTTCTAATAATGTTGCTATTAAAAACGTCGAGAAAACAGAAAACCCAAATTACCTTTTCGTAACAATCGACACAAAAGATGTAAAAGCTTCTGAATTGATTTTCTCTTTCAAAAACAAAAATAAAGTCGCTTTTACTCAGAAATATACTCTTAAAGAAAGAAGAGCCAATTCTGCCGACAGAAAAAGCTACGATGCTTCTGATTTAATTTACTTAATCATGCCAGATCGTTTTGCAAACGGAAACCCTAAAAATGATAGCAATGCTTCCTTAACTGAAAAAGGAAACCGTCAGGATCCAAGCGGACGTCATGGAGGAGATATAGAAGGAATTATCAAAAACTTAGATTATATTTCATCTCTTGGTGCAACTACAATCTGGAGCACGCCTTTATGCGAAGACAACGACAAACAACATTCGTATCATACTTACGGACAATCGGATGTTTACAAAATTGATCCCCGTTACGGAACAAACGATGATTACGCTCGTTTATCGGCAGAAATGCATAAAAAGAATATGAAACTGGTTATGGATTATGTGACGAATCATTGGGGAATTACGCACTGGATGATGAAAGATATTCCAACCAAAACATGGTTCAATCAATTTGAGACTTTTACACAAACACACCACAGACGTGAAGTAATTACAGATATTCACGCTTCAAAAATAGATCAGGAAGTTTGCGTTGATGGATGGTTTGTACCTTCAATGCCAGATTTGAATTTAAGAAATCCTTTGGTTGCAAAATATTTAACTCAAAATGCTATTTGGTGGATCGAATTTGCCAATCTTGACGGATTCAGAGTAGATACTTATAACTATTCAGATAAAACAGCAATGGCAAATTGGGCAAAAGCCATTACAGACGAATATCCGAACTTTAATATTGTGGGCGAAATCTGGATGCACAATCAAGCAAATTTAGCATTTTGGCAGAAAGACAGCAAAATTGGCGCTATCGAAAATTACAATTCAAATCTTCCAAGTGTAATGGATTTTACGCTTCAAAGCCAGATTACTTCTGCTTTCAACGAAAACGAACCAAGCTGGGATAACGGATTGATTAAATTCTACAACAATTTTGCTATGGATTTTTTATATCCAAATACCAATAACATTTTGGTTTTTTCCGAAAATCACGATACAGATCGTATGAACGAAAAGTTCAAATATGATTTACCAAAATACAAACTAGCGATGACTTTATTGGCAACGGTTCGCGGAATTCCACAAATTTATTACGGTTCAGAAATCGGAATGGGCGGTGATAAAGGAAAAGGTGGTGATGCAGATATTCGTCAGGATTTTCCAGGCGGATGGGCTGGCGATAAAAACAACGCTTTTACCAAAGAAGGAAGAACGGCTGAACAAGCTGCTTTCTTTGATTTCTCTTCAAAATTATTCAACTGGAGAAAATCAAACGAAGCCGTTCATTTCGGAAAAATGACGCATTACATTCCAGAAAATAACACTTATGTATATTTCAGATATACTGATAATAAAACCGTAATGGTCGTTTTCAATAATAATGCAAAAGAACAGGCTATAAAAACAGCTCGTTTCAAAGAAAACATCAAAAACTATAAATCAGGAAAAGATGTTATTACAGGAAAAACATTCAATTTAGCTACTGAAATTACTTTAGAACCAAAATCAGCTTTGGTTTTAGAATTGGAATAAAAACGAAATCCGTTTAATTTTTTCCGCCACGAATTCACGAATTATTTTTTAAATCTTTGAGAATAAAATTCGTGAATTCGTGGCTATTTTTTTCAACGCAATCCATCCTAAATTATTCTAAAATAATGAAAAAATACACTTTCCTTTTTTTATCTTTAGTATACTTAACAATGAGTTGTTCTGGCTCAAAATCAGTTACAATGAATAACGAAAATACTTCGAAAATACCTTTCGTTTGGGAAGGAGCAAATGTTTATTTTTTACTTACAGATCGTTTTTACAACGGAGACACTTCAAACGACGTCAATTTCAACCGAACCAAAACTCCCGGAAAACTCCGCGGATTTGAAGGCGGTGACATCATCGGAATTACAAAAAAAATCGAATCAGGCTATTTTGAAAAATTAGGAATAAATGCCATTTGGCTTACGCCGATTGTAGAACAGATTCACGATGGTGTTGATGAAGGAACTGGATTGAGTTACGGTTTTCATGGCTATTGGGCAAAAGACTGGACGGCTTTAGATCCAAATTTCGGAACCAAAGAAGATTTAGCCAATCTGGTCAAAAAAGCGCACGAAAAAGGCATCAGAATAATTCTGGATGGTGTAATTAATCATACTGGACCCGTAACTCCAGAAGATCCCGTTTGGCCTTCAGATTGGGTAAGAACCGGCGTTGTCTGCGATTACAAATCTTTTGAAAATACTACTATGTGTACTTTGGTAGAAAATCTTCCAGATGTAAGAACAGAAAGTGTTCAGGAAGTTGCACTCCCACCTTTCTTAATCGAAAAATGGAAAAAAGAAGGACGCTACGAAAAAGAAATTGCTTCGCTTGACGAATTCTTCAAAAGAACGAATTATCCAAGAACGCCAAAATATTACATCATAAAATGGCTTACAGATTATATTACAGAGTTTGGAATTGACGGTTATCGCGCTGACACTGTAAAACATACCGAAGAAGGCGTTTGGGCCGATTTCAAAAAAGAATGCGAATACGCTTTCGAAACATGGAAAAAACACCATCCAATGCAGGTTTTAGACCAAAATCCGTTTTACACGATTGCCGAAGTTTACGGTTACGGAATCAGCGGTGGTCAGGATTATGATTTTGGAGACCGAAAAGTAAATTACTTTCAGAATGGTTTCAACAGCATGATCAATTTTGAATTCAAATGGAATGCTGGTCAAAACGATTACGAAGGTTTATTTTCGAAATATTCGAATGCTTTGAATAATGATTTAAAAGGATATTCGGTTTTAAATTATATGTCTTCTCATGACGATGGACAACCTTTTGATGCCAATCGAACAAAAAGCATTGAAACAGCAAACAAACTCTTACTTTCCCCAGGAATGTCTCAGGTTTATTACGGCGACGAATCAGCACGATCTTTGGTTATTGAAGGAACTCAGGGCGATGCCACTTTACGTTCGAATATGAATTGGGAAGATATTCAAAACAATCCTGAAACACAGAAAACACTTTTACATTGGCAAAAATTAGGACAGTTTAGACGAAATCATCCTGCTGTTGGTGCTGGTGTTCATAAACTGATTAATCCGTATCCTTACACTTTTTCAAGAACGTTTACGCAAGGTAGTTTTACAGACAAAGTCGTTATGGGATTAGATTTACCAAAAGGGAGAAAAGAACTTCCTGTCGGCGATATCTTCCCAAATGGAACTAAATTAAAAGATTCTTATTCAAATCATGAAGTCGAAGTTATTGATGGAAAAGTGATTATCGACAATGATTTTGATATTGTTTTGTTGGAGAAGATTTAACCGCTAAGAGCGCAAATTTTTTTAGCCACGAATTCACGAATTTTTATTCTCAAAGATTTTAAAAAATAATTCGTGAATTCGTGGCTATTTAATTTTCACTAATTTATTTGCGAACCTTGTGTAAAACTTTGCGACCTTTGCGGTTAAGAAAAAAAACTGCAAAATGCTCAAAATTGCACATCGAGGCGCCAAAGCCTACGAACCTGAAAATACTTTACAAGCTTTTCAAAAAGCCTTAGACTTAAATTCAGACGGAATTGAACTCGATGTTCATTTGAGTTCGGATGGACATTTAATCGTAATTCACGACGAAACCATCGACAGAACCACTAACGGAAAAGGTCTAGTAAGTAGTTTTTCTTTAGCTGAGCTAAAATCATTTTTAATTGATGAAAAATACCAAATCCCAACTTTAAACGAAGTTTTTAATTTAGTTGACAAAAAATGCCTGATCAATATCGAATTAAAAGGTTTAGGAACTGCACCAAAAGTTGTTGCTTTAATTGAGAAATATATCTCAGAAAAAAACTGGAAATACGAGCATTTTATTATTTCAAGTTTTGAATGGAATATGCTGGAAGAAACATCAAACCTAAATCCAAAAATTCCGATTGGTGTTTTAACAGAAGAAAATATAAATACCGCTTTGGCTTTCGCCGAAAAAATAAAAGCAAAAGCCATTAACCCCGATTTTAATTTATTGAATGAAGAAAATGTTCATCAAATGCAGGAAAAAGGATTTCTAGTTTTACCATGGACAGTAAACTCAGAACAAGACATTCAAAAAGTAAAAAGTTATCAAGTAAACGGAATTATCTCTGATAATCCAGATAAAATATAAAGTTTAAATAGCCACGAATTCACGAATTATTTTTTTACAATCTTTGAGAATAAAAATTCGTGAATTCGTGGCTAACAAAAAAATATGATCAAAAATTTCGACATAATAATCGTTGGCGGAGGCGCTGCAGGTTTTTTTACAGCAATTAATATTGCAGAGAAAAATCCGAAACTGAAAATTGCTATTTTAGAAAGAGGAAAAGAAGTTCTTTCTAAAGTCCGCGTTTCTGGTGGCGGACGATGCAACGTTACACACGCTTGTTTTGAACCTAACGAATTAGTTAAATTTTATCCTCGCGGAGAAAAAGAACTTCGTGGCCCTTTTCATCAATTCTGTTCTGGCGATACAATAGAATGGTTTGAAAAACACGGTGTCGAATTAAAAATTGAAGAAGACGGCAGAATGTTTCCTGTTTCCAATTCGTCACAAACCATTATAGATTGTTTCTTAAAAGCAACCGAAAAATTAGGTATAAAAGTTTTGACAGGTCAAAGCGTACAATCCATTTTCAAAAAAGAAAATCATTGGAAAATTGATACACAAACGGATAATTACGCTACAGAAAAATTAGTAATGGCAACGGGAAGTAATCCAAAAATATGGGAAATGCTTCAAGAACAAGGACACGCTGTTGTAAGCCCAGTTCCTTCCCTATTTACTTTCAATATTAAAGATTCGAGAATAAAAGAATTACCAGGCGTTGCTGCACAAGTCACTGTAAATGTAAAAGATACAAAACTAGAATCGACAGGACCTTTATTAATTACTCATTGGGGAATGAGCGGTCCAGCAATTCTGAAACTTTCAGCTTGGGGCGCACGTATTTTGCATGACAAAAATTATCAGTTTACGATTTTTGTGAATTGGCTTAATGATGTTGATTACGAAGATGCTGAAAAAATCTTAAAAGACTTAAAACAGGAACATGCTAAAAAAGCCGTTTCTAAAAAATCGCCTTTTGACTTCCCGAACCGTTTATGGGAAAGTTTAGTTCTGGCTTCAGGAATTGATTCAGAAACCAAATGGGCTGATTTATCTAAAATTCAATTGCAGAATCTAACTTCGCAATTAACCAAAGCAGAATTTAAAGTCAACGGAAAGAGTACTTTTAAAGAAGAATTTGTAACGGCTGGCGGAATCGATTTAAAGGAAATCAACTTTAAAAAAATGGAAAGTAAAATTCACGAAAACCTTTATTTTGCTGGGGAAATTGTAAACATAGACGCGATAACAGGCGGATTTAATTTTCAGAATGCCTGGACAAGCGGGTTTATTCTGGCTCAAAATATTTAATATAAAATGAAATTTAAAGGAATTATTTTTGATTTAGACGGAACGCTAGTAGATTCATTACACGATATTTCAGATGCGATGAATAAAGTACTTACCGCTCTAAGTTACCCAACACATGATTACGATACTTACCAATATTTTATCGGAAGTGGTTTGCGAAATCTGGTAAGCAAAGCATTGCCAGCCACAAACAATTCTGATGATGAAATCGAAAGTTGTTTTGAATGTATGGTTGATGAATATACTAAAATCTGTACCCTCAAAACAAAACCCTATGATGGAATTGTTGAACTGCTTGAAAAACTGACTTCACAAAACATAAAAATGGCGGTTTTCTCCAACAAAGCCGATGAATTGACTAAGAAAATAGCTTATGAATTATTTCCGAAACAATTTGATACAGCGGTTGGTTTAAGCACAGAAGAACTTAAAAAACCAAATCCGTTTGAAGCGATTGAAATCAGTAAAAAATGGAATCTAAAACCAGAAGAAATCCTTTTTGTAGGCGATTCTGATATTGATATGAAAACGGCAATAAACGCAAATATGTTTCCTGTAGGTGTTACTTGGGGTTACAGAACAGAAGATGAATTGAAATCTAGTGGAGCAAAAGTGGTTATTAATTCTGCTTCAGAATTAATCGAAATATTGTAAATCGTGAATGCTGAATTACAAAAACAAATACTATCAATCACTTCGTTTTCTCAAAATGAAATCGAAATGATTGATTCTTGTTTTGAATATGAAAATTTTACTGCCAAAGAATTTCTTTCATCAATGGGGAAAATCAGCAATAAAATTTTCTTTATTGTTGACGGATTAGCACGTGTTTATTACTTAAAAGACGGAAAAGAAATTACCACTTATTTAAGTTGTGATGAAGGCTTTATCGCTTCCTATTCTAGTTTTATAAACCAGACGTCTTCTTTTGAAAATATTCAGTGCATTGAAGACTGCGAAGTCCTTTCCATCACTTTCGAAAAAATGCAGTTTTTGTATAACGAAATTCCGAATTGGGAACGCGTTGGAAGAATTTTGGCTGAACAGAATTACCTTTGTATGGCTGATCGTGTTTTAAAACTGCAAATGATTCCCGCCAAAGAAAAATACAAGACATTTCTAGCATCGGCTCCAGCCAAAATAATACAGAGAACACCTTTAATTTATATCGCTTCTTTTCTCGGAATTACACCCGAATCACTCAGCAGAATTCGTCAGGACATTTCTTAACATTTATCAAGTGAGTTGAAAAACGGAATTCAAATCTTTGTCAAAATAAAATTTGAAAAAGATGAAGCATATTGCCAAAGACGTTTACCAAATCCCTTTACTTCTAAGAAATGCCATTAATTGTTATTTAATTGAAGATGTTTTAATTGATGCTGGAATTCGAAGTTCTGCAAATACCATTTTAAAAGATTTAAAAGACAAAACTATTACCAAACACGCTTTAACGCACGCACATGCCGATCATCAGGGAAGTAGTAAAATTATCTGCGAAACTCTGAACATTCCTCTTTTGTGCAGTGAATCCGAAAAAGAATTTGCCGAAAACGGAAACGTAATTAAAGAATACCCAAATCCAAATCACATTATTTCGAAATTTCAGAAAAACTTCTGGGCAGGAAAAGGGCATCCAGTTTCTGAAACTTTAAAAGAAGGCGATCAAATTGGCGGATTTACCGTTATTGAAACGCCAGGACATTCGAGAGGACATTTGTCTTTTTTCAGAGAAAAAGACGGCGTTTTGATTGTGGGCGATGTGATGACCAATATGAATTTGTTGACTACAAAAGTTGGTCTGCATGAACCGCCTCATTTATTTACTGCTGATCAGAAAACCAATAGAAAATCGATACTAAAATTAGCTTCATTACAACCCAAAATATTGTGTTTTGGCCACGGCCCTATTTTATTTAACAATGGAGAATTGGAGAAGTTCAAAAACTCGATTAAATTTAATTAACAAGAATTTACAGATTCTGTAAGTTTTCATTAAGACAATTCTAATAATTTTACTCTCAACTAATTAATCCTGTATGAGAGTAAAATTACTTACCACAATTTCTATTTTCACTTATCAACTTAGTATTTCTCAATCCGAAAAAGTATTAAATGGAAAAGTTCTTTCGCAGAATTTACCACTTAATAAAGTGGAAGTAATTAATAAAACTGCCAAAACAAGCACAAGAACAAATGAACTAGGCGAGTTTTCGATTCTCGTTCGCCCAAAAGATAGTCTCCTTTTTTTCTCCAGAGATTATTTCTTCAAAAGATTAAAAATTTCTCAGCAAAACATCGATCAGAATAATATTGTAGTGAATATGATTTTGAAACCAGAAGAACTCGATGAAGTGCTAATTACAGATATAAAATTTCCTAAAGTTAGCGTCGCAGATGAAAATTCTACTATAACACCAAGGCCAGCAATATCTAATCCTGGCGTCTATACCGGCGGAATTACAAACGGAGCAGATTTGCTTGCTATTTTTAGTTTGTTTACTAGAAAAGATAAAAAAGCAAAAAATAAAAGCAAAAGTCACGAATTGACTTTTAAACAATTAGTTCATTCTACAGTACCTTTAGATTTTTTCTCAAATGATTTAAACTTAAATCCTGAAGAAAAAGAACTTTTTATCGAGTTCTGTGATGCTGATCCTAATTCTCAATTCATTCTAAAACAAAAAAATCTGATTTATACACTAGACTTTTTACATACTAAAAATCAAGAATTTAAAAAACTGAATTCTGGAATTAAAAACTAAAAAGTCTTTTTTGTATGAAAGTAAAATTACTCACAACCATTTCTTTTTTCACTTATCAACTAAGTATTTCTCAAACCGAAAAATTACTTCATGGAAAAGTCATTTCTAACAATATTCCTCTGAATAAAGTTGAAGTTATAAACAAGACAGCCAAAACAAGTACTACGACAAATACTTTGGGAGAGTTTTCTATTTTGGTAAAAGCAAAAGACAGCTTGTTATTTTTTACTAAAGATTATTTTTTCACAAGAATTAAAGTTACTTCTGAAAACATACAAACCAATAATCTAGTCGTTAAAATGATTCCTAAACCTGAGGAACTAGAGGAAGTAATAATACCAGCTGAAATCAAATTTGATCCGTTGCCTCCAGATCCTGAAACTGTAGCAGAAATCGACAGAGACAAAAGAGCTAAGGACTTAAAACATTATATTCCGCAATATAATGACGGTAGCATTACAAACGGAATGCAGACTAGTTTTAAATTCAGTCTTGGGAAATCTCGTGAAAAAGACGAACCTGAAAGCGCATTCAAAAAACTTATAAGAAAAACTTGTTCTAAAGATTTCTTTACAAAAAACTTAAAAATAGCAGCTGAACAAAAAGAACTTTTTATTGATTTCTGCGATGCCGACCCAAAGTCTAAAAGCATTACTGCAAATCCAAATATTTTAACCACAATTGAATTTCTGACTGCTAAAAATGAAGAATTTAAGAAGCTGAAATAGCTTTCTACATCTGACAAACCTGAAACTAAAAAAATTTACTTATTCAACCACCAAATACTGGCATTCAAAATAGTAGCAAATCCAACCCATGCTAAATATGGGATTAATAAATAACCCGAAATTTTATTGATTTTGATGAACTTCAAATAGGTTTCATAAATCATCAGCCATAAAAGAGCAATTTCGATTAAAGCCAACATTGGATTTTTTAGTCCGAAGAATAAATAAGACCAAATCGCATTTAAAATCAATTGTATTATAAAAAACAATAATGCTTTTTTAACTTCTTCGGTCTGTTCTTTAATTTTATCCCAAACCAATGCTGCCGCAACGGCCATAAAAATGTAAAGCACTGTCCAAACTGGCATAAAAATCCAGTTCGGCGGATTAAAAACTGGTTTTTCTAAAGTTACATACCACGTCTCAATGCTTGGTCTTGTAACCAAACTTGCAGAATATCCAACTGTTAAACAAATAATTAATGCTATAGCAATTTTTACGAACTTATTCATTTTATTAAATTTTGTAGTCAAAAATAGTTAAAAGAAAGGTTTTAACCATATAAGTGATAGAAGTTCATTTTAGCAAAACCAACTTATAATTTCTTATATAACTTATATGGTGGAAAAATGAAAAAGTTATCTTTGCCAAAATTTTATATTTCATGTTTACAGCAGCCGATTTTATTCCAAATCCATATACTTCAACAATCGAAAACGGAAACTTTGAGTGGAGCGCTCCAAGTAACATTGCCTTAGTAAAATACTGGGGGAAAAAGGACAATCAGATTCCGGCAAATCCTTCGGTTAGTTTTACGCTTAACAACTGTAAAACCATTACAAAATTAGGTTTTGAAAAAAGAACAAACCAAAATTCTTTTTCTTTTGATTTACTTTTTGAAGGAAAACCAAAAGAAGATTTCAAACCAAAAATTCAGAAGTTTTTAGAAAGAGTTGAAGTTTATCTGCCGTTTTTGAAAGACTATCATTTTACGATTGATACACAAAATACTTTTCCGCATAGTTCAGGGATCGCTTCTTCTGCATCTGGAATGGCTGCGCTGGCAATGAATTTTATGAGTTTAGAAAAACTTTTAAATCCTGAAATGACTGATGAGTATTTCTATCAAAAAGCTTCGTTTCTAGCCCGTTTAGGTTCTGGAAGCGCCTGCCGAAGCGTAAAAGGAAATGTTGTTGTTTGGGGAAATCAGGCAAATATTAAAGGAAGTACAGATCTATTTGGGGTAGAATTTCCATACAATATTCATGAAAATTTCAAGAATTATCAAGATACGATTTTATTAGTTGATAAAGGAGAAAAACAAGTTTCAAGTACAGTAGGACATGATTTAATGCACAATCATCCTTATGCAGAAAGACGTTTTGCCCAAGCACACGAAAATCTGGATAAATTGATTGCTATTTTTAAAAGCGGTGACCTGCAAGAATTCATTAAAGTGGTAGAAAGTGAAGCATTGACTTTACACGCCATGATGATGACCTCAATGCCGTATTTTATTTTAATGAAGCCAAACACGCTGCAAATCATAAATGCGATTTGGAAATTCAGAAATGAAACCCAGATTCCTGTGTGTTTTACGCTTGATGCTGGTGCCAATGTACATGTGCTTTATCCCGAAAACGTTACCGAAAAAGTATTACAATTTATTCAGGACGAATTAGTTGTATTTTGTCAGAATAGTCAATACATTTGCGACAAAATTGGAGAGGGTGCAATTGCATTATAATTTTGCGTATCTTTAGTTAAATTTTTTTGGTTATGGACATTCAATTAGAAAAACGTGAGGTGATGGAGATTATAAAAGGTATAGATGACCTTTCAATCATTTTGGCTGTCAAAGAATTGTTAACCAAAAAGAAAAAAGATTGGTGGGATGATTTAACTGATGAGCAAAAAGCAGAAATTGAAGAAGGAGAAAGACAAATTGAACGTGGTGAATTTGTTGAATACGAAGAAATGATGAAAAGATTTCGTTAATGAAAAGAACAATCGTCTTTTCAAAAAATGCTGAAAAACGTTTATCTGATTTATTTGAATATTTAGAAGGTCGATGGTCGGAAAGAATAAAAAATAAGTTTATATCAAATCTCGACAAAGTAATTTATCTAATTCAGATTGAACCAGAAATTTTTCCTAAATCGGAATTAAATAAAAACTATCGAAAATGTGTCTTATCAAAACAGACCACAATTTATTATAAATTCAACACAAAAAGAGTAGAGATAATTACATTTTTCGACACCAGACAAAACCCAAATAAAATTAAGAAAGACATAAAATAAATCATGAAAGGACCATTATTTTATTCAAAAATATTACTTTTTGGAGAGTACGGAATCATCCGCGATTCAAAAGGTCTTGCTATTCCTTATAACTTTTACAATGGCGCTTTGAAAAAGTCGGAAGAACCTTCAGACGAAGCCATTGCTTCAAATAAAAGTTTGAGAAGTTTTGCTTCTTATCTTGAAGTCTTACACACACAGCAGCCGGATTTGGTTACTTTCGATTTAGAAAACCTTAAAAATGATGTCGAAACTGGAATGTATTTCGATTCTAGTATTCCGCAAGGATACGGTGTTGGAAGCAGCGGTGCACTTGTAGCGGCGATTTATGATAAATATGCTACGAACAAGATCACAGTTCTGGAAAATTTGACACGCGAAAAACTTTTACAGTTAAAAAATATATTTTCTCAAATGGAGAGTTTTTTCCACGGAAAAAGCTCTGGTCTAGATCCGTTGAACAGTTATTTGAGCATTCCAATTTTAATTAATTCTAAAGATAATATTCAGACAACTGGCATTCCGACTCAAAGTTTAGACGGAAAAGGTGCTGTGTTCTTGTTAGACTCTGGAATTATTGGAGAAACAGCTCCAATGATCAGCATTTTTATGGAAAACCTAAAAGACAAAGGTTTCCGTGCCATGCTTAAAAACCAATTCGTAAAATACACAGACATCTGTATCGACAACTTCCTGCATGGTGACATGAAGTCTTTGATTGGCAATACTAAAAAACTTTCTAAAGTTGTTTTAAATAACTTCAAACCAATGATTCCCGAACAATTTCATGCTATTTGGCAAAAAGGAATCGACACCAACGATTATTACCTAAAACTTTGCGGTTCTGGCGGAGGCGGTTATATTCTTGGTTTTACCGAAGATTTAGAACGCGCCAAAACCTCTCTGAAAGACTTCAAATTAGAAGTTGTTTATCAGTTTTAATTCCCTTAAAAGCCGAAGTTATTTGAGTAGATTTTTATAAGTTTTCATCCTAAAAAGTTATTTATTATGAAAAGTATTTTTAAAATAATCAAAGCAACTTTTTTAGGAGGAATTCTTTTTCTGGCACCTTTAGTGGTATTGCTTGTGATTCTGGAAAAAGGATACGGCATTATTCAAAAAGTCACATTGCCTCTTGTAAGCAATTTACCAAAAGTACATGTTTTAGGAGTTGCGCTTCAAGAACTTATTGGAATACTCATTATTATTCTTATATGTTTTATTGCTGGTTTACTGGCAAGAACTCCTAAAGCACAAGAACTTATCCGGAAACTAGAAGATGGAATTTTAAGTTTTGTTCCGGGATATTCATTTATGAAAAGCATGAATGAAAACATTATGGGAATTGAATCTAAAGAGGACTTAAAAGTAATTCTCGTTCCTACCGATGCAGGCTTACAGTTTGCTTTTTTAATTGAGCAAATAGATGATAATAACTTCACTGTTTTTGTTCCAGATGCTCCAAATCCGTGGAGCGGTTCTGTAGTTTTTGTGGAAAAAAAAGATATCAAAGAAATTGATATGACTCAAAAACAAGCCTTGGCCTGTATTCGAAAATTAGGCTTTGGCTCTAAAGAATTGTTAAAAAATAAACTCTAAATTTTTAAAACCAAAAATATCCTTTAACTTCCCTTATCTAAACCATCACAAACCTTATCTATGCTGAGCAGACAACATAAACTTTTAATAATGAAAATTGTCAGTTTGTTTTCTGTTGTCAGAGGTTACAATATTCCAATTATCATTTTAGCACAATATCTGTCTGCTATTTTTATTCTTGCTCCGGAAATCAGAGCGTTGGATATTCTGCTTGATTTTTATTTGTTTCTTATTGTTTTCGCTTCGGCTGTTACAATTGCTTCCGGTTATATTATCAATAATTTTTATGATAGCCAGAAAGACTTAATAAACAGACCTAACAAATCAATGCTGGATCGCTTGGTCAGTCAAAAAACAAAATTGAATGTTTATTTCAGTTTAAATTTTCTTGCTGTTTTAATGGCTTCTATAGTGTCTTGGCGCGCTTTTTTATTCTTTTCTGCCTATATTTTCATGATTTGGTTTTATTCGCATAAAATAAAAAAGTATCCAATAATCGGAAATCTAATGTCGGCATTACTTGCTGTTACGCCATTTTTTGCCATTTTATTGTATTTCTATAATAAGGTTTCATTTGAAGAAATTGAGAACCACATGAGTCATTTTGTAGTGATTTCGGCACATGCAGTTTTCTTGTTTCTACTTTTATTGATTCGTGAAATGATAAAAGATCTCGAAAATCTAAAAGGTGATTTGGTGAGCGATTATAGAACAATTCCAGTTTTGTATGGCGAAAAAATCTCCAAACAAATTATAACTGTTTTGACACTATTGACTATTTTACCTGTTTATATTTTGGTAAACATTTACGATGTGGGTTATATGGACATTTATTTTTATGTCTGTTTTGGAGTTTTACTTTTCTTCCTGATTTATTTATGGAAGTCTGATTCTAAAGAGCAATACTTAAGACTTCATAATGTTTTAAAATTCCTTATTGTCTCTGGTGTCTGCTGTATTGTCCTAATCAATCCGAGCGTTTTGTGGCATGGAAGGGAATTGATTTCTAATTACTAGTTTTTTTATACCGCGGAGATTCGCGGAGATTCGAAAAATTTTCTTTTGTCTTTTGTAGATTTTTTCTTTTGTGTAGCTCTGTTTAAATTTTGCGAATCTTTGTGAAATAACATAATATCTTTAAAAGAAGCCTTTTGTTTGAATTTAGCCCCGATTAAAGTGGAAATCTTTTTATTTTTTTTCTTTAAAAAAATAAAAAATTAGGAACGGAAAGCGGGAAACCATGCCTCAAAAAAATGCCAAATGTATTGCTCCTGAATATTTTAAAATAAAACGCTATTAATCTAAGAACATTGAACTTAAGATTATTAGCAGGAAAAAACTATCTTTGCACAAATTAATGATTTTATGAACAACAAGGAAGGCAATAATAAGAGAGGCGGATCTAGACCAAATAGCTCAAGATCAAACTCTAGTAAGCCAAAACCTCCTATGGCTAAGCGTGCGCAAGGGCCGAAAAAAGTGAAACCTGAAGTTAAGGCAGCGCAGGAAGCAGCAGCTGAAAAATTAAGAAAGCAAAATACTCCAGCAAAGAGACAAAAAGCTTCTGACGAAATTCGTCTGAATAAATACATCTCGAATTCTGGTGTTTGTTCTCGTCGCGATGCTGATATTTATATTCAGTCTGGAAACGTTAAAGTTAACGGTGTTCCTGTAACTGAAATGGGGTATTTGGTAAAATTAAATGATGTGGTAAATTTTGACGGTGTTGTTTTGACTCCTGAAAAGAAAGAATATATTTTATTGAATAAACCTAAAAACTTTACAACTGCGCTTGATGAAGGTCAGGAATATCGTAACGTTCTAGAACTTGTTCGTGGTGCAACCAATGCAAAAATTGCTCCTATTGGAAGAATGGATAAAAATACAACGGGTTTATTGGTGTTTACAAACGACAACGATATGATTCGTAAGTTTACGCTTCCAAACCAAAAGTCTCCTAAAATTTATCAGGTTTCTTTAGACAAGAATTTGAAATATGAAGATTTAGAAAAAATTGCTAAAGGTCTTGTTTTAGACGGACACCGCGTTTTTGTTGAAGAAGTAAGCTATATTGATAACGAACCTAAAAATGAGGTTGGTTTAAAATTACGTACTGCAAATGTAAAAGTGGTACGCTCTATTTTTGAGTCTTTTGACTACAATGTACTGCGTATTGACCGTGTATCATTTGCTGGTTTGACCAAAAAGAATCTTCCGAGAGGAAACTGGCGCTTTTTGACTGATCAAGAAATTATCAATTTGAAAAACATGTAATTGTTTCTCCAATTAAAATTATACTAAATCCTATTTTCTTTTGGAAATGGGATTTTTTTATTTTAGAAACTAAAGAAATTGTGTCCGAAAAGTGTAAAAATTGATCTTCCCATAGACTGGCTTTTTTCTTCGACTGTTTCGTGACATGAGAAACCAAGGATAATTTTGATTCCGGGCGGAATACTGTTTAAGATATCTCTTTTTTGATCTTCAAGAAGTAATTTTAGACTTTCTAATAATTGAAGATTATTTCTTAAGTAAGACATTACTAGAAGTGCTGAAAAGTTAAGTATTTCTCTGGCTGTTTCGCTTTTGATTCCAACTTCATTTGAAACCATTTCTGAAATTCTTCCTTTTTTATTTGTGAACAGTTCTTTTAGATAAGTGTTTCCTTCTAAACGGTAGCAGTCATCAACTGATAAGATTCTGCCTGCATTAAAATCGATTTCCTGGTAAAAAGTCGAATCTTCTTTCATCATCGAGACTATTTCGGTATAGAAATCAGCTTCTTCGGCTTTGTTGTAAAGTCCCATTAGAATTGTACCGATTGAGACATCAATTCCCTTTATTAAAAGAGCATCATTTTCAAAATAAAACTTATTTAACTTGGAGACAACATTAGATGAAATAAAACGTCTAAGTTCAATTTGTAGGTTTGGGGTCATACGTTTAACTTATTTAGGGGAAACAATTATTTAAACTTATTCAAAATAACCGACAAAGTGAGGCTTTTTATCGTTTATTGGGATAAAAATATAAAATATATTAACATTTCCAAAAAATAAGTTAATTTTTTAGATGGTCTATTTTCAAGTATTTAGCTTACAAAATTAAAGACATCAGTAAATATAAAGCTTGACGTAACGTAAAAGATAGAAAATTATTTTTAAAATTTTAAGAGTTTTTTAAAAAAATTAAAAAATATAAGAAAAAACTTAAAGTCAAATTAACTATATTAGAAAATTAATGTCCAATTTTGCCATAGAATGGTAAGAAAAATACCAAGGTAAATTATCGAAAAAAGAAAATTGACAAAACTTGATGCTAAAAACCCGAGAACAGATCCAGTTGCTGCTTTTAGAGCGCGTTTATGATTTTGAGAATCATATAATAGCTCGCCTATTAATGCTCCCAAAAATGGTCCTATTATAACTCCAAACGGAATTGGAGCTAGAATTCCGATGATTAAACCAATGTTGGTTCCCCAGACTCCATAAGAGCTTCCTCCAAATTTTTTAGTTCCTTTTGCAGGAATTATATAGTCTAAAATGGTGATAATTACCATTAGAACGAAAGTGATTCCTAAAATCCAATAATTATTTTCAACTGCTTTGGTGAGATACAAAAGCAATAAACCAACCCAACAACTTGATAAACCTGGTAATACGGGAAGAAAACTTCCAAAAACTCCCACAATGACACATATAAAACCCAACAGTACTAAAAGTAAATCCATATTATTTTCGACAAATTTGTTCTTACAAATTACTATTTTATTTTTTGCTCTACAAACCTAAAATCCGTAACTTTAAAAATATGAAGATTCTTAGTTATAGAAAGCTTCTCAAAAAAAATAATCGTATTTTTGTTGTTTCATTCAATATTAAAACTTTGAGGCAGTTTTTCCCTATTTTTATTTGTATTCTTTTTAATTCTTGTCAATATTTTGAGAAGCAGGTTCCGTCTGAAAAAGAGTTGCTTCAAAAAGAATTAAAATCAATCAACTGGAAAGAAGTTGATGAATATCCGTCTGTTCCTAACTGCGAAAAAATTACCGATAAAAAACTTCGCCAGCAGTGTTTTTTTGAGGTAATGTCAAACCTTATTGAAGAAAAATTAAATGTTGACACTTTATCTATTTTATATCCAGAATTAGATACTATTGAGGTAAAAGTAACCGTTTTTCCAAACGCTACAATTAAATTTGAACCTCAGTTTCCAAAAGATTCTGTGGCTTATGACACCATTAAAATTGACAGTATTTTACACGCTCGTTTGATTAATTTTCCAAAAATAAACCCAGCCATAAAACGCGGTATTCCTGTAAAAACTCAATTTATTCTTCCAGTTATTTTAAAAGCAAAAGACGAGAAATAATTTTTACACCATAAAGAGATGTAAGGTCATTTAAAATTTGAATGAACGCATGTCACCACAAGGGAGATTACTTAACTTAAATCTCTTCTATAACTTATATGGTTTAATTTATTTTAAAAAGCGTCGGTCTTTCCATTCATAAGAACCAAACAAACTATACAAAGCTACAATTGAACTAAAAAATGGGTAAAGTAAACTGCTTAATAACAGACTTTTTATTCGAGTTTCAGTTAAAAATTGATTGGTTAATGCTAATAAAACAAAGTCGGTTATAAACTTAAAAAAGGCAAATAATACCAAAATTGGATAGTTCAGAATTCCGAAGAGAAATAAGAAAAAACTAATCACTAAAGTTAGATTTCCAAAGAAAACAATTAAGCCTAAAAACTTTCCAAAAGGACTTTTATACGAACTGGTTTTAGCCGCCCAACGAACTCTTTGATAAAAAAGCGCCTTCCAGTTTTCGGTTGGTTTTGTGACAACAATGGCTTCCTTCGCTTTTAAATAATGAACTTCATTTGGAAATTTCTCAATTGCTTTTTGCAGTAAAAAAACGTCGTCGCCGCTGGCAATTTTATTGTTTCCTTCAAAACCGTTTAGATCTTCGAACAATGATTTTGTGTAGGCAAAATTAGCTCCATTGCACATAAAACCTTTTTTAATTCCAAAACTTCCAATTGTGGCGCCTTGCAGACTTGTTAAATCCAATTGCTGGAAATGATCTAAAAATAAATTCTTGCATTGGTATGAAACTGCTCCAGCAAGCATCGAAGCTTTATTCTGCCGCATGTAATTATCGTAAGTTAAAAGCCAGTTTTGAGGAACAATGCAATCGGCATCTGTTGTAATTACCCAATCGGTTTTTACTTGCTGCATTGCTGTTGTAATCGCATCTTTTTTAGGAGATTTTGAAACCCGAACGTTCTCAATTATCGAAACTTGAAACTTAAAACTTGAAACTTGAAACTCTTTCTTTGAAGAATCATCAACTAAAATCACTTCAAATAAATCTGTGGGATAATTGAGTTTCGAAATACTATTTAAAAGATTGGGAAGATTTTCTTTTTCATTCCGAAACGGAACTATAATCGTAAAACTCGTTTTCGGTTTTAAATCTGTTTTTTGATATTTTTTGATTTTGAAAAAACCATAAATCAGTAAACTAATACTAATTACATAAAGGATCAATATTCCAGATAAAACAAAAATCATGCTGCTGTTTTAGTTTTAAAATTCAGCACAAAATAACTTCCTAAGACTACTGGCAGCACCACATTCAAAAACCACATTAAAGTACTTATAAAAACTACTATCCATTCATTAACACCCAGAATTCCGAAGAAATACATAGCTACACTTCCTTTTACGGCAAAGTCTAAAAATTGAAATGTTGGCAATGACGAAGCCAGAAAATAAACCGATGTTACAGTTGCAATTAGAATGGAATAAGGTAAATCGACATCAAAAGCCAGAAACAAAAAGTAATACTGATGCGAAAAAACCAAATACCGTAAAATTCCTAAAACAATATTTTTTCGATGAACCGTTTTCGGAATTTCATTGATTTTATGAATTAGTTTTTCAATCGAATATCCTTTGATTTTGATTTTCTTTAAAGAGAACAAAACAATCAAAAGCAATACAAATCCGCCAAACAAGATGGCTACTGTTTTGGTCGTAATGACATTGTATTGTGCATTGAAATACATCAAACCAAATATTCCAAAAATGACAGTTAAAATCATCTGGATTCCGTTGCAGATTAAGTTCAGGAAAACTACTCTTTTCGCTTCCGATTTTGGGTAATACAATGCTTTTCCAGCGTACTCACCTACTCCATTTGGTGTAAAAATTCCAGCTGTCAATGCGGCCAAAACCTGTTTTGTGGCTTCGTAAACCGATATTTTATGAATGACCTGAGCGAGATTCTGCCACTTCAATATCTCGAAATAGCGGTTCAAAACACTTAAAAGTAATATAAACGAAACCCCTAAAACCGATTGGTTTTTACGAAATAAAACAATGAACTTCTGCCAGTCTAACTTATCGTTGTTAGCCAGCTGATTGTAAATAAAATAAAAAGCACCGCCAACGATCAAAAGTTTAGCCAGAAGAACTAGGAATTGCTTAGCTTTGTGAGGAATTGAAATCATGCCGCAAAAGTAACATAAAGTATTGTAATAATGCTATTCCACAAAGATTCTCAAAGCAAACGCAAAGACACACAGAGAAATTCAAAAAACTTTGTGAATCTCGGTGTAATCTTAGTGTAACTTGGCGTAATAACTTAAAAATTGACAAAAGAACGCATCATACTATTTTTTTCATTGCTGTTAATTTTATCATGCAAAAGAGTTGATCAAAACTCCGCAAAACTGTATGTTAGAATTATGGGCAAAGGTTCTTGGGGTTATAATGATGAAAAAGGAAATGCTGTTATTCCATTAGGAAAATATAAATTCCTAAATCCAATGGATGAGAAAGGAATGATTTATGCCAAGAAAGGAACTAAATACGGCTACATTGATATTCTTGAAAATATAATTGTTCCTTTTGAATATGACGATTTAACTGTTTTTTCTGAAGAATTAGCTTGTGCAAAAAAGAACAACAAATTTGGATTTCTCAATAGAAAAGGATCTGTTGTAATTCCTTTTCAATATGACAATGAAACTTTTTTCCGAAAAAACGGATTGGCTTTAGTAAAGAAAAACAGTCTTTATGGTTTTATCGATAAAAAAGGAAAAGAAATAATTCCAATTATATATCAAAATGCAACTCACGTTATTCTTGACAGTTTGGTTACCCTGGAAAAACAAGGAAAATGGGCTTTTTTTGATTCTTTCGGAAAACAAAAAACAGATTTTATCTATGATGAAATTACTGTGACAAGTTTCAATTATAAAGATACATTCTGGAAAAATGGTTTGATTTTGGTGCGAAAAAACAATCAAATTTCTTATTTAAATAAAAATTTAAAAGAGATAATTCCATTTGGCAAATATGACACTGGGGAAGTATTCAATCGAAATAGAATTGCGATTGTTTCTATAAACAGTAAATATGGAATCATTGATGAATTTGGAAAAGAAATTGTTAAAACCGAATATGATACTTTAGAACACCCGGAAGAATCTTATCATGAATCTGAAATCTTTGCAGCTAAAAAAAGTACTTATTTAGTTTTATTTGATAAAAATGGAAAAGAAATCTATAATAAGATTAAAGACTTTTCATTTGATCATTGTCGTATAAACAATAAAATTGAGGCTATTTACCATGTCAAGGATTTGAATGGAAAATATGGTGCAATCGACACAAAAGGAAAATTGCTAATTCCTATTGTATATGATGAATTTCAGGATTTTGGAAGCAACTATAATGCAATTGTAAAATATAAAGGAAAGTTCGGACTGATTGATTCTAACAACAAAGTAACTTATCCAATTGATAACGAAGCAATTTATGCCATTGATAGAGAAGATTTAGATTATTATATAATAAAAACAAACAACAAATCTGGCATAATAGACAAGAACCTAAAACCCATTTTTAATTTTGATTATCAGGAAATAGCTCCTTGCTTCTATGATACCAAAAATAGATTTATTGTCAAACAAAATGATAAATATGGCGTTATAGACCGAGCAGGAAGAATTATCATTCCATTTGAATATAGCGAAATGTCAAATTGGGTTGAATATGGGCCAGGCAAAAATTATCATTTTGTGACGAAAGATAACAAAAAAGGCTTAATTACTAAAGAAGGGAAAACGGTTATTGCACCAATATATGATCATCTTTTTTATCACAATGACAAAATGATTATTCTATCTAAAGATGAAAAATATGGAGTGATAACCATTCAGAATGAACAAGTAATTCCTTTTTTTTATGAAAAAATTTATATTGAATTTGGATTTTTTGGGGATAATAAGGAAGCTGAGTTTTATGTACTAAAAAACGGAAAATATTCAATCGTAAACAATAAAAATGAGATCATTAAATCAAATATTTCAGCACAAGAAGTAAAAGATAAATTCTCATACTATAATTAAGAAAATTGACAAAAGAACGCATCATATTAGGTATTGACCCAGGAACCACAATCATGGGGTTTGGATTGATCAAAGTGACCAATAAAAAAATGGAATTTCTGCAATTAAATGAATTACAGCTTTCCAAATACGATAATCATTACCAAAAATTAAAAATCATTTTTGAACGAACTATCGAATTAATCGAAACGCATTGTCCTGATGAAATTGCGATTGAAGCGCCTTTCTTTGGAAAAAACGTACAATCGATGTTAAAGCTTGGTCGTGCGCAAGGCGTTGCAATGGCAGCGGGACTCTCAAGAGGTATTCCGATTACAGAATATGAACCAAAAAAAATAAAAATGGCGATTACCGGAAACGGAAATGCCAGCAAAGAACAAGTTGCCAAAATGTTGCAACAACTTTTAGGTTTAAAAGAATTACCTAAAAACCTCGATTCAACAGATGGTTTGGCAGCAGCAGTTTGTCACCATTTTAATTCAGGAAAAGTTATCGCTGGAAAGAGTTATTCTGGTTGGGATGCTTTTGTGAAACAAAACGAGGATCGTATTAAGAAATAGTTCTCAGTCGCAGTCGCAATTTACAGCTGAGACTGAGACTGAGAACTAAAACTAAAAAAATGAGCGGCATTTACATTCACATACCATTCTGCAAACAAGCTTGCCATTATTGCGACTTTCATTTTTCGACTTCGATGAAGAAGAAAGACGAAATGGTTTTGGCTTTAGCCAAAGAAATTGCTGTACGCAAAAATGAATTTGAAAATGAGATTGTAGAAACCATCTATTTTGGTGGTGGAACTCCTTCTGTTTTATCAAATAACGAAATCAACTTTCTAATTTCTGAAGTTTATAAAAATTATAAAGTTGCAGCAAATCCTGAAATTACTCTTGAAGCCAATCCAGATGATTTATCTACGGAGCGAATTCTGGAATTATCAAAAAGCCCTATAAATCGTTTAAGCATCGGAATTCAGTCTTTTTATGAAGAGGATTTGAAGATGATGAATCGCGCTCATAATTCGGCGGAAGCCAAAAAATGCTTGGAAGAAGCAACAAAATACTTCGATAATATTTCATTGGATTTGATTTACGGAATTCCTGGATTGAGTGACGAGATGTGGCGAAAAAATATTCAAACGGCTTTGGATTTTGGGATTCCACATATTTCAAGTTATGCTTTGACGGTTGAACCGAAAACAGCTTTGAGTAAATTAATTCAAACCGGAAAAATTGCTGAACCACAAGATGAAGTAGCTTCGAATCACTTCATGATTTTGGTCGAAATGTTACAGCAAAATGGTTTTATTCATTACGAATTATCCAATTTTGGGAAAGAGAATTATTTCTCCAAAAACAATTCGGCATATTGGTTGGGTAAAAAATATATCGGAATCGGGCCTTCGGCGCATAGTTATGACGGCCTAAAAAGAGGCTGGAATATTGCCAATAATGCATTGTATCTAAAAGCAATTCAAAACGATGAACTTCCAATAGAAACCGAAACTCTAACAACTTCAGATCGTTATAATGAATATATTATGACAGGATTACGAACCATTTGGGGTGTTTCTTTGGAAAGAATTGAAAAGGAATTTGGTTCGGAATATTTGGATTATCTGAAAAAACAATCTCAAAAATTCTTAAGCGATGATTTACTTTCCATCGAAAATAACATCCTAAAACCAACTCCAAAAGGAAAATTTTTAACGGATGGAATTGCAAGTGATCTGTTTTATTTAAATTTGGAAGACTAAAAATTGGACGCTGATAAAACGGATGCAAGCAACGCTGATAAATCCGTAAAATCCGCGTTAGAATATCAGTAAAATCCGTGTCCCATTATGCTCGCACTTTTAGACAATAAATATCAAATCGACTTATCAAAACCCATTGATATCTCTATTCCATTAACTAATACTGATGAAAATCCAATTGCTTGGTATATCGAAAAACCAGTAATTGAACCAGTAGTTTTTGGTGATTGGATTGGAAAAGTTTCGGAAGGAAAATCATCCACTAATTTCAATAACATTTTCTTTAATCCGCATGGACATGGAACACATACGGAATGTTTAGGACATATTACAAATGATTTTTACAGTATTAATCAATCCCTTAAACAGTTTTTCTTTTTTGCTAAATTGATTACGATTGAACCTGAAAAGATTGGAGATGATTTTGTGATTACAAAAGAAAACATTTCGCCTTTATTAAATACAAAAGCGGAGGCTTTAATAATCCGAACAATTCCAAATCAAAAAGAAAAGAAATCAAGAAAATATTCGAATACCAATCCTCCGTATTTATCTGAAGATGCTGCGGTTTTCATCCGCGAAAGCGAGATTCAGCATTTATTGATTGATCTTCCTAGCGTTGACAAAGAACATGACGAAGGAAAATTATTGGCTCACAAAGCATTTTGGAATGTAAAAGACACACATAATGTAAATTCTGACGCAAGACTAAATGCCACAATTACAGAAATGATTTATGTCTCGGACGATATTGAAGATGGCGATTATATCCTAAATCTTCAAATTGCTTCATTTGAAAATGACGCAAGTCCATCAAAACCAATTCTATATAAGATTTAAAGTCAACCAAAAATTACACAAATTTTCACAAATTTCTTTTTCATTTTGCCACTCCCGATAGCTATCGGGATAAAATGATTATCACAGATTTAGTCATTTGTAAACTTTAATCTCTAAAAAATAATTTGCGAAAATTTGTGAAATTTGTGGCAAAAAACAACTCAAATGATAACCATTTCAACAGATAAAACTAAACTTGATGTTCCCTTTATCCAAAACTTCCTAAAAGACATTTATTGGGCTGCGGGACGAACTATAGAAGAAGTGCAAACAACCATTGATGCTTCAATTTGTTTTGGAATTTACTTGGATGAAAAACAAATTGGTTTCGCACGTGTGATAACCGATTATGTCGTTTTTGCTTATTTGATGGATGTTTTTATTGATGAGAAACATCGAGGAAAAGGCTATTCCTCTATTTTAATTGACACCATGATGAAAGAACCGCAATTGCAAGAAGTCAAAATTTGGCGATTGGCCACAACTGATGCTCACTTTTTATACGAGAAATTCGGATTCACAAAACTGAATCATCCTGAAAAGATGATGGAAAGAATAATCAAATGAAAACAGTCTTAAAACTAGAAGAAGCGGCTTTATTTATTCTCGGAATATTTCTTTTCAACCAATTAAAATATAATTGGTGGTGGTTTCTGGTTTTACTATTGGCTCCAGATCTATCTATGATTGGCTATATTTTTGGAAATAAAATTGGTGCTTTGGCTTATAATCTCTTTCATCACAAAGGAATTGCACTTTTAATTTACGCCATCGGATGTTATTTAAGTATGGAAAGCATTCAATTAACAGGAATTATTTTATTTTCGCATTCGGCAATGGATCGAATTTTCGGTTACGGATTGAAATATGAAAAAGGATTTAAATACACGCATTTAGGTGAAATTGGAAAATAAAAAGTTATGAATTTAGAAACATTTTACGAATATTGTCTATCTAAAAAAGGAGCAAGCGAGCATTTTCCTTTTGATGAAGATACTTTGGTTTTTAAAGTAGGAGGTAAAATGTTTGCTTTATCTTCTTTATCGCAATGGGAAAAGAGCGAGCAATCGGTCAATTTAAAATGCGATCCTGATCGTGCACAGGAACTCAGAGCAGAATATGACGAAATTCAACCTGGATTTCATATGAGTAAAGTGCATTGGAATACAATTGCTTTAAACGGAAATTTACCGGTAAAATTTGTCAAGGAATTAATTGATCATTCGTATGATTTGGTTTTCAAAAGTTTGACAAAGAAAATTCAGAATGAAATTATTGACTCGAGGTAAAATTTTTTACCGAACTGGCAGAGCAATTAGAAAATTAGGCATTACATTTGCATGGTAAAATCAAAACTTAAAAACCCGAATCCGTTTGCAAATTAGCAATTTATAGCATCATGAAAGAACAATTTAAAAAATTTCTGAACGAAGAACAAGATCCAAAAGCGATTGAAAAAATCACTTCTAAACTTACAGATTTATTGATGAAAGGTGAAGAAATTGGTTATATCGCAGTACAAAAAAAACCTGCAATTACTGTTTTCCCTGACAGTATTGTAGTAACAAACAAACGTATCATTATCTGTGAACCTAAAAACTTAGGTCTTTCAATGGATTTTACAGATTATGCTTGGGACGATATAGCAAGTACTTTTGTAAAAGAAAATATCTTGGGTTCTGAATTTTCATTTGGTACCAAAACAGATTTAGCGGTTACTATCGATTATATCCCGAAAATTCAAGCTAGAAAAATTTATACTTACGCTAAAGAACAATTGGATTTATTAAAAAATCCTGTTAATACTGCAACTCCTGTTCAGGAAGTTGTTGAGCCAGTATACGAAGAGGAAGAAGAAGCTGAAGAAGTTGAAGAAATAGAAACAGAAGAAGTAACAAGTTTTGCTGAAATCTTACCTGCTGCTCCTGTTGTTACAGAAACTTACGAGCCACTTCCAACACAGCCGACACAACCTGCCGGAGAACGCAGATTGAGTGATTTAACTAAAGAAGAACTTTTCGACAAATTACAGAACTACAAAAAACTTCTTGATAATGGTTTAATCATGCAGGGAGAATATGATGCTTACAAAAAAGAGATTTTAAGTTATATGTAATCTTAGTACAAAGTTCAAAGTACAGAGTACAAAGTTTTATCAGCTTTGTCTAAAATAAAAATAAGCCCGAAATAGAATATCTATTTCGGGCTTTCCATTTATAACTTTGTGCTTAAAAACTTTGCACTTTGTACTTATTTACAAAGTCGCTTTCTGTTTTTCTACAAATTTATGTGATTGCAATTCCAATAACTCTTTTGCATTTTTTCGCTGTAAATCAAATAATCCTTTATCTTCTGCAATATCAGCGTATACTCTATCATGCATTTCTGCACTGGTTTTCACTAATAATTCGCGTTGGTATTTATTTTGTTCTAAAGTCGCTTTCATTGCGGTTTCGGCTTCTTCCTGCTTGAAATCGAATTCTCCTTTTGGAGCTAATAATTTAGCGATAATCGGCGAAGTTTCTATTGCTAAAAACAACAGCATAATGAAAAATGACGGAAGCCAAGGCAGTTTGTTCAAGGCATTAATACGTGCCATTAATCCGTCGAAACCTTCAATGATGGGCTGAGTCTGCGAAACTTTTTTATCTAGATCAGCTTGAAGCTGTACGCCTGCTTTTTCTTTTTCGGCAATTTTGGCTTCGTTTGTTTTTTTCAACGTTTCGAATTCTTTTAAAGCGGCATCGTGTTTTTCACGTTTTTCTTTATAAACTGGCCCTTTTCCTAATTTCTTAGTTCCGGTAGTTCCTTCGGCTTCGGTGATATAAACCGAATACAAATCGTTTACTTCCTTTTCTTTCTTTACAATGTCAGCTTTTAGAGTAGTAATTTCGGCCTTATTTTTATCTAAATCTGTTTTGAAATAAGTCCCGATTTGTTTTTTATTGGCCAATTCCATTTCATTTTTCTCTTTCAATAAAACAGTATTGATTTCTTTTTCGAAAATTTTAATTTCCAAAGGTTTCGAAATAACAATCGCAATAATAACCGCCAATATAATACGTGGAGTCGCCTGCAGAAACTCGTCTAGAAAACGATCTCTTTTTTTGATAGTAGAAACGATGAATCGATCTAAATTGAAAATCAACAAACTCCATACAAATCCAAAAATTAAAGCGGGATAAATAGAATCGAAAACGGTAAAAAGCGCATAAGCGCTGGCTAAGAAAGCCATAACTGCTGTAAAAAATACTGTAGCGCCAATACCAACATATTTGGTTTGTTCGCCTTCTGAGCAGTCTTTCAAGAGATCACGGTCGGCTCCTGAACATAGGATAAAAAATTGTTTTAACATGATTGATGATTTTTGATTGTGATTACTTCGTCAGTTCGCCTTACGGCTCGTGTGATACGGCAAATTTAACGCCAAATTTTCAATTACAATCAAAATATCATTTTTCTTTTCGTTGGGAATCAATTATTTGGAGCTTTCATGTTATTTAAAGATTAATAAATCTTAACACAACGAGGTTAATCATAACACTATGTTAATTTTTTTTCAAGGGTTTAGTAATAATAGGGTTCTAGCTTCGCAACCAAAATAAAACCAAACACACACAATGAAAAAATTTTATCTATTAACAGCATTCTTTTTATTAGCCTTTACAGGTTTTGCTCAGAAAGCGATTATATCTGGAAAGATATTAGATGCCGATGACAAACTGCCTCTGCCTGGAGCCATGGTTCAAATTGTAGGCGAGAAAAAATACACCGTTTCAGATTATAACGGTCGTTTTGAATTATTAAATATTAACGAAGGAACTTATCAAGTTGAAGTTAAATATATTGGTTACACTACTTTATCTCAAGAAATAAAAGTAGAGCAAGGAAAAAACAATGTAATTGATTTTGCTCTTAAAGCTTCTGAAAATGAATTGAAAGAAGTTATTGTCGGAGACATTTTAAAAGGTCAGGCAAAAGCACTGAATCAGCAGAAAAACAACAAAAATATTGGTAACGTAATTTCTTCTGATCAAATGGGACGTTTCCCAGATGCTAACGTAGGAGATGCTTTGAAACGTGTTCCAGGTATCACAATGCAGAATGACCAAGGTGAAGCTCGTAATATTATTATTAGAGGTTTAGCTCCATCTTTAAACTCTGTTACTTTAAATGGTGACCGTATTCCATCTGCTGAAGGAGACAACAGAAACGTACAAATGGACTTAATCCCATCTGATATGATTTCGACTATCGAAGTAAACAAAACCCTTACTTCTGATATGGATGCAGATGCAATTGGAGGTTCTGTAAACTTAATTACAAGAGCAACTCCAAACGGAGAAAGAATCTCTGCAACTTTAGCAGGAGGTTATTTACCAATTCGTGACCACGCTTCTTACACTGCTGGTTTTGTTTATGGTAATCGTTTTATCGACAATAAATTAGGAGTTGTAGTAAGCGGTTCTTACAACAATGTTGATTATGGTTCTGACAACATCGAAAACGAATGGGTAAAAGATGATTTCGGAAATGATTATTTACAAGCTTCAGAAATTAGAAAATATGATGTACAACGTATTCGTCGTAGCGGATCTATTGCTTTAGATTATAAATTCAACGAAAACAATACCATTTTTGCTAATGCAATCTACAACTGGAGAGATGACAGAGAAAATCGTTTCAGAACGACTATCGATGATATTGAACCAATTTATAATGGTGAAGAAATCACTGGTTTCGAAGGTCGTGTAAAACGTCAGACAAAAGGTGGTTTAGACAACAGCCGTAACAAAAATAGAAGATTAGAAGATCAAAGAGTTCAAAACTACTCACTTCGTGGAGAGCATTTAATCAATTCTACATTAGATTTAGACTGGTCTGCTAACTATGCAAAAGCTAGAGAATACCGTCCAGGTGAGCGTTATATCGAATACCGTCAGAAAGGTCTTGATGTATTCGAAAACTTAACAGATCCAAGATTTCCGTTAGTTTCTACAGCGGGAGAATCTACAGACGAATTTGCATTTGATTCGGTTACTGAAAACACAGACGAAACTAGCGAAAGTGAATTTGGAGCTAAAATAAACATCCGTTTTCCATTCTCTGTAATTTCAGGAGAAAAAGGAAGATTGAGAACTGGTCTTAGACTTCGTTTAAAAGAGAAAGAAAGAAACAATATGTTCTATTCTTATACTCCATTAAATGATGATATGGAATTATTATCACAAGTTCCAACAAGTTATTATGATGGAAAAGATTTTAATCCAGGAAGTAAATATGTGCCAGGAACTTTTGCTTCTGCAAACTATTTAGGAAGTTTAGATTTAAACAATTCTACTTTATTTGAAAAAGAAACTGATCCAGCTGAATATTTAGCGGTAAACTATAACGCTAAAGAAAGAATTACTGCTGCTTACGTAAGATGGGATCAAGATTTTAATGATAAACTTTCTATGGTAATGGGAGTTCGTGTTGAAAATACTCATATTGATTACACAGGAAACCGTGTATTAGATGAAGAAGAATTAGAAAGTAAAATCAACAATACCAACTCATACACAAATGTATTGCCAAGTATTTCATTCCAATACAACGCAACAAAAGATTTAGTTTTAAGAGCTGCAGCTACAACGGCTTTAGCAAGACCAAACTACTATGCATTGGCTCCTTATGTAAATAACATTGCTGCTGATAAAGAAATTACAGCTGGTAATCCAGATCTTGACGCAACCTATTCATACAACTATGATTTCATGGCAGAGAACTATTTCAAATCAGTTGGTTTGATTTCTGGAGGTGTTTTCTACAAAAGATTAAATGATTTCATTTACAACTACAGCGACAATCAATATACTGATGCGAAATTTGCTGCAGATTTCCCTAATCAGTCAAACCCAATTCCAGCGGGAGAAAATTGGTCATTTTTACAATCAAAAAACGGAGACAAAGTGGATGTTTACGGATTTGAAGTTGCTTTCCAGCGTCAGTTAGATTTCCTTCCTGGTAAATTCTTAAAAGGATTCGGTATCTATTTGAACTATACTTATACACAGTCTAAAGCTAGAGGAATTGCTGACGAAGATGGAAACGAAAGAAACGAAATCAGTCTTCCAGGAACAACACCTCACATGTTTAACGGATCTTTATCTTGGGAAAACAAACGTTTCTCTGCAAGAATCTCAACAAACTTTACATCTGATTATTTAGATGAATTAGGTTCTGAGTCTTACAAAGACAGTTATTATGACAAGCAGTTTTTCTTAGATGCTAATGCTTCTTATAAAATTACTCCAAAACTTCGCTTTTTTGCTGAAGCTAATAACTTAACAAACCAGCCGTTACGTTACTACCAAGGAGTTGCTGCACATACAAAACAAGCGGAATACTACCAGCCTCGTTACAACTTCGGATTGAAACTAGACTTGTAATCTGTAATTTTTAAAAATTCTTAAATTAGACAGAGTTTAGCGCTCTGTCTAATTGCATTAAAATATATCACACAAAATGAAAAATAAATCTTTAGTTGCTCTTTTACTTTTAAGCATTTCATTCACAGCTTGTAAAGACGATAAATTAGCGCCAGTGCAACCAAATGCCGTAAAACCTACTGTAGTTACAGAAGCTTTACCTCACGATACAGATGATCCTTCTATTTGGATCAATCCAACAGATGCTTCAAAAAGTATTATTGTAGGAACAGATAAAGACACAGACGGAGGTTTGTACGCTTTTGATTTGAATGGAAAAATCCTTAAAAAATCAATCCCATTAAAACGTCCAAACAATGTGGATATCGCTTACGGATTGATCATTGACGGAAAAAAAGTAGACGTTGCAGTTACTACAGAACGTGAAAGCAACAAAATCAGAATTTTCAGTTTACCAGATTTAGAACCAATTGATAACGGCGGAATCGAAGTTTTTGAAGGAGAAGCACAGCGTGATCCAATGGGAATTTCTTTGTACACACGTCCAAGCGATCAAAAGATTTTTGCTATTGTAGGAAGAAAAACAGGTCCTTCTGGAACTTATTTATGGCAGTATGAGCTTTCTGGAAACGGAAAATTTGCTGCAGCAAAAGTAGTTCGTAAATTCGGAACTTACAGCGGAAAGAAAGAAATTGAAGCGATTGCCGTGGATAACGAATTAGGTTTTATTTACTACTGCGACGAACAAGTTGGAATTAGAAAATACAAAGCAGATCCAGCTTTAAATGATAATAAAGAATTGGCTTTCTTCGGTCAAAAAGATTTCAAAGCAGATCACGAAGGAATTGCGATTTACAAAAAAACAGATTCTACAGGATATATTTTGGTGTCTAACCAGCAGGCAAATTCGTTTATGGTTTATCCTAGAGAAGGCGCAAACGGAAACCCAAACAATCATCCGTTGTTAGCTGAAGTTCCAACTTCAACAATCGAGTGCGATGGTGCCGATGCTACAAGCGTAAACTTAGGGCCAAAATTCAAAAACGGACTTTTTGTAGCCATGAGCAACGGAATGACTTTCCATTATTACACTTGGGATTTGATCCAAAAACGCATCGACGAAGCAAAAAAATAAACTTTCAGGTTTTTCAGTCGCAGTTTTCAGTGTTCAATTTATTTTTTTTTCTGCGGCTGAGAACCAAAACAAAAAAAGCTGTTCTTGACGAACAGCTTTTTATAGTTTATAACTAATTGAGAACATTAAAACTCTTGGTAAAATATATGTTGATTGCTGACTAATCATATAATCAGAAAACATATAACTATTCTTTCTTTTAGCATTCAATAAATTATTACAAATCATTTCAAATCCAAATGGACTATTTTTTTTTTGATAAAGCAATGATGTATTTGTCAATTCAAAGTGATTTATTTGATTGTTAGAATTAGAATTTCTAAGATTTTGATAATTTAATCTATAAGTCCAAAAATTCATAAATGTAAATTCAAAATCACTATTGATGGCATCTGATTTATAATTTGATTTTGTCAAACCGCCAAAATGACTAAATCCTTTTTCATAACCAAGACTTAAATTAGGCCATTTTTTATGTGTTGTCTTTAATGTTAAACCTATATTTTGATTATTTCTGCTGTTTAATTTCAATTCATTATTGAGCATTTGATAATAGCTCATCCAATTTAGATTTGTATTAATTTTTAAATCAAATTGATATATTTTTTTAGTAAATGTACCATTAAAAAGCATACTGCTTTCGGGGTTGTTTGTTAAAACAGGAGTCAAATATTGATTAATTCCTTCCACTTCTATTTGATTTCTAATTGTTTCTGTCTTCTTTGTATAATTTAAAAATCCGTTCCAAAAAATTCCCTTATGTATATTCATTTTGGCATATATTAAGCTCGCCGAATGATATCTACTATTTTCAAGTAATGAATTGCCTTTATACACAAGATTATATTTTTGTAAAGTATATCTATTTGATACAAGATTAGCTTCTGGAAAACTTGTTTCTAGTTTGTAACTAAATGTTACTTTTTCAGATTGATTGAACTCAAATTCACTATTCCACTGTGGTTGCAGTAAACATTTCGAAAATATATAATCATTGTCAATTTGCTGTGTTTTCAACTCATACAAATGATAATATAAAACCGCTTTGTTTGTCCATTTTCCAATTTTAAATTTATACTCTAAACCAAGATAAATATCACTAAAATGGTATATTGTCTTATTTCCAAAACCTGCCTCAGAAAAATCATTAATTGTATTATCACTTAAAAATTGCTTCTCAGAAGTTTCAAAATTTGAGTTTTCAAATGTGCTCCCAATATTGGTGTATAAATGGTTGTGGCTATTAATTATCCAATAATGTTTAAAAACAGCATCAATAGTATTTGTCTTAAGTTTTTTTAATTGCTCTACTTCATACTGGTTATCTTCTTGAAGAGGAATAAGTCCGCTTAAAAAAGGCTTATTGGTTAACCATGTATTCTTTGGTTTACTATCTTCATAGGACTGATTAAATACAAATGTTGTAGTATGGGTCAGACTATGACTTTTATGCCACTCCAGATATTGCCTAAAAGAGACATTATCAGCATCGTTAATAGTTTTAAAGATATTCGAATTTGTACTTGTAATTGAATTTATAAGATTGTCTACATCATTAGTGGCAGCTTGAAATTGTGCATTATACAACCACTTCTGATTCTTATCAGGAGCATAGTCAATTTTAAAGTTTGTAATGTTGAGATCTGTTGAGTTGGCACCAGTTTCTATTTTATTTTCAATTGTCTCATATAAATTTTGTAAGTATTCATTTTGTGTGACATTCTTCGCTTTATTCAGTATTTTTGAAAATACTGTAAAAGCTGAAATATTGAATTTTGAAGAAAAATTATAACTAAGATTCAAAGCTTCAAATTGTGATTTGTTTTCAAGGAAATCAACATTGTCTTTAGTAAGTGCAGACAAAGCATTAGAGGTTTTTCGTTTCGATATATAATTACTTGAACCGTTTGTAAATCTCCTAAAATCAGAATAAGTAAAAGTACTTTTTCCTATATTATTTACATCTCCAATAAAACTTACGTTCATTTTTGGTGCATAATAAAATAATCCTGAATGAAGCAAGTACGATTTATCAATTCCTATACCAAGTCCTGTATAAATATCTCCAAAGACAAATTTCTTTTTATCTTCTTTGAGTTTTACATTCATTGCCAAATCTTCACTATCGGAAACTTTTTTCATGAAACCTACTTCATTAAAATTGTCAATTACTTCAATTTTATCAAGCGCATCTGCCGGAATGTTCTCAACAGCCAGCTTAGAACCTCCTCCAAAAAATGATTTCCCTTCAACAAGCATTTGAGTAACTTTTTTTCCTTGAACAGTTACAGTTCCGTTTTTATCAACTTCAACTCCTGGAAGTTTTTCAAGAACCTCCTTCATTTTACGCTCATTTCCGTTTGCAAAACTTTTTACATTGAATATTAAAGTGTCTTTTTTGATTTCAATGGCTTTGTATTCATGTTTTATAACAATTTCTCTTAGATTTTCCCCGCTTGGTTTAAGAATAAAGTTATGAGATTGGTTTCCCGTTTCTGATCGGGCTATATATAACTCATCAATAAAACCAATATAAGAAACATTGATTTCATAATCTGTACCGTTTTCTAACTCTAATTGATAACGTCCTTTATTATCGGTGATAGAAAATTTTACATTTGTTTTTTCTTTTAAAGGTTTAGCAATTACATTAGCAGATTTTAAACTAATATTTAAATTGGATGAAACTATACCGTTCACACGATATGTTTGTGAAAAGGAGGTTACTGTAAAAAAGAAAAAGAATATGATTTTTTTAAGCATTATATACTATTAAGCTTGTAATTAAAATTTATCTACAGGCTTTACAAAACCTCTTTTAAAGTTTTCTTCTACTTTTCCGCTTTTAACTATTTTGTCAAATTCTTCCTCCGTAATTATTGTATAATCTTTAGGTTTTCCTAACAAAGGAGTCTTTTTTAAATTTAAATCAATTTTTTTTACACCATATACAACATTACGCACCTGAAGTTCCAATATCAAACCCGGCAGATTTCCATAACCATTGGGACCAAACGATACGGGTATTTTGGGACAATACCATGCTATAATGGGAAACCTAAAAGTTCCTTTGTCATTAATTACTATTTTAGTAGATGTTGCTTTATAACATAAAAAACCTTCTATTTCTTTAGTTTCATTTACTAATTCCCAATCTTTTGAAATCTCTTTTTTTAATACATACTGACCATATATAGGATGGACTGCTGATAATGAAAAATCTTTATTTTGATATATTTCGTTCATATATCCAGCTGTAACTTTTGACATAAACACATCATCATTAATAGTTCCTAAACCGTCGTCGCAAGAAAAAAAAGCATTGTCTTTGTCAAAAAGTAATGTAAAATTTAAATACCTTGCATTATTCATAGACTCAGTGTAGGGCTTTTCCAAAATTGTACCTCTAAAACCATCAATCATTTCTATGGTTACTCCATATTCTATTCTACCATTTTTTATTTGAGAAAATGAATTTAAGCACAAAAGAAAAAGAATAAGTTTAACAAATTTCATATCTAAATATTTATAAAATAAATCTATTGTAATTAAGCTACATCAATATATTATCTATTAACTTTAATTAGTAAAGTTTAAAAACCAAACATGATTTTACAAAATGTTTCAGTTACAATTAAAATAGGTTCTCTTTTAGAGAACCTATTTTGTTAAATTAATTAATTTCCTCCCATGCATCTTCCCCATTCTGCAGCTCCATAAAAGTAAGCTTCAAAATCAGAACATCCCATTTCTTTGCAGAGATTGGTAGCTATCCCTTGTCTTTCTTCGCAACTACCCAAAAATGCTAGAGTCTCTTTTAATTTATTATCTAATACACAAGCTTGTCCTTGGTTATTAGCAAAACCAAAAGCACTAAATCCCACAATAGTAAAAACCGTAAATAATACTTTTTTCATGATTTTAATTTGTAATATTAATATTATATTTTATTATTGCAAATATCTATATATAAGATTTTTCTTTCTATATTGATTTTGAATATTTCTTATATGCTTTTTAACTATTTTCTAATTAAATAAATTAATTATATGCCAGTTGGATTTCAAATTAAAAGATTGAGAGAAGAAAACAGTTTATCTCAAAGTAGATTAGCAGATGAGTTAGGAATCACACAGAGTGAATTATCCAAAATTGAGAATGGCAGATCAAAAAAAATTGATATCTATTTTATGCTTAAAGTCTGTAATTATTTTAATAAAAAATTAGACTTCTTTGTCAATAAGAGAATGGAAAGAGAAAATGAAGATAATTTTGATATTGAAACCTCTTCAGAGATAATTATATATGAACTTGAAAAAATAATTCAAGAGTTTCAAAAGAAAGATAATGTATAAAAACAAAAAAAGCTGTTCTAATAAAGAACAGCTTTTTTACTTTGAATCAATTAATTCCTTTTATTCTGTAATAGGTGCACCTGCTAAGATTTCAGCATTGGCAAACTCTTCAAATTTGGCAAAATTAGCTTTGAATTTCTGAGCCAATTCAATTGCTTTTTTGTCATAAAGATCTTTGTCTTCCCAAGTATTTCTAGGATTTAGAATTTCTTCTGGAACATTAGGGCAAGATTGTGGTTTTGCTAATCCAAATACTTTGTGATTTTCATACGCTACATTGTCTAATTCTCCTTTCAAAGCAGCAGTAATCATAGCACGAGTATATTTTAGTTTCATACGGCTTCCTGTTCCGTAAGGACCACCTGTCCAACCTGTGTTGATCAACCAAACTTTTACGCCAGCATCTTTCATTTTTTTGCTCAACATTTCAGCATAACGCGTTGGATGTAAAGGCATAAATGGTGCTCCAAAACAAGCAGAGAAATTAGGCTGTGGCTCTGTTACACCTGCTTCTGTTCCGGCAACTTTCGCTGTATATCCAGAAATAAAATGATAAGCCGCCTGACCTGGAGTCAATCTTGAAATTGGAGGCAGAATTCCGAAAGAATCAGCCGTTAAGAAAAATATATTTTTTGGGTTGTGTCCAACCAAACCTGGCTGTACATTATCGATATGTGTAATTGGGTAACTTACACGAGTATTTTGTGTAATAGAAACATCGTCGTAATCTACTTCGTTTGTTCCTGCTTTGAAAACCACATTTTCTAAAAGAGCTCCTTTTTTGATTGCTCTAAAAATGTCCGGTTCATTTTCTTCTGTTAAGTTGATTACTTTAGCATAACAACCGCCTTCGAAATTAAAAACAGTATTTTCGTTTGTCCAGCCGTGTTCATCATCTCCGATTAATTTACGTTCCGGATCAGCAGATAAAGTTGTTTTACCAGTTCCTGATAATCCGAAGAAAATTGCCGTATCTCCATCTTCACCAACATTGGCGCTGCAGTGCATTGGAAGTGTATTTTTGAAAACTGGAAGGATAAAGTTTAAAGCAGAGAAAATTCCTTTTTTCATTTCTCCTGTATAACCAGTACCACCAATTAAAGCGATTTTTTTAGTAAAATCTAAAATCGCAAAATTAGACTGACGTGTTCCATCAACAGCAGGATCTGCCATAAAACTTGGAGCACATACTACCGTCCATTCTGGAGTAAAATTAGCCAGTTCTGATTCTTCTGGCCTTAAAAACATATTGTAACAGAACAAATTTGACCAAGCTGTTTCAGTAACAACACGAACATTCAGTCTGTAATTTGCATCAGAGCATACATAAGAATCACGAACAAAAACTTCTTCTTTGTTGGATAAAAATGCTGTTACTTTATTGTATAGCTTTTCAAAAGCTAGAGGATCAAACGGGATATTTACATTTCCCCACCAAACTTGATCTTTTGTAATATCGTCTTTTACGATAAAACGATCTTGTGGAGAACGGCCTGTAAATTCACCTGTATTAATTGCTAACGCTCCAGTAGAATTCTCGACACCTTGCCCTGACTGCAAAGTAATCGCATGTAATTCATCTGCAGATAGTTGGTAACGAACTTTTGCATTTTCAATTCCTAAGTCTTTTAACGAAATCGATTGCGCGAAAACTGTATTAGTGTCCATAAATTTAAGTTATGTTGTGGTTTTTTGTTTAAAGCAAAATTACAGATTAATTCTTATTCCTCTTAAAATAATTAAATTTCACTTTGATTTATATTAAAAAAGAGAAATTTCACTTTAAAATTTACAAAAAGAAAAAAATAACCGCTTTTAATTTACTTATTTACAACCTTCTGACAGAATTTGTTATATTATTTTCGTTTTATAACAGAAAATAGAAAAAATTCACATAATGAAGATTATATGTTATTTATGAGACAAAATTAAAGATTAATTCTTAGACAGAATTTTTTTTTCGGGATTTTATGATTTTCGCTTCAAAATCGTAAAGAATAATAGCGCCCAACCAATAATTAATAGAAAACCACCTATTGGAGTTGCGAATACTATAATTTTAGAATAAAACAAAGTGTAGTCTTTTGTAGCAACTAAATAGATAGAGCCACTAAAAAGAATAACTCCGGCAACTACTAAATTATAGATTGCCTTTAGTGTTTTTTCGGCAATGTCTTTTTGTGTAGATAAAAAGAAAAGAAAAAGAGCGTGGTACATTTGGTAACGAACTCCTACTTCAAAAGTATTTAATTGATCAACTGAAAGATATTTTTTTAATAAATGAGCTCCAAAAGCACCCAAAATAATAGCTAACATCCCGATAAAAGCTCCAGTAAGAACAAGTTTTCTTTTCATGATTTATATCTTTTGAAATTTGAAACAAAAATACTTCAAACAAACCAAAAAATTGCTTTCTACCAGACATTATTTAGAACAAAATCAGATTATTTTTTTCCTGAAATTGAAAAATAAATTCAATTTTATTTAATTAAAATTGTTATATTTATAACATTTAAATATATTTGTGTTAAATATTTAAGACATGAAGAACGTTTTAATAATTGGAGCAGGAAGATCTGCCTCGTCATTGATTCGATATTTATTATCCAAATCAAATGAAGAAAAACTACATATAACTGTAGCTGATCTTTCATTGGATTTAGCGAAAGTAAAAACGCAGCAGCATCCCAATGCAACTCCCCTAGCCTTAGATATTTTTAATTCCGCCGAAAGAAAAAAAGCAGTCCAAAATGCTTCGATAGTTATTTCGATGCTTCCGGCACATTTGCATATCGAAATTGCAAAAGATTGTCTCGAATTTAAAAAACATTTGGTTACTGCTTCTTACATCAGCGATGCGATGCAGGCTTTGAATGAAGAAGCCGTAAAAAAGAATCTGATTTTCATGAACGAAATTGGTCTTGATCCTGGAATCGACCACATGAGTGCCATGAAAGTGATTGATGAAATACGGGCAAAAGGCGGTAAAATGCTTTTGTTTGAATCTTTCTGTGGCGGACTTGTAGCTCCGGAATCGGATAATAATTTATGGAATTACAAATTTACCTGGGCACCAAGAAATGTAGTTCTAGCCGGACAAGGCGGAGCTGCAAAGTTTATTCAGGAAGGCACTTATAAATACATTCCGTACAGCGCTTTATTTAGAAGAACTGAATTTCTGGAAGTAGAAGGCTACGGAAAATTTGAAGCGTATTCTAACCGTGATTCCCTTAAATACAGATCGATTTACGGTTTAGATGATATTCTGACTTTATATCGAGGAACTATTCGAAGAGTTGGTTTTTCAAGAGCTTGGAACATGTTTGTACAACTCGGAATGACCGATGATAGTTATGTTATTGAAGGCTCTGAGAATATGAGTTACCGTCAGTTTATCAATTCTTTTCTTCCTTATCATCCAACAGATTCAGTAGAAATCAAAACGAGATTGATTCTAAAAATTGATCAGGACGACATTATGTGGGATAAACTTTTGGAACTGGATTTATTTAACCCAAACAAAAAAGTAAATCTTCCGAATGCCACTCCGGCCCAGATTTTACAAAAAATCTTAACCGACAGCTGGGCTTTAGAACCAGACGATAAAGATATGATCGTGATGTATCATAAATTTGGATATGAACTTAACGGCGAAAAGAAACAGATTGACTCTAAAATGGTCTGCATTGGCGAAGACCAAACTTATACTGCAATGGCGAAAACGGTGGGACTTCCGGTTGCAATTGCTACACTGTTAATCTTAAACGGAAAAATCACAACACCTGGTGTTCAGCTTCCAATAAAAAAAGAAGTTTATGAGCCGATATTAAAAGAATTAGAAGAGTACGGAGTAATTTTTAATGAACAAAAAGTGCCGTATTTTGGATATAATCCAGATTTGTTTTAGTCTGGATTCTGCATGTTTATTTTAGAATTTTTTTTTAATTAGTTTTTAATTTTATCCGCTTCTACTCACATAGAAGCGGATTTTTTTTTCAAACAATATTTTTTAATTTCCAAAAATGGTTGGTGGAAAATCCATTTTCGGATAGCTTGCCCTTATTACCTTATACTTTTTTGGTGTTTCTTCAGCTTGAATTGTTATAGGTAAACTGTACAGAACCCTAACCGGCTGACCCATTTGAGAACCTGGAGTCCATACTGGAGAAAGTTTTAAAGTTCTAATCGCTTCTTCACCTATTCCATAACCCAAATCTTTTACAATTTTAAATTCAGATAAGCTACCATCTTTTTCTACTATAAATTGTACGAATATTTTTCCGTCAATTTTATTCTTTGAAGCTTCCTCCGGCATTTTAAAATTTTTCCCAATGAATTTATAGAATTCAAGTACTCCGCCAGGAAATTCAGGTTTTATCTCTATTGGATCTACAATAATATCGGTCGTGTTTATCGCAGCATCATTTGAAGACGGCGAAGGAATAATTTTATTTTGATCTGCCATCGATTCCTTATTTTTATTTTCCGGAATCACATTTTTATTTTCATCCTTTGAAACAACAGCAGTTTTAGCACGATCCGTTTCAACAGTAACCCCAATCGATTTAACTTCTTTTTTAGATTCCTGCGCCACAGTTTTAACACATAAAAGAACTATTAAAATTGTCAGTATAGGAACAACGGCTGCTTTTTTAAGGAAAGCTCTGTTTTTTGAAGTGCTTTTTGTCATCATAATTAATCTTTTTTTAGTTACTAGATAATTTAAATTACTTGCCAGATAAATCGTCGGACTTTCATTTCCTTTTTCTAAAAGCAGTTTTTGATAAAATGGAACATTTTTATATTCTTTCACTATTTCCTGATCGGCAAGAAATTCATGATTAAGCTGGATTGCTTTTTTATAAAAGATAAAAAGCGGATTAAACCAAAAAATAACCTTTAAAAACTCAACAAACAAGATATCCAGCGTATGTTTTTGGGTTACATGAACCAATTCATGTGTGTACAATTCGGCTTCAATATTTCGGTTTTTATAATCATCGGAGTTGACAAAAATATAATTCAAAAAAGTATGAGGCAGGATTTTGTCATCAATCAAAACCAATTTTGAATTCTTAAAGTTTACTGTTGGATTTCTATTTGATTTTGATAGGATTTTCCAAATATTGCTGCCAAATCTAATCGCCATTAAAAATGTGACTAATCCATACAAACTCCATAAAAAAATCAAGGTGTAATCAATCTTCTCTTCAATTCGAATTTTAGTAACCGTAGCCTCATCCATACTGATTTGGCTTGATAAATTCACAGGAACTTCTTTAATAATTTCAAATGAAATAAAAGGAACCACGAACGAAACTATAATTGAAAAAAGTAAAAAGAATCTATTAAATTGATGCATTTTTTCCCTTTCCAATATCCAATGATAAAAAATCAGGAAAACGCTTAATGCAATCGTCGATTTTATAAAAAAGTCTATCATTTTTTCTTTTTTTGAATTTCCGAATCAATTATTCTTCTAAGATCTTCCAGTTCTGAAGCCGACAAATTAGTTTCGGTCGTAAAAAACGAAGCAAACTGTGAAGCTGAGTTATTAAAGAAGTTACTGATAAGTCCTTTCACGTGTTTGGAGAAATAATCGGTTTTCTTAACCAGCGGATAATATTCACGAGAATTTCCAAATTCGTTATAAGCTACAAATTTCTTGTCGATCATTCGTTTTAAAAGCGTTGCTACTGTTGTGGTAGCTGGTTTTGGCTCTGAATACGATTCTAGCAAATCTTTCATGAATGCCTTTTCAAGCTTCCATAAATGTTCCATCAATTGTTCTTCTGCGTTTGATAATTGCATTTTTTTTAAGGTTCTAAAGTTCTGAGATACTAAGTTTTTTTTCGCAGATTAAGTTTAATAATATGCCTCTTTATTCTTTAATATTTTCAAGTTTTTCCAATTCAGGCAATTCTTTTTTATAAGCTTCTAAATTCCAGTCAATATTCATTTTTGCAGCATATTCTTTCATTGTTCCCAATCCAACCTCAGCACGCCTTTTATCTACATTATCTGGATCAATCATGGGAGAAAAATACCATTTATTAGTTTTTCTGTTTTTTGCAGACTGGCTTCCATAAATTTGTTTTCTTCCTTCTCTTAAGGCTACTCGATCTTCTAAATAAGCCAAATTACTTATGTTGGCATTTCCTTTTTTAACCGCTTGTCGCATCATGGGCAAATATTTCTGCTGATATTTTAAAAGCGAATGCTGAATAACCAAAAACAAAGTCTGATTTCCCTGCGTTCCCACTACATCTTTTCCAACCCAGCCTTTTTCGTCCAATATTTTCATCACCTTTACGAGATTAATACTGTCTTTTTTATTCATTATTTTGCCAATACTGTCGATTTTGCTTTTACTAGAATTAGGGTCCTTATAGATTTTCATAAATTCTACTCGAATTCCTTGATCTTCGGTATAAATATCTATAAGTTCTTTTTCCAACGTTTTATCATATCTAACACCAATACTGTCCACTTTTTTCTGAAGTTTATCAATTGTCTTTTCCCATTCTTTCGTATTGCGCAAAGACTTTAAATCATTATCTATTTTGATACGATCAATATTTTCATAGCCGTTATCAATCGCTAAATCCAGCCATTTAAAGGCTTTTTTATTTTTTTCAGCCAAGGAAGCAGCACAGCCCGCATTATATAAATCTTTCGAATCCTTCTGTTCTATCTTAAAAGCTTTTGTGTAATAATTGACAGCTGTTTTATAATTAGCCGCACTATAACAAGAATCTGCTTTTTTAACCCATTCTTTATACGTTTGAGCCTGAACCAAAACACCATTCACGATAATAAAAAAGAAAGCCAGCAGTTTGTTCATCGATTTAAATTTTAAAATTTTATTCTATTTTTTGTTCTGAGAGCAGTTCTCCTTTTTCGTATTTTCTAATCTGAAATAATTTTCCTTTATCTGAGTAAAATTTCCATTCTCCAAAATAAAACCAATGTGATTCGGTTTCGTTTATTTCTAATTTGCTTTTACCTTTCGATTCCAGTTTTCCGTTTTCGTAATAACTTTTCACGATACAGATTCCGTTTTTATATTTTTCTGATTTGTATAATTTCCCGTTTATAAAAGTCTTCCATTTCTTAACAGGCAGATCGTTTTTGTAAAACTCGACAGATTTGTACTCAACACTATCCTGTACATAAACCTCAACCCATTTTCCCTCCTTCTTCTTATCAATCTTTTGATTAAGTGCCGTTTTACATCCAAAAAAAGAAAGCAGAATTATCGCAAAAAGTATTTTTCTAATCATTTTAACTCTACAATTATAGATTATATTCTACAAATGTAGAATTAATTTTCGAACGAGAAAGAAAAAACTGATTTTTTTTATTTAAGGGCCAGAGTAACAAAGGTTCAAAGAGACAAAGAGCTTTTCTTCTGCACTTAATCTTTGTCAAAATTTAAAACTTTGACAAAGAGAAAACCTTTGCAACTTTACCGCTCTGCCTCTTTGGAGCCTAAAAAGAAAGCATTCCCAAAGTCCTTTCGACCTCTTCAAAATCAATATAAAAATTGTCGTCTTTTTGGATTCCGACAACAAAGCTGTAATTGATATTTTCCATATCTGTGGTGTTTTTAATAACAGCACTAAAACGATTGGGTGGCTGAAAAATTAAAACAGAAGAACCTGCTTCAAGAGCCATGAGTCCGTGGAATAAATGACTGCCTTCGATACCGATAAGGATTTTGGCACCAGCGCAGGCCGAAAGTATTTCGGAAGCAGTATTTTGAGTAACATCGACAATTTTGAATCCGTATTTTTCTCGGAGTTTTTCGGCAATTTCGAGTTCATTCAGCATCACACGCGATATTCCTGAGTTACGACGCAGAATAAAAACTCCAGGATGAGAAGTTCCGGGAAATAATGAAAGTATTTTATTTCGGTTGGCTTCAAATCGAAGATGTTTGCTATCATTATTTCCCCAATTGTCATCAAAGAAAATGGCATTTTTCAGATAAGCCGCATTTGTCCGAAACGGATTCATTTCTAAATACGATTCGTATTCCAACATGTGAGAATAGGGAATAATGTTTGACGTTACAGGAACTCCTTCTTGAGCTGCCAAAGTATAATTGGCACAGTCATCAGTAAGCCAAAGTCCAAAATATTGATTCCCTTCAGAAGTACTGTAAATTGCTGCATTGTCGATTTCTGTATCTATGATTGCTGGCGGCAAGTAATTCATTTTTTTAGAAATCTGAAAAGAAGGATGAAGCCTGAAATTATAAAGCCCCTTATAAAGAAAACCGTTTATCATCCAGATATCTTTGAGCTTATAAGCATAAGTTGGAGCATGTTCTATCGTATTTCCTCCATGCATTGCTGCATAAGGATCATCTGTAAATGCCGTACCGGTAATACGATCCAATTGACCATCCAAAAAATAAGCTTTAGGAGAAATTGTTGTCGTACTTGGAGCAATCTGCCATGATTTTACGGCAAGCTTTTCCAAAATTCTGCCTTCTCGAAACATCGAATGGCATTTTTTCAATCCTTTAAGATATTTGGTATATCCAATTGGTGAAAATTTGACCTTTTTTTTAACTAAGTCCATTATCCCACATTAAAATCAATATTAAAATAACATTAGAAAACTTTACAAAACAGGATTATATACAATATTATACGGGGCTTGATAATAATAATTTCAAATTTAACTTAATTTATTCAACAAAACTTAAAGTCAACATTAAAAAATTCAAACTCCAAGTTTTAAAAACCCAAATTCCAAATTTTAAAAAACTGCAAACAAAAAAATCCGCTCATTTCTGAACGGATTTTTGTCTGTATTCAACTTTGTCAAAGTTTTAAACTTTGACAAAGTTCTAAAATCTTAAAAACCTTAGTGTCTTAGCGCCTTCGTGGCAAAAAACCTTATTTACTTAATTCCACAAAATATTTGTAAAACAACGGAATAGTCTCAATTCCTTTCAAGTAATTAAAGATTCCAAAATGCTCATTTGGCGAGTGAATTGCATCGCTGTCCAAACCAAATCCCATTAAGATTGTTTTGCTTTTTAATTCTTTCTCAAACAAAGCTACAATTGGAATACTTCCACCGGAACGAACCGGAATTGCGGGAACTCCAAATGTTTCGGTATACGCTTTGTTCGCTGCCTGATAACCGATGCTGTCAATTGGCGTAACATAACCCTGACCACCGTGATGAGGCGTTACTTTTACCGTAACTCCTGCAGGAGCAATACTTGTAAAATGTTTGGTAAAAAGTTCTGTAATCTCTTCCCATTCCTGATTTGGAACCAAACGCATCGAGATTTTAGCAAAAGCTTTGCTCGCAATAACCGTTTTTGCACCTTCGCCAGTATAACCGCCCCAGATTCCGTTTACGTCTAAAGTTGGACGGATGGAATTGCGTTCGTTCGTTACATAGCCTTTTTCACCATAAACATCAGCGATGTTTAAAGCATTTTTATATTTTTCTAGGCTGAAAGGCGCTTTTGCCATTTCAGCTCTTTCTTCTACAGATAATTCCTGAACTTTATCATAAAATCCCGGAATCGTGATATGATTGTTTTCGTCGTGAAGCGAAGCAATCATTTTCGCCAGAATATTAATTGGATTCGCCACAGCTCCACCGTATAAACCAGAATGCAAATCGCGGTTTGGACCTGTAACTTCTACTTCAACATAACTCAAACCTCTTAAACCTGTTGTGATTGATGGTTGTTGGTTTGAAATCATTCCAGTATCTGAAATCAAGATCACGTCGTTTTTTAGTTTTTCCTGATTGCGTTCTACGAACCAAGCCAAACTTGCCGAACCTACTTCTTCCTCGCCTTCGATCATGAATTTTACGTTGCAAGGCAAATTATTTGTTTGTACCATATATTCTAGCGCTTTTACATGCATGTACATCTGACCTTTGTCGTCACATGCTCCGCGTGCAAAAATGGCACCTTCTGGATGAATATCTGTATTTTTAATAACGGGTTCAAATGGCGGTGAAGTCCATAATTCTAATGGATCTGGCGGTTGTACGTCGTAGTGACCGTAAACTAAAACCGTTGGAAGATTTGGATCTATAATTTTCTCTCCGTAGATAATTGGATAACCTGGAGTGTCGCAAGTTTCGACATAATCGCATCCTGCTTTTGATAAACTTTCTTTTACAGCCTCTGCTGTATCAATAACATCTTGAGAATATGCAGTGTCGGCACTTACCGACGGAATCTTTAGTAATTCGATCAATTCGTTGATAAACCGATCTTTATGTTGTTGAACGTAGGACTTAATATTTTCCATTTAAATTATTTTTATAGAAAACCAAAAGTACAAAAAAGAGAATTAAAAAAAATTTTCAAAAAAGTCTTTGATAATTCAAAAGTATGCCTATCTTTGCACCCACAATTACCGCGGATATGGTGAAATTGGTAGACATGCCAGACTTAGGATCTGGTGCCGCAAGGCGTGTAGGTTCGAGTCCTATTATCCGCACTTTTAAGAAGCTTCTGAATCAATTTTCAGAAGCTTTTTTGTTTTTACTACGTTTCGCTTTTTGTTATTAAAGTTGTTGATAAGCAATTTACTACAATTACAAATCTTTGATTTCTATTTTTACTTTTGGAAAACGATTATGGTTTCCAAAATTCTTCGAGATAACCAGCAAAATATATTACTAAATAATGGATTATTTAAACTCATTTTTCCAGAATATTAAAGATAAATTAAGCAATCCATTTTTCGGAACACTTATCCTAATTCTAATTATACACCATTGGGAATTATGGTATTCATTATTTAATTTCGACAAAAATTATACTAGAAATTCAAAAGTTTCATTAATAAGAAATCTTGCAGAACACGAGTTAAGTACTAAAAACATCCTTTATGATATTCTCTATGCTCTTGCAATATCATTATTAGGTTATTTAATTATAGTGGGAACCCGAACTCTTTCAATGTTAATCGAGTTCAGAATTATGCCTTTCATAACTGGAAAAATTATCAATAAAAATGTCGTTTTAAAATCAACTCACGATGAAACAGTTTTAGAAAGAGATGAATACTCTGAAAAGTATGAAGAACAAAGAAAAAACGTCAGAATACTCTCTAAAAATTACGACGAGCAAACTGAACAAATTAAACAAAAGGATCAAGATCTTTTAAAACAAAGCGAAACGATTAGCAACACGATTAGGGAACTTGATAATATCAAAAAAAAACTAGAGAACTCTCAAGCAGAAAACAATACAAAAAAGACACAAATATCCCAGCTAAATAATTCATTAGAACAACTTAAAAATGATCTAGATATTAACTTAGAAATCAAAGAAAAGTATGAACATCTCTTTTTTAACCAAGACAACACCTTATTCTATACTTCTAGTAAAAAATTTCCACCAGAAGTAACTGATAAAGTATTTCAATTAAAAAAAGAAAATAAGTGGAAAACTTTTTTAGAAGTTGGAACTTTTTTCACACAGGGAGGAACAATGAGTGGCAGTGCCCTTACTGATATGATCGAAAAAGGGCTTGCTTTTGAAAGAGATAAAAAAGACGAATTTACACCTCTAGGAAAAATAATTTGGCGCTATCGGAAAGTGTTCGAAAACGAAGGTAATAAAACCGAAACAATACCATTTTAAAACCCTTTTTAAACCAATATTTTGATATGCCTTCAAATTCATATTTAGACTTTCTAGAACTATTACAAGATGTGGAACAGCTTCGAAATACTCATTTTGAATACAGCCAAGGAAAAAGAGGTAAAAAAAAGCTAGGGTATCTAACCAGGAGTTCAATAGTAATGCTATGCGCCGCTTGGGAGAGATATTGCGAGAATATCTTATTAGAATGCATTGATAAAATTTTAGACACTAATATTCAAGCTTCTGCATTATCAAAATACATAAAAGAGCACATAAGCGAAAAAGTAAGAAACAGTAAAAATAACATCTACCCAATTGAACTTGCAGATAACGGTTGGAAAAATCTATGGAAGGGTTATGCAATTAATGAAACAAATGCTTTAAACACACCGAACTCTGAAAATCTTAACAAACTATTCAAAAGATTTTTAGGAATAGAGGATTTCACTTCCATGTGGCATAAAAAATCAATAATTCAAATTAATGAGTTCATCAAAACAAGAGGTGAAATTGCTCACAATGGAAGCAAGGCTAGATATGTTAGATTTTCTGCACTTTTAAAAAATATTGAACTTATAACCGAAAACGCTATTCAGATTGATTATTTACTTTCCCAATATCTAAAAACAGTATATACTGTAAATCAGACTTGGGAGGAAAGTTATTATAGAAAATTAAGCTCTTATAACAAGTAAAAGTTTAACAAACAAAAATACTACAATTCACAAATATCTTCTAAAATTCCTCGTTCTAAATGAAAAACTTTATCACATTCACCTTGACGAAAGGAGCATCTCCAGCATAGCAACGATAGCTATACAATGAAAAAAAGTTGTAGGGAATTTTCAAATTTGTTGATATGCCTTTAATTTCTCCTTTCGTCGAAATGATGATGCTTTAAGCACAATTTCTTTTAATCTACACCTAAATAAGGATCTAAAACTTCTGCCAGTCTGTTGAGCCAGTAAAAATTATCATCGACATGGCACAATTCAGAATCCAAAGTTTCGCAACCTCTCATAGAACTTAACGAAAGAGCATAATTAACCTGTCGGAGCATCTTCGCCATATCTTTTACATCCACAACATCACTAAAAAAAACTTTTAGTCTAGTTTCTACTTCTTTAGAAAAACACTCTGTAGCCATTATCTTATTTTTTGTTTGGGTCAAATATAATAAATTACACCCATACTTGGGTGTAATTGAAAAATAAATCTTTCCACTTTTGAAATATGGATATTTCAGAAGCGTCTTTTATTGTTAATCTTGGAATTCACGTTAGAAAAATACGTGAAAAGAAAGGTTTATCTCAACAAGATTTGGCCGACGACTGTGGCATAACACAGAATCAAGTAGGCAGAATTGAAAGAGCTGAAATAAATACTACTGTAAAAACTCTCGTAAGAATCGCCAATGCTTTAGATATTGAACCTAAAGAATTGCTTGATTTTCCTTTGAAGTAAAAAGTCAAAAGCTAAGTCAAATGTCAAAATTCAATAAAAGATTAATAGAACCATTTATTATCATTATAATTATTAGTATTGTCTTAATCAGTTTCGTGAATTTTAAAGGTGTACAAGTAAAACTCTACAATAACACAGGGAAAGATATCGACTCGCTTATTATTGGAGAAACTTTAATTGGAAATCTCAAAAAAGGTGATACAACTGATTTTATCAAATTTAAAAAATTCAGATTTGACAGCGGTTTTCCTTATGAAGATTTAAGCGGTACTGTAAATGGCAACCGAATACATGATTTAAAATGGAGCTGGTGCGCTTCAGAAAGAAGTTACGAGTCTAACGGCGAATATATTTTTGACATGATTACAAAAGAAGACAATGAAGGAAACACCTATTTACATCTTGTAAAACATCAATAAGCTTTTATACTTCAAATTTCGGCTAAAGCCTTTTCCATTTCAATCATAAAAAAAACCTCCAGCTAAAGCAGGAGGCAATTCATTTATTATTAGATTTGTTTATACTGTAAAACTATTCGCTAAAATCTATGCTAATTTCAAAAAGAAAAATACAGGTTTTTATAATTTTATTTGTAAGCACGATTACTTTAACCAGTTTTACCAACTACAGAAGCATTCATGTCAAATTCAACAATAAAACAGGAGAAGATATTGAATCGTTGGTTATTGCAGGAACACCTATTGGAAGTCTAAAAAACGGCAGTTCTACAAAATATATTGATTTTAAGTCATTTCTTTTTGACGGAAAGGATCCTTACGAACAAATAAGCGGATTTATAAATAATCTAAAAGTGAGTCAGCTTAATTATAGCTGGTGTGGAACCGAAAGAAACAGAAAATCTAAAGGTTCTTATGTTTTTGATTTAAAGAAAGAGGTTGACGAAAACGGCACTATCTCTTTGTATCTGACAAGACATAATGAAGAAATAATTTTAAAGTAAATCAGGTTAAAGTCTTTTCCTTACATTCATAAAAAAACCTCCAGCTAAAGCAGGAGGCAATTCATTTAACTTTCTTATTCCATAAAGCATATCCGTCTAGTTTGTCATTTCGACGTAAGGAGAAATCTTCGCAAGTAACTCCGCAACGCATATCCAATCTTTGTCGAGCTTCTCGCGAAGATTTCTCCTTACGTCGAAATGACAAGATTCTGGTTACTATATGACAAAGTTTTTTTCGGCTAAAGCTTTTTCCCTTTCAATCATAAAAAAACCTCCAGCTAAAACAGGAGGCAATTCATTTATTCTTTAATGAAGTTTAAAGATTATCTTTTATGTTTTTATTTCTCTGATTTAAACAAAACCTTTCCATAAAACAATACACCAAAATAGATTAAAATACAGGAAAAGATCCATGAGCCAAAACCAATAGCAAGCGCACTACGAAAACCTTGTGCATATAATAAGGTCGTAAGATATATCATCCAGCAAATTCCAAATTTAAAAATACGTTCGGTTGCCGTCATGTTCTGCGTATAATAAAAAATGGTAAAGGGCATAAAAAAACTTAAAAGAACTGCGCCAAATTTACTGTTGGCACTAGCTTCTATAGGTGTCACCATATAACTAAAAGCAAGCGCTATGGCAAGATTTAAAAGAATCAAAAAAATCGCATTGACAACGAAAGCTCCAATTCTATTATTTTCTGATGTTTTTAAATCTTGTAATTCTCCCTTATCAATTTGAAGTACTTCACAAATTAATTCCAGCGTTTTGCCACGTGGTTCATTATTATTGTTTTCGATTCTTTGAATTGTTCTCAAATTAACTTTCGACAATTCTGCCAGTTCTTCTTGTGTAAAGCCTTTTAATTTTCTCGCTTCGCTAATTTTTTTGCCAATATAACTCATGGTTTATGTTTTTAAATTTCAATCCAAAATTATTTCGAAAAGCCTATTTTGATAACGGTTTTCTTACGGCATTTCTACGACATTTGATAATGTCGCTAATATATCATTAATTTTAATGGTGAAGAATAAGTCTTTTTATCTCAGTCATTTTTTTCTGATAAAAAACAAAAAAGCCAGAATTGCCAGTTTTTTATATTAGTTCGTATTACTAATTTTACTTTAAAAAAAATCTTCAATCGGGTTAATCGGCTTTGCTTTAAACTTATACTTATGTTCAAAAAATCAATTTTTGTTGTTATTCTTCTTTACATTTTAAACTCATGCGCTGTTCAGCAGAAAAGCTTAGAAATGAACGACTGGTATGCTTTTACAAAAGCAAATACAGCACAACAGGAACCATCAAAAGTATATGAATTTAAAGACGGAATGATTCGTATGTACGGAGAAGATCTTGGCTGCTTAATGACCAAAAAAAGCTATAAAAACTTTGAGCTTACCTTAGAATACCGATGGAATATGGAAGAACAATACAAAATGAAAGGCACAAAAAACAGTGGCGTTATGTACAATATTCCATTAGATGCATCGGATAAAATCTGGCCAAAAGGAATTCAATTTCAAATAAAAGAAAATGTTACGGGCGACTTTATATTTTTAGACCAAGTAACAGCAAAAGTAAACGGAAAACTGGTTGAAGCAGGCGCAAGCGTGGTTTCTCCAAAGTTTTTAGCCAATGAAAATCCGTATGGCGAATGGAATAATGTAGTTATTAAATCTTTTAACGGAAAAATCACGCAGTATTTAAACGGAAAATTAGTAAACGAATGTACAGAAGCTTCTACCGTTGAAGGCAAAATTTCTTTGAATTATGAGCGTTCACCAATTGATTTTAAAAACATTAGAATTAAAAGTATTTCAAAAGAATAAAGCTTAATAAATGACGGCGGAAAATCTTTTGTTATTTCACGCAACCATTCTGAAATTCAAACATCTAAATAAAAAAGATTGTTATGAAAAAACTGATTTGCTTTTTGATTCTTACTCTAGGAATTCTTGCTTGTTCTTCGGATGAAGTTAAAGCCACTAAAAATTTTGAATTCACTGCCGAATACACCACACAAATAACAGTTGGCGGTGTTGTTGGCGTAAGCGACCGAACTTTTAAGGTTGGAGAAACTTTCACAGGAACCGACAACGGAAAAGAAACCATAAAAATCAGAATCGCCGAACATTCTACATTAAATGATAATTGTCCAAGCAATACTTGCTATCAAGAATTTTTAGAAGTTCCTAGAGCGTATCTGAAATTGGCGGAATAAAATCTTGAATCACAGGAATACGTTAAGTTTACCATTTTAGGGAACGCAACTCGAGCGATAGCGAACTGACAATACCATGTGGTTACAGTATGATAAAATCCTTTTAATCTTGATAATCTGTGGCAAAAACAAAACACAACTCAGAAATTTCTTTAATTATTTTACGCTTTAATGTTTAAATATTCTTATTTTTAAATACCAAAAACCTAAATCTGCATATTTTATTTTGTTTTTAAATTTCAAAAATCATTTAGAACATGAAGAAATACAGATTATTAGTCATTTTTTTAGCAATTATTGCAGTTTTTTACTTCGCAAGAACGGTTCGAAATTTCACTGTAAAACAGGAAACCCGAACTCTTAAATCGGAACATTTTATTGTTTCCTACAGCGGCATTTATAAAAGTGAAGCCGAAAAAGTCAGCAAACATCTCGAAGATAATTATTCTGTAATACGAGAAAATTTAAAAGATGTAGAACACGACTTGATAAAGGTTTTTGTTTACGGCTCACAATTCAAGTTTAATGATGCTACAGGTTTAAAAGAAAATACGAAAGGAACGAGTCGTGGTCCAAATGAATTTCATTTTGTGTGGACGAATTGGTTTAATTCTATCTTTCCGGACGATCCGCTAAAAACGGCTCTACATGAATTTACGCATTGTGTTCAGCTCAACATATTAATATATAAAGCCAAAGACACGATTATCACCCAAGACCGACTGACTTTTGAAAGAGAATTTGATAAAAAGTTTAAAGCTGAATATCCGCGCTGGCTCTGGGAATCGATTAGTATTTTTGAAGCCAAAGAAGTCAATTCGCTGAGCGTGAAATATGCCAAAAGCAAAAACCTGACTTTAGAAGAACTCAATCAAAGCAATCAGATTTATAATATTGGCTATACCATAATCGAATATATGACCAAAAAATGGGGAAAAGATATTCTGCCCAAACTGATTGCGTCTTTCGGCAACATCGAAAAAACATTGAATGTAAGTCGTGAAGAATTTGAAAAAGGCTGGATGGCTTTTTTGGAAGAGAATTATTAAAAGTTATTTCACGCAGATTCAAAATGATTTCAGCAGATTTCAGCAGATATTATCAAATCAAATCTGCTAAAATCCGCCGAATCTGCGTGAAACAAAAACCATATAACTAAAAAACTTTGCGACTTCGCGTCTTTGCGAGAGATTCATAAGTTTAATACTTTAAAATTAATCTCGCAAAAACACAGAGTCGCAAAGTTTGGAATTTGGAATTTTAAAAATTGGAATTTATTTTCCCAATATCTCAAGAATCTTATCTACATTAACTTCACTATAATCCTTAATATAAAAATCGCAAGGCGGAAGTTCTTCTTTGGTATGCGTACTCAAAACGCCAACCACTTTCATTCCTGCATTTAATCCTGCCGTAACACCCGAAAAAGAATCTTCAAAAACCACACAATCAGATGGAGAAACTCCAACACGTTCTGCCGATTTTAGATATACTTCAGGATTTGGTTTATGAAACGTAACGTCTTCGCTGGACATCATAGAATCCATTTTTTCTCCAAGTTTCAGGAAATTAGCAATCAAATCCAGATTCGCACGAGGCGCAGAAGTTCCAACAGCAGTTTTGAATCCGCGGGATTTTAATTCGTTTAAAAAATCCATATAATGCGGAATCGTCTCGACTTTGTCTTTGTAAATCTCACGGAACATTCCTTCTTTTTCGTCTTCCAATTTTAGAAGTTCTTCTCCCGCAATTGGACGTTTGAAGAAATGCGTCATGATATAACTATTGTGTTTTCCGTACATATGCTCTTCGAATTCTTCTTGAGTATACGGAATATTATATTTTTTGAAAAACTCCTCAAAAGCGACGACATGATGTGGATTGGTGTGACAAATCACGCCATCCATATCAAAAATTACACATTGCTGGCTCATATATTTGTTTTGTTGTTTTAACGGTTGCAAGATAGCGTATAAAGCGGTTATTACACAGAGATTCACAAAGGTTTTTCGCGGAGATTCGCTAAGATTTTTTTTGAATCTCGCAATCCCGATAGCCATCGGGAGCAGAGTCGCAGGGTTTTTATTTTAAAGCCACAGATTAAGAGGATTAAAAGGATTTTTTTTACGCAGATTCTTAAGATTTTAGCAGATTTAATTTTAATTATATCTGCGTTTATCTGCTCAAATCTTTTTAAAATCTGCGTAAAACAAAAACTTTGCGTCTCTGTGACTTTGCGAGATTAAATCTACTCCTCTTTGGAATTTGGAATTTAAAAATTGGAATTTGCATTTTAGCCAATCCAAATCTTACTTTTAACCAAAGTCATTGTTTGTCTCAAATGCTGATTACAGGCAATTAGAATAATCAAAATCACTAAACCATAACCTACAATGGTGTAAATTTCCATATCAGCCAATAAAGTAGCTTGTTTGGCAACTGTTCCAAAGACTTTTTTTAACGCCAAAGTATTCGCATTATCTGCAGAATATCCTTTTGCCATAAAACTCTGTGCTGTTGAAGCAATGGTTTGTTGCGCTTCGGGATTTTCTCCAGTTACAAACTGACTTAGTTTAAAAAAGTGTTTTTTATTTAAAAATACGGTTGCATTCTGCATGACGCAAAAACCAACTGTACTTCCCCAGAAACGTCCTGAAACACCCACAATCCCCGAAGAAACCGCCATATTTGCAGGAACCGAAGAGGTGGTAAACAGAATCAACGGAACAAATAAAAACCCTACTCCGATTCCTTGCAAAATGTATGGAATAATAATATCTGATAAAGCTACATCGGGCACAAACAGAAATGTAAACCAAAAATGAAACACCGCAATCAACGTAAAACCAATCATAAAAATGATTTTTGTAGAAACCGATTTCATCAAGAAAAAAGCGGCTAAAATAAGTCCAATTACATTTCCTAGTCCGTTGATGTATTGCACGCCCGCAACGCGTGACGGATCCCAATTCCAAATGGAGAACATGGCCGAATGACAAAGACTCAGCGTTGCTCTGCTGATGTAGAAAAGGAAAAATAACAAGAACCCAATTCGCAGATTGGCGTATTTAAAAACTTCAAAATCAAAAGTGGGTCTTTTTACCAAAAGCTCTTTAAAGATGAACAGACCTCCTGTAATTAAAGCAATCATTAAGGCTAAAACCATTTGAGAAGAGTCAAACCAATATTTTTTCTCTGCATAAACAAAAAAGTAGGCACCGCAAAGAATCGCTGTTAAAACCAAAAAGTAGCTCATCCAGTCGATTTGATACAACGGAATTTTCTTTGTGATTCGGTGCCCGCGAAAAGTAACTAAGATTAAAAAGACATTCAGAACCTGCAAGCCGCCCGAAACATACAGCATGTATTTCCAATCGTAATGATCCAGAAACCAAACCGCAATATTCATAATAAAAGGCGTTGACAATAAAAGCGAACCGTAATAAAAAGAAAAACCAATGATAATGGCATTTTTAGAATTAAACTGCTCAATTAACAATTGCCTGATCGTAATTACCGGAAGCGCCATTAAAATACCTTCGGCAATTCTCATGATTAAGAAAAGAGAAAAATTGGTAATATACGCCGATGAAACAATTGTAATTCCGATTAAGGAATAAACTGCCATCAGGTAATTTTTTGCAGGGAAAAAACTCGAAAATCGGCTTTCGATCAAAATCGTTGCCAGCAAAGTTCCATACGTCACGCACATTGCAAACTGCAAATCTTCTGGCTCAATGTCCAGAAAACTCGCTGCATACGTTACGTTTGACGTATAAACTCCCAATAAAATCATGGAATGCAAAAGGCAGACAAACAAAATAATAATGATTGCCCATCTTGGAACCCAGGATTTAAAAATACTTTTATCTTCCATTTTAGTGTGCTGCGATCACAGTGATATTCATTCCCGCTCTTAAAAAATCGGTTTGTTTGTCGTTGTCTTTTAACTGAATTCGAACTGGAATTCTTTGCTCAATTTTTACGAAATTCCCTGTTGCATTATCTGGAGGAAGCAATGAAAATCTTGCCCCACTCGCAGGCGATAAAGAAGCAATTGTACCCATGAAAGTTTTATCACTTACAGCATCAGCTTTAATTTCAACATCCTGTCCAACGGTTAAATATTGTAATTGTGTTTCTTTAAAATTGGCTGTAATCCATTTTTCTTTGCTTACAATTGACAATAGAGATTGTCCTTCTTTTACCAATTGTCCAGGCTGTAAAGTTCGTTTTCCAACCCAGCCGTCATAAGGCGCTGTAATGATTGTATACGAAAGAAATAATGCCGCATTATCAGCCACAGCTTGTTTGGATGCAATATTAGTCTGCGTTGTCGGAACGTTCGCTTCAGCAACAGAAGTACTTAAAGTAGCCGAGTGAATTCTGTTTTTCATTTCCTGAAAATGTGCCTGAGCAGCTTCGTAATCGGCGCGGACTTTTTCTAACTGCTGAGAAGTTGCCGCTTCTTCACTTACCAAAGCTTTGTATCTTTCGTATTCCAGTTTGGTTTTCCAAAGATTTGATTTTGCCGCATCTAATTGTGCTTCGTTAATTGCTGTTGCACTGGCTGTGTTTATGGCATTTTTTTGAGCCACAACGCTGTTTTGCTCTGCATTTTGAACATCGGCAAGAGCCACATTCAGTTTTGATTTGTATTCACGATTGTCAATCACAACCAAAGTATCGCCTTTATGCACAAACTGGTTTTCGTTAAAACGAACTTCCTGTACATAACCAGTAATACGCGACATAATTGGCGTAACATATTGTTCTACCTGCGCGTCATTGGTTTCTTCATGGTTTCTGTTGAACACATAAAACCAAATTCCTAAAATAACACCGCTTATAACAAGCACACACGCAATAATTGTTATTAGTATATGAAACGTTTTGTTTCTTCTAGTTTCATTTTTAATCTTAACCATATCCTTTTCTCTATTCTTTTATCTATTCTCCCCCAGGATTAAAATCCTGCGCTACAACATAAATCGTTCCTCCGGAACTGAAAATCTATATTCTTTACTCTATTCTCTATATTCTATTTTCTATGCTCCGAACTAAATCTCGCTAGGCATCATCCCTGCCGTATGCAACAGCTCGTAATGTTTCAAAATCGCATCCAGTCGTGTAGAAATTTTGTTGTATTTCGCCTGAAGCAAAGCATTATCAGCATCAACCATTTCGGTAATTAAAACCAGCTGATTTAAATACTTCAGTTTTACAATTCTGTAATTTTCATTAGCTAAATCCAAAGCTTTGTCAACCACCACAAACTTTTCAAGGATTTCCTGATATTGTGTATGTTCTTTATAAAGCTTGTCCTGGATTTCCTCTTTTACAATTTCATTCTGCATTTTCTGCCATTCGATTTTGGTATTCGCCTGATCCATTTTGGTTTTGTTTTTATACAAAGAAGAAAGATCAAAAGTAGCTTCAATACCCACTTGCCCTAAAGTGTACAAATAAGGATTTGGCGGAAAGAATTTATAGTTTGGATAATAAAAACCGTAATTTCCAAAGAAGTGAACGCTTGGCAGGTAATTTCCTTTTACCATTTTCAATTCGGTTTTGCTGATATCCAATTCCTGGCTTGCAATTCGCATTTCTTCGTTTTGCAAAGCTTTAGTCATATAATAATCATACGGATCTAGGCCGTTCATTTCGTCCAAACTTGATGTTGTATCAATTGCAATTTCCTCATTTTCCGGAATCTGGATCAGCGTTTTCAGATCGTGAAGTGCGATTTTAATGTTTTTGGAGTTAGTTAACGCATTCAATTCACGATCTGAAAGCTGTAATTCGGCACGAATAACTTCGTTTTTCGTAACCGTTCCATGTTTTTGAAGCGATTGCACTTCTTTCAGTCGGCTTTTTTCTTCTTTGATGTTTTCTTCAAAAATCTTCTGAAGTTCCATCATTTTATAAATCGCCAGATAGTTGGCTACCACTTCCAGTTCGATATCATTTTCGGTTTTTTCCGTTTTTATTTTAGCGATTTCGTTTTCCTGATTCGCAATTTTGATGGCATTGTTAATCTTATTCCCAGCATAAATTGGCATTTTAAAGGTAGAATTGACCTCATAAATTTCAGGAATCGCCTTTGTAACTTCTTTACCATTTAAGAATCCGCTTCCTTTGAATTCCGTAATATTTGTAATTCTGGAATACATGCCGTTTAGTTGTACGTCTGGCAGTCGAAGTTCTTTTCTTTCTTTGATGTTTTGCTCCGAGAGCGTGACCTCCAGTTGAGATCTAAGGATTTTTTTGTTGTTTTCTTTCGCCAGTTTCAAAGCTTCTTGTAATGAAACCGAATGAACTTCCTGCGCTTGTAAGCCATTGAATGCTAATATCATTACGAATAACAGCAGGATTCTGGGAAAACAATCGTCTGTAGAATTTGTTATTTTAAGGAACATGAATACTTTAATATTTGATGGTGCAAAGTTCCTTCATTTTTCTCTTGACTGATAATTCTAAAAAGCCAACAACATATTCATTTCGGACAAACGTTAAAATTCTATTTTTCTAAAACGTTATATTAAAACACTGAAAAACAATTTATTACAAAATAGATTTGGATTATGGAATTTTCACGCAGATTTAAAAGGATTTTGGCAGATACGTGCAGATTTTTGTTTTTTTTGAAAAATCTCCCGCAGATCTCGCAGATTGTGCAGATTAATAAAGTATTAGAAAAATCTCCCAAATCCGCGAGATCTGCGGGAGAAATCCATTAACATAATCAATGAAAATTTGCTGAATCTGCTCAAATCTGCCGAATCTGCGTGAAACAAAATTTTACTTTCGTTCTAAAATCTCTTCACCATTTAAGTAATCGGAAGGTCTTTGGCCTAGAATCTTGAAGAATGTGTTGCTGAAAGTCGGAACGCTGTTGTAACCAACTTCTTCGGCTACCTCTTTTACTGAAAGTTTTCTCTCTAATAAAAGTTCGATTGCTTTTAAAATTCTACGGATGGTATAATATTGAATAAACGACATGCCAAGATCTTTTTGAAACAAGCGATACAACGAGCGTTCGCTGTAACCAAATTCATGTGCCACATCAGCAAACAGAATCGTTTCTCCAAGGTTATTTTCAACATGACGAAGGATTTTTCCCAATCGTTTGTCTTTTGGCTGTGGTAATTCTAAAGGCAGATTGTTGGTGCAAATTTGTGGAAGAATCGCTTTTATAGCCTTGGCAATTGTAAAGTTTGGAGTTCCTTTTTTAAGATCACCATTCCAACGATTGGTAAAAAGCATCATCTGCAATAACAAATTATTGACTGGATAAATTCCTTCTACTTTATAAAAGTCATCCTCGTCTTTTTCAACCGGAAAATATAGATTTCGCATCGTAACACTTTCCGATTTCGGCTCGATACTATGCTCCACTCCACTCGGAATCCAGATAAAATGTCTTGCCGGCAAAAAGTACGTTTTGGTTTCTGTAGTCACAAAAACAACATCACCTTCTGCATAAAGCAATTGTGCTTTAACGTGCCTGTGTGGCGGAATAAACAATTCCCCCATCAAATCGTGGTGGCAATAAATGCTTTTTTTATCGGCATCTACTTTCCTGATGTAGTATTTATCGAGTTTCTGACCAGAATGTTCCATTGGTGTTTAATATAGCACTTTTTGTGATATTAAAGATAAGAAGAAAATGGGATTGTAAATTTAACCGCAAAGTACGCTAAGATTTACGCAAAGATCGCAAGTTTTTTTTAAAGCAAGATTTATAAAAGTTCGCAAAGCTTTTTGGAAACAGCTTTGCGAACTTTGCGGTTATAAAAATGATCTTAAGAAAGAAACCTTGCGACCTTTGCGGTTAAGCCAAAAAAAAAGCCTTTCCGTTAAGGAAAGGCTTTTAACAACTTGGTCTCGTTCTTGAAAACGAGAGGACTCGAACCCGTCTCGTCCTTAGACGAGATGACAGACACGTATTCTAACCTACCTTACCTTTCTTATTTATGTTCTTTGATTAAAGCTTCTATCGATTTTCTATTTAATTTTTTCAATCTCAATTCTTCAATTAAAGCTTCTTTTTTAGTTTCAAATGCTTTGGAATAAACCAATTCCCATGGCCCTTTATTAGAAGTATATTGGCTTCTATTTTCATTGTGATACAATAATCTTTTAGCGATATCTTCACTAAATCCTTTGTAATAGATATCAAAAGTTTTAGAATAAATTATCTAAACGTAAAACATAAATCAAAACTTAATGGTAAAAAAAAAATACCTATCGTAATGATAGGTATTTTTAACAACTTAGGCGGTCTGGACGGGACTCGAACCCGCGACCCCATGCGTGACAGGCATGTATTCTAACCAACTGAACTACCAAACCCTGCGTTATTGCGAGTGCAAAAATACAACAGATTTTCGTTTCTGCAAGCGTTTTTTTAAATAAAATTTTGAAAAATTTTTAATGAGTTAAATTCCAATATTTTAAAAATTTACCTTAAAAGCAAAAAAGAAGAAGTTTCTTTCTTTTTCTTAACCGAAATCCCGATAGCTATCGGGAGCAAAGAGCTACGCAAAGTTCGCAAAGGTTTTCCACGTAGCATCATTTATCCCATTTTTAAACATAGCCCGTGGTTTCAACCACGGGAAACGTATTGCTATACATTGTGTCCCCGTGGTTGAAACCACGGGCTATGTTTTAATATAATGAATGGAAAATCTTTGTAGAGTTACTTGTAGCGATTGCTTCGCCAGTTCGCTTTCGCTCGTGTCTTCGTTCCTCAGAAAGACAAACTGTGCGTTAGAATAAAATTAAGCAAAAAAAAATCACAAAACTTTCTCAATCGTAAGCTTTGTGACCTTTGCATTCTTAAAAAATATCTTTGCGAACTTTGCGTAAATCTTAGCGCTCTTTGCGGTAAAATTTTCATCACGTCTAAGCAAAACCAGAAGTGTCTTAAATCAAAAAAGCCATCCACAAAAGTGGAAAGCTTTTCATTGGTCTAACTACTAAACCAGCTACGAGTTACAAAGTCGTAGCAAAACAACACAACTAATCTTAGATACCGTATTTGGGCAAAAAAGCCTTTCTGTTAAGAAAGGCTTCTCCCAATATTGCGGTCTGGACGGGACTCGAACCCGCGACCCCATGCGTGACAGGCATGTATTCTAACCAACTGAACTACCAAACCTCTGCGTTATTGCGGTTGCAAAGATATAACAGAATTTCGTTTCTGCAAGCGTTTTTATAAAAAAAATGAAATTATTTTTATAAATATTATCCAAAGTTTTGTTTTTCAACCAAATATGTAGTCAATATTTTTTCAAAATTATCGCCCACATTTACCGGAACGTACTTAATTTGGTTCTTCGCACAGGTTAAAGCCAAGTTTTTAAAATAAGCTTCTACCCTTTTTTCGTATTCCTGTTTTACATTATCAGCAAAAATAGAAACCTCTTCGCCTGATTCTAAGTCAATGAATTTTCTTGGTGCGTTGTCAAAACCAAATTTCAATTCTGTTTCATTATCCACTACATGAAATAAAACTACTTTATGTTTGTTGTGTTTAAGATGCTGTAAAGCGTTGAAAAGCTTTTCATCGTCTTCCGTCTGAAACATATCGGTAAACAAAATAATCATCGAACGACGGTGCATTTTCTCTGCTATTTGATGTAAATACGTAATCGTATCAGTCGTTTTTTTGACTTTTGGCTGAACCAATAATTCTTCCAATTTATTCAAAAGCATTCTATGATGACGATCGCTTCCTTTCTCTGGTGCGTAATATTCGTATTTATCCGAGAAGACACTTAAACCCACGGCATCGCGCTGTTTCTTTAAAATATTCATTAAAACCGCCGAAGCCAAAACCGCAAAACCAATCTTCTTTTCATAAAATGGTTGATTCGATTTCAGTTCCGGATAATGCATTGACGACGAATTATCGACAATTAAATGACAGCGTAAATTGGTTTCTTCCTCAAAACGTTTTGTGTACAAACGATCGGTTTTAGCAAACAATTTCCAATCGATATGTTTGGTGCTTTCGCCTGCATTATAGACTTTATGCTCCGCAAATTCAGCCGAAAATCCATGAAACGGACTCTTGTGCATTCCCGATATAAAACCTTCCACAACCTGGTTCGCCAGCATTTCGAGATGCTGAAAACTGGAGACTTTCTCTATTTCCGATTCAATTTTCATTCGGTTTCCTTTTTAATATTTTGTGCTTTATAAAGCAAATCTGTCGCCTGAAACAATTTACGCTTCAAGATCGGACTAAAATTAGGGTTTTCTTTTAAGAATCGCTGTACTTCATCAAAAGCAAATTTCGATGAATATTTCCCAACCGTATTATCCAACCAGTCTTTCGGAAAAAAAATATCTCCTGTTCGCTGAATTTCATCAACCAAATCTAATGAAAATCTAATATATTTCTGCGCACTTTCCTGACGAAGCGGATGATGAATATTCGCCAATCCAACAGAAACCCAGGATTCTTTTTCACGGTTTGCATCGTCTTTTAACGATTCCATAAAAGCATTTCGAACCGATTCGTCTTTGGATAATGAAGGTAATAAAAACTCAAAACGCTTTTGTTTATCCGGATTGGTGAAAGATGTTCTGGTTTTCTCCAAAATCTCATCGGCTTTTGGATGTTTGAAAATAGCCAGATTCATGGCCATATTGGTATAATCGTCTTCATTTAATTTCAAATTCGGAATCGAGATTTCTCTATTCCAAACCTTATATAAACTGGCTTTCGCCGAATTTGAATACGCAATCGAACTAAATAATCCGAATAATGTCTTTTTGATATTAGCAGATAAATTAGCCTGCAAACGTTCATTCAAAATACCTTCAAGCTGTTTCTGAACTTTATTCTGTTGTTTTTCGGTAAAAAATCTCCAATAAATTGTATTCAGACTATTTGAGGCAATTCTCAAAACCAATTCGTTTTGTTCTGTTTCAATCGCCTTTAAAAAACAGTCAAAAGCCTGATTTGGAGAAACATTCCCAATCAATGTATTTTCATAAAGATTGCTGTAACTCGAAGCTCTTGCAACCTCATCTTTCAGCGTAGCAATATAATTTAAATTATTCCCGTCAAGCGGAAAAACTCCGTATCCAAAACCGTTATAATTGTACAAAACGGCAAGCGGTTTTTCAAGTCCGACAGCTTCTTTTACAAGGGTATTTTTGTCATTAATATTGACCGATAAAATCTTTACCTCTTTAGCATAAACTAAACCAATCTGAAAAACCTGAGGCCAGACATTCTCTGATTTATCCTCGGCTTGTTGTTGAATTTCAAAACTCTTAATTCGGTTTTTAGAATCGTATTCGACTTTATCTGTAAAAATGGCTCTTCCGGATTTGTTTACCCAAACCTCGCTCCATTTTTTCATATCAAGCGGAGTTTCGGCATCGAGAAGTTCTACTAGATTATTCCAATCGGCGTTGTCGTTGGCGTATTTCTGAATGTATTTTTGAATTCCTTTCTGAAAAGCTTCCTTTCCCATCGAAGCTTCTAGCTGACGCATCATAATGGGTGCTTTGTTGTAAATAATCGCACCATAAAGCGAACCTGCATTTTTTAAATTCGCCAAATGCTGTTTGATAGGATGTGTTCCCAAAGATCGGTCTTCCGCGTAAGCGCTCGGATAATGCGCCGTGAAAAACTGCAGATTATGATTGACTTTTGGAAAAATTGGATTCATAATTTTATCCGCCATGAAGTTGGCAAAAACCTCTTTCATCCAAACATCGTCAAACCATTTCATAGTTACCAAATCTCCAAACCACATATGCGAAGTTTCGTGCGCGATCAATTTTGCACGATTTAGTTTTTCGCTGTCGGTTGCACTGTTATCCAAAAACAAAGTTGATTCTCTGTACTGAATTGCGCCGACATGCTCCATTCCGCCATATTGGAAAACCGGAATTGAAGCAAAATCTAATTTCTGAAACGGAAATTTACGATCAGTATATTTTTCTAAAAAGTCTAACGATTGCTGATGTAAATTAAAAATAGTATCAGCGCTTACACGAAATTTCTCCGGGCTGTTTTCACGATATAGCATCGTCATTTCTAAACCTGGTTTTTGGGTCGCGCTTTTAAATTTTCCGGCTACGAAAGAAAATAAATAAGTACTCATTTTGTCTGATTCTCCAAAGGTATAAGCTTTAAAATCTCCTTTTTCGAGTTTCTCTACCACATCGGCTCCAGCCAAAACCGACCAGTCTTTTGGCACAGAAAGTCTTAATTTATAAGTTGCTTTTAAATCGGGCTGATCGAAACACGGAAACAATGTACTTGCGCGATCCGGAACTAACAAAGTATACAAGAAATCATCATTTCTGTTTAAGGACAAATTCCCGGCGATAAATGAAATGGAAATTGTGTTTTTTCCTGAAACCAATGCTGAAACCGGAATTACGATATGACCGTTTTCATGAACAATCGAAAGCTTTTTCCCGTTGGCTTCAACCGTTTTTATGTTAGTAGTTTTTTCTTTAAAATCAAAAAGTAAGGGCTGACTTAAATCAGATAAATTCAGATTTACGAATAACTGAGAATTTATATTCTCCACTTTTTGATTCGGAATTTCGAAAAACAAAGTGTACTGAAGATCTGAAATCTGTTTTTTACGAAAGTGCGCCAACTGCTCTGAAACACCATTTTCAAATAATTCATTTTCTTTTGACTGCGAAAAAGCATTGGAAATCAAGACAACAAAACAAACAAGGCTGTAGAAAATTTTCATTTTTAAGGAATATAAGATTTGCTAAAAGTAGCAAAAGCATTGATTTTTCGCAAACAATTACTGCAACAACATTGCATTTAAAAATAAGATTTCTATATTTGCAACACTATTGCATTAATTCTGATTTTAAATGAGTCGGAAATAATCTTAACGAATGAAAAAGAAACTTAAAATTATTAATCTCTTAATGCCTTTAATTGTATTGTTTGCAATACTTTTTCCGGCTGTCCATTCGTACGAGCATATTTTAGATACTCATTCGTCAAAAGAAAAATTAGAATTTTCTGTTTCCGAAAAACCGCAATTTAAGGCCAAACTGCATTCGTTTCATAAATGTTCGATTTGTGATTTTAAGTTCAGCGCGGTTGGTACGTTTGAATTTAGTGTTTTTCAGTTTTTCAAAAATAATCCTGTTGTAAAACACCTTACTTTTTACAACAAACCGCATTTTGCATTTTTTAAGGGCTCCTTATTTTCCCTTCGAGCCCCGCCTTTTACATTTTAGTATTTTTTGTGTTCAGTTTTGCTTTGGCGATTCGGCTATTTAATTGTTTAATGATTTTAAAATCTTAAAACATTAAAAAGCTACTCCATTCGTTTTAAGCAATTAAACAATTATTGATATTGATATTGTCATTATTATTGATCTCTGCTTTTTCTGCACAAAAGAACTCCCCTTTTTATCGATTAACACATTCAAACTAAATCCTAATTCAGGTCTAGTTACGGCTTTGCTGTTTTAAGCATTTGTTTGTTCTCGCAAAGTCGCGAAGACGCAAAGTTTAGAACCATTTTCTTTGCGCCTTCGCGACTTTGCGAGAGCTAATCAAAGAAAACCTTAAAGAAAAAATCTTAACCTAATGTCTTTAGCGTAAAAGCTTAAAGGCATTAAAAAACTCTTTCGTAACCCAAATACTCCTTATAAAATGATCAAAATCAAATCAGAAAAAATGAAAACAACAAAACTCATTCTGGCTTCGCTTTTTGCTTCCATTGCTTTTACAAGCTGTAGCAACGACGATTCAGAAAAAGAACAAGCCATTCCAGCTATTGACAAAATTGAACTGGGTCTAGGCAACAACGAAACAGCAACTATTGGTCAGGATTTCCATTTTAATGCTGAAATCATAGCTTCAGATAAAATCGAAAATGTTCAGGTTAAAATTGTACAAAAAAGTACCGAAACGTATTCAAAACCCTGGTCGCATGAAATTACCTGGACACAATATGCAGGAGCAAAAAATGCAATAGTGCATAAACATTTTGATATTCCTGAAGATGCTGTAGAGGGAAAATACGATTTCATCATTATCATAAACGATCAAAACGGAACGAAACTGGAAATCAAGAAAAACCTAACGATTTATAAGTTAGAAAATATTCCCGTAAATCCAGTGGCTTCGATATTTACGCTTTTTATAAACGATTCTTTTATGTACAGAAAAGGCAAGTTTTCTGATGAGACTGTTAAATATAAAAACAATGATATTTTCAGTTCACAGGTAACGCTTGAAGGCGTAAAAGGCGACGGAATTATGTATTTGCTTTTGATTAATAAAAACACCAAACACAATCCGGAAAGTGTGGATCAGATTGATTTTAGCAAAGTGATTGTATACGATGTTTTTGAACATAAAAATATGACGGAAGCTGGTCAGTTTTCCAACATTCCGTGGGACGGGACAAAGTTTTTGAGAGAAACACCAAAACTTACAATCGGCGCATCTAAAGACAATAATTTACCTGTCCCGCAGGATTTGGTAGCCAATAAATCCTGGGCTTCCGGCAATTACACTTTCTTGGTTTTGTATAAAAATACGACTTACAACATCAATTTTTCGCAATCTCTTGAACTTCCATTTGCACTTTAATTCCAATCAAAAAATATGAAAAAAATAAAGTTTCTCTTTGGTGTTTTGGCTCTTGCTTTTATTTCATCCTGCTCCAGCGATAATACAGAAATCGATACGGAATATCCTGTAATTGATATTACCGGATCGAATGCTTTTCCTATTCAATGCAGTACAATTGAACGCGGTCAAACTATCACATTTAAAGCCACTTTTAATGACAATGTTTCTTTGGGTTCTTACAGCCTTGACATTCATCACAATTTCGATCATCACACGCACAGTACAGAAGTGACGAACTGTGAAATGGAAGCGGTAAAAAAGCCTGTAAAACCAATGCTTTTCATCAACAATTACACAATTCCAAATGGTGTAAAAAGCTACGAAGCAACGACACAAATTACCATTCCTGCAGATGTTGATCCCGGAGATTACCATTTTATGATTCGCCTGACGGACAAAGAAGGCTGGCAAACGCTGAAAGGTTTAAGTATTAAAATTTTATAAGATCAGATTAATGAAGAATGCCCTATCCATGTATTGGAAATATTGTTTTTTACTTATCAGTTTATTGGTTTCAGCGGAAGCTTTTTCTCAAAATCAGCCTTCTGAAAAAAAACAGGAAATCAAGGAACTTGAAGAAGTTTTAATCAGTAATAATGCTGTCCACAAAAGCAAAAAAGAAGAATCGCTGAATGTCGAAACTGTAAACAATAGTTTTATTCAGCGTAATCTTGGCGGAAGCCTGATGCAGTCTTTACAGCGATTACCGGGCGTTAAAACTATTTCGATTGGTTCTGGAGGTTCTAAACCGCTTATTCGTGGTTTGAGTTTCAATCAGGTTATTGTGGTGGAGAACGGTTTGAAACACGAAGGCCAGCAATGGGGTGCGGATCACGGACTGGAAATCGATCAATATGCAGTTAATCGGGTAGAAATTATAAAAGGCCCTTCTTCATTTATCTATGGATCTGATGCTGTGGGCGGTGCAATTAATATTAAACCGCTTCCTCTTCCGTCTCAAAACACTTTTGGCGGAAGCGTTGATCTTACCGGAAAAAGCAACAATGCACAATTTGGAAGTTCAATCAATTTATTCGGAAGAAACGAAAAATGGTTCTTTGATTCGCGTGTGACCACAATGGATTATGGCGATTATCGTGTTCCGACCGATGTGGTTCATGTCTATAGTTACGCTGTTCCGTTATACAAAAATCATCTGCGAAATACGGCTGGACGTGAACTTGATTTTCATTTGAGTACTGGTTATTTGGGAGAGCATTTTAAATCGGTTTTCTATTTCAGTAACGTGCATACCAAAAGCGGATTTTTTGCGAATGCGCACGGACTCGAACCTAGAAATGTAGATCTGGAATTACACAATAAATCGAGCCGTGATATTTTGATGCCGTATCAACAAGTCAATCATTTGAAAGTTAGCAATACGACTTCTTTTCAGTTGGGAAATCATGCTTTTGAGACACAGATTGGTTTTCAAAATAATTTTAGAAGAGAATATAGCCATTATGTTAATCATGGTTATATGCCTCCAATTTATCCTGAAGATATGTACGCCCCGCAAGATTTGGAACGTCAATATGATAAAGATGTATGGTCGTTTTCTGCTAAAGATGAATTTAGAATTGATAACCATCAAATTACGGTTGGTTCGAATGTGGTTTTCCAGCAAAATGAAATTGGCGGATGGAGTTTTTTAATTCCGTCTTTCACACAATTCAACGCGGGTTTATTTGCTTATGACAAAATGGAACTGAATGAAAAATGGTTTTTAAACGGCGCTGTTCGTTACGATTACGGAAAAATCAACATGAAATCCTATTACGACTGGTTTCAAAGTCCCGTTTCTGAAAACAATCAGATGGAAATGGAATATTTACAGCGTTCTCAGGATTTGACTAAAAATTTCAACAGTTTTACGTGGTCGGTTGGAGCAAATTACAATCCGGGAAAACTTTCGCTTAAAGCCAATTTGGGTTCCAGTTTTAGAATGCCGATTGCCAAAGAACTGGCTTCAAACGGCGTCAATTATCATTATTTCCGATTCGAAAAAGGAAATCCGAATTTGGATGCAGAACGTTCCTATCAACTGGATTTGGGAATGGAATGGAAAGACCAGAACTTCTCTTTTCAGTTTACTCCGTTTGCCAATTATTTTCCGAATTTTATTTATCTGAATCCAACGGCAGCGCATGATATTTATTACGGCGCAGGAAATCAGGTTTTTGAATACGAACAAAGTAAAGTCTTTCGCTACGGTGCAGAATTGCAGACAAGATATTATTTCCTGAAATCTCTGAGCGCAGAAATCGGTGCCGAATATCTTTATTCAGAACAAAAATCAGGAAGCAAAAAAGGATATACGCTTCCATTTTCGCCACCGCCTTCGGTTTTGTTTGGATTGAATTACGAACCTCAAATCTCCTTTTTAAAAGAACCTTATTTTTCTGTTGATTATCGTTTTACGGCACAGCAAAACCATATCGTTCCACCGGAGAAAAAAACGGCTGAAAGTCATGTTTTTAATCTGGCCTTTGGCTCAAAAGTAAAAACAGGAAAACAGGATATCAGCATCAATATTCAGATCCAGAATTTATTTAATACAAGATATTTAAATCACACCAGCTTTTACCGACTTATCGAACTTCCTGAAGCGGGAAGAAACATTATTGTTTCTATGAAGATTCCGTTTTTGGTTTCTCGATAAATCCGGCAATTCAAAACTCAAATATTTACAAATTTTTAATCCTTTATTACAATGAAAAACAATTTTTACAAAGCACTTTTTTTATTCACACTGTCGCTTTTTGCGGTTTCGTGTAGCAATGACGATGATAATCATGATGATCACGATCACGACCATGATTCGGCAGAACATACTTATGTTAGAATTTTACTTTCTGACGAAAAAACTACAGAGTTAACGCTTTTTGATCCCTCAGAAGATAAAATCAGTTCTTTTACGGCTAAATTTCCAAAATCCTCTTTGTACACTACAGAATCGGGACGTTTTGCGGGAATCATTCACAGAGATAATAATTTAATCGAAACTTTCGACAGCGGACTTGAAATGCACGGCGACCATATTGACGTAGATGATGTTCCGAAATTTGGTTTCTTAACTGGAAGTGCTCAAAAACCAACACATTTTAAAAGTAAAATTGGCGAAGTTCTGACATTCAACGACGGAGACGGAACGCTTTCTGTTGGAAAAGAATCTGAGATCAATAAATCTGGTGCGGTTTTCAAAACTGTAAATGCTGGTTTATTGGCACATCACGGTGCAATGGCGACTTTTACAAACGGAACTTATGCTATTACTGAAAAAGATAATTCGGTTACAGGAACACTTCCTGAAAAAGTAAAAATCATTGACAACACCGGAAAAACACTTTTTGATGCTAAAATTCAAACAAAAGGAATTCACGGAAATGCTTCAGATGGCGTTTATGCTGTTTTTGGTTCTTCAAGCGGCATTTTGGTAGTGGAAAGCAACGGAAACCAGAAGTTAATCGATCATCCGGCAGATTTTGGAACAGCTTGGTTCGGAAGTATTTTGGAAACGGCTTCTGCTGGAAAATTCATTGGTTATACTGCCGCAAAAGGTGCTTATTTAATCGATGTTGTTGCTGGCACAATAAAACCAATTATTGCCAACACGACTATTATGCAGTGTAAAGTAAGTTATGATCTTAAAAAACTGGCTGTTCTTTTACATTCAGGAGATCTTAAAGTTTTCAACATCAGCAGTCAGCAAGTAGAAAAAGAAATTAAAGCCACTACCGCAACGGCAACAGATGCAACATTAAAACCTCAAATGGCTGTTACAGACAAATTTGCTTACATCACTTCGCCAACAACCGGAGAATTATTGCAGGTAAATCTTTCTTCATCTGAAATTAAAAAGACAAAGGTTTCTAGCACGCCTTATATGATTACGGTTATTGGGTATGAAAACAGCGAAAGCCATAGTCATTAATTAATTTTTGGGAAAAAGAGGTTGTCCCAAAAGGCAGCTTCTTTGCAATTAGTCAACAAGTAGTTTTCTAACCGCAAAGTGCGCTAAGACATTTCAATCTGAAGCGCAAGCAATATCTAAATATTAAGTTCGCGAAGCTTTATCTAGACAAAGCTTTGCGAACTTTTAATCTAAAGATTTACTCCACAAAACTTTGCGTACTTTGCGTAAATCTCAACGTACTTTGCGTTATAATTAATTTGAAAAACTCTTAGCCAACGAAAAAGGCCTGACTCCCGTCAAACCTTTTCCTTTACTAATTCAAAGCTATCCAAAAAAAGAATTATTCTGTTTGTTGAAAATCAAAGCTTAAATCTCCTGCATTATAATTTGAAGAAACATTTGTTGGGAAAGTCTGTGCTGTTCCAGAAATCCATCTGTATTCATCAATCCTAATGTTTCCGGCAGTTATTGGGTACGTAACATTGGTAAGATCTGCTTTGTTCTTTTTGTACCAATCATTGGAGTTCATGGTAATCAGGTATTTTTTATCTTTATCTAAAATCAGTTCGCTGATTTCTTTTTTCACCTCAACATCTGCTGTTGCGACATTTAAAGTCTCAGAACGCAATACTGCTTTTGATGTATAATCCCAGATTGTTACTCGAACGCTGGGATTTGTCGCGGGAAGTTTCAGCGTAATGGCTTTAATCTTCCCTTTTACTGTTGGCGTAAATGCCAAACCGAATTCGTAATCACCAGAATTAATAAAGTTACTTACAGTACTAAAACCTGTCGCTGTATAATAAGCCGCTAACGGATTTTCGGTATCATATGTTGGTGTTTTGTCTTTATCGTCACTGCTGCAGGAAATGGCTAAAGCAGCGGTTAATATAATTGTAAAAATAGTTTTAAAAGCTCTCATGATATTTATTATTGATTTTTATTGGTTTAGTTTGAAATAATTAAGGCTGAATTTTCAAATAAGCGCAAACTTCTTCGTAACTCATTTTAGAATAATCCACTTTAGCCGTTTTTGCAGTTGCTGCCTGAACTCCACCCGGAATCAAAATATAACGCCAGTTTAAAGATGTTGGGAGTCCCACTGTAGTTCCATCTCCAACATGTTTAAATCTGAACAATTTAATTTTCTGAAGGCTTAAAATAGGTGTAACCGTATTTACTGCCCCTCCTGCAGTTGATGTGTACGGAAGCTGATAAGTTCCACTTCCGAAAGACATATAAACAAGTACAGTTCCTTTTGCTAAAATATCTGCTGATAGTTCCGGAGCATTAATAATAGTTGATAATCCTGAAGTTCCGTCTATAGTTTCTGCAACTGCTACAGGAGCTGTCATCCATGAACTATAAATAACATTAGCTGTTCCTGTCGCTCCTGGTGCACCATCTACTCCGTCTACTCCATCTTTTCCGTCATCACTACTGCATGAAATTGTAGAAATGGCTAATAAAAAAATCGTAATAATGGTTTTTGAAAATTTCATAACAAATTGGTTTTAAAAATTTAATTAAATAGTTCTTTTTTAATTCAATAGCTTTATTTTTGCAAAAATCAATCAAGGCATTTTTTTCCCTTTTGATTTAATTACAAAGCAAATTTGCGTCAATAAATTCAAGCTAAAAACAGCCAATAGACGAACAACATTTTAAATAGACGGACAACCTAAATTCAGTTTGAATGATGAAAAAATACTCTTGTATTATTGTTGACGATGACGAAATAGACAGACTTATGGTGGTTTCTTATGCTAAGAAATTTCCAGTTCTGGATATTTTAGGTGTTTTTGAATCGGCTGAAGAGGCAGTTACTTTCTTGGAAAAACAAAAAGTAGATATCTTGTTTCTCGATATTGATATGCCAGGGTTAAACGGAATTGAATTTAGAAAACAAGCCCTTGAAGTTCCTGTCTGCGTATTTATAACCGCACATCCAGAACACGCTGTAGAAAGTTTTCAAATTGAAACGCTTGATTTTATTGTAAAACCGCTTAAACTGGATCGTTTTACCCAAACCATAAATCGTATCGAGGAGTTTATGGAAATCAAACTGAAAGCTTCTTTGTTTGAAGCCAGCATTGGCGGTGATACTATTTATATCAAAGAAGGCCACGAACAAACCAAAGTAAAACTGCACGAAATCTTATATCTGGAAGCCTTAAAAGATTATACTTTGGTAGTTACAGAACGAAAAAGGCATTGCGTACTTTCGAGTATTGGAAATCTTTTAAAAGAAGAGCATTTTCGATCGTTTGTTCGTATTCATAGAAGTTATGCGGTGCAGAAACAATATGTTCAAAAAATAAACTCAAACGAAATTATATTGAATAATGAAGCTATTATTCCTATTGGAAGAAGTTATAAGGAAAACTTAAATCTAATAGCATGAAAAAATTACTGTTCCTGCTTTTAGTATTCTCCCATTTTAATGCTTTTTCGCAGCAGGAACCTAATTTGGCCCGTTATACCAGTGTAGATGAAAAACTTAAAGTCTGGCTGCAATACACAAATAAAATTTTAGAAGCTGAAGATTATTCTAAACTTATAAACGCAGCTGAAAAGGGAATCACGATTTCTAAAAATAACTACTCTTACTTAAGCCGATTTTATCTGCAGAAAGGAATGGGCTTTGAATTTACCAACAACCAATATCAAAAGGCTTTGGTAAATTTTGAACAAGCTTGGAAGTATGCCCGAAAAGCCAAACATCTCAAAAACGAAACTACCGCTTTAATGCGGCTCAATTATGTTTATTATTCCGTTCAAGATACCGTAAAAGGTAAATCTCTCATCAAATACATTAAACAGGTTCTAGATACTACAAAAAATACTTATACAAAATCTGTATTAAATGGAAGCTTAGCAGAATATTATCAAAATAATGCTGAATACGAAACCTTTATTAACTATCAATTAAGAGCGATTTCATACAAGAAATTACTCCAGAAAAGTTTAGCCAATGAGGAAAACATTGGTATATCATATCTCCAGATTGGAAGTGCTTATACCAAAATGAAACAGTTTAAAAAGGCAATTGAGTATTTTAACGAAGTGAAGCCTTATGTAAAGAAATCTCCTTACGTAGAAGCTTATTTATGCAATTATTATCTCCAGAGCTATGTCGTTTTAAAAGAAAAAGACAGTATTCGTAAATATTATAATCTCATTTATACCTATCCAACGGCAAAAGACTCCCTTTTCATCAATTTAAGTTTTGCCAACAGAAGCATGTCTGAACATTTTGCAGAGCAAGGCAATATAAATAAAGCTTATGATTTTGCCCGAAAATCGGTTTCCTATGCAGAAAAGTCAAATGATCCTGATATTATAATGGAAGCCAATACCAATTTCGGAAAGGTTTTAAACGAAAAGGGCGAACATAAAAAAGCAATCGAAGTATTGAAAAAAGCCTCTACAAAGGCTTTAAAATACGACAAAGAGTCTTTTGTTATGATTAATAAAAAACTGTCTCAAAGTTATGCTGCTTTGGGACAATGGAAAGAAGCGTATTATTATAATGAAATTTACAGCAAAAATAATGATGAAATGATGGAGCAGTCGGCTAAAAAAAATATTGCAAATGCCGAAGCTCGTTTTCAAAACAAAACCAAACAACAAAAAATAAAGAATCTCTCTACCGAAAATGCTATTAAAAACATTCAGATAGAAGAAGCCAAACAACAGCGTATTTTCTTAATTTCTGGAATCGCCTTGGTTTGCATTATCGGATTACTGTTATTCAAACAAAATCAGAATAGAAAAAAAACGAATTTAAAACTTCAGGCATTAAATCAAGAATTGGACGAAGCCAATAAAATTAAAGCTCGATTCTTTAGTATTTTGAATCACGATTTAAGAAGTCCTATTTCGAATCTGATCCATTTCCTGCATCTTCAAAAAGAAAATCCTGAACTGATTGATGAAGAAACAGCTCTAAGAATGCAGCACAAAATTACTACTGGAGCCGAAAATTTGTTATCATCGATGGAAGATATTCTGCTTTGGAGCAAAGGACAAATGGATAACTTTAAACCTCAGTTTAGAAAAATTGCCATTTCTACTTTGTTTGAAGAAACCGAAAAACATTTTTCAAGTATAGAAAATATCGAAATCTTATTCGAAAATCCTGAAAACATCTCTCTAAAAACAGATGAAAACTATCTAAAAACCATTATCCGAAACCTTACGGGAAATGCCATAAAAGCTTTGGACAAAACTCCAAATGCCAAAATCATCTGGAAAGCCTGGCAGGAAAACGGAAAAAACTATCTTTCTATTACCGATAATGGTCCAGGCGGCACACAGGAAAAATTCAAAGCTTTATACGATGAATCGCAAGTTATTGGAATCAAATCCGGTTTAGGTCTGCATTTAATTCGGGATTTGACATCGGCTATTAATTGTAAGATAGAAGTCTGCTCCAAACCAAATGCCGGCGCTACTTTTACTATTATTTTTAATGCATAAATTTTTAAACACATAGAAACATAGTATTTCTTTGTGCGTAAAAGGCGTTTCACTTAATTTGAATACACATAGCTTTATACATAAAATCTAGCCAAACTAATTCTATGTTTTTTAAAACAAATGAAATGCCTTTACCAAGTCTCTAAAAACTATGTTTCTATGTGTTTAAAAAACTTTACCCCAATAAAAAAGGCTTGACTTTCGTCAAACCTCTTTTATATAAACTGTAACCTTAAAAGATTACAATAAAGCGTCTAAGCTATCTGCGTAGGCTTGTTTCGGAGCAACTCCTACTTGTTTTCCTACTACTTCACCATTTTGAAACACCAAAACAGTTGGTATGTTACGCACACCATATTTTGCAGCAAATTCTTGGTTAGCATCTACATCTACTTTACCAACAACTACTTTACCAGCATATTCCTCACTTAATTGGTCAATGATTGGACCAACCATTCTACAAGGACCACACCATGCTGCCCAAAAATCTACCATTACTGGTTTATCTGATTTTAAAACTACTTCATCAAAAGTAGCATCTGTTATTGCTAATGCCATAATATATTTAGATTAAAATTAGGTCTGAAATTATTAACTTTCAAACTACAGTACAAATTTAGAAATTAAAAATAAATCAAACACCATTACTAAATTAGTTTTCATTATAAATGTATTGTCATTAATTATCAACTTCCCTAATGTCAATTTACAATTTATTTTACTGAAAATCAACCAAATAAAATGTTAATCTTTTTTGTAGTATCTTTAATACTCCAAAGATGTTATTCAAATGCAGCAAATTTTACTTCAAATAAAATCCTTTCTTCAATCTGAGCCTTTTAAAAAATACGCCAAGCGTTTTGGCTTTTTTATTCTCGGACTCATCGCCATTCTTCTGCTTGCCTGCGGTGCTTTGTCTATATATTTCAATCAAAACAAAATAGAGATTATAGCCAAAGTCAATCATAAAATCAATGAGAATATCAACGGTCAGTTTCATATTACCGACTTCCATTATAAATTTCTAACTGGTTTCCCGAATTTTACTTTAGCTTTAAGCGATGTAGAACTCAAAGACAATCAATGGAATCTACACAAACATACTTTATTGAAAGCCAAAGAAATTGAAGCCCGTTTAAATATTTGGAGCTTGTTAAGTCATGAAATCAATATTCATAAAATCCTAATTAATGATGCTGTAATTAATATCTACAAAGCCGAAAACGGATATTCTAACACCAATATTTTTAAAGCTAAGAAAAAGAAAACAACTTCAAAAGGCGAGAAACCCGAAACTACAATTGATGAAGTAAACCTCAACAATGTTCATGTAATTATAGACAATCATCTCGGACATAAATTATTTGATTTTGATGTAGCCAGTTTAAAATCGAAAGTGGATTATGATGACGAAAACTGGCAGACCAATTTGTTTTTAAAAACCAAGATTAATAGTCTGGCTTTTAATACCGTTCACGGAAGTTTTGCCAAAGAAAAATGGCTTGAAGGAAATTTTGATATTTCGTATGCAGAAAAACATCAAAAAATTGACATCAAGACGCAACAACTTAAAATTGGTGATGACCGATTTGATATTGTTGCCTTTTTTAATATCGGAAAAAACAATTCGCTGTTCGGCATCAATATCGGGACTGATATTTTATGGCGAAGTGCTTCAAATTTGCTTTCTGCCAATATCAGTTCAAAACTGAATCAGTTTGATTTGAAAAAACCGATAAAAGTCAACTGCGATATTAAAGGGGATTTGAATGTTGAAGGAGATCCGAAAATTGTGGTTCAGGCCGATATCCGAAACAACGAACTGACCATTCCAGATGGTTTGTTTACCAATTGTAGTTTTAAAGGCATTTTTACTAATAATTTTAAACCTGAAAACGGATTTAATGATCCGAATTCGGCTATAATTTTAAAAAATTTTAAGGCCGAATACCAAACCATTCCGCTTACCATTGCACAGGCAGTTATTAATAATCTCGAAAAACCCATTGCCACCGGAATCGTAAATGCTGATTTTGACATTTCGAAACTAAACGGAATGACGAACGAAAAAATCCTGCATTTTGAAAGTGGTCATGCCAAAGCCAACTTAAATTTTCAGTTTGATATTGTTGATTTATACATCAACAAACCACGTTTTACAGGCGATGTCGATATTAACAATGCTACTTTCGATTATCTGCCAAAAAACATTCATGCCGAAAAAACGGCTGTACAATTATCGTTTACAGAACAAGCACTTTACATCAAGAAAATCGCTTATAAACACAAAAACAATATTATCCGCATTGACGGAAAAATCGATAACTTCCTGAATCTGTATTACGACGCACCCGAAAAAATGGTCGTAAACTGGAACATTTATTGTCCCAATATTGATGTGAAACAATTTTTGGGCGTTTTAAAAACTTCTCCAGCACAAAAAACAGTTCAGAAAAAAACTGTAAAAAAACAAAATATCAATTTTACCAATCAGTTAAAATCGGTTATAGATAAATGTACTGCAATCATTAACCTCAAAGCCGATAAAATCACATACGGTTCGCTTACCGCAACCAATACGCAAGCAACTTTACAAATGCTGGATTCTAAATTACTGCTCAAAAATGGAACTTTGCAGACTTCTGGTGGCAATATTACATTTAACGGGGCAGTTCAGCCAAGCGGTAATCAATACATTTTTAGTTCGAATGCTCAGGTAAATCAGGTAGACATTGCCAGTTTCCTGAGATCTTTCCATAATTTCGGAATCCAATCTTTCAGTCCAAAAAATATTCGAGGCCGATTAACTTCCAACGCTAATGTTACCGGTTTAATGAGCAGTAAAGGCGATTTGATTGTGAATTCAATGAGAGGGAAACTAGATTTTAATGTCAATCAAGGCGCTTTACTCAACTTTGAACCCATTATGAAAATCGGTAAATTTGCTTTTCCGCTTCGTGATGTCGAGAATATTACGTTCAGCGATTTATCGGGTTCGCTGAATCTTCGTGGCGAGCAAATCGATGTAAACAAACTCACCATTAGTTCCAGCGTCCTAAACTTCGACATCGACGGAATTTATTCTTTCGGGCGAGGCACAAATCTGGCGCTTACCATTCCGCTTCGAAATTCTAAAAACGATGTCAATCTCGCCACTAAAGCAGAACGAAAAGCCGTTCGCGAGCGTGGGATTGTTTTGCATTTGATTGCTTATGATAATGAGGGAAAAATTAAGGTTAAGTTTGGGAAGAAGGATAAAGAATAGAGTCAAAATTACCATTTATCAAATCCCGTTTGTGGAAAACATTATTCCTAATTTTAGATTATTATTCCTAAATTGCACCTTCAATTTTAGCTAAAAATGACGGGAGAAGAAAAGATCAATATTGATGAATTTGATAGTAAAAAATTTAAAAATCGCTTTGTCGAAGAAGAAGATAACCGAAAAGCTGTTTTAACACATTATCTACATAATTATCGCAATGGGATCAAAGATCATTTTGAAAAAGAAGCTACAGAATACTTAAAACAAATTGTTGAATATAAAAATGAAGAAGAAAATATAAATATCCTTTCTGATTCTGCATTACAACAATTACTTTTTGAAGTGGAAGATGTTCCATTTCCTACTCCTGAAAATTACACTTTTAAATTTATAGATCTATTTGCAGGAATTGGAGGTTTTAGAATCGCACTTCAAAATGTTGGAGGAAAATGTGTTTATACAAGCGAATGGAATGTTGATTCACAGAAAACATATCGCTCTAATTTTGGAGAAGTGCCATTTGGTGATATTACTAAAGAAACTACAAAAAATTATATTCCTGATGATTTCCAAGTTTTATGTGCTGGATTTCCTTGCCAGGCCTTTTCAATAGCTGGATATCGAAAAGGATTTCATGACACTAGAGGAACTTTGTTTTTTGATTTGGAAAAAATTATCGAAACCAAAAGACCTAAAGTAGTTTTTCTAGAAAACGTAAAAAATTTAGTTTCTCATGATAAAGGAAATACTTTTAAAGTAATCTTAGAGATATTAGAAGAAAAACTTGGTTATAAAGCATATACAAAAGTGCTAAACTCTTCGACTCATGCAAATGTTCCACAAAATAGAGAAAGAATTTTTATTGTAGCATTTGACAAAAAGCAAGTACCAAATCATGGAGATTTCAAATTCCCTGAACCAGTACCTTTGACAAAAACTATTCACGATATTTTAGAAAAAGGAAAACAAGCTGATAATTTATATTATAAAAAAGAGCATCAATATTATTCTGAACTTGAAAAAACAATAACTTCAAAGGACACAATATATCAATGGAGAAGAGTTTATGTTAGGGAAAACAAAAATCAAGTTTGTCCAACTCTAACAGCAAATATGGGAACAGGAGGCCATAATGTGCCTTTAATTCTAGATGATTATGGTATAAGAAAATTAACTCCTAAAGAATGTTTTGCTTTTCAAGGTTATCCAGTGGATAAGTATATTTTACCAAGTATTGCAAACAGCAAATTATACATGCAGGCAGGAAATTCTGTTACGACTCCATTAATTGAAAGAATAAGTCAAGAAATTTTAAATGTTTTATCTCCATGAGCGTATGGGAACAATTTTCTGTTGAACAAAGAGATGAGTACATAAAATTTTTACAAGTTTATGGAGCATTATCCAATTTATTTCGTCAAAAACAAGGAGACTTAATACCATATCTTGATTCTAAATTTCAAGAAACCGTTTTTACAAAAATTTTCAACAGTCAAAATGTTGATATAGGCAATACACCACATGATGTCCTTTCTGTTTTTGGCAATGACCGAATAGGAATCGGGCTAAAAACTTGGATGGGAAGTAAACCTTCTTTTCAGAAGGTTATGCAGCTCAAGCGTTATCAAAATGATATTAATGCGTATCGTAATGATTTGCATTCATTAGCTTATAAAATTTCTGAGATTAAAAATCAAAGAATGCAAAGTGATTATGAACGCTTAGGATTATCAGAAGACAAAAACATTTATCATTACATAACTCGTGACCAAGGCATTTTTACAGTAAATGAATGTGCATATCCATTAATTGATGTAAATAAACTTAAAGATTTTAGCGCAACAACTTCCGCTCTAACTTGGTCTGATGGAAACAAGGATTATAGATACACATTTGCTGATTCTCAAATATGGCAAAAATTTGACTCTGGCAAATACAATACCCTAACTCTCAATAAATTTGATGTAAAAATTATCGAAGATCCTTTTTCATTTTTACTGAAAGCATACTTCGATCTTATTGAAACAACAAAAGTTTCAGAACCAGATGTAATTGAAGCTTACTTACCATTATATTCTTATCAATCTAAAGAAGTAGAAGAAAAATCTGGGTTAAATGCTTGGAATGCTGCGCCTAAAAGCAAAGGAAGTAATACTCCAAGGCCTTTAAATGAAATTTATGTCCCAATTCCTAGAGAATTTCACAAAAAGCATCCTGATTTTTTTACACCCAATATCTTTGAATTTGAAAAAATTAAGGAAGATTATAAAGGTCCTTCCAATGAAAAACCTGAAGTTCGTTTTGTATTAAAACTCCCAAATGGAAAAACAATTCCTGCTTTAGTTACTCAAGACAATATGAAAGGCTTACAATCAGGAAGTAATACTTTAAAAGATGAAAATGGCAAAAGATATGGGCAATCTGCATTAGGACAATGGTTGCTTGTAGATGTTTTAGGCCTAAAAGAACGAGAACCCGTAACTCGTAAGTGGCTAGAAAAGAAAGGAACAGATTCTGTTCGTTTATGGCGTAAAAAGAACGATTATGATGTAATTAATATAGATTTTGCTCCTATTGGATCTTTTGAATTGTTTATGAAAGACGAACCTATTTCAATTGATGAAGATAATTTTATAGTTTAGAAATAACTTTATTTAAATCAAGAGTTTTAATCATCATTTTCAATTATTATAAATTCAAATAGTTTATAGAGAATCCCAATCTCAAAACAAATTTAACTTTAGTATTAATTCTATATATTTACTGAAGACAAATTTATTCAACAATGCCACCTAAAAACCTCTGGACACGAGAAGAATTAATCGTTGCCTTTAACTTGTATCTTACAATTGAATTTGGAAAAATACATTCTGGAAATCCCGAAGTAAAACGACTAGCTCAAATTATCGACAGAACACCAGCCGCAGTAGGAATGAGACTAGCAAATTTTGCAAGTATAGATCCATTTCATCAACAGCGAGGAATTGGTGGTTTAAAAAATGGAATGAATCAAGTTCAGCCAATTTGGGATGAATTCTTCAATAATAAAGAAGAATTACTTTTTCAAAGCGAAGAAATCTTAGCTAAAAAAGAAAATACATCAATTGAAAACAAATACAAAGACATTCTTATTGATTTAAAAGATATAAAAGGAGACACTAAAATTCGTGAAGTAAAAACCAGAGTGAATCAATGTGTTTTTAGAAAAATAGTTCTAGCAAATTATGCTAATAAATGTGCTATCACTGGTATCGATATTCCAGAATTATTACATGCGAGCCATATTATACCTTGGTCTAAAAATGAAGAACACCGTTTAGATCCAGAAAATGGAATTTGCTTTTCTATGCTTTACGATAAGGCTTTTGATAAAGGATTAATTGGAATTAATACAGATTACAAAATATTATTTTCTGAAGCATTAAAAAAGAAAAGCAAGAGTGATTACTTTCATAAACATTTTGCTTCAATTGAAAATCAAGAGATACTTAAAGCGCAAAAATATCTACCAAAAAAAGAGTTTTTAGAGCATCACTTGGATACAATCTTTAATAAATAAAAAGCCACTTCACAGTGGCTTTTCTCATTTTCTATTCAACCTCCAAATAAGGATCCAAAATCTCGGCCAATTTATTCAGCCAATAAAAACTATCTTCAAGGCTTATGCTTTCTTGCTGCAGGAATTCTTTTTCGTGCATTGCATTAAGCGCAAGAACATAATTTACTTGCCGAATGCTTTTCGCCATACTTTTGGAATCAATTGAATTGTTGAAGAATTCAGTTAACCTCAATTCGGTTTCTTTGGAAAGGGTGTTTGTACTCATAATCTGAAAATTTAGGAAATATAAAACCCACATGGGTTAGCTGTCCTACGCCTTTCAGAGCGTTGCGGTTGTTTCCAATACCGCCAACATACCACGCGGGCAAATCTTTTTTTGTTTTCATAGTCTGAAAGTTTTAGGACTCCAAACATACAAAAACAAAATATAAAAAGTAAGTTTTTTCTTTATTTTAACTTAAAAATCCTAAGTAAAAATCGAAATTACAAAATTGAAAAACAATTGCTTTAAAATTTCATAATATTTCCTTAACTCGCTTGTCTTTTACCTTTAAATTGGATAAGTTTGAGTATGAATCATTAAATATTATGCATTATGAAAGTACAAATCAACACCGACAAAAACATTGAAGGAAGTGCAAGGTTAGAAAGCTATTTTGCTGCGGAAACAGAAAAAAGCTTAGGACGTTTTCAAGATAAAATTACTCGCGTAGAGATTCATTTTGGAGACGAAAATGGAGAAAAATTCAGCTTGCATGACAAAAAATGCGTAATCGAGGTACGTCCTGTAAAATTACAGCCAATCACTGTTACAGATCATGCCGAAACCCTTGAAAAAGCATTTAGCGGTGCTTTGGCAAAGGCAAAAAAGTCGTTGACTACAACTTTCGAAAAAATAAAAGAACATTAATATAATAAATAAGTTGCAAAGTGACAAAGTGACAAAGATTCTAAGTTTTCTTGGAACCTTTGTCACTTTGTTGCTTTATTTCTATGCCACTTTCATCTAAGATTTTGGCAGAGGTGCTCCTACCGCAATATCACATCTATGTCCTGGTTTTCCATGTGGCGGATTCATTCCCTCTGCTACTGTATTTTCTGTACCTTCTGTACTCAACAAAGCAGGAACAGGATTTGCAGCCGGCGGAGGTGTAACTGTAAAATTCTGTGAAACCGATCCGCTTTGAGCTGCACTTGAAGTCGCAGTTGTTTTTGGCGCAGGCGAATTTAATGGTGCTCCTACTGGAATATCACATCTATGTCCTGGTTGTCCGTGAGGCGGATTCATGCCTTTTGGTGTTTTAACTTGTGTTGTAGTAACTACCTGTTGCTGCGTTGGATTTACTTGAACCGTTTGACCTTGCTGTGTTTGTACTTGTTGTGTAGGCGCAGAATTTAGTGGCGCTCCCACTGCAATATCACAACGATGTCCTGGCTGTCCGTGAGCTGGATTGATCCCTTTTGTTTCTCCCATAACAGAATTTGGGTTTGTCATTGGAGCTTGTACAGCTGGCGTCGTCGCCTTTGTAGTGTCTTTTGCAAGTCCTAATCGCACCAATTCAGAAGTCGATGTGCTTTGCTGTGGCTCTAATTCTTTTTTGCAGGAAACAAATAATAAAGCGGTTATAGCGAGTGAAGTTATAAGTAGTTTTTGATTCATGGGGAAAGTATTTTTATTGAAAATCAAATATAATAGTTTTTGAGCGATTAAATTACATGAGGAATGTTAATGATAATTAAAGACAAGATTTTAAAATTGTTTTGATTTCGAAATCCAGATAGATCATCAGCAATTTATTTCATCCTGATAAACAACACGTTTACGATCGCAAATACTAGATAAAAACTTCCATTTTCTTATATTCCTTATATGGTTTAAAAAAATTTATACCTTTAAACTCAAATAGTATATCTCATGAAAAAAACACTTTTACTTCTTTTATTCGTTGCTTCTTTTGCAAACGCACAAACAGACAAAAACAAAATCAATCAAACTTTAGATGCTTGGCATAAAGCGGCCGGCGAAGTAAAATTTGATGCTTATTTCAATACTTTAGCAGACGATGCCATCTACATTGGAACTGATGCAACAGAAAACTGGACGAAAAAAGAATTTGCAATCTGGGCAAAACCTTATTTTGACAAAGGAACAACTTGGAACTTTAAAGCTTTAGAACGTCATATCTTTTTTGACAAAACTGGAAAAATTGCTTGGTTTGATGAATTGTTAGATACACAAATGAAAATCTGCCGTGGTTCTGGGGTTTTGGTAAAAGTAGGTAATGAATGGAAAATCCAGCATTATGTTTTATCAATGACGATTCCAAATGATGAGGTTGATGCCGTAACCAAAATCAAAGCACCAATCGAAGATACTTTGATAACAAAGCTTCAAAAGAAATAAAACATTTCACCTGTTTCTTTTTATAAACATAACTTTTCGAGCACCTTACAAGCCGAATTAAGAAATTAATTTTAATTAATTCGGCAAAAACGGTGCTTTTTTGTAACTTTAAAATAAGATACTGTCAAAAAAATGATGTGTATTTTAAAAAATCGATCAAAATAAAACCCACACCTCTAATTTAACAGCCTTCAAAACGAGAATATTTATTTTTTTTTAACTTTGACCCCAAAAAAAATAGGGTTAAACAAAGTATTTTAAAAATGAAAATAGAAAAACGCTGGATTATTTCCTTTATTATGATCAGTGTCGTATGCACAATTGGTGCATTTTGGCCAACAGTAACAGAAAATAGTTATGTTTTATCAGAATTCGGAACAACAGATCATATTGTTCCTGCCGATGTTGCCTGGATGCTTACTTCAAGCTGTTTAGTTTTAATCATGACACCTGGATTATCTTTCTTTTATGGTGGAATGGTAGGAAAGAAAAACGTTATTTCGACTATGCTTCAGAGTTTTATCTGTTTGGGAGTTGTAACACTTTTATGGGTTGTGGTTGCTTTTAGTTTAGCGTTTGGAGAGCCAGTTGGTTTTGGTTCTGGAGATCATTTTTACAGCTTTTTCGGAAATCCGACCACTTTTGCTTTTATGGATTATGTAGGCGTTCTACCTCATAAACAATTGGCAAACACGATTCCGTTTATGCTTTTTGCTTTGTTTCAAATGAAATTTGCGATCATTTGTCCTGCAATCATTACAGGTTCTTTTGCAGAACGTGTTCGTTTTATCTCTTACTTAGTCTTCATTAGTTTATTTACGATTTTCATATATGCTCCTTTATGTCACGCTGTTTGGTATCCAACGGGTGTTTTAGGAAGTTATTTTGGTGTTAAGGATTTCGCAGGAGGAACTGTGGTTCACATGAGTTCCGGTTTTGCAGCTTTGGCAGGTGTTATTGTTTTAGGAAAAAGAAAAAACAGCCAGCATATTCCAACCAATATTCCGTTTGTGTTATTAGGAACTGGAATGCTTTGGTTTGGTTGGTTCGGATTCAACGCTGGATCTGCTCTTGCTGCCAACGGAACAGCCGCTATGGCTTTTGCAACAACCACTACTTCATCGGCTGCTGCTATGTTAACTTGGATTTTCTTCGATAGAATGAACGGAAGAAAAGTTTCTGCTTTAGGTGCTTGTATTGGAGCTGTTGTGGGTCTTGTTGCCATTACTCCAGCCGCAGGATTTATTTCAGTACCAGAAAGTATGTTCTTCGGATTTGTGACGGCTTTGGTTTCTAACACGGCTGTAAACTGTAAATATTCTAAAAGATTTGACGATACTCTTGACGTTTTTGCCTGCCACGGTGTTGGTGGAATTATGGGAATGATTCTTACGGCTATTTTTGCTCACGGCGAAAATGCAAGTTTATTACACGGAGGATGGAATGTTTTCGGACACCATATGATGGCCTTAGTTTTAGTTTCTGTCTTTACTTTCTTCGGAGCTTATTTCTTATTTAAAGTAACGAACTTCATTATTCCATTGAGAGTTTCGGAAGAATCAGAACATATTGGACTGGATTTATCTCAGCACGATGAATCTCTAGATCCAAAAGCACAACCAATTACAGAACCACATTACGGTTAAAAAATATTTTTTTTTCAGCCACGAATTCACGAATTATTTTAAAAATAAAATTCGTGAATTCGTGGCTTTAAAATTTTAAGTACAGATTTGAAAATCTTTTTAATCTTTATAATCTGTGGCAAAAATAAATAAAGTACAATTCGTGAATTCGTAGTGAAAAACATTTAAACCTTCTTAAGCCGTTTCATTCGTTTATATTCCTTAATTTTGCCAAAAATTTTTAAAAGTGGGAAGCAAAAATAAACTTAAAAGATTCAGAGAAAACGAAACATTTCAAAACGTTTTTCAACCAACCAGAGAAGAAGTTGTAGGCGATTTAATGCCTTTAAAAGGAAAATGGAACTCTGACTTCTTTAAAAATGATAATCCTTTAGTTTTAGAGTTAGGATGTGGAAAAGGAGAATATTCTGTTGGATTAGCTGAAAAATACCCAGACAAAAATTTTATCGGAATTGACATTAAAGGTGCTCGTTTTTGGCGTGGTGCTAAAACTGCTGTTGAAGACGGTCTTCATAATGTGGCTTTTGTACGTACTCAAATCGAATTGATCAATCATATTTTTGCCGAAGGCGAAGTAGATGAAATCTGGATTACTTTCCCAGATCCGCAGATCAAATACAAAAGAACGAAACACAGAATGACCAATTCTGAATTCTTGAAATTATACAAAAAGATCCTTAAAAAAGATGGTGTCGTAAACTTAAAAACTGACAGCGAATTTATGCATGGATATACACTTGGTTTACTTCACGGAGAAGGGCACGAAGTTTTATATGCGAACCATAATGTTTACAAAAATGAAGGAAGTCCAGAAGTTGTCACTTCAATTCAGACATTTTATGAGAAACAATATCTAGAAATTAACAAGGCAATTACGTATATTCGTTTCAAAATTAAAGACTAATTTAATTTTGAAAACAACCTTTTAACCACACAAACTGCTGAATGGTATATCTTGCTCCATTACTTTCAGGTTTCATTGCCGCTATTATTGGGATTATTCCTCCGGGATTAATCAACATGACGGCAGCTAAAATAAATCTGAAAGAAGGAAAAAAGAATGCCTTATGGTTTGTTATTGGTGCGGTTCTCGTTATTTTTTTTCAGGTTTATGTTTCGGTTCTTTTTGCAAGAGTTATAGATAATAGACCAGATGTGGTAACCTTGCTGAGAGAAGCTGGTTTTTTTATCTTTTCAATCTTAACGATTTACTTTTTGTTTATTGCCAAAGATCCTAAAACCAAGAAAAAATCGAAGATTAAAAAGAGCAGTAAAAAAAGTCGTTTCTTTTTAGGAATGCTGCTCTCTGGATTAAATTTCTTTCCAATTCCGTATTACGTTGTGGTAAGCGTTACTTTGGCTTCCTATCATCTTTTTGCATTCGAAAACAATATCATTTTTACTTTTGTATTAGGATCTGTTTTGGGATCATTTGCTGCTTTGTACAGTTACATTGCTTTCTTTGGAAGAATCGAAAAGAAAACTGATTACTTAATGCGAAACATGAATACTATAATAGGGACTATTACGGGTGTTATTGCTCTTGTAACACTTTTTAATATTTTAAATTACTATTTCGGTTAATTTTATATCGCCACAAATTAAAAGGATTAAAATGATTTTTTTACTTTGTGATAAAGGTTTTTCACGCAGATTTTGCAGATTTAAGCAGATCTAAAGATTTTTTTGATTTAATTTTAATCTACATGAAACCAATTTTCAAATAATCATTTTAATCTGTGGCAAAAGAATAACTTATGGCTGAGGAAAATTTTTTCGAAAGAGTTTATGTAATCGCAAGACAAATTCCTTACGGAAAAGTAACTTCTTATGGTGCAATTGCAAAAGCTTTAGGAACTGCAAGATCGGCAAGAATGGTTGGCTGGGCCATGAATGCCTGTCATAACATGGATGATGTTCCCGCACATAGAGTCGTAAACCAAAAAGGTCTTTTGACTGGGAAACATCATTTTGACGGAACCAATTTAATGCAGCAATTATTAGAAAACGAAGGAATTAAAGTCGTAGACAATCAGATTGTTGATTTTGAAAAACACTTTTGGAAACCCGAGATTGAATCGTAAAAAACTCTGTATGACTTCCTGCAAGGTTTCCAAAACCTTGTAGATCTATACTCTTCTATTTCTCAAACTAATCTTTAAAATATGATACCTACAAGGTTTTGGAAACCTTGCAGGAGAGCTAAATTTAAATCAAACAAATCACAAAATCGGTTTTTTCGGCATCGGTTTGGTAGCTTAAATAACCGCCGTGTGCTTCAATGATGTTTTTAGAGAGCGTTAAGCCAATTCCTGCGCCATCTTTTCTGGTCGTAAAAAATGGAAGAAAGACTTTATCACGAATTTCAGGATCGACTCCTCTTCCATTATCTGAAATCACAATAAAAAAACGATTGTTTTCAGTATAACTCGAAAGAATCAATTTCTTTTCTGTCTTTTCTTTTAAGGCATGAATACTATTCGTAATCAAATTAATAATTACCTGCTCCATTTGGTTTTTATCTATCATAATCGAACGAGAGCTATGAATTTCATTAATCAATTCAATTCCTTCCGCTTTTATAATCGGATTCATGATTCGGAGACAATCTTCAAACAAAGCATTAATTGGAGTCATTTGTTTGTTTGGTGTTGGAAGCATGGCCAGTTTTCTGTAATTCTCCACAAAAACCTGCAAGTGGTCACTTCTGTTTATAATGGTCGAAATACTGCTTTTAATATCTTCAAAATCGTCTTCTTCTAATTTATCCTGATCGACAATATGAAGAAGATTCTGCGAAAGCGCACGAATCGGCGTTAGCGAATTCATTAATTCATGTGAAATAATTTTCATTAAATTAATCCAAGCTTCTTTTTCTTTTTTCTCAATTACACGCTGAATACTGTCTAATAGAATGATGAAATATTCTTTGTTATAAGTTTGTGTACGCGAAGTCTGAAGCATAAAAGTCTGCAGATCCTGATCTTCTATTTTAATCGAAATTGCGGTTTTAAGTTCTGCAAAATCAACATTTTCTATTTCGTTGCAAAGTACAGGAAGATAATTTTTTAGGTATTTCCAATGACCAACTTTAGGGACTTTAAAGAGATTTGAAAAGCAGTCATTCATGATAAAAATCGACCAAGAATCGTTTTCTTTTTCTAAAATTAAAGCAGCAGTGTCAATACTATTTAAAATCGATTGATAAATTAACTCTTTGGAGATCTGCTCTTGTCTCTGAACTTTTAAGGTGTCATACAAACGATACAAGCTATTGAAATTGTCTTTCTTATGTTCTTCTGGAAAATAGGTTGAAAAGTCATCATGTAATATTGAATCGATGGTTTTATCATAGAATAATAATTGGCTTTTGACAAAAAAGTACATTTCAAAAAGGAAGACCAAAACAAAGAAACCAACCAAAAGCGCATTGAATCGAAATCCTTTGTACAACAACAAAACGCTGCCAAGAAAGAGCGCTATTACAAACAGAACCCTCATAAATAGTGCGTTATAAAACTTCCAATTCTTCATGTTTATTTTCTTTTAGCCACAGATTAAAAGGATTAATAGGATTATATTTTCTGTCTGTTCAATTCAAATAAAATACACAACGCTAAAAAATCATTCTAATCCTTTTAATCTGTGGCAAAACTTAATTTACGTTTAATTCTTCAGATCGTACTTTTCAATTCTGCGGTATAAAGCTGCTCTCGATAATCCCAATTCCTCAGCTGTTTTACTGATGTTACCGTTGTGCTTGAATAAGGCTTTTTCGATAGCACCTTTTTCCATTTCTGATAAAGGATTTTCATCGTTTTCTTGAATTTCTTCAAAGTCCAAAATATCTAAATCCAATACAGAAATTGTATTATTTTCGGCCAAAATTAAAGCACGTTCGATTTTGTTTTCCATTTCACGAACATTTCCTTTCCATGGATATCTTTCTAAATAAGGAGCTGCATTTTCTTCAAAATGCCAATTTTCTTGATTGTATTTTTGGGCTATTTGCTCGAGAATAAAATTGGCCATGGGTACAATATCATCTTTTCGTTCTCTTAAGGAAGGCAGATTAATTTCCATTGTATTGATTCGATAAAGCAAATCTTCACGGAAAGTCTTATTTTTTACTTCGGTTTTAATGTCGCTGTTTGTGGCTGCAATCACACGAACATTCAAAGGTCTTGGTTTGCTCTCTCCCAAACGTGTCACGGTTTTGGTCTGTAAAACATGAAGCAATTTGGCTTGCAAATGCAACGGAATATTTCCGATTTCATCTAAAAAAATGGTTCCGTTTGCAGCATTTTCAAAACGGCCGGGAGTGTCAATTTTGGCATCGGTAAAAGCACCTTTAGCATAACCGAAAAGTTCACTTTCGAATAAATTATCACTTAAAGATCCCAAATCTACATGTACAAAAGGCTGATTTTTTCTTTCGGAATGCTGCTGAATAAACTCCGCAAAAACATATTTTCCTGTTCCGTTTTCACCTAAAATCAGAACGTTTGCATCGGTTCTCGCTACTTTTTCGGCAATAGAATAAGCTTGTTTTATTTTGGCAGAAGTTCCAACGAAATATTTCTTTTCAGATTTGCCGTCATTTTCAACAGCTGTTTTTTTACTGTTTTTTCTGCTTTCGACAACTGCTTTATCAATCGTTTCCAGTAATTTTTCATTATTCCATGGCTTTAAAACATAATCAAAAGCGCCAATTTTGATGCTTTCTACTGCTGTTTCTATTTTGCCAAAAGCTGTCATTAAAATTACAATTGTATTTGGCGAAAGCGTTTTAATTTCTTTCAACCAATGAATTCCTTCGCGCCCGTCTTCAAAACCAATTCGATAATTCATATCCAGCAAAACCACATTTATTTCATTTTCGGCCAAGATTGAAATGATTTTTTTAGGATTATTTTCTGTAAAAATCGTTTCAAAATGTTTTTTGAGAATCATTTTTGCCGAAAAAAGAATTTCTTCCTGATCGTCAACTATTAATATTTGGGCTTGTTTTTTTCGCATAAGATATTTTTTCTGTCCGCTTCCGAACGGTCAACTGTTCATTATCGAACACTACTTTTTTTAAGAGGCTTTAAAACACTCTTTAAAATCAACACTTTACAAATAATAATTTTTATGGCACAGTATTTACCTATTGATTATCAGCAAAATATTAAAAAAATGGACAAGATAATTCCTCGTAAAAATAAAAAATTTAGATATCTCACAATAGCAATCGTTGCTTTTTTAGTTTTAGTGATTATCGTCGTTTTTGCATTTAATACTAAACGAACTTTAAATGTAAAGACTGAGGAAATCACAATCCAAAAAGCAGAAAAAGCTTTTTTTGAAGATTTCGTTGTTTTTCAGGCAAAAGTTGAGCCATTAAACGTAATGCTTGTAAATGTAACCGAAGGTGGTTCTGTAAAAGAAATTTTTGTGGAAAATGGCGCCATGGTTACCAAAGGACAATCTCTTGCTCGCTTATACAATCCAAATACAGAATTGAATTACCTAACGCAAGAAACCGCTATTATCGAGCAGATCAACAATTTAAATACAGGAAAATTAAATATCAGAAACCAAGAATTAAACTTAACCAAAGATTTTGTCCTGATTGAGCACGATTATAACGACGCCAAAAGATTATACGATGTAAATGCTAAACTTTTTGCTAAAGATGTAATCTCCAAAAACGACTGGAACACTTTTAAAGAAAGTCTTCGCTTTCAGGAAGAACGTAAAAAAACCATTCAACAAAGCATTCAAAAAGAAAAACAAAGCAATCAGGTTCAGATTTCTCAAATTAACCGCTCGATTCAGACAATGGAAAAGAGTTTGGAAATCCTTAGAAACAACAAAAAGAATTTCTTGATTACAGCACCCGAAACGGGAAGATTAACTTCTTTTGAAGCAGTATTAGGTCAAAATTTTCAGGCAGGTCAAAGCATTGGTAAAATCGATTCTAAAAAAGGCTACAAACTTTCTGCCGATGTAGATGAATTTTATCTGGAAAAAGTGAGAGAAGGCTTAAAAGGCCAAGTTGAATTTAAAGGTAAAAATCTTGAAGTTTTGGTTACCAAAGTAATACCGGAAGTAAAAGGCGGACATTTTACGGTTGAACTAGTTTTTACTTCTAAAGAAGAAATTGCTTTACAAGATGGACTCAGCTTTGGCGTTAAACTAATTTTATCTGAAAAAAACAAAACATTAGTAATTCCAAAAGGAAGTTTTAATCAGGAAGCTGCAGGAAAATGGATTTTTGTAGTAAAAGGAAATAAAGCCGAAAGAAGAAACATAAAATTAGGACGTGAAAATCCTTCTTATTATGAAGTTCTGGAAGGCTTAAAAGAAGGCGAATCTGTCATTACTTCTTCTTACTCGGATTATAAAGACATTGAAGAGCTTTCGCTTCAGCAACAATAAACACAAAAAAAAAGAAATACCTACAAGGTTTTAAAAACCTTGCAGGAAAGACATCAATCATCAATCAAAAAACGATTTTAGTAACATTTCAAAACCTTAAAAAATTATGATCACTATTCAGAATTTAACCAAAGTTTTTAGAACAGAAGAAATAGAAACTGCTGCTTTGAGCGGTATCAATTTAGAAATAAAAAAAGGAGATTTCTTAACCATCATGGGGCCTTCGGGCTGTGGAAAATCGACTTTATTGAATATCATCGGACTCTTGGACAGCGCAAACGATGGAAGCTACAAATTGCTTGACCAAGAAATGATTGGTCTAAAAGAAAAAGGAAGAGCAAAAGTGAGAAAAGAAAATATTGGTTTCATTTTTCAGAACTTCAACCTGATCGACGAACTTTCCGTTTACGACAATATCGAATTACCACTTCTTTACAACAATGTAAAAGCTTCTGAAAGAAAGCAAAAAATCGAAGCTATTGCAGAGAAATTGAATATCTCACATCGTTTGAAACATTTTCCGCAACAACTTTCAGGAGGACAACAACAGAGAGTTGCCGTTGCAAGAGCTTTAGTTAATGACCCAAAAATTATTCTGGCCGATGAGCCGACTGGAAACTTAGACAGTAAAAATGGTAATGAAGTAATGGAACTTTTAACCGATTTACACGCTAAAGGCGCTACAATTTTGATGGTTACCCACTCTGATTATGATGCTTCTTTTTCGCAGAGAACCATTCATATGAAAGACGGAGTTATATTTTCTGAAAAGTTAAATCAACGAAATGTTGATGTTTTTATGGACGCTAAATAATTAAATGATGATTAAAATTATTGTTACGGCACTCATAGTTCTGGTAGAACTTGTCTGCAAAATATTTACAATTCTTTAAAACCAAAACGGTTTCTAAAACTGCCATATTAACTAATAAAAGTATACATCAAAATGATTTTTAACTGGTTTAAAATATTTATATATCATTTAAGACAAAGCAAATTGTTTTCGTTTTTAAATGTTTTAGGACTCAGCATCGGAATTGCTTCTGTCATTTTTGCTATTCTATATTGGAATAACGAGCATGCTTATGATCAATGGAATCCAGGAAAAGAAAAGATTTATCAAGTCTTGAATAAAATTGGAGCAACGGGAGATATCTGGGCATCAAATTCGATTCCGTTTGGAGAAACTTGTAAAACTACAATCCCCGAGATTGAAAAAGTATGCTTTTTTAATAGCTGGTATGATGAAGATATCATCAAATATCAGGGGCAAAAATTACTGGTGAAAGATATTATGATTTCAGATGAGAATTTCTTTGATTTCTTTCCTTTTGAGATCGTAAATGGCGCTAAACAAAACATTTTAAAAGAGAAAAATAGTGTTGCTATTTCTGATGAACAAGCAAAACTTCTTTTCAAGAATGAAGATCCTATAGGTAAATCCATTTCATTCAACAACTTAACTTTTACTGTAAAGGCTGTTTATCGTATTACCACACCTTCTTCTATTGAACCATCGTATGTTTTTAGCGGTATCAGAAAAGATAGCGACGCAAATAGCTGGGGAAATTTTAATTACGGTTTATTAGTAAAAATTAAAGACGGCGCAAGCCCAGATGTTGTTTTAAAGAAAATGCAAAATGTAAATTTTGTCAACCGAACATTAAAAGATGCCAAAGAAAGCGGACAAACTGTAGAACAATATGTAAAAGAAAATGGTGAAATTAAAGTTATTATTGACCAATTAAAAACAGCTCGTTTACATGGTACAAAAAGCTCTGGAGGCCAAAATTTTCCTGAAGGAATTGGTAATTTGAAACTTTTATATATCATGGTTGGTTTGTCTATCCTGATTTTAGTTTTATCATTGGTTAACTATATTAATCTAGCAACTGCCTCTGCTATTAAACGTGCTAAAGAAGTTGGCGTTCGCAAAATTGTAGGAGCTTCAAAAAGCCAAATTATCAGACAGTTCATTTTTGAAACTGCAATAATTGTTACCCTAGCGATTTTGTTTGCTTTAGCAATTGTAGAGCTTTCTTTACCTTATTACAACACTTTTTTGAAGAAAACTTTGACTATGAATGGCAGTGAATTTTACCTGCAGCTCATTTTAATATTTGGATTAGTAATCATTCTTGCGGGTATTTTCCCTGCCATTTATATCTCAAATTTCGAAACTTTAAAAGTTTTAAAAGGTAACTTTTCAAGAAGTAAAAGCGGTATCTGGATTCGTAATTCCATGCTAATTTTTCAATTCGGAGTTGCCGCATTCTTTATTATCGGAGCACTGATTGTAAATTCTCAAGTAGATTATATGATGAATAAAGATCTTGGTTTTAGTGGCGACCAAGTAATTTCGATTCCTTTTAATACGATAGACAGAAGTAAAAGAACACAAGAATATTTAATTGCAAAACAAGAAATACAGAAAATATCAGGAGTTGTAAATGTTTCTACTTTTGCAGGCACTTTTGGAAACAACAGCGGTTCCAGTTCTGGATTTACACATAATGGCATTTTTGTACAGCCAAAAAATATTGAAATGGATTATGGCTTCCTTGACATGATGAAGATTAAAGTAGTTAAAGGACGTGATTTGTCTCCTCAATTCGCTTCTGACACCGTAAGCAGTATGTTAATCAATGAAACACTTGCTAAAACATTAAACCTGAAAAACCCAGTTAATACAATCATAACTTCTGGGTGGAGTATAGGCGACGGAAATCTGAAATTTAAAATTGTGGGAGTTGTAAAAGATTTCAATTTAATGGGGTTGCAAAATAAAATTCCTCCAATGGTTTTTATAAACTTGAGCACTTTAAAATGGAATAACTTTAATAATGTGCTGGTAAAGGTTTCTCCAGATAATTTAACAGAAACGTTAGAAAAATTGAAATTATATTGGGAGAAAAACGTAAATCCAGATTATCCTTTTGACTATCAATTTGTTGACAAAGGTTTTGCAAAAACTTATGAAGAGCAAATCAAGCAAAAAAACCTATTTTTTATCTTAAATTTGGTCGTAATTATAATTGCAATCTTCGGATTGTTCGCTTTGGCATCATTTTCGATGGAGAGAAGATTGAAAGAAATAGCCATTAGAAAAACATTAGGAGCAGAAACTGATATTTTATTGAAAGAATTATCAAAACAGTATATTATTTTCTGTTTGATAGGATTTGGAATCGGGATTGTTCCTGCTTATATATTATTACAAAAATGGCTTGAGGATTTTGCTTTTAGAATTGGAATATCATCCGTTCCTTTTGGTATTGCATTGATCTCACTTTTGTTTCTGACTTTATTAATTGTCTTAACGAAAGCATTTCAGGTAACCAAAATAGACGTTTTAAAATATTTAAAATACGAATAAGCTTGTAGACCATTTTTTTTAGAACCCGACAGATTGTATTTTTAAATCTGCCGGGTTTTTTATTTTTTATTTATTTCATGGTTACAGAATCTGAATAAAGAAGTTTATCCAAACTTTCGTCTCGGCTATACACGTCTGGGAAAAAGTTAATTTCGCCATTATCCTGAACCCAAGCTGTAAAATAACCTATATAAACTGGGATTTTATGTTTCAACATACAAGTTGTTTCTTTTTCACCGCTCATCGCTTTATCAATTTTATCTACCGGCCAGTCTGGATCATCTTTTAAAATAGCCAATGCCAGATTTTTTGCTTCTTTTACATTAATACAGCCATGACTAAAAGTACGGTTTTCAAACTCGAACAAACTCTTCGCTGGCGTATCGTGCATATAAATATCATTTGGATTTGGAAACATAAATTTCACCAATCCTAATGAGTTTTTAGGCCCTGGTTTCTGTCTTACTTTCCCGCCGTTCCATTCCATATTATGATCTGCTAGATAATTTTTATCTCTTGCGATCTGGAGCTTCAATTCGTTTTGAATAATACTGTTTGGCACATACCAATACGGACTGAAAACAATTCTATCCATCATACCGCTAAATATTACGGTTTCACTGAGTCTGTTCCCTACAAAAATATCCGAAACGAGCGCATATTTTCCATCTTTCACATAAAACATTCTAAACGACGGAATATTCACCATTACATATTCGCTGGCTTTGGATAAATTGGTCGGAATCCATCTGCATCTTTCCATATTCAGCATTATGGTTTTAATTCTTTTGCCAATTGGTTCATTCATTTGATTGATGTGATCTCGCGTTATGGCATAATTTATTTTAAGATTGTATCGTTTTTTATAATTTAAAACTCCGGCCATTAACTCCTCATCATATATATCGCTTTGAGAATCACGTTTAAGATCTCCCTCCACAAACAAACGATTTCTAATTTGTTTTATGGCAACGGCAGTATCATCTGGTCTTAAGTCTTTATAATTAAGACTGTCAATCGTAATTTTCTGCCAAAGATTGTCGGTTTCTATTTTACGGAATTTCTTTAAGGCATCTTTCAGTTTATAATATTGGCTAAACATAAGATTATCATCTTCATTTAATCGATTGGCATCGACAAGTAAAGAATCTAAAATTTTAGAATACGAAATACTTTTAGCAGGCAAATACCATCCTATTTTCTTTAAAGTAGCGGGATCTACGCCAGAATAAACATTGCTCGCATAAAAAATATACATGCTGGTTAAGAGTAATTCGGTATCCAATTGAGGCGGTTCAATGTTATCACTTTCATTAAATGCCTGATCAATCACCTCTTTATAAGGCATTTCACTGTTGATCCCCTGATCTTTGAGCACATTTACTTTCTGATACAATAATGCTCCAAATTCAGTGATGCTTTTATCATCATACCAAATCGATTTGTATTGCTTGGTTTTGTAAAGATCCTCAACGTCTTTCTGATATTTTTTGAGCTTGGGATATTTTTTAAAGAAAGCGTTTATCGATGCTGCATCGATAGTAATTGCAGTAACATATTTAGTGTTTATTGATGCTTCTTTGCTTTTTGTTTTGACTGGAAATGAATGAAATGAAAATGCAAAAAAGCTGACTGCAATAATAATTGTAGAAAAAGTAAAATTTCGCATATTTTTAAAGTTTAAGTGATAGAAAATAACTTTTGAAAAAAATACGGAAAACCCAATAAAGATTCCGGAAAAATAAGTTTTCACATACTTTTTTAATAACTGGAAACCATCAATTTGGGTACTCAAATATAGCGAAGTTTTATGAGAATCCTTTTTAAAAAGGAAGAAATTTTATACAAAAACATAAATACACTTCAAACTAAAAATTTGTTATAATTAGAATTGTTAGAGTAAAATTTAAGCTAAAAATGTCTAAAAAATCATTCTAACATAATTTTGAATAATCTCTATATCAATAATTACAATTCAAAATCGCTTAATTCCGAACTTAATCTGTTATCTTTGCACCCTGAATTCGGTTTAAATAAGTATAATCTTTAAAAAACTGATTTCTAAGAATAGAAAAATAGCCCAATTACAATGAAACTAGATAGAAAAGAAATTCTGAAAGCATTAGAAACCATTACTATTGCTGGAGAAGGAAAAAATATGGTTGAAAGCGGCGCTGTAACCAATGTGATTACTTTTGGCGATGAAGCTGTTGTTGACCTTGTATTGCATACTCCTGCAATGCACATCAAAAAAAGAGCAGAAGACGATATTAAGAAAACAATTCACGAATTAATATCTCCTGATGCAAAAGTTAAAGTAAATATTAAAGTAGAATCTCCAGAGAAACCTGAAATTAAAGGTCGTGCAATTCCTGGAATCAAAAATATTATTGCTGTTGCTTCTGGAAAAGGTGGAGTAGGAAAATCTACTGTAACAGCAAATTTAGCGGTAACGCTTGCAAAAATGGGCTTTAAAGTTGGTGTTTTGGATGCTGATATTTATGGTCCTTCAATGCCGATTATGTTCGATGTTGAAAACGAAAAACCAGTTTCTATCACAGTTGACGGAAAATCAAAAATGAAACCTATTGAAAGCTACGAAATCAAAATGCTTTCTATCGGATTCTTTACTGCTCCAAGTCAAGCAGTAATCTGGAGAGGTCCAATGGCTGCAAAAGCATTAAACCAAATGATTTTTGATGCAGATTGGGGAGAATTGGATTTCATGCTTCTTGATTTACCTCCTGGAACTGGAGATATTCACTTATCTATCATGCAGTCACTTCCTATTACCGGAGCGGTAGTAGTAAGTACGCCACAAGCCGTAGCTTTAGCAGATGCTAAAAAAGGAGTGGCAATGTTTATGCAGGATAATATCAATGTTCCTGTTCTAGGAATTATTGAAAACATGGCATACTTTACGCCAGAAGAATTACCTGAAAATAAATATTATATCTTTGGACAAGAAGGTGCTAAAAACTTGGCACAAGATTTAGAAGTTCCATTTTTAGGAGAAGTTCCAATTGTACAATCTATTCGTGAGGCTGGAGATTACGGTCGTCCGGCAGCATTACAAACTGCTTCACCAATAGAAAAAGTATTTGAGGAAATTACTCGTAATGTGGTGCAGGAAACCGTAAACAGAAACGAAAGTTTACCAGCAACTGAAGCCATTAAAATTACAACTATGGCGGGTTGTTCAGCAGTTAAAAAAAATTAAATAATTAGATAATGAGATAATACGTCAAGGAGATAGTTATCTAATTGACACATTTTCACAATTGACACATTAATTATGACAACAGAAGAATTAACAAATAATGTTTTATTGGCCTTAGACGAGATAAGACCATTTTTGAAATCAGACGGTGGAGATATTTCATTGATTTCGATTGAAGATGATAAACATGTAAAAGTTCGCTTAGAAGGAGCTTGCATTAGCTGCAGCGTTAATCAAATGACTTTGAAAGCCGGAGTTGAAACCACAATAAAAAAATATGCACCACAAATTGAAACTGTGGTAAATATCATGTAAACAATTTAATTGTTTTCGACTTTGTGTTTTCCGCATTTAGATAAAAATTCTGGCATTTAGAATTAATGCTTCCGAAAGTCTTTTTCATTGATATTGCATTATAATAAGCCAAAAACAGAAATCGAAAAGTTAAAATTAATTATAAGAATTTGAACACGTTTTCAAATTCTAAAAATAAAATTCCAATACTAAAAAATGGATGTATTAATAAAGATTAAAGATCGAGAAGGAGTTATACACGAATTACAGGCTCCTACTGATATGGCAATGAATATAATGGAGTTATGCAAAGCATACGAACTTCCTGTTGAAGGAACTTGTGGCGGAATGGCCATGTGCGCTTCCTGCCAATGTTATGTTCTAAATGATGTTGCATTACCAGAAATGGGAGACGATGAAGAAGCAATGCTTTCTGAAGCATTTTATGTAAAGTCTAATAGTCGTTTAGGGTGTCAAATTCCAATTACTGAAGATTTAGAAGGATTGGAGTTAGAATTGGCTCCAGAATACTAAAATATAAAAAAGCGAGAATTTTTGATTCTCGCTTTTTCTATTTATATGCACACCCGACAGATTTTAAAAATCTGTCGGGTTTCTTATGTAAAGTATCTTTATTCCGCTATTAATTCCTTTATGTTTTCAGCCACTTTTTCCAATGCTCCAGTTTCATGATACCAGAAGTAAATTGATTCACTCAACTTTTTGCTGTCATTATCCATCGGAATAAGAACTAATTGATCGCCGCAGCAATTGCTTGCAATAGCAATTGCTGTGGAGGGAAAGTTATTCCATTTTCTCGCCTGTTTCGTTTCTAAAACGATATGATTACAAGTTCTGCTTATTCTTTTTTTATCAGTCTGATCAAAAAAAGGATATAAATTCCAATCATCATATTCTGTTGCAGCCTCTCCTCCATTCTCCTTTATCATTTTTTCTTTGAATAAAGGCGGAAATTGAACCTCTAATTGTTCTTCGGCTTCAATTATATATTTGGCATCTACTGGAAACGGCATAAATTTTTAATTTATATTAATCTAACAAAAGTAACCTTAAATTGATTAACCACATTGTTAAACCCGACAGGTTTTGAAAACCTGTCGGGTTCCTTGTAAAATTATACACCTATAATTAATCAAAAAAACCGTAATCACAGTACTGCAATTACGGTTTTCTCTTTATAACAATTTTATTTAATCTCAGATTATACCAAACCTGCTTGAATTAAATATTCAGCGATTTGAATCGTGTTTGTGGCAGCACCTTTTCTTAAGTTATCAGCAACAATCCACATATTTAAAGTATTTGGCTGGCTTTCGTCACGACGAATTCTTCCAACAAAAACATCATTTTTACCTTCTGCATATAATGGCATTGGATAAGTAAAGGTATCTAAATTATCTTGTACCGTTACACCATCTGTATGGTGTAAAATTTCGCGAACTTCGTTTACATCAAAATCATTAGTAAACTCAACATTTACTGCTTCGCTATGTCCGCCTACAACAGGAACACGAACGGCTGTAGCCGTAACTCTAATCGTATTATCAGCAAGAATTTTTTGAGTTTCACGAACTAATTTCATTTCCTCTTTAGTGTATCCGTTATCTTCAAAACTATCGCAGTGAGGAATTGCATTTCTGTGAATTGGATATTTGTAAGCCATATCACCTTGAACTCCTGCGTACTCATTTTCTAATTGTTTTACCGCTTTTACACCAGTTCCTGTAATCGATTGGTAAGTAGAAACAATGATTCTTTTGATATTGTATTTTTTATGCAAAGGCGCTAAAGCCATCACCATCTGAATTGTAGAACAGTTTGGATTAGCGATGATTTTGTCTTCTTTAGTTAAAACAGCAGCATTGATTTCTGGAACTACTAATTTTTTAGTAGGATCCATTCTCCATGCAGATGAATTATCAATTACAGTAGTTCCTGCAGCAGCAAATTTTGGAGCCCACTCTAGAGAAGTATCTCCTCCGGCAGAGAAAATGGCAATATCTGCTTTCATATCTACTGCTGTCTGTAAACCAACTACTTTATATTTTGTTCCTTTATATTCAATTTCTTTTCCTACTGATCTTTCAGAAGCAACAGGAATTAATTCTGTAACAGGAAAATTTCTTTCCGCTAAAACTTTAAGCATTACTTCGCCAACCATTCCGGTAGCACCAACGACTGCAATTCTCATTTTTATATTTTTAAATAATTCAATAATCTAATTTAGTAAGGCAAAAGTAAGTATAATAAAAGTCTCTGCAAGGTGATTCACAAAAAATAACAAAATGTTACAAAACAAACATTTTGTAAAAAAACCGCCTCTTTAGAAGGCGGTTAAGTTAGACTTAGTGTAGCGGTATTATATTTTTATTTATTTTTCAATAAATCTCTAATCTGTATCAATAATTCTTCTTGAGTTGGTCCAGCTGGAGGCGGTGGCGCAACATCTTTCTTTTTAGCGTGGTTCATCGCTTTAATAATCAGAAATAAAACAAAAGCAACGATAATAAAGTTAATTACTGCCGATAGAAACAATCCGTACTTTACACCTCCAAAAGCGGTTAATTGTTCAATTGTCGACAAGTTCGCAGCATCTAAAGCTGGTTTTAACAACAATGGCGTAATTACATCTTCAATAAATGAACTGACGATCTTACCAAAAGCTGCTCCAATAATTACACCGACAGCCAAATCGACTACGTTGCCTTTCATTGCAAATTCCTTAAATTCTGAAAAAAATCCCATATCGTATCTATTTATATTTATAATAAGTGAATCCCGAAAATACGTAATTTTCTTGAAATTTCTTAAAATTATCTAAAAAATACCCGTTTTACTCTTTGTGAAATACTGGTCATAATCTCGTATGGAATTGTTTTTAAAGCCACTGCCATCTCAATAACCGTTGGGCTTTCGCCGAAAATAATTACTGGATCACCTTCTTTGCAGTCAATTTCTGTTACATTTACCATTAGCATATCCATGCAGACACTGCCTACAATTACCGCTTTTTGATTCTTTATCGTTACAAATCCAACTTCATTTCCCCATAATCTTGAAATTCCGTCTGCATAACCAATCGGAATGGTGGCAATTTTAGTTTCTTTCTCTGCCATAAATCGACGTCCATAACCTACACTATCTCCCGAAGGGATAACACGAACCTGAGAAATAATCGATTTTAAAGTCCCAACGTTTTCTAAATATTTTTGTTCTGCCGGATCATTGGAAACTCCGTACAAACCAATTCCTAAACGCACCATATTGTATTGTGAATTCGGGAAATTGCTTATTCCAGAAGTGTTTAAAATATGTCGGATTGGGTTTACATTTAATTCATTCATTAAACGCGAAGACAATTTCTCGAATAACGCAATTTGTTTATGGACAAAATCATAATATTTCGGATCATCACTTGTAGCCAAATGCGACAAGATACTTTGAACACGAACAGTTGAATTTCCTTTTAAAGTTTCAATCAATTCTTCAATTGTATTTTCTTCAAAACCTAAACGATGCATTCCTGTATCAATTTTGATATGAATTGGAAAATTTTTTAATTTCTTATCTCGGGCAATTTTCAAAAATGCATTCAGCCCTTTTATACTGTAAATTTCAGGTTCTAATTGATATTGAATTATCGATGGAAAACTGGTAGATTCTGGATTTAAAACCATAATAGGCAGTTTTATTCCGCCATTTTTCAATGATATTCCTTCATCGGCGAAAGCCACACCTAAATAATCTACTTTATGATGTTCTAATAATTTTGCAATTTCTAATCCTCCATTTCCATAACCAAAAGCTTTTACCATTACCATCATTTTGACATTTGGAGCCAGTTTTGATTTAAAGTAATTAAAGTTGTGACTAATGGCGTCCAGATTAATTTCCAGAACTGTTTCGTGCGTTTTCTCTTCTAGAAGCGAAACAATTTCTTCAAACTCGAATGACCTTGCTCCTTTTATTAAGATGGTTTCATTTTGAAAATTCAAACTTTCAACTGATTCAATAAAATCAGCTGTGTTTTGAAACATCCTACTGTTCGGAAATTTAGCTGCAAATGAAGAAATGGTTGCTCCGATACCAATTACACGATTAATTTTATTATCGGCAATTAACTGCGCTACTTTTGAATATAATTCTTCATTTGAAAATCCGCTTTGGAAAATGTCTGATAAAATAACCGTTTTTGAAGCACCTTTTTTTGTTTGACTCTCTAAGAAATCCAAAGCAATTTTGAGAGATTGAAAATCAGAACTGTAGCTGTCATCGATTATACTGCAATTGTTAATTCCGTTTTTCACTTCTAAACGCATTCTAACTGGATAAAGCATCTCAATTCGGCTTTGAATGGTGGCTTGATCATAATTAAAATGCAATAAAACCAACAAGCACGAGATAGCATTTTCTATAGAAGCCGAATCGCTAAACGGAATTTCTAAATCAAAAACTTCATTCTGATATTGATATTGAATAAACGTGTGATCATTTTTACTTTCTTTTTTCAGAATAAAAACGTCTGCCGTTTTATCGGTAAAACTCCATGAAAAAAGCTTTCGCGGATGCATCATATATTCTGCTACAAACTGCGTCAAACATGAATCTACAATTTCGGTTTTTTGATAAATAATGATCGGGCAATCTTTAAACAAAAGCAGTTTTTCGTCAATCTTCTGCACTAAATTTAAAAAGCCTTCATCGTGCGCAGAACCAATATTTGTTAAAACACCAATATTAGGCTTAATGATTTTTTCCAGTTTTGCCATTTCGTTTACTGTCGAAATTCCAGCTTCAAAAATCCCTAAATTGTGTTTTTCGTTAATGGCAATTACCGAAAGTGGCACGCCAACCTGTGAATTGTAACTTTTAGGACTTCTTATAATATTATAGTCAGGACTCAATAAAAAATTAAGCCATTCTTTTACAATGGTTTTTCCGTTACTTCCTGTCAATCCAATAACTGGAAAATGAAAAAGGTTTCTGTAATAGGCTGCAAATTCCTGCAATGCATCCAGTGTATTTTCTACAACAAGAAAATTAGCTTTACCGGACAGTCCTTCGGGAATGTATTGCACCACAAAATTCTGAACTCCTTTTTCTATTAAATCGGGAATAAATAAATGAGCATCGTTGTTAACGCCAGCCAAAGCAAAAAACAAAGTTTGAGAGCCATTTTGCAAAGAACGGCTGTCTATCGAAATATGATCAATGAAAACATCAGTTTCCAAACCAATCCATTTGGCGTTAAGAACTGAAATCAGGCTTTTTAAATTTAGGCTCATTTAGAAATATCTTTTTTTCAAAATTAAGATATTAAAGATAGAAAAGAGTTGTGATTTTCTTAAAAAATAAAGCCTTTTAGCTTCGTTGTTTATATTTCTGTATATTTGTTTTTACACACAAATTTCCGCGTTTTGAAAAAAATACTTCCACTTTTCTCTTATATATTACACCCGATTTTTATATCGTTGTATGCCACTTTGTTTTATTTGTTCTGTAAAGGAGACCTTTTTAGCACACAAGAAAAATACTTTGTTTTATTACAGATTTTGGTGATTAATGTAATTGTGCCCATCTTGTTTTATCTGTTACTTAAATCAACTGGCCATGTAAAAACGATCATGCTCAGTCAAACTTCAGAACGTACTATTCCGTTAATTCTACAGTGTTTTTTGTATATTTTATTGGTAAAAAGAAGCATTGTAATTATTCGTTATCCAGAGCTTCATTTCTTTTTTCTAGGAGCTTTATTCAGTGCAATTCTTGCTTTAGTTTTTACTCTTTTTAAAATAAAGGCAAGTCTGCACATGGTTGCTATCTGCGGTTTTGCCATTTTTGTAATCGGTTTGAACATTCATCTTCAAATGCATAATCCGTACTGGCCGGCTTTACTGATTTTATTGTCGGGGGTTGTAGCATCATCGCGTTTAGAAATGAATGCACATACGTCTAGAGAAATATTAATTGGTTTGTTTGTTGGAATAATGCCTCAGCTATTGTTTTTATACTTATGGTTATAAAATATAAAAAATCAATCCCGCATTTAAGGTCTTCATATTGATTTTTTCTCCAGACAAAGTGGTTGCCGAATTAAACAACGGACTTAAACCGTAATACAAATACACATTCCAAGTATTATATCCTGCAGCAAGATATGGTCCGTACTGAAATTTATTAATAGCTGCATTATTATTGATTCGATACGTTTTCTCGCCGTCATCTAAAATGGAAGAATCGGAGAACACATAACTCAATTTCACACCTCCGTAAATACGCCAGAACTTAGTACTTTCATAAGTTGAATTACGCCATCTAAACTCTATCGGAAGATCTACAGAATATTGTCTGTAACGATTAGAAACAAATTGCCCAGAATCGTTTACACCATAAATAATATTACCTGCTCCGTCTTGAGAAATGGTTAAGTTTTGATAATAGTTTTGATAACTCAATCCTAAACCTGCAGCTATTGCAATCGTTCTTGATTTATTAACTGGCATATCTCTCAAAAAACCTCCAGAAAGCCCTAAAGAGAATTTATTCTGTTTGAAAGCAATCGGAATATCGGTAAACATATTGTAAGTTACAGAAAAATAAAATTGGTCTTCTCGATACAAAGAATCTATTTTTACTATTGGTTTTACTTCAGGCTTAACCTCTTCTTGTGCAAAAGAGCTAAAAAAAGTGAGTAAAAACAGGCAGCTAAAAATAATTCGCATATCGTAAAGTTGGTTTTAAAAGAGGATTTTAAAATAAACGCATTGCTGCACTTATTTATTTCATATACAAATATACTATAATGCTTTTTTTAGCAGTGCTAAGAAATACAAATATTCTTATTTTACTTGCTAATAAAATTAATTGCTGCATATTTTTCAATAAATCGACCGGAAGAGCCAAAAAATAAATGAATTTTCTTTTTATGTTTTATACCTTTGCTGGAAATGAAGAAAAAGCAGCTCATATTAAGTCTTTCGTTTGCTGTCACAATATTGTTCTCAATATTGTTTCAGTCGATACATAGTTATGAGCATATTGTAAAACAGCTTTCAGAAAAGCAGTGTCATCATAATTACAATGATCCTAATGGAGAAATAACACATCAGCATCATGATTATGATGTTTGTTTTGTTTGTCATTTTGCTTTTGAATCATTTGTTATCCCGCAGGATTTCTCCTTTCAATTTCATTCTTTTGATAGAGAAACTCCCTATTTCTTTCCTGTTTCAGAGAAGATTTTTTCCGTTTCAATTACCTCCTATTTCTTACGAGGTCCTCCTGTTACTATAGTTTCTTAAGTTTTCGTTTTTCGAAAAAATCACATTTCTTTTAATTCAAATTCAAAAAACATTGAGTTTTCTAATCCTGTTTCTATAATCGGGATCAGAATGCTTTATTGTTGGTTTTATTTTTTATTCGAAGAAAAAATCAATTTAACTATAGTATCATTTTCAAATGAAAAAATTTATAATTGCCCTTGTTTTAGGGTTTTCGGGCATTCTTTCTGCTCAAAATTCGGTTTCTGGTATTGTAACCGACAATCAAAATAATCCATTGCCTGGTGTTTCTGTTTATGCACCTGAAATTCACAAAGGAACCACTACAGATGCAAACGGAAAGTACGAATTAAATAATCTTCCAAACGGAAGTCTTAGACTTGCTTTTACTTATGTTGGATATGCCAATCAGAATAAAACTATCTCAAAATTACTGAAGCAAAATACTTTAGATATTACTCTTGAAGAATCAATTTTAGAGATGGACGAAGTAGTGGTTTCTACTCCATTTAATAAATTACAATCGCAGAACGTAATGAAAATTGAACACGAAAGCATCAAAACATTACAGCAAAAAGGAACCTCAACTTTAATTGAAGGTTTGGCGACAATTCCCGGAGTTTCACAAATTTCAACCGGAACTTCTATTGGAAAACCTGTAATTCGTGGGCTTAGCGGGAATCGTGTTTTAGTATATTCTCAAGGAGTTCGCATTGAAAATCAGCAGTTTGGAGACGAGCATGGTTTAGGCTTAAATGATGCCGGAATCGAAAGTGTTGAAGTGATTAAAGGGCCAGCTTCTTTATTATATGGCTCTGATGCTTTGGGTGGGGTTTTGTATTTTAATCCTGAAAAATTTGCTGATGCAGGCGACTTTAAAGCTAATTTCAGTCAAAAATATTTTACCAATACACAAGGAAGCAATTCTTCTATCGGATTAAAAACTTCTACAGATAACTGGAAATTTTTAGCTCGCGGAAGTTACAACACCCATTCTGACTACAAAATTGCTGACGGTGACCGTGTAACAAACTCACGTTATAACGAAACTGATTTTAAAACTGGAATTGGATACAGCAACTCCACTTTTTCTAGTGTTTTAAGATACAATTACAACAAACTGGACATTGGAATTCCTGAAGATGGAATTGCTGCACAATCCTCAAGCAAAGACACACAGTTTCCAAGACAAGGAATTTTCAATCATTTGTTGAGTTTAAACAACGTTATCTTTTTTGAAAACTCAAAATTGGATGTTGATTTAGGTTACATTGCCAATGACAGAAGCGAATTTGAAGACAGCAACGAAGCTTCTCTTCATATGAAATTGAATACTTTTAACTACAATGTTAAATATCATTTTCCTAAATTCGGAAAAATCGAAACTATTGTAGGGGTTCAGGGAATGCATCAAACGAATAAAAATTCGGGAGAAGAATATTTAATTCCAGATGCTACGACAAACGATTTTGGTGTTTTTGGAACGGCAAATTACGAATGGGACAACAGCGTTTTGCAAGCTGGATTACGATTTGATAATAGAAACATTACTTCAATCGAACACGGAACTGAAGGTGAAGAAGGATATTTTCTGCCACTTGACAGATCTTTCGACAGTTTTAATGCTTCTTTAGGTTATAAAACAAAATTGGCTGAACCATTGACTCTTCGTTTAAATGTTGCTACAGGATTTAGAGCTCCAAATTTGGCAGAATTAACTTCAAATGGTGTTCATGAAGGAACTAATAGATACGAAATTGGAAATGCAAATCTGAAAACAGAACAAAATGTTCAAACTGATTTGAATTTAGAATATAAGAACACTCATTTCGAATTTTTCGTAAACGGATTTTATAATCATGTAAACAATTATATCTACACATCTCCAACAGGAGAAGTTTTAGAGGACAATGATGTTTTTGCTTATGTTCAAGATAATGCTCAATTGTACGGAGGTGAAGTTGGATTACACTTTCATCCGCACCCATTAGACTGGTTGCATTTTGAAACAAGTTTTGAAACGGTTACTGGTAAAAAAGAGAATAAAGATTATCTTCCATTAATTCCTGCCAACAATTGGAACAACACTCTTAGAACTGAATTTAACATCAAAAATTGGCTAAGCGAAGGTTTTGCTTCATTAAATGTTTCTTCAACTTTCAGTCAGGATAATGTGAGCGGTTTTGAAACAGCTTCTAAAGGATATACTTTAGTAAATCTTGGTTTTGGAGGAACAGTAAAACTAGGTAAAACTGCTTTCGACATTAACTTAAACGGAAACAATTTATTTGATAAAAAATATATTGCACACCTTTCAAGATTGAAAACAGACGGTATTCCAAATATTGGAAGAAACATCGTTTTAGGTGTTAATTTCAACTTGTAAAATTTTATTTAACCGCAAAGTATTGCGCAAGGTTCGCTAAGTTTTATTTTATAAAATAACGATTAAAAGAATCTCGCAAAGACGCCAAGTCGCAAAGAAATTTTAAAACTTTACGCTTCTGCGGCTTTGCGAGATTAATTTTGCGTGCTTTGTGTAAACTCTTTGCGCACTTTGCGGTTAATAACATACCAATCTCACAAAAAGTGCTATTTTTGTTACAACAGATAAAAACTAACTATGAAAAAAACTTTTTTATTAATGGCAATCACAACTGCAGGAATTTCATTTGCACAAAACAAAATCAAATATCCCGAAACCAAAAAAGGCGAAACTGTTGATATATATTTTGACACCAAAGTAAGCGATCCTTACCGTTGGCTTGAAGATGATAAATCTGCCGAGACTGGTACTTGGGTAAAAGCTGAAAATGATGTAACGTATGCTTATTTAGATAAAATTCCTTTTCGCAATGAACTTAAAAAACGAATGGAGAAGCTTTGGAACTATGAAAAAATTGGCGCTCCATTTACAGAAGGAAAATTTACCTATTATTCTAAAAACAACGGACTTCAGAATCAATCTGTAGTATATAGAAAAGGAAAAGATGGAAAAGATGAAATTTTCCTTGATCCAAATACTTTCTCTAAAGACGGAACTACTTCTCTTGGAGGTTTAAATTTTTCTAAAGACGGAAATAAAGCAGCTTATTCTATTTCAGAAGGCGGAAGCGACTGGAGAAAAGTTATTATTATTGATGCTCTGTCTAAAAAGGTTTTAGAAGATACTTTAGTTGATGTTAAATTCAGTGGCGTATCATGGTACAAAAATGAAGGATTTTATTACTCTAGCTATGACAAACCCAAAGGAAGTGAATTGTCTGCCAAAACAGATCAGCATAAATTATATTTCCACAAACTGGGAACTTCTCAAAAAGAAGACAAAGTAATTTTTGGTGCAGACCAAAAAAGAAGATATGTTGGTGGTTATGTTACTGAGGATGATCGTTACTTGATTATTACTGCAGCTAATTCAACTTATGGGAATGAGCTATATATTAAAGATCTGACTAAACCGAATAGCCCAATTGTTACAATCGTTGACAACTTTAATAGTGATAGTAATGTAATTGAAAACGAAGGCAGTAAACTATTTATTGAAACAGATTTTAATGCACCTAATAAGCGTATTGTAACCGTTGATGTGTCAAATCCGAAACCAGAAAACTGGAAAGATTTCATAAAAGAAACTGAAAACGTATTGACCCCTTCAACTGGCGCTGGATACTTTTTTGCTAATTATACAAAAGATGCTGTTTCACTTGTATTACAATATGATTATAACGGAAAATTAATTCGTGAAATAAAACTTCCTGCTGTAGGAACTGCTGGTGGTTTTGGCGGAAAAAAAGAAGAAAAGATTTTGTATTACAGTTTTGCCAACTACACGACTCCAGGAAGTATTTATTCTTTTGAACCAAAATCAGGCAAATCTGAAATTTATCAGAAACCAAAAGTAGATTTCAAAAGCGAAGATTATGAATCAAAACAAGTATTTTATACTTCAAAAGACGGCACTAAAGTTCCAATGATTATTACCTATAAAAAAGGAACAAAACTAGATGGCAAAAACCCAACAATTTTATATGGTTATGGCGGATTCAATGTTAGTTTAACACCAAGTTTCAGCATTGCAAATGCGGTTTGGATGGAAAACGGAGGAGTTTATGCTGTTGCCAATTTAAGAGGTGGTGGTGAATATGGGAAAAAATGGCATAATGCAGGAACTAAACTTCAGAAACAAAATGTATTTGATGATTTTATCGCTGCTGCGGAATATCTAATTGCTCAAAAATATACTTCTTCAGATTATTTAGCTATTCGTGGAGGCTCTAATGGAGGATTATTAGTTGGCGCAACAATGACACAACGTCCTGACTTAATGAAAGTAGCTTTACCAGCTGTTGGAGTTATGGATATGCTTCGTTACAATGCATTTACTGCAGGTGCTGGATGGGCATTTGATTATGGGACTGCTCAGGATAACAAAGAAATGTTTGAGTATTTAAAAGGATATTCTCCTGTTCATAACGTTAAAAAAGGAACACATTACCCTGCAACAATGGTAACAACTGGAGATCACGACGATCGTGTGGTTCCAGCTCATAGTTTCAAATTTGCTTCTGAATTACAGGAAAAACAAGCAGGAGACAATCCAGTTTTAATTAGAATTGATGTTAAAGCAGGTCACGGTGCAGGAAAATCTGTTGCGGCTACAATTCAAGAAAATGTAGACATTCAGGCTTTCACGCTTTACAATATGGGTTTTAAAGCTTTGCCTAAAAAGTAAACCTTTAAGCTATTTTTTTTTAGCCACGAATTCACGAATTTATTTCTGAATATCGTGGCTTTTTTTGTTTCACGCAGATTTCGCATTTTTTTGCAGATTTAAGCTGCTTTAATTAATAAAAATCTCTGTGCATCTGCTTAAATCATTTTTAATCTGCTTGAAATAAATTCGTGAATTTGTGGCTAACTTTTTTAAATAAACCATTTACACTAAATTTGAGAAACTTAAAACTTAAACCATGAAAATTATAAAATGGGGAATTATTGGCTGCGGTAATGTAACCGAAGTAAAAAGCGGCCCAGCATTTCAAAAAGCTCCAAATTCTGCTTTAGTCGCCGTGATGCGCCGAGACGCTGCATTAGCGGAAGATTACGCCAAACGCCATAATGTTCCAAAATGGTATTCGAATGCAATTGATTTAATAAATGATCCAGAAGTTGATGCAGTTTATATTGCCACTCCTCCATCTTCTCATAAAGAATATACTATTTTGTGTGCCAAAGCTGGAAAACCAGTTTATGTAGAAAAACCAATGGCATTAACTTTTGAGGAATGCAACGAAATGATTAGTGTTTGTAAAGAGCATAATGTTCCTTTGTTTGTTGCTTATTACAGAAGAGCCTTACCTCGTTTTCTAAAAATAAAAGAATTAATCGACAAAGGCAAACTTGGAGTAATCAGACATGTAAACTGTGTTTTGTACCATCCGTTCGAAGCACGTTATGATGATGAAATTAATCTTCCATGGACCGTTTTACCACATATTTCAGGCGGAGGAATCTTTGTTGATTTGGCTTGTCACACTTTAGATTTTCTTGATTTTGTTTTAGGACCAATAAAATCTGTTCGCGGTCATGCAACATCTCAATTAAAAGCTTATCCTGCTGAAGATGCCGTTTCAATGTCATTCTTATTTGAAAACGGAATTCACGGATCTGGAATCTGGAATTTTGCAAGTTTTGAACGCTATGATAACACTGAAATTGTAGGCGATAAAGGAAAAATTTCATTCTCCACTTTTGGAAATGATCCAATTCATATTCAATATGCAAATGGAGAAAAAGAGAGTATTACTATAGAAAATCCGTTACACATTCAACAGCCGTTTATAGAAACTGTAATAGCTGAATTATTAGGAAAAGAAAATGCATCTCCATCAAAAGGTATTTCGGGTTCAAGAACAACTTGGGTTATTGATCAGGTTTTGAAGGAGTTTAGAAAGTCTTCTAAATAATATGAATTGCCTCCTGCTTTAGCTGGAGGAATTAAAATTTCAATAAGCAAAGGCTTTAGCCAAAAAAATGTTCGGCTAAAGCCCTTTCCCTTCCAAATCTATTAAAACCTCCAGCTAAAGCAGGAGGCAATTCATAGAAAATGATTTAAAATAAAAGAGGATATTCTTTCGAATATCCTCTTTTTTAAAACTATAATAACGGAATAAAATTATAGGCTGTATTTGATACCTAAAGTTAATCCTAAACCAGAAATTCCAACGTAAGAGCTTAATTCATCTGTTGGTTTTGTTGAATCAACACCATTTGGATTTGTTGCTGCATTATTCGAATTCACATCTAATCTGTCTCTGTAATTTGTATGGATTTGAGCTGTAGTTCTAGTCGCTAAAGCATCTTGACCATTCATTTTAAACTCAGTAGTTTCTTTTGTTTTCCCGTGAACAGTAAAGTTGCGATATTCTAATTCAGCAAAAGCAGAAATATGTTTTCCTAACTTGTAAGAAGTACCTAAAGCAGCTGAAAAACCAATAGTTGGATTTGGCTTAACTTTATCTACACTATGAACAGCAGCAGTTGCAGGATTAGCAACACCTGTTGGTACGATTGCATCAGTAGTAATTTCTAAATCACCATGAACTGGAACTAAAACGCCAACTTTAGTATATGGCTCAAAACCATGAGCTTCACCTAAAAACATTACAAGTGCCGGAGCAAGATCAAATGCTGTAATTTGACCAACCGATTTAAAATTATAAACAGGCTTTCCTCCCGAAACAAAAATTGCATCTGTAGTAGTTTGCGCCATTTTCTTATCATTACTTGTATAGTAATTTACTCCTAACTCAACTCCTAAACGTGTTGAGAAGCGGTATCCCGCCGTTACACCAGTTCTAAAACCTTGTCCAAATGAACCTGTAACACTTTTCTCAGAAACTAATTTCCCACCTACGTAAGTTCTATCTAAAGCTGGATTTCCTCCAACTGTTGGAAACTCAGTAGAAGCTGTTTGGTTAAAGTAAGATCCACCTAATTTAAAATACCAGCTTTCTGGTTTGTCTGCTTTTTCTGTTTGCGCCATCATGGTCATTGAGCAAACTAATAATCCTAATAAAAATAGGTTCTTTTTCATAATTCTTGGTTTAATTGATTTATACAAACTTAGAACATTAAACACATTCTTACAATTTGTAAAGTTAGACTTGGAACGAAATCGTTGTAATTTTGAGCAATATTACTAAAAAAGTATTATGCGTGCATATTTTTAACATAAAAAATTAACATGTGTTTAAAATTTAACTGTTAATTTTTTAGTTCAATTTAAAATTAATCTGCATTTTCTCCAATTCCTGCAACAATTCAGCTGAAATTTTGACCTTTATACGACGACTCGGCATCGTTAATTTGGTTACAACTTTTATCTCTTCAACTTCATTTACCTCTTGAATCTTAGTGTCCTCCATCGCACTATCCTCATTTTCAGCTTCAAAAACAGCATCGTCGGTTTCAAAATCTGTTGGAGTTTCTACTTCGACCAATTTCTTGATCTTTTCTAATTCCATGATTTCAAAAGTCACAGAATTATCACCTTTATTTTCAGCAAATAAATGACTCAATTTATGAATAAACTCTGGATGCAGATCCTTGATGTTCAGCAACAAGATTAATTTTTTAGCGAAAGCTTCTAAAATATCCTGCAGTTGACGAATCTCTACAAACTGCATTCTAGGATCTGATTTTTTACCTGTGTCATGATTTACCCATCCGTCTTTTATCAAAATTTTCAAAAAGGCAAAATTGTTCTGAATTAAGAAATGGCGGAATTTCAGATATTCTTCTCCAAAAATCTTAAACTCGTAACTTTCGTCATAACCTTCTAAATTGAATGCCGCCCAGCCTTTTCCATTTTTGGCTACACGATGCTGTACGTTATTTATAATTCCAGCAAAATGTAAATTCTTTCCAACATATTCATTCATGCTTTTTAAGGCTTCTAAACGAGCGTTGCAAAAGTATTTCATCTCGAATCTAAAATCATCAAGCGGATGCCCTGAAATATAGATCCCTACAACCTCTTTTTCTTTGGCTAATTTTTCCATTGTACTCCAATCTTCACACGGAGGCACAACTGGTTCTGCGATTTGTACTTCACTGGCTTCTCCAAATAAACTTACCTGAGAAGAGTTTTCATTTTCCTGAAACTTCGATCCGTAACGCATCGCTTTTTCATAGAATGTAATTCCGTCTCCATCATCATGGAAATATTGCGCTCTTGTTGTTCCTTCAAATGAATCAAAACCTCCAGCCAATGCTAAGTTTTCAATCGCTTTTTTGTTAGCCGCACGCAAATCAATTCGCTTTGCCAAATCAAAAATTGATTTATATCTTCCGTCTTTTCTGTTTTCTACAATGGTTTCAACCGCTCCAGAACCTACACCTTTAATCGCTCCCATTCCGAAACGAACTGCGTAGTCATCGTTTACGGTAAATTTATAGTATGATTCGTTTACATCTGGTCCAAGAACTTGTAATCCCATACGTTTACATTCTTCCATGAAGAAAGAAACTTGTTTGATATCGTTCATGTTATTCGAAAGTACCGCTGCCATATATTCGGCAGGATAATGCGCTTTCAAATAAGCTGTTTGGTAGGCAATCCAAGCATAACAAGTCGAGTGCGATTTGTTGAAGGCGTAACTCGCAAAAGCTTCCCAGTCTTTCCAGATTTTCTCTAGAACCTTTGCATCGTGACCTTTTGCTGCAGCTTGTTCAACAAACTTTGGCTTCATTTTATCTAGTACGTCTTTTTGTTTCTTACCCATCGCTTTACGCAAAACGTCGGCCTCACCCTTTGTAAATCCTGCCAAAGACTGAGACAAAAGCATTACCTGCTCTTGATAAACGGTAATTCCGTAGGTTTCAGATAAATATTCGGCACAGGCATCTAAATCGTATTTAATTTCCTCGTCGCCATTTTTTCTTCGAACGAAAGACGGAATATACTCCAAAGGTCCCGGACGATATAATGCGTTCATGGCAATTAAATCTCCAAAAACCGTTGGTTTAAGATCTTTCATGTATTTCTGCATTCCAGGTGACTCATATTGGAAGATTCCAACAGTTTCTCCTCTTTGGAAAAGCGCATACGTTTCTTCATCGTCAATTGGGAAAGTATCGGGATCCAGATCAATTCCTGTTCTGTATTTTACAAGTTTTACGGTATCTTTTATCAGCGTAAGAGTCTTCAGACCCAAGAAGTCCATTTTCAACAATCCGGCACTTTCAGCAACCGAGTTGTCAAACTGCGTTACATATAAATCCGAATCTTTTGCAGTGGTAACCGGAACGTAATTCGTAATATCCGATGGTGTAATGATTACCCCGCAGGCGTGAATTCCCGTATTACGCATTGATCCTTCAAGGATTTTTGCTTGCTGAATGGTTTCTCCAGCCAAATCATCTTCATTGGCAATGGCGATTAATTCTTTTACATTATCAAATTCGTCCGAACGAAGGGCTTTTTTGACTTCTTCTTCACTCTCCGAAATAAAACGCGCCAGATTCCATTTTGAAGGCATCATTCCTGGAATCAGTTTTGCGATTCTATCGGCTTCAAATAAAGGTAAATCCAATACACGTGCCGTATCACGAATTGCCGATTTGGTTGCCATTTTACCATAAGTGATAATCTGCGCAACCTGTTTTTGACCGTATTTGTTGATTACGTAATCCATTACACGTCCACGACCCTCATCATCAAAGTCGATATCAATATCGGGCATCGATACACGGTCAGGATTTAGGAAACGCTCAAAAAGCAAGTCGTATTTAATTGGGTCAATATTGGTAATTCCGAGACAGTATGCAACGGCAGAACCCGCTGCAGATCCACGTCCTGGACCAACCGATACATCCATTTTTCTTGCTTCGGCGATGAAATCCTGTACAATTAGGAAATAACCTGGATATCCTGAGTTTGAAATCGTCATTAACTCAAAATCCAAACGCTCCTGAATCGATTCGGTAATTTCGCCATATCTTCTTTTGGCACCTTCCATAGTAAGGTGTCTCAGGTATTTATTTTCTCCACGTACACCACCGTCTTCTTCATCTTCGGGAACCATAAATTCGTCAGGAATTTCGAATTTCGGAAGCAATACATCTCGATACAATGAATATCCTTCCACCTTATCAATAATTTCCTGAATATTGATAATGGCTTCTGGCAAATCTGCAAAGAGTTTTTTCATCTCGTCTTGCGACTTAAAATAGTATTCCTGATTTGGAAGTCCGTAGCGGTAACCACGTCCACGTCCAATAGGTGTTGCCTGCTTTTCACCATCTTTTACACAAAGTAAAATATCGTGTGCATTGGCATCTTCTTTATTTAAATAATAAGTATTATTGGTAGCAATTAATTTGACATCGTGTTTTTTCGAAAACTCAATCAGGGTTTTGTTTACACGATTTTCATCCTCTTGATTGTGGCGCATTACTTCCAGATAGAAATCTTCGCCAAATTGTTCTTTCCACCAAATCAACGCTTCTTCGGCTTGGTTTTCTCCAATGTTCAAGATTTTACTCGGAATTTCTCCGTATAAATTCCCAGACAAAACCATGATATCTCCTTTGTATTGTTCCACAATCCTGCGGTCAATTCTCGGAACATAATAAAATCCGTCGGTGTAAGCAATCGAAGCCATTTTGGCCAAGTTATGGTAACCCGCTTTATTTTTAGCCATCAAAACAACTTGATAACCATTGTCTTTTTTGCTTTTATCTAAATGATTTTCGCAGATATTAAATTCGCAACCAACAATTGGCTTCACTTCGGTTTCTGTTGGTTCCTCTCCAGCTTCAACTAGAGCTTTATTTTTTCCAGAAGCCGCTTTGTTGTGGTTCATAACAGCGCTCACAAAATGAAAAGCTCCCATCATGTTTCCGGTATCAGTCATGGCTACGGCCGGCATTCCGTTTTTAGCTGATGCCGCAACAATATTCCCAATTCCGATAGTCGATTGAAGTACTGAAAACTGCGTATGATTGTGCAAATGCGCAAATTTTGCTGCTTTAAAATCGGCTTTATCTTCTTCTGAAACAACCGTCTCCTTGCCTTCTCCGGCTAAAGCTTTAAGTTGCTCTCTGATTTTATCAGAAGCTGCTTTTAAATTGATGTGTTTTAAACCAATTAATTTAAAAGGTTCTGGATTTTGTTCTTGAAAATCTTTGAAATATTCCTTCGGAACGTCTAATTCTTCTTTAGTAAAAACTTCCCTTCTAACCAATTCCAAGAAACAACGCGTAGTTGCCTCAACGTCGGCAGTTGCGTTATGCGCTTCCGCGAAAGGCTGATCGAAAAGATAGCTGTGTAATTCGGTCAAAGTTGGAAGTTTGAATTTTCCTCCACGACCTCCAGGAAGCTGCAATAACGAAGCGGTAACTTCGGTACAAGTATCCAGAACCGGCATAGAACTCATTTGAGACTCCACTCCCAATCTATGGAATTCCGCTCCCATAATATTAACGTCAAAACCTAAATTTTGTCCAACGATAAATTTGGTTTTGCTTAAGGCAATATTGAATTTCTCTAAAACTTCGGCCAAAGTGATTCCATCGGCTTCAGCCAATTCAGTTGAGATTCCGTGAATACGTTCAGCATCATACGGAATATTAAATCCTTCTGGTTTTACCAAATAATCCTGATGCTCAATAAGCTGTCCCATCTCATCATGAAGCTGCCACGCAATTTGTATACAGCGGGGCCAGTTATCAGAATCGGTTATTGGGGCATCCCAGCGTTTTGGTAATCCGGTTGTTTCGGTATCGAATATTAAATACATAGAATGAAAATACAAAAATTAAACTCCAAATCCAAGGCTTTTCCAATATAAACACCTGATTATATGGAGTGTAAAAAATTGCTCTATGAATTTTGGAGGAAGTTCAAATTTACGCTTTTTTTGGAGATTGAAAACGGATAAATTCTTAAAACGACATTCTTATTTATTCATCAGATTTTCTCTTAAAATTCATGAAATTTCACAAAAATACACCTCTTGGATGTCGTAGTATTTTGATCTTTTATTGAATCTAAATAATACTCAAAAAACTCCTTTAAAGGCTTTAAAAAACGCCAAAAGCATTCTTTTTGCAAAGATTTCAAAACTAACAATTATTACTATTTTTATCCATTTTGTTAGATTTTTTCAATCAAATTCTTATATTTTATATTGATTTTGAGATAAATTTGCAAACTATTAAAACAAAAAACAAACAAGAAAAATTAAAGCCGAAAAAGAAAAAGCAAATCCGTTTCTTAATCATTTTTCTGTCAAAATTTAATCTACAAAAGCGGTTTCGCAATTTGTAAATTAGTTTGGGTATCGTATATAATGAAATATCGAAATTGACGCTTTTTGATCTTTTTTTACTTTTGTTTTGCTATTATAATGAACAGGGAATTGCTGTGGTTATAGAAATTACAATTAAAAAAAATAAAAAATGAGTAAGACATTATTTGACAAAGTATGGGATTCACATGTAGTGCGTAAAATTGAAGATGGGCCAGATGTGTTTTTTATTGACCGCCATTTCATTCATGAAGTTACGAGTCCTGTTGCTTTTTTAGGATTAAAATCAAGAGGCGTTAACGTTTTATACCCACAGCGTACTTTTGCAACTGCCGACCACAATACACCAACCATAAACCAACATTTACCAGTTCAAGATCCGCTTTCTGCTAATCAGCTTCAAGCTCTTGAAGATAACGCTAACGAATACGGAATTTCGCACTGGGGATTAGGTCACCAAAAAAATGGAATTGTACACGTAGTTGGCCCTGAAAACGGAATTACTTTGCCAGGTGCTACTATTGTATGTGGAGATTCGCATACGTCTACTCACGGTGCTTTTGGAGCTATCGCTTTTGGTATTGGAACATCTGAGGTTGAAATGGTACTTTCTACGCAATGTATCATGCAGCCTAAACCAAAGAAAATGCGTATCAATGTAAATGGTAAATTGAGCAAAGGTGTTGGTCCAAAAGACGTTGCACTTTATATTATTGCTCAATTAACTACTTCTGGAGGTACAGGATATTTTGTTGAATATGCTGGTGATGTTTTTGAAAACATGACTATGGAAGGCCGTATGACAGTTTGCAACTTAAGTATCGAAATGGGTGCTCGTGGAGGAATGATTGCTCCTGACCAAACTACTTTCGACTTCCTTGAAGGAAGACTATACGCTCCAAAAGGAGAAGCTTGGACAAAAGCTGTTGAATACTGGAAAACTCTTAAAACAGATGCTGATGCTGTGTTTGATGCTGAATTAAACATCAAAGCCGAAGATATCGAACCAATGATTACTTATGGTACTAACCCAGGAATGGGAATTGGTATCACAAAACATATCCCAAGTGCAAACCAAGTTGAAGGTGGTGAGGAAACTTACAAAAAATCTTTAGCTTATATGGGCTTCAACGAAGATGACGTAATGATCGGAAAACAAATCGATTATGTTTTCTTAGGAAGTTGTACAAACGGACGTATTGAAGATTTTAGAGCTTTCGCTGAAATTGTAAAAGGAAGAAAAAAAGCAGATAATGTTACCGCTTGGTTAGTTCCGGGTTCTCACGTTGTTGAAGCTCAGATTAAAGAAGAAGGTATTTTAGATATTCTGACAGAAGCTGGTTTCGTATTACGTCAGCCGGGTTGTTCTGCTTGTTTAGCAATGAACGACGATAAAGTTCCTGCTGGTAAATATGCAGTAAGTACTTCAAACAGAAACTTTGAAGGTCGTCAAGGTCCTGGTTCAAGAACTTTATTAGCAAGTCCAATTATGGCTGCTGCAGCTGCTGTTACAGGAAAACTAACAGATCCAAGAGAACTGTTCTAGTCAATGACGATGGCAATAACAATTTCAAAAATTCAATAAAATTGTTTTTAGATTTAATATAGATTCTCATTTTCAGAAAATCTAAAATCTAAAATCCAAAAATCTAAAATTAAAATGGCATACGATAAATTTAACATACTTACTAGCAGCGCAGTGCCGTTGCCAATTGAGAACGTAGATACAGATCAAATCATTCCGGCTCGTTTCTTAAAAGCTACAAAACGTGAAGGTTTTGGAGACAACCTTTTTAGAGACTGGAGATACAATGGAGACGATACTCCAAAATCAGATTTCGTTTTAAACAATCCAACTTACAGTGGAAAAATTCTTGTTGGAGGAAAAAACTTCGGTTCAGGATCTTCAAGAGAGCACGCTGCTTGGGCGGTTTACGATTATGGATTCCGTGCTGTAGTTTCTAGTTTCTTTGCTGATATCTTCAAAGGAAATTGTTTAAATATTGGTGTTTTGCCAGTACAAATCAGCCCAGAATTTTTGGCTAATATTTTCAAAGCTATCGAAGCTGATCCAAAAACAGAATTAGAAATCAATCTTCCAAACCAAACGATTACTTTATTGTCAACTGGTGAACAAGAATCATTCGCTATTAACGGTTACAAAAAAAATAACATGATTAATGGCTTTGACGATATTGATTATTTACAAAACATGAAAGAAGATATTAAGGCTTTCGCCGATAAACTTCCTTACTAATAGCAATACCATTTAGTCTATTAGACCCGGCAGGCTTCAAAAACCAGTCGGGTCTTTCTAGAATATAGAACGCGGGTAAAACAGATTTGCTATCGCAAAAACGCGGATTAACGCAGATTTTATTTTAATAAAAAAATCCGTTTTATCAGCGTCTTCGCAAAGCGAATCCGTAAAATCAGCGTCAAAAAAATAGAATATGTTTATCTGTTACATTCAAACAGTTAGAAATTAGAAATATCAATATGGAAAAAAGAAAAATTGAAATAATGGATACGACACTCCGTGATGGTGAACAAACCTCAGGAGTATCATTTTCTGCTGCAGAAAAACTAACCATTGCGCAATTGTTGTTGGAGGAATTAAATATTGATAGAATCGAAATTGCTTCGGCACGCGTAAGCGAAGGAGAATTTCAGGCTGTAAAAGGCATTACTTCATGGGCCGAAGAACGTGGCTACATCAACAGAATTGAAGTGCTGACGTTTGTTGACGGTGGTGTTTCAATTGACTGGATGAAAAAAGCCGGTGCCAAAGTGCAGAATTTGTTGACCAAAGGCTCAATGAATCACTTAAAGCATCAATTAAAAAAAACTCCAGAACAGCATTTTTCCGAAATTGCTCAAATCATTTCTTTAGCTAAAGAAAACAATATTGAAACCAATGTTTACCTGGAAGACTGGAGCAACGGAATGCGAAATTCTCAAGATTATGTTTTTCAGTTTCTTGATTTCTTAGCAACACAGCCAATAAAAAGAGTTTTACTTCCTGATACTTTAGGTGTTTTAATTCCGTCTCTGACTTTTGAATTTATATCAAAAATCAGAGCAAAATATCCAAACATTCATTTTGATTTCCATGCACACAACGATTACGATTTAAGTATTGCGAATGTTATGGAAGCCATAAAAGCGGGAATAAACGGGCTTCATGTAACGGTAAACGGAATGGGAGAACGTGCAGGAAATGCGCCACTTGAAAGCACTGTTGCAGTAATTAACGATTATTTGCCAGAAGTAAAAATCAATGTTAAGGAAACGTCTTTATATTCTGTAAGTAAGCTTGTTGAAACTTTTACTGGATATAGAATTCCTGCGAATAAGCCAATTGTAGGAGATAATGTTTTTACTCAAACAGCCGGAATTCATGCTGATGGAGACAACAAAAACAATCTTTATTTTAATGATTTGCTTCCAGAACGTTTTGGAAGAAAAAGAAAATATGCCCTAGGAAAGACTTCTGGAAAAGCCAATATTGAAAAAAATCTTCAGGAATTAGGTTTAAAACTAAACAACGAAGATTTGAAATTGGTTACCCAAAGAATTATCGAACTAGGCGACAAAAAAGAAACCGTAACAAAAGAAGATCTTCCATACATTATTTCAGATGTTTTGGACAGTCATACTTATGAAGAAAAAATTACTATAAATTCTTACATGCTGGTTCATTCTAAAGGAATGCGACCATCTACGACTTTATCTTTAAATTTAAACGGAGAAATAATCGAAGAAAACGCACAAGGAGACGGTCAGTTTGATGCTTTTATGAATGCTTTATCCAAGATTTACAAAAGCAAAAAATTAACACTTCCAAAATTGATCGATTATGCAGTAAGAATCCCTCCAGGAAGTAGTTCTGACGCTTTGTGCGAAACCATTATCACATGGGTCAACAATGGAAAAGAATTCAAAACCCGCGGTTTAGATTCAGATCAAACTGTGGCAGCGATTATTGCGACACAAAAAATGCTTAACATTATAACTTAATAATAGTTACAAAGGTTCAAAGTGACAAAGCAACAAAGGTCTATTACCTGCTTTTAAAACTTTGAACCTTTGCAACTTTGTCACTTTGAACCTTAATAACACATATAGAATGAAATTAAACATAGCCCTTTTAGCCGGAGACGGAATCGGACCAGAAGTAATAAATGAAGCTGTAAAAGTATCTGATGCTATTGCAAAAAAATTCGGACATGAAATCACTTGGAAACCAGCTTTAACTGGTGCCGCTGCAATTGATGCTGTAGGCGAGCCTTATCCAGATGCAACACACGAAGTTTGTAAAAATGCTGATGCTGTTCTTTTTGGAGCAATTGGCCACCCTAAATATGATAACGATCCTTCTGCACCTGTAAGACCAGAACAAGGTTTACTAAAAATGCGTAAAGCATTAGGTTTGTTTGCAAACGTAAGACCAACTTTTACATTCCCTTCTTTATTAGATAAATCTCCTTTAAAAAGAGAAAGAATCGAAGGAACTGATTTAGTATTCTTAAGAGAGTTAACTGGCGGGATTTACTTTGGTGAAAAAGGAAGAAAAGATAATGGAGATACTGCTTACGACAATTGCGTTTACACAAGAGCTGAAGTACAGCGTTTAGCAAAAAAAGGTTTCGAATTAGCAATGACACGTTCTAAAAAATTATGCTGCGTTGACAAAGCAAACGTTTTGGAAACTTCACGTTTATGGAGAGAAACAGTTCAGGCAATGGAAAAAGATTATCCAGAGGTTGAAGTTAGTTACGAATTTGTTGATGCGGTTGCTATGCGTTTGGTTCAATGGCCAAACTCTTATGATGTATTAATTACTGAAAACTTATTTGGAGATATTTTAACAGATGAAGCTTCTGTAATTTCTGGCTCTATGGGATTAATGCCTTCTGCTTCTATGGGAGCTGAAGTATCTTTGTTTGAACCGATTCACGGTTCTTACCCACAAGCTACAGGATTAAACATAGCAAATCCAATGGCTACTATTTTATCTGCTGCTATGATGTTCGAAAACTTCGGATTGATGGAAGAAGGAAAAGCAATGAGAGATGCTGTAAACAAAGCTTTAGAAGCTGGAGTAGTTACTGAAGATTTAGCCAATGGCGGCAAAGCATACGGTACTAAAGAAGTTGGTGACTGGTTAGCTGCGAATGTATAATTAAAGAAATCGTAGAGATGCACCGCAGTGCGTCTTCTCGTTATATTAGACGCACTGCGGTGCGCCTCTAAAAAAAGGGATCAACTTTCGTTGATCCCTTTTATATTTTAGAAAAAAAATACTAATATCCTCCTCTGTTTCCGCGATCATTTCCACGGTTGTTGTTTCCATAACCACCACCACGATTATTTCCTCCGCTGCGGTTGTTATTGAAACTTCTTCTTTCGCCTTCTGGTTTTGGCTCTGATTTATTTACTACAATTGCACGTCCTTGAACAGTTGCACCGTTCAATTCATCAATTGCTTTTTGCGCTTCCGCATCGTTTGGCATTTCTACAAAACCAAAACCTTTGCTTCTTCCAGTAAATTTATCAGTAATAATTTTAACAGAATCTACTGTTCCATAAACCTCAAAAGATTCTCTTAAATCTGCTTCCTCAATACTGAACGGAAGGCTTCCAACAAAAATATTCATAGATATTTATTTATAATAAGAGGCAAATGTAGTCTTATTTATATCTAATCTACCATGTTATGAGTTTATTTAAGTTTTTATTCTGATTTAATGAAGTTCAAAGCAACAGATTAATTGCTAACAGGTACAAAGTTTCCTCCCGGTTCCACTGGAATTTTATAAAAAACACCTTCCGAAAAATGCATTGTTTGTTTTTCGACATCGGAACTAACATTAACTGCTGTAAATTTAAATGTTCCCGAAATAGTATTATCAACCGTATTATATTCTGTCACAACAACTTCTCCATTTCCTTTACCTGTTCCAGTACTAAATTCTGCTTCTTGTCCTTTATAAGTGTTTTTATAAATAGCTTTTATATCATCATTTATTCCTAAGGCAAACGTTTCTTCAGCTGGTTCAGAAAGCTGAAATTTTATCTGCTCATAACCTAAAGAACCTTCAATAATAAAAAAACCATTCGTTTCGGTTCCAGCTTTATATACTTGGGCTCTCCAAAAAGTATTATCTTTTAAGGTTTGAAAAGCAGGATTATTAAATTTTATATCTTCTTCACAAGAAGCAAAAACAGTTAAAATCACTAAAAAGTAGAAATATTTCTTCATATATTAAGATGAATTTAATGCAAAAGTACCGCTTAACTTGAAATTTTATTCTAAAATAAACCAAAAAAACATTCAAAAGATAATAAAAATCAATCTTATATACATTTTATATGGTTAGAAACGCATTATTAACAAAAAAATTATATCTTTGCGCCCTTAATTAATAGAGGTCGAGTACCTCAAAATTTAATCACTAGATTATGTCAGTAAAAATTAGATTACAAAGACACGGTAAAAAAGGAAAACCTTTTTACTGGGTAGTAGCTGCAGATGCACGCTCAAAAAGAGATGGTAGATACTTAGAGAAAATCGGTACTTACAATCCAAACACTAACCCAGCAACTGTTGAGTTAAACCTTGACAGCGCAGTTAAATGGTTACACAATGGTGCTCAACCAACTGATACTGCTAGAGCTATCCTTTCTTACAAAGGTGCTTTATTGAAACACCACCTTGATGGAGGTATTCGTAAGGGAGCTTTAACTCAAGAACAAGCTGACGCTAAATTAGCTGCTTGGTTAGAGGCTAAAGCTGGAAAAGTTGATGCTAAAAAAGATGGTTTATCAAAAGCACAAGCTGATGTTAAAGCTAAAGCTTTAAAAGCTGAAAAAGAAGTTAACGCTAAACGTGTTGCTGATGCTGCCGCTGCACAAGCTGAAGCTGCTGCCGCTGCACAAGCTGCTGAGGCTACAGAAGAAGTTGCTGAAGCAACTGAAGAAGCTCCTGCTGCTGAAGAGAATAACGAAACAACTGAAGCATAATTTTACTTAGCGATAATGCGTAAAGAAGACTGTTTTTATTTAGGTAAAATCGCTAAAAAATTTAGTTTCAAGGGTGAAGTTCTGATCTATTTAGACACAGACGAACCTGAGTTATACGAAAATCTGGAATCAGTGTTTGTTGAGCACAACAAACACTTGGTTCCTTTTTTTATTGAATCAAGCTCAATGCACAAAAACGACTTTCTTAGAGTTCGTTTTGAAGATGTAAATACCGAAGAAGATGCTGATGCTCTTGTTGGAAATGGTATTTATCTTCCTTTATCAATGTTGCCAAAACTTACTGGCAACAAATTCTACTATCACGAAGTTATTGGTTTTGAAATCGAAGACAAACGTTTAGGTGTTTTCGGAAAAATTACTTCTATTAATGACTCTTCTTCACAGCCTCTTTTTGAAGTTCTAAATGGCGAAGTAGAGATTTTAGTCCCAATGATTGATCAATTCCTTGTGAAAATTGATCGCGAAAACAAAAAAGTTATCATGAATCTTCCTGAAGGTCTTGTGGAGATGTATCTTTAGGTTTAAATTTCCAAATCTTAAATTCCAAATTCCAAGCCATAGCAACGTTAAATTCGGGCTTTTTTAAAACTCCAAATTCCCAAAAGAATACAATTTTTTCGACACTAATTTGAAAGAAAAAACTTTCTTTTTAATTCTTTTGTTTATATTTATTGTTTAATAAATTGGAATTTTATACTCATGATGAGTAAGCCATACAATCTAGAAGAAAGAACCTTTTTGTTTGCAAAAGAATGTAGAATCTATATTCGTACTCTACCTAAAACCACATCGAATATTGAAGATGGCAAACAATTAGTACGCTCCTCTGGTTCTGTTGGAGCAAATTACATTGAAGCAAATGAAAATCTTGGAGATAAAGATTTGTTATTTCGTCTTAAAATTGCACGAAAAGAAGCAAAAGAATCAAAATTTTGGCTTCAATTATTAAACGATTTAAATCCGGACCAAAAAGAATTGTCTGAATCTTTATTATTTGAAATTGAGGAGTTACGAAAAATTCTTTCTGCCATAATTACCAAAACTTCTAAGCTGTAAATTAATATTTAATCTTACTTTTGCAACTCAACAAAATTATCCACTTCAATTGAAATTTTCATTTTGAAATTTCTGCTCAATAATTGGAATTTGGTATTTAAAAAAATTGGTATTTTATTTTTATGTTTCAGTTTAAGCAATTCTCTATCAACCAGGATCGTTGTGCGATGAAAGTGGGCACAGATGGTGTTTTACTTGGTGCTTGGGCTCCTGTTTTTCATAATCCGTTTAGTGTTTTAGATATTGGCGCCGGAACTGGAATTATTGCTCTAATGCTGGCACAGAGAAGTTATGCGGAACAAATTGATGCTCTTGAAATTGATGAAGACGCTTATGAGCAAGCTGTAGAAAATTTTGAAGCTTCTCCTTGGGGAGATCGTTTATTTTGTTTTCATGCTGGTTTAGATGAATTTATTGAAGAACCTGAAGACGAATATGATTTGATTGTTTCAAATCCGCCTTTTTATGCTGAAGATTACAAAACTGAAGATGAACAGCGTGACCTAGCAAGATTTCAAGATGCAATGCCTTTTGAAGAAATTGTTGAAGCTGCTGATTTATTACTTTCTGAAAACGGAATTCTTGCCATAATTATTCCTTTTAAAGAAGAAGAAAAATTTATTGCTTTAGCCAAAGAAACTGAATTATATCCATTAAAAATTACCCGAGTAAAAGGCACTCCAAAATCAGAAATCAAACGAAGTTTACTGGCTTTTAGCCGAAAAGAAGTTTTTGAAATTGAAATCGACGAACTTGTTATCGAAATAGAAAGACACGTTTATACTCCAGAATATATTGAATTGACTAAGGATTTTTATTTGAAATTCTAAACCTGCTCAAATATACTCTTAAACTGATATAATATTCTTTGTAATAACCTTAAATCTTCTGTTACAATTTCGGCGCTTCCTTTCATTTCCTGCTGAAAAACAATCTGTTTATCATAAGAAGTTTTTAATCCGTTAGGAAGCGAAACATCAACGAGTAAATTCCCATCTTTATCCGGAACTAGGGAAATATTTTTGATTTCACCTTTCAGCACACCAAATTCGCGGTCTGGATAATTTGCCAAACGAATATTAACTCTCTGCCCTACTTTTATTTTTCCAGAATTTAAGGCTGGTGCTTTTACCTTTCCAACAAACCCATTTTTAGCATCAGGGATTATAGAAAAAACATTGTCGCCAACATTAATGGTTTGATTTTCATTCCAAACCTGAAGAAAAGTAACTACACCGCTCACGGACGATTTTAAGGTATAAGCTAACTCCCAGTCTTTTATTACTTTTTTTAACTGATAAAAAGACTGTGCCATGCTTCGTCCTAAGTTAACTTCTTCTCTAGTGCTATTTATCTGAGAATTCTGACTTGATTTTGTATTATCAATCAAAGATGATTTTAACTGAGAAATTGACGTTAAAAGGCCTCTATAATTCTTCTGCGCCTGCAAAAAACCCAGTTTTTTTACTTCCATATCCTGAGCCGAAATAATTCCTTTTTTAAATAAGGCTTCAAAACGGGCTATTTCATTTTTTTGCAGTTCCAATTCACTTTCATTAATCACTTTCTGTTGTTGCAGAATATCCAATCTTTCTTTCAACTGAATTTTCTCTGAGCTCTGAGCCCTGCTTTCCACATCAAAAGGATGAAGGCTTTCGTTTAATTGCTGCGCTTGATAATCTTTCTGGAAAACGGCAAAAGCACTTTCGATTTCGCCTAACTGTTTATTTTTCAATAACTCAAAAGAGAATGCTTTTCCTGAATTAATATCATAACTATCAACAACTTTCTTTAACAGAAAAACATCTTTATAATTGGCTGTATTTTCGATAATGGCCAGCGTACTGTTTTTTAAAACTTCTGATTTATCTTTAACCAAAATGACTTCAATTCTTCCAGAAGATTTTGAAACAATTTTCTCTGGCGGAATATTAGTTGTGATAATAATTTCTGCCTTTACTACATCAGGGTATTTAACAAACCATGACACAAAGAACAGCATAACAATAATAGCAAATATCAGAACTGTTCCCCATCGTATCATCCAATGTGGTACTTTGGTCAGAATGTCCTGAACTTCTTCACTTCTTAATTCAAAAGTATCTTTTTCTTCCACCATAATTAATTTCCTAACTGCAGCTGGTTTTTAACTAATTCAAAATAATTGCCTTTTTGCTCTACTAAAGCAGAATGATTCCCAATCTCAATAATTTTTCCTTTATCCAAAACTACAATCTGATCTGCATTCATCACCGTACTTAGTCGATGCGCAATTACAACTACTGTTTTATTCTCGAAAAAGAGATCCAGTTTTCTCATAATTTCTTTTTCATTATTGGCATCCAAAGCCGAAGTAGCCTCATCAAAAAACAAAATTTCTGGGTTTTTGTAAACTGCTCTTGCAATTAAAAGGCGCTGTTTTTGTCCTGTACTCATTCCAACTCCGTCTCCTCCTATTTTTGTATTATATCCTAAAGGAAGTCCGCCAATATATTCTTTAATATTAGCAACATCTGAAGCGTAAAGCAACCGTTCTTTATCTATCCGATCAACGCCGAGAGCAATATTATTGGCGATGGTATCACTAAAAATATAGCCTTCCTGCATTACCGCTCCAATATTTGACCTCCAGGCTTTCTGTGAAATATTCTTTAACTGTGTATTACCAATAGTCACTTCTCCTTTTTCAGGATCATAGAACTTCAAAAGCAGTTTCATCAGAGTTGTTTTTCCGCTGCCGCTGACGCCTACAATCGCAGTTACCTTTTTGGCTGGAATTATTAAGCTCAGATTATCCAATACTGGAATATCTGAACCTAGATAACGATAAGTAAGGTTTTTAATCTCAATATCAGCATCAAAAGGCACTTCACTTGTCTGATGCGCTTCCTGTTGCAATTCGTCTTCTTTTTGATGGATTTCGGATAATCTCGCCAACGAAATTTTAGCATCCTGAAACTCTCTTACAAATTCTATTAATTGTGTTATTGGCCCGTTTAAACTTCCTACGATGGCACTAATTGCCAACATCATACCGAGTGTTATCGAACCATCAATCACCAATTTCGCAGAAAGCAGAATAATAAATATGTTTTTTAATTCATTAATTACAGAAGAACCAATGGTCTGTGTCTGTTCTAGAATCAATCCTTTTATTGAAACCCTGAAAAGTCTTGCTTGTACATATTCCCAGCCCCATCTTTTTTGCTTTTCGGCATTATGAAGTTTTATTTCCTGCATGCCGTTAATAAGTTCCATTACTTTACTCTGCTCTTTCGAAACTTCTGCAAAACGCTTATAATCTAAAGCTTCTCTTCTTTTTAGAAACAATGTGATCCATCCGAAATAAAAAACACTGCCTACAAAGAATACCAAAAATATCTGTATATTGAAATAAGCTAAAACTGCTCCCATTACAAACATATTGATAACTGAGAAAAGAACATTTAAAGAAGAAGTAGTTAAGATCTTTTCGATACGGCCATGATCATTTATTCGCTGCATAATGTCTCCAGTCATTCGAACATCGAAAAAGGAAATCGGCAGATTCATCAGCTTTATAAAGAAATCTGAAATAAGAGAAATATTAACCCTCGTAGACAAATGCAGTAAAATCCAGCTTCTGATTAATTCTAAACCTGTTCTTCCTGCAAAAATAAACAACATTGCAAATAGAATTAAATAGATGAAGTTAATGTTCTGATTTTGGATTCCGACATCAACAATACTCTGGGTTAAAAAGGGAAAAATTAAATTGAGTAAACTGCTCGCCAAAAGTCCAATTGCAAGCTGAATTAAAAAGGATTTATATTGAAATAAATATTTGGATAGGAATCTAAAATCTAATCCTTTATTTTCTTCTTTCTCAAAATCTGATTCAAAAAAGACAGGAGTTGCCTCTATTAATAGTGCAATACCTTCTTTTGTAGTATCATCGGCATTATGACCAATCCAGAATTTTACAAAATCTTCTTTATTGTATTCTAAAAGTCCAAAAGCGGGATCCGAAATATAATATTTGTCTTTTTTTATTTTATGAAGGACAACATAATGATCTTTATTCCAATGAAGAATACATGGAAGAGGAGCTTCCTCTATTCTCTGAACTGATAATTTTACTCCTAAAGTCCTAAAACCAATTTTTTCGGCAGCATCGCTCAAAAAAAGCAAATTACTTCCTTCGCGAGTTGTTTCGCTGAAATCTCTCAACTCTTGAATATTGATTGTTTTGCCGTAATATTTAGCTATGATCTTTAAACATGTCGGACCGCAATCTTTATTATCGGCTTGTCTATAATGAGGGAATCTCTTCAATTTCTTTTGATTTATTCAAGACTAATGTAGGAAAAAAAATTCTTGTTAATCTATAAAAAAACAGAGAAGATATAAATCTTCTCTGTTTGGGTATTTATAAACAAATTACCAGCAACACAATTTCTTTAGGACATGGCCGCGGTTTTACCCTAACCAAATAAAATCAAACCCAGCGGCCAACTCCTAAGAATCTCAGTACCAATCATCAATACTGAGAAAATGCTCAATGTTCCACGATCGAGCGCCTATACATTCAAAAAAAACATGACTAAATTCTAAATAAGGCTATATCGTATTACTTTTAAAAAAGTTAAAAATCAACAACAAAGACGACTTGTATCACAAATACCTGAGAGTGTATTTATTGGACACTTTTCGCCTGATGGTATTAATATGCATCCTGCTTCAATAGCATGAATCCAGCACTCTGGAATTCCTCCTCTCATAGTTTTCAGCTCATTTCTCGATATAATTTGAGCACCATTGAGATTTAAAATTTTATTCAACATATTAATGACACAATTTTTAATAGTAACAGAGCATTTTAAAACTCTGTTACTATAGAAATATTAAAATTAGCAAGCATAGTTTTTTTCAGCAACAGCATTGTAACAATTAGGCTCAGTGCTTTCGCCTCCTAAAATGTTTTTCTGCTCTTTTTTTGTAAGCTTTTTAGTTTCTTTACTTTTTAAAATCTTTTCTAACATAATTGGTTATTTACGTTTTTTGGGCAAGCCTCAAAAATTTGGGAAAATATCTGAGGCATTAAATCTTCAGTCTTAACAGCTTCCGACATAATTGTTTGGCACACAACTCCAATAAGCTGGAACTGTTCCAAATTCTGTACATCTCTTAGCTTTAAATCCTTCCTCACAAATAGGAGCATTACCTCCATTTATTGTTTTTTGCTCGTTAGCAGTCAATTCTACTGCACCTTTTAATTTCAAGATATTTTTTAACATAACTGCAGGTATTTGGGGTTACTATTTTTTTCTTTATGCTGTTCTTTCTAACACTTGAACTTCATCAATAAAATCATTCAAGAAATATTTCAATTCGTTCAGTTCATATTCATTTGGAAATAATCTCTCATTTACAATTTTAACTGGTGTATAGTTAAAGTTATTCATCGAGCACCAGTCATATTGTTTTTGAATTTCCTGACTGATCATCATACTAACTGAATCAACATGCCATTTTTTGAGCCATTTTTTATAGGCCATTCTTTTAATATACCAATCAGAAATTGCCTCAACAGTTTTCCCAGGAGTTGTTCTATTAATCGTTAATAGCCTTTCAACAATTGCTTTATATGGATTATCATTATTCTCTGGATTAATATTAAAAAGAACGTTTAAAAAAATTCTATCTGGATATTTCATTACTAGCTCAAAAGCCTCCTGAAATGTTTTATAACAATGTCCACAACTAGGACTAATTATAATAGAAAGTTTTACAGCTGCATTTCTATTACCAAAATTTAGACCTCTTAAGTCTTCAAATCCTTTTGTATATTTTACTTTTTTAGACAAGAAGTTTAATAGGGAATAATTTCTTTTAAACTTTTTAAGTTCTTTCAGTGAGTTTTCATTATCAAGCAGTTTTTTAATCATCACCTTTACAGCCGCCCAAATAGGAATTAACAGTAATAAAGAGAAAGTGTATGGAAAAACATCTTTAAAACTAAAACTCAACGTAAAAAGATCTGATGAAAACCATATAACGCTTTGCACTACAATTAATAATGATACTGCTAAACACATTACACACCATTTTTGAATTTCAAACTTCTGAATCCAAATAGAACAAACCACTACTGGAATTGCTAACAAGCTTAAAAATCCAACAAATATTGCTGAGCTTAAAGGCTGAACCAAAATTGCAATAATGCTTGAACTAAAGAAAAGCAATGGTAAATCTGAAAAACTTAACCATCTATTTGCAATGTCGTCATTAAAACTTATAACAGAGTGACAAGAAGAGTTAGAACTTAGATTACAAAATTTTGAAATTACAGTGTTTTTAACACCCCATTTTTGCTGTACAATAAATATGCTTACAATTAGACCTAATATTGAGGTCCCTAAGAAAATAGTGCTAAACAAATTAAATCCGTTATAAAAAAAAGATAGTCCTGCGAGAAGCACTAATGGAAGAAAATATTTCAACCAATTATATTCTACTTTTAGGTTCTCTCTTGCAACAACATTATTTGGTTCAATTGCAACAATTACTCCATTCCAATCTAAAAGAAATTTATCATACGATAATTTTTGGCTTCCTTTTTTCAATGTTGTAATTCGAACACCATTTTTAATCTTTTCAACCAGGATTAATTCCTCTTTAAAATAAGCCAAAAAATTAGATGGCAGATCCACAATTTGCTCTTTTGAAACTCTCACTGCCGCATTCTCTACAGAAAGCAAATCAAACGAATCTGTAATAGCAAATAAACTTGGATAATTTGGATGAGATAAAAACAGATCCTTGAACTCATTTTTTATGTCTGAGTACTTGTTGATTTGTAAAAATTTTTGGACCAGTTTTAACATCACTTTTTATCGATTTAAAATCATAATTACACTGCAAAGATTGGGGTTTTTATTGATAAAAATCGCATGCATGTATACATTTTATTAATTATACCACATACAATTTATAAATTATACCAAGTATACTAAACACAATAAACACCTGTAAAACAAATAGTTATGGTTGTGTTTTTTTATTTAAAACTTCTAAAAGCCTATTTTCGATTAACGGCTATGCTTTTTATCTAGTTTTGGAAAAGCAATAATCCAAACATCAAAAAACATGAAAAAACGGCCTTAAAAATTAAATGATTTTAAAGTAAAAAGATCATAAAAATGAGGACAGAAAATGACAAAAAAATAGTCAAAAAAATGTCTGAATTGAAACAAAAATTCTCCCAAAAAACATAAAAAGCAGATCATTATTTTGAAAGCTTAAACTTACAATAAGAGATTAATTTTTTCTGCTTTTTAATCCAAAAATAAACCCAGAATTTCAAAACATAAACCAAAATTTGACGCACAATTTTAGCGCATTTGACTCAATTGCCTAAAAATATTTATGAAAGATTAATAGTACAAAAAAACTGAACTTAAAAATAAATAAAGATGAAAAATAGAACATTCACATTAAGCGATTTCGAAGTAGAAAAAATAAGCAGAGAAGCACAAAAAATAGTAAAAGGTGGCGTAACAACAACTCCTTCAGAAGAACCAAACCCGCTTAATAACCGTGGTGGAAACGGAAATGGTTAATGACCATTTAAAATCATAAAAAGCAATAAACGTAATTTCTAAAAAAAAGACACATGAAAAAAAATACACTAAAAATAGCAGACTTTCAATTTGAAAAAATAAGCCAAGAAGCGCAAAAAACAGTAAAAGGTGGCGTAACAACAACGCCTTTGGAAGAACCAAATCCGCTTAATAATGGAGGAGGAAACGGAAATGGTTAATTACCATCTTAAATCATAAAAATTAATAAAGCAATCCAAAAAAAAAGACACATGAAAAATAATTCACTAAAAATAGCAGACTTTCAATTTGAAAAAATAAGCAGAGAAGCACAAAGAACGGTAAAAGGAGGCGTAACAACAACACCGCCGGAAGAACCAAATCCGCTTAATAACCGTGGTGGAAACGGAAACGGTTAATTACGCTCTTAAATCATAAAAATTAATAAAGTAATCCAAAAAAAAAGACACATGAAAAATAATTCACTGAAGATAGCAGACTTTCAATTTGAAAAAATAAGCAGAGAAGCACAAAGAACTGTAAAAGGAGGCGATACAACAACACCGGAAGAACCAAACCCGCTTAATAACCGTGGTGGAAACGGAAACGGTTAATCATCCTAAATAATGAAGATCAATTAAAATAATCCAAAAAAGAAAAAAATATGAAAAATAATTCACTGAAAATAGCAGACTTTCAATTTGAAAAAATAAGCAGAGAATCCCAGAGAACGGTAAAAGGCGGTGATACAACAACCCCGCCGGAAGAACCAAACCCGCTTAATAATGGAGGAGGAAACGGAAACGGTTAGTTATCATCTTAAATCATAAAAATTAATAAAGTAATCCAAAAAAGAAAAAATTATGAAAAATAATTCACTGAAAATCACAGATTTCCAAATAGAAAAAATAAGCAGAGAATCCCAGAGAACGGTAAAAGGCGGTGATACAATAACTCCGCCAGAACAACCAAACCCGCTTAATAATGGAGGAGGAAACGGAAATGGTTAAAAAATTCAGCTCTAAATATTGTTCGCAAATTGAGCTGGAGATACTCCAGTTCTTTTGCGAAATGATTTTGCAAAAGAAACAGCATTCTTAAAACCAACACTTTCGGCAATTGCCTGAGTAGAATATTTACGATATAAATGATTGGTAATCATTTGATTAATAACATAATTAATCTTTAGTTCGTTAGAATACTCTCCGAAAGATTTACCAAATCTTTTATTCACCACATAAGATAGATAAGTAGTATTTGTTTTGATCTTTTTCGCGGCATAAGATAGCGTAAAATCAGCATTTAAATATTCTAATTTTTCTTCCAGAGCCAAAAGTTTTTCTACAATTTTATTTTCTTTGGCCTCATCAATACTCAAATTTGCATTTTCCTTTTTGAGCAGAGACTCTTCTAATTCAGGAACTTCTAAAACTACAGGTTTTTCAATTGTTTTCTCAATTTCTTTCTTCTCTAAATTAGCTTTAAATTCTTCAATTAAAGCATTCATTTTTTTCTGTGCTTTATTTTTATCCCGAATGTTTTTAATTAAAAAAAAGACAATTGCTACCACCAAAATAACATAGAAAACTTTAAGTGCTTTATTCCATAAGACTTCATATTTATATTTCTCCTGAATACTTACCATCTCTTCACTAAGATTAGCAGTACCTAGTTTATAATTAACGTCTAAGGCTTCTTCTCTCAATTCTCCTTCATATTTTTCGTAGGCATCTAAATATAATTTAGAATGCTTAAAAGCCAATTCTGGCTCATTTTTTATATTATAAATTTTAGCCTGTATATAATTGGATTGAAAATAACTTTTATCGATTTTCTTCTCTTTGAGAGCAATCGAGTCATTTTTTTTCAAAAAGACCAAAGCTTTGTCATACTTTTTCTGGGTATAATAGAGTTCTCCCAGATTGTAATTTGCAATCTTGTAATACACTTGGTCATTATTTTGCTTAGCATACATTGCTATATCAAAATAGGCTTTTTCAGCGTTTTTAACATCTTTTTTTACCAGATAGATATTTCCTAGACTTAGAGTGGCCGTCATTTTATTATCTATATAGTTCTGCGAAAAATTGACTGCTTTTTTATAAAAATATTCGGCGGAGTCAAGCAAAAATAATTTATTCCTATTCTTCATAAAATAGCTTTCGTAGACATTTCCTAAATTGGTATAAATATTACTTTTACTATTTTGAAATTGATCTTTTTCGTAAAGTCCCTCATTTTTATCTAGAAAATCACTGTTCTGTCTTAAATTTTTGGCAGCAAGTGCGTAATTCCCAACTTCAGAATTCACCAAAGCCATATTGCTTTTAAATTTTACAGTTTGTATAACATCTGATGTTTTTATCGAAAGCTTAATTCCTTCCTGATAATTACTTAAGGCTTCACCAAAATTTTTTCTTTTCCACTCGGTTAACCCTCTGTAATTATAGAGATAGGCTCTAATGTTTATTTTTTCAACAGATTCGGGAATTTTTTTATAGTATTCTAATGCTTTGTTATACCATTCATCACATTTAACGCGGTTGTTCTTTAACTGATACAAATAGGATCCTGCGCCATAAGCAAAGGCTAAATGTTCATTCTTGCTAGATTTCTGAAGTTCGGCTGCGTACTTTAGTCCTTCATCAAAATTACCGTTCATACTGAAACGTATTTTATCCTGTAACTGTAAATACTCTTGTTCAGTAAACTCTTTTGTAGGTTGAGCCATACTAGTATTAAGTAGGAATAAAAATAGAAAAGAGATGATCAGCCTCATTTATTAAATTTTTGGTATTCAAAAATAGTCTATAAATTATCAATAAACTACAATTAATTTGCCAAATTCCTATTAATTTTATTTTTACCTTTAAAAAATATAACAAAACAAGAACTATTTGTTATATTTTTATTACGTAAATTTGTTTTGTTAAAAATTAAAAAACATGAAACCAGACCTATTTCAATCTCCAGATTACTACAACTTAGACGATTTACTTTCTGACGAACATAAATTGGTTCGCGAATCTGCTCGTGCATGGGTTAAAAAAGAAGTTTCTCCTATTATAGAAGAATATGCTCAAAAAGCAGAATTCCCTAAACAATTAATTAAAGGTCTTGGAGAAATTGGTGGTTTTGGACCTTATATTCCTGTCGAATATGGTGGTGCTGGATTAGACCAAATCTCTTATGGCTTAATTATGCAGGAAATCGAAAGAGGCGATTCTGGTGTAAGATCAACCTCATCTGTTCAATCTTCGTTAGTAATGTATCCCATTTGGAAATATGGAAACGAAGAACAAAGAATGAAATACCTGCCAAAACTTGCTACAGGAGAATATATTGGCTGTTTTGGTTTAACAGAGCCGGATCATGGTTCTGATCCAGGAAGCATGATTACTAATTTTAAAGATATGGGAGATCACTATCTTTTAAACGGTGCTAAAATGTGGATTTCCAACGCTCCGTTTGCCGACATTGCCATTGTATGGGCTAAAAATGAAGAAGGCCGAATTCATGGTTTAATTGTGGAACGAGGTATGGAAGGCTTTACAACTCCAGAAACCCATAATAAATGGTCGCTTCGTGCCTCTGCAACCGGAGAATTGATTTTTGATAATGTAAAAGTTCCAAAAGAAAATCTTTTACCTAATAAATCGGGGCTTGGCGCTCCGCTTGGCTGTTTAGATTCTGCTCGTTACGGAATTGCTTGGGGAGCAATTGGCGCTGCAATGGATTGTTACGATACTGCTTTACGTTACTCTAAAGAGAGAATTCAGTTTGGAAAAGCAATTGGAGGAACACAATTACAACAGAAAAAACTGGCAGAAATGATTACCGAAATCACGAAAGCACAATTATTAACCTGGCGTTTAGGTGTTTTAAGAAACGAAGGAAAAGCAACTACTGCACAAATCTCGATGGCAAAACGTAACAATGTAAATATGGCAATCAACATAGCGCGTGAAGCCAGACAAATGCTTGGAGGTATGGGAATTACTGGCGAATACTCTATTATGCGCCACATGATGAACCTCGAAAGTGTGATTACTTACGAAGGAACTCACGACATCCATTTATTGATAACTGGAATGGATGTGACTGGAATTCCAGCATTTAAATAAACAGTAACTATTAAAATATACATAAAATCAATACAAAAAGCTTCTTCTTAACGGAGAAGCTTTTTATCTTTGCACCAAAATTTTTCCAAAAATGAATATCGAAACGATAAACAAAAGCATTCAACCTCAAAAAGATCAACTATTAAAACATTCTTTATACAATAAGATTCAAAACATAGACGACTTACACAGCTTTTTAGAAACGCACGTTTTTGCTGTTTGGGATTTTATGTCACTTTTAAAAGCCTTACAAGCCAAACTTACTTGTACAACAACGCCTTGGTTTGCTACAAAAAATCCAGAAACGAGATATTTAATCAATGAAATTGTTTTGGCAGAAGAAACCGATTTAACGCTAGACGGAAGAAGACAAAGCCACTACGAAATGTATTTGGAAGCTATGGAAGCCTGCGGTGCTGATACAACAGGAATTTTAACTTTCTTATCAGAAGTACATTCGCTTCAAAATATATTTGTTGCCATCAAACAAAGCCCAATGCATCCAAATGTGAAAGCTTTCTTGGATTTTACTTTCAGAGTAATCGAAGAAGGAAAACCACACGAAATTGCTGCTGCTTTTACATTCGGAAGAGAAGATTTGATTCCAAGCATGTTTACAGAAATTCTGAAAAACTTTCAAAAGAACCTTCCAGAAACCGATTTGACAAAACTTTTGTATTATTTTGAAAGACATATCGAACTAGATGCTGATGAACATGGTCCAATGGCAATGACAATGATTACAGAATTATGTGAAGACGATGTACAAAAATGGAAAGAAGTCGAAGAGGTTTCTATTCTTGCCTTAGAAAAACGCATCGGACTTTGGAATGCCATCGAGGAAGATATCGTGATGAAAACCGAAATGGTTTAATAAAATCCAAAATAACTTATTTAACGTAACTATTTGTTTAAAACGACCTCAAAATTTAAACAAATTATGAAACTAGATTTTAAACAAATAGTTATTGTTATACTTTCAGGATTTCTTTTGAGCTGTAATTCAGATGAAAATTCAACTCCTACTACAACTACTCCTCCCGTTGTAAATCCGCCCGTAACAACAAATCCTCCTATTCCGAGTACTATAAATTATTTAGCTTTAGGCGACAGTTATACAATTGGTCAAAGTGTTTGCACAACCTGCCGTTTTCCAGAACAGCTAAAAGCGAGTTTAAATACCATGTATTCGAGTACCATTTCGCTTAAAATAATTGCTACAACAGGCTGGACAACATCCAATTTACTTTCGGCAATCGAATCTCAAAAGCCAGAATCCAATTATGATTTGGTAACACTTTTAATTGGCGTTAACAATCAATACCAGCACAAAAACTTTTCGGTTTACGAAAAAGAATTTCCAGAATTGGTCAACAAAGCGATTATACTAGCAAAAGGCGATCGAAAAAATGTTGTCGTAATTTCTATTCCAGATTACGCTTACACGCCTTATGGGAAAGCACTTTCAGGAGATCAAAGCGCTATAATTTCTGCAGAAATAGACAAATACAACACCTTTGCAGAAAACTATTGCAATGACAATCAAGTCGCATTTGTTTCGATTACAGATATTACCCGTTTAGGACTTAGCAATCCAAACCTTGTAGCCTCAGATGGCTTACATCCTTCCGAAACCGCTTATAAAATGTTTGTAGACCGAATGATGTCAAAGATCAAAATCGCTTTGCAAAATTAAGTTTTTATATTTTTTAGAAGCAGAAAAACTCGTTTTCAAAATCACGTTTAGTCCCGCTATTCGCTATATCTTTTATGGCGAACCCCGCCATAAAAGGATACCGCTTCTATCGGGGCTAGATTAGATCTTTAATTTTTCAAAAGAACCAAAGAGATTTACTTTTTAGACTTCCAAATAAACCCATCCAACAAATAATGCGTAAACTGCGGAACGCTCAACAAAGGAACTAACAAAATCTGCCAGCTAGAAAAATCAAAACTGCTAATCATTATGTTTTCATTCCAGACAAAAAACTCCCATAGAAATTCTTCCGAAAAGGCAATTAAAAGAAGAATTCCAATATAAATTAAAATGCCTTTGTATTGTTTTAAAAAAGACAAACGCCCTAATTCAGAGACTGATTTCCCATCAATTTCCCTAAAATAAACCAAAGCCATATATGGAATTCCATGCGAAACGACATTCAATAAAGTAAAAACCAAATCGTCATTAAAATATACAATTCCGAAATACCAAGACAAAGCCGTTCCCAGAATAATGCTGTTTTTCGGAATATTAAAAAATCGATTTTGAATCGATTTCACAGCCGTATAAACTACATACAAAACCAAAATTCCGATATAAACCCAAAACAGGATTTCGAGAATTCTTTGGTTTTCAAACCTGAAAAATTCATTTTCCACAAACCAGTTGAACTTTCGCTTGGACGAAAAAAACCAATATAACATGGGATATCCAGTTGAAGCATAAATGGCGAGATTATCAATCCAAACCGAGATTTTTGTTTTCACTTCTTTTCTGGCATACAATCGCATAAAGCCGTATTGCTGTCTGATAAAATGAAAAACAGCCACATAAGCCAGAAACGACCAAAAAACTAAACTTCCAAAAGAGAACAGTATAATTCCGGTTACCAAACAAATAATAGGCAACAGAACCAATCTTCTTTTCTGTTTCTGAAATTCATCAGCGACAAAATAAGTTTTGAATAATGTCGCGTAAACATGGGCGACATCAATAAAAACAATTAAAAACAACCAAGTGTAAAAAGAATAATGCTCTTCAATCTGAGTAATATAATCCTGAAACAAAAAGATGATCGCCAATACAAAAAATGACGGTCCAATGATAAAAGTTAAATCGGTTTTGGCTTTATGAATCCACGGTTGTTCCATCTACAATTTCATTTACAACATTAATTCCCTGATGAAAAGCTTCTTCAAAAATCGAAATTCCTGATAAATCGCTATGAGCGAAATAAATCTTATTTTGAATATTTTGTTTGGCTTGTTTCTTCGCTTCACCAAAAATAAAACCTGGCGCAGGCGAAATCATTCCGTGTCCTAAAAGAAAAACTTCGACATCTTCTGTATATTCTTCAATATCCGGATGCGCCACTTTTAAATCGTTCAGCACAAACTGTTTCCAATATTCTTTGTCTTTTTTATAAAGCTCTTTTCTTGTTTTCTTCAAATCGGCAGACGAAAAACTATAATAGTACGTAATGACTTTTTTATCCTGAACCTGATTCACGGTCTGATGCTGATCGTAAACATATCCCAAACCTTTTGCATCATAAATTACATTATCCCACGAAAGCGGAAAACTAAAATTGTCAAACAAATCATTTACAACTAAAGTTGCCAAAAGCCAGGGCGTATAATGAAAATCTTTGGTAAACGCCTTTCTATCATTAATCAGATACTGATTTACAAATTGCGGAGAAGCCATTATCACTTTATTGGCAATAATTTCAACGGATGTTTTGTTTACGTCATCAAAAGCTTTTGCAATTACTTTATTGTTCTCGACTTTAACTTCATAAACCAAATGATTTTTCAGCGATTTATCTTTCGTATATTTTTTCAAATGATTGGCTAAACACGAATTCCCTTCCGGCCAAGTTAAAACGCTGTCGTGTTTTTCGGGTGTAGAATCCTGTTTTCTTCCAGCAAAATAATGAATTCCTGCCCAAGCCGAAACGTATTCAATTCCTAAACCAAAATCGTCTTTACAGCAATAATCGATATAATTATATAAAGGTTCAGAAGTAAAATGATTGTCTGTAAACCATTGTTTCATAGTTATTTTATCTAAAGCTCTTGTCTTTTCGTCTTTAGAAGAAAGATGAAGCGGAATATCAAACAAATACTTCTGATCTTCGCCTTTGGCAGTTCTAAAAACATCCATTTTTTTGAAGAATTTCTCAAATTCCAAATCGTCAGAAATCAAATTTCCTTCTTTTGGCACTACACCTTCCTGCCAATTGTTTTTGTAAAACAAACGTTCGTCTGGTGCAAAAGTCAGCTGTAATTCATCAAAAACAGGAAAACCTTTTTCATCATACTTTAAAATGATTTTTTCTTCTTCCAGAAATTGAAGCAATTCTTTATCCTGAAAATTAGGTAAAGGAAGATAATGTGCTCCTAAAGGATATTTAGAGTATTTGTTTTCTCCGTTGGAAGAATTTCCTCCCAAATGATTTTCTAGTTCTACGATAAGAAAATCTGAAATTCCTTTTTTATGAAATTGTCGCGCGGCGCTTAAACCCGAAATTCCACCGCCAACGATTAAATACGGAATCTGGATTTGCTTAGTCGGTTTAGGAAAATCTTTAATCCATAAACGATGTCCAAGCAAATGTTTAGTACCTAATAAACGAATCATCAAAACCGCAATTTTATCGGAACAAAACTGCAGAAACGGAACCGCAATTAAAGCAGTTCCTACTATTTTTATAAAACTCCTTCTGGATTTATTGCAGTTTTCCCCACTCTTCATCAAAATAGCGTACTAAAATCTGGTTATCTAAACGATTGATTTCGATTTGGTTTGAAATCATATCGTTGGTAAAATAATTGAATCGGTCGAATTGGTAATTGTAAAATTTCAATCCGTCAGCTTTTCGGTTTACGGTATTAAAAGTCGTTCGAAAACCATTTATAGCAATCGTATAACCCCATTCTCCAAACGACGGAACATACACATGATACGCATCAACCTGAGGAAAAACCTGCATGACTGTTTTATTGATACACCAAAAAGATTTCGGTGCAAAATAAGGCGATGTAGTTTGTATTACAACGGCTGCGTTAGGTTTTAAAATGGTTTTAATGGTTTGATAAAAATTAAGCGAATACAATTTCCCCAAACTATAATTAGAAGGATCTGGAAAATCGATTATCGCTACATCGTATTTTTCTTTGTTGTTTTTCGCCCAAATATAAGCGTCGGTATTAATTACGGTAACTTTAGGATTATTCAACGAGTTCTGATTGAAATTCGTCAATACCGAATTGGTTTTGAACAATTTGGTCATTCCTTCGTCCAAATCGACCAAAGTTACTTTCTTAACGTCTTTATATTTCAGGATTTCACGAACGGCAAGCCCGTCTCCGCCGCCTAAAACCAAAACATTTTCGACACTTTTTGCCATCGACATTGCAGGATGAACTAAAGCCTCGTGGTAACGATATTCGTCGGCAGAACTAAATTGTAAGTTGTTATTCAAATAAAGTCTGTAATCGCTTTTATTGTGCGTTAAAACAATACGCTGATACGGAGTTGAATTGGTATAAATGATATTTTCTCCGTACAATTTCCCTTCTGAATACGCGAGAATATCATTCGAAAAAATAAAAAAGACCAGTAATAGCACAAAAGAAAAAATGGCTTTTGCTCTTAATAAAGAAGGTTTTTTTAATTCTCTTTTCAATAAAAAACATAATGCAATAGCAATACTGACATTGATCATTCCGAAGAAAAGAGAAGTTCCCATAATGCCTAATTTTGGCACTAAAACCAACGGAAATAAGATCGATGCCAAAAGTGCTCCGATATAATCAAACGTAAAAACATTCGAAACCAAGTCTTTAAACTCGACTCTGTCTTTTAGAATATTCATTAAAAGCGGAATCTCTAATCCGACCAAAAAACCGGTTACGAAAACAAATAAATATAGAATGAATTGAAAAGAACCTACACTTTCAAAAAGCAGAAACAAAACCACCGAACTTAAACCGCCGATAAGTCCAACCAGAATTTCGATTTCTACAAAAGTATTGAGCAGATTCTTATTGAAAAACTTCGAGAAAAAAGAGCCTATACCCATCGAAAACAGGTACACGCCAATAATAAATGAAAACTGTTTTACCGAATCGCCTAATAAATAACTCGCCAAAGTTCCCGCAACCAATTCATAAATAAGACCGCAAGTGGCAATTATAAATACAGCGAAAAGTAAAAGAAATTCAAACCTAAGAAACTTTTTACCCATGAATTGCTGCACTAATAATCATGGAAATTCCAATGATAAACGCTGCCAAAACAATTGCAACAGCAACATTACTTTTTTCTGTAACTTCTTTCCAGGTATTTTCTGGAGTCAGTTTTTCGATAATAAAATAGCCTACTAACAAAATGGCAATTCCTAAAATAGAATAGATAATAGAATTTACTATTGGCTGAGCGTGAATTAATTCCATAATTGATTGTTTTTATTTGTGGTAAAAATGATTATAAGATGAACGGCTTCCGCTCGTTGTGGATCTGTAGTTTTCTGTAGTTTCGCAATCACAGATTCGGTTTCCGGCAAGAGCAAAATATATATAAACGCCAAAGCAAAAGAAACCAATTGCCAGTGGTGCCCAATTATTTGCAAAAAAATCAGATATTCTATTCATAGTAATTTAGTCAAAATTAGAGTAGGAACTGTCTGCCCATCTATTCCTTTCAAATTGGTTTTTGAAATATCGTATTATAAAATAAAGTGCAATCATCCCAATAATAACCAGCCATACATTTCGATTCGAAGGCTGATTCCAGACTACGCTTACGTTCATTGTACTGGTCGAAAAATCTTCCGGAGCTTTCATTGGTGTAATCGAAAGATGGTATTTTCCGGCTTTTACACCGCAGATATTAAATTTCTCGGACTGACTTCCTTCTGTCCACGATTCTCCTTCAGAAGTACCATAATAATATTCTATGTCTTTATTGGCATAAGTTTCATCACCATTATCTTCATTAATCAAAGCGATGTTTAAGTTCGCCCATGAATTAAGTACAGCTGTCGAAACCTTAATCGTCATAGGAGCCGAAGCACCATTGAGCACAAACGACGGAGTAGTCATTTCTTTATTATTAAATTCATTGAATTTAATCGCGCTGTTAAACACATTTTGCTCCACCTGATCTTTATAAATATACCAGTTGGCCGTAAGAATCAACAAAGCAAAAAGACAGAAAATAATAGCCGTATTTCTCAAGTCAAAACGAGAAGGCTGAATCATACCGACTCCAGACTGATAAGGCATTGTTCTTTTAGGAAAAGCTTTTTTGATAACACTTTTCCTCACATATTCTCCATGAAAAGCCGTTTGCACGTTGTTCATCTTTTCAACAGAAATAATAAACGGCGGATTTATAAATTCAGCCAGATGAATTAATTTGCCTGGAAGTTCAAAATCAAAAAAACCTTGGGCATCTATAATTTGAGCATCCGAATGCTCAAACAAATCGTAGCTTACGTCATCATGCTTTAGGACTTTAACGCCCTTTCTCAGTTGATCGATCTTTTCCATTTCGGTAAGCATCATCCAATGCCCGTTTGAAACAGAAAGATATAAAAATTCCTTAGCTTCATTCTGCAATATAAATTCATTCCAGGTATAATCCGGATGAACTTTTTTCTTCAATATACCCGTAACCTTATACTCGCTTCCATTCAAAAATCCAACATCGCCAAGTTCCAGCGGATAATCTTTGAGTATATTACTGTATTTATTTTTTCGTCGAAAATGTCCTTCGTTGTCACGAGCATACAAACTATGACATTTCGGGCACACAAAATTGACTACTTCAAAACCAACCTCTAATTCGGTTTCTGTATTACAATCGTAACAAGGAATCTTCATATCTTATCGGTTAATTTCAAAATCTTTAATAATCTCAGCATCAAAATAGGCAATATAATCGGCCATTACAGCGCGCACTTTATCCGAATTATCCTGAAGATAATTACACAAATAAACATCCAAAGTCAACTGATTGTATTCTGGCCAAGTATGTATGCAAATATGCGATTCCTTAAGACAGTATGAAATTGTAAAACTATCGTTATCAAAGTTATGTACCACTGCACCAACCTTCTCCAATTCATATTTTTCTAAAATGGAATTGGTAACCGCAACAAAACCATTACTGTTGGTAAGCTTCGAAATTTCGGCGACATGTAAAGTAACCAGTTTATGCAATCCAGGCGAATAATGAGGTAAATCCATCAAGTTATTTATATTACTCAGAAGCCAAATATATAATATTTCCAGAATAAAATAATGTGGGAAACCGTATTTAAGCACAACTTTTTAGAACTATATCTTTGTGGATTTTTTCTTTTTTTAGGGAGCAGAAAAACTCGTTTTCGAAAGCACCTTTAGTCCCGCTATCCACTATATCTTTTGTTCTGAACCCCAGAACAAAAGGATACCGTTCCTATCGGGGCTAGATTAGAAGTTTTCGTTTCTATTTGTAGTTTTCAAAATCAACTTCAACTTTTTCAAACAGTTCCGACTTTTCTAAAATCGAATTAATCTTAACCAAAACATCTTGATTATCGTCGGCTATTATAAAAGCAAAACCCCAAATATCTTTTGAAATGGTAAATTTTCCCACTTCAGAATCATACGTTATTAAAACTTCATCATTCATCCATAAATCCAGAATATCAATCATTTTAGGTTTAATTTCCTTTATTGCAACCATCAAATCAGAAATAAAATTTTCGTTTTCAGCACCGCTAAAAATAGCTATTAAAAGTTCTTTGGATTGATAACCGGGACGAAAATGGTATTGATATCGACTCATTATTTTTCAATACGTTTATAATGATAACCCAAATTATAATCGGACCCAGCCCAAAAAAGAAACAAAATCGCCCCTGAATTATCATAAGCATAATTCACCAAAAGTCCGTTATCTTTTGCGAGTCCAATTCGGGTTTTGTAATTGGTATAACCACCAGCAAGATACGGAATACCATTTCGTTTTAAATATCTATTGTCAAGATAGAAAAGTCCTTTTTTTAGTTTTCCTCCCACTTCAAAACTTTCTATTTCCACATTGTCTTTTTTCGTGGTAAATTTTAACTTGTTTCCACTAATAAACTTTATATCAACCAAATAAACTCCAAAATCACTTTGTTTTGTCTCTTTAAACGAGACAAAATAGTTGAGATCACGTCTTACCTTAGAATCTTGAGAATTTATCAATTCTGCACTTCCTTTTTTGTTATATCGTAAATCAGGAAACAGCTCATAAGTCCCTTCCAATTTCGACAAATCATTTTCTGATAAATTCTCCTTATTATCTTTAACCATTTTATCTGAAAAAGAGGCGCAGGAAGAAAAAAGTAAAAAGCTTAAAAAGGCATATAGAATTGATTTCATACTCTTTAAAATAAGATTATACTACCAATTTAGAGTTTATTTTTCAATAATCAATTCTTCTTTTTATAATCGTGCTTTTTACACTTTGTAGTTTTTTTATTGCAAACTATTTTTTATCTTGGTAAAAGTCAAAATATACTTTTAGTACCTCTATTCTATTTTTTCAACAGTAAAAATTACCTAAATCAAGGACTTTAGTTATGAAAAATAAAATTTTAATTTCATTAAACTTACTATTACTAATGAGCTGCAGCCCAAAATCACAGGATTTATCCACTATAGATTTCAACAAAAGTGCCAAAACCTATCTCGACGGACTTTCCTTTTCTTCCAAAACAGAACAAAAAGGACATTATGAAGCTGTTGTTAATGGAGAAGATGCCAGTCTAAATTTAGTAGACAAAGGAGAAAAGTCTACCAATTATGTCTTTATGGGCGAAAAAAATACCGTACAGCTTAACTACGGAGGAATTCCAATAAATGATGTTATGGGAACGGCAATAACTGTTTACGATAATAAAATTGCTTTTATGAGAATCAATCCAAAAAACGATCAAAGCATTGTTCTTTTCGATTTTCTCAGGAAAAAACTGGGCAATCCAACCGAAATTGTAAAGAGCGAAAACACGCCATATAACGAAATCGATAAGTCGCAAAAACTTCTTTTGGAGAAACTGCCTAACGAAACCAAAAAGATAAAAGATGATTTCGATGATTATTATATTACCTATCCCGAGCATTTTATTTGGACTAAAGGCGATACGATTTATCAACTAACATTTTCTCCAACCGGAAATTATGTGAGCAGTCAGCTGGTTGTGATTTCAAAGAAAGCATTCAAAGACAGAATTATTATGGGATATCATGCTCCAGATAAGGATCCTGTTTTAGCGAAGTATCTTAATTAAAAACAAAAAATGCTCCCGTAATAGGAGCATTTTATTTCAGCAGAAAGGAAGGGATTCGAACCCTCGATACAGTTACCCATATACTAGCTTTCCAGGCTAGCTCCTTAAACTACTCGGACACCTTTCTTTATTTTGGTTTATTTTTAATTTTATTTTCCAAGTGTTTTAATTCTTCTAAATCTTGCTCGTCTGCTTTGTTAGCTTCAAGTTGTTTGCGCTGTTTATGGAATACTTCGTATATAGCTTCTACTTTTTCTTCCATCTGTAAATGTGTTACTTTTCCTTTGTGAGTCAAAACTTCTTTATCATTAAACTCAATAATTCTATCAACATTTATTTTCCAGAAATTCATTGTAATATCTTGTCTGTTTTTTGCTCTCAACTCAGCAGTTTCAAGAAACACAACAACAAAACGGTTTAATGTATCTATTTCATCAGCCGTCAGATAATTTTTTGCGATATAAATATCTTGTTTGCGTACAACACTTCCTTTCCAACTTGTTAGCGACATATTTGGCGTATCTGCACTTGCACGCGATACAATAATTTCGGCCGCAGTTTTTCCTGTAATAGCATAAAGCAGTTTATTTTGTGTATCTGCAAAAAACATTTGAGTCGCTTTATCTGTAGCATCATAATCACTGCTCAAAGCAAAAAGATCACGAACTTTTTGGTAAAATCTCTTCTCAGAAGCCCGAATATCTCTAATTCTTTCGAGTAATTCATCAAAGTAATCCGTCCTTCCGTTTGGGTTTTTAAGACGTTCGTCATCCATAACAAAACCCTTTATCATATATTCCTGCAAATTTTGATTTGCCCACTGTCTAAACTGCGTTCCTCTTTTGCTTCGCACTCTAAAACCAATTGCCAAAATCATAGCTAAAGAATAAAATGCAACATTATATTGCTTTCCATCCGAAGCAGTTGTTAAGTAATCCTTAACAACTGAATCAACATATAACTCCTTATCTTTAAACACATTAGACACATGCATGCTAATATTAGGTACAGAGGTGTCAAAAAGTTCTGCAATTTGATTTTGGCTCATCCAGACATCTCCATCTCTAGCCAAAAGAGCTACATTAGATTTTCCATCAACAGTATTGTAAAAAATAAATTCTTGTTTTTCCATCTTAAAAAGAAGCTTTTTACATTAAGATTATTACAACAAACAGCAAATTAGTAATTAGAGAAAGTTAATAAAAAAACCTCGAAATATACATTTCGAGGTTTGGTATTGTTTAAGTTGAAAATCTTGCAGAAAGGAAGGGATTCGAACCCTCGATACAGTTACCCATATACTAGCTTTCCAGGCTAGCTCCTTAAACCACTCGGACACCTTTCTATTTTGGTCTGCAAAGAACTCAAAAAAAATTGAGTTATACAACGTAAATTTCTAAGATTCGTTGATACTTTTGCTAAATTCTTCCATAAACAACTTTACGGCTTTCTTTTGATAGCTTCCAATTGTCAACATAAAAGATTCTCGTTTAGTGACAACGCCTGTAATCTGAATAGCTTTTAGACTGTGTTCCCAGCCTTTTAATGCTTTTTCGGCTACAATAGTTGCCCAATCGCTGTTTTCTACCATTTGCAGTAAAGCATTAATCGAATTTAATTCTATCGAGATTTTCGGCTTCATATGATGTTTTACAAACAATATTTCTACATATTCTCTAGAATTTGATCCTTTTCCCGGCAGAATCAATGGTACTTCTTCTATTTTTTTAAAGGGTATTTTTTCTAAAGAAGCCAAAGGATGTGTTTTTGCAACCGCCATTACCATGTTTGACGTAAACAAAGGCACTTTTTGAATTGGAGGCCCAATCTCATGCGATGAAATCACTAATACTAAATCTAGTTCATTATTAATCAATTTTTGTTCTAAGGATTCTGTTGTACCATAATCTACTATGATTCTTAAATTCTGATATCTTTTAGCAAATGCATTCACAACAGGCAGCACCAATAATCCGAAAATGTAGGTTACTCCTATTCGAAGTTCACCGCCAATCATTTCGTTCAAATCTTCGATTGCCTGTTTTCCGTTTTCTACATTTTCTACCACTTTTTTGGCATGAATTAAAAAAACCGAACCCGCTTCTGTAAGCTGTACTTTTTTTCCGATTCGCTTAAACAAAGGCATTCCAAGTTCTTCTTCCAGTTTTTTTATTTGCTGCGAAAGTCCAGATTGTGTTACAAAACACAATTCTGCTGCTTTGGTAAAGTGCAAAACCTCAGCCGTTTTAATAAAATACTGTAGTTGATAAATTTCCATATTGATAAGTTTTACTACTTATTATCAGTAAAATTATTAATTTTTCTAATGAAATCATAATCCCGACCTTTGTATCAAATAATTTAAGATCATGTTTAAAGCCTTAAAATCAAAAAATTTCAAGTTGTTCTTTTACGGACAATCTGTTTCGGTTATTGGAACCTGGATGCAGAAAACCGCCGTAAGCTGGATGGTTTACAGTATAACAGGATCTGTCTTTTTATTGGGATTGGCGACATTTTTAAGTATGATTCCATCTTTGTTTCTAGCACCTCTAGCAGGAACCATAATTGGTCGTTATGATAGACACAAAACATTATTATTTCTGCAATCTCTTGCCATGCTTCAGGCCGGAACTTTAGCTTTGCTGATTTACCTTAAAATATACAACATCAACTTCATTTTAGCATTAAGTTTAATTCAGGGAATCATCAACGCTTTTGATATGACCTGTCGTCAAACCATGATGATTGATATTGTAGATAATAAAGAAGATCTTCCAAACGCTGTGGCGCTAAATTCAACAATGAACAACTTTGCGCGTATTGCAGGACCTGCTATTGCCGGAATTATTCTGCATGAATATGGAGAAGATATCTGTTTTATTGGGAACTTCATTAGTTATATTCCCGTTTTGATTTCATTATTGCTAATGAAAATCACGCCGCATATTAAAGCCGAAAATAAATTGAATATGCTGGATGATCTTATTGAAGGTTTGGATTATGTGAAAAAAGAAACCGAAATGGCGAGAATGCTTTTAATGTTAACCTGCAGCAGTTTGTTCGTTATTTCTTTTAATACTTTAATGCCTGTTTTTGCCAAAGATATTTTTAGCGGAAATGCCGAAACTTTCAGCTGGTTTGAAAGTGCTGCCGGGATTGGTTCTGTTTTGTCTGCTGTTTATTTAGCCAATCTAAAATCTGCTGAAAATATGGGTAAATTGATGATTGCAGCGAGTTTGCTTCTTGGTTTCAGCGTAATCATATTAGCCGTTTCAAACAGCATTACCATCGCCTTAATCTGTATGACTTTAAGCGGCATCGGGATGATGGGACAAACTTCATCTATCAATATTTATATTCAGACACACAGTATTGTGAGCATGCGTTCTAGAAGCATTAGTTATTTTATGATGGCGTATCAAGGAATGATTCCCGTGGGAAGTTTGATTATTGGATATGTTTCTCACTCACTTGGCGTTAGAACTACTGTTGCGCTTCAGGGTGTTATCTGTATTCTTTCTGTGATTGTTTATGTATATTATAAAAAACATAAAGCAACGGAAGAAGATTTGGAAACTTGTCCGGTTCCATATCAAAATTCCAAAAATTAAATTACAAATTCCAAATTATACGCGCAATCTTGTCATCCTGACGAAGGAAGGATCTCCACAAGATACTCCGTAATCAGAATCGACAATATTTGTAGAGCTACTTACGGAGATCCTTCCTTCGTCAGGATGACAAACTGGAACGGTTAAACTAAATTCTCAATAAAAAAAATCCCAAATTCCAAAACTAAAGTATGGAATTTGGGATTTTAAGTATTGGAATTTTGAAACTATGAAATCTCTCCTCTAAGTGCTGTTTCAAAAATATCTTTAAATTCGTTTTGCGGAATCTTATGTCCAAGCAAATACATTAATTTTGTAATTGCTGCTTCTGTCGTAATGTCTTTTCCTGAAATCACTCCAAGCGATTTTAAAGCTGTACTCGTTTCATATTGTCCCATGTTTACGCTTCCGCCCGAACATTGGGTTACGTTTACGATATACATTCCTGATTTGATAGCTTTTTCAATTAAATTTAAAAACCAGTCTTCGGTCGGAGCGTTTCCTGAACCGTAAGTTTCGAGTATAATACCTCTTAGACCTTTAGTTGCTAAGATTGAAGCCAAAACAATTTCGCTCATTCCAGGAAACATTTTAATAATGGCAACGTGATTGTCTAAATTTTTATGGACAATCAATTTTGCGTCTTTGTTTATAGGAAGAAATAAATGTTTATTCAATTTTAAGTGCACTCCAGATTCTACCAATTCTGGATAATTTGGTGCTGTAAAAGCTCTAAAATGTTCTGCATTTACTTTCGAAGTTCGGTTGCCTCGGTATAGTTTGTATTCAAAATACAGACAAACTTCTGTAATTACTGGTTTCCCGTTTTCTTGAAGAGAAGCAATCTGAATCGCCGTAATCAGGTTTTCTTTTGCATCGGTACGTAAATCTCCAATTGGCAACTGCGAACCTGTAAAAACTACAGGTTTTGACAAATTCTCCAGCATAAAACTCAATGCTGAAGCCGAATATGACATGGTATCAGATCCATGTAATACCACAAATCCATCAAAAGAAGCGTAACTTTCCTCAATGATTGTGGCAATTTTTGTCCACATCTCAGGATTCATATTCGAAGAATCTATTGGATGTTCAAATGAAATGGATTCGATTTCACAATCCAATTGTTTGATTTCTGGAATCTTCTGTATCAATTTGCCAAAGTTGAACGCCTTAAGCGCTCCAGTTTCAAAATCTTTGCTCATACCGATGGTTCCTCCGGTATAAATCAATAATATTTTAGCTTTAGATGACATCTTGGTATTTTAATTTATTGACAACCGGATTGGCATACATTGCCAAAAATCCTTGTCTTGTCACAGGATTATCACTTCCGATACGCATTTCTAAACGACGCTCAAAAAGCTGTTTTTCGCTTTCTTTGTATTTGTCAGCAAATCGGTCTGTTTCGTTTAAAATATCGTAAGCAATAAAATTAGTCGGCCATAATTGATAGTTTTTCAAAACAACGTCATCAATAGTTTGTGCCAAAGCCAGAACCTGTTTGTTTGCATTATCATTTTCGGCTACGATCTGATCAATTTCTGTATCTAAAACATCTCCGACAGAAATATGGATTCTTTTCTTAGTTCCCATGATACCGCTAATGATATTCATGAAATCTTCGTTTTTATCTTTTACGTAAACCTCATTGTTGGCTTCTGCCATTAATTGCGGCATTTTCAACACATCGGTCGGGTCGTATTCGTATGAAATGGAAACTGGAACTATTTTTAATTTTTTAAAATAATCCATTAAGTTTTCTTCGTCAGATCCCATTCCAATCATTTTTAAAACACCTGGATTAGTTTCGTCATTTCCGTCTTTTGTTCTTCCTTCTTTCTGAGCAATCCAAACCGAACGATTTTCGCGAAGCAATAATTGTCCCATATATTCTGAAAGAAGCTTAGAACTTTGCAGCATTTCTCGAGGTGTTAATCCTCTTAAAACTAAAAAGTTTCGATTCAATTTTGCTAAAGTTGCCAAAAAGGCTTTCTTAACCAAATTGTCTCCAATTGCAGATGCCGTCATCACTAAACCATGTTCAAACAAACATACATTTAATAGCGTCGTATCTAAAAGAATATCTCTGTGATTCGATATAAATAAGTAAGAAGTATTTGGTTCTAATTTTTCAAAACCTGAAGTTGTTAAGCCCTCAGAACTTTTTTCTAAAACCTTCTGAATTGTATTGTAAATAAAATTGCATTGAAAATCACGAATCGAATGTGTTTTCTTTAATTGATCTTTCCAAACCTCATCCTCTACATCTGGAAAAGTAAAGTTCATCATGGTTTTCATCATTGGATGATTGACAACACCATGAAGTGCTTCATTTATTTCAGAATCATAAAAAGGTCGAATGGCATCAAATTTCTGCATTATTTATATTGATTTTAAGTGGGCAAAAGAACAAAAAAAAAATTACATTAAAGTAACGAATAGATTAAATCCCAAAAACGTCCTTCGAATTCTGGGTTGTTATCGCTGCTATTTCATCTTCAGAAACTTCGTAAATCGTTGCCAATTTTGAAATTACATTCACTAAATAACTGCTTTCATTTCGTTTTCCTCGGTATGGAATTGGTGCTAAATAAGGAGAATCTGTCTCCAGAACGATGTGTTTTAAATCGATTTGATTTAAAAACTGATCGATTTTTCCATTCTTAAATGTAACCACACCACCAATTCCTAATTTCATATTATAAGAAATAGCTTGCAAAGCCTGTTCTAAAGTTCCGGAAAAACAATGAAAAATCCCAAATAAATCTTCAGATTTTTCTTCTTCAAGCACTTCAAAAATTTCGTCAAAGGCTTCACGGCAATGAATTACAATAGGTAATTTGTATTGTTTTGCCAGTTGAATCTGTTTTTTAAAAGCAATCTGCTGTTCTTTTAAATGTGTTTTATCCCAATACAAATCGATCCCAATTTCACCAACAGCATAAAACTTTCTTTTGGCCAGTTCATTTTCAACATGCGCCAATTCTTCCAGATAATTATCTTTTACATAAGTGGGATGCAATCCCATCATTAAGAATACATTATCGGGATAATTTTTCTCTAAATCGTACATAGACTGAGTTGCCGCTGCATCGATTGCAGGAATAAAAAAACGGGTAACTCCTGCGTTAATGGCACGCTGTATCATTTCGTCACGATCCTGATCAAATTCTTCAGAATATAAGTGCGTGTGGGTATCAGTAATAATAGGTGTTGAATTCAAGGCTTTCATTTTAAAGTGGTCAAAATTACGACAATATTAAAAGAATACCAATTTTGTAGAGATTACGGGACGCGGATTTGACTGATTCACTTCGTGAAACCGCTGATAAAACGGATTATTCTCTCTTTTCATTTTGAGAAATGACGCTTAGAATGAGAAAAACCTTTGTCAAAGTTTAAAACTTTGACAAAGGTTGCTGTATTTTTTTATCATCTTAAGGAACGAAGAATCTCAAAAGTAGTATCGCAAAGAAAACCCCCATTTTTTCTGACGATCAACTAGTGTGATCCTTCGTTCCTCAGGACGACAAACTGAATTAATAAAATATCATTTGCCTGTTTCAATAAATAACAAAGCACGGTCCAAAACTTCATCTTTTCCTTCCTGAATGCCTTTAATTGTTGGCTTTACTTCAATATCAGGAACTATGCCAATTCTTTGAGTTTCGCGCTTATCTGGGTAATAAACCCCAATTCCTGAAAATAATGTACGAAATGCTTTAAACTCAAATACAGAAATATTACCATCTGCTCCTGAAGTCTGACTTCCAATGATAGTCGTATTCCCCGAAGCTCGAAAACACATTGCTGTCCATTCTGCGTGGCTCTGCGTTTTCTCATTCAATAAAACAACTACTTTTCCTTTATAATTATCCTTATTGTCAGATCCGCTTGAAGTGCCTTCATTGTTCCATTTAAATCTACCTGGATAACTTAAATCCGGAATAGTATAAATGGCAAACTTATTTTCTTGAGGACTTATAAAATTTGATATCTCTATGGCAGTTCCTTTTGGATAATTTCTTACATCAAAAACAATTGCTTTGGTGTTTTTGAGCAGTTCAATCATATCGGGAATATTTCTGTCTGTTAAAATTCCCATGTCAACATAGCCAATATTATGATCTAATAATTTGAACCTCTCTTTCTTTTTCTTTGCTCCTTTTTTAAATTCGTTTCTGTGAGAATCATGATAATCGTGCCATATCATCGTTTTGGTTAAATATTCTCCATTTTTAAGAAATTCTACTTTAACGGTATCCGATTTACTTATTAAGATTCCGCCAATTATCTTTTCCAAATATTTAGCATTATTAGAAGCACTAACCAGATTCTTATTTTCCGCAATAAAATCTTTTATTGTTTGATTGTTTATTTTAGTAATGACATCGCCTACTTTTATATTATCAGCTTGTGCCAGACTATCCGCTAAAATTTCAGTAACAACAACTTTATCATCGATTATCTTTCCGTTGGCAGGGAAATATGTAGTCGGCAAACGAGCTTCTGAAGTAGGATAAACATAAACTTCCGTATGACTATCATCAATACTTGACATTAGTCTTCTTATTACCAAATTAAAAAAATCATCATGATTCTTAGCTTGAATAGCAAGAGGTATAATTTTATCTAATGTGATGTCCCATTTCTGATCCATCTGATATTTATAAGGGAAATAATATTCTATTAAATTCCAGAGCATAAAAACCATTCGAAGTTTTGAATCCTTATTAGTATAGTCAGGATCTTCAGAGCTTTCATTTCTCATGCCAATATTTCCAACATATTCCATAGCATAAACATAAAATTGTTCGCCCTGAAACCTGTTTTCTTCAATAAATTTCAATTTCTTCGAAAGATTTTTAGAAAACAACTTGTTATTAAACCAGCTTAAATCAAAGTTTTTATCGAAATATTCTACATCTTTCGAAGCGGAAATTGGTGCAACTTCTTTTATAGTCCCAAGCTCATCAATCCATTTTTCTAGAATTAATGAAAACTCTTCCTTAGTTTGTGCTTTTTCTATTTTAGGTAATTTCTCCAAAAGCTGTTTATCCCAATTCACTTCTCCACCAGCGACTTTTGGATGATAATATTTTAAGAAACCCCAAACTTTGCAAGTTGCAACGAGTTTTTCTGTTTCAGTGATTTTAGCAGCACTGAAAACAGTTTGAGAAAATATGATAAAAAGAAATAAAGTAATCTTTTGCATCAATTAATCGGGTTAAGTTTTAAATTGTTTTGGGACAATTCTTATAAAAAGAAAATCGAATTTAGAACTAAAATTCCAAATTCGATTGAGGTTTTACGTAATGACCGCATTTTTTTTATCGATCTCGCTAAATTTTAACTAATTTAACTCTTCCAACAGCTGTTCAACATCATCATAATCTTCAAAATCCTGAGAAATGGTCTGTAAAATTTCCTGACATTCTTTATATTTTCCTTGTTTTAATTTAGACAAAGCCAGATTCCATTTTGCCTTTTCTTTATAAACAGAATTTCCTGCTTCTAATTCTTTAAAAATAGTTTCTGCTTTTACATATTTACCTACCTGCAATAATGAAACACCGTAGAAATATTTAATTTCTTCTGAATTATTTTCTTTTAAGATAGCTTCAAAAAGCGGTACTGCCTTTTCATATCTTTTGCCATTAAAATTATCTTCGGCCTTTTTCAAAGTTTCTTCAGAAACTCCTCTTTCAGTAAAATAAGCACTTTCTGGATGATTATAATCTTCAAAATTTGGATAATGTTTATAGTCGAAGAAAAACAATCCGAACATAATGGCAACAGAAGCCACTGCTGCAAAATACCAAGGTTTCAATGAAACTACTTTGGTTTTCTTTTTCTGGAAATATTTATCAGAGATTCGGTTTAGGTTTTCTTCAAAAGCTTCTCGCTCCGTTTCCATTCCGAATTTATTGTCTAATTGAAAATGCATTTCTTTGAAACTCTCAAATGCCGATGCCAGTTCTGGATCTTCAGTTAATTGTTTCTCCAAATTGCTTCTTTCATCAACGGTCAGTTCGCCTTGAAGATATTGGTCAAATAATATATAGCGTTCTTCGTTCATGATTAATTGTTTTTTAAAGATTTAAAATTTTTCGCTTCCTGAATCCACTGCGTCAACTGGCCCACACATAACGATTTCTTTTTTCGAACATAACCGTAAGTTACATTGAGTTTCTCGGCTACTTCTTCCATCGATTTTAAAGTGAAACTGAGTTTTAAAACTTCTTGGCATTTCTCTCCCAGTTTCTGGAACATCGTATCAAAAAGCTGTTGTTTTTCGTCAAATTCTTCTGTTTGAGCAACTAAGTCATGCGCAGATTCATTACTAGATACCACGTTCTCATAAATTGTTACCCCTTTGTTTGATGATTTTTTCAGTTCGTTCAGCCAGCGTCTTTTGCACAATAAGAAAAAGTAAGCATCAAACGGACAAGTGAGCTGTAGTTTATTGGCTTTGGCCTGATTAAAAAGCAAAATCATAATTTCCTGAATCACATCCTGAGCCTGGTCTTTATCTCCCGAATTATTGGTGATAAACAAAACAACTTTGGGCGCATACTTCTTATATATCATTTCAATAATAACCGAATCATTTGCGGCAAGCCCTTCAATATATTTTTGGTCAGGATGAATTTTGTTTTGATCCATAAAAAATGTTTTAACAGCTAATTTAAAAAAAGAATCTCAAAAATTTTCAAAAACAAGGGGTAACAATATTGCAGTGAATTGTATATAACGAAACAAAAGTCTTTTAAAAACCTTTAAAAAATTAAAAGAAATGGAAAGTTACCAATTTGTAAATGAGAAAAATCTAGACCGATTCTACGAGATAATTGCTGCCAAAACACGCAACGGTTTTGTAATTACAGAACATAATGAAAAACTGCCTTATGTGGTTTTGTCCAAAGAAAAAAAAACCATAAACCACGCACTGCATTTATTTATCAGTTTCATGACTTTAGGTTTTTGGGTAATTATCTGGATTTATCTCATTCTGAATTTCTCCCGTAAAAGAGACATTTTGGTAGCCGTTGACGAAGACGGAAATCTCTTTGAAGACAAATGCCTTTCTGCTTAAATAAAAAAATCAAAAATAAAGGGTAACAATTTTTAAAGCCAATTGATATAACAATACAAAAGCCTAAAAAATATTTTTTGAAAACAAGGGTAACAAAATCAAACCCCAATTGATTTAACTAAAAATTAATTAACCAAATCTGAAAACTACTTGAAACAATCAAGCCAGATTTATAAAAACTAGAAATTATGAAAACAAATTTTAAAAAGATCGGACTTTTATTATTAGCGATAACCACTTTTGCAAGCTGCGACGATACAAACGGAGAAGATATTAAACTTTCTCCTCCAACTGCAGCCGCTTTTAAAAGCATCAGCGAAAAGGGAGTAAAAAGAAACACTCAAAATTTTACGATGACAGCGGGGAATGGAGTCGTTACTCTAACATCCGCAAAGGGTGTCAAGCTTTACATTAACGGAGATTGTTTAACTAAAAACGGAACTCCTGTTACGGGACAAGTAGATATCGAATTTATCGAACTTTTTGATAAAGGAAATATGTTAGTGACTAACAAACCAACAATGGGAATTATGCCTGATGGAAAGAAAAATCTTTTGATTTCTGGAGGAGAATTCTTCATCAAAGCAACTCAGGGGGGAGTCGAATTACAAACCTCATGCTATATGAACATGACTGTTCCAACAGCATTAACGAATGGTTACGATAATTTAATGACTTTATGGACTGGAGTTATTGATGAAGATGGCGAACTGGCTTGGAAAGATGCCAGAGCAAATGCCGATGGAACTGGCGGAAAAGGCGGTGTTCAAGGAGAAGGAAACAATTATTATGTAACTTTTGGAAACTTTGGATGGACAAACGTTGACCGTTTCTACAGTGATCCGAGACCAAAAACTACTATTTTGGTAGATGTTCCTGAAGGATACAACAATACCAATAGTGCTTTATATCTTTCTTATGATGGCGAAGGTACCAATGCGCTTGCTAAATTAGACACTTACACAGCCGAAGGATTATTCAGTGAACACTACGGTCAGATTCCGGTTGGTCTTGCCTGTCATATAATTTTCGCAACAGAAGACGGTGGTAACTGGAGATATGCAATCAAAGGAGTGACTACTACAGCAAATGCTGTTTATACCTTTACACTAGCCGAAACAACAGTCGGTACAGAAGCCCAGCTGGTTGCTGCAATTAATGCCATTCAGTAACTTTCAAATGCTTTTTTAAGAAAAAGTGGTGATTTGCTCATCACTTTTTTTTACATTTAATCCTGTTTGAAATTTCCCCAAGAAATTTTAAGCCTCAAAACTATCTAGTTATGAAACCACATTTGTCTATTTTCTTTATTCTATTTTCTATTCTCTCAATAGGGCAAACCAAAGTAAAAGACACCATAACCCGAAGAGCAAATATCCGTTTTATTCAAAACGGAAATCAGGTTTCTTATAAACCCGAAACACCACCTTTGATTCCGATTGCGGGTGCGCCAAAGCCAAGTTATTCTTATTTATGGGAACTCGGAGACGGACATTACAGCAAAGAAGCAGAACCGAAACATGTTTACAAAAAGAAAGGCACTTATACCACTAGACTTGCCGTAACCAACAATTACGACAATGGAAAACCTCCTGCAACGCGCCCAAAAAAAGTAGCCGTTAATGATATTACAGATACCAATTATAAAGACATCGCATCAATTGCCGATCAGAATGGTTTTGCAATTATCAAAAATTGTGATCCAATTCCGGAGCAGGAAATGGTAGTCGTTGTAAGTTATCAGAATCTTGAAAATTATGTTGCCAACGGAAAGCTTTATTTGTTTTATAATGAAAAACAATTCAAACACAATAATTTCGAATTGAGCGATTTCAGAACTTATGCCGGCGAACGTGAAGTAAAAGAAAACTTAGTCGCTTCGGTTGATGATTTGAATGATTCGAATAATTTTCTGGCTTCCGCAGAAGGGAATTTCAAAACCAAAAAATACCGAAATACAACAACTGAAGAAGATTTGGACGCATCTCTTTTAGATGCCAACAAAACCTATCATAATGTTTCTGTTTTAGAATTTGATGATGCCAATCCAGGAGAAACGCGAAATGTTTTTTACACTTTCAAAACTACTCCTGAAATGATTAAGGATACCAGTGCAACCGTTACCATGCGCGGTATTTTTGTTCCGAACAGAAGTTATAAAAACCATAAAGTAAAAAATCTGGAAATGGAAATTGTGACTTCTCATGATCCAAACAAAATGGGATCTAACGGAAGATTTATGAATTACAGACTGGTTCGTTTTAAAAGAGTCAATTTTAAAACCCGTTTCCAGAATAACGGCGAAGGCCCGGCAAGAAAAATTCGTTTAGAAACAGATATTCCGGATATGTTTGACAAAAAGACTTTCCAGATTGAAAGCATGTATCCCGAATGTCCGATTTGTCCAAAAGGCGAAGAACCAACTGTAAGCTGTTTGGATACGATTATAAAACAGAAACAAATCATTTTTACTTTTAAAAATATTTACCTTCCGGGAAGCGAACAAAAAAATGTTCACGAAAAAGATTCTACAAAAGGTTTTGTAAAATACTCCATGAAGTTTGGCGAAGATTTTCATAAAGTAAAAACCAAAAGCCGAACTGCCATTATTTTTGATAAAAACGAACCGATAATTACCAATTATGCCACTACCCGATTCCTGCCTGGACTTTCGATTGGGGCAAAAGCGGGTTATAATTTTTATCCTGATTTAGATAAATCAACGAGTTATTTTGTAGGAGCTACACTTTCTCCGTTTAAATCCTATCGTTTTTATTGGCAGGTAGAATGGGTAAATGCTTTGAATCAATACAACAGCGCTGTGAATGTCTCTGACGCATTTAACACTAATGCCAATGGAACAAGGCAGTTGGTACGTACCATAACTTCGACGGAAAATAAAAATATCAACTGGGAAGTTCCGGTTTTGATTCGCTATAACATCAATAATTACATTGGAGTTGGTGCAGGAATTCAGGCGAATATCAATGTTTCTTCTGAGCAAAATCAAAGCGTAAAAGTGGATACTTATGAAGGTGATAAAGAGAACTTTTTGATTAGTTCGACAACCAGTTCTGATAAAGTGAAAAATAGTTTTACAGATGTAAAAACAGGCCTTTTATTTGATTTGACGGCAGGTTTTGCCAGAATCGGCCCAAGTCTAGGCGCTCGATATGTGATCAATTTTGAACAGAATTTTAATTATTTTCAAGTGTATGGAATCTGGAAGTTTTAGGTGGTTATACCGCAGAGATACGCGAAGGTTACACAGAGATACGCAAAGTTATTTTTGCTTTGTGAATCTTTGCGAAAAAAACTTTGTGAATCTCTGTGAAATTAAAAAAGCTTAATATGAACTTACATCACTTATATGGTTTTATCTTCCTTTTCCTGAGTCTGAATGTTTTCGGGCAAAATCAGGAGGATAAAATATATAATGCTGTGGATAGTTTTACCGCAAATCCTTCTGCAGAAGCGTTACAAAATCTTAGAAATATTGAAAGTGATTTTTGGAAAAGTGCAAAACCAAAAACAAAAGACGAATTATTGGCCTTTGTTATTCTTAGTTGTAATAAAGCCTATTATGAAAATCAGTTTGGTCAAACTTTAAAAGCGGTAAAAAGCTATGAAAATGCCTGGATGATTTATCAGAAATACAAACTGAAAAACTATGATATTGTTGAATTCTGTTTAAAACCTTTAGGGAACTTGTATACGGTTTTGGGCGATTATGAAAATGCCGAAAATACGATCAAACAATATTATTTTATTGCCAGTCAGGAGAAAAACAAAGCGCAAAAAACGGCCGCAATTCTTAATCTTTCGAATGTTTACCAGAATACTGGAAATATTTATAAAGCAATTGAATTAATTGAAAAGACCATTCAGACTGAAAAACTTTCCAACACAGAAAAAGGTCTTTTGCTGAATAATTTAGGTACGAACTATGTTTTATCTTCTAAAAAATCCGAAGCTGAAACTTCATTTTTAAAAGCTGTTTCTCTTTTAAAAAAGGATAAATCACAAACTGAAACTTTAGCCAATGCATATCGAAATCTGGCGCAGTTAAAAGTAAATGAAAATGATTTCGTAAAAGCATCAGAATACTTCGAAAAAGCCAAAACCGAATTCAATAAAACCTCTAATCGCGAACCTAGAAAAATAGGACAGTTTTATTATGAAGCAGCTTTTATTGCTTTCAGCGAAGGAAAATTTGTCGAAGCACAAGAAAATATTGATTTCATTTTTAAAACACTTATTCCTTCTTATTCTAGTACAAAAAATAAACTGCCCAATCAGAATTCGCTTTATGCGGAAACGGTTTTACTGGATGCTTTGGATTTACAAGCCTTGATTTTTTTAGCCGAAAATAAACCTAAAGAGGCGCTGAAAAGTTACGAGCTTTCTTTTCAGATTGAAGAAATGATTCAGTCACTTTTGGTTTATGAAAATTCTAAAATTATAACACAAGTCCGAAACCGAAACCGAACAGAAAAGTGTATTGAAATCTATCTTTCTCTTTATGAAAAAGAAAGAAAAATGAGCTATTTGGAAAGTGCTTTTTTACTTTCGGAACAAACTAAATCAGTTGTTTTAAAAAATCATCTTAAAAATTCAGAAACGATTTCAAGAGAAGAAAAACTGATTTTACAGCAATTGCAAAATTGGAACACCACTATTCTGAAAGAACAGCAAAAACTGGAATTGGCGGATATTTCAAAAATCAATGAAGCAGTTAAAAAACAGAACGAATTAATGCTTCTTTTGAAAACGAAACAAAGCAAAACAGATTCAAAAAAGAATACCAACTTTGATCTTTCTGCACTTTATGCCAAATTAGAAAAAGACAATGCGCTATTAATCGAATACTTTTTCGGAACACATTGTATTTATAATTTTACTTTAGAGAACAATAAAATTGCATTACATCGAATTGAAACCGACAAGAACGCTTTTCCCGAATTGCTTTCTTTTATTAGTCTTTTTAAAGATCCTTCGGCTATTACTAATAATCCTAAAAAATATAATTTGCTGGGAAATAAGGTTTACAAAAAGCTTCAAATTCCCCATTCTTCAAAACATAAAAATTTAATCTTAATTCCAGATGGTATTTTATCTTTTCTGCCTTTTGAAGCCTTAATCAATGAAACATCCAATACAACCAACTTTACAAAAATGCATTATCTGTTGGACAAATTTGATGTTGCTTATAACAATTCGGCCGAATTATATTTGAATGCCAATACGCTTTCAAACGGAAAAGAAAATATTCTCGGTGTTTTTCCGATTTTTGAAAAGACGAATTATGCACTTAGATTTTCAAAAAATGAATTAGAATCCATAAAACATAATTTTAAAGGACAGTTTTTTGAAAACGAAAATGCCAGTTTTTCAAACTTTAAAAATAATTCAATAGGAAAATCTATTATACATCTCAGTACACACGCTTCTTCAGGCGATTTGGAAACTCCTGCCAGTATCAAATTTTACGATCAAGAAATCTTGTTTTCTGAACTTTATAATTTAAAACTTAATCCCGATTTGGTGGTTTTAAGTGCTTGTGAAACGGGAATTGGAAAGTTATATAAAGCCGAAGGCGCAATGAGTGTAGCAAGAGGTTTTCAGTTTGCAGGAGCTCAAAATCTGTTGTTTTCGTTATGGAATGTAAACGATTATACGACTTCTGTTTTTATGGATTATTTCTATAAAGAAATCAAAAATGATGTTTCTTTTGTAAAAGCGAGTGGCAATGCTAAAAGAGCATTTTTAAAAGATAAAACCATTCCGAATGCTAAAAAATCTCCTTATTATTGGAGTGCTTTTGTTTATTATGGAACTATCGAAGAAACCGAAAAACCTACAAATTATATCTTCTATATCATTAGTTTTTTGGCTGTAATTGGCTTATTTTTGGGTTTCAATCAGTACAGAAATGGAAAATCTTCACGAAATTCTCAAAATAGAGAATTACAAAAAAATAAAATTCAAAATCACTAAAACCCAGCATTTACAGATTAAAGCTAAAATTAACGGCATCTCTGGAAATTTTATTTTAGACACAGGCGCATCGAACACTTGCATCGGATTTGAAAGTATAGAATACTTTGAATTAGCCGCAAAAAAATCAAAAACAAAAGCTTCGGGCGCTGGCGGAACGGGAATGAAAACTCAGATTTCCTCTCAAAATAAATTACAGTTAGGAAGCTGGAAAAACAAGGATTTCAGCATTGTGATTTTTGATCTTTCGCATGTGAATGAAGCTTTAGAATCGTACGAAGCAAAACCTGTTCATGGTATTATTGGTGCTGATGTTTTATTGGAAGGAAAAGCGATTATTGACTATTTTAACCATTATTTGTATTTAAAATAAACATTTCAATTTAGATTCATTTCTTTTACGTCTTTACGGGAAACCTCAATTTTAACAATGTTTATTGTATTATATTTGTTAGGCCATTAACAAATCTAATACTATGAAAAAAACTCTACTTTGTTTTCTTTTTTTATTACCTACCTTCATTTTTGCTCAAATCAGCAGTATCATACATTGCGCTGGTGATAATGTTTTTGATTTGACTAGTCGTTATGATGAGCTGACTAAAGACCGAATTTTAAATCCTGGCGACAAAATCACCATTAAGTATTATACGAAGGACACACATGCAACAAATGATATATACGCAGTTTCAGATCCAAAGAATTTTGTTTTCAATGAATGGCAACTATCAATTTACGCTAATTTATATGTTAATAATGAATTGAAAATTAGATACTCTTTTCTTATAATTCTGAATCGTCCCTTATCTATATATGCTGCCACTGTTACAAATCCAACCTGTGGAAACCAAAGATTAAGCGTTGGTGCTGTAGGAGGCGGAGTTTCTTATAAATATTCTTTAGATGGAATTAATTATCAATCAGAAAGTTTTTTTGATAATGTAAGTCCTGGCACCTATACTATACATGTTAAAGATAATTATGACTGTACAGCTACTATCGAAAAAGTTGTAACTCCTGTAGCTCCACTTACCGCAACAAGTTTGAAAATAGATAATAGTTGTAATGGTTTTCCTGATGGTAGAATAGAAGTTACTCCTATTGGAGGAGTAGCAAATTACTCCTATTCTAAAGATGGAGGAACTAATTATCAATCTTTTAATATATTCTCGAATTTGGCGGCAGGTCAATATAATATGATGGTAAAAGATGCTTCAGGATGTACATTTCCATTTCAAGTAGAAATAGTAAGTCCCGCAATTTTACACTCTTATGTCACCGCTACTAACGTCAGCGCTCTTGGCAACAACGATGCCGAAATAACAGTTACTGCAACGGGAGGAACACCTGAATATTCTTATCTTTTACGTGACATATCTGGAATAGTCATAAGACCTTTTCAGCTTTCAAACAGATTCCCAAACTTAGATGCTGGTACTTATATGGTAGAAGTGAGAGATAAAAAAGGATGTACTTTTATGACTCAAATTACCATACCTGCTCCAACAGCTCCTTTGAATGCCTCTATCACGACAATTGATGGTACATGCGATAATCCTTCGGGCGCTATGATACTGGTAAATGCAACAGGTGGATCGGGCTCTTATTTGTATTCTATAAATGATGAACCATACAGTGTTTCAAATATCTTTCCAAATTTAGCCTCTGGTAATTATGTGGTAAATGTGAAAGACAGTCAAAACGCTATCGTAAATATTCCCGTTGTTATAAAATCGTATGAACCGCTAATTGCAACTGCCAATTATACAAAAATTGAAAATTGCTCCATAAATTACGATTCTATTATTACTATTACAGCTAGTGGCGGTAAAATGCCCTATCAATACGCAGTTAATCAATCAACGAGTTATAAAGAGAGTAATACCTTTTTTGGTGCAGCGCCGGGTGAGCATACTATATATGTTAGAGATGCTAATGGATGTATATTTACCAAGACATTAACTATTGATTCACCTGTTTTATTGACAGCAACTGTAACTGTTAACGAAGCCGAAATTTGTGGGGGCAAAAGTTTTGCTACGATTAATGTGAGCGGAGGTAAAGAACCTTACAGTTATTCTTTTAACCAAGGAAGCATCTATTCTAATGTAAATACAGCTGAGTTATCGGCAGGATATTATACTTTATTTGCGAAAGATGCTAATGGCTGCATCGTTAGTCAATCTGTGCTAATTACTCCAAACTCTCCACTTACAAGTACGCTTGTAGCCTACACTAATACAACAACTCCAGATAGCAATGATGGAAGTATAACCATGAATGCGACAGGCGGAACATTGCCATACTCTTATTCAATTACAAATAGTAATAATGCAGCAGTGTTTCCCGCTCAAGCATCTAATACTTTTACCAATTTAGCACCAGGATTTTACAGCATAGTTGTTAAAGATGCTAAAGGATGTCTTTCACAAACCATAGAAGTAGCTATTTTAGCACCATCTGTTACACCACAACTTACAGCTGTTGTTGATGTAATCCAGCCGGATTGTATGAATCCAATGGCAACTATAACAATTTTGGCTAGTGGAGGATCTGGTGGTTACCAATACTCAATTGACAATGGTATAACATATACTGCGAGCAACACTTTTATCGTTTATCAAGCTGGCAATTACATCATAAAAGTTCGCGATGCTGAAAATGCGGAATATAGTACTGTTTTAGCAGTAGAGCCTTCAGATCCTTTACATCTTAATGTTGCAATCGTTTCTCCTGTTACTTGTCAGCAAAATGGAGCAATATTTGCTAATGCTATAGGAGGGAAACACCCTATCTCTTATTCTATAAATGGCGCCCCATTTAGTGACGCTAATATCTTCGAAAATCTTCTTCCAGGTGTCTATACAATAACTGCAAAAGACAATAATGGCTGTACTGAAACTACTGTTATTAACCTAGAAACACCTATTCCATTAACTGCTACTGTTACAATAGAAAATCAAACGGCTATTATTAATGCAACTGGAGGAAGTGGTGAGTTAAAATATGCTGTCTCTCCTAATTTAAATATATTTTCAAGTCAAAATGTCTACACAAATTTGGCTCCTGGAGATTACACTGCAGTTATTCAAGATGTAAATGGATGTTTTATAATGCTAGCTTTTGTAATTGAAGTTCCAGCTCCTTCTGCAGATGGAAAAACTATCGTAAATATAGAATTCAAGCAAGGGCAAACTTTAGGCGACCTTGTTATTGAAGGACAAAATATAAAATGGTACAGTACTCCTGGAAGTTCTCCAACTGGAAAAACAAGTAAATCGGCTGAAACACCTTTACCGTTGTCTACTGTTTTAGTTGATGGAGTTACTTATTATGCATCGCAGACTATTAATGGAATCGAAAGTAAAGAACGTCTTGCTGTTACTGCAAAAGTAAACGGCTCTCTTTCTACTCCAGATTTCCAATTGGCCAATTTCAAGTTTTATCCTAATCCTGTAAAACATATTTTGAGTATTAAAAACCAATCTAATATAGATCATATTCAAATTTTCTCTGTTTCTGGAAAATCTGTTTTGTCTAAAAATATTAACAGCACTTCTGCCGAAATTGATTTATCTGGTCTTTCAACGGGAATGTATATCTTAAATGTAAGATCTGACGGAAAAGAAAAAGCATTCAAATTTGTCAAAGAATAGTGATTCTAAAACACATAAAAAAAGCCTTCATAAATTTTGAAGGCTTTTTTTATGCATTTGTCTCGTCCTGAAATAAGTTGACATAAAATTGACTTATTTATGAATAATCCAGAATTTAAAAAAGAGCGACGTAGTCAGCGAGATTACAACTTAGGCTTTAAATTAGCCGTTATTTCGCAGGTAGAAAAAGGCGAACTTACTTACAAGCAGGCGCAGAAAAAAATACGGAATACAGGGAAGAAGCACTGTTTTGGTTTGGTTACGAAAATTTGGTAACTTAGACTGGAGCAAACCTAATCTTCTTTTTATGTCAAAATCAAAAGAAACTCCGGCACAGATTATCAAAAGATTAGAAAAAGAACTGGCAGATGAAAAACTGAAAAACATGGTTCTTAATACTATGATTGATATTTCTGACAGTCAATATGGAACTCAAATCAGAAAAAAGTTTTCTCCCAAACCATCAGAAGCATCCGGCAGGAAAAAGGAATAAGTATGTCCTATGCCTGTAGATTATTTGGGATAAGCCGACAATCGATTTATCAGCATGAATCACGTTTACTAATACGCGAAGAACAATTGCTCAAAGTTAGGGAACTGGTTGAAAAACAAAGAAGAATAATGCCTAGATTAGGCACAAGAAAACTTTATTTTTTATTGGAGCATTGTTTTGCTGAAAATGGAATTAAAATCGGTAGAGATGCATTTTTCAAGTATTTAAAAAGAGAGCAGCTGCTTATAAAGCCTGCAAAGAGTTATATTAAAACAACTTTTTCTAAACACTGGCTTCATAAATATCCTAATCTTCTAAAAGATATTAATGTGCATAGGCCCGAACAGGTCTTTGTAAGTGATATAACTTATGTAAAATCATATGAAAGAACCCATTATCTCTCATTAGTTACAGACGTTTTCAGCAGGAAAATTGTCGGCTATCATTTAAGTGACGATATGAGTGCAGAGAATGTTGTTAAAGCCCTGAAAATGGCAGTTAAAAATAGAAAAAACAAACTTGCACTTATACATCATTCAGACAGAGGGCTTCAGTATTGTTCCCAGATTTATCAGAATGAATTAAGAAAGAACAATATTGAACCATCAATGACCGATGGATATGATTGCTATCAGAATGCTTTAGCAGAAAGAATCAATGGGATTTTAAAGCATGAATTTTTAATCTATAAATGTAAATCAGCAGTAGAATTAAATAAATTAATTAAAGAATCTATAGAATGCTATAATCAAAAAAGGCCGCATTTAAGCTTGAAAATGAAAACACCTAATTTTGTATATCAAAAAA
>NZ_WWEM01000036.1:0-13058 GCF_019308285.1 Flavobacterium quisquiliarum
GCAAAGAGAACTTTACTGGTTTTAATTAATATTGTGAAACCTGTCAACCTATTTCAGGACGAAGCAAACAAACATTCTTTATAGACATGCTCTAACAAACCCGGCCCAAGTTTTTTATGAATTTCAATGGCAAGTCCGATTACAATATTTGAAATTTCGTTTTCTGTCATACAAAAAAAATATCAAATTTATAAATATTTTCCTATATTTAAAAACAGTGAGTATTAAACATAAAAGTTTTCATTGAAGACCTCTTCATTAAAGATAAAACTTTGTGAACTTCTAGCAAGGCTATCTGCTTCAAGAGAAACAACTTCTTTACTTTGCGAAAATCCTTTGCACTCTTTGCGTTAGAATAAGCTCACAAAATTTGCTTAAACACCACGTTCCAAAGAAAAACATATCCAACTTTGCGGTTAGAAAAAACATCACGACATTTGCAATTCAGAAAAAATTGAGAATGGCAAAAATACTTACGGGTGTTCAAAGTACTGGAACGCCGCATTTAGGAAATTTATTAGGAGCAATTATTCCAGCAATCGAATTATCAAATGATCCGACCAACGAATCTTTTTTGTTTATTGCTGATTTACATTCAATCACTCAGATTAAAGACGGAAAAACTTTAAGAGAAAACACCTACAGTACAGCGGCAGCATGGCTTGCTTGTGGTTTAAATCCAGATAAAGTGACGTTTTACAGACAATCAGATGTGGTGCAGACTACTGAATTGACTTGGTATTTAAGCTGTTTTTTTCCTTTTCAGAGATTGACTTTGGCACATTCTTTTAAAGATAAAGCCGATCGTTTGGATGATGTTAACGCCGGACTTTTCACTTATCCAATGTTAATGGCAGCAGATATTTTATTGTATGATGCTGAATTTGTTCCTGTTGGAAAAGATCAGTTACAGCATTTAGAAATTACACGTGATGTGGCTTCTCGTTTTAATCACCAAATGGGAGAAACATTTGTTCTTCCTGAAGCAAAAATTCAGGAAAACATCATGTTGATTCCAGGAACAAATGGAGGAAAAATGAGTAAGTCTGCCAATAACATTATCAATATTTTCTTGGATGATAAGACCTTACGCAAACAAGTAATGAGTATCGAAACAGATTCAACACCACTTGAAGATCCAAAAAATCCTGATACCTGCAACGCATTTGCAATCTATTCACTTTTGGCAAATGAAGAGCAAATCGCTCAGATGAGAGCTAATTATCTTGGTGGAAATTATGGTTACGGACATGCAAAACAAGCTCTATTCGAATTGATTACAGAAAAATTCAAAACGGAAAGAGAGAAATATAATTACTACATTAACAATCTTGAAGAAGTGGATGCCTTATTGAAAAAAGGAGCAGCAAAAGCTTCTGTGATTGCCGATGGTGTTTTGGTAAAAGTTAGAGAAGTTTTAGGGTTTTCGAAATAATTTTCTAACTCTTGATATATTTTAAAATCAAACGTTGATTGGTTCCAAAACTGATCAACGTTTTTTTTAATTCAACAATTTCATATAGGATTTTCTGCGTTAAATTGATTCGAAAAGTTTTCCAGGAAGTGGTCTTATTAAGCCTTTTAATTCCATATTTAAGAGAATTCCGGACATTTTGAAAATCGGAAAATCACATTCAATGGCAATAATATCAAGTAATTCCTTTCCGTTAACTTGGAGAAAATCATATACTTTTTGTTCTTCTGGTTCCAAGTCAACAAAAAGTAGTTTCTGGATTGGCTTTTGTTTTTCTTTAATATCCCAATTCAGCATATAAATCAAATCTGCGGCATTGGTTAATACGCTAGCTTTTTGAGTTTTAATCAAATTATTACAGCCTTGACTATATTTATCTGTTACTCTACCCGGCACTGCAAAAACATCACGATTGTATTCATTGGCCATGTTCGCTGTGATTAATGAACCTCCCTTATCTGCAGATTCAATTACAATCGTCGCTTCACTCATTCCAGCAACTATACGGTTTCGGCGTACAAACTTCTCTTTATCAGGATTTGAATCGCTCCAAAATTCTGTTATGAAACCACCATTCTCCTCCATCTTTGCCATATACTTTTTATGTGATTTTGGATAGATCTGATTTAATCCATGAGCCAAAACACCAATGGTCTGCAAATTATGATCTATAGCAGCTTGATGTGCAATGATATCTACGCCATAAGCAAATCCGCTTACGATTACAGGATCTAGTGGAGCTAAATCTTCAATCAATTTTCTGCAGAATTCTGTTCCGTAAGAGGTAATCTGTCTGGTACCAACAATGCTAATTATTTTCCTTTTTTTAAAGTCTAAATTTCCAGCCGTAAATATTAAAATGGGGCCGTCAAGACAATGCTTCAGTCTTTCAGGATAACTTTCGTCTTGAAAAAAAGAAGTTTGAATGGCATTATTTTTAATAAAAGACAATTCTTTTTCAGCTTTATCAAAAACGCTTCTATCCTTTAAGTTTTTCAATAAAACACTTCCAATTCCATCAACTGCTGCGAGTTGGTTATTTTTTGCCTTAAAAATAGATTCGGCATCACCAAAAGAATGCAATAACTTCTTTCCCATAATATCTCCTACTCCATCCACTTTTAGAAGTGCAAGCAAATAAAACAACTCTTGATCCTTCATCTTTTATAACATTATGTAAAATAGAATTTTTATTTTATCATTTTAAAAGCGCAAATATCCGTAAAACAAAGTAAATTCTTAATAAATTTAATAGTTAAATTTTAAAATCATTTCCGAAATTGCATAAACACTGACTTATATATTTGAAAATGAATTCTCTAAAAATAAAATTCAATTGTTAATAAAAATTGTGAATAAAATTTTGATAACTATAAGCGATGCATAACTTTGTGACTATGAAAATCGAAGTATACATCTCACAGTTATTGTATCGTTATCAGTGTGTAACGGTTCCAGGATTTGGTGCATTTTTAACCGAAAGTCATTCGGCGCAGCTTAATCCAAGCACTAATTCGTTTTTTCCTCCTAAAAAAACCGTTTCTTTCAACAGTCGTATCAAAAATAACGACGGATTGTTGGCAAATCATATCGCTCAAGCTGAAAAAACCTCTTATGGTTTTGCTGTCAGTGCAATTGCTTTTGAAGTTTTAAGCTGGAAAAAAACATTAGAAGAAAATGGCGTAATTCTTTTGAAGAATATCGGAGAACTGCGTTTAAACTCTGAAAGTAATATCGTTTTCACACCAAACGATCAAACCAATTATCAAGCAAATTCTTTTGGATTAAGTCCTTTTGTCTCTCCTATTGTGAAAAAAGAGATTTTCGAGAAAAAAATCGAAAAAATCGTTGCAAAAGAAAAAGATGCTGTTTTGTTATATGAAAATGACGAACAGGTAAAATCTTCAAATCCATTCTTGAAATATGCAGCGATAATTGTTCTTGGACTTGGAATTACGGGAAGCATTGGTTATCCTTTATATCAAAATCAGATTGACAACCAAACTCTTATGGTTGAAAAATCAGTTCAGAAAAAAGTGCAGAACAAAATACAAGAGGCCACTTTCTTTATCAAAAGTCCGCTTCCAGCAGTAACTCTTTCTGTAGATTCTGCTAAAGTTGAAACTGCTGAGCCAACCATGCCTTATCACATTATCGCTGGTGCTTTTAGAAGCGAAGCCAATGCAAGAAAAGCTTACAATCAACTGATTAAAGATGGTTTCAAAGCGAGAATGCTGAAAGAAAACAAACATGGATTATTTCCAGTTCTATACGGAAGCTACGCTACCATGCAAGAAGCTGAACAAGCGAAAAGAGAAATACAAAAAGGCGAAAATCCAGATGCTTGGATATTAGTCGAAAATCTATAAAACTATTGAAAATCCTATTCAGAAGAATAGGATTTTTTTTTGCTTTTCACTGATTGTAAACATACTACTAAAATTATATTTTTGAGTTTATTAAACTGTAACGATAGCAATTGAAGAAAAATCAACTTCATAAGAAATCTGAAATAAATTGTAAAAAGAAAATATACTTTTGCTAATTCATTTTCTTCCGTTTCACGTGGAAAACATTCATTGTTAAATCAATACGAACGAAATCGTATCAGATTCTTAAAAGGAAAAAATTCTATGAGTTATAAAGAAATAAAGCCAACAGGAATTTTAAGCAATTTTGTGCAGTCCTTCTGGTATTATGAAACTTCCGAAACAGCAGTAAACCACACTATTCTGCCTGATGGTTATTTTGATCTTATTGTTGAATTTGAAAACCAAGCCTTATCCAAAGTAAAACTGACTGGAATATGGACTACGCCAAAAAATATCCAAATACACAAGAATACTACCTTTTTTGCCATCAGATTTAAACTTCTAGCGCTCGAGTATTTTTTTAAAACAGAAATCAAATCTATTTTAGATACCACACAAAATTTACCTTTATCGTTCTGGAATATAGACTCTTTTACCTTTGATGAATTCGAAAAATTTACAACCGTCGTTTCTGAAAACCTGAACTCCGAAATCAGCAGATTTAATGCAATTGACAGTCGAAAACTTAAATTATTCGAATTTGTGTATCAACATCAGTTAAAAACAGTTTCAGAAATTTCTACTCAAATTTTCTGGAGTAGCCGGCAGATTAATCGCTATTTTAATTCACAGTTTGGAATTCCACTTAAAGAATTTCTGAAAATTGTTCGCTGCAATGCTACTTATCAAGAAATCTCAAATGGAAATCTCAAACCACAAAACGATTTCTTTGATCAGGCACATTTCATAAAAGAAATCAAAAAATACACTGGAGCTACACCAAAGGAACTTCACAAAAATAAAAACGACCGATTTTTACAATTATCAACACGGGAAGAAAAATAATTTTGAGGCTTAATTTCTAATTTCATTCAAATGAAAATAAGCAAACTATCTCCCAACTTTGAAGTAAGAGACATCAGAAAAAGTGTCGAATTCTACACGCAGCATTTTGGCTTTAAATTAATTATGGCGGTTCCCGAAAGTCAAGACGGCGTTGACAATGAGATTCATTCCAATAAAGAATATGTCTACGCTATGTTACAGCAAGATGCTGTCGAAATTATGCTTCAGCGCTCGGACACTTTTAAGACAGATGTTCCTTTTTCTGTGGGAATGAAGATTGGAGCGACGGTATCTTTTTACATGGAAGTCGAAGGCATACAAAATTTATATCAAAGCCTTAAAAATGAAAAACTTGAAATTACAAAGCTCAAAAAAACCTGGTACGGAATGCAGGAGTTTTACGTAAAAGACCTGGATGGCTACATCTTGGTTTTTGCTGAAAAAGCGGCATAAATAAAAAACACTTTCTCTATCAATTCAAGAGAAAGTGTTTTTTAAGTTTGGATTTTACTGTCTCACAATTTTTGCATCCTCAGACAAAATTTCTTTTCCAGATTGATGAACCGTTAGAATCGCAGGCGGTGAATCGGATTGGCCTAAAACAATGATGTAGCAATTGTATGTGAAGTTTCCCTTTTTAAATTCATAGTAATGATTTCCTCCAGTTCCATCGGCATGAAAAACTCCTTTTTCGATTATCAAATCTGGTTTTTCTGTCATTTTCTGTTTCACTGACCATGAAGCGTATCTGTAATTGTCATTTCCAAGATCATCGATTCTAATTCTGAATTTTGAAGTCTCCAAAATAGCAACAGGTTCTTTAAAATTTGAAAGTGAAGCATTTACTTCTTTTTTCTGCGCCGCAATCAATTCTTTTTTTAATTTCAGTTCTTCATCAGATTGGTGATTTATACTGCTAATTTTTCCATCGATATCAATCCACAAATCACCTCTGTTCAGCATAATTCCTCTCCAACCTACTTCTGACCAATCTTTTGCAGGATCTGATTTTGTTATTTTTTCAATCAAAACTTTATCAAAAATCTGGTTGTATCTTTTTATAAAATCTTGCTTATCCTTTACCAAAGGAATTGGGTATTCCCGTTTAAACGGAAACTTAAAACGTTTTGAAACTGCTTCTTTATCATTGTTTTTCACTTCCAAAATAAACTTCGAAATGAATTTCTGGTATTCGGGTTTCAAATCTTGTGCATTTACAAATGACGAACAAAAGATTAAAAACGTTAGAAAAAATTTATATGTTTTCATGTCAAAATTGATTTAATACCTTATAAAATAGAATTTTAAGAAACACAAACAATGTTTCACGTGGGACGTTCAAATAAAACTAATTAATGCTCGCTTTGAACATTTTTAATTCGTCCCAAGTAAACTCATCTCCATGTTTTTCTTTCAAACCGCTTAACGATTCTTCTTGATAAAACTGAAACGCTTCTCTTAGCGCTAAAATTTTATCGTACGGCAAAACATCTGTAATTTCAATCTTTTTGGCTTGAATCAGTCTGATCAAATGTCCTTCGATGGTTTGAACATTCAATTTACGCATTCTCGCAATATCTTCTATAGAATTTTTATCAATCCACAAATCGTACGTTTCTTCAACGGTCGTTTTTTTAGCCGTTTTAAGCTCACTTTTATCTGCTTTAGCTGATTTGTATCGAACAACAGGTTCTTCTGTCCTAAAAATGTCTGTATTTACCGTTTTCAGCTCTTCTCGGATTCTTTCCGCTTTGTTGATTTTATAATTTCGAATAACTGGCGATGATAGTTTTTCTTTAGAGATTGCTTCGCCCGAAACCACAACTTCAATCAGTAATTTGGCTTTCATCAATCGCAAAACGGCCTTTGTTTGGAGATCTTCCAAAAAGTTTAGTTCTTCATAAAATTCCTTGACTTTCTTAAACTTCTGAATTTCATTTATTTTATAAATCAAATCATCAACCAATTTGTCCATCGGTTTAAAAAAATAATCGTAGGCAGCTTCTACCCTTTCTTTCACAAAAAACAAATCAACTGTTTCTTTGATGAAAATTTTATTGAGCTGTGCAATGAATTTCTGCGAAGGGTCCAAAAGCTGCTCGATGATTTCCATTCGCTTATGCGCCCAGGCCGCGTGTTTCGATTTTTCTGATCCAGCAGCATTTTCGTTATAACTGAAACGATGATTTCGCCATTCTTGCGCCAATTCTCCCCAATTAAAACTGTTTATCAAATAGTTGTGAATAAAATTTTTGGTTTCAAAGTGAAGTGAACTCTTCAAAACTTCTTCCGTCGCTCTGTTCAAAGCGTAATCCATCACATCTTGATCGTTCGAAATACCATTCATCTGCATCGGAGAAAGCAAAATAAGCCCATTTAAGGAACGCAAACGCGAAAGTGCTACATAGGCCTGCCCGGGCAGAAAAACTTGCGACACATCAAGCGCAGCTTTGTCAAAAGTCAAACCTTGGCTTTTGTGCACTGTAATTGCCCACGCCAATTTGATTGGATAATGCGCAAAGGTTCCTAAAACCTCTTCCTCGATATCTTTGGTTTGTTCGTTGACTTTGTAACGGATATTCTTCCATTCGTACTTTTCTACTTCCAGTGTCATGTTCTCTTCTGGAAAGTGAACAAAAATTTCTTCATCCGAAAGCGATTTGATTACACCCATCTTTCCATTGAAATATCTCTTTTCAAAAGATAAGTCATTCTTAACGAACATAATCTGTGCTCCGACCTTCAATTTCAGTTCTTCTTCAACTGGGAAAATCTTCTCTGGAAAATCTCCCACTACAAAGGGCGTGTAAATGTATTCCTTTCCATCTAAATCGTTGATTGACTGATTATTAATAGAATCAGCTTTAGCATTATGCGTTGTAAGCGTTATATAACCTTTGTTTTCCTTGAAGTCAAAATCAGGCTTAACATACTGATTTAGAATGGCTATATCTTCTGGGGTAATCTGATTATTTCGAAGATTGTTCAAAACCGAGATAAAAGCATCATCGGTCTGACGATAGATTTTTGACAATTCAATATAAATCGGCGGATATGTTTGAAGAACATGGGAATGGAAAAAGAACTTTCCACGGTAATAATTTTTCAGCGTTCTCCACTCTTCATCGCGAATAACCGGAGGCAATTGCAGTAAATCTCCAATAAACAAAACCTGGACTCCTCCAAAAGGATGCGTGTTTCTTCGAACAGTCTGCATCATAAAATCGACAGCATCCAGCAAATCAGCACGCATCATACTAACTTCATCAATAACCAGCAATTCCATGTTTTTGATTACATTTCGCTTGACATTATTCATTTTGAAATGGCGTCGAAGTGATTCTTTGTTTTCGAACTTAACCGTATCGGTAAATTGTGCACTTGCTTCATAAGACGGAATAAACGCAGAAAACGGAAGCTGGAACATAGAGTGAATAGTTACTCCGCCTGCATTCAAAGCCGCAATTCCAGTTGGTGCAACAACCACAGTATTTTTGTGAGTGGTTGCAATGATTTCGCGCAAAAGTGTAGTTTTTCCTGTTCCCGCTTTACCCGTGAGGAAAATAGATTTTTGCGTCTGATTGATGAATTGTAAAGTATAAGCTGCCGCTTCTGAAACGTTTTGCATTGGGCTTGTATTAAAAACTAAAATTACCGCATTTTTATAAAAAGAAAAAACCTAAATCTTAGTGGATTTAGGTTTTTAGTAATTTAGTTAGTTTGGTAGTTTTTATTTTTTTGCTTCGCCTTCTTTTGCTTCAGTTGCTGGTTTTGCATCTGCTTTAGGAGAAGCTTTGTATTTTTCGTTCAATTCTTTGATAATCTCTTTTGTGATATCATATTTGTCTTCAGCATATAAAACAGTTGCAGCATCTCCTGTACCGTAGATGTAAGAGTAACCATTTTTCTTTCCGTAGTCTTTGATGAATTTTTTAACTCCACTAACAAGAGAATCCATTTCAACTCCACTTTCTTGCTGTAATTGTTGAGCCAATGCTTGTTGAGCATATCCTAATTGCTGCTCTCTTTTTTGTAATTCTGCACCTCTTTGCTGTGCCCAAGCTTGACCATTTGCTTGTGCCTGACTTTGGAAGCTAGCAGCATCTTGTTTAAAACGTGAAATTTCAGCTTGTAATTGTCTCCCTTTTTCTTCCGCTTGAGCTTTATACTTTGCCTCTAGATCTTTTGCCTCAGTGTACTCTTTCATCAAAACCGAAGTATCCACGTAAGCTGTTTTTACTTCCTTTACCTCTGCTGTTTTGTTACAAGAAACTGCGAAAACTGAAAGTGCGATAATAACTAATGCTTTTTTCATTTTTTTTAATTCTAATTTTTTTAAGTGATTGAAGACAAAAATATAAAAAAATCAATAGCATCAGCATAAACTTTAAAAAATGCGTAAATTTTATCATATTGTTTTTATTTATAGAAAGAAAAATAACTATAAATCAACACTATTATTATAAAATCGATGTTTTTTGATCTTTTTCTAATACCAAAAGCCATTTCATCCTTTTTGGAAAAAATAGCTTTTAGATATTTTTATTTATTTTTTAAAACGTAAATATGTGACGAATATTCTTTTGTTGCTTTAGCTTTCCAATTTGATTTTAATCCAACAAAAAAAGCTTTGATATAATTCATTTTTCCTGTTTTATATTTTTCTGATAAAAGGCTAACATAAAACGAATCAAACTTCATTGGAAGTATTTTTTCCAATTTCATATCTACTTTTTCAAAAAGCAACTGAATTGATTTTTTAGAGAAATGCCAAAAATGAATTGGCACATCATAAGCAGCCCAAAAAGTTTTATAATGATTGGCATCAAACGATTTGTAATTTGGAACCGCAACAATTAATGTTCCAGTTGGTTTTAACAAACGCTTCAATTCTTGAATCTGATGTTCTAAATCTGGAACATGTTCCAAAACATGCCACATCGTAATTACATCCAAAGAATTATTTTCTAAAGAGCTAATTTCTTCAACAAAAGAAATTCCTTTTTGTTTGGCACTATTTTTTGCTCTTTCACTTGGTTCAACTCCAATGGTATCCCAACCGTTGTTTTTTGCTGTTAATAGAAAATCTCCAGTTCCAGCTCCAATATCCAGTAATTTACCTTTTTGTGGTTGTTCGCTATTAATTAAATTCAATTTATTCTGAAGTGCTATATTTTTCACAAAGTGATAAGCTTTTTCAAATAAGGAACGTTTGTTGTCTGTATGCGAAATATAATCTTCACTTTCGTAATACTTTCCTAAATTTTGAAGTTCAGGTTGTGGCGAAGTAATCAGCATATCTAATTCTTCATCATAATACAAATCGAAAATTTCTTTTGAAACAGAATGGTCTTTTACCGTAAGAAAGTGTTTTTTGTTTAAAACGTCCATTTTTAAAATTATAGATATTTGGGTTTAATTTATAGCAAATCCTAAAAACGAAATTTCATCATTTTTAGGATTTTTAGTTTTTGTTATTTGTTATTTTTCCAATTAATCTTCACAGCCGATATCTTTTCATTTTCTAATCTGATATCATCCAAAACAGCAAAACCATTTCGAACATAAAATTCCAATGGTGATTTGTATTTTTTATTATTTCGTTTCATATCATTTTCATGATCGATTACCCAGCCATTCAAATTTTGATTATTCTTTTTTATTTCTTCTAATAAAATTCTGCCATATCCTTTTCCTTGAAATTCATAATTCAACATTATTGCAAACCAAACTTCACTATCGCGAAAGAAGGTATAAGCCCAACCTTGAATCTCATTCTCCGAATCAAGTAAAAGATAATTATCCATTTCTGAAATCGAATTTAGATAAACATCAAATTTCTGAAAGGTTTCGTGACCAAACTGAATTGGATATTCATTATTTCGAAGTTGCCACAAAGTTTCTTTTTCCTTTTCTAAAAAACTATTTTGATGTACAACTTTCATTTTTTGATCTTTTTTTATTAAAACGTTTCACGTGGAACATTTGTGTAGTGATCAGTGTTCAGTTTTTTAGTTGACAATTATACTGAACACTTTAAAACTGAACACTGATCACTACAAATCTATCTTCCCATATAAATTAAAAGCACGGAAATATCACTTGGTGATACTCCGCTTATTCTTGAAGCTTGAGAAATGGTTACAGGACGAATCTTGCTTAATTTTTGTTTTGCTTCAATCGACATTGATTTGATTTTGTTATAATCGAAATTGTCTGGAATTTTTACTTCTTCCAAACGATTTAATTTATCTGCATTATTTCGTTCCTTTTCGATATAACCCGAATATTTTACTTGAATTACCGCTTGTTCTACAATTTCTTCATCCAATTTATTTTCCTCGATGTAAGCAGAAACTTTTTCAAACTTCAACATATCTTCTAGTTCAATCTGCGGACGAGAAAAAATCTTAAACATTTTATCTCCCTGCGAAATTGGTGCAGATTCTTTTGCTTCCAAAATCGGATTTGTTTCTCCAATCGTTACACTAGTTTCTTTAAAGAACTGAACCATCTTTTCAGATTCATTTAATTTCTTTTCCATTCTTCGTAGACGATCTTCAGAAGCTAAACCAATTTCGTATGACATTGGCGTCAATCTGAAATCGGCATTATCTTGTCGCAACAAAGTTCTATACTCGGCTCTTGATGTAAACATACGATAAGGTTCTTCTGTTCCTTTCGTAATCAAGTCATCAATTAGAACTCCAATGTACGCTTCATCACGTTTTAAAATTAATGGCTCTTTTTCGTGCACTTTTAAATGCGCATTGATTCCGGCCATCAAACCTTGAGAAGCTGCTTCTTCATATCCTGTTGTTCCGTTAATCTGTCCAGCGAAATATAAACCTTCAACCAGTTTAGTTTCCAAAGTATGTTTCAATTGCGTTGGCGGAAAGAAATCATATTCGATAGCATAACCAGGTCTAAAGAATTTCACTTTCTCAAAACCAGCAACAGAACTCAAAGCTTTAAATTGAATATCTTCTGGAAGTGAAGTTGAAAATCCGTTTACATAAACTTCACAAGTATTCCATCCTTCAGGCTCCACAAATAATTGGTGACGTTCTTTATCAGCAAAACGATTAATCTTATCTTCAATCGACGGACAATATCTTGGTCCTAAACTTTTGATTCTTCCGTTAAACATTGGAGAACGATCAAAACCTTCTCTCAAAATGTCGTGAACATCCAAAGAAGTATACGTCATGTGACAGGAACGCTGATGAACTAATGGAGTCGTCACATCTGAATAAGAAAATTTAGCTGGCTTTGCATCTCCCTTCTCTTCATTCATTTTAGAATAATCCAAAGAACGTCCATCTACTCGAGGTGGTGTTCCTGTTTTCATTCTTCCTGCTTCAAAACCTGCTTTGATCAAATCTTCAGTAATTCCGGTTGCAGCACTTTCGCCTGCTCTTCCTCCACCAAATTGTTTTTCTCCGATATGAATTAAACCATTCAAAAAAGTACCATTTGTCAAAACAACAGATTTGGAACGAATCTCTACACCAAGTGAAGTTCTAATTCCTTTTATTTTTCCATTTTCAATTATCAACCCTTTTACCATCTCTTGATAAAAATCAAGATTTGGAGTTGCCTCCAACATCATTCTCCATTCTTCGGCAAAACGCATTCTGTCACTTTGAACTCTTGGCGACCACATTGCTGGTCCTTTTGATTTATTCAGCATTTTGAACTGGATCGCAGTTTTATCTGAAACGATTCCTGAATATCCACCAAGTGCATCAATTTCACGAACGATCTGTCCTTTTGCAATTCCACCCATCGCAGGATTACAAGACATCTGTGCTATGTTTTGCAAACTCATTGTAACCAATAAGGTTTTCGATCCCAAATTTGCAGCCGCAGCCGCAGCTTCAGATCCAGCATGGCCAGCACCAACCACAATAACATCGTATTCTTCTAAAAACATTTTGTTTTATTATTCTCCAAAAACCGCTAATGCGGTTTCTAGAATTACATTTATATTTTTCTTGTTCCACGTGGAACTTTTATTTTTGTTTCAGGTTTCAGGTTTCAAGTTCAAACTAAAATCTGTAAACTGATATCTTGAAATTCAGAAAACAAATAAAAACGTTTCACGTGGAACATCTTTTTATTTTCTTCAAACAGAACTTCCAAACAGAACTTCCAAACAGAACTTCCAAACAGAACTTCCAAACAGAACTTCCAAACAGAACTTC
>NZ_WWEM01000036.1:13216-192437 GCF_019308285.1 Flavobacterium quisquiliarum
TTCTAAACTTCCATTCTAAACTTCCATTCTAAACTTCCATTCTAAACTTCCATTCTAAACTTCTATTCTAAACTTCTATTCTAAACTTCTATTCTAAACTTCTATTCTAAACTTTCAAAAAACATTTTAAAATCATGTTCCACGTGAAACATCTATTCTTTTTCTTTTAAATTCAAATTTAAAAAATCGTTCCACGTGGAACGATTTAATCTTTTATTCAAATTCTTTACATTAACGTTCCACGTGGAACGTTGTAAAATTCTTTTATTTTCTTCAGATATGTTTCACGTGGAACATATATATTAAAAAGATGTTTAATTACTGTTCCACGTGAAACATCTTCATTTTCTCTTCTTCCTTCTGTCTCATTAATTGAGCTTCTTCGTCTGACTTATCTTTGTATCCACAGTAATGTAGTATACCATGAGATAGCACTCTTTTAAGTTCTTCAGCAAATGAAACATTGAAGTCTTTTGCATTATCTGCAACGCGTTCTACAGAAACAAAAATATCTCCATTTAACTCGTTACCAACTGAATAATCAAAACTAATTATATCAGTTAAAGTGTCGTGATCTAAATATTCTACATTGATTTTATGAAGATACTCATCATCACAAAATATATAATTGATTTCACCTTCATTCTTGTTTTCAGAAACAATTACAGCACTAAGCCAGTCACTAAAAGCCTGCTCGTCTCCTAAAGTAAAATCTGTTTCGTAATTAAAATTTATCATTTTGTATTAAAGTATTCTTGAACTTTTTGATTAAAATTCGAGCGCAAAGGTAGTGATTGTCTGTTTAATATCTCTACACTGTTTAAATATTCCAATAGTGAACTTGGCAAAGCATTGGAACGATTAGTAAATTCAGCCTTATTAGTTTCAGATTGTCTTTGTGTATCTTGACCTTGTTGCTGAACTGCGTTATTCAATTTCCATAATTCTTGCTGAATATTTAATATACGTTGCAGGTTCTCATTCTTAAAACCTTTATTCAAAATCTGCTTCTCAGATTGTTTCATTTGGTCAATAACAGATTTCCCTTGAGAGTCTAAACCTTTCTTTGCTAACTCTTTTTGTAGTGCTTCACGAAGCTTAACTTGCTCTTTGTAAATTTCCATTATTGCTTCTGCATCTCCTTCTCCATCTTCTCCTTCATTATCGTTCTTCTCTCCTTTTCCATTCTTTCCATCTTTACCCGAAGAACCTTTATTTCCACTTTTGTTACCTTGTCCTTCTTTACCCTGACCATCTTTTCCTTGTCCATTTTGTCCTTGTCCAGGCTTTCCATCTTTACCTTCTCCAGGTTTATCACCAGATTGCTGTCCAGGTTTCATACCTTCTTTCATCTTATCAGCAAGTCCTTTTTGTTTCTGAATAATATCTGGCAATTGCATTCCTTGTCCGTCACCTGGTTTAGGTTTCCCCGCTCCCGGTTTAGACATAGACATCTGCATATTATTCAATAAATCACTTAAGAAATCGGCTAACTTATTGGCAGATGAAACCGCATATTGTTGGTGTGAAACTCCTCTTGGAATCTGTACATCAGTTAAAGTTTCAATTGCCTTGTCCATGTTGTATTGAACATTTCCTATTTCTTTAGTTACGTCTTCTGCTACCTTTGGGTTACGTAATGAAAGTGCAAACAAACTATCATCTACATGTCTAAACTGCTGTTTCAAATTCTGCTGAATCTTAATGTTTTTTGTGAATGTAGAAGAACCCAATTTCATTGCTTTGAACTGTTTCATCACATCTTCTTGCGACAAAGAATAAGCTAAAAGATTATCTAGAATCTGACGAAGCATTGCTACATCTTCCTCCAATTGTTCTTGTTCTCCACCTTCCATTTCACTCTGCATTTCCTGAGCCATAGACTTCATTTTCTTTGCAGCACTTTTCTGTTTTGGTTTAGCTCCAGAAGTATTCTTTTTACTCAATTCTTCAGAAGCTTTATTCAAATCATTGTCTACATCTTTCTCTTTTGAAGCATCAGATGGAATATCCAAAGGTTTCTTTAAAGTCTTATTTTCCTCTTTTAAATCTTTTAAATCTTCTTGAATCTTATCAAAAGATTTATTGATTTCATCCTGCTTTTCTTTAGTATTTTCTTTCTCTTTATTTGCTAACTGTTCCTGTTGTTCTGACAGTTTATTTAGTTTCTCTGCAACCTGTTCTGCTTTCTTTGAAACATAAAAACGTTTGGTTAGCTCGACCAATTGTTCTAAATTACGAGATTGGTTTTTACTAATTTGTTTGAACTTTTCCATCTTATCAAACAGTTCCTCACTGTTTAATTTATCATTTAAGTTCTTTAATTCGTCTAATAATTTCTGATTCTTTTCTAAATCTTTCTGTGCATTATCTAAACGCTTTTGTAAATCATCAGCAGTTTTATCCTTCTTATCATCTTTGAATTTGTCTAGATTCTGATTCATTTTTTCAGAAAATTGTTTCATCATTTCATCTTGTTGTTTCTGACGTTTGATAAAATCATTGATCTTCTGCTGGTCTTTAAACTCTAAATTATCTTTTTCTTTTCCTGTATTCTGAAGCTTATCCATTTCTGAAATCTGCTTCGTTTGGTTCTTCAAAGATTTAGATAAACTATTAATATTTTGATTTTGCTGTTGCAATTCCTGATCTTGAATTTCATCTGTGGTTGCTACACGATCTGAAAATGTAGAAGACTTTGTAGACTTAAATCCGTGTGGAGCATCATTATCAAAAACTTCAAAATAGTATTCGTATGAAACTCCTTCTTCTACCGGAAGGTTACTTGGGAAATTAAAAACAAACTGATCAAATACTCCAGACTTCACCGGAATGTTTCCACGTTTAGCAGACTGTGGTTTGTTACGTTCGTAATATACAATTTGTAACTTCGAAAGTCCGTAGTCGTCACCCAATCTTCCTAATATATAGTTCTTATCTAGCTTCAAACTGTCTGGTGCAGGACCAACATTGATCGTTGGAAACTGATCTTTGATCACAGACAGCTGATAATCCAGTTTTTCGTAGTTTTTAACCTTATCATTAGACGTAAGTATTTGATATTCTGTATTTTGACCTATATTTTTAGCTAATTTAAACTCATTTTCTGCTTTATTGAACTTAAATACTTCATTATCTCTTTTCCATACCACTTCTTGGGTAGATTTCGTATTCATTATCCAAGTTACAGTTGTTCCTTCAGATACAATTGCGTTTCCTGTTCCCTGAATTGTCTCTGATTTTTTCTTTAGATAAGAAGGAAAATTTAAAACCATTTTGAAGTTTGCTATCGACGGAACTGTTATAACTTTCAATTCGTATTCCTCTGAAACAACTGAATTACCTTCAAAAGAAAATTGAATATCGCTAGAAGGTTTTTCAATTTTAAATTCAAACTTTCCAGATTGTGGAGATTCCATAAAATAACTTTCGTCACCAATATGAATCATCACATTTTCAGGAACAACGTTTCCAACAGATTCCATTTTAATCACAAAATCTTTGTTTTGTTCTGCTTGTAAATTAGAATTCAAAACCACAAATTTGAAAGGAGCTGGTGGCAAAAATGCAGCATTGAAATGCACTACTCTATTCAAACTCTGCGAAATTATATTGCTATTTCCAGAAATATAAAACACTGCAAAAAGCAAAATTGGAACTACAGCTAATGGCAAATATTTTTTATTCGCTTTAAAATTTATGGCATTTCCAAAAGGAATTGGCTGTAAAGAATTTGCTTTTTGTTCGATTGAAGCTAAAACTAGTTCAGAACTTTCAGCATTATTTTCAGATGATAATTGCAAAAAGTTAGTCAGCTTATCACTTACTTCTGTGAAATGACTTCCAATAATTTTTGAAGCCTGAGTATAATCAATTCCCTTTTGAAGTTTGAATAACTTAAATAATGGAAAAAGAATTAAACGGACTAAAAGAAAAACTTCAACTCCAACAAATAACCAAAACAGAAAAGTTCTTCCTAAAGGTTTTAACCAAAGAAAGTACTCTACAAAAAGCGTAAATAGAAAATATAATAAACCAAAACCGGTAAAAAGCAATATGCCTTTTATCAGTTCGTTGGTATAATATTTCTTAATGAAAGCCTCTAACTTTTGATATATTGCAGATGATGTTTTCAAAATAAATCTGTTTTAATTATAACCTATAAAAGTAGTAATTATAAAGATTCAAATTCCAAAAAATTAAATTCCAAATTCCAAGTAATCACTACCATTGGAATTTGGAATTTTAAAAATTGGGATTTATCTAAAGTTGTATCTTTGCAACAAAATTTTAAACAAATGTCAAAGCAAGTTCGTGTGCGTTTTGCACCAAGTCCGACTGGACCGTTACATATTGGCGGAGTTCGTACTGCCCTATTTAATTATTTATTTGCAAAGAAACATAACGGTGTTTTTTATCTAAGAATTGAAGATACAGATCAGACTCGTTTTGTTCCAGGTGCAGAAGCTTACATTATGGAAGCTCTTGAATGGTTAGGAATTGCTCCTGAAGAAACAGTTGGAAAAAATGAAAAATTTGGTCCGTACAGACAAAGCGAACGTAAAGATTTATACCAACAATATGCAGATCAGTTGATCAATTCTGGTTGGGCATATTATGCTTTTGATACTCCGGAAGCTTTGGATGCACATAGAAAACAACACGAAGCTGAAGGAAAAACATTTATTTACAATCACCACAATCGTGAAAAACTAGATACATCATTGGTAATTTCTGCTGATGAAGTTGCTAAAAGAATTGCGAATGGAGAACATTATGTAATCCGTTTTAAAACTCCAGTTGATGAAACATTACATTTGAAAGACATCATTCGTGGAGATGTAAAGTTTGAAACTAATCTTTTGGATGATAAAGTTTTATTCAAAAGTGACGGAATGCCAACGTACCATTTAGCCAATATTGTTGATGATCATTTAATGGAAACTTCACATGTAATTCGTGGAGAAGAATGGTTGCCTTCTATGCCACTTCACGTTTTACTATACAAAGCATTTGGTTGGGAAGCTCCGGAATTTGCACACTTACCTTTGATTTTAAAACCAGTTGGAAATGGAAAACTATCAAAAAGAGATGGAGACAAAATGGGATTCCCAGTATTTCCTTTAGAATGGAAAACTGAAGAAGGTGTTTCATCTGGTTATAGAGAAAAAGGATTTTTCCCAGAAGCGGTTGTAAACTTTCTTGCTTTGTTAGGATGGAACGATGGAACTGACAAAGAACTATTTTCTTTAGAAGAATTAGCTGAGGCATTTGACTTAAACCGAGTTCATAAAGCTGGAGCAAAATTTGATCCAGAAAAAAACAAATGGTTCAACCACCAATATTTAGTAAAACAAAATGACGCAGATTTAGCAAAAACCTTCTCTCCTATTTTAGAAGAAAAAGGCATTGATGTTTCTAAATATGATCTAACAAGAATTGTTTCTTTGATTAAAGAAAGAGCAAACTTCGTTTCAGAATTTTGGGATCTGACAGATTTCTTTTTCCAAGCGCCAACATCTTATGATGAGAAAGCAAGTAAAAATTGGAAAGAAGAAACTCCAACTTTAATGCAGGAACTGATTTCTGTTTTAGAAAATATCGAAGATTTTACTTCTGCAAATATTGAAACAATCGTAAAAGATTGGTTAACTAAAAACGAAATCGGAATGGGTAAAGTAATGCAACCTTTTCGTTTAAGTTTAGTTGGAGCTTTGAAAGGTCCTCATCTATTTGACATTGTTGAAATCATTGGAAAAGAAGAAACTATTTCTAGAATCCAGAAAGCAATTGAAACTTTATAATTAAAAATTTCATTCAAAAATAGAAACGCTAAGAAACATCGACCAAATGTTCTTAGCGTTTTTTTAATGTCTAATAATTTTAATTTAGAAGAATTTTCGTAATTTACCGAAATCATAAATATAAATTATATAACCATGAGCACAGCATTAATTATCTTTTTAGTATTGGCATTCTTTATTTTCATGTCGTCTTTCTTTACTGTAAAACAGCAATCGTCTGTTATTATCGAACGATTTGGAAAATTTCAGAGTGTGAGAAATTCAGGATTACAACTTAAAATTCCGATGGTTGATAGATTGGCCGGAAGAGTAAATCTTAAAATTCAGCAGCTAGATGTTATCATCGAAACCAAAACCAGAGATAACGTTTTTATTAAAATGAAAGTTTCTGTTCAATTTAAAGTAATTCAGGATAAAGTATACGAAGCATTTTATAAACTAGAATATCCTCATGATCAAATCACTTCTTACGTTTTTGATGTAGTTCGTGCCGAAGTTCCAAAACTAAAACTGGATGATGTTTTTGAAAGAAAAGATGATATTGCGGTTGCAGTAAAACGTGAATTGAACGAAGCAATGTCAACTTACGGATACGATATCATCAATACTTTGGTTACTGATATTGATCCGGACATTCAGGTAAAAAATGCAATGAACAGAATCAACGCTGCAGATAGAGAAAAAACAGCGGCCGAATTTGAAGCAGAAAGTTCAAGAATTAGAATCGTAGCAAAAGCAAAAGCCGAAGCTGAAAGTAAACGTTTACAAGGACAAGGTATTGCAGATCAACGTCGTGAAATTGCAAGAGGTTTGGTTGAAAGTGTTGAAGTTTTGAACCAAGTTGGAATCAACTCTCAAGAAGCTTCTGCTTTAATTGTAGTAACACAGCATTATGATACTTTACAATCTATTGGATCTGATACAAACTCAAACTTAATTCTTCTTCCAAATTCTCCACAAGCCGGAAGTGATATGTTAAACAATATGGTGGCATCATTCTCAGCTTCAAATCAAGTTGGAGAAATGATGAAGAAAAACAATAAAAAAGTGGAAAAACCAAAACAAGCACCAAGACAATCTGGTTATGAAGATGACATTCAACCAGATGTTCAATAATAATTAAAAATAAAAAAGAGGCTTAACTGCCTCTTTTTTTATTCATAAACCAATTGATTATAAATGGAATAATTGATTGTAAAATTTGTGGATATGATTTTTTTACATAATCGGTGTAAGATGAAACAAATCCGTTTACTATATTTTGCGGTGTAATGCTTTCTTTAGTTCTCTGAAAACTCAAAACCAATTTCTGATAATTGATCTCTTTTTCTAATTTTAAGATTTCTAAATCTCTGTCGATTTCAGCATAAGAAGAGTATTTTTTCTTTTCCATAAGTCTTAGTCATTAAAAAATATTTCTGAGAATTTCTCTAAAATTGGCCCTTCCACCATTTTGTCTTTTATAAAGAAAAGTAAAATAGTAAATAAAAGGTAAATTCCTCCTACTGTTAAAAATCCTAAAGCATTACTTTCAAATAAAGATCCAAAAGCGTACGCTGCGGCAAAAGATCCGAAAATTAAAACCATAGTGAAACACAACAAGATCAAAGTGAATTTGAAAATCAAGGTTGTAGATTTCATTGCCACTTTAAATCCCCAAAGTTTATAGTAAGCCAAATGACTTTCAATATACACTCTAGTTTGGTCCTGAATTTTTTCAGTGTTTTCTTTTAACTCTTCAAAAGCCATAATTATAAATTTTTAAATAAAAAAAAGCACAAAACTTTACTATAAAAATAAGCAAGTTATGTGCTTTTAAAAAATTATTATTTCTGAAGTTTCGCGTTCTGTGCTTTCAATTCAGCCAATTTAGTTTCTAAAAAAGTAATTACTTCTTCTGTTTTATGGCTGACATTTGAAAGTAAATCATTCAAAGTTCCATCAAGGTTTTGAGTAGCACTTGTAAATTTTTCACGAAGAACTTCCGAGCTGGCCTCAAAAGAATCTTTGATATTATGCTTTGCATCGTCAATACCTTCTTTGATTTTTGCTCTCGTTTTTGATCCTTTATCTGGAGCAAATAAAATTCCGATTGCTGCTCCCGCAGCTGCAGCCGCTAAAATTGCTGCTGCCGTATTTAAGTTCTTAGACATGATTTCACAATTTTTAAATTATTATTAAAGATACTCATTTTTAAAATGATAAAACTTTGATTAATTGTTATTTACTAAAAATTAACAATCTAATTAATACACATAAGCTATAGCTTCGTACTTTCCATCTCCTTTTTCAACAATGCTTACGAAGGGATATCCGTTTGAAGCCGATTTAGATTTGATTCTCATAGCAGTCTGTTTTTGATTTGCAATTGGCGGTTCACCTTTTGTCCTTGTCGAGACTCCTGTAAAACTAGCTGCTTGTTTCAGTCCAATTGTTTTTTCCTGAGGTAAAACAGTTACCATTTTGAAATCGTCTTTTGAATCTACTACTATTTTATCAGAAACTTTTTGAGTTGTTTTTGTTTGTTTGTTCGTAATAGATGAAACAGCATGTTTGCTAATTTTTACTTCTTCAGAACTTCCGTTCAATGAATAGTAAATTAAACCATTTTCATTTTTTATGAAATTAACATCAAGTTGTTCCCCATTGTGTTTTGTAATTTGATGTGTTTGAGAAATTGCAACATTTGCAAATAACATCGCTAGCGTAAAATATAAAATTTTCATGATTATTAGATTTAAATTAAAAATGATCAGATTTGAAATTTTAAAACTAAAGCTTCACACAAATTCAATATTATGGAATTTTGTACATTATGATACAATTTGAAAAATACCTTTTACGCGAAATATTATCAAAATTACATCACAATAAAAATGAGAACATAAAATTGTCTTTTCAGGAAAACAATTTTGAAAATCTACTGCTATAAAAATTACGAGTTTTTAAAAACAGTAAAATCCAGTTTAGTTTCCGTCACGGCAAATTTTAATTTTTTATAAAATCATCTCTGATTTCTGGTATTGAGTTAAAAATAGCAACTTTATAAACAATTGTGTGTTAACAAGCCGTTAAACTGACTAAAATAACAGCTAAAAGCTAAATAAAGACTCTAAATAAACAATTATTCAAAAAATGAATTATCTATCAACCAACTTTTAAAAATGCCTTAAAATCAATTTATGAAGGCTAAAATTAATTTATAAAAACTATTAAATTACATATTTTAATCAATTTTATTAATAATAATTAAAAACTAAAATTTAAAAAAATTAATAATAATAATTTATATATATAAAATTAAAATCAAGGACCTAAAAAATAATAAAAAACTATAGATCTAACTTTTGTAGTAATTTTTATAAATAATAGCTATAAACTAAATTTTAAATTATAATAATAACAAAAACTTATAATTATAAAAATTGAAGTCAAAAAATTAAAAAATAAGAAAAAACCTTAATTTAAGTTTTTTTTAGAAGAAAGCTGGAAGCAAAAAATCCAAAAATTAAAATAAAGAGTTATAATGAATGAAAATAAAAAAAGGTCTTTTCTATTCAACTATTTTTTATTCGTCTTTAAAATTAAAATATAGAAGTCACTTTTAATCTATAAAATAAATAAAAATACTAAATTTAATAGATTTTATAAATAATATATAAAATTTAAAAATAAAATATTTTAAATAAGTAAAATTTATTATTAAGGATTTAAAACAAAAATTGAACCAAAAAAAAATAAAAAATTAAAATAAAGCTTTCTAATAGATTTAAATTAAAAAAATGAATTCCTTATCCAATAAAATTTTATTTTCGATTAAATTAAACTTATTAAAGTCACTTTTGGTTTATAAAAATTATAAAATTTATTTTTATAATAGTTAATCTATATAATAAAAAAAAGCGCTTATAAAAGCGCTTTTAATAAATTTATCTGATATTACTTCTTCACCATTTCAGAAAGAATTTCAATTTCTCTTTCAGAAGCATTTTTTGGAGGATTTGAGTATAGTTTTAAAATTTCATCATCAAATTGATTTTTGAAACTTCCACTTTCAATATCTCTTAAATTTAAAAGTGCTTTTGATCTTACATAAGTCGATTCACTTTTTAAAGACATTGAATATAATTTCTTAATATCTTCTTCTTCAAAATCTGTAGATTTCCAGTTTGAATATTTCAAAATAAACTGAGAAAACAGCAATGAAGCCTTATTATTGTTGATATTCTTCTTTAATGAATTCTGTAAAAGTGAAAAACTAGAGATATTTTTGATGTTCTCCCCTATTGCACTTTCAATTGCAATTCTTTCTGGTTTAGTCTCAACTTTGAAATATTTGTTGATATCTTTCAAAGAATTATTGATACTGTTTTCTTCTTTTTTACCCTTTTCTTCCCAGGCATCTTTTAGTCCAACAGTTTTGTTAAATACTAATTTTGAAGGAGTTGAGTCTTTATCAACAGTAAAATAACCTAAACGTTGAAACTGAAATTTATCTTCATTTTGAGCTGTAGCTAAACTTGGTTCAACATATCCAGTTACAATTTCTAATGAATTTGGGTTCACAAAATCTAAGAAATTTTTGTCTTTATAACTGTCCGGAGCTTCATCTGTAAACAAACGATCGTACAAACGAACTTCAGCTTCTAATGCATGTTGAATTGAAACCCAATGTAAGGTTCCAGATACTTTTCTTTGGCTTGCTTCTGTTCCGCTTCCGCTTAAAGAATCGGTATCATACGTTACATGAATTTCTGTAATATTTCCGTTTTCATCTTTTATAACAGATTCACCTTTAATGATATAAGCATTTTTAAGACGAACTTCTTTTCCTAAAGTCAAACGAAAAAATTTAGCCGGAGCTTCTTCTAAAAAGTCTTCTCTTTCAATGTATAATTCACGAGAAAAAGGCACTTTTCTGAATCCTGCATTTTCATCTTCTTGATTATTTTCAGCTTCCAACCACTCTTCTTTTCCTTCTGGATAATTTGTAATTACCAATTTTACCGGATCTAAAACAGCCATTACACGAGGTGCAATTTTGTTCAAATCTTCGCGAATGCAGAATTCTAAAACCGAAACATTGATCAAGTTATCACGTTTTGCAATACCAATTGTATTAGCAAAATTACGTAGAGATGCGGCAGTATAACCACGTCTTCTTAATCCAGAAATTGTTGACATTCTTGGATCATCCCAACCATTAACATGCTTTTCTTTAACTAGTTGCTGTAATTTTCTTTTACTAACAACAGTATGTGATAAATTACGTCTAGCAAATTCTCTTTGCTTTGGACGGAGTTTATTATCGTCAAAAATTTGATCTAAAAACCAATCGTATAATTCACGATGTGGCAGAAATTCAAGTGTACAAAATGAGTGAGAAATCTGTTCTAAATAATCACTTTGTCCGTGAGCCCAATCGTACATTGGATAGATTTTCCAAGCATCCCCAGTTCTATGATGTTCTTTATGCAAGATTCTGTACATAATTGGATCACGCATTAACATGTTTGTTGATTTCATGTCAATTTTTGCACGAAGAATATGTGTACCAGCCTCAAATTCACCATTTTTCATTCTTTCGAATAAATCTAAGTTTTCTTCAACAGAACGATTTCTGTATGGACTATCAGTTCCTGGAGTTGTTGGAGTTCCTTTTTGTATCGCCATATCTTCAGAAGATTGACTGTCAACATACGCTTTATCTTTTTTAATTAATAAAACCGCCCAATCATATAATTGCTGGAAATAATCCGATGCATAACATTCTTCAGCCCAAGTGTAACCTAGCCATTCCACATCTTTTTTAATAGCATCCACAAATTCCTGTTCTTCTTTTTCAGGGTTTGTATCATCAAAACGTAAATTCACAGGAGATTGATAATCAATTCCTAAACCAAAATTTAACGCAATAGAACTCGCGTGTCCAATGTGTAAATAACCATTAGGTTCTGGTGGAAAACGAAAGCGAAGTTTAGTATTTGAAAGACCTGATTTTACGTCTTCCTCTATGATTTGTTCAATAAAATTGAGTGATTTCTCTTCTGATGCCATTATTTTATAGTAATTTTAGCAAAGATAAAAAAGTTTATAGTTTATAGTTTATGGTTTAAGGTTTTCTTTGGAAACTTACTCTAAACTTGAAACTTAAAACCTGAAACTAAATTTAGAAATGGGAGTCATTAAACTTAAAAATATCCGTACTTTTTCTTACCACGGATGTTTAATTGAAGAAGGAAAAATTGGATCTGATTATACAGTAGATCTAAAAATTAAAACCAATTTACAGAAATCAGCAGAAACAGATCATCTTTTAGACACTGTTGACTACGTACATTTGAACAAAATTGTCACGGAAGAAATGGCAATTCGTTCGCATTTATTGGAACATGTGGCTAAAAGAATCAATATTCGAGTGCTGGCAGAGATAGAAACGGTAGAAAAAACAACAGTTTGGGTTTCTAAAATAAATCCTCCTATTGGTGGTGATGTTGAGTCAGTTACTATAAAAATGACGGAAATTAGGAAGTAATCTTTAAAATTAAATTCCTAAAATTTTAAAATAGTTCATTCGAAACTTTTGAAATTTAAAGATTTTAGTTACTTTTGCCAACCGTTCAAGTAATGGCGTCGTGGCCGAGCGGCTAGGCTGGGCTCTGCAAAAGCTCCTACTCCGGTTCGAATCCGGACGATGCCTCTAAAACCTTCAAAGCAATTTGAAGGTTTTTTTTATGGTTAATTTTTAGAAAAAATTAGATAAAGATTTACGTTCGAATCCGGACGATGCCTCTAAAACCTTCAAAGCAATTTGAAGGTTTTTTTATGGTTAATTTTTAGAAAAAATTAGATAAACATTTACGTTCGAATCTTGACGATGCCTTTAAAACCTTCAAAGTAATTTGGCTTTTTTTATGTTTAATTTTTGAAATTCAATCATTTAAACTTCAATATAAACCTGTCAGTTTTACTTGTTACAATCACACAATCTTGTCATTTCGACGAAGGAGACTCGAGCGATAGCGAACAGGCGAAGCAAATCTCCACAAGTAGCTCTACAATCTAAATAGCCAATCTTTGTCGAGTTTCTAGTGGAGATTTCTCCTTCGTCGAAATGACAAACTTTGTGTAAATAACTTTGACAAAGTTCTAAGTTATATTAATACTTTATAAACACAAAAAAACCTCTGAAATTCAGAGGTTTAATTTTATATTTTTGAGTTATTAACAACTACTTTTCAATTTTCTCGAAAGCGTTTCTAACCATTTCTTTTTCTTTTGGAAACCATCCTTGAACCATTAACGCAACTCCAAAAACCATTAAAACAATACTAATTCCTTTTTTAATTTTTAGAATATTAGTTGGTGTCATTTTAGATTTTAACTGTTTAGCTAATACTATTTTAAGACAGTCAACCAATAAATAAGTTATGATTACAGCCGTAAAAAAAGTAAACATTCTGGAATTTTGCATTTCTAATTTTGGTCCCACAGAAATAATTACTGCAAGCCAGAAACCTAAAACACCAATGTTAATAACGTTAAGTAAAAAGCCTTTTACAAATAAACTTCCATAGTTTCTTTTAATAATATCGCGGTCGATTTCTTCATCATTTATTTTTTCTTCTTTTTTTAATTTTACAAAAGAAATTATACCATAAGCCAGCATTATAATGCCACCAAAAATAAAAAGTGCGGGTTTGTCTTTTAAACTGGAAATCAATCTATAACTTCCTAAATAAGCAATTGCTATAAAAAATATATCCCCTAAAACTACACCAAAATCAAAAACAATTGCTGCTCTGAATCCTTTAGTAATACTGGTTTCTAATAGTATAAAAAATACCGGACCTACCATAAAGCTTAGAAAAAGTCCCCATGGCAGTCCAGCCAGAATATCATTTATCATCAAAATACGACTTGTTATTTTACTTCTTCGATTTTACCTCCAAAAACGGTTTTCTGATTAATTTGCTTTGGTTTTCCATAAATGTAAATAGAGCCTCCTGCGCTTACTTTTGCATCGACAAGGGTAGAAGCATTAACATCTGCTTTTCCTCCCGCAGAAACGCTTACTTTCGTCTGAGAAGTGGCTAATTTACTTCCAAGGAAATAACCACCTGCTCCTAAACTCGCATCAAGGTTATCTGCTTTACCAGTTGCAGTAATTTCTCCACCCGAAACTGAACTTACTTTCAGCTTATCAACATTCAAATCTACATTAATTTTAGCTCCTTCCTGTGCGCTTACTTTAAATGAAGTTGCTTTTATAGCTTCTTTACTTATAACTTCAGCACCTTCATTGGCATCAATCAATTCAATATGTTTATAATACAACGTAACTTCAAGATCATTTCCTGATAACAATTTTGGAAAAGGCATTCTTAGTTTTAAAATACCGTTCTTATTAACAGCTTCTAATTCTGCTTCTCTTGTTCCTTTTACGACAACCTTATTCTCCGAAGACTGAACTAATTTTACAGTTAATTTATCATAAACTTTTACGGTATCAAAATCACCTAATTCTTTGGTAACCTGACCAAAAGACATTTGTACAAATAAAATTGCTGCTCCAATTATTAGCTTTTTCATACTTTTATTTTTTTAATTAATACTTTATTCTGCTCGTCGCAAAAAATGAAAATCCAGTTGTTTTTTAACCAAATCTGCATTTTTTACTTTAACATAAATTTCGTCTCCTAATTGTAAAATGCTGTTTGAAGTAGCTCCAACCAAAGCATATTGTTTTTCGTCGAAAGTATAATAATCATCTTTTATTTCTCTGATTCTTACCATTCCTTCGCATTTATTAGAAACGATTTCAACATAAATTCCCCATTCGGTAACACCAGAAATAACACCAAGGAATTCTTCGTCTTGATGATCCTGCATGTATTTAACCTGCATGTATTTGATACTATCACGTTCAGCATTAGTTGCTAAACTTTCCATGTTAGAACAATGAAGACATTTGGTTTCATAAGTTTCTTCGTCTACAGAAGCTCCTCCGTCTAAATAAAATTGTAACAAACGGTGTACCATAACGTCTGGATAACGACGAATTGGCGATGTAAAATGGCTGTAATAATCAAAAGCTAAACCATAATGACCAATATTATCTGTTGAATATTTGGCTTTACTCATACTTCTAATTGCAAGAGTATCAATTAAGTTTTGCTCTTTTTTACCGTTTACTTCTTCCATCAATGCATTTAAAGACTTAGAAATATCGCCTTTGTTACGGAAATCAATTTTATAACCAAATTTAGCAATTACAGTCTGCATTGCAATTAATTTATCTTCATTTGGTTCGTCGTGAATACGATACACAAAGGTTTTCTTTTGTTTTCCAATGTATTCCGCCACTTTTCTGTTAGCCAAAAGCATAAATTCTTCAATCAAATGATTGGCATCTTTTGATATTTTAAAATACACTCCTTCTGGTTCCCCTTCTGCATCCAAATTGAATTTTACTTCTACTTTATCAAAAGAAATAGCACCTTGCTGCATTCTTTTCTTTCTTAAAATCTTCGCTAATTCATCTAGTTTTAAAGTCGCTTCGGTAATTTCATCTGAAACCACATACGATTCTCCAGTAATAGAAACATCAACTGGAATGGTATTATCTTTTGTTTCAATGATATATTGCGCTTCTTCATAAGCAAAACGCTGATCGGAATAAATTACTGTTCTTCCAAACCATTGGTTAATAACCTGAGCTGTTGGCGAAACTTCAAATACTGCAGAGAAAGTATATTTCTCTTCATTTGGACGAAGTGAACATGCAAAATTAGACAGTACTTCAGGAAGCATTGGCACTACTCTATCCACCAAATAAACCGAAGTTGCTCTTTGATACGCTTCATCATCCAGGATTGTTCCTTCTTCAAGATAATACGAAACATCGGCAATATGAACACCAATCTCATAATTTCCATTTTCTAATTTTTTGAAAGACAACGCATCATCAAAATCTTTTGCATCTTTTGGATCGATCGTAAAAGTCAGCGTATCGCGCATATCACGACGTTTTGCAATCTCAGATTCCTGAATCGAAGTATCCAGCTTTTGTGCAAATACCTCTACTTCTACTGGAAACTCTGAAGGCAGACCATATTCAGCCAAAATAGCATGAATTTCAGTATTGTGTTCACCAGGTTTCCCTAGTACACGAATCACAGATCCAAAAGGACTGTCGGCTCTTTTTGGCCAATCTTCAATCTTAACCAAAACAACATCACCGTTTTCTGCTTCTCCCAATTTATCTTTTGGAATAAAAATATCGGTATACATTTTAGGATTTGCAGTAGAAACAAAAGCAAAGTTGGGCTGCATATCAATTACACCTACAAACTCTGTTTTATCTCTTTCAAGGACTTCAATTACTTCTCCTTCAGGTCTTTTTCCTTTTCTTCTGTTATAAACATAAACCTTTACTTTGTCTTTGTCTAAAGCACGATTTAAATTATTAGTCGGAATAAAAACATCTTCTTCAAATTCGTCGCAAATAAAATATGCCGTTTTTCTGCTCGTCATATCTATTGTTCCTTCGTAATAATCCTGACTAACTGCTTTAACTAAATATTTTCCAGGTTCTGTTTCTACAATTTTCTTTTGAGCAGCCAGTATCTTTAAGTCTTTTATAATCTGGTTTCTGCTTTTTGTATCGTCAAGTTCTAACTTTGCTCCTATCTGTTTGTAATTAAATGGCTTATTGGCATTTTGCGATAAAATCTTAAGGATCTTCCCAGAGAAATCTTTCTCTTTTTTTATCGGCTTTCTAATTTTCTTACTCATATATCTTTTCTTATAAGGTTTAAAATTACAAATAAGAAATCAGATAATACTTTTTAACAAATAGAATTATTAAAAATATAACTTTTCGTACATTTACAAAAACACCTCGTATGGAAAGCTTTAAGACGATCGCCGTATTCAATTATCAGCACGAAACAGTGGTTCTCAAACACTTACTAGAGCAAGAAGAAATACCCTATTTTTTTGAAAACGAAATGACCCTTTCAGTTGCTCCCATGTACTCGGCAGCTCTTGGAGGCATCAGACTTAAAGTTCATCCAAACGATTTCGAGCAAGTTCAAGAAATTCTGGACAATCTCAACAATCCACTTAAAATCGTCTGAAACAAAACTTGAAAAACAAATTCAAATCAGAATAAAATTCAAACTCAAAAAGAATTTTTTCAATTTCAACTTTTTTAGTTTTCAACATATATTAAATACAACAAAAAAGATTTTTAAAAATTTAAAAAAATTTGGTTGTTATTATAGCTTGTTAATATGTCGAATAAATTTTTTTCTGAAGTCATTGAAATCTCGTTTTACTTATTTATTCTGAGTTATCAACATAGTTATTTTTAGTTAAATTGCTTATTTATAAGACTTTTTGTATTTTAATTAACAACGGTTGACAACCAAAAGTGAATAGATTTTGTAGATAAGTTAACATGTTGATAGTTGTTGAAAATGGTATTTTTGATATTGATAACTTTTCCAAAAATTCCCGAAACTTTTCTTGCATATTTAATTCCGGTTTTGGATTAAGGTTTTTTTTGACACAACCAAAAAAAAGTTCTAATTTTCTTTTCGAACTTATTAACATTTTCTGTTAACTTAAAGTTAATTGAATATCAAGCAATTACAAACTGCTATCAACACCTCAAAATTTTAACAAAAAATATGTTTATTATTTATTGATTATGAGATACTTATCGAGTTATTAAAATTGTTAATAACTGATAAGGTTTTGATAGTAAGATAGTTGTAAAATAAAGATTTTTACCTCGGATTATGCTAATGTACATGAATTTATATTGGAATGTTTATATAGTATTGAAAAAGAAAAAAATTTGTGAAAATTAGTGTAATTCGTGGCGACCATTTATTAATTGAGTAAATTTGCATAACACAACTTAATAGTATAGAAAAATGAAAATTTCGATAGGAAACGACCACGCAGGTCCAGAATATAAAAAAGCAATTGTTGCTATGCTTGAAGCAAAAGGTTATGAAGTAACGAATTACGGTACAGATACAGATGCTTCTGTAGATTATCCTGATTTTGGACATCCGGTTGCCAATGATGTATCTGAAGGAAAAGCTGATTTTGGTATCGTAATCTGCGGAAGCGGTAATGGAATTGCAATGACTGTTAATAAACACCCGAAAGTGAGAGCTGGCTTATGCTGGACTAAAGAAATAGCTTATTTAACGCGTTTACACAACGATGCTAATATTGTGAGTATTCCGGCGCGCTTTACTTCTATTCATCAGGCAGTTGAAATTGTTGAAACCTTCTTAGAAACTGCTTTTGAAGGCGGAAGACATCAAAATAGAGTGAATAAGATTGCTTGTTCGTAATAAATGCCAAAAAAATCGGGTGCTTCGCACCAATAAGAGATAAACACACCGGGCGGATTTTTAAATTCATCCGGTTTTTTATTTTAAGTATTTGAATATTAATGAATTAATATAATAAAACTCTACTTATTAACATTGTTAATATCTATATATTATGAGTTAATTTCAAATAAATCACCACTGTTTGTACTATAATAATATATAAGAATTTCATAATAAATGTAGTTTTACTTATTTTATGTCTGAAGAAAAACATACCCACTAATAAACCAATTGAACCACCAATGAAAGCGAGAATGAATAATACGCTTTCTGGTATTCTTTGGTTGTGTCTCCTAGCTTGAAATTTATCATAACCCGTAAGGAGAAATGTTAGGCTATTTACAAATAAAAAATAGAGTAATAAAACTTTCATGGGCTGGAAATTAAAAACAAAGATATTATTTTAGCAAAATTATTGATCTATGTACTTTGGTTTTTAACAAGTAAAGTATATCATTTTAAAATTAAGAATTTATTTCATTAAATGTATGACTAATATTCAATTCATTGCCAAATCTGTTCAGGCACCTGCTGTAAGTATTCAAAATACAGTAAAATTATTAGAAGAAGATTGTACAATTCCGTTTATTTCACGTTACCGAAAAGATGCAACGGGAAATCTTGATGAAACTGTAATTGAGCAGATTGCAAAACTTCAAAAAGATTACGATACACTTATAAAGCGTAAAGAAGCCGTTTTAAAATCTATTGAAGAACAAAAAGCACTTACACCAGATTTGAAGAAAAAAATAGAGGACAGCTTTGATTTGCAAGAGATTGAAGATTTCTATCTTCCATATAAAAAGAAGAAAAAAACAAAGGCAGATGTGGCGCGCGAATTTGGTTTAGAACCATTAGCAAAATTGATTATATCTGAAAGTGATGCTGATATCGATTTTATTTCGACGCAGTACATTAATGAAAATGTTATTAACGAAGAAGCCGCAATTCAAGGTGCAAGAGATATTGTGGCAGAATGGATTAACGAAAACATCTATGTTCGTAAACAGCTTCGTAGATTATATCAGCGAAAAGCGACCATTACTACAAAAGTGGTTAAAAAGAAAGCGGAAGAAGAAGGAGCACAGAAATTCAATCAGTATTTTGATTGGGAAGAGCCTTTGACAAAAGCGCCAGCACACCGTTTATTGGCAATGCTTCGCGCAGAAAATGAAGGATTTATCAAAATGAAAATTGATGTTGATATTGATGATGCCTACGATGTTATTGACGAAATTATCATAAAAAAACAAAACAATACGACAGCTCATTTGCAATTAGCAATTGAAGATAGTTATAAACGTTTGTTGAATCCGGCAATTGGAAACGAGACTTTACAAGAAGCAAAAGCAAAAGCAGATGCTAATTCCATTCAGGTTTTTGCTAACAATTTAGGACAGTTGTTATTGGCTCCGCCATTGGGAGAAAAACGAATTTTAGCAATTGATCCAGGATTTAGAAGCGGTTGTAAAGTAGTTTGTCTGGACGAAAAAGGCGATTTATTATACAACGAAACTATTTATCCGCACGCGCCTCAAAATGAGGAATCAATGGCGATCAAGAAAATCCGTTCGATGGTAAATGCGTATCAAATCGATGCCATTTCTATTGGAAACGGAACAGCTTCTCGTGAAACAGAATTTTTCATCAAAAAAATCGCTTTCGATAAACCAATTCAAGTTTTTGTAGTTTCTGAAGCAGGAGCTTCAGTTTATTCAGCTTCAAAAATTGCAAGAGAAGAATTTCCAAATTACGATGTAACGGTTCGTGGTTCAGTTTCTATTGGGCGACGACTTTCAGATCCTTTGGCCGAATTGGTAAAAATTGACCCAAAAGCGATTGGAGTAGGACAGTACCAACATGATGTTGACCAAACGAAACTTAAAGAAGAATTGGACAGCACCGTAATTCGTTGTGTAAACTCGGTTGGAATCAATATCAACACTGCAAGTAAACATTTGCTGAGTTATGTGAGTGGAATAGGAGAGAAGCTAGCAGAAAACATTGTACAATATCGTTCTGAAAACGGCCCTTTTGAAGACAGAAAACAGTTGAAAAAAGTGCCTCGTTTAGGAGACAAAGCGTATCAGCAGGGCGCAGCATTTATTAGAATTACTAATGCTAAGAATCCGCTGGATAATTCGGCCGTGCATCCAGAAGCTTATCCAGTTGTGGAAAAGATGGCGAAAGATTTGAATATTTCTTTAAATGAATTAATTGCAAACAAAGAAAAAACAGCGCTTATTAAGCCCGAAAAGTATGTAACACCTGAAATTGGATTATTGACGCTGAAAGATATCATAAAAGAGCTTGAAAAGCCTGGGTTAGACCCAAGAAAGTCGGCTAAGGTTTTTGAATTTGATGCGAATGTAAAATCAATCAAAGATTTGAAAACGGGAATGATATTACCAGGAATTGTGAATAACATCACCAACTTCGGCTGCTTTGTTGACATTGGAATCAAAGAAAGCGGTTTGGTTCATATTTCGCAGTTAAAAGCTGGGTTTGTAAGCGATGTAAATGAGGTGGTAAAATTGCATCAGCATGTTGATGTGAAAGTTACTGAAGTTGATGAGGATAGAAAGAGAATACAGTTGACGATGATACTTTAATAAAATTCCAATACTAAAAAATCCAAATTCCAAAACTGGAATTATAAAAAAACTCCCAAATTACAATTTGTAATTTGGGAGTTTCTATTTTATGAATTTGGAGAATTAAATTTTTATAAATTTTTGAGAGGTTTCTCCGCTTCCGGCTTTTATTTTAATTAAATATAAACCTGATGTAAAAGAGCTTACGTCTATGGAAGTATTTACATTTTCCTTAGTGTAAATCAATCTTCCCAACAAGTCATAAATTTTTATGGAATAATTAGAATCTTGTAATGAGTTGATGTTTAATGTATTTTTTACAGGATTTGGCCATACAGAAAATGATTTGTTTTCTTTGATGAAATCTTCATTTGATAAATTAGGAGCATTTTCTGGTATGCCAATTAAAAAAGCAGATAAATTATTTCCTTGATATGCTGTAAAGTCTCCTCCAATAAGTAATTGATTGTTTTGTTGTAACAATATGGAATAGACAGTTGCATTGGTTTTATTATTATTAAAAAATGTTATTCCATTGCCAAAACTAGTATCTCTGCTTCCATCTGTGTTTAATCGAACTAGATTATTTTCAATATATTTTTGTTGGTTACTAGCGTAACTGCCAACAATTATTTTACCATCATTTTGCAATACTGTTGAATACACTATACAATCTTGAAATGTAATACCAGAATCAAAAGAATTATCCTTGTTTCCATCTGTGTTTAATCGAATGAAGTGATTTGCATTACTTCCTTGATAAACTTCAAAGGCACCTCCAACAAGGATTTTTTGATCAGGTTGTAAAGTTAAAGAATAAATAGAACTGCTAAATCCTGTCCCTATATTAAATCCAGTATCTTTAGTTCCATCTGCATTTAGTCGGATTAAATTATCTTGATATGAACCTTTGAACATGTCAAAATTTCCTCCTACTAGTATTTTACCATCAGATTGTATTACTATTGTTTTGATAACATTTACAGCATCGGCCATAGGATTGTAAAACCCACTTCCTATATTAAAAGATGTATCTTTAGTTCCATCTGTGTTTAATCGTATCAAATGATTCTGAGAAATATTTTGATATTTTCCAAAATTTCCTCCTACTAATATTTTACCATCTGTTTGTAGAGTTACGAAATTAACTGCTTTGTCGAATCCTGTACCTATGTTAAAAGAAGAATCTTTAGTTCCATCAGAATTTAAACGAATTAAGTAGTTTTGATTAGATTCTTGATATTTAGTAAACTTACCAGCAACTATTATTTTACCATCGTTTTGTATTGCTATAGAATTTACAGAACCATTGAATCCAGATCCAATTGAAAAGGAATAATCTATACTTTTATCAGAATTTAAACGAATCAGATTATTTTGAGAAACTTCTTTATAGTTAGTAAAATCACCAGCTACAATTATTTTACCATCGTTTTGCTTCACTATTGAAGTAACAGGAAAATTGAATCCAGTACCAATGCTTAAAGAAGAATCTTTAGTACCATCTGTATTTAAACGTGTTAAATGTTTTTGAGTACTATTTTGATTATTTGTAATATCCCATCCTACTAATAATTTTCCGTCAGATTGCAACGTTATAGTTTTAGATTTAGTTGGGTCATTAATAAATTGAGTATCAATGTTAAAAGAATTATCCCTAGACCCATCTTTATTAATACGAACTAAACCATTTGAATTAATTCCTTGATAACTTATAAAATTACCCATGACTAATATTTTTTCGTCAGGTTGTATTACTACATTTCTAATCCCATAATGAATGTGATTTGGATTATTAAGTGATATTTTATTAAAACCACTTTTTACTTCAAAAGAAATATCCTTACTTCCATCACTATTTAAACGGATTAAACCATTTTCAGTGATTCCTTTGTAACTGCTAAATGTTCCAGCTACTATTATCTTACCATCAGATTGTAGCGCCATTGATTGAACATTATTATCTTTAAAACCATCTGTTCCTATGTCAAATGAAGTATCGTGGCTTCCATCAGTATTTAAACGAACTATTTCATTTTGAGGAATGCTAAAATTTCCTTCTACGAGTATTTTACCATCAGGTTGTACGATTAAAGATTTTACATATCTGTAATCACTAATTTTTGGTTTAAAGTTAGGATCTGTACTTCCATTTGAATTTAATCGAACCAAACTTTTTGAGCTCATACCACCAAAGCTTTGAAATCCACCTCCTACTAGGATTTTACCATCAGATTGCAATGCCAAAGCATATACTGTATTACCTCCATAACCAATTACAAATGATTGATCTTTGCTTCCATCAGGATTTAAACGAATTACAGATTTTTCGGTAGTATCTTGAAATTTATCAAAAGAGCCACCTACTACTATTTTCCCATCGGGTTGTAATACGATTGCTTCTACATCAAAATTAAAACCAGTTCCGATGTCAAATGAAGTGTCTTTGCTTCCATCGGCATTTAAACGAATCAATCTGTTTTGAATAGCGCCTTGATAGCTAGTAAAACGACCTCCCACTAATATTTTTCCATTAGGCTGTTCTTTTATGCAAATAATGTCTTCATTAAAACCAGGAAAAGATCCAAAACTATGTGTTATTTCTGTTGTGTTTTGGGAATGTGCTGTAAATAATTGTAAAAAAAGAATAAAAAAGAGTAAAGTTTTTTTCATAGAATAATTTTTAATCAAATATATAATAATTTTCTTCCAAGATGTTTTTTAAGAAAACAGTATAAAAAAACTCCCAAATTATATATTTTAATTTGGGAGTTTCTATGTTTAAGATTATTTCAAAATCACTTTTTTAGTGACACTTTTAAAATCATCATTGGAAATTTTTACGAAGTAAACGCCAGAGGCTTGATTGGTAAGATTGATTTCGGTGTTTTCTGAAATTGTTTTTTGTTGATGAATAACACTTCCGGAAGGAGAAATTACTGAAATAGTCGATTGCTGAGGCGCACTAATTGTGATTCGATCAGCGCTCGGATTTGGGAAAAGCGTAACAGTAGATTTTTCAATATCAAAATTTTCATTGGACAAATTAGCAGTTGGAGGCAGATAAAAATTACCAGTTAATAAAAATGAGTATAATGTTTTTAGGGTATGATTAAAATAGCTGTTCGGCTCGTTGAGGTTTTTTAAATCGGTGTAAGAAGCATCTAAATGCGCTTGATTTTCACCAGCCATAGCAGCGCATGCAAATGCACCAACAAACGTAGCGTTGTGCCATTGTCCGCTTACAGTTCCATTTTGGTTGTAACCGTCTTTAATATTCGCAGTTCCACCAAGATTAACACGAACAAAATCGGATGATTTTTTAGCATACGTTTTGGCTTCGGCAGTTCCGTACCAAATATAATCTACAGCAATTCGCCAAGGTGTTCTGGCTGCGTCGTAAGTGTACAATTTTCCTGCATTGGCATAACCTCCAGCTTGAGAAGAATACGCTCCAGAAGCTTCACACCAATCCGATACTAGTCCGCCAACAGCATTGTTTTGTGTCAAATTGTTGTTGATAACTGTATAGGCTTTTGCCGCAACTTGATTCCAAAAAGCAGCATCATTTGTAAAAGCGCCAAAAGCACGGTAATAAGCAGGGGAGTAGTAAGAAGGATTTGTGATGGAACTTCCACCAAATTGATCGCCAGGTTTTAAAACATAAGTATTGGCTTCAACTTCATAATTTTTAATAGCAGAAATTAAAGCAGTTGCATCACTTTTATAGTTGATGGTTCCTGTACTTCCCCATTGATAGTCGGCAACAATAAGAGCGAAAGCTGCATCTAGTTCGGCATCCGTTGCTCCGTTATAACCAATGGTTGCAGAACATCCGCTGATTTTCCAGTTCATTACTTTATTGCCGTTAACATTGTCTTTATAATACAGCCAAAGTCCATCAAAAAGAGTTTTATCCGCTTTATAAACAGATAGCAGCATACCGTATGCAATTCCTTCGGAAACGGTTTCGGATGAATTGTCGAATTTTACACGAAATCTTCCGTTAGAGCATGATTCAACAAAATTGCTTTTCCAAGTGTCATAATTGGCTTGGGCATCCTGACTACTTTTGTTGGTAGCCATGAGCCCATTTCCGTAGGTCTTATTGGCGGGAAAAGGCTGTGTTTGTGAGTTACCTTCTATAGCTAACAGAAAGGCGATCACGAAAAATAGGTTTTTCATATCTTAAAAAAATTTAGGGTGCCTAAAAGTAAGATTTTTTAGATATAAAAAAAATCCCAAACTACAAATTGTAATTTGGGATATTAATAAGTTTGAATTTCTTATTTAATTTCTTCTTCCTCTTGTTTTTTAGAAGTAGCAGGTTGATCGTCTTTAGCAGCGTTTTTAAATTCCTTAATTCCACTTCCTAAACCTTTCATTAATTCTGGAATTTTTTTACCTCCAAAAAGTAATATCACAATACCTACGATAACAAGGATTTCTGTAAGACCTAATCTTCCCATGACTATTATATTTAATGCCGAAGCAAATTGTTTTTCTTAAATTATACCGCAAAGGTATATAGAAATATACGAAATAAAAGTATTTTTAGTTTAAAATATTTGTGCCAGACCACGTTAAATATTTTATAAAATCTTGAATTTGGCCCATTCATAAAATAATCCCAAGCTTTAGCAATACGATAAATTGCTATATTTGCTCTAATTAAAAGAGTTTATGTCAAAGAAAAAAAAGAGTTTTAGAAGAAAATTATTCAACAAAAACAGATTAGTAATTTTGAATGAAGATACTTTTGAAGAGCTGTTTTCTTTCAAACTCAATTTAATGAATGTCTTTGTAACGTTTACTTTAGGAGGCATTTTTTTAATTTTAATTACAACTTTTATAATTGCCTTTACGCCACTTCGTGAGTTTATTCCAGGATATTCATCCACAGAATTAAAAAGAAACGCAACCAAACTGGCCATAAAATCTGATTCACTTGAAACAGCATTACGACAGAATGAAGCTTATATTAAAGGTGTTCAGAAAGTCTTAAAAGGAGAATTAGAATATTCAAAATTCAATAAAGATTCTATTTTAGCTGAAACAGTCGAAAACCCCTCAGACTTAAATATGAAAGCTTCTGATGCTGAAATAAAATTAAGAGATGAGGTTGCAAAGACTGAAAAGGAACAGCCAACAAAATCTCAGGAGAAAAAGAAAAGTGACAAAAAATAATACCATAAAAAATGTCAATTAAAGCTGTAGCAGCAAAATTATTTGCTAGTAAGATATATTCAGAAACTCAAAATTGGGCCAAAAAACCAGTAGAAACGCAACAGAAAGTCTTTAATAAACTCATAAAAAATGCCAAAGAAACCCATTTTGGCAAAGACCATCATTTTAATCAAATACAAACGGTTGAAGATTTTCAAAAAAACGTTCCCGTGCGAGATTACGAAGATTTGAAACCTTATATAGAAAAGGTAGTTAAAGGTGAAGAAAATATTCTTTGGAAAGGAAAACCATTATATTTTGCTAAAACTTCAGGCACAACTTCAGGCGCAAAATTTATTCCGTTGACCAAAGAATCAATGCCGTTTCACATCAGCGCAGCTCGAAATGCGATATTACATTATGTTCATGAAACTGGAAATGCAGATTTTGTAGATGGAAAAATGATTTTTCTGCAAGGAAGTCCAATCTTGACTGAAAAGTACGGAATTAAATTTGGAAGACTTTCTGGAATTGTGGCGCATTTTGTACCAAAATATCTTCAGAAAAACAGAATGCCTTCGTGGGAAACCAACTGTATTGAAGACTGGGAAACTAAAGTTGATGCCATTGTAGACGAAACGATTAAAGAAGATATGTCGGTTATTTCCGGAATTCCGTCTTGGGTTCAGATGTATTTTGAACGTTTACAGCAAAAAAGTGGAGGGAAGAAAATAGGCGAAATATTCAGGAATTTTAATCTCTTTATTTATGGAGGTGTGAATTATGAGCCTTATCGAGCCAAATTCGAAAACATGATTGGCAGAAAAGTGGACAGCATTGAATTGTTTCCAGCTTCTGAAGGTTTTTTTGCTTATCAGGATTCACAGAAAGAAAAGGGAATGCTATTGTTGTTGAATTCGGGTATTTTCTACGAGTTTATTAAAGCAGATGAATTCTTTAACGAAAATCCAAAAGCGCTTACAATAGGCGAAGTCGAAATAGGCGTAAACTACGTTTTAATTATTTCTACAAATGCAGGACTTTGGCGTTATAATATTGGCGACACTGTTCAGTTTACTTCTTTGGCTCCATATCGTGTTATAGTCTCTGGACGTATCAAACATTATATTTCAGCTTTTGGAGAACATGTTATTGCTAATGAAGTTGAAAATGCAATGAAAGAAGCCGTAGCATCTACTAATATTGTAATCAATGAATTTACAGTTGCACCTCAGATCAATCCATCAAACGGACTGCCATATCACGAATGGCTGGTTGAATTTGAAAATGAACCTGAAAGCATGGAAGTTTTTGCTGAAACAATCGACAATTCGATGCGTAAGCAAAACATTTATTATGATGATTTGATAACAGGAAATGTTTTAAGAAAAGTGGTTGTAACCAAAGTTTCTAAAAATGGATTTCAGGATTATATGAAATCACAAGGAAAACTAGGAGGGCAGAACAAGATTCCGAGACTATCAAATAATAGAGATATTGCGGATAATTTGAAGTAGAACGATAACTAAAAGCTTGATATTAAATAAACTTTAAATTTGAAAAAGCAATTTTGAAAGCATACCAATTATTGGTATATTTGATAAAATATAAAAGGTTATGGCAAAGAATACGTCAATATTATTAGGAGACTATTTTGATAATTTTATTAATTCACAAGTTAAAACTGGCCGATTCACATCTGCAAGTGAAGTAATTCGAGCCGCATTACGAATGTTTGAACAAGAACAAACTAAAAGTGAAGAACTAATAAAGGAATTAAAAAAAGGAGAAAAATCGGGATTTGTAAAGGATTTTGATCGCGAATCTTTTCTAACAAATCTTCACGAAAAACATCTTAAAAAATGAATTATAAGATAAGTATAGAAGCATCTTATGATTTAGAAAAAATTTGGCTTTATACTTTTGATACTTTGTCTGCTGAACAAGCAGATAGATACTTAAAGTTGATATTGGATGAAATCGAATACCTGTGTTCAAAACCTAATTCAGGAAAAGATTTTAGTCATATCAGAAAAGGTTGTTTTAGAACCAAAGTAAAATCACATTTAATATTTTATAAAATAAACGTGAAACAAAACGAAATAGAAATTATTAGAGTTTTGCATCAAATGATGGACATTGAAAATCATCTTAAATAAAGGATTTGAAAAAGTTATCTTTTGATAAATCTTCTTTTAAGAAAATTTTAAAATAAAAAAGCATGAAAGAAACCAAACATATATCAAGATCAAGAGCTCAGGAATCATCTGCAGCGATAGAAAAAATGTACATTACAATGCGCCATTTATTCAACCGTGGTTTTTACAAACCAATGGGAGTTTCTGGCGATAGCTTACGCGAATCATTATTGGCATTAAGACCTGAAATCTACGGAAATATTGCTGAGGAAAAAGTAGAACTAAACGGACTTTTATACGTTATAGAACGTCTTCCAATCGGAATTGAGCAATGCCGTTTTATCAATTTGACTTCAGATGAAGGGTATTCTAAATCACATTTTCAGGCAATTGTTCCTCCTAAAAGAAGAAGAAACTGCTATAGAATTGACGAAGAACAAATGAATGTCGAAATCACTCGTGGACGTTCTGACATTTATGATATTCTAACACATTTGACTTTCATTTTCATTGAATCTCATAAAATTAAAAATAGAGTTCTAATAGATGACGGCGGAGAAGTTTCTCGCGACTGGCAGAAATTAGAACAAGCCGTTATGCAGACCAAAAAGCTTTCTTTGGTAGAAAAAGAAAAAGCGATTTCGCATGTGGCTAATATTTTAGCGAGAACTTTTGAGGAAGTTTTGGATATTTACGATGCTTTTGGATCTGAAAATGCTCCGGATCGTTTTCTGCATGTAATTTATTGGTTAGGAAAATTGGCAATTGAAGAAATTGTAGAAAACAATAAACGAACCATAACATTCAGTCCTGTTTTACGTGAGCGTTTGGGACATCATATTCATGGAGAAATCTGGGCTACAAATATCAAAGAAGTTTTAAAAGCCAATGATCTTTTAAAACGTCCAATTCACGTTATAAGTGCGAATATGCACAGTGTGATGAACTCTATTTTTGCAACGCCGTTGTTGAAAACTAAGTACAAAGGCAAAACCGATTTCTTTATTTATGAAGAACTGAGCGGTTCGGGTTCAAAAGAAATAAGAGGTCAGGTAGAAGAACTGGCACTGAAAAACGGAATGATTTCATTACCGGATTGTTCAGGAACCAATATTGACGTTCAGATATTTGATACAGCTAAAATTGATTGGTCAAAAACAGCTTTTTCACATGCGAATGTAGGTGAAGATAAACCGGTTATAATCGTAATGGATTATGCTTTTGGAGAGCAGGCTTATGAAACTATCGATGAGCTTTTAAAACCATTTAAGAAAGAAACTTTACTAAATGTAAAATCAGTTTCGATTATGGGTAAAGCCGGAATTCTAGAAGGTGGAAAAGGTGATATCATGATTCCGACGGCTCATATTAACGAAGGAACGGCTGATAATTATTTCTTCGAAAATGAATTGACAGGCGCCATGTTCGAAGGAAATGATATTGATATTTACGAAGGAGCAATGGTTACCGTTTTAGGAACTTCATTACAAAACAGAGATTTATTGAAATTCTTCCATGAATCTACCTGGGGTGTAATTGGTTTGGAAATGGAAGGGTCTTATTACCAGAAAGCCATTCAATCAGCATCTAAAATTAGAAAAAGTGTGCCTCAGGATATTAAAGTTCGTTATGCTTATTATGCTTCGGATAATCCATTGGAAACAGGAAGTACACTGGCTTCAGGCGGATTAGGAACAACTGGTGTAAAACCAACTTATTTGATTACCATTAAGATTTTAGAACAGATTTTCAACATCAAATAAAAATCATAAATGAGTACAAAAGTACCGCAAAATATAGAGGATCAGGAAGTTGATTTGGGTGTGATTTCAAAAAATATAAGCGACTTTTTTGGAAGAATTAATTCTGCTATTTTTAATAGCATTCAATTTTTTGTTAGAAACTGGATTATTGTTTTAATATTAATCGTGACTGGTTTTGGACTGGGCATGTTTTTGGATAAAATTCAAAAGAGTTACAGACACGAAATTATAGTTGCACCAAATTTTGGGAGTACAGATTATTTGTATGCTAAAGTAGATTTAATCAACTCAAAAATAAAAGAGAATGATACTCTTTTCTTAAAAGAAGTTGTCGGGATTCCGAATCCTAAAAATCTAAAAATTATAGAATTAAAACCGATTGCGGACGTTTACAATTTCATTCAGAACAAACCTGAAAACTTTGAGCTAATAAAGTTGATGGCTGAAGATGGTGACATAAAAAAAGTACTGGAAGAAAATGTTACAAGTAAAAATTATAACTACCAAACACTACTTTTATTTACTAATAATAAAGTTACAGAGGAAAAATTGATTATACCTCTTTTAAAATACTTAAACACTTCAGATTATTATTCAAAAATTCAGAAAGTAGTTTATCATAATGTAGAATTGAAAATTCAGCAAACAGACTCAATTATTAAACAAATTGATGGCATATTAAATAATTTATCAAATTCTTCTAAAGGAAGTTTAAAAAATGATAAACTTATTTATTACAACGAAAACACACAATTGAATGATATTATTAAAAGTAAAAATGCTTTATTAAATGAGCAAGCGGCACATAAAGTAGAGTTGATTGGTTTTGATAAGATTATAAAAGAAAATAATGTCATTTTAAATTTACAGTTAGTTAAATTTGTCAGTGGAAATCTAAAATTTTTACTGCCTCTTATTTTCATTTTAGGATTTATCTTTTTAAGATTCTTTAAATCATTTTACAAAAAACAAAAGCATTTAGCTGGATTGTAAGATTAAAAAGGATACAATTATTTTTGAATTAAGTCTAAATTGATCCAAAACAAAAGATTTCATATAAATAGTAAATATATACTTTTGCAAAAAAAAACAGCAGATGAAAAAACAATTCATTTTTTTAAATTTAGTTTTAATAACATTATTTATTTCTTGTAAAAACAAAGAAGAAGCAAAACCTGTTGAAGAAGTAAAAGCGAATACTTTTGATGTGATTGTCGATTTGAAAATTGAAAAAGACGACGAAATTATTCTTTTTTACAAAGATCCTTCAATTGCTTATTTTGATGCAAAAAATACTGTTTATAATGGTGTAAAAGGAAAAACAGAATCTCAACAAGTAACATTTAGTGTTCCTGAAGGAATTTTGCCAAATGATATTCGTTTTGATATAAGCTCAAATAAAGAACAAAATCCTATAACGATAAATTCAATTACATTAAGTTTTGAAGGAAGAGTATTTAAAATTGAACAAAAAGATATTTTGAAGTATTTTACACCTAACGATTTTATAAAATTTGATGAAGCAACTGGTACGTCAAGATTCCTTAAAAAAGGCGAAGATTATGACCCATATTTTTTAACAAAAGAAATTATTTACCCTCAAATTGAAATGGTTAGAGGAGCTAAAATGTAATTTTTGTTAATTATATTATTAATATTTAAGGCTGTTCCTTCAAAAAAGGTATAGCCTTCTTTTTACTCTAAAACCAAAAGATATTGAAGCTGAATTTTGATATATTCCAACAATACAAAAAGCACAAAATTTTAGCTTCAAATTTTGTATATCTTTCTGTACTTCAAGCTTTAAATGTTATTTTACCTTTAATTACTTTTCCCTATTTAATACGAGTTTTGGGGGTTGAGTATTTTGGACTCTTGTCTTTTTCTTTAGCTTTTGTTGCCTATTTTCAGATTGTAACAGATTATGGGTTTAATTCTACCGGAACACGTGATATTTCATTAGCAATAGATAATCGCGAAAAGCAAATCTTGATTTTTAATCAAATTATGTCTGCCAAACTTGTATTGATAAGTGTAAGTTTTATTATAATGATGGGAATTGTTTTCTTATTTGATATTTTTAGAGCATACTGGTTTATATATTTATTTTCATTTGGATCTATTTTAGGACAAGCTATTTTTCCAGTTTGGTTTTTTCATGGAATACAGAAAATGAAGTACGTAACATATCTAAATCTAGTTACAAAAACAATATTTGCTCTCGCACTTTTTGTTTTTGTAACTCAAAAATCTGATTATTATTTAGTTCCTGTTTTTAATGCTTTAGGGTTTCTAACTGCAGGTATTTTGTCATTGTTTTATATTTGGAAAGATTTTAAAATTAGCTTTAAATTACAGTCTGTTAAAGGAATAAAAGAACAGCTCAATAGAGCAAAATTTATGTTTTTGTCAGAGCTTAAAATTTCGCTTTTTACCAATACCAACACATTAATTTTAGGAATTTTTGCAGGAAATCAAGCTGTAGGTTACTTTTCTGCAGCAGAGAAACTAGCCCGTGCAATAGGTAATCTTCAAACACCAGTCTCAAATACTATTTTTCCATATCTCTCTACCGAAATGGCTTTAGACAAGCTAAAAGCAATTCTAAAAATAAGGAAAATAACGATAGTTGGATCCATTATATTTTCTTTGATTGTTATCGTTTGTTTTTGCTTTGCAGAGCAAATAATTTCTATTATTTATGGTAAAGAAATGCTTGCGTCTGTGCTGTTATTTAGAATAATAATCCTGATACCACTATTATCGTTTTTAGACACCATGTTTGGTAAACAGATTCTTTTAAATTTAGGTAAAGACATATTTTATTTTAGAGTAATTGTTTTGGCTACAATTTTAAATTTTACTATTAATTTTATACTAACCTATTTATATCAGGAAAAGGGAACCGCAATAACTTTAATAATCACTCAGATATTTATTGTTTTAGGTATGTGGTATTTTGCACATAAAGAAACAAGTTTGATTTTGAAACAAAACAAGAGTTATGAAAGTAATTAAAGTTAGTGTTGTTATTCCGGTTTACAATGCAAAAGATTACTTACAGGATTGTATAAAATCACTTTTAAGTCAGACGCTTGTAGACTGTGAATTTATTTTTGTAAATGATGGATCTACGGATAACAGTTTAGAAATAATTCAAAAATATCAAGAAGAGGATAATCGAATTAAACTGATTAGTCAAGAAAATAAAGGAATTGCTGAAGCTAGAAATGCTGGAATAGAAATCGCTTCAGGAGAATATATTGGATTTTTGGATAACGATGATTTTGTTAAAATAGATTTTTTTGAGAATCTATATAAAAATGCTATTGAAAACAATCTGGACATTTTAGTTTCAAAAACAATATTAGGAAGAGATGGTAAGTATATAATTAAAGATCATGGTTTTAATACCAATTTGATATTTACTAAAGATGTTATACAAGAACAAATCATTTCAAATCTCTTAAAAGTAGAGGATTTATTTGCTGTTTGGAATAAAATTTACAAAAGAACTTTTATTTTCGAAAATGATATTCGCTTTCCAGGTAACAGAGTAATTGAGGAAGATAATATATTTAACATTCAGGCTTTTAATAACGCAGAAAAAGTTAGGTTTATTGATTATGCTGGTTACTATTATAGAGATGTAGCCGATAGTAAATCAAGAAAAACTATTGAAAATGATTATTTTTCAAAAGCTCTTGAAAAATATTATTTGGATTATAAAAAAGAATATAGTCTCAACATCTCATACGAAGAATTGGAGAAATTAAAAGCGATTAGATTTGTTCAGAGAGTCTTTTACTTAGTATATAAATGTTCAGTATTAAAAATTCCGTTTAAGATAAAATGGAACTACATCAAAAATATGGTTTTTCATGAAAAAGTATATGAATTATCAAAAAAATATGATGAAGAAATTCTCCAAGGAAAAGGATTATATGAAAGAATCGTCTTAAAAATTATCAATAAAAAAACATCTTTTTTATTGATTTTATTAATTTTAAGCATTCAAATTGGATATCATCCAAGTATTTCGGAAACAATAAGAAAGGTAAATAAATTGACAAAAAAACGCTGATAGTGCTTGCAAAAATATATAACACATTATTTTTCTTAGGTCTTTTCTTTTTTCCATTTAATAGCTATGAAGGCATATCATTTTTGGGAGAATTTAAAACCGAATCTGGAGCACTATTTTTATTTGCTGGTTTTTTATTTTTACTGATAAATACTTCTTTCACAAAAAGAATCATTTTTCCTTACAAGAATTTTCTTTTTCAGCTTGTAATGTTATTTATAATTTGGTGTTTAATTGCAACAATATTAAATGCATTTTCGGTTGGTTCCAATTATTTTAAGAGTACAAGTGGTATAAATAGGTTTATACGACAATATTTTGCTTTGCTTATTTCTGCTTTTGTATTTTTTATTTTCTACATCAACGTTTTAGCTAAAATGGAACTAAAGGAAGCACTTGTTAAAATACGAAAAGTGTTTCTTTATTCTTTAATTGTAGCTTCTATATATGGTTTTTTTGAAATTTTAATCTCCGTTTTTGGCTATGTGTTTTTATATCCAATTTTAAAAGGATTTAATTATTTCCCTTTCTTAGAGGTTAATCTTCATCCAGAAGGTAGAATTTCGACAATAAGTTATGAACCGCCTTTTTTAGCTATTTATCTTATTACGATTTCTGGCTGGATGTTTAGTTATATTCTCACAAGCAAAAGGCTAACGAGGTTTTTGCCAACGTTTGCTATTTTTGTTCTGACTTATTTTTCAGGATCACGCACAGGATTAATCGTGATATTTTTTCAAGGATTTGTTTTTTTAATTTTCTTATATAAAGACTTGCGATTTAAGAAATATGTTATCAATTTTTTAGCAGGAGCTTTAGTTGTTTTTTCAGTTTTGCTTGTTTTTAAAGGGGAAAAAGTAATTCATTCGGTCACTGAGAAAATGAATTCATTAAATTTTCAAAAAAATTTAACCAAAAACGTATCCAATCAGTCCAGATTCGGAATGCAGTATGCTGCATTACAGGTTTTTTCAGAAAATCCAATTACAGGAGTTGGGTTTGGACAGCAGGCTTACCATAATAGAACTCATTATCCTTCTTGGGCAACAAGAAATAATTATGAGTTCGAATTGTATTATAAGAATAAAAAGGAAAAAGCATTTCCGCCGGGATATAATCTTTACACAAGACTCCTTGCAGAAACAGGTTTAATTGGAATTACGTTGTTTTTAATGCTTCTTTATTTTTCTTTAAATGAAATAAGGCTCTTAATGAAAAAAGCAAAAGAAGAAGAAAAGACAATTTTAATGATTGTTTCAATTTCGCTTTTAGGATTGTATATAAATTGGTTTCAAATAGACACTTTTAGAATTTACGGAATTTGGCTTTGTTTGGCGATTTTAATCAGAATACGATATAATAAAAATTTAATTTTAAAAAATGAATAACATCATTCTTTTAATACCATATTATAATAATTCTAAGGGATTAATGAAATCGTTGCAGTCAATTGATCAAGATGAAGAATTGGATATTTTAATTGTTGATGATGGAAGTATAAATAAATTTGAAGAGAATATAGCGACACAAAATTTTAAAGCAAAAGGAAAAATCTTTTTTGAATATTTACATGAGAATAAAGGAATTGAAACTGCATTAAATACAGGCTTAAAAATTAGTATTGAAAAAGGATATAAATATATTGCAAGATTAGATTGTGGAGATATTTGTCTTGGGAAAAGATTTGCTATTCAGAAAAGATTTTTGGAAGATAATCCAGAAATTAAAATACTAGGTTCCAATGTTTTGGCAGTCGACAATAATGATAAGTTTTTGTATTCGATCGATTTACCATTGAACGATAGAGATATAAAAAATAAAATGTATTTTAATTCGATGCTGATTCATCCTGCTATCATGTTTTCAACAGAGATTTTAAAAACTGTCGGATTGTATTCTTTAAATTATAAATCAGCTGAAGATTACGCTTTTTTCTTTGCTATTTCAAAGTCATACAAAATGGCAAATATCAGTGAATATCTCACTCAAATAGAAATCAATGAAAATGGTATTTCATTGCAAAAAAGAAAGCAGCAAGTAGCATGTAGAATTAAAATTATAAAAGAGAATTTTTATTTTGGTTTTTATCCGATTTATGGACTGATTAGAAATTATATCTTATTGATTCTTCCTTATCGTTTTATTTTATTTTTAAAAAAGATTAAAAAATGAAAAGTTTAGTACTGAAGAATTTATATAATTATGTGACTTACTTTATGATTTTAGTGCTTTTCTTTTCAAAAGCATTGCCTAATGTGGGATTAATTATACTTACAGTTTTATTTTTAATAAATTTTGAAATTGATGCGTTTAAAACTAATTCATACTCAAAACATATTTTATTGATTTTATTATTTTATCTGGTAATAAAATCAGCTTTGTATGGTAATTTGTCGTTCGATTTTAGGGTATATAAAGGTTTATTGCTGGCATTTTGGATTTCGATTTTGTTGTATAAAATAAAAGATATAAAAACATTAAAATTAATGGTTTTAATAGGTGTTGATACCTGTATTTTAATTTCTTTATTTCTTATATCAGTATTTTATTTTCAAACAGGAATTTTACCTTTTTCTAATACTGCTGAGGTGAACAAATTATTGCTTTTAGAGCGTCCATATATTGGATTTATTGCTGTTCTCGGATTTTTATTATCATTAGAAAAAGCAATAATTAAATCAAAATGGCATAAGCTTTATATTTTTAATTCAGTTGTTTTACTGGCATTTATTTTATTGATTTCGGCAAGAATTTCAATTATCACAGTTTTTGCAATTGCAGGAGTATATTTTGCATTTTATTTTAAAACAAAATGGTATAGAAAAATTCTTTATGCATTGGGATTGTTATTATTGTTTGTGGGCGTAGTTATGTCAAACAAAAATATTGGAGAAAGGTTTTTTATAAAAAGTAATTTAGAAAAGTCATTGCAAGAAGCCTCTGATTATGAACCCAGAATTGTAATTTGGAATTGTGCTTATACAATGACAAAAAAGGATGATTTTAGTTTATTGACAGGTTTTGATGGTTATCAAAAAATAAAAAATAATTTACTTGATTGTTATGCATCAAGTATCGAAAATCAATCAAAAAAAGAATATTTTTTATCAGAAAAGTTTAACACCCATAATCAGTTCATTGATTTTTATTTAGTTGGAGGAATTATCGCTCTTCTTTTATTTTCAGCATTTTTTGTTTCATTATTTTTAGAATTAAGATTAGATTTTTTTAAAATTGCAATAGTGATTGCTTTTTTACTTTTTTTTATTGTAGAGAACATATTTTACAGACAATTTGGTTGTTACTTGTTTGGTATATTTACATTAATTTTGCTCCAGAGAAAAGAAAATGAATAAAATTAAAGTTGTGCATATTCTACATTCAGTAGGAGGGGTTGATGTTTCTTTGAGACAGATACTTCATAATTTAGACACCAAGAATTTTGAGAACATAGTGATTCATGGAGATTCTGATACTGAAAATGAATTTGTAGATAAAGATGCTAAACCAATAGGTTATTATAGACTTCCTATATATCGAGAAATATCTGTTAGATATGATTTGGCAGCAATTTTAAAAGCGTGGAAAATTATTCGTAAAGAGAAACCAGATTTAATCCATTCACATAGTACAAAAGGTGGTGTTATTGGAAGGGTAGTTGGTTTTTTAACAGGAACAAAAGTTTTGCATACACCCCAAGCATTTTCTTTTTTAAGCGCAGAAAGTAAGTCTAAAAGATCATTTTTCTTGAAAATTGAAAAAATACTTTCTAAAGGAAAAACAGTGTTACTAGCTTCTTCTCAATCTGAACTAAATAGGGCAGTAAATGAGGTTGGTTTTCCAAAGTCAAAAACAGATCTTTTTAATAATGCCATAGAACCAATAGAAAAGATTTACGATTTATCTATACCCAAAACATGGCCCGATCAATATTTATGCACGGTAGGAAGACCATGTTACCAAAAAAACATTGAAGAATTAATAGAAGTTTTATATGAACTTAATAAAATTGTTGATGTACATTTGGTAATTTTAGGATTAGGACATCATGCTGATCATATTAGGCAAGTTGAAGATTTAATAGAAAAACTCAATTTAAAAAATAAAGTAACATTATTAAATTGGACAACAAGAGAAGATGTTTTAAATATTATAAGTAAATCAAAAATATATCTTTCAACAGCCAGATACGAAGGGCTTCCTTATTCAGTTATAGAAAGTTTAGCATTATCAATTCCAAGCATAGTTTCTGATTGTGATGGAAATAGAGATTTGATTGTAAATGATTATAACGGTTATTGTATTAAAGAAAACAATATTGTAGAGTTTAGTAAAAAAATAAATGTTTTGATTCAAGATAAAGAACTATACAATGAGTTTTCGAAAAATGCAAAAGAAACATTTGAAAAGAATCATAATATTTATAAAAAAATAAAGGATCTAGAATCTATTTATAGAGAGCAATTAACATAACATGAAAAGAATACTTATTACTGGAGCTGCAGGATTTTTAGGATCACATTTATGTGACAGATTTATCAAAGAAGGATATTTTGTTATTGGGATGGATAATCTAATTACAGGAGATCTTAAAAATATTGAGCATTTATTCAAACTGGAAAACTTCGAATTCTATCATCATGATATTACGAAGTTTGTTCATATTCCTGGCGATTTAGATTATATCTTGCATTTTGCATCGCCAGCAAGTCCGATTGATTATTTAAAAATTCCAATTCAGACTCTTAAAGTAGGTTCCTTAGGAACACACAATTTGTTAGGATTGGCAAGAGTTAAGAATGCTAGAATTTTAATCGCTTCAACTTCTGAAGTTTATGGAGATCCTTTGGTACACCCGCAAACGGAAGAATATTACGGAAACGTAAATACAATTGGACCGCGTGGAGTTTATGATGAAGCAAAACGTTTTCAAGAATCAATAACAATGGCTTATCACACCTTTCATGGTGTAGAAACCAGAATCGTTCGTATTTTTAATACTTATGGCCCAAGAATGCGACTTAATGACGGACGTGTAATTCCTGCTTTTATTGGCCAGGCTTTGCGTGGAGAAGATTTAACCATTTTTGGAGACGGAATGCAGACACGTTCGTTCTGTTATGTTGACGACCAAGTTGAAGGTATTTTCAGATTACTGCATTCTGATTATGTCTATCCGGTAAATATTGGAAATCCAGACGAAATCACAATCAAAGATTTTGCAGAGGAAATCATCAAACTGACAGGAACAAATCAAAAAGTAGTATATCATCCATTGCCAGTAAACGATCCATTACAGCGTCAGCCAGATACAACTAAAGCAAAAGAATTGTTAGGTTGGGAAGCTAAAGTTAGCCGTGCTGAAGGAATGAAAATTACGTATGAATATTTTAAATCGTTGTCTCCTGAAGAATTGGCAAAAGAAGAACACAAAGATTTTTCTAGTTATATAAAATGATAAAAAAAGGGAAACATTTTGTGTTTCCCTTTTTTATAGAACAGTCCGCTTAAAAAGCATTACTTTCAATTAAATTTTTCATTTGCTGGTCAAGATTAAAATTACTTTTAGCATGTTGAAATATAATTTGTTTCATATTCTGAATTTCATTTTTGCCAGTTTCAGAAATCTTTGTTAAGGCATCGTTTAAACCTTTAAAATCTTCAACAGGCACGACCCAGCCTAGATTATTTTCTTCTACAATAGTTTCTCCTTCACCACCTCCAAAATATAGAACTGGAAAGCCTAAAGCACTATATTCGAATATTTTTGAAGGAACAGATCCATAGATTCTTGTTTTTAAAGGAACTAAAGCAATATCTAAATTTTGTAGAGTTTCATGTAAGACGTTTCGTTCTAACATTCCATGAAAGATAATTTTCTTAATTGGATTCTGATTTAGATAATTTAAAATTTCTGTTTTTTCGGCACCATCTCCAAAAATGTGAAGTTCTATGTTTAAATTTTTCAGATCTAATTTCTGAATAAGTTCAAAAACACCCTGTGCAACTCCTAGTAAGCCGGCATAAAACAATTTAATAGGTTCATTTGAATCGATTTTTTTTTCTAATCTATTTTCGACAAAATGATCAGGATAATTTCGATATAAAAAACATTTCTTTTCTGGAAAAATAGAATGAATATGCTCAATGATTTCGTTGGACTGCCCAAAAATATGAGTTGCCTTTTTATATATAAATCGTTCTATAAAAAGTAGAAATTTATGTGAAAGACTATTTTTCTTTAATACTTGAAGTTCTATCGCTGCTGTTGGCCAAAGGTCGGAAACATTCAAAATTATTCTTCTTCTTTTTATCCAAAGGGCCAAAACAGATACAAAAGAAAGCAATAGAGGCGGAGACTGCACAATTACTTTTTTAGGTATTTTGGCAAATAATAAATAGAAAAATAAAGTTGTAGAAAAAGATAAAGTAGAAACAATTCTTTTAAAAATATTAGAACTATTACTCGGATAAATCCAAAGGCGTTTTAAAGTAATATTTTGGTTTTTTTCGGTTATAGAAAATTTACCTTTATATTCTGGAAAAAGTTCGCCTTTAGGATAATTAGGAAGTGGCGAAATAACAGAAACATTATATCCGTTTTGGTCTAATTTTAAAGCCAGTTGTTCAATTCTATTGGCTGCTGCACCTTTTTCAGGGGGATAGTAATTGGATATAATTAGAATATCATTCATTATTTATCCAATAAAATTGAAACAATTCGTTCAGATGCATTTCCATCCCATAATTCAGGAATACCACTTTTCTTCGGTTCATTTTCTAAAAATGAAGTAAAGACATTTTTTAAATTTTCTAAAGAAGTTCCAACTATGGTGTTTGATCCAATTGTTTCTGTTTCTGGACGCTCTGTGTTGTCTCGCATTGTAAAACAAGGAATTCCCAGAACTGTTGTTTCTTCCGAAATACCACCGCTATCAGTAATAACGGCAAAACTATTTTTGATTAAATACATGAAATTAAGATAACCTTGTGGCAACACAAAAACGATATTTTTGAATTCAATTTTGTTTTCACTTAAAATAGCTTGAGTTCTTGGATGAATTGGGAAAATTATTTTTTTGTCATTAACCAGTAAATCAATTCCATGGAGTAAATTAATTAGAGATGAAACTTCATCAACATTTGCAGGACGATGTAAAGTCAAAATAATATAATTTTTCTCTTTTAATTGCAGCTCGTTCCAAAAATCTGGGGGTATGATTCTATTTATATTTTGATACAAAGTATCGATCATAACATTTCCAACAAAATGTATATTTTCTGGATTTGAACCTAGTTTCAATAAATTTTCAGAAGCAGATGTTGAGGTTGTAAAAAAGTAGTCTGTTATACTGTCTGTCAACATTCTATTGATTTCTTCGGGCATTGTTAAATCTCCAGAACGTATTCCTGCTTCAACATGTGCCACTTTTGTATTGCACTTTTTCGCGACAATTGAGCAGGCCATTGTTGAGTTGACATCGCCAACAACCAAAACCAAATCGCATGGATTTTGAAGTAATTCTTTTTCAAAAGCAATCATAATCGCAGCGGTCTGTTCTGCTTGTGAACCGCTTTTTACTTCAAGATTAATATCGGGATGAGGAATATTTAATTCTTCAAAAAAAGTATCGCTTAGATTTTTATCATAATGCTGACCTGTATGCACCAAACGAAACGAAATATCAAAACCTTCATTTTGCTTGTTTTTTATTGCATTAATAATAGGTGCTATTTTTATGAAATTAGGTCTTGCACCAGCAATTATGGTAATTTTCATAGGGCGATCAAATTCTTTGTAAAATTTCTTTCCGCAAAAGTAAAGTTTAAATTGGAATCTGAATCGTTTGTGCTATTTTCTTCATTGTAATTTTAAATATAATTTTGCTTATTTTTTATATTCAATCTTCACTCTTTCAGCTTCATTTTCTTTCTTTTCTGTCAATTCATCTAAATAAGAAAATACCAATTCAATATTTTTATCATGATTTTCTAGCTTTTTCTGAATCTGTAGAATATCAACTTTGATTTCTGTTGTATCCAAAAGCATTTGTCTCACTTTCGTGAAAATCCTCATAATTTGAATATTGGTTTGAATTGCTTTGGCACTTTTTAGTATACTAGATAACATCATGACGCCGTGTTCAGTAAAAGCCATTGGTGCATATCTTAAACCAATCCTGTCAGAATTGGAGGTCACAAATTGTGACCTCCAATTTTCAAATTCTGTTTTATCTAGTTCAAACATAAAATCTTCGGGAAATCTAGATAAATTTCTTTTTACTGATTGTTTAAGTACTTTGGTTTCTATTCCATACAACAAAGCCAAATCACGATCCAACATCACTTTTTGGCCACGGATAAAATATATTTTATTAGAAATTGTTTCTTCAGAAAGTAAAGAGTTGTCGTCCATAAGTTTTTATTTAAAAAAACAAATGTAAGATTTTATTTATTTTACAGATAAGATTTAAATTGTTTTAGCTTTCCTCGATTGGTTCTTTCTAAAACAGTTTTTCTTGTGAATGTGAAGTTTAAATTGGGTTCCAAATACAAATCGATGGCTTCTTTTATTTTTTGAATTTGTTCTGAAACTAATTCTTTTTCAGATATATATTCAATTTCAAAAGTATCAATTTTGGTTTGTTTGATGATAAATTCTTTTACATTTCCATCGTCTTCAATTATGCTTTTGGTCACATAATAAAAAGTCAAACCGGGTGATTTTTTCCCGCTTGGCAAAATAGCAACATCATTTGTTCTACCAATGAGTTTTTTTAGAATTGGTTTTTGTGGTGTACTTTTTTCATCCAAAATTCCGATGTCGCCAATTTCATATCGGATAAAAGGATTTGCTTTGTTGAAGAGTGAAGTAATCACAATTTTGCCTTCTGTTCCATGTGGAACAGGATTATTGTTTTCGTCTAAAATTTCTAGAAACAGCGTTTCAGCATTTACCTGCCATTCTCTTTGCGGATTTTCAAAAGCAATCAAATCAAGTTCAGAAGCTCCATATTCACTAATAATCGGAATGCCAAATTGTTTTTCTAACAGTTTTTTATCTGTTTCAAAAAGCATTTCCGATGTAACAAAACAAGCTTTTAAAGTCGGACAGATTTCTTTTAAAATGATGTTTTTTTGTTCTAAAAATTTAGCAAATAAAACAATCGAACTTGTATAACCGTTGATATAATCGAATTTTTTAGTTTTGAATTTTTTTAGAAATTTTTCCAAAATATCATCTGATAAATCGAAAACAGGAAAACGAAAACGATGCGTTAGGAAATCTTTGAAACGTTCTTTTTGATATCCAATAAAATCCATTGGAATTCCATAAAAACGCGCCTGATACGAATGATTAAAGTCAATTCCGAACCAGCCAAAACGCATAATATTTGATGCCCAGGTTAAAGCGTGTGAATACTTATCTTTAGCAAAAATAAAAGGAGTTCCGCTTGATCCAGAAGTTTTGTTGAGGTAAATATTTTTTTTAGAATAACCTTTTGAAAGTCTTTCCTCGAGTGGTTTTTGTAGATTTTGCTTATTTAAAATCGGAAGATTTTCCCAACTTTCAGCAGTTGTATTTCCAGCTAATTCGGCATAAAAAGAATTGTTTTTAAAATGAAAATCAACAATTTCTTTCTTTTTATTTTCAAGAAATGAAATATATTCTTCTTCAGAAAAATGAACAATTTTATCCAATTCGGCTTTGGCTTTCTTTATCGGAAAACCATTTAATTTGAGGGAAAGATCAAAAAGACGAATCATTAAACTGCTTCTTTTAAGTCGTAACGTTTAATTGATTTAAGTTCTTGACTTTTATTCAATTCTTCTTCTTCAATATCAAAATCGTCTTGAAGTCCAAGCCAAAATTTAGCAGAATTTCCAAAATACTGACTTAATCGCAAAGCAGTATCAGCAGTTATTCTGCGATTTCCTTTTATGATTTCAGAAATTCTTGTTTGCGGAATTTTTAAATCTTTAGATAAACGGTAAGGTGTAATATTTAGAGGAATTAAAAATTCTTCTGATAAAATTTCGCCAGGGTGTATATTTTTTAATTTTTCCATTTTTTATTCATTTTAATGATAATCGATGATCTCTACATTTGAAGCATTTCCGTTTTCCCAAACAAAAATTATTCTCCATTGATCGTTAATTCGAATACTGTAAAAATCTTTTAGATTTCCGCTTAGCTTTTCCAAACGATTAGAAGGCGGAATTCTTAAATCAGTTAAATTTTGAGAATTATGAAGCATTCTGAGTTTTCTTCTTCCAATTTGTTGTATCTCAATTGAAGGTTTTCTAACAACAATACCATTCCAAATTTTTTCAGTTTCTTTTGAACCAAATGAGATTATCATACCTTTCGCATTACTAACGTCAAAAGTAAGTAAAAAAAATTATTATATACGGTTAAAAGCAACTATTTTTGCACCACAACTAAATACAACAACACCATGACAATTTTACTATTGGGATCGGGCGGAAGAGAGCATGCATTTGCATGGAAAATGACTCAGAGTCCGCTTTGCGAAAAACTTTTTGTAGTACCAGGAAATGCAGGAACTGCAGCAATTGCTGAAAACGTGGCAATAGCTGCGACAGATTTTGAAGCCGTAAAAGCTTTAGTACTTAAAGAAAATATAAGTTTAGTAGTCGTAGGACCTGAAGATCCATTGGTAAAAGGTATTTACGATTACTTTAAAAACGACGAAAGTTTAAAACATATTCCAGTAATTGGACCATCTAAAATAGGTGCTCAATTAGAAGGAAGTAAAGAATTTGCAAAAGAATTCTTGATGAAACACAACATTCCAACTGCGGCTTATGACAGTTTTACTGCCGAAACAGTTGAAGAAGGATGTAAATTTCTGGAAACATTACAACCTCCTTATGTTTTAAAAGCTGACGGATTAGCAGCTGGAAAAGGAGTTTTGATTATTCAGGATCTTGAAGAAGCAAAAACAGAATTGAGAAATATGCTGGTTCATGCAAAATTTGGAACAGCAAGTGCAAAAGTTGTTATTGAAGAATTTTTGGACGGAATCGAACTAAGCTGTTTTGTTTTAACTGACGGAAAAAGTTATAAAATTCTTCCAACAGCAAAAGATTACAAAAGAATTGGTGAAGGCGACACAGGTTTAAATACAGGTGGAATGGGAGCAGTTTCTCCAGTTCCTTATGTAGATGCTGTTTTGATGGAAAAAATTGAAACTCGTATCGTAAAACCAACAATCGAAGGTTTCCAGAAAGATGGAATCGAATATAAAGGATTTGTGTTTATTGGTTTAATCAATGTAAAAGGAGAACCAATTGTTATTGAATACAATGTAAGAATGGGTGACCCTGAAACAGAAGTTGTGGTTCCGAGATTAAAATCTGACTTAGTTGAATTGTTTTTGTCTGTGGCAGATCAGAAATTAGGAGACTTTAATTTAGAAGTTGATCCAAGAAGTGCTACAACTGTAATGGTTGTTTCTGGTGGCTATCCTGAAGATTTCGAAAAAGGAAAAGTTATTTCTGGTTTAGAAAATATTGAAGATTCTATAGTTTTTCACGCAGGTACCAAATTAGATAACGGAAATGTCGTAACTAATGGAGGACGTGTAATTGCTATAACTTCTTATGGAGATAATTTCCAAGAAGCCATAAAAAAATCTTACCAAAACATAGATAAACTAAGCTTTGATAAGATGTATTTTAGAAAAGATATTGGTTTCGATCTAATTTAAAAAATAATGGACTAGCCCTTAATTAATTTAAGGGTTTGGTTTTTATTTTAAAAATGAGTGAGCCGTTGTATCTTGGTTTTCTGTTCCGGCATCATCAAAAATACGTAATTGTTTAATCCAATAAACGATTGCGCATGCACAGATGATCATGAAAATCCAGTTAATAGTGTTTGCACCAAACCATGTTTTTAATTCCAAATGACGTAAAAAATCAAGAGGAGCAAACAAAATGTTAACGAATAAGTATTGTATTCCTTCAAAAAAAGCTTTCATAATTCTTTAAAATTATATGTTATTTATGTTGTGTAATGCTTTGAAGATAAAATTCGGTTAATTGAATCTTTTTTCGACTTGTTCGTTTTTTCATTTTAAACAAGTACTATCTTTACAATCACAAAAGTATAAAATATCCTTATGATAACAAGTGTTTTTAAAAAATCTACGCCATTAAATTATTCATTGGTTGTAATTTTAATACTGGTTTTCTTTTTTATGTTCCAAATTAAAGACCCGTCTTGGGTTACTTCTTATTTTTTGGCTTTCCAAAAAGTGAGTTTGTTATGCTTTATTTTAGCTTCTTTTTTTATGGTAAATTTTATCGTAAAAAAGAACGGACTTAGTAAAGACAATGGTTACGCGATATTTTTCTATTTGTTGTTTCTTTTATTTTTCCCTACCATATTTAACAATCCAAATGTTATTTACGCGAACTTTTTTATTTTGTTGGCAGTTCGAAGATTAATTTCGCTTCAATCGCTTAAAGCTTCAAAAGAAAAAATATTCGATGCTTCTTTTTGGATTTTTGTAGCTGCTTTATTTCAATTTTGGAGCATACTTTTCTTAGTATTGGTATTTATTTCGATTATTTTCCATGTTTCAAGAGATTATAGGAACTGGGTTTTGCCATTTATCGCGCTTTTGGCGGTGGCAATATTATTTTATATGACCTCTTTAATTTTAAACATAGATGCTGTCGCTTTTTTCCAAGAAAGAGCAGTAGTTGATTTTAGAATTGACTATTTTAAGAATAATTACGAAAACGGAGCACTTTCAATTTATACTGCTGTAGCTCTTTTTTTTGTGACATCCATGTTGATGACGTTGTCAAACAGACCGCAGATTGTACATTCTTCTTATAAGAAAATTGTAGCTTACTTTTTTATTGCGGCGTTTGTTTATATTATTTCACCAAATAAAAGTAACGATTTATTGCTGTTCAGTATCGCGCCATTAACCATTATGGCAACAAGTCATGTAGAATATATGCAGCAAAAATTGAATAATGAAATTGTATTTTATATATTGATTGCCTGCAGTTTATTTACATTTTTTTCACAATTATAATTTACTGCCGTAAGCAAGATCACCAGCATCACCAAGACCTGGAACAATGTAGTTTTTCTCATTTAGTTTTTCGTCTAAAGAGGCAACCCATAAATGACAATTTTCGGGAAGATTTTTTTCTAAGTGAGCGATTCCCTCTGGAGCTGCGATAACCACCACAATATGAAATTCTGTTGGGGTAGCATTTTCAAGTAATTTTTTATGAACAGCCACGATAGATTGTCCCGTTGCCAGCATAGGATCTAAAAGCAGAACAGTTTTATTATTTAGGTTCGAAATAGCTTGATATTCCACTAAAATTTCAAATTCGTCATCATTATTTGGATGATGTCTGCAGGCTGAAACAAAACTATTTTCGGCATGATCGAAGTAATTCAGAAAACCGTTATGCAGCGGTAAACCAGCTCTTAAAATGGGACATAGAACTAAATCAGTATCAATTTCTGTTGTTTTTTTAATGCCCAGTGGAGTCTGGATATCCACATTTTTATAAGGCAGAATTTTGCTTAATTCATATGCCATAATTTCGCCAATGCGTTCAATATTTCTTCTAAAACGCATACTGTCATTCTGTACATTTACATTTCTAATTTGTCCAAGAAAGTGATTGAGAACGCTGTTATTTTCAGAGATATAATGAATTTTCATGATGAATTTTTAATTTATTAACGAATAAAGATATGAAAACGAAAAATAATTGCTTTTTTTCGCAGCATAAAAGTATAAAAAGTATCTTTGTAACTCTAAAAAAATAAATACATGTTTTCAAAATTAGCATATTCTGTTTTCGAGCAAAGTATCAAAGATTATCACCAGTTTGATAATGTAGATCAGCCGATCAATAATCCTTATCCGAAAGATAAGTTTGAACATTTATTATATCTTAAAAATTGGATTGATACCGTTCAATGGCATTTTGAAGATATCATTCGTGATCCACAAATTGATCCTGTTGCAGCTTTAACTTTAAAAAGAAGAATTGATGCATCTAATCAAGAACGTACTGATATGGTGGAATATATCGACAGCTATTTTTTACAAAAATATAGCGATATTAAAGTAAAAGACGGAGCAAAAATCAATTCTGAAAGCCCAGCTTGGGCATTTGACAGATTGTCTATTTTGGCTTTAAAAATTTATCATATGCATGAAGAAGCAACTCGTGCAGAGGCTTCACAAGAACACAGAGATAAATGTCAAGAAAAATTAAATGTACTTTTAGAACAAAGAACAGATTTATCTACAGCAATTGAAGAATTATTGACAGATATCGAAAACGGAGATAAATTCATGAAAGTGTACAAACAAATGAAAATGTACAACGATGATGAATTGAATCCAGTTTTATATCAAAATAAAAAATAATTTGGCAGAGTTGTCCAACAACAAAATCAAACATATAGCCGTCATGAGACTATCCGCAATGGGAGATGTCGCCATGACGGTTCCTGTTTTACGCGCATTTGTAAAACAATATCCAATGGTAAAACTGACCGTTATTTCTCGTCCTTTTTTTAAACCATTTTTTGATGGAATTCCAAATCTGGAGTTTTTCGCTTTCGATGAAAAACAGAGACACAAAGGTTTTCTAGGACTTTTACGATTGTTTAGCGACGTGAAAAAATTGAAGATTGATGCTTTTGCAGATCTTCATAATGTTTTACGATCGAAGGTTGTGAGTTTACTTTTCGTTTTAAGCGGAAAAAAAAGAGCAACTGTTGATAAAGGCCGTGAAGGAAAAAAAGAATTGACAAGAGCTGAAAATAAGATTTTTACGCCATTACCAACCATGTTCGAAAGACATACAAAAGTGTTTGAAGAACTTGGTTTTCCGTTAGATTTATCGAATCCAATCTTTCCTGAAAAGGCAGTTTTAAATGCTGATATTCTAGCAATTATCGGAAATCAAAACCAAAAATTAATTGGAATTGCACCTTTTGCGCAATACGATTCTAAAGTTTATCCTTTAGATTTAATGCAGGAAGTTATTGCAAAATTGGCTGAAAATCAGATATATAAAATTTTACTTTTTGGCGGAGGAAAAAAAGAAATAGAAATTCTGAATTCACTAGCAGAGCCTTTTGAAAATGTAATCAATATGGCTGGAAAAATTAAGTTTCAACAGGAATTGCAGTTAATCAGCAATCTTGATGTGATGCTTTCTATGGATTCTGGAAATGCACATATTGCGGCTATGCTTGGAGTAAAAGTTATAACACTTTGGGGAGCAACACATCCGTATGCTGGATTTTTACCTTTTAACCAAAGTTTAGAAAATGCTTTAACTTCTGATCGAAGTCAATATCCAAAACTGCCAACTTCTGTTTATGGAAACAAAGTGGTAGAAGGTTATGAGGATGCCATGAGAACAATTTTACCACAACAGGTTATTGATAAAGTTGTAAAGGAGCTTTCATAAAAAAGATAAAAAAACTTCTCTGTCAAGAGAAGTTTTTTTTTAATCTTTAAGCGATATTTTTGTTTAAATCGTATCTTTCATTAGAATCGAGGAAAGAATATCCTATTGTTTTTTTTCTTTTTTTGTTTACTATAATGGTTACAAAGTTATTTTTGTCTTCAGTAGACAACAGTATATGTTCGAATTTGTCTGATGAATCTCTGTAAATTTTATAAATTAAGTCGTGATCTTTAATTTTTTTAGATAAAATTTTAGCCGATTTAAGTCTGCTTACATAAGGCCAGATATTAAAAATATTTGAATCTGTCTTTTTTACTTCTACCATTTTTTCAGTCAAAGTTGAATTGTATTTTTCTCTTTCAAGCAACTTAGGACCTTTTCTGTTTTTCATTTTTAGAATAACTGCCAAAACGCATAGCGCAGTAGTTACAACCAGCATAATAGATAGGTATAGATGAAAGTGTTGTACGTGAGTTGTCATGATATTTAATGTTTAAATGTTTGACAAATTTTGATTGAGCTCTACAAATTCTCAAACTATTGAGATTGAGATTGCCATAATTATACCTCTAATTTAATGAAAATTTGGCAGTATTTTGATAAAATTTTGCTTTTATTTCAATTAGAGCCAAATTTTTTCATCACGACAGCGACGGTAAATATAACTTTTTAAATTTGTAATTGTTTCCTGATAATTAGGTGCATCATAGCCATATCGTTCGTGTTCCATTTGTTCTTTTTCAATGGCATCGCATCCTTTTATGACTTCTTTGATCATATCTAACAACGCAAGTTCTTTATTGTCAGTCTTTTGATATTTAAATTCGACAATCTCATCCTGAAGTTCTTCACAATAATCAACCAATTTCATAACTTCTGGTTCATCCAGAAGATATTCTTTGTTCCTAAAAATTTCTCGTACTGATTTCATAAACAATTAATTTTCAATTTTTAAATTCCAAATTCCAATTTAAAGAAAGATATAAATGGGTTCACATCTTAGTCAAAATCTAAAACTTTGACAAAGATTATAAATAAGAATCAGAGAAAAAAAATTCCAAACTCCAATTGTAAAGTTGGAATTTGGAATTTTTCGTATTGGAATTTTACAGACTAAACATCGTCGTAATCTACATAAATTGTATCTGATGTTGGATGTGCTTGACAAGTTAAAATTAAACCTTCGGCAATTTCACTATCTGTTAAAATAGAGTTTTTAGTCATTTCGGCAGTTCCAGTCGTTACACGTCCTAAACAGCTACTACAAATTCCGCCCTGACAAGAATATGGAGCGTCAACGCCTTGTTTTAGAGCTGCATCTAAAATAGTCTGTTTTTTAGACATTTCGAAAGTAGTTTCCTCATCGTCAACTAAAACCGTAATTTTAGTATGGCCTTCTTGAGAACCCTGGATTTCATTTTCTTCAGAAGAAGATGTAAAAAGCTCAAATTTAATAGCAGATTCTTTTACATTTTTTTCTTTCAAAACATTCGAAACAGTATTGATCATTTCTTCTGGTCCGCACAAGTAGAATTTGTCAAACTGTAATTCTTTGTGTTTGTTGTTTAAAACAAAATTCACAGCCGATTTTTCAATTCTTCCAAATAAAGCATTCTCTGCTTTTGCCTGGCTAAATACATAATGCACAAAAAATCTGCCTACATATTGCAATTGTAAATCATGAAGTTCTTGGTGGAAAATAGTGTTTTCAGGAGTTTTGTTTCCATAAACTAATACAAATGAACTCTTTTGCTCATTTTTTAAAACCGATTTTATAATAGAAAGAACTGGAGTAATACCACTTCCTGCAACAAATGCAGCATAATTTTTCTGTCTTTCTGCATCTGGTTCGAAAGTAAATTTACCTTCTGGCTGACCTACTTCAAGAACATCTCCTGCTTTTAATTTGGTGTTAGCAAATTGAGAAAAAAGACCATTTTTTACTGCTTTCACAGCAATTCTTAATTCGCCACTGTCTGGTGCTGAACAAATAGAATAAGCACGTCTAATTTCTTGATTATCAAGAGTTAGTTTTAAATTAATATATTGACCAGCTATAAATTTATAGTCTGATTTTAGTTCTTCAGGAACATTAAAAAGTATAGAAACAGCATCTGCAGTTTCGCGTTTAACCTCTTTAATTATAAGTTTTAAGAATGAAGGCATGATAGAATTTTTTTGCAAAAGTAGCAAACCACTATTAAATGTTTGGTACGAAATTATTTTTTTTAACTTTTTTTGTAACGTTTTCCTACATTTGGTCTCTTACTACAAAAATACTAAAACTATAAACCATGATTAAAAAGTTTATTTACCTAGAATGGAAAGCGTTCATTAGATCCGCATCTTTTGGTAAAAACCTGGCAATGAAAATTATAATAGGTTTCTTTATGATCTATTTTTCTTTAATTTTTATTGGAATGGGAGTTGGAGCATTTTATGTTCTTAAGGATATGAAATTGGAACCATTGGTAACAGTTAATAAATTTTTGATTTATTATTTTCTTTTTGACTTAATAATTAGATTGTTAATGCAATCAATACCAGTCCTAAACATTAAGCCATTGCTAGTTTTGCCATTTAAAAAACCTACGATTGTTCATTTCTCTTTAGGAAAAACAGCTTTATCTTTTTTCAATTGGATTCATGCTTTGTTTTTTATTCCATTTTCAGTTGTACTGATTTTGAATGGATATGATGTTGTTGAAATTGTTTTCTGGCATTTAGGAATCATGGCGATTATTTATATCAATAATTTTTTGAATATCATTCTAAGCAATATTGATAAATTGTTTGTTGTTTTTGCGGGGATAGTTCTTGCTTTAGGCGGAGCTCATTATTACAATATATTTGATATTACGCTATTTACAACACCGTTTTTTCAGAGTTTTTATGATATCGACGGTGTATTTTTAATTCCGATTTTGGTATTGGCAGGATTGTATGTTTTTACTTTTAAATATTTTAAGAAGAATTTATATCTGGACGCTGGACTTTCAGTAAAACATGATATTGCTTCTACAGAAAACCTGACTTGGTTGAATCAGTTTGGAACTTTAGGAACCTTTCTTAAAAATGATATCAAATTAATAAAAAGAAATAAGAGATCAAAAACGACCATTTTTATGAGTGTTCTCTTTTTATTCTACGGATTTATCTTTTTTGGAAACTCACATCAGCCGGCGGTAATGCACATTTTTGCGGGAATATTTGTTTCAGGAGGATTTCTATTTGTCTTTGGTCAGTTTGTACCAAGTTGGGATAGTTCTTATTATCAGTTGTTAATGACACAAAATGTTCCATATAGAGGTTACATTACTTCAAAATGGTGGCTTATTGTGATTGCTACTTTTGTCTCTACAATTCTAGCTTCATTTTATATTTTTTATGGATGGGAAGTTTATCTAACAATTGTTGCCGGAGCAATTTATAATATAGGTGTAAATTCACATTTAGTACTTTTAGGAGGAGCATTTACCAAAACACCAATTGATTTGAGCAATGCAGGCGGTGCATTTGGAGATAAAAAAGCTTTTAATGTTAATGCGATGCTGCTGACATTGCCAAAAATTGTTTTGCCTTTATTACTGTATTGGCTTGGGCTTCACTTTGGAAGCAAACCAATCGGACTTTCTTTGGTTGCAGGCGCTGGAGTTTTAGGATTTATTTTTAAAGAAAAAGTGTTTTCATTAATTGAAAAAAGGTACAAAATGGAAAAATACAGTACGATAAGTGCTTATAAACAAAAGAATTAATAAGATAATTAGAAAATGAGTCAATTTGATAATTAATCTAAAATCAACAATCTAAAATCTAAAATGATCATGATACAAGTAAATCAACTTTTAAAAAAATATAACGGTACAACAGTTCTAAATATAGAAAGTCTTGAAATTCCAAAAGGACAAAGTTTTGGATTAGTGGGAAATAACGGAGCAGGAAAAACAACTTTTTTCAGTCTGTTATTAGACTTAATTCAGCCATCAAATGGAAAGATTTTAAATCAAAATATTCAGGTTAATACCAGCGAAAACTGGAAATCTTTTACAGGTTCATTTTTAGATGAAAGTTTTTTGATTGGCTATTTAACACCAGAAGAATATTTTTATTTTATCGGAGATCTTCGCAATCAAAACAAGGCAGACGTTGATGCTTTATTGGCGCAGCATGAAGAATTTTTTAATGGAGAAATTTTAAACAACAAAAAGTACTTAAGAGATTTATCAAAAGGAAATCAGAAAAAAGTTGGAATTATAGCCACATTAATTGGAAATCCAGAAGTTGTTATTTTAGACGAGCCATTTGCAAATTTAGATCCGACAACGGTTAGTCGATTAAAAAAAATTATTAAAGATTTGGCAGACAATCCAAATGTAACTGTTTTAGTTTCAAGCCATGATTTACAGCATACAGTTGAAGTTTGTGATAGAATAGTGGCATTGAATAAAGGGGAAATTGTAAAAGACATTCAGACCTCAAAAGAGACCTTGCAGGAACTGGAATTGTTTTTTGCTGTTTAAATTTCTATGATTACAAAAAGAAGCGTATTTTTACGAGTCAATTATACTAAAATTGAATTTTAGCAGTTATCAGTTTTAAAATCTTTTCTATTGAAAAAGAATACTTTTAAATATAGTTTTACTTTCGTTTTTTTATTCTTTTTGATAGCTTGTTCTACCAAAAAAAATACTTTTTTGGCTAGAAGTTCGCACTCTATTGGAACCAAATATAATATTTTGTACAATGGAGGACTTGGTCTAGAAAAAGGCCTGCAATCTATTCAGGGCAACAATGAAGACAATTTTTGGAAAATCCTGCCAATAGAAAAAATGCAGTTTGATGAAAATTTTTCTGAAGGAGAAAAAGCCAAAAATCCTGATTTTGAAAAAGCAGAAACAAAAGCGACCAAAGCCATTCAGAAACACTCCATGAATATTGGTGGGAGAGAGAGAAACTGGCAGATTGATGAAGCTTATCTTATGCTTGGGAAAGCAAGATATTATGATCAGCGTTTTATTCCGGCAATTGAGGCATTCAATTATATTTTGTACAAATACCCGGAAAGCAATAATATTTATATCGCAAAAATCTGGCGTGAAAAGACCAATATGCGTTTAGGCAACGATGCAATTGCGCTTAAAAACATTAAACTTTTACTTAAAAAAACAGATTTAGACAAACAGACTTTTGCTGATGCAAATGCGCTTTTGGCTGAAGCATTTCTGAATTTAGAACAAAAAGACAGTGCGGTTGCTAAATTAAGAATCGCAGAACAGTTTACCAGAAAAAATGAAGAACGTGCTAGATACCGTTTTATTCTTGGTCAGATGTATCAGGAAGAAGAAAAACGTGATAGTGCCATTTATTTTTATAATCAAGTTATTGATTTAAATAGAAAAGCCGATCGTAAATACATGATGCATGCTTACGCAAAAAGAGCACAATTGTATGATTATGAAAATGATAACGATACCATCTTTTTAAAAACGTTCAATAAGTTAGTCACAGATCGTGAGAATCGACCTTATTATGATTTTCTTTTTTATGAAATGGGAGTTTTTTATGACAAAAAGAAGGATCAGGAAAATGCTTTAAAATACTACAATAAATCGTTAGGAAGGAAATCTAAAGATCCCTATTTGATGGCTTCAGCATATCGAAACATTGGAAATATGTATTTTAAAAACACAGATTATTCAATGGCTGCGAAGTATTATGACAGTACTTTAGTTAAACTGGACCCCAAAACCAGAGAATATGCTTTTATAGAAAAAAATAGAAAAAATCTGGATAACGTTATTAAATACGAAGCAGTTGCAAAACGTAATGACAGTATTATTAAAGTATTTAATCTGCCAGCGACGGAGAAAAAGATTTACTTCGAAAATTATATTGCAGAGCTGAAGAAAAAAGATGAAGCAAAACGTCTAATAGAAGAAAAAGAGAAAGAACGATTAGCTAACATCGATTTAAATTCCCAAGCACAAAATTCTGGAAACGGAGCAGTAAACTCTAATACTTTAGGAAAACCTGGAGACCTAGACGGAGGAGGAATAGGAATGCCTCCAGGAATGAATGATGGCGGAAGCTCCTTTTATTTTTATAATCCGACGACAGTTGCTTATGGAAAACTCCAGTTTAAAAAAATGTGGGGTAATAGAACATTGGGCGGAAATTGGAGATTGGCAGGAATAAAATCGGCTAATGACTTGGCAATGAATGATACTATTAATGATAAAGAAGTTGCTAATGTTTTAAAAGATACTATTGTTCCAGAAAAATATACGGTTGCATTTTATACCAAACAGCTTCCAACTTCAGAAGTTGCAATGGATAGTATTGGTAAAGAACGCAATTTTGCTTACTACCAACTAGGACTTATATATAAGGAGAAGTTTAAAGAATATAAATTGGCAAGTGATAAACTGGAACAATTGTTACGTAACAATCCGGAAGAAAAATTGGTATTGCCATCAATGTATAATTTGTATAAAATTTATCAAATTACAGATCCACAAAAAGCAGAGGCAATAAAATCAGAGATTTCAACAAAGTATCCTACTTCAAGGTATGCTCAGATTTTAAATAATAAATCTGACGATCCGAGCTCCAGTCCAGATGCTGAATATAAAAAATGGTATAAGCTTTTTGAAGAAGAAAAATACGGTGAAGTATTAACCAATATTGATAATCTGATTAATCAATATTCTGGAGAAGATATTGTTTCGAAGTATGAATTGTTAAAAGCCAATACTTTAGGAAAAGTAAATGGTTTAGAAGCTTACAAAAAGGGAATGGAAAATGTGGCAGATAATTATCCGAACAGTGAAGAAGGTAAAAATGCTAGAGAAATTTTAGAAAAACAAATTCCAGTTCTAGAGAGACTAAACTTTACAACTACTGATAATAAAAGCTGGAAAATTTTATATGCCGTTTCAAATAATGACACCAAAACCGTTAAGCAAATTGAAGAAGCAATCAGAGTGTTTTTATTAGTTGAAAACTTTGAACGATTAACGACTTCTTTCGATAAATACAATTTAACGGAAAGTTTTGTAGTTATTAATGGTTTAAAATCTGAGGCTTATGCCAGAGACGTTGCGGGAGTTTTTAGAGATGATAAAAAATACAAAATTGCTCATCCTGCAATTATTATATCTACAGATAATTATAAAGTGGTTCAAATTAAAAAGAACCTAGACGCCTACTTGACCCCAAAAACCCCATAATAATGTTTGAAAAAGTAAAGAAAAACGGAACAGAACAATTAGGAAAAACGAACCGAATAGTAGAAGGAACCTCAATAGTTGGTGACATCGTTTCAAAAGCTGATTTTAGATTGGACGGCGAATTGATAGGAAATTTTACTTCGCAAGGAAAAATTGTAATAGGAGCCAAAGGATCGGTCAAAGGAGAAATTATCTGTAACAATGCTGATATAGAAGGAGTATTTCACGGAAAAATAAAAGTTTTAGAAATCCTCAATATTAAATCGACTGCACAAATTCATGGAGAAGTAGCAGTAGGAAAACTATCAATAGAACCGGGAGCAGACTTCACAGCAACCTGTACCATGCTGGCACATTCAAACCCAGTAATCATGTTAGAAGATGGAAAAGGAACCGAATAATAATAAAAGAAATAAATGGTTGGCATTTATTAATATTCCCTTTCAAATGGGAGTTATTATTTTTGTATTCTCTTATTTTGGAACTTGGCTTGATGAAAATCATCCAAGTCCAAAAGTATATTTCAACACCATTTTTGTATTACTTGGTGTTGGAATTGCATTATATAATGTTATCCGACAGGTAAATGACATTAATAAAACAAAGTAGATTTTAAGTAAAAATACCTTGAGATAAAAGTTGCATCTTTGCAGCAAAATTGTTTCAAATGTTTTCAAAAAATTACAGACCAGTATTTTATTTATTTTGTTTTGCTTTAGTAGCGTATGTGCTTCATAAAGCAATTTTCTTTTTTTTCGAAATCAGCACTCAAAACTTCCATTATAGTTTAGAAATACCTTATTTATTCTTCTTTGGAATTTCTTCCCTACTATACCTTATATTATTAATAGTAAAGAAGAAGAATTTTGAAATCGTCGGAATGGCATTTTTATTTGGAACTTTTACACAAATGTTGTTTGCGTATTTAGTTTTGCAACCGATCTTAAAAAGCAAGACAGGAGAAACTAGTGTTGAGAAAATTAGTTTTTTTATAACATTTGTGTTGTTTTTGTTATTTCAGACGCTTTTAACTGCCCGATTATTAAATGAAAAGCGTTAAAATAACAATTCTTTAAAACAAGGTTTAAAAATAATTTTTCATATCCTTTTGAATATTAATAAAAAATGTACCTTTGCACCAAATTTTAGAAACGTAAAAAAATAAGATTTTCCACGATATGGTGATTTCAAACAAACCACTCAGCTTTATTCTTGCCGCTTTTGTAGCTTCTCTACCAATTATGGGTTTTGCAAACTCAGAGAATGACTCAACGCATGTTCAAACTGAAACAGCTCATGAAGAGAAAGTAGTTTCACATAATGCCCCTGAGGAAGGAGAGCATGTAGCTCTTGATCCTAAAGCAAAAGTGGATGCTTTTATTGATCACCACTTACAAGATTCTCACGACTTTGTTTTCTTTCAAGATGAAAAAGAACATAAAAGCTATGGTTTTTCATTACCAGTTATATTAATTGATGGAGGATTGAAAATTTTCTCTTCTTCAAAATTACACCACGGTGAAGCAGTTGCTGAAGTTGATGGAAACTTCTACAAATTAGTTCATGGTAAAATTTACAAAACAGACGCAGCTGGAACGATTACTTTCAATGAGCACGGTCATCCAGAAAATGAAAAACCATTAGATTTTTCAATTACAAAAAATGTAGTTTCAATGCTTTTTGTATCAGTATTATTATTCTTAATGTTTACTGGTTTAGCAAAATCATATAAAAAAGGACCAATCCCAACTGGATTTGGTAGAGTTTTAGAACCACTTATTATTTTCATCAGAGACGAAATTGCTGTTCCTAATATTGGAGAAAAGAAATACCGTAAATATATGGGGTATCTTTTGACGGTGTTTTTCTTTGTTTGGTTGTTAAACTTATTAGGAATGACTCCACTAGGAATTAATGTTACGGGAAATATTGCTATTACAGTTTGTTTAGCGGCATTTACTTTCTTAATTACACAATTTAGTGCAAACAAAGATTATTGGGGACATATTTTCTGGATGCCAGGAGTACCGGTTCCAATGAAAATTATTTTAGCTCCAATTGAAATTTTGGGAACATTAACAAAGCCATTTGCATTATTAATTCGTTTGTACGCAAATATTACAGCAGGTCACGTAGTAATTATGAGCTTGATCGCTATGATTTTTGTGGGTAAAAATTTAGCAGCAGATTTACCAATCTCTTTAGGACTAACATTATTTATCTCTGTTATCGAAGTTTTAGTTGCATTTTTACAAGCCTTTATCTTTACAATGTTATCATCATTGTTTATTGGTATGGCAGTTCAAGATCACCATCACGATGATCATGGACACGAAGAGAATGTAATTATTTAATTAGAAGTTTAATTTTATATATATAAATACTTATGGGAACAATTCCAACTTTAGTAGGTGCTGGTTTAGTAGTAATCGGTGCAGGTTTAGGTTTAGGTAAAATCGGTGGATCTGCTATGGACGCTATTGCTCGTCAGCCAGAAGCTGCTGGTAAAATCCAAACTGCGATGATTATTATCGCTGCTTTATTAGAAGGTTTAGCATTTGCTGCTTTAATCTTAGGAAAATAATAAAGAAAGAAATAACAACATCTTTAACGGTTGGTTAAAGGTGTTGTTACTTTAAAAAAAGAAATTAAATATTTAATATAGTTATATAAAATGGATAAGTTATTTAACGATTTTTCATTCGGTTTATTCTTTTGGCAAGCTTTAATCTTGTTAGTATTAATTTTACTTTTAGTAAAATTTGCATGGAAGCCAATTATGGAATCTATTACAGCAAGAGAAGAAGGTATTAAAAATGCATTACTTTCTGCTGAAAATGCAAAAAGAGAAATGGAAAATTTACAAGCTGATAATCAAAGAATTTTGAACGAAGCTCGTGCAGAACGTGACGCGATGTTAAAAGAAGCTCGCGAAATGAGAGAGAAAATGATTGCTGATTCTAAAAACGAAGCACAAGAGGCAGGTCAAAAAATGATTGAGCAAGCTAAAGCAGCTATCGAAAGTGAAAAAAATGCTGCAATGGCTGAAGTTAAAGCTCAAGTTTCAACTTTATCATTGACTATTGCTGAGAAATTATTGAAAGAAGAATTATCTAACAAAGAATCTCAAACTAAATTAGTAGAGAAAATGTTAGGTGACGTAAAGTTAAACTAAGATTATGGCAAGTACAAGAGCAGCAATTCGTTATGCAAAAGCAATTCTAGACTTAGCAAACTCTAAAGGTGTTGCCGAAGCTGTCAATAACGATATGAAATCAATTGCAAATGCAATTGAGACAAATTTAGAATTGAGTACCTTTATTGAAAACCCAACAACAAAGGTTGAAGTTAAAGAAAGTGCTCTTTTAGAAGTTTTTGCAGATGTAAATGGAGTTACTAAAGGGTTGTTTCATTTATTATTTGAAAACAAAAGATTTGAAATTCTAAAAGCAATCGCTTTAGAATACAATAAATTATTTGATGAAAATAATGGTGTTGAAGTAGCAAAAGTTACAACAGCTATTCCGATGGATGCAGAATTAGAAGCTAAAGTTTTAGCAAAAATTGCAACTTTATCAGATAAAAAAATAACAATTGAAAATATCGTAGATCCTTCAATCATTGGTGGATTTATTTTGAGAATAGGAGATAATCAATACAATGCTTCTGTTGCAAACAGATTACAAGTATTAAAAAGAGAGTTAAGTAATTAGTTTTTATAACACAAAAAGTGTCTAAATTATAAATTAAGATGGCGGAAATCAAACCTGCTGAAATTTCAGCAATATTAAGAAAGCAAGTAGAAGGTTTTGAATCTGGTGCTACGCTAGAGGAAGTAGGAACAGTACTTCAAGTTGGAGACGGTATTGCTCGTGTTTACGGGCTGTCTAATGTACAATATGGAGAGTTAGTAGAATTTGATAACGGTATGGAAGGTATCGTATTGAATCTTGAAGAGGATAATGTTGGGGTTGTACTTTTAGGACCATCAACTGGACTTAAAGAAGGATCTACTGCAAAAAGAACTCAACGTATTGCTTCTCTTAAAGTAGGTGAGCAAATGGTAGGACGTGTTGTTAACACGCTTGGTTTTCCAATTGATGGAAAAGGACCAATCGGTGGAGACTTATACGAAATGCCTTTGGAAAGAAAAGCACCTGGTGTTATCTTCCGTCAGCCAGTAACTGAGCCATTACAAACAGGAGTAAAAGCAGTAGATGCTATGATCCCAGTTGGTCGTGGTCAGCGAGAGCTTGTAATCGGTGACCGTCAAACAGGTAAATCAACTGTTTGTATCGATACAATCTTGAACCAAAAAGAATTTTACGATGCAGGAAAACCTGTATTCTGTATATATGTTGCAATTGGACAAAAAGCTTCAACTGTAGCAGGAATCGCTAAAATGTTAGAAGAAAAAGGAGCAATGGCTTATACTGTTATCGTTGCGGCTAATGCTTCTGACCCAGCTCCAATGCAAGTTTACGCTCCTTTCGCAGGTGCTGCAATTGGAGAATACTTTAGAGATTCTGGTCGTCCAGCTCTTATCGTTTATGATGATTTATCTAAACAAGCTGTTGCTTACCGTGAGGTTTCTCTTTTATTAAGAAGACCACCGGGACGTGAGGCTTACCCTGGAGACGTTTTCTACTTACACTCTCGTTTATTAGAGCGTGCTTGTAAAGTAATTGCTGATGATGGTATCGCTAAAAACATGAACGATTTACCAGATTCTATCAAATCTATCGTAAAAGGTGGTGGTTCATTGACTGCATTGCCAATTATCGAAACTCAAGCTGGTGACGTTTCTGCATATATCCCAACAAACGTAATCTCTATTACAGATGGTCAGATTTTCCTTGATGGAGATTTGTTCAACTCTGGAGTTCGTCCTGCTATTAACGTAGGTATCTCTGTATCTCGTGTTGGAGGTAATGCTCAAATTAAATCTATGAAGAAAGTTTCTGGAACTTTAAAATTAGATCAAGCTCAATTCCGTGAATTAGAAGCTTTCGCTAAATTTGGTTCTGACTTAGATTCAGTTACTTTAAACGTAATTGAAAAAGGAAAAAGAAACGTTGAAATCTTGAAACAAGGTTTAAATGATCCTTATACAGTGGAAAACCAAGTAGCTATTATCTACGCTGGTTCTAAAAACTTATTAAGAAACGTTCCTGTAGAAAAAGTAAAAGAATTTGAAGCTGATTTCTTAGCTTACTTAAACAGTAAACATAAAGATACGCTTAACGCGTTGAAAGCTGGTAAATTAGATGACGCTATTACAGATGTTATCGAAAAAGCAGCAAAAGAAATCTCAGCAAAATATAACTAATTAGATAATTCGTTAATTAGATAATTAGATAATGTATAAACATTTATCTAATTATCTAGTTTTCAAATTGTCACATTTTCTAATTTAATAGATGGCAAATTTAAAGGAAATCCGTAATAGAATTACTTCCGTTTCATCGACGATGCAGATTACATCGGCTATGAAAATGGTTTCTGCTGCAAAGCTGAAGAAAGCACAAGATGCAATCACTGCAATGCGTCCTTATGCCGAGAAATTAACGGAGTTATTGCAAGATCTTTCTGCATCACTTGAAGGTGAAGTTGGAGGAGATTACACTACACAACGTGAAGTGAAAAAAGTATTGCTTGTTGCTATAACTTCTAACAGAGGTTTATGTGGTGCTTTTAATTCAAATATTATTAAAGAGATTAAAAATCGTACGGCTTTTTACCAAGGAAAACAAGTTGATGTTTTTGCTATTGGTAAAAAAGGAAATGATGCTTTAAGCAAAACTCATAAAGTTCACGGTCATCATAATGCTATTTTTGATCATTTAACTTTTGAAAATGTTGCAGGAATCGCAGATAATCTTACAGAGAAATTTTTATCTGGAGAATACGATAGAATCGAATTAATTTACAATCAATTTAAAAACGCTGCGACTCAAATTGTTCAAACTGAGCAGTTTTTACCGTTAGCACCTATTAAATCTGATGCAGCTGCTTCTACTGGAGATTATATTTATGAGCCTTCAAAAGAAGAAATTGTTTTGACTTTAATCCCTAAGTCTTTAAAAACACAATTGTATAAAGGTATTCGTGATTCATTCGCTTCAGAGCATGGAGCACGTATGACTGCTATGCACAAAGCAACAGATAACGCAACTGAATTAAGAAACCAATTGAAATTAACTTATAACAAAGCGCGTCAGGCTGCTATTACAAGTGAAATTTTGGAAATCGTTGGTGGAGCAGAAGCTTTGAATGGATAATTTATTCCATAATATATAATAAAAAAAAGCCAGCATTTGCTGGCTTTTTTTTATTGGAAGTTTTTTCTTTTTTAAAAATAACTTTATAAAATGGTGATTCTCAAATTATTCAAAAATTGAGAATCACTACCATTTTATAAAAATAGACAGATTGACTCTGTGTGCTTTGTCTTTTATGGGAACAAACTAGCTTTATTAATCCCACGGCTCTGTTTTTTTAAGGGTTACAATACAGCAGAATCAATCCCTTGTGCTTTGTCTTTTATGGGAACAAACAAGCTTTATTAGTCCCAGTGCTCTGTTTTTATTAGGGTTACACTACAGCTTAATCAATCCCTTATGCTTTGTCTTTTATGGGAACAAACAAGCTTTATTAGTCCCAGTGCTTCCTTTTTTATAAGGGTTGTATCTAGCTTTCTCAATCCCTGTGAAACAAATTTAGGAAAAGACTGTCTAAAAAAAGTTACATAATTTTCATGTCTAATTTATATATTTCACATGTCTTTGATTTTTAATTATATAAGTCTTAACTTAAACTTTACTTATTTTTGTTTATATTTTAATAAAAAATTCATGAATCTTTCTATAAAAGAACTAATTACAGTGCAAGAAATGTTATTTCAAATTGAGACTATTAGGCATTTATATCCTAAACTTAGCTTAGAGCAATACGAGAATTATCTTAAAGAAATGGTGCCTCATAATTATACTCAAATTGCAGTTTTTGAAAATGATGTTTGTCTGGGCTTAACAGGGTGTTGGTCTGCTACAAAGCTTTGGACGGGTAAATATCTTGAAATAGACAATTTTGTGGTTAATCCAGAATTTCGATCTAGAGGAATTGGAAAAATGCTTACTCATTATATCGAGAAAAAAGCAATAGAATTAAATTGCAGCAGTATAGTTTTGGATGCTTTTACAGGAAATTTTGCTGCGCATCGTTTTTACTACAATCAAGGTTATGCACCTAAAGGTTTTCATTTTGTAAAAATCTTAGACGAAACCAAAATGACTGTTTAAAAACAAACAGAACTTTTCTTTATTACATCAACAAAAACACCATTAAACAAAAGAAATGGTTATTTTTGTCCTACAAACATTATTACAATTATATTTTGGGATTATATAAAAATCTATTCAAACAAACAGCAATTTACGGACTGGCGACAGTTTTACCGCGAATGCTGAGTTTTTTATTAGTGAGATTATATACGGGAATTTTACCAACGGCCGAGTATGGAGAAGTTTCGATTGTATTATCTTGGATGGTTTTCTTTAATGTAGTTCTTTCTTATGGAATGGAAACTGCTTTCTTTAGATTTTATAGTGCCGAAGATGATAAGAAAAATGTAATTGCAACTTCGACAATTTCAATCTTTTGGACATCCATTATTTTTCTTTTTGTTGCTTTGATTTTCAGAAATACATTAGCAAGTTTAGCAGAAGTAGATGTTCAATATATTACGTATACCGTTTGGATCTTAGTTTTGGATGCTTTGGTTTTAATTCCATTTTCTAAATTAAGAGCCAATCAAAGACCAATGGTTTATGCGGCAATTAAAATAGGAAATGTAGTCATCAATTTATTGTTGAATATTTTCTTTTTGATGTACTTGCCAAAATTAGCAGATGCAAATCCAAATTCTGTTTGGGATAATTTATATGTAGAGAATTTCCAGATTGCTTATATTTTTATTGCTAACCTTTTGGCGAGTTTGGCAACATTTATAGTGCTTTCGCCAAATTATCTTTCGCTTGGGCGAAAATTCGATCCAGAACTTTGGAGAAGAATGATGAAATATGGACTTCCTATTTTAGTGGCTGGATTAGCCTTTGCAGTAAACGAACATTTTGATAAAATTCTTTTAGGTTATTTGCTTCCAGAAAATTTAGCAAAATCTGAAGTGGGAGCTTATTCTGCCTGCTACAAATTAGGATTGTTTATGGTTCTTTTTGCAACCGCTTTTAGATTAGGAATTGAACCTTTCTTTTTCAGTCATGCTAAAAATGAAAATGCACCACAAACTTATGCTGTTATTACTAAATATTTTGTGATATTGGGTTCCCTAATTTTATTGGGAGTTATTGTTTTTGCAGATGTTTTAAAATATTTATTACTAGACAATAAATCCTATTGGGAAGCCATGAAAGTGGTGCCGCTTATTATTTTGGCAAACTTCTTTTTGGGTATTTACAATAACTTATCAGTTTGGTATAAACTGACAGACAAAACAAAAATTGGAGCTTACATTTCTATAGTAGGTGCAATCGTTACTTTGGTCTTAAATTATATTTTAATTCCAAAATACAGTTATTATGGTTCTGCAATTGCGACCATTTCTGCTTACGGAAGCATGATGCTTATTTCTTATATTTTAGGAAATAAATATTATCCAATTCCTTATGATATGAACAAGATTGGTGCTTATTTAGGTGTTTCAATAGTATTTTCAGTGATTTCGTTTTACGGATTTAGAGAGAAATATTATGTGGGAATTCCACTTCTTTTAGCTTTTATGTATATGGTTTACCATTTCGAAAAAGATACTATTAAAGGTATAATGAAGAAAAAATAAGACAGATTTAAAATTTTATACTTAAAAATGAAAATTCAAATTATCAATAAATCACAACACGATTTACCAAATTACGAAACCATTGCTTCTGCAGGAATGGATTTACGTGCCAATATTTCAGAACCAATTACGTTAAAACCATTAGAAAGAACGATTGTAAAAACAGGACTTTTTATTGAATTGCCAATTGGTTATGAAGCGCAGGTAAGACCAAGAAGCGGATTGGCAGCCAAAAAAGGGGTAACTGTATTAAATTCTCCAGGAACTGTTGATGCAGATTACAGAGGAGAAATAGGAGTAATTTTAGTAAATTTATCTAATGATGATTTTGTAATTGAAAACGGAGAAAGAATTGCTCAGCTGATTATTGCAAAACACGAAAGAGCCGAATGGATCGAAGTTGAAACGCTTTCTGAAACATCGAGAGGTGAAGGAGGCTTTGGAAGTACAGGAGTGAAATAGTTTTTGTATTTAACAAAAACACCATAAAAGAAAGACCAAACCCAATGAAGATTTTTTGATCTTCCTATAAAATCAAATAAAAAATGAAGATAATTGTCCCAATGGCAGGCCGTGGATCAAGATTGAGGCCGCATACATTAACTGTTCCGAAACCATTAATTCCTGTTGCAGGAAAATCTATAGTACACCGTTTAGTTGAAGATATTGCCAAAATATTGAAAGAACCAATTGAAGAAGTTGCTTTTATTTTAGGTGATGAAGCTTTTTTTGGAGACGATGTTGTAAAAAGTTTAGAAGATTTGGCAAAAGGATTAGGAGCTAAAGCTTCAATCTACCGTCAGGATCAGCCATTAGGAACTGGCCATGCTATTATGTGCGCCAAAGATTCTTTATCTGGGCCAGCAGTAATTGCTTATGCAGATACTTTAATTAGAGCTGATTTTGAATTAGATCCATCTGCAGATGCTGTAATCTGGGTAAAACAAGTAGACCAGCCAGAAGCTTTTGGTGTTGTAAAACTGAATCAAAATAATGAAATTATTGAGTTGGTTGAGAAACCAAAGGAATTCGTAAGTGATTTAGCAGTTATCGGAATTTATTATTTCAAAGAAGTTGGAGTTTTAAGAAATGAACTTCAAAATGTTTTAGATAATAATATCCAGAATGGTGGCGAATATCAGATTAATGATGGAATCAAAGCGATGATGGCAAACGGAAAAGTTTTCAAAACTGGAAGCGTTGACGAATGGATGGACTGCGGAAACAAAGATGTTACTGTAGAAACAAACACTAGAATGCTTGGTTTCCTTCATAATGATGGAGAACATTTAGTAGATTATGGTGTAACATTAGAAAATTCTACTATTATTCCTCCATGTTATATTGGAGAAAATGTTGTTTTAAAAAATACTACAATTGGGCCAAATGTTTCAGTTGGAAAAGGTTGTCATATTACTGACAGTAGTATTAAAAATAGCTTAATTCAAACTCATTCTCAAATTAAAAATGCTAACTTAGATAACGCAATGATAGGAAATCATGTGAGTTATGATGGTAAATTTACCAGTGTAAGTATTGGAGATTATGCAGTTTTAGAATAGAATTAAAAATTTAAAAGTTTCATTTTTGTAAATGTTTTTTTTAAAATGATCAAAAAAAGAGTTTTTACAGTTTTGCTGATTGCTTTATGCAGCACATCGTTTTCGGTTTTTGCACAGACAGAACCTGAAGATATTGTTATGGCAACTGACGAATATCAAGACTCATTTTATGAATCATTAAAACAAAAAGGAATCGAAAATTATGATAAAGCTATTGTGTCATTGGAGAAATGTATCAAACTAAAACCCAATGACGCAGTGGCTTATTTTGAATTAGGAAAGAACTATTTTGCTCTTAAAGAATATCGAAATGCTCAAGATAATTTTGAAAAAGCAACACAGCTGGACCCTAAAAACAAATGGTTTTGGCTCGGAATTTACGATGTAAGTTACGAAACCAAAAACTATCCGCTGGCGATTGAAACGATTCAGAAAATAATTGTTTTTGACGAAGAGTATAAAGACGATTTGATTTCGTTGTACATGATTACCAATCAGTATGATAAAGCATTAATTGCGATTAACGAAATGAATGAAAAGTTCGGAAAATCATCAGATCGTGAAATTTATAAAGCACAGATTTTATCTCAGGGAAAATATCAGAATGCTGAAATTGATAATTTGATACAACAGATTAAAAAAGATCCAAAAGAAGAATCAAATTATTTGAATCTCATTCTTTTGTATTCAAAAAATAATGAAAATGAGAAATCATTGGAGGTTGCAAAACAATTAGCCAAAGAAATTCCAAATTCAGAATGGTCGCAGGTCAGTTTGTTTAAAACATACTTAGATGCCAATCAGGCAGATAAAGCTATCAAATCGATGAATGTGATTTTGGCAAGTTCAAAAATCGATTCAAAAATCAAACATAGAACTTTGAATGAATTTTTGATTTACGTCAATAAAAATCCACAGTATGCTGCCGATTTAGAAAAGGCTATTTCTTATTTTGATAACGATCCAAATGTTGATGTTGCCAAAGAAATTGGAAAGTTTTATCATAGTAAAGGTCAGTTTGAGAATGCTGTTAAATATTATGAAAAAGATTTAAAAGCTAATTCAGAGACAGATCTTGAAACCAATATGTTATTGCTGGAAGCCTATTCTCAGACAAAACAATTTGAACCCATGACCAAAAGAGCTATGATGCTGATTGAAGTATATCCGAGTCAGGCTCAGTTTTATTATTTTGCGGGATTAGGAAGCAATCAGCAAAAGCAATTTAAGAATGCAAAAACCGTTTTAGAAATGGGTCTTGATTATGTTGTTGATGATGTAAAATTAGAATCCAATTTTAATATTCAATTAGGAGAGGCATATAATGGATTGGGAGATGCCAAGAAAAAAGAGGAATACTTTTTGAAGGCAAACGAATTATTAAAGAAAAAAAAATAAAGGAGAAATTCAGATGAAAAAATATATAGCAGTACTAATTCTTTCAGTTGCAGTTGTATCATGCAAAACGAAAGCAGTGGCAGTACAAAATAATACAAGTCCGATAGTTGCACCAAAAGAAGACAAAAAAGTAATCGAAAAGCATTATGATAATAAACTAGATTTTTCGACATTATACATAAAAGCCAGTGCAAAATATGTTGATGAGAAACAAAGTCAGAATGTTACTGCCGAAATTAGAATTGAAAAAGACAAGCAGATTTTGATTAGCGTGCGTTTTCTTGGAATTACAATGGCGAAAGCTTTAATAACTCCTGATGCAGTAAGTTATTATGAGAAAATAAACAGTACATATTACGAAGGCGATTTTACAAGTTTGAGCAAATGGCTTGGAACTGATTTAGATTATAGTAAAGTTCAGAATTTATTGATCGGTGAAGCATTTGACGATTTAAGAAAAGGAAAATATACACAGACTATTGTAGAAAATCTTTTTAGACTGGATGAAGAAAAAGATGCTAATTTGAAGAAAACCTTTTTCCTTGATGGCGAGAAATATCTAATCCAGAAAGAAGAAATTTCACAACCGTCTGAAAACAGAACTTTACAGATTGCTTATTCAGACAGCAAAACTTTTGATCAAGGAATACTTCCTACAAGTATTGAAATCAATGCAGTACAGCCAAAAGGAAAAACAAGTATTAATTTGAATTACAACAATATTTCATTTAACGAACAGCTTTCTTTTCCTTACAGTGTTCCGAGTGGTTATAAAAAAATGACAATTAAGTAAATTTGCAAAAATAAAAATAGAAACATGCCAAAATTTCTCCTAAGTCTAGTTTTAATTTGTGCCACTACGTTTGTATGGGCGCAGGATTCTCAGCAAGAAAAACTGGAACAGCGTAAAGCTCAAATTCAACAAGAAATCAGAGACAACGAAAAGATGCTTCAGTCTGTTCGAAAAAAAGAGAAATCTGCTGTAAATGAATATTTAATTCAGGCGAATAAAATCAAACTAAAAGAGAAATTAATTAATACAACTGCGAAACAGGAGAGACTGATTAGTAATGACATGTATATTAATCAGGTTCAGGTTAATAAATTGAAAAAAGAACTAAAAGTTCTTAAAGAGGATTATGCGGAGATGATCTTAAAATCATACAAAAGCCGTTCTGAACAAAGTCGTGCGATGTTCATTTTATCTTCTGAGAGTTTTTTACAAGCATACAAAAGAGCACAATATTTAAAACAATATACCAATTTCAGAAAAAATCAAGGCCTTGAAATTCAGTCAAAAACAGCACAATTAGTTGATTTTAATGCAAAACTGGATGGACAAAGACAAGTGAAAAAGAAAATTATTGCTGAAAACCAAAAAGAGAAAGTAACGCTTGAAGCTGAGAAAAAAGAACAGCAAAAATTGGTTAATTCACTTAAAAAAGATAAAAATAAAATTGCTGCCGATATTCGATCCAAACAAAACGAATCTAAACGTATTGACAAACAAATTGATCGTTTAATTCGTGAAGCGATTGCTGAAGCCAATAGAAAAGCAGCTGCTGAAAGAGCAAAAGCTAATCCAGGTACAAGCGAAGCAAAAGCACCAGTTTCATCTTCTAAAATTGCTTTAACTCCAGAAGATAAAATTTTAGCAGCAGATTTTAAAGCCAACAGAGGAAGACTGCCTTGGCCAGTAGAAAAAGGATTTATTTCTCTTGGATACGGAGATCAGCCTCACCCGTTGCATCCTTCAATTACAGTACATAACTCGGGAGTTGAAATTACAACAGAAGATGGTGCAAGTGCAAGAGCTGTATTTGCTGGAGAAGTTTCTAAAGTTATCGTTTTATCACCAGTAAATAAAGCGGTTGTGATTCAGCACGGAGACTTTTTTACTGTATATCAAAACTTAAGCTCAGTTTCTGTAAGTCAGGGAGATAAAGTGACGATTAAACAAAATATTGGAAAAGTGAGAACAAGTGGAGATACAGGAAAAACGATTATTAAGTTCTTGATTCTTCAAAATACTTCAAACAACAATCCAGAAGGATGGTTACAAAGCAGATAAAAATACAGGGAGCAAAATTGCTCCCTTTTTTTATGGAATTTGGAATTTAGTGGAATTTGGAATTTGCATCATTGCTGCTGTTGCTGTAAATGATCCATATAATCTAATTGTTCCTGAACACGAGCTGAAACTTCTTGAAGTTCAACGTCATTTATTTCTTCAAATTGTCGACCGTCTTCATAACCAATCGAAACGCAAACCGAAAGTGTTTGTCGGGCTAGTCCTTTAAAAGTTCCTTTGATTGGTGTACAGTCACCAAAATTTCTTCCAACCGACAGTCGAACATGATTATCCATAGTCCAAATATTATTGGTCGGATCTAAACCAAGCCAGCCTTGATTTGGCGTATAAATCTCAACCCAGGCATGTGTGGCACCTTCGCCGCGAAGACCACTTTTGTTTGGACAAATATAACCGCTTACATATCTGGACGGAATTCCGGCGGTTCGCAACAGCTGCAATAAAATATGAGCAAAATCCTGACATACCCCTTTTTTATGAGCTAAAATTTCATCAACTGTTGTTTCGATATTGGTAATGCCTTTGGTATAGGTAAAATTCTCAAAAACATAGTGATTACATTGTTGTGCAATTTCAATTATAGATTTATTTTCGATTTTTATTTTTTTAAGAATAGCTTCAATTTCATTTTGTTTTTCAATTTCGTCCAAATAACAAAGTCGTAACAACATGATACTTTTCTGTTTCTCTTCTTCGATATCTTTTACAGAAGTGGAATCAATTTCGGGAATTTTGAGAGAATGATTCACACGAACCAGCATTCTGGATTCAATTGTCATTTCGGTATGAGCATCTAAAACATTAAAATTACCAACACGATTTCCGTAGTAATCCTCAGAAATATCAACTTCTGGATTGTGACTAATTAAGATTTGATATTGCAGTACTTCTTGATTTTCAAAATGATGGGGAAAAAGCCTGATTTCGTTAATACTTTCTTTTATCGGATAATTGTATTGATATTTAGTAATGTGAACTATCTTGAAAAGCGCCATATATTTAGGTATAAGAAAAGAATAATTTTGAAAAATCTGTAGAAAATTGAGTGAGCTGATTTTTAGTATTTCGTAAAACTTCTTCCAGTTCCTGATTGGTTAAATGCTGATAATCTGTAAAAGCAACATAACTTTTCAAACGCCCAAACTGATTTTTTAATGTTCGGGCTTCGCTCATATCATTATCCTTAAAAAGACTATCCAGATAAGTATTAATCAATTCTAAAGTATAAATTACAGAATGTGCAAAATCCTTATTAAAGATAACCTGATGAACCACTTTTCTGTTATGAGAAATATTGCTGTAACTTTTTAAATATAGTTCGTAACCCGAAAGTGATAATAAAAGTCTTCTCCAATAAATCAAATCTTCTTCGCCTTCGAGATTGTAATTTATGGGGGCAAAGTAAGCCTGAGTCATGGAAATAGTTTGTAAACATCTTTCGATATGTTTGCCAATACTGGAAAAACACCAACCCAAACCTCGAGGCATTGTTACTTGCAGAATTCCGTTATAAAGTAATAAGTCTTTATTGAGTTTTGTAATCACTTTTAAGGCATCGCTGGTTTCCAATTTTTTAGGCAAATCGGGAGAATTCATATAATGATACATTGAATTAATATGTTCCCATAATTCTTTGGTGATTTTATCCTGCGAACCGCGGGCATTTTCACGAGCTTTTATCACTAAATTTTTAACCGAATTATCGTTCTGGTTATCACAGATTATGTATTTTAAAACATAAGTATTATCATATTGAATGGAATGAATTTTATCCTGAGACAAATTCGTGTAATATTCTAAAAGAGGTCTGTAACCTTGAAAATCACTAATTTCTTTATCAAAGGATAAAATATAGGAAGTGTTTAAAGTAAGCAGCATTCCATCAGTTCGTTCCATGTATCGGTTAAGCCAAAACATGCCGTCTGCAACTCTACTAAGCATAATTACTTTTTTTGAATGTTATTAAATCTGTTTATTTTATAATCCAGGTATCTTTACTGCCTCCGCCCTGAGATGAATTGACAACTAAAGATCCTTCGGTTAAAGCCACTCGGGTTAATCCGCCGGGAACAATTTGAACTCCTTTTGGTCCGCATAAAGCATACGGTCGTAAATCGACATGACGTAATTTAAGCTGTCCGTCAATCAGACACGGAACGGTGCTTAATTGAATAATGGGCTGGGCAATAAAATTTCGGGGTGTTTTTGTAATTTCAATTTTAGCATTATCCAGTTCTTCCTGAGTCGCTTTATTTCCCATAATCATTCCGTAACCGCCACTCTGATTGGTTTCTTTTATGACCATATTTTCCATGTTGGCAAAAACCAATTCACGTTCGTCTAAGTTTTCCATTCTGTACGTAGGAACATTTTTCAAGATTGGCTCTTCATTCAAATAATATTTAATCATATCTGGAACATAGGCATAAATTGCTTTATCGTCTGCAACTCCGTTTCCAACAGCATTTACAAGCGCTACATTTCCTTGTCGGTAAGCACTTATCAAACCGGGAACGCCAAGCGCGCTGTCTGGTTTAAAAACCAAAGGATCAAGATATTCGTCATCAAGACGTCTGTAAATCACATCAACCTGTTGTAAGCCGGAAGTCGTTTTCATATAAACCTTACTATTGTTAACAACCAAATCACGACCTTCAACTAAAGGAATACCCATTTGGCGTGCCAGATAAGTATGTTCATAATAAGCAGAATTATAAACTCCAGGTGTCAATAAAACAACATTTGGATTGGAGATATTTCTCGGCGAAAGTGAAACCAGAATATTGTGAAATAACATTGGGTAATTACTTACCATGCTGACATGATTGGACGAAAGCATATCCGGAAAAATTCGTTTGGTAATTTCTCTGTTTTCCAGCATATAACTAACACCGCTTGGACATCGAAGATTATCTTCCAAAACATAAATTCTCCTTTAGCACCGCGAATCAAATCTATTCCTGCTATATGAACATGAATATTATGAGGAACTTTTATACCCTGAACTTCCTGAATGTAATGCGGACACGACGCAATCAATCCTGCGGGAATAATGCCTTCTTTTACAATATTTTGTTCACTATAAATATCTTCCAAAAATAAATTTAACGCCAGTAAACGCTGTTTGATTCCGGACTCAACTTCCTGCCAATCTTTCTGTGTAATAATTCTAGGAATGATATCAAAAGGAAAAATACGTTCAATGCCATTGGCATCATCACTGTAAACTGTAAACGTAATTCCCTGGTTCATGAAAAGATCTGAGGCTTGTTTTTGTTTGTTGGTTAAGTTTTTATGACTTAACTTTTGTAAAGTTTTAAAAACCTGACTGTAAGAATCGCGGACACCTTCTTTAGAAAACATTTCATCCCATCCGCTATGCGTTAAACTAGATGCTAATTTTGTCATATCCGAATTATTAAATAAATTGAATTATAGACTTTTTACTAAAAAATAAACATTTTTTGTTCTAATTTATAAAATAATTTTTCAGTAAAACTTTAAATAGATGTGAATTTTTTAATTTATGTAGTATTCGTTTTTTCGACTTTCTATTTTGAAAAGTTTACTTTTTAGAGCTATGTTTTTTTGAAATTTGATATTCTAAAAATGGTTCTATGGAGGTTTTTAATTTGGAAATCAGAGTTAAGTATCGTCAGTGCATAAAAAAAGGGAGTATTTACTCCCTTTTTTTGACTAATAATTTTCTTCTAAGAAATATTTTAAAACATCTGTTGTCGTGACGATTCCTTTCAATTCTCCATTATCAACAACTGGTGCGGCATGAAATTCTTCTTTTACAAATATTTCAGCTAAGTCCCTAATAATAAGTTCTGAAGGAACAGTTTTGGGTTTAGCAGTCATAACCTGAGGAATAGTAAGCATTTCTAATATAGCTTCATCGGCTCCATCTTGTCCGTCAAACAAAGCACCAAAAGTAAGACGGTTAATATCGGTGCGACTGATAATTCCAATAACTTCTTTTCCGTTAACAACTGGAATATGGCGAATAGAATTAGCTTTTAATTTTTCTACTACATTTTTTAGATTATCATTTTGATTTACTGTTATAACGCTCTTTGTCATAATGTGGCTTATCGGTTCTCTCTTTTTCATAATTTGATGGTGTTAGATTTGTATCAAATTTGAAAATTATCTGAAACTAATTAGATGATTTTTGTCAGTACAAAAAATAAGAATAAGTAGTATTTTAGGTAGTTATTATTTATAGTAAGAAGATTTAATTTTGATTTCAAATAATAAAAATTACGATTCAAGTTCGTTTGAAATTGCTACGATTGAATTTAAAAATAGTATTTTTGCAGTATGGAAACAAATAGACAGAAAAAAATAGGCGGTGTCCTCCAGAAAGATCTGGTTGATATCTTGCAAGGTGAAGTGAGAAAAAATGGAATTTCTAATTTAGTAATTTCAGTGTCCAAAGTAAGCGTAACTACAGATTTGTCTGTGGCAACAGTATATTTAAGTATTTTTCCACAAGAAAAAGCAAAAGAAACTTTAGAGGCAATTAAAACAAATACGACGTTAATCAAACATGATTTGTCACAACGCGTACGTTTACAACTACGTCGTGTTCCAAATTTAGTTTTCTTCATTGACGACTCTTTAGATTATATTGAGAAAATTGACAATGCACTTGCAGGAAAAGAAAACCCAATCGAAAATCGTGATCTTTTAGAAAAAAGAAGAAAATCGTAATTTGAATTTTCCTTTATACATAGCCAAACGTTATATTTTTAGCAGCAGTAAAAACAATGCTATCAATATTATTAACCGAATTGCCAGCATGGGAATCATTGTTGGTACTATGGCTTTGTTTGTGGTTTTATCTGTCTTTAGCGGATTAAAAGTTTTCAGTCTTTCGTTTACAAACGAAATTGATCCAGATCTAAAATTGACGAGTACTTATGGAAAGTCATTTTTGATTACTCCTGATCAGGAAAATCAAATCAAAAAAATGGATGGTGTTGCTTCTTATACCAAAATCATCGAAGAACGTGTTTTGTTTTTGTTTAAAGGCAAACAACAGGTTACTTATGTAAAAGGAGTTGACAGTAATTATCCTGTTGTCAATGATATAAGGCAAAAACTTTTCAATGGCCAGTGGCTAAAATCAGATAGTTTTCAGGTTGTAATTGGTTATGGGTTAGCTCAAAATTTCTCAATGGGAATTTTGGACTTTGAAAACCCGCTTCAGATTTTTGCTCCAAAACCAGGAAAAGGCGGTATCGAAAATCCAGAAGAGGCTTTTAATAAAACAGATGTTTTGCCTGTTGGGATTTATTCCATTAGTGAAGAATTAGATTCTAAATACGTATTTGCAGATTTAGGTTTAACCCAAGAATTGTTAATGTACAAGCCAAACCAAATCTCTGGAATTGAATTTAAGTTAAAAGAAAATGCAGATGAAAATTCAATCAAAAAACAGCTTAATTCTATTTTTAAAAATAAGATCACTTTAAAAAACAGAGCACAGTTAAACGAGTCTTTGTATAAAATGCTAAATACTGAAAATATTGTCGTTTATCTGATTTTTACTTTAGTAATCATTGTGGCACTTTTTAATTTGGTTGGTGCTTTGATTATGATGATTTTAGAAAAAAAGGGAAATCTTAAAACCCTTTTTAATTTGGGAGCAGAAGTAGGTCATTTGAGAAGAATCTTTTTACTTCAAGGAACTTTACTAAGCTTTTTTGGCGGTTTAATTGGACTTGCTTTAGGAATCATATTAGTTGTTTTACAACAGCAATATGAGTTAATTATGATTACACCAACTCTGGCATATCCAGTTGTATTTTCTTTAGAAAATATTCTAATTGTGATGGCCACTATTGTTACACTTGGTTTTGCTGCTTCTTTGATAGCAAGCAGTCGCGTAAGCAAAAAATTACTCGATTAATTTCTTCCTAAAAAATATTACTTATATTTACTGCCTTGAAAATCTACAGCATATGATTGTTTCTGCCTAATCCTATTTTATTTTTAGAATAATTAGGATACTTACGTTTTTACTTTTTAGTTCAGATTAATATACATCTGAACCAATTTTTTCATTTATCCTAAATATCATGACAGAAACATCTATAAAGGAAAATTTTATTTCCAAAATTTTTACCACAACAAAACAAGCTTTAAAAGGCGACGAATCATTTGACTATACTTCTGGAAGTATTAAGAAAGCCGTAATTCTATTAGCCATTCCGATGGTTTTAGAAATGATGATGGAATCCGTTTTTGCATTGGTCGATTTGTATTTCGTTGGACATTTAAAACACAGCAGTTTTGCTATTCAAACAGTTGGTTTAACCGAATCAGTATTAACAGTAATTTATTCTTTAGCCATCGGAATGAGTATGGCGGCTACCGCAGTTGTAGCAAGACGCATTGGAGAAAAAGATCCGATTGCTGCCGCAAAAGCAGGGATGCAGGCTATTATTGTAGCGTTTGCAGTGAATAGTTTATTGAGCATTTTCGGAATTATTTATGCAAAAGACATTTTACTTTTCATGGGTGCATCAGCCGAAGCTGCAGAACATGGTTTCCAATTTACACAAATTATGATTGGGTCTAGTTTATGCATTATGCTTTTGTTCCTAATAAATGGAATTTTCCGCGGAGCAGGAAATGCAGCAATTGCCATGAAAAGTCTTTGGATCGCTAACATTTGTAATATTATTTTATGTCCGATTTTGATTAATGGTTTCGGGCCAATTCCTGCTTTCGGATTAGTTGGGGCCGCTTTGGCAACCACTTTCGGAAGGAGTATTGGCGTTCTATATCAAGTGTATCATTTGTTTTTTGGAAATGGAATATTGAAAATTAAAATACCATATTTCGCTCCAGATTTTACACAAATTAAAGCTTTAATTAAAATTGCAGCTCCTGGAATTTTACAATTTGTAATCGCTTCTTGCAGCTGGATTTTCTTAGCAAAATTAGTAGCAACAACTGGGGGTGATCATGGTTCAGCAGGATACCAAACTGCATTGAGAATTATGATGTTTTTTATACTTCCAGCTTGGGGATTGAGTAATGCTGCAGCCACTTTGGTTGGACAGAATTTGGGTGCGAAACAAATTGAACGCGCAGAAAAATCAGTTATGACAACTGCTAGATATAATGTAATTTTCATGGCATCAATTATGGTTATCACACTGGTTTTTGGAAAATTTATTATATCCTTTTTTACGAATGATGAAGCAGTAAAAACTATTGCCATTGAAGCATTGCAAATTATGAGCATCGGATTTATTTTCTACGGAATTGGAATGGTTTTAATTAATACTTTCAATGGAGCAGGAGATACTTGGACGCCAACAGGAATTAACTTTTTTGGTTTTTGGCTATTTCAAATTCCGTTAGCTTTTGTATTAGCAAAACATTTTAATATGGGGCCAACAGGAGTTTTTATTGCCATTCCAGTTGCTGAAACTGCCATTACTCTCGCTGGAATTGTTTTCTATAAAAGAGGAAAATGGAAGAGAGTTCAGGTGTAATAAAACAAAAAAAGGCTTTCAATTTTGAAAGCCTTTTTTGTTTCCAAGTATTTGTCAAAGTTCAAAACTTTGACAAAGATTAATTTATATTTTAAACAAACTCATACCCAGCATAAACTTCCTCGATTTCTTTCATAATTGCAAATAAATCTTCGGGAGCATCAGTTGTAACCAGTTTTTGTTTGAATTCTTTAAATGAATGAATTCCTTTGAAATAATTGGTGTAATGACGACGCATTTCTACAATTCCCAAACGCTCGCCTTTCCACTCCATCGACCATTTTAAATGATTTCTGGCAGCCTCAACACGATCAATAACTGTTGGAGCAGGTAAGTGTTCACCTGTTTTAAAGAAATGTTTGATTTCGTTAAAAATCCACGGATAACCAATCGCTGCACGACCGATCATAATTCCGTCAATTCCGTATTCGTTTTTATAATGTAATGCTTTTTCCGGGCTGTCGATATCTCCGTTTCCGAAAATTGGCATTGTAATTCTTGGATTGTTCTTTACACGGGCAATATGCGACCAGTCAGAATGACCTTTGTACATTTGTGCACGGGTTCTAGCATGAATTGTTAAAGCTTGAACACCAATATCCTGAAGTCTTTCGGCAACTTCATCAATATTAATTGAGTTTTCGTCCCAGCCTAAACGGGTTTTTACTGTAACAGGCAAATCAGTTCCTTTGATAACAGCTTTAGTTAAACGAACCATCAAATCAACATCTTTTAAAACTCCAGCACCAGCACCACGGCAAACCACTTTTTTTACAGGACATCCAAAATTGATATCCACTAAATCCGGTTTTACAGTAGAAACAATTTTAGACGACATTTCCATCGCTTCTTCATCTCCACCAAAAATCTGAATGCCGACAGGACGTTCGTAATCAAAAATATCCAGTTTCATTCGGCTTTTTATAGCGTCACGAATTAATCCTTCAGATGAAATAAACTCAGAGTACATCATGTCAGCTCCATGCGTTTTGCATAATCTGCGAAACGGCGGATCGCTTACATCTTCCATCGGAGCTAGTAATAAAGGAAATTCGGGTAATTCTATGTTGCCAATCTTGACCATCTTCGTAATTTTTTGCAAAATTACAACTTTTTAATCGAATTGGCACAATTCGAGTGACAAAGGCTTAAAGTAACAAAGGGACAAAGGTTTTTTATAGTGCTGATTAACAGCCTTTGAACCTTTGTCCCTTTGTTACTTTGAACCTATATTAAGTCCTATAGTCAAAAAATCGAATTGGTTTGCGACTCATTGGATTAAAAACCAAAGGATTCAAAACTTCTTTTGAGGCAAATTCTATTTTTGGCGTTACTCTCAGTTTAGCTCTAAAATGATCTTTTATTTCTTGTAAAAATTCCGGGGTTTGATCTTTTACTGCAATTTTAATCAGGATTTCATCTGTACCTAAATCATTGGTAGAGATTTCTATCAAATGATTTTCGATAGTATCAAAACTGCTCAAAACATCGTTCATCGCTGGCGGATAAAGCGTTGTGCCTTTATATTTGATCATCTGTTTTTTACGTCCGACAACTGGGCCAACGCGTAAAGTATTTCTGCCACAGGCACAAGGCTCATCATGAAACTGAACCATATCTCCCGTTTTGAAACGTAACAAAGGCATCGCTTCAATTCCTAAAGTTGTAAATGTTAATTCGCCCGTTTCGCCATTTTTTACAGGCTGATTATGCTCGTCTAAAACTTCAACAATAATCAATTCCGGATGATGATGTCCGCCTTTTCCGTGTTCACATTCGGTAAAAGCGGTACTCATTTCTGTAGAAGCATAAGTTGAAAACAACTTAATATTCCATTTATCTGTAATTTTTTTGGATAGAATATTCATTGAAAAATCCTGTTCTCTCAAAGACTCTCCAATGCAGATTGCCCCTTTTATGCTCGAATTATTATAATCGATTCCATGCATTTCTGCATATTCAATTAATTTCAAAAGGAAAGAAGGAACTGTGATTAAATAACTCGGATTGTATTTTAAAATAGAATCCCATTGCATTTCCGGAATTCCTGCACCGACACGAATAACGCCTACTTTTAGTTTTCTTAAACCAAGAAAATAAGCCAGACCCGCCATAAATTTTCGGTCAATTGTAGTCATTAACTGCACTACATCGCCTTCTGCAATTCCCGCACAGGCGAATGAAATCGCTTCATTATAAGCCAATCGATCTAAGTCAGAATCGGTTAAGCCAAAAGTTACAGGATCGCCTAAAGTTCCAGAAGTTGAGGCATAATCGATAATTTGATTTTGAGGAACACACAAAAAATCATCATTATATTGCTGTAAATCTTCCTTAGTTGTAACAGGTAAATGCTGTAAATCTTCCAGTGTTTTAACTTTAGAAATATCAATATTTTGTCCAGCAAAAAGTCTTTTGTAAAAAGGAGAATTCTCGCTGATATATTCTAAAAGGTCAACTAGTTTTTTTTCTTGAAAAATTTTAATCTCTTCTAAAGAATCTTTTTCTATTGCTGGAATCATCGTAATTTTCTTTTGACTTTTTTTAAATATTTTTCAATCTTTTCTTTATCAGGAATTGTTGTAATTTCTAGGTTTAAAGCTTTTTCAAAATTAATCTTTGCCTGTGCAAATTCCTTTTTTTGGTAAAAGTACAATCCTGCTTTATAATACACAACCCAATAATCAGGGTTTAAGGATTGATAATGTTGCAAAAACTCTAGAGAAGTATTTTCTTTCTTCTTAAGAAGCGAATCTATTTTATGATCTTCAATTTTAAAATTTTTAAAATTCTGAAAAGTAGCGGTTTCTAAAAAAGGATCTTTGCGAATGTTCAAATTTTCTTGCTGAAAAGATTTTGTGTGAACTTGATTTTCACTGAAAATTAAATTCAAATCGTAACAAACAAATTCTCCCAACTGAAATGGATTTGCCGAAACCCAAACTAATTTTTCTTTTGGTTTAAAAATAATTCCGTGATGCGCAAGTAATTGGTTTAAGGCTTTTTCATTTCCAAATCCTAGTGAAATATTTTTTAAACCTTCTTTATTTCGGAGAATTTCCGAAGCAATTTCCGGATTCACTTTTGGATTTTCAGACAAAAGTTCCTGCATTCTTTCAAAACGATATTCAGAATGACTATTCGTAATTTGTTCCAGATTTCGTTTGTCTGCTACAAAAGCATCTCCCTGAAAATGATTTGAACAAATTAATTGGTCTGAATTTGCAACATCATAAACATCCATTTTATCAGGAGAAACTTCAATCAAAATCGCTTTATTATCATTGGCACTTCCCACCATAATAGATTCAGAAACAAATACTTTTCTCTTTTTTGCAATGGAAATGGCTTCGTCTAAATTTTTGGCGTGCTGTAAAATTTCGCGAGTGAGAATCGATATTGGAGTTTTCGCACTAAGCGGAATTTTAGACTTAGAAGCATTTATCGTTACAGTTAAACCTTCGAGATTCATTCCGGAAACTGCTCCAATCATTCCCGGCCAAGTAACCATCATAAACGGGAATCCTTCTTTTGGTTTTATAAAGGCGATAATTTTATTTTCCGCGAAAGCGTCATTGACATAAAAATCAAAATTGCGGGCCAGAATTAAATTTCCATCTTCCGATTTTTCGTTCCAAGCTGCAAAAGAAGAACAACCTACCAAAGCCAAATCTTGCAAAGCGTGCCCAATATCATGTGCTCCATGCAGATACAAACCACGCTGATATTTAGGTGCAATGTTGTTAAATTCGTCTGAACTATATTCTGAAACCCCATAAATTTCGGTTTGATATTCATTAGGAACATTTAAATATAATTTTCGATTGTACCAGTTTAAGAAACTCCTCAGTAATTTCTGCTGGAATTTCGAAGGAATGAAATCGGTTATTTTGGAGAAAAAAATACGCTGTTGTTTTTGTAAAAGTGAATCGGTGAGGGCGCCAGTGTTCAGACCAATTTCAAGCGGATCTCCTTCGACATATAATTCCCAAAGTCCCTGCTTATTTTTTAGGAATGAATTTTTTCCAGAAACAAAAGCACTGTCTGAAATTTTGGTCACAACAGGTTTTGTATTATTAAAAGCAGTAATGTCTGGTTTATGATGTTTTGATTTTGATGTACCACAGGATGTCAGCAAACTGAAAAAACCGATAATAAGGAAATAAATAATTCGGTTTTTCATGATGTTATTATTCAGATGCTTTTTTAATTTTTTCCAGCAGATATTCTTTTCCTACAATTTCAGAGCAAGTTACGACTGCTCCAACTGTAACACCCAAGACACCATGCATGTTAATACTTTGGCCTGTAAGATAAAGATTTTCTAGCTTAGTTTTTGACGGAATTAAAGTTTTCATGGGATTATTAGAATCTTTAACATATCCATACATATTGCCGCCGTCTCCGCCAATATAATCGCGATACGAAAGAGGGGTAGAAGTATGAACCGATTTGATGCAATTTCTAATTCCAGGGAATTTTTTTTCGATTTCTTCTAAAAGTTTTTCGGCTTTTTCGGCTTTGAATTCTTCGTAACTTTTGCCTCGTTCGTTTTCTTCAAAAGTGGTATTAAAAGTATTTTCCCAAGCTTTTACATCATCATATTTCATGTAGGTTAAAAAGGTCATCCCGTCTGCCCATTCTTCCTCTTTTTGAGACGGATTCATGGAGGCCATAAAAGTTTTCGGCCATGAATTTTCATCATATTCGTGAGCTGTCCAAACGTCTACAGAACTCTTGAAATGATAATAATTATGATTGATGTATTTAAAAGTTTTAGGTTTAAAAACAATATAAAGACTGAATGCAGAAAGAACACTTTCAAGGCCTTGAATTCTATTGAAAAATGGTTTTCGGAAGTTGTCCTGACCAGCCATTTTCAAAGTTGTTTTGGGTTCAATGTTCGAAATAAAAAATGTTCCGAATACTTCAGTTCCATCTTTCATTTTGACCGAACTTACCTTTTGATTCTTAACTTCAATTTTAGTAACTTCTTTGTGTTTAAAGAATTCGCCCCCGTATTTTTTGAGTTGTTTTAAAAGCTGTTTTGTGATCTGACTTCCGCCATTGATGCAACGCCATGAACTTTCGATATACGAATTGACGATAAGTGCATGTACATAAAAAGGCGATTTGTCTGGAATTCCGGCATAGAGAAAATTGGATCCGGCTAAGACTGCTTTTAACGTTTCGTTTTGGGTAAAAGAATCGATGGTTTCTTTCGCGTTAAGCGTTAGTATTTCATCATCATACTTTCCTTCCGATTCCAGATTGTAAAGAGGGAATTTTTTGCATACTTCTGTTATTTTCTGGCAGTATTGTTCGAGATTTTCTTTCTCTTCGGGGAAATAATTGGTCAATTGTTGAATGAAATTTTTGAAACCCTGTGCATGCGGATATTCGGTTTTATCGTCTTCAAAAGAAATTATATCAAAACCATTTTCATCTAATTTCTTCAGATTCAAATGATCGATTATTCCAATGTATTTGAAATATTGGTGAAGATTTTGGCCTTCGCCCAAACCTCCAATATAATGGATTCCCGTATCAAAAATGGTTTTATCTCTTACAAAAGTCTGAAGATTTCCTCCGTATTGATTGTTTTTTTCAAGTACACAAACGCTGTAGCCTTCTTTTGCCAGAATAACAGCAGAAACCAATCCACCCAAACCACTGCCAATGATGACTACATCGTACTCTTTCTTCATTACTTTTTCTTTAAAACAACTAATCCATTTTCCTCAGAAAGAATTTCAAAATTCTCAAACTGATTTTTTAAACCAGAACAATTCACTAAAATGATTAAAGAATCAACTTGAAAAACTTTTTCAATTTCGTTTTTATAACTTTCGTCAGAAATCAAAATAACATCATATTGATTTTCAAGTGCTGAATTCAATTGATCCAAATACAATATTTTTCTTTTGGATACAATATAATTGGTTTTTGCTACTAATAATTTTTCTTCATCATTTATAAAAGAAACGATTTTTCGCTGAGGTTCCTGTAATGCTAATAAAACGTCTAATTGTCCATAATCATTTCCTAAATGCAGGATTTTTGCTTTTGGCTGAATGTGTTTGTTTAGATTATAATAGGTTTCCAGATTTTGTTTTAAATCTTTTTTGACGCTGTTGCCAATTTCAATTTCTTTATAATCATAACTGTTGATGAGCATGGTTTTGAAATAATCTGGACCTTCGAGTTCTTCTCGTATTTTATGATATTCTGCTTTGAAAAAAGAACTGACTTGTTTAGTTTTTTCAGTATAATTATTTCCAAATGAAAAATCATTAGGAGAAATTCTTTCTAAAATTGTAACGGTTAATTTTCCGTGATGAATGACAAAATCACCTTTTGGAATTAATTCTGAAGCACCATGAATGACCACAGGAAGAATATCTAAGTTAAATTCTTCAGCTAAGAAAAAAGCACCTTTATGGAATCGTTTAATCACATTGCTTTCTGAACGAGTTCCTTCTGGAAAAACCATTAAAGAATAACCTTGCTCTACTTTTTTTCTTAAATGTTCAACGCCACCTTCCAAACCTTCTGACACTGGATAAAATCCTGCTTTTCTAACAACGCCGCCAAAAATAGGAGAGTTGTAAACCCAGTCGCTTACTAGGAAAATGATTTTTGGGCTTAACATTCCGATTGACAGAATATCCAAAAATGAAGAATGATTGGCAATAATTACAGCTGGTTTTTCGAAAGTTTCATTGAAATTGTTAACAACCTTTTTGCGTATAAACGGATTCGAATATAACACTGATTTCATGAATTTTGAAACTACATATCGAAAAAATTTCATTTTTGACTTTTTGCTGAAAGGCAGAATCGGCATGATTGTAAAACTGAAAATCGACATTACAATACCGCCCAAGCCATAATAAGTAAACGAAATTACACCATGTACAAATGTTCTTAACTGAAACGGCGGATTTCCTTTTTTAGGACGATTCGACAAGAACAGTTTGAACAAAATCGGATAGAAAATAAAAGTGATAATGAGCGCTGCAAAAACCCCAATTAATGAAACCAGTGAAATGGAAGTAAGTGCAGGATGTTTGGCAAAAATCATGGCGCCAATTCCTAGTATTGTTGTAATAACTGCCAGGATAATTGACGTTCTGTAAATCGCAATTTCATTAACGCCGTTTGAATATTCTTTTTGCAGTGCGCTGGTCATGAAAATACTAAAATCAACTCCATGACCGAAAATCAAAGTGCAGACAATCATGCTGAAAATATTCATCTGAATACCAAAAACACCCATAATTCCGGCCGTAACAATTCCCGTTAAAGCAATTGGAATACAGCTGATAATGACCAATTCGATTCTTCGGAAAAAGAAAAACAAAATCAGAATTACAGCAACAAACGAATAATTGACAAGCGAATTAAAATCGGTTTTTAAAGTGCTGAAAAACGTTTCGTTCATCTGTTGACGATCGATTGCTACTATATTTTCTTTTGTTGAAGTTAATTTTACAAAAGCATCACGCTGTTCCGGCGCTACTTTTACTAAAGTTGAAATCGTATAAAAACCATTTTTTTCGGTAATGAATTCTTGTAATTGTAAAGCTTTTATCTTTAAAAACTCTGAGGAAGAGACAGGTTTAAAATCAAAGTCTAAATGATCAAAAAAGAGTTCATAAGTTGTAGGTTTGAAACCAAGTTTGGAACCTTCGGAAATCAATTCAGATCTTACAAATTGTTTTTTTTGGGAAGTCCAGAATGAATTCCATTTGTTTATTTTTTCGATTTGCGCTTGCTGCGAAAGTACAATACCGCCAACCGAACTGAAGTTCAGGATTTTGTTCTGCTGTTTTTCTTTTGCTAAATCTCCAAAAAGTTGGCTGTTATGCTGTAAAGCTTCTTCTATAGTTTTTCCGTAAGAAGCGACATAAATTGTTTTAGAAGTTAAACTGGTACTTTCTTCCAATTGTTTTTCGGCAGCTTTAATTTCTTTTGGAATAAAATTCAGCTGTGATAAATCATTATTAAAACCAACATCATTATAAGTAAAACAACAGATAATAGTGATAATCACACAAAGTCCGATTAAGATTTTATTGTTATGAAAAGAAAAATGAGCCATTTTATCGATCATATTCTTTTTATGTTCTGCCGGATTTTCGTGTGGTTTGTATAAATGTGGAACAATTAAAAGCGAGAAAATTCCAGTTGCCATTACAATTACTGCCGCAAAAATTCCAAGATCATTCAACGCGTCCGATTTTACAAAAAGCAGACATAAAAAAGCAACAGCAGTGGTAGAACTGCTCATAATAACCGGCATTGTAATGTCTTTGTACAAAGTTTTTACATCGCTGTTGTGTTTGTAATGTGTTAGAATATGAATGGAATAATCGATTGTAATTCCGAGTAATATAGAGCCAATTCCTAATGAGATTGCAGAGATTTGTTCTCTCACAAAATATAAAAATGCCACAGCAAATAATCCTCCGAAAACTGTTGGAAGAAAAATAATCAGCGGAATTAAAACTTTTCGATAAAATAAAATCAAAATCAGCATTAAAGTAAACATCGCGATGGATGTTGTCAAAATAATGTCGCTCTTAATCTGATTGGCATTGGCAACAGCAATTAAGGCAGAACCAAAATAACTGATGGAAGTTTTTCCTTTAAATTTCTGATTTAGATTTTCCTGAATCGATTTTAGTTTTTCGGCAAAAAGTGTATTCTTTTCTGTTTCGCTCGACGGAATATTAGAAGTAATAAAAAGAAGTAATTTCGTTTTATCCTTTGTCATTACAAAACCATTTTCCAGTGTGAAATCATCACCTATATTTAGCTGCTGTAATTTTTTTAAAGCGATAAATGAAATCCCAAATGGATCCTGCAGAATAAAATCTTTCGTAATAAACCCGGATGGAGAAATAATCGATTTATAATTTCCCTGAACTGTTGCTGCAATGCTGTCTTTTTGCAGTTTTTGTTCGATGTTTTTATAATCTGCATCATCCAGAAAAAGAGGCAGATTGTTGTAAACAAAATCAATGGTTTCCTGAATATTTTCTTCGTCAACTTTTCCCTGAATTCCTGTTATGTAAGGTTTGCAGGATTTGGAAACACTGTCTGAAAAAGCAGCTGCCATTTCTTTTAAATCATCGGCAGATCCGTTTTTTTCGAGTTTAAAAATAACAGTGGTTTTATCGGCAAAATTAAGTTGTTTCAGCACTTTTGCCGTAACATCTGTTTTATCGTTTGTTGGGATAAGTTTAGTAATGTCTTCTTCAAATTTCAATCTTGAAGCAAAAAATCCAAAAACTAGAAGCATCAAAACAGCCAAAAGAACCGAGAGCGATTTTCTTCGGTTTACAAATAAATGAATGGCGTAAAAGTATTGATGCATGGATTTTTATTTAAAAATTTTTCCGCCACGAATTTCACGAATTTTCACGAATTGATTTGTGTTAATTTGTGAAATTTGTGGCAAGAAATAAATGTATATTATTCAGTACGATTTTTGCTAAAAGCCGTCAAAAGTAAATAACTTATAAGGCCAACTGATAGTGCTGAAACGGTTGCTAAAATAAGACTTCCTACAATATATTGCGTAGCATTTTTTTGAATATCGTCTAATGTTATCGAACTGTCTAAAACCAAAGGCGCATCAGTAGAAACAAAAAAGCTTCCGATTTTCAAGGAACCATAAATGATAAAGGGAATAAAAGGCGGAAAACTCACATTTGAAGTCAAAAAAGCAATAACTTTATTAAGTCGGAACAAAGCAGCCAAAGAAAAAAGCAATATAGTTTGAAAGCCCCAAAAAGGAGAAAGTCCAATAAAAATTCCGAGAGCAATTGCTGCTGATTTTTTAAAATTAGAATCGGAGCTTTCTAAAATATCTTCTAGAAAGAATTTTTTAAAACCTTTTTTTTTTGCTCGGCGAAAGAAATCCCGAGGTTTTATATAAAGCAAAGCATTAGTTACCAAAATGGTATTTAAAATACTAATTCGGGTAAAATCTTGAAATGGACGAAAATGTGAAACTCTTTCTGCAGGATCATACAAAATCTGAATTGGAATGTTTTTAACCACAATTCCTTTCCATGCAGCGCGAACGATGACTTCGATTTCAAATTCAAATTTATTGGTATAAAAACGCTTTGGTAATAATCTTAAAGGATATAAACGAAATCCAGATTGTGTATCGTCCAGCTTGATTCCAGTTTCAAATTTGAACCAAAAATTAGAGAACTTGTTCCCGAAACTGCTTTTCTTAGGAACATTTTCCTGCGTCATATTGCGGCTTCCAATCAAAAGAGAATTTGGCTCATTTTGAATTTCTTCCAGAAAGACAGGAATATCAGAAGCAAAATGCTGTCCGTCAGAATCGATTGTGATGGCATATTCAAAATTCAATTCCATCGCTTTTCTAAATCCATTTCTCAGTGCTCTTCCTTTTCCTAAATTTTTAGGATGATGAATCTGCGTCAGTTGTGAATATTGTTTTAGGATTTCGCTCGTCGAATCAGTAGAACCGTCGTTAACAATAATAACATCTGAGGTAAAATTTAAAATAGAATCCAGTACTTTTTTCAGTGTTTTTGGGTTGTTGTAAGTAGGTACAATAACGCAAAAGTTAGTCGAACTAAGTAATTCCTGCTGTGATTTCATGAGTTTTTTTGAGCTTACTTCACGAATTGTTTCTCTTTAGCAGAGAAACTTTTAGACTGCATAACAAAATCTTTTAAATACTCTTTTAAAGCAGCATTTTGTTCTGCATAATGTGCAGTAATAAATTTTTTGTCTTCCTTAATGTTTTTCTTGTAACCAGTTATTCCAGGAACATTTTCCTGAATACTAAGACGAATCATTCTGATTTCAATATTGTTTGGCTCGCTGTCAATAACAGATTCTAGAAGTTTTGCACCTTCTTTAAAACGATCAATTTTATCGCCTAATTTTTTCTCAAATTTAGAATCCAATAAAATAGAAGCTGCTTTGTAAGCCACTAAAATTTTATCATCGCTATTGGAAACACCCGATAGTTTTTCTACAAAATTTTTAGCATTAGTTTCTGATTTTGTAACATCCGTATACATTTTACGAATAGAGGCTAAATCTGGCGTACCCACAAAATTTATCCATAAAAGTAATGTCATTAATAGTTTCATAATTATATTTTTTTGTACACATTGCTCAGTTTAAGAGCAGTTGTGTCGTTAAAGTAAGTCGTGTTTTTCACTTTTACTAAACCGTCTTCAGTAGTTGTAATATCAAGCTCTAAACGTAGTTCCGGCGTTACCTCCGGATTAATCAAAGCCATGAATTTTACATTTGCCAAAGACTGAATCATCAAGGAACTTTTAGTAATAGATTCTGTCAGTTCTTTGATAATTTGAATCATGCAAACACCAGGCATAATAGGATTTCCGGGGAAATGTCCTTTAAAAACCTCATGTTTCTCATTGACTAAAATCGTAATATTATATTTTGAATCGGAGATTTTTTCTTCCGATAGTATTTTGTAAAAATCTTGTAAAATCATTTTTTAAATTTTTATTTCTTTCCAAAAGCATATGAAACACCTATTTGAAAAGTAAAACTTGGGCTATAGTTGTTTTCTTGATAGTAATATCCGTCATTATAGCTTCCAAAATTGTCTAATATATTTGCTTTAAATCTTCCTTCTATTATTAAACCAGAAGGTAATTTGTAACCAACTCCACTTACAAAACCCAAATCTACATCTGAGTCAGAATAAGGTAAATTACTCTTTACAATAAAGTCTATTGTAGGTCCAAATTGAACCAGAAAACCTGTTTTAAAAGTAAATTTATTAATCATTCCAACCGACAAATAATCAATGCTTACATCATGATAAACATTTTGTCCAATATAGGTTCCCTCATCGTAATAATATTGCGTCTGTTCAAGATTATTGGCACCCTGTCTGCTGTAATTAATTTCAGGTTGCAGAGAATAACGTTTTGTCAGGTTGATTTGTCCTAAAGCACCAACATAAAAATCAGGTTTAAAATCTCCGTGAAAACCTAAATTAGAAAAACCAACTCCAGCTCTTAATCCAGGTTTAAATGTTACTTGTGATTCTGTAGCATTTATGATTATAAAAAATGCAAATACCAAAAGGGCGAATTTTTTTTTCGTCATTGTTTATTTTGTTTTAAAGGTATAACTGATTCCCAATTGAAAATTCATATTTGTGTTATAATCTCCAAACAAATAATAATTATTGGAGTCGTTTTGATAATAATCACTGCTCAAAACATCCAGTAGACCTTTTTTAAATCGAGCTTCAAATGTCAGTCCAGAAGGCAAAGCATAAGCAATTCCTAAAACTAAACCAAGATCATTTTGTGCTTTTCTAACGGCAAGATTGTCATTTAACAAAATATCTAAAGTTGGTCCTGCCTGAAACTGAATTCCTTGTGGCAAAGTAAACTTATTTAGTATCGAAAGCGATAAATAATTGATGTCAAGATCTAGATACTCTACTTTATTGGTTTGACTAGTTTCATCATAATAATTTCGCGCTACATTATTAGAACCTTGTCTGCTGTAATTAATTTCAGGTTGTAACGAGTAAATTTTAGTAATCTTGATATCAGTAAAACCACCAACATAAAAATCAGTTTTATAATCGGCATGCATTTCAGAAATAGTAGAAAAACTAAATCCGCCTCTTAAACCGGGTTTAACACTTATCTGGGCTTGTATGTTTAATACTGCGAAAAAAACAATAATAAAAAGAACGTTTTTTTTATTCATGGCTTTTACTTCGTTTTAAATTTATAGCTGATTCCAATCTGGAAAACCTGATTCAAGATTGCATCATTAGTATAATATCCGTCGTTATTATAATAATCATAACCATAAATGTCCACCAATCCTTGTTTGATTCTCGCTTCAAAAGTTAACCCGTTTGGCAATGTGTAACCAACTCCTCCAACTATTGAAAAGTCAAAATCTTCCGGATTCGTATTGATGTAATTATCACTAACTTTAAAATCCAACGAAGGGCCTCCTAAAATGTGAAAACCACCACCGTTAAAGTTAAACTTTGCAACGGCTCCAAGCGTTATATAATTTAGCTCATACTTTTCAGAATAATAACGGCCGTTTTCAAAATATCTTCCTTCATCTCCTTGTCTGGAATAATTTATCTCTGGTTGAAGAGAGAAAAATTTATTAAATCTAATATCTACCAACCCACCAATATAAAAATCAGTTTTAGAGCTATTATCATCTATATTGGTTAAAGTTGAGATATTTAATCCGCCTCTTAAACCTGGATTAACTCTTACTTGCGCTTCTGAAGATTGAATTCCGAAGAACAAAACAAATGCAATTACCACAAAATTTCTCATTCCTAATTGATTTAAAGTTTATGATTAGTTTAATTTTCTATTCTGATTTAAAGTAATTCAGCTCAATTTTTAGTTTAATATTCTGATGAATTATCTGAATCTTTTCAGCAAAAATATTGTTTTCTGAACTGAAAAACAGTGTAAATTTTTCTTTTGTTTTAGAAGCATGAACGATCTTTTCTAGTTTTTGATCTTTTTTGGAGATGAAAATATAGTTGTCGCGTTTGCCGTCTTTTGATTTATAAATTTCAGCTGACTCATTTTCAAACTGTTCCTGAATCGCATATTTCTTTTTTAAAAGCAGACGAAAATCTTCTTTTAAAGTATTGATTAATATTTTTCGGTCTAATTCTGAAACGATAGAATTGACTTTAAAATCGGTTTCAGAAATTTCAAAATCCATTAATTTATTTCCGAATTCTGTAGTGAAAACAACACGATGTGTAGTGTCGTTTATTTTCTTGGCAATAAAAATTCCAGATAATTCATTTCCGTAAACGCTGATATTAGTTTTATAAACATAATCGGTTTTTGAATCGGAGAAATAAGGAACCGTATAAGACGTTTGGTCTAATTTTTTAGGTGTATAGTTTTTTGTAACCGAACCGCAAGAGACGAATACAAGAGCTAAAACGAAATTAATTAGTAAAAACTGAATCGTCGATTTTTGCATTGATTACTTTATTTTTAAGTACAATTCGGGTATAATCTTCAGATGATTCTAACAATTTTACCTGAACTACAGTTGCTTCTTCTTTGTCGAAAGTCAGTTCAATTTGTTTGATGTATTTTTTCAGCGTCGCATCTTTCGGAATAAATTTTGCCAGATTTTGACCTTTAACTTTGAAATAAGAAATCGTAAATTCTTTATCATCAAACATATTTCCACTTACGCTTCCCACAATTAATTTATTGATGCGGGCAAAGATTTTGCTGTTGCCAATATCAACGGCGCTTTTCTTTCCTTCGTCGTTAATTAGGATTTTCCCGTTTTTAAAAGTAATGCTGTAATTGTATGGTTTTTTGTATTGCCATTGTAAAAGAGCAGGTTCTTTAAAAACCATTTTTCCAGATGTTTCAATATCTTTTGATAAAAAATCCAAATGTTTGTACTGAACAAAATCGGTACTAAGTGTTTTGATTTTTTTAGCTACAACATTTACGTCTTCTTTAAATTGCGCAATTTCTGCAGTAGTCATTTTCTGCTCCTGAGCAAATAAACTACCTGAAATAAAAAGAATTAGTAGAGCTATTTTAGTTTTCATATTTTTTAAATTATGCTTTGTTTTTTCGCCACGAATTGCACCAATTTTCACGAATTTTTAATTTAATAAAATCCGTTTAAATCCGCGTCTTCGCGATAGCGAATCTGTTTCACCCGCGTTCAATTTTCATAAGCTTTAAGATTTAAAAGTTCTTCGATTGAAACGACCTGATAATTATTTTGCTGTAAAAATTGCAAAAACTGTTCCAAGACCAAAACAGAGTGTTCGCCTGTATCATGCAAAAGTACGATTCCGCCGGGAGAAACCCGTTTTGTAATTCGGTTTAAAATCAATTCCTGATTTTTGGTTCCGCCGTCAAGAGAACGAATATTCCAGCCAATTGTTTTGTGTCCGGTAATTTTTAACGCTCTTCTAATAGATGGCGTTGTAACTCCATAAGGCGGACGAAAAAAGTTGATTTTTCTTGAAGTGAATTTTTCCAACAATTTATCCGTTTTACGAAGTTCTTCAGTTATTTTGTCTTCATGATAAAAATCAAAAAACTTAGAATGACTGTAAGAATGATTTCCAACTAAATGACCTTCATCAATTACTTTTTGAAGAATTTCGGGATATATCTCGATATTTTTTCCAATACAGAAAAAAGTGGCGCTAGCATTATATTTTTTCAAAAGTTCTAAAACTTCTAAAGTATAAGTGCTTGGACCATCATCAAAAGTAAGCGCAATTTTTTTCTCTCTTTCTAATGGATTATTACAATAGGCTTTTACATGATAATTAGAAGAAATTCTCGAAGAACCAACAGCATTTATTCCAATCCACAGCAAAACTACAGCCCAATAATACCATATATTCATTGGCATAATAAAGTTCGCTAGAAACATTAAAAGCAATAAAAGGATAAAAAATATCGAGATGTTTTTATGCGTTATCATTTGGATAGTAACGTAAAACTATGATTTTTTCCGCTTAATTGATTGTATAATAAAATGGTTTTGTAAGCAGGTTTTGTAAGCGAATTTACTTTTACGATTTCAGGAACTTCCTGTGTTTTTAAAATTTTAGAAGCCATCCAAAAAGCAAAAGCCGAAGCCGTATCGTATTCGCCACTCAAATGTTTGTAATATAAAACAGGAGTTTGTGCAAAAGCATTTTCAGCCAGATTTCTGTAATAATTTTCAAAATCTACATTTCCATCAAAACCTAAAACTAAAGCATCGATATCTGAAATTTCTAAATGATTCGATTTCAAAAACGATTTTATTTCGTTTTCAACTTCATTAACTTCCAGTGTATTTACAATAGAAACATCTAAAAGTTCAGCGTAAGTATTGTCTTTTTTTTCATTTTCTAAAACAAAAAAACTGGCACCTTCACCATAAACGGCACCGCTTGTTTTAGAAGTCAGGACATCATAAGGCGCAGTATTATCGGCTTTAATGCGTCCGTTTAATTTGAAAAGAGCAGTCGTATAATCTCCGTTTTCGTCAACGCCTCCCACTAAAATGGAATTCGCTTCGTCTTCTTCAATCTGCATTTTAGCATCAATCAAAGCCGATTCAAAAGATACGGCACCATTTACATATGTAAAATTATAACCTTTACATTGCTGTAAAAGCGCAATCTGAGCACCAACTGTATTGTGAGTTGACTGAATGAAAGAAGTCGGAGTTAAAAACTCTTCTTTATTATCTAAAATACTTTTCAGGAATTTTTCAGAATCTTCGATGCATCCCAAACCTGTTCCGGTAATGATAGCATCGACACTTTCTACATTGGCGTCTTTCATGGCCAGGGCAGAAGCAACAATTCCGTTTTTCACCCCTTTTGCCATTCTTCGGCTTGCCGCCGGAGAAATATATTCTTTGTATGCCGGCGTTATAATTGCCAGTACATTTTCATCGTGATTTACATTGGCTTCTTCCAAAAAAACAGTATCAAATGTTTTTTGAGTCGAAATACAGCCTACTCCATTTATATATGTTTTTTTTGTCATTAGCTTTTTGAAAATATAAGGGTTGAACAGTTTCCTCCAAATCCAAAAGAGTTGGATAAAACGTGTTCTATGTTTTTATTTTTTAAATATGTCTGTGGTGTTAAATCGAATTCCTCCATCTGCGTTTCGAAATTCAAATTCGGATAAACTACATTATTCTGAAGAGACAAAACACTGTAAACCGCTTCAATTGCGGCTGCTGCTGCTAACGTATGCCCTGTAAATGGTTTTGTAGAACTAAAATCAGGCACTTTTTCGTCTTCGTAAATTCTTTTTAAAGCTCTTCCTTCAGATAAATCGTTGTTTGGCGTTGCAGTTCCGTGAACGTTGATATAATCAATTTGAGAAGGTTTTAAACCCGAAACTTCAAAAGCTTTTTTCATTGCCAGATAAGCGCCATCTCCATTTTCTGAAGAAGCTGTTTGATGATAAGCATCATTTGCATTTCCATAACCAGAAACTCTTGCCAGCACTTTTTTGTTTTGTTTGGCAACAATTTCATCCGATTCTAAAACCAAAAATGCTGCTGCTTCGCCAAGGTTTAATCCTTTTCTGTTATTGTCAAAAGGTTTGTTGTAATAGTCAGATAAAATCATCAAAGTCTTAAATCCGTTGATGGTGAATTTTGACAAAGCATCGGCTCCGCCTACAATAACTCGATCCAGTTTTCCGGTTTTGATTAATCTTGCGCCCAGCATAATCGAATTGGCAGCTGATGAACAAGCTGTACTGATAGTAGAAACCATTCCTTTTAAACCTAATTCTTCGGCAATCTTTTCTGCAACATCGCCGCCGTCATGACAGGTAATATATTTTACCAATTCTGGTTTTTCGAAATAATCGTAATAATGTTTTTCCGTCATGTCCATTCCGCCTACACTTGTAGCCGAAATAAGTCCCGTTCTAAATTCATTGATAGAGGTAATGCCGGCATTTTCGACAGCTTGTTTTGCTGCCAAAGTACCAATCATAGCAGTTCTCGAAAAATTATTATCGTCGTTTAATTGCAGTTCGCTGATGAGGTCGTCATTCGTTTTTTTGATTTCACCAACTTTGATAACATCAGCATGAACTGTAGAAATATTGGAGATACGAGAAATCCCGATTTTATTTTCGATTAACGAAAGATAATTCTCCTCAACCGAATTCCCGATTGCAGAGATAATTCCCATTCCCGTTATTGCAACACCTTTTGCCATTTTAGATTTATGATTTTAGATTGTAGATTCTAGAACTTTGTCAAAGTTTCAAACTTTGACAAAGTTGACGGATTTTTAAACCATTCTAGATTTTAGATTTTCAACTGGAATCTAAAATCTAAAGTCTAAAATCTGAAATCTATTTAGTTCTGTTAGCGCTAATATACGCTGCCATAGTTTCGATTGACTGGAAAATAGTTTTTCCTTCTTTAGGATCTACTAATTTAATTCCGTAATCTTTATCTAAAATCACGATCAATTCAAGTGCATCAATTGAGTCTAAACCTAAACCATCTCCAAACAAAGGATCGTTATCAGCAATGTCTTCAACTGCGATATCTTCAAGGTTTAGAGTCGTGATAATTTTGTTTTTCAATTCTTCTTTTAATGCTTCCATGCTTATTTATTGTATAATGTATTGATAGTTTCGTTTGTAAATTTTGTATTTTCTTCTTTGCTGATGGTGCAAAGAAAAGCTTTATAATCGTCTTTAAAAAACTCTACCCAGCCGCACAAAACCATATCTGCTTTATTCGTATTCAAAAGAATATCCGAATAATTAGACATAAATTCTGTGTTAAAGGTGTCAAATATAAAGAAAGAATTTTCACTTTTCAGCTGATGACGGATACTTATTTCGCCCAGACAAATATTTGGCAGTGTATAAACGAAAACCGCCGGACTAGGAAAATAGTTTTGTTTGTCTGAAATCGATTCCTGATATTTTACATCGGTATCTAAACTCGACGATTTATTGGCCAAAACCAAAGCAATATTATTTTCTTCTTCAGTTGAAGTTATCGGACTCAAAAGCAATTCTGATCCTAGAAAAGCCAGTTTGCTCAAAGCATCCATTTTGAAAAACTTTGAATACTGCATTTCAAAATTACGATAAGCCTGTTTAGAAAAATCAGCAAAATCGGTTGGTTCAATTTTGAAAACAGAAGTTCCGTTCAAAACAATTTCGTTGTTTTGAATGGTGATGTAGGATTGTATGTTGGTTTTGTTTTGAGTCATTTTTTAATAAAGAATTCAGTTATGAAGTCCAAAGATGAATAATTTTATTTACTTTCCATTTCCCAGTTTTATTTTCAATTATGACTAGAAAACCTCTTCCGCATTTTCCTCCTCCACATGAAGCTCCAACCGTTAAAATTCCTTTTGTTTTTGTTTGATCAAATTGAATTCTGGATATAAAAACTGTTCCAACAGGTATCACAGAATTACTCATGTCGTTTAAGTCCCAATATTTTTCATTAGAATATTTGGAAGCTTTTTCAAAATGAAACTTTTTGTTGTTTTTAAAAGGCTTTAAGTCAAAGGTATATTCTTCTGATTCTTTTATAGTGTCGTATTTGTAATCTGAAAGATCAATTTCTTTTTGAATCATTTCTGTTTCAAGAGCGCTTATTTTTGTTATTGTATCATAAACACCAATTAATATTCTGGCTTTATCGTTTTTGATACTATCTCGATAATGCCAATATTTTTTTAATTCTTTATGATATCCAATAGTATCTTCTTTATTGGTTTTAAAATCTCTTTTTGGCATTGGTGGGGGAGTAACAATTCTCCTATCCATATAAATAGAATCGACAATTTCTACAAAGACACTATTTAAAACCTGTTTTTCAAAATCAGATTCAGACACTTCTTTCTTTTTACATCCAAAAGATGAAAGAAGAACTAGAGTTATAAATATGAATTTTGATAGTTTCATTTATGTTTAAATATTTTGAACTCTCAAGATTTTCTTGCAAGTTGGGTTTTATTTTGAACTGTTCGGAATTTCCGAACAGTTGTTTTTTACTTTACCTTTTCAAAAATCACAGCCGTATTACAACCTCCAAATCCAGAAGCTGTTTTCAAAAAATATTCAATATTTGCGTCTTGATTTTTCTCAATCACATTGATAGCTTCACTAACCCCAATCTCATCAAAACCTTTTGATTCAAAAAGTGTATTTTGATTGGCAGATTCTATCGCAATTACCGTTTCCAATAATCCTGAAGCGCCTAAAGTATGACCGTAAAATCCTTTTAAACTATTCACAGGAACATTTTGTAAACCTAAACGATTTAAAGCGATGGCTTCCATTTCGTCGTTATAAGGAGTTGCCGTTCCATGAGCAGAAATATAATCTAATTTTTCGGCTTCAATCTGCGCTTCTTTTAAAGCATTCTGAATACTTCGAAACAAACCTTCGCCTGTTCTTGACGGACCAGAAATATGATTGGCATCGTTTATTGAACTATCTCCAATTACTTTTATTTTAGCATTTTTGGCTTCTGCCGAAACTAAAACAGCTGCTGTGGCTTCGCCTAAACTTACTCCGGTTCTGTTTTTAGAATAGGGTTTGCACGGCAGTTCACTCATTGCTTGAAAAGCATTAAATCCAGATAAAACAAATTCTGAAACTTCGTCGCCGGCAACCACTAAGATATTGTCGTAAAGTTCAGACTGAATCATTCTTTTGGCAACTGAAACTGCTAAAATTCCGGAAACACAGGCATTTGAAACTACAATTGGCTGTGTTTGAAATCCGAAGAAATTGGCAACGTTTTGGGCTAAAACATCTAAATGCGCATTATTAAAACTTTCTTCAGAATCATTTTCTAAAGCCGAAACATTTCCTTTTGTTGTTGAAAGTATAAAAGCGGTTTTGGAATTTAATTCAACTTTTGAATTTTTGATGATTGGCTCTAAAGCCAGAATCATCATTTTTTCTAAACGGGAATATTTGGTTTCAGTACTGATTTTTGCAAAAGCACTGTTTATTTTTTCATCAGAAATAATCGAAGCATAAAATGAATTGGGCATTAAAGAAATGTCAATATGTGGCTGAATTCCCGAATCGCCACGCAAAATCGCTTCGATGTTGGATTCAATATCAAAACCTAAAGGTGTGATGCAATTGGTTTCTGTAATGTATATTTCTTTAATCATTTTCAATTTAATTTCGTGAAATTTTAGCCCGCAGATCTGGCAGATTGAGCAGATTTAATTTGGGTTAATTCGTGAATTCGTGGCTAAAAAAACTTTATTTCAACAACCCAACTTTTCGTTTCCATTCTTCATAAAATGGCGGATTGGTCAGCATTAAATTTCCTGCTGCATCTAAAAAAACCTGAGTTGTTTCTCCTGTGCACGCCACTTCTCCTTTATCATCAATAATTTTAAAACGATAAATCATTTTGGCTGCTGGTGTATCAACAACAGTCGTTTCGATTGTGACCACATCGCCGTAACGCAATGACAATTTATGTTCGCAGGTCGATTTTACAATTGGTGTTGTATAACCTGTTTTTGCAATATCCAGATAAGTAAGACCATGTTCGCGTCCAAAAGCCTCACGTCCATCTTCGAAATAGGTAATATAATTGCCATGCCAAACGATTCCAAGCGGATCTGTTTCGTTAAAACGAATTCTGATTTCGTGAGAAACGGTTAGGTTCGTGGCTTCTTTAAACTGCTCTTTTCTTTTGATCATAAAATAATGCGATGGCTGATGTGAGAATGAAAAACAAAAAGGATAAACTTATTTCTGGAATAATTTCTAACAATGAAACGTTACGCAACAAAACGTCATAAAAAGCTTCTAATCCCCAGTTCATTGGAGACGATTTGGCAATGATTTGCATGATGCTTGGCATGGCAAAAACAGGAACCCAAATACCGCCGATTGCAGCTAAAATAATTACGCTAGTTGCACCAAAAGGAGCCGATTGTTCCTGTGTGCTCGCAATTGTTCCTAGTAAAATTCCGAATCCGATCGCTGCAAAACCTGAAAATAAAGCAACAATACTCATTAAAAATAAATGGCCTTCGATATTTAAAGACGGTAATCCGATTGACGGAAATAAGAATACTGCAACGGCAACCATCATATAAAACTGAATCATACAAATGACAGAGTAGGTAATGGTTTTCCCAATAATTATCACTAAATTAGAAACAGGATTGGTTCTTAACCGCACAAAAGTTCCCTGCGATTTTTCTTTTACAATATTGATGGATAACGGAATCACGATAAAAAATATTGCAAAAAGTGTCCAGGCCGGAACGTTGTGCTGTACCGAATTTGGGCGTATTTCTTTGTTATTAATTGTTGGAATTATTTCTTTGAAAGTAATAAAACTTTTCTGTTCAAAATCAGTAGTTCCTTCCCCTAATTGATTTTGAAAAGTGGTATAAATGGATTTGGTTTCAATCTGCGATATCATTTTGTCGATAGAACTCATGACAGCATTTTTAAAACTCATTTGTACCGCAGGATCAAAATATAGTTTTACTTCTTTTTCTTTTATAATGCGTTGAGGTTTGGCAGATGCTGATGCAGTGCTGTCTGTCATGCCTAAACTGCTGACAATTTTTTCAACATTTTGATCTACTTTGGCTTGTAAATCTGTACTCAAATCTTTTGGAATTATGATTGCCAATTGGTATTTTCCTTTATGGACATTTTCTCGAGCAACATCTTCTGTAACAGCTTTGTTGTCGATTTGTGTGACAACTGTGAACAAACTGCTTTTTTCTAAATTATCGAATACCGTTTTGGAAACAGTTCCTTTATCGTTGTCAACCAATAAAATGGGAATTTTAGAATCGCTTACAGTTTTAAAAGTACTGTCCTGAATTAAAGTCACAGTGATAACTAAAACCAAAGGCATGACAAACAGAATAATCAAACCGCCTAAATCACGTTTAAGCAGTAAGAATTCTTTCACAACCGACATCCAAATTTTATATAGCATCTCTCAAAGCTTTACCGGTTAATGAAATAAAAACATCTTCAAGATTTCGCGCATCTTCAACAGAATCAATTAAACTGGAAGGCGTTCCTTTAGTAAAAATTTGTCCTTGATCGATGATGGCAATATTACTGCAGAAATCTTCGGCTTCAGCCAAATGATGCGAAGTATAAATAATGCTTGTCCCGTTTTGATTCAATACTTTTAAGTAATCGATAATGGCATTTTTTGACTGAACGTCAACACCAACGGTTGGTTCGTCTAAGAATAAAACTTTTGGATTATGCAGAATTCCGGCAATCAGATTAACGCGGCGTTTCATTCCGCCTGAAAAAGTCTGTACTTGTTTGTCGGCAAATTTTAAAAGTCCTAAAAGATCTAAAGTTTCGATTACTTTGTCTTTTAAATCATTTCCTTTTAGGCCGTACATACTTCCAAAATAAAGGAGGTTTTCTCTGGCCGTAAGAGTAGGATACAAGGCATATTCCTGAGGAACAACACCTATAATTTTTTTAATTTTTGAAGAATGATGCTGATAGTCTAAGCCATCAATGGTAAAATGTCCTGAAGTTGGTTTTATCAATCCGCAGAGCATGGAGATTAAGGTGGTTTTTCCGGCACCGTTTGGACCAAGCAACCCAAAAATCTGTCCTTCAGTTATATCCAGCGAAACGTTGTTCAAAGAATACATTTCTGCATTTTTGTACTTTTTCGACAGGGATTCTATTTTAATTATAGACTGCAAAATATAGTTTTAGCTGATCGCTTTTTTTAGTTTTTTGAAAAAGATTTCTTCTCTGTTCGCAATGTCCAGAAGTTCATCTGCAATAGTATTGTACGCATCTTCTTTGGCACTTCTATTTTTATAAATTCGGGAAGCTTCAACAGCGAAATCACGCCATGAATCTCCAATTTTTGTCATTTCTTTAGAAAGTTCTTTCAGTTCTTCGTTACCTAAAATAACCGAAGCTTCCTGTAAAAATGCCGCATAAATAAAACGGAAACCACCGCCTCCGGTTCCAATTTCTTCCTGCATACGAACCATTTGCGCTAGGTAATGATTGGCTTTTTTGGTTCCGTGTTTTATCGGCCATTTTCTAATTTGCTTGGATACAAATTTGATACCGCGAACACCCACAATTGGCATTGGCGCCAGCATATCACGACAGGTATTTTTTATTCCTTTAATTATGGCACTTTTTAAATCAACGTCTTGCGGAATTTGAATTGGATAATACATTTGGCCACGCGGTGCAAAAGCTCCTTTGGCAAAACGAACTTTATCCAGTTCTTCGTGTGTTAAAGTGGTTACGGTTTCCATTACAGGATCACTCACTAAATAATCTGTATCGGTTTTGCCGTAAACAACTAAATTGTGTGCGTTGAAATGGAAACGATATTCATCTGGAAAATAACTTAAGTTGTAAACGCCAACTTGTAATCCGGTTGGAATATTATTTTTTAAATTTTCGTCTAAAGCTTTGTTTGCGTTTGAAACAGAAGAAAATTTTTGTCTTTTTATTTTTAAATTTAAACGTGTGGCAACTTTATTAAAAATCTGTCCAGGCAAAGTTCTGTAACTAATCGCTGGTGCATAATTCACTTTGATAAAAGGCAGATATACAAAAAATAATCCTGAGCCAATACCAAAAACCATCGGTTCGCTGATGTTTAGTCCGCTGTTTTTTAGCAGATTTGACGCTACTCCATTCTCACAATGAGCAGACTGATGATGTGTGAAAGTTAATTCCATTTATTGGGTAATGCTGTTTTTTAATTCTTCAATTGATACTTCAAAGGTATCGGCATATTTCTGCAAAGTCTTATCATTTAGTTTTGCAAAAACACTTGGTTTAAAATGCCTTTTTACGCGCCATTTCCAAAATCCTACATAACTGGATAAAATAGTAAGATCCATTTTATTGACTTCCATAAAATACACAATCGGACTTACCTCGCCATTTAAAACTTGTTGTTTTGCATCGGCAATTCTTTCGTTTATTTCGTCAATCGAATTCGAAAGTGCGATTGTTTTTGGTTCCCAGCCTGTGCTTAAGGTTGTGGTATAATCGCCATTTTCGTCAGTCGCATATAAAAGCTCTTTTACGTTGTTTTTCGTTAAGTTACTTGTGTCCTGTGGTACTTTATCTTTTTCCATTTTGCTAATTTAATTGATTAGGAACATACAGATTGCAACTATACATAAACTAATTATTAAAAATCCAAGATTAGCGAAAGCTAAGTTTCGTTGTTTCTTTACAAATAAATAAATCATTTCTATTAGTAATCCCAAATAAAACATTTGGGTTATCAAAAATATCAGGACAAAAAATCCTAAACCGCCGTCAACATGTCTGTGTCCGGTTTCGTCGCAATATTTATGAGGGTCGTAAGTGAAATACCAAAATAAGAAAACCAACCCAAGCAAAAGAACGAGAATTCCGATTCGGATTACGAGATGTAAAATAATTTTTTTTGAATTATTCAACCGAAACTGTTTTTTGAATAAACAAGTTAATTTCGCATTCTAAGAGTATCTGGTCTTCGACTGAACTTTGACAGCTCATCGTGCATAAAGTGTAATCGTCGCCAGCGAATTTTGAAATTAAATCTGCTTTGGTAATTATAGTATCGCCGACTTTTGGCAGCGAATGAATTTTTACATTTTTTAAGGCACTTATAAATCCAATTACATTTACGTTCTCATTTTCTGTTCCGTTTTCGTCAAAAAAATATTTTTTTCCAACAATAGACGAACAGGTCTGCGCCGTATTTTCAATTAAACCCGCTTCGATAAAAACATTATTTTGTACAAAAATATTGTCTTCTTTTATCAAAAAGATGGTTTCTACGAAGTTGGCATCAATATCCAAAATCAAATCCACCATAAGCATTGGTGCTCGGTGCGGCAAATAATTTTGTATGTCAACTCCGGTATTCAAAATCATATATTATTTGGCTAAAACGGTTTTCATTTGTCCGTTTGCGATTTCTTCGTTATTTAATTTTGTCACGATATTTACTAAAGTAATTCCGGCAAATTCTTGTAAAATAGTTACTTCAGATTGAATGTTGTCGTTTAATTGAGGCAATTTTTTAATTTCAATTTCTTTAATAGAACCGATGTAACCTGTAGGAGCAATTTCGTTTCTTAAAAAATATTGATAGCCCGTATGTAATGCTACAGATTGAGCCATGTGTTCGATTAAACCTGCTTCTAGAAAAATGTTATTGTTTACGAAAATATTATCCTGCTGAATTTTTAAACCCGAAATCAAAGAAGTTTCGGTATAAGAATACATAGCATCAACCATCACAAAAGGAAACTTTTGTGGCAGTAAATTTTCTACCATTTCTTTTTCTAGAGAAGCCATTGTTTCCATTAGCAAACCGTTAAATACGCATAAGCGAAAGAAAACCTTCCACTTTCAGGGACTGATAAAAGAATGTGATCTCCTTTTTTCAATTTCGCTGAGTTCATTAATTCTTCCAGCGCTAGGTAAATTGAGGCAGAACCTACATTGCCCACTCTTGAAAGATTCATGAACCATTTTTCGTCACTCATTCCAATTCCTTTTTCGCTTAATCCTTTCTTTAGTCCTTCCACAAAGAAATTAGAAGAAACGTGAGGAATGAAATATGTAATATCTTCAGATTTGATGTTATTTTTATCCATTGCGTCTTTCATGCTTTCGGCACCTTTCGTAAGGATAAATTCATCTAATAATTTTACGTCTTGTTTAATTGAGAAAACAGATTCGTTTAGCCATTGTTCCGGCGCATAGTCGCTCCATCCTTTGATTTCTCCATTTTCTAATTTATCTCCTCCTGCATACATACAAGTCTCTAATTCGTAAGCATACGAAAAAGCTTCCATCCATTCGATTTTTAGGGAGATTGGGCCTCTTGGTTTATTTTCTAATAAAAAGGCGCCGGCGCCGTCAGAAAGCATCCATCTTAAGAAATCTTTTTTGAACGCAATGATAGGCTGTTCTTCAAGATTTTTTAAATTTTCTGCTTCGTGATTGTATTTTTGAGCATTCAGCCAAGTCGAAACTTTTTCAGATCCTGTACAGATGGCATTTTTTGAATTTCCAGAACGCACAGAAAGAAAACCAAATTTTAGTGAGTTCATTCCAGCACAGCAAACTCCCGTAGAAGAGTTTAATTCAACCGATTTGTTTTTTAGCAAACCGTGAACCATCGCAGCATGCGAAGGAAGAAAAATATCTGGAGTTGAGGTTCCGCAAGAAAGTACTTCTAGATCTTGAGGCGTAAAATTTTCGTCGAATAATGGTAAGATTGCATTACGTGTTAATTCGGCATTGCTATGTGTACTTTTACCAGTTTTGTCAACAGCGTAATATCGGCTTGTAATTTTATTATTGCGCAAAATAATACGTCTTGCTTTTGAAGCAGTATCGTTGATAAGACCTAAATAGGCTTCCATTTCATCATTAGAAACAGCTTCGTTTGGCAAATATTTTGCAGCTTTTGTAATATATACTTCGAACATAATCTAAAAATAGTCTTCTAAACTCCTTGATAATATTGAGTTTCTCTTTTTATGGTTTTTAACTTAAAAGGGTAGGAAATCAAGTGCAATATATACACTATTGGTGAGATTAACCAAATTGCAAGGAATAAATAAACATTAAATACTTTTAGAAGCTGTTTTCGCTTTTTTTGATTTTTATAAATGATGTTTGACCATTTATTGAAAATTTTATTGGCTGTTTTGTCAACAGTCACTAAGTATGAACTAATTTTTACAGCTCCCGCGTTTACTAATTTTGGCTGTAAATCGGTTAAACTATTTTTGTTGAAAGAATCCAGCATAATTTCTCCAAACTGGCTTGATTCTTCTATGTCTATATCTGAAACTCCTGGAAGCGGAAAAATACCTAGATATTTTTTCTTAACCCCAGAAAACATCCATTCTACAATTGTTATTACGCTTATTAAATTTCCAACTCGGTCTACCAAAGCTACGTTTCCAACCAAATTTGAATTTGCCTCCTTTAATAAGGTTTTAATTTTTTCCTGCGCCATAATCCACATGTTTCTTGAACCGCTTATGGTAATAACAGGAGTATTGTTTAATAGTTTTTTGGCATCGTCACTTTTCAAAAAGGAATTGATAGGAATAGAAGGCGATAAATACCAAACCTGATAATGAAAGAGTATCAAATCAAATTTTGTATTTAAAATTTCTTCTGGAACTGGTTTTAATGCGGTTGGAATCTGTAAAAAAGATTCTGGAAAAGCATCAAAAAAAGAATCCTTATTCCAAGGAAAAGGGAAAGGTTTTTCCAGTTGGATTTCGTGAAAAGTTACATTTATATTCTCGTCATTTAAAAACGGCTTTGCAATGTTTCGTGCAATAGTTTCTAACTGTCCTGATTGAGAATAATAAATAACGAGGACATTTTTCATTATGGTTTACTTGCTTTGGTTGCGGACAAAAGTAAGTAAATTTATTTAAACGAATTTTCTTGTTTAATTGATCTAAATTTTCGCTCAGCTTTTAGAAATTGCATTCTTTTAAATTTTTGGAGATGCAATTGAAAAATGATTTAATAAAAGTCTTTTTTTGGCAACATAATTAACGAAACTTTCAGAATTCGCTCAAAAAAATTATGCTTTTAAATCGTTCCAAAAGTCAAAATAGTTAAACCATTGTAAAGGATATTGTCGCAGAATACTTTCTACACTGTTTACATATTCTTTCAGAAGACCTTTTTCGTCACGGTGTTTTACTGTCGCTTCTCTAGCGAATAAGTGATAATGAAGGTTAGGTTCTTTCATTACATATACAAAAACAACAGGAACTTTTAATCTTGAAGCAATTAAAAATGGTCCGGCAGGAAAGTTGGCTTCTTTGCCTAAAAGATTTTCAGAAAGAGATTTGGTTCCTTCAAAATAACGATCTCCTGTAAAACAAACCAATTCGTTATTGGCTAAAGCCGAATTAATCTCGAAAATATGAGACAAATCTTCTTTGATGATGATGAATTTTACGGTTGGTTTTTGCGTAACGCTTTCCAAGTAATTCTTAATGGCAGAATGTTCTAAATCTGTTGTAACCAGATTGATTTGAAAGTTGAGGTCGATGTCTCCTAAAAAGTGTTCGGCAATTTCAAAATTTCCAACATGCGCACTAATTAAAACACCGCCTTTTTTTTCTGCGAGAAGTTTTTTAAGGGTTTCGATTCCATCAAACTCATAAGTAAATTTATTTCGCATTCCTGCTGAAATAGAAACTTTATCAATAATGGTTTGTCCAAAAGTGTAGTAACTTTTGAAAACCATTTTTTTAGATTTGAAATAGGAATATTGAAGCCTTTCTCTAAAATAATAAGAGATAGCACGATTGTTTTTTCTTAGAAACAAAAAATAATAGGAAGCGACAAAGTAAAGTAAGCCATAAGCGGCTTTAACACCCGCTTTTTTAATTAAAAAAACGAATATTCTATACCCTAAAACAGTTCCTTTGGATTTGCCATCCCATTGACTCATTTAAGCTGATTTGGCTTTGATTTTAGTTTCGATAAGATCATAAAAGCTTTGAAAATCAGAAATTCCAACAAAATCTGCTTCAACTAGTTTTACACCAAAGTTAGACTCGATTGAAACTACTAAATCAACATAATCTAAACTATCTAATCCAAGTGTATCTTTCAAATTAGCATTTGGTTCAATGTCGTCATTATCAACTTCAAATTCATCAACTAAAAAACCATTAATTTTTGCTATAATCTCTTCTTTATTCATCGTTCAATTTAAACTTTTTAACCACCAACGCAGAGTTGGTTCCTCCGAAACCGAAAGAATTGGACAAAAATATGTCAAATTTTTTGTTTAACGTAACTTTAACTAAATTTAATTTTGAAGCATCTTCATCTGGATTTTCTAAATTGATGTTTGGCGCAATGAAATCGTTCTGCATCATTAAGATAGAATAAATTATTTCGCTTGCTCCAGCCATCCAGCATTCGTGGCCTGTCATTGATTTGGTAGAACTTACAGGCGGATTTTTTTCTCCAAAGACTTCAAAAATCGCTTTGGCTTCGTTTGCATCACCAACAGGAGTTGAGGTAGCATGTGCATTTATATACTCAATATCTGAAGCTTGCAATTGAGCATCATCAAGAGCTCTTTTCATAGCCGTTGCAGGTCCTTCAACGTTTGGAGTAGAAATATGCCCGCCGTTTGATGAAAAACCATAACCGCCAATTTCTGCTATAATTGTAACGCCTCGAGCAATGGCAGATTCGTAACTTTCTAAAATTAAAGTTGCCCCGCCACCACTCGGAATTAATCCGTCGCGACCAGCATCAAAAGGTCTTGAAGCTTTTTCAGGATCGCCTTCTCTATTAGAAAAAACACCTAATCCGTCAAAACTGCTCATGGCATATTTATTAATTTCCTGAGCACCACCAGTAATTATAATATCTTGAAAACCACTTTTTATTAAAAAATAAGCCAATCCAATAGAATGAGAACCACTAGCACAAGCAGCACTTACAGTAAGATTGATGCCTCGCAGTTTAAAAATCGTAGAAAGATTCATCGTTACTGTGGAATTCATCGACTTAAAAATGGCACCAGAACCAATTAGGGCAGTGTCTTTTTTCTCTCGGACAATATCTGTAGCATCAATAATAGCTTTAGAAACACTGTCGTTTCCGTACATAATTCCCACTTCGTGCTCATCAAAAAAAGCATCGTCGATATTCGCATTTTTCAATGCTTCGATAGTTGCCATATAAGCATATTCGGTTTCTTCACCAATGCTCATACGCTGTCTGCGTGTCAATAAATTTTTAAGATCGGCTTTCGGAACCATTCCAGTTAAGGCTGATTGAAAACCAAATTCTTTACGTTCAGAATCAAACTGAATACCAGATTTTCCTTGATATAACGAATCTTTTACTTCGTCTAAAGAAGTTCCGATACAAGAATAAATTCCCATTCCAGTAATTACAACTCTTCTATTCATCGTCTTTCAAAAGTAATTTTTTATCCTTAAAGTGTTTTTTTTAATCTCGCAATCCCGACAGCTATCGGGATTGCGAGCATTTTTCTATGTTTAAAAAACTTAAAATGATCTCGCAAACATAGTATTCTTTAAGAATATATTCCGCCGTTAATATTGATAATTTCTCCTGTAATGTAACTTGCTTTTTTAGAAATCAAAAAGCTTACCAAATCTGCTACTTCTTCGGCTTCGCCAAAACGATTTACCGGAATAAGTTTTAATAATTCTTTTTCATCCAGTTCACTTGTCATATCTGTTCTGATAAAACCTGGCGCAACAGCATTTACCGTAATATTTCGTTTTGCCACTTCTTGTGCCAATGCTTTTGTAGCAGCAACAATAGCGCCTTTTGCCGCTGAATAATTAGTTTGTCCTGCAGTTCCTTTTACTCCAGAAACAGAAACAATATTTACAATTCGACCGTATTTGTTACGAAGCATTTTTTGAATAAAAAATTGCGTTACATTAAAAAAACCGTTTACACTTGTATTCATCACGTTGTTCCAATCCTGTGGTGTCATCCACATAAAAAGACCATCTTTTGTAATTCCAGCATTATTTACAATCGCTTCTACCAATTTTTCAGGATTGGCTTCCTGCCATTGCGTAAGAACGTTTTGTACTTGTTCAAAATTGGCAACATCAAAACCTAAAATTTCTCCTGTTGCACCTAATTTTTGTATTTCTTGTAATGTTTCTTCGGCAGCTGTTTGATTCGAATGATAATTAATCAGAATATGATAATCAGATTCTACGGCTAGTTTTTTACAAATAGCACTTCCGATTCCTCTAGAACCGCCTGTTACTAATACACACTTCATAAGTGAAATTTATTTCTTTTTCTTGGCTGCTGGTTTCGTTGTCGATTTTGCAGCTGGTTTGGTTGTTTTTGTTTCTTGTTTTGGGGCTTCAGTAGGAGAAGGAGCTGCTACTGGCTGTGGTTTTTCAGATTTCGAAAACAATTCAGCGTTTTCAAACCATTGGTTGGCTAATACTGTTCCGTCTGGTTTAAGAAATCCCCATTTTCCTTCGTTTTTTACTCGTGCTACACCTCCAATAAACCCTTTGTCCTGTTGCACAAACATGGCAATAATAGCATTTGTTGTGATGCCGTACTGTGTTGGAATAACTAATTTTCCAGATTCGTTGATGAATCCCCAATTGCTTTCTTTAACTGGAGCTAAACCGTTTGTACTGAAAACTTCTGCATCACTGTAAGTTGGTTCAATAACAAATTTTCCTTCCGGATTAATGAATCCCCATTTTTTTCCAACTAAAACGGGAGCCAGATTTTTAGAGAATGCTTTTCCTTTATCATAAATAGGAAGAATTACCCAGTTTCCTTTTAAATCAATATAGCCGATTTTTCCGTTTTTCTTAGCGAAAGTTAAATCCTGAGTTTCAAAATCCCAGATTTTTTCGGCTCCGTCAACCGGAATAAATTTTCTGCCGCTTACCAGTCCGAAAGTTTTATCTTTTCTGGCCCAAGTTGTTCCTTTAAAATAATTTCCGATTTCGGCATAAGCAGGTTCAACCATTTCTTTTCCTTCCGTATTGATGATTCCCCAGTTTTTATTCAATTCTACTCTGGCATAACCATTTTCAAAAGGTTTAATCTGATCATATTTCGGTTCTAGAACAACAGTCATTTTGTTGTTGATCAAACCTACTTTATTGTTTTGTCTAATGAAGGCAACTCCGTCATTAAAATCAAAAACTTTTTCAGTAGCAGGAGCTTTTTGGATTTCTCCTTTTGTATTAATATAAACCCATTCCTTATCTTTTTGTACAACAGCGATTCCGTTGTTAAAATCTTTAGCATCTTTAAAGTCGGCTGGAATTACCCAAGTTCCTTTTGTGTCAATAAAACCCCATTTTCCGCCGTTTTCTACAGCAGCTAATCCTTCAGAAAAACTTCTGGCAGATTTATATTGTGGTTCAATTTTAAAAGATCCGTCTTTAGTAAGATAGCCAATTTTGGAGCTCTTTTTAACTAAAGCCAATTCTTGACTATTAACAAATTGAATACTTACCAGCAACAAAAAAATAAGTGTCTTTTTCATGATTTTAAAATTCAATGTTTAACGATTAAAAAACTAAAACTCTTTGGGGCAAATTTGTATATCAATTTTTAACTATTGATCAAATAATCTTTAACTTTTTGAACAAAAGGATACATTACCTGATCTTCTTTAAATGTTGGAATTATATTTCGGATATCATCGTACCATTTTTTTGTAACAGATGAAATTTTATCTTTTTGTTCTAAATAATCTATTGCTTGAGCGATTGTGATTAATTCGATTGCTAAAACTTCAAAAGAGTTTTCGATTACTTTTGCTGTCATTACTGCCGCATTGGTTCCCATACTTACAATGTCCTGATTGTCATTGTTGTTTGGAATACTGTGAACATACATTGGATTAGACAATGTCTGGCTTTCTGCAGTTGTTGAAGTTGCTACGAACTGAACACCCTGCATTCCAAAGTTAAATCCTAAAGTTCCTAAGTTTACAAATGGAGGAAGCAGTTCGTTGATTTTTGAATTCAATAAATAGTTCAATTGACGTTCTGCCAGCATCGTTAATTTGGTAATAACGATTTTTAGTTTATCCATTTCAAGCGAAATATAATCTCCGTGGAAATTTCCTCCGTGGTAAACGTGCTGATTTTTTACATCGATAATCGGATTGTCGTTTGCCGAGTTAAATTCGTCTTCCAAAATAGAAGCTACATTATTTATAGTCTCTAAAACAGGACCCAAAATTTGAGGAACGCATCTTAATGAATAATATTCCTGAACTTTTTCTTTGAAGATTTCCTCTGTATTTTCACCAGAATATAAATGGTCTTCTCTTTTGCGGATTAAAGTACTGTCAGAAAGATTTTTTCTCATTCTCTCAGCCACTTCCTGCTGTCCTTTATGACGTTTGGTTTGGTTTAATTCTGCAGAAAAATGATCGTCGTAAGCTTGTACCAATTCGTTGATTGCACAAGAAGCTTTTAATGACCAGTCTAATAATTTTTGAGCATAATGCACATTCACAACACCAATTCCTGTCATTACAGAAGTTCCGTTGATCAATGCCAAACCTTCTCTGATTTCAACTTGAATAGGTTTTAAACCTTCGATTTCAAAAACTTCGGACGTTGGGCGTCTGTCTCCTTTATAAAAAACTTCACCTTCGCCAATTAAAACCAAAGCTAAATGTGATAATTGGACCAAATCACCGCTGGCACCAACACCACCGTGTTCAAAAATTAAAGGCGTAATATCTCTATTGATTAATTCTGCCATTAAATGAATAACAGAAGGATGAACTCCTGAATTTCCTAAAGAAAGCGTATTTAATCTTGCTAAAATAGCTGCTTTTGCACATTCTGGATTTAAAGGTTTTCCTGTCCCAGAAGAGTGGCTTCTTATTAAATTGTATTGCAGTTGAATTTGATCAGACTCTTTAATTCTATATTGAGCCATTGGACCAAAGCCCGTATTTACTCCGTAGATTACTTTGTTTCCTGAGAATTCTTTCAAGAAATTAAAACTTTCATTTACCCGATTTAAAACTACATCGCTTATGGAAACTTTGTTTTTTCCAAAGATTATGGCTTCAAATTCTGCTAAACTTAAATATTCATTTATTGTATTCATCAAATCGATTTTGGTTGCGCTAATTTAATTTTATTTATCAAAATAAATGTAGTTATTTTGATGATGGCAAATGTAGGTTAATTAATGATAATAATTCTAATATGACAAAGGAGTTTGTTGATGTTTTAGTGATTGGCGCAGGACCATCTGGATGTGTTTCTGCATCTTATCTTTTTAAAAACAATGTTAATGTTAAAGTTGTAGAAAAACAAAAGTTTCCGAGACTTGTTGTTGGCGAAAGCCTTATTCCGCGTGTTATGGACCATTTTGCTGAAGCAGAATTGTTTGACGCGCTTGATGCCATGAACTTTGAGAAAAAATTAGGAGCACGTTTTATTAGAGGGGAAGAAATCTGCAATTTTGATTTCAGTAAAAAATTTGGAGAAGGCTGGGACTGGACCTGGCAGGTTCCAAGAGCCGATTTTGATAATACAATGGCACAGGAAATTGTGCGAAAAGGAATTGATCTGGAATTTGAAACCGAAGTTTTGGAAGTTTCTTTTGAAGGGAAAAAATCAAAAACCATTGTAAAAGATAAAGATGGGAATCTAAAAGAAATTCACGCCAATTTTATAATCGATTCAAGCGGATACGGTCGTGTTTTACCAAGACTTTTAGATTTAGATACGCCGTCAAAATTAGATCCGCATTCTTCTATTTTTACACATGTTAAAGACATTAATAGAGAAGAAGGTGTAGAGGGAACTCAGATTTCTTTTGATATTCTGGAAACTGAAGTTTGGCTCTGGGTAATTCCTTTTTCTAACGGAAATACTAGTTTAGGTGTGGTAGGTCCGACAGATTTTATCAATTCGCTTTCTGAAAATAAAGACAATGCTGAGGCTTTGAAAAATGCCATTCAGAAATCAGATTATTATATTAAAAGATTTGCCGGAACTGAATTTTTATTTGAGCCGGTTAAATTAGAAAACTATTCAAGAGCGGTAAAAAGAATGTATGGAGATGGTTTTGCGTTAACAGGAAACAGTTCAGAATTCTTAGATCCAGTTTTCTCTTCAGGTGTAGCTTTTGCAACGGAATCTGGAATGCTTGCAGCAAAATTATATTTGAAAGAATCACAGGGAATTCCTGTTGATTGGGAAGTGGAGTTTACCCAATATATGAAACGCGGAATTGCCGTTTTTACCACTTATGTACAGGAATGGTACACAGGAAATTTACAGACGCTGTTTTTCCATCAGCCGGAAAATCCAGAAGTAAAAGAAAAAATATGTGCTGTTTTAGCTGGTTATGTTTGGAACGAAGAAAATTCGTTTGTCAAGAAACACGATCACGTTATTGCGAATATGGCGTATTTACTAAATATGCAAAAAGAACAAAGCCCTGAATAATCAGGGCTTTACCAATGAGATATTCCTACGGAATATTAAATAATAATACTATTTAGTTTTTTTAGCTATCAGCTTAGACATTGTTTTTGCGGTTTTTGCAAATCCTTCTCCAATTCTGGTTTCGTTGCTAAAGTTGCTTCCCCATTGATCTCCTGGAGCTTCGTCACTGGTAATTTCCAACAATACATTTGATTTATTGGCTGTTTCAACAAATTTTAAATTCGTTGTTACTTTTGCGGGCTGTTTCATAATTCCTGCATCCCAGCCTGGATAAATCCATACCGCTTGTACAATTAAAGTATAAGGAGTATTTAAACCTTCCTGAAAGTTTAAATCTTTTTTCTCTTTCGTTAAAACGATATTAGCAATTTCTAAAAATTTAGGAGTCCAGATTTGATCTTTTGCTACAATCCATTTTTTCTCCCAAAGATTTCCGTTTCCTTTTGCTTTTTTATCCAAATCGGCTTTGTGTTCTTCAACATATTGCGCTTCAGGTTTGTTTTCTTTCATCATAGTAAAATTACTATAATCAAATACGGTGTTGATTTCTTTTTGGTCTTTTAAAAAATCGAAATTTCCTTGAACAACATTAATGTCCTGTGCGAACACTGCCCCTGAGATAAAGAAGCATGCGATAATTAGTTTTTTCATTTTTTGGTTAATTGAGGTTAATTTTTGTTGGGCTAAAAATAATCAAAATGAGGAGTAAATAATTTATTTCATGTTAAAATAATATTGCCATTTTGTTTTAAAACCAAAAAGAGGATTCCAAAATTGAAATCCTCTTTTTTATTATTTGAAATAAGATTAGAATATTACAATCCGAAAATCTTATCCATTAAAATCCATTTTTGTCCTGGTTTTGCCCATGGTAAAGCTTGTTGGAATTTCCACATTAAAGTTTCCCATTCCTGAACTTTTTCGTTTGCAGCGTCGGCTTTGTCTTTCTTTTCGAAAGTAAAATCGGCATCTGCTTCGATGATCATGAACAATCGGTTTCCAGTGCAGTAAATATCTAGGATTTCAATTCCAGAATCTTGAATGCTTTTTTTAATTTCTGGCCATACATTTTCATGCAGTTCTTTGTATTCTGCAATTAAATTGGCGTCATCTTTAAGATCTAAAGCCAGATAGAATTTTTGTGTTGCCATAATCTAAAATTTATCCTTGGTAAGCTACAGCAGTTTGTTTACTTGTACCTAAACCTTCAATTCCTAATTCGATTACGTCACCTGCTTTAATGTAAATCGGATCTGGTTTGATTCCCAATCCAACTCCCGGAGGCGTTCCTGTACTGATTACATCGCCAGGGAGCAATGTCATAAACTGGCTTAAATAATGTACTAAAAATGGAATTTTGAAAATCAAGTTTGAAGTATTACTGTTTTGGAACGTTTTTCCGTTTACAGTAAGCCACATTTTTAGATTGTTTACATCGCCAATTTCATCCGGAGTTGCCATAATTGGTCCAAGAGGAGCGAAAGTATCAGAACCTTTTCCTTTTGCCCATTGTCCGCCTCTTTCGATTTGGAAAGCTCTTTCGCTGTAATCATTCAAAAGGCAATATCCTGCGATATAATTTGGTGCATCTTCTTCAGAAACATAGCTTGCTTTTTTACCTACAACAAATGCTAATTCTACTTCCCAGTCTGTTTTTTCACTGTTTTTTGGAATGATCAAATTGTCATTTGGTCCGCATAAAGAAGTGGTAGATTTGAAGAAAATAATTGGTTCTTCTGGAATTGCTGCTCCAGTTTCTTCACAGTGATCTACATAATTTAATCCGATGCAGATAATTTTTGAAGGACGTGCAACAGGTGAACCTAAACGTACTGAATCGCTTACTTCTGGCAATGAAGGATTATTTTTTAAAGCTTCTTCTAATTTCGCTAAACCGTCATTTTCAAAAAAAGTTTCGTTGTAATCTGTTACAATAGACGAAACATCGTATCTTTTTTCATTTAGTAAAACTCCTGGTTTTTCCTTTCCTTCTTCTCCGAATCTAATAAGTTTCATATTTTAATTTTTTTAGTAATGTGTATTTTTTTAGCCACGAATTCACGAATTAAAATGATTTTAAAAATCTGTGAAATCTGTATTAAATAAAAATAGCCACGAATTATGACTGAAAAAATTCGTGAATTCGTGGCTATTCTTTTTTTTAGTTATTCAATTTAATAAAGCCTCCGTCAATTGGGTAATCTGAACCTGTGATGAAAGACGATTCGTCGCTGCATAAGAATAAAGCTAAAGTGGCGATTTCTTCTGGTTTTCCCATACGACCGATTGGCTGTGACTGAGATAATTTTTCGAAGATTTCTTCTTCTTTTCCAGGATAATTTTTAGCAATAAATCCGTCTACGAAAGGCGTGTGAACTCTTGCAGGAGAAATAGAATTACATCTGATTTTATCGTTCAAATAATCTTTTGCAACCGATAAAGTCATAGCCATAACCGCTCCTTTTGCCGTAGAATAAGCAAAACGATCTGGAATTCCAACCCAGCATGCAATTGAAGCCAAGTTCAAAATGACACCTCCGCCAGAATTTCTTAGCGCCGGAATTGAAGCATGAAGACAGTTGTAAACTCCTTTTACGTTTACATTCATAATACGGTCAAAATCAGATTCTGAAGTAGTATCTACTTTTCCAACGTGAGCAATTCCCGCGTTGTTTACCAGAATATTGATATTTCCGATTTTTTGGAAAGTTGAATTTACTTGTTCGTGATTCGAAACGTCGCAAGCGTGAGCAAAAACATTCCCTCCAGCTGATTTTATTTCTTCAACCGTTTCTTTTGCGCTTTCTTCTGTTAATTCTAAAATATGAACTTCAGCTCCTTGTTTCGCAAATAAAACCGAAATAGCTCTTCCAATTCCGCTTCCGCCGCCCGTGATAATTGCTTTTTTATTTTGTAATGAAAACATTTGATATAATTTTTTTATAGTTATTTTAATTGAGTCTTTTACAAAGATACGCCGCGTTTCCACGGAATAAAATCATCTTGGTTTAATTGAACTGCTTTCGGAATAATTTCGCCGCTTGCCGCTTTGATGCAATATTCTAAAATTTCCTCGCCCATTTCTTCAATAGATTTTTCGCCACTGATAATTGGTCCGCAGTCAATATCGATAATATCTTTCATTCTTTTTGCCAAAACTGAGTTTGTTGCTACTTTAATTACTGGACAAACTGGGTTTCCTGTCGGAGTTCCCAATCCAGTTGTAAATAAAATTAAAGTTGCTCCAGAAGCCGCTTTTCCAGTTGTCGCTTCAACATCATTTCCTGGAGTACAAACCAAACTTAAACCTGGTTTTGTAACCAATTCGGTATAATCTAAAACATCAACAACAGGAGAAGTACCGCCTTTTTTAGCTGCCCCAGCACTTTTGATAGCATCTGTAATTAATCCGTCTTTAATATTTCCCGGAGAGGGATTCATGTGGAAACCAGAACCTACTTTATGCGCCAGTTCGTCATAAGATTCCATTAAATCAATGAATTTTCTAGCTTTATCTTCGGTAACACATCTGTCAATTAAATTTTGCTCTGCACCACACAATTCTGGGAATTCAGCCAAAAGAATTTTTCCGCCTAAGGCTACCACTAAATCTGAAGTATAACCAACCGCAGGATTTGCAGAAACACCGCTGAAACCGTCGCTTCCACCACATTTTACACCAATGCATAAATCGCTTAATGGCGCATCGGTTCTTTCGTATTGGTTGATTTCAATTAAACCTTCAAAAGTTTTTTTGATGGCATTTGTAATCAGAACTTCTTCGCTTTCTGTCTGCTGTTGTTCAAAAATAAACAATGGTTTGTCAAATTCTGGGTTTTGTCTTTTTACATCATTTACAAAATCCTGAACTTGTAAATGCTGGCATCCTAAACTCAAAAGCGTAATTCCTCCAACATTTGGATGATTGGCATAAGAAGCCAGTAAAGCGCTCAAAGTAGAAGCATCTTGGCGCGTTCCGCCACAGCCGCCTTGGTGATTTAAGAATTTGATTCCGTCCACATTTTCAAAAACGCGATTGTTTTTTGGAGTCGGATTTAATTCAATATTAATATTGTTTATATCATTTCCGTTCAAATAACCTTGAAGCAATTCATGCGTAAATTGATTGTATTTATCGGTGACAGCATAACCCAATTGTTTGTGTAACGCTTCTTTGATTACGTCAAGATTTCTGTTTTCACAAAAAACAGTCGGAATAAAAAGCCAGTAATTGGCAGTTCCAACTCGTCCGTCTTTTCTTTTGTAGCCTTTAAAAGTTCTGTTTTCAAATTTAGAAACATCCGGTGCATTCCATTCGTAAGAAGCATTTTTGTAAGCGTAAGGATCTGCAGCGTGTTTAAGGTTTTCAGTTGTCATTAGACTTCCTTTTGCCAAATCGTTTTGCACTTTTCCAACCAAAACACCATACATATTCACTTCTTCTCCCTGCTTCATATCTTGCATGTAGAATTTATGTTTGGCCTTGATGAGGTCTTGTAAAACGTAAGTTTCATTTTCAAAATGAATAGTTTCGCCTTTTTGAAGATCGGTTAAGGCAACCAATACATTATCATCTGGATGTAGTTTTACAACCAGTTTTTTTGTGTTATTCTCAGACATTGTGTTGTTGTTTTTTTCTTTTTTTTTGATGTCGCTGCTTTCATTCTATACCATTTTAATCTTCTGATTTTGTATAGAATTCGGGCAGTTAACGAAAAATAAAATTAGGGTTTTTACATATTCATTAGTAGTCTAATATTATCCGTATCTAATCTTTAATTATCTTTGCAATATGAAATTGGAACAAACCAAAATAGCGTCTTATCTCAACACCAAAGTTTCGGTGCTGAATCGTATTGAACCCTTTTTTCAAGCGCCGTTTCATTCGCATCCAGAATTGGAATTGGTATACGTAAAAGAGAGTTTTGGCAAGCGAATTATCGGAAATTCGGTAATGCCGTTTGAGCCCGGGGATATGGTTTTTTTAGGCTCTGATATTCCGCATGTTTGGCTGAATGATGAAAAATATTATCAGGGAATTGAGGATTTAAGAGCCAATTCGATTGTTGTATATTTTCATAAAGATATTTTCGGACCAACTTTTTACGAATTAAAAGAAACCCAAAAAATCAATGAACTCTTTTTTCAGGCTGGAAAAGGAATTTCGATTATCGGAAAAACCAATAAACAGATTGCGAAAAAACTGGAGAAGTTAGTTTCAAAAAAAGACTTTGAAGTTATTGTGGGACTTTTTGAGATTTTGTCTATTCTTTCCGAAAGTCAGGATACGATTTACATCAATGACGAGATTTATTCTTTGATGCAGAAGGATTCGAAAGTAGATCGTCTTTCGGAGGTTTTTCAATATGTCAATAAAAATTATAAAAAGAATATTTCATTAGAAGAAATTGCTGCTGTCGCAAATATGACAAGAACGTCTTTCTGTAGAATGTTCAGGGTAAAAACGAAAAAGAATTTTGTGGATTATCTGCACGAAATCCGAATTTCGAATTCCTGTAAATTGTTATTGGAAACCGATAAAAGCATGTCTGAGATTGCGTACGAATGCGGTTATAAAACGGCATCGGATTTTAATAAACTCTTCAAAAAAGTTAAGGGAATTACGCCTTCGGATTTTAAAAATAATGCGAACGTTAGTTTTGCCACTCCCGATAGCTATCGGGATTAAAGATTAAAGAGGATTCAAATCTGTTTGAAAAGAAATAGCCACGAATTCACGAATTAAAAGAATTAAAAAATTTACAGTAGCTGCTTGAAAAATAAACTTAGAATTTCACAGATTAAATGATTAAAAAAAAATTTGTGAAATCTAGGAGAGAAAAAAGGAAAGCCACGAATTCACAAATTTATTCTCAAAGATTTTCAAAAAATAATTCATGAATTCGTGGCTAAAAAAAAATTAAATAGAACGATCTAAATGTGTATAACCACCATCCACATAAATAATCTGTCCTGTAGTATGGCTTGATTTTTCAGACAATAAGAAAACCACCATATTAGCAATTTCTTCAGCGGTTGTCATTCTGTTTTCTAACGGAATATTTTTAGTGATTGCCGCTAGTTTTTCTTCTTTATTTTCAAAAGTATTGATCCAGGTTTCGTAAAGCGGCGTATAACATTCTGCCACGATTACTGCGTTTACACGGATGCTGTATTTTAATAGTTCAACCGCCCATTCTCTAGTTAAAGCATTTCTTCCTCCATTTGAAGCAGCGTAGGCTGAGGTTCCGCCTTGACCAGTTTCGGCGGTTTTAGAACCGATGTTTACAATTGCTCCTTTTGATTCTTTTAGATAAGGAAGGGCATGTTGCGCCATTAAATAATAATGCACCAAATTTTTGTGAAGAGAAGCGGCGAAATCTTCATAATTTCCGTTTTCTAATCCAACACCGTCATTAACGCCGGCATTATTTACCAATCCGTCGATTCTTCCGAATTTTGCAATTACGGCTTCAACGGCTTTTTTGCAGTCTTCTGGTTTTGTTAAATCGGCGGCAACTTGGTGCGCTTCTTTTCCAATGGCTTTTAATTCTTCTACGGCTTTGATGTTGTCATTTTCGTTACGTCCAACGATGAACGGAATAGCATTTTCTTCGGCTAAAACCTTAACGATTCCTAAACCAATTCCTTTTGCGCCTCCCGTAACGATAATGATTTTTTGGGTTAATGATAACTGCATGGTATTTATATATTATAATTTAAATTCTGTTTATTTTTTTTCCACAGATTAAAATGATCTAAAAAATCTGTGAGAGTAAATTCTTTCGCCACGAATTTCGCTAATTTCTTTTTTAAATTATTATAAAATTTGTGTAATTCGTGGCGAAAAAATAAATACTATCATACTCTTAAAAAAATTTACAGCTGTTGTTCATGACAAACAACAGCTGTAAAAATAGAGAGAATAGAACTGATAATTTATTACCAGAACTTAACATAAAGCGCAACAATAATCAATAACGTAATAACGATTAAGACTGTTGTTTGCGGTTTAACTTTAAACATTCCAGGTTCTGTCTCGAATGCTTTAGGGTTTACTTTTGGACCAGCGAAACTTATTAGAATCATGGCAATCATTGTAAATAAGAATGATAATCCCATGCAGATGTGGAAAGGAATTTCGAAAGCTCCTTTTCCGTTAGCATAAGCTGTGTATAAAAGTGTATCGTTTCCAAATAAAGCTGGAGCGTATTCGTTGAATAAAACAGATAATAAGAATCCTAAGATTACCCCAACGATTGCAGCTGTTCCAGTAGTTCTTTTCCAGAACATACCTAAGAAGAACATTGCAAAAACTCCAGGGCTGATAAATCCAGTGTATTTTTGGATATAGGTAAATCCACCAACACCACCAATTCCTAAAACGTCATTCCAAGTAAATAATACCGCTAAAAGCATTGCAGCAAAAACGGCAAGTCTACCAATATTTACCTGTTGTTTTTCGCCAGCTTCTTTTTGAATGTATTTTTTATGAATATCTAATGTATAGATTGTAGAGATACTGTTTACTTTTCCAGCTAAAGAAGCTACGATTGCTGCAGTTAAAGCCGCAACAGAAAGTCCTTTTAATCCAGTTGGAAGGAATGTTAATACAGCAGAGTAAGCGCCATCTTTTCCTCCAACTAATTGAGGTAAATGTCCGTTTGTATATAAAACGTAAGCAGCAATACCAGGAAGCATTACGATAAGCGGCATTAATAATTTTAGCATACCAGCAAATAAAATTCCTGTACGAGCCGTTTGTAAGTCAGCACCAAGTGCTCTTTGTGTAATGTATTGGTTACATCCCCAGTAGTTCAAGTTGATGATCCAGATACCAGCAGCATAAGATAACAATCCTGGGAACGTCAAATATTTGTCGATTTCAAGTTGTGTAGAAGTTGCAGTTGGTTTTGGAATAATCATTTTAAAATGCTCAGGAGCTTCTGTCATTAACACTTTAAAACCTTCAATAGCACTGCTGCTAATTCCTAATTTTTCACCAACAGTTACCAATGCAATATAAGAAGTTACCAAACCTCCAATAATCAATACAGCAACCTGAATAACGTCTGTGTAAGCCACAACTTTCATTCCTCCAAGAGAAATAAATAAAGCAAAAACAGCTAATCCAATCATAATAGCGTGAAGATATTCTCCTCCAGCAAGACCGTTAATTGCAACTGCTCCTAAGTATAAGATAGAAGTCAAGTTTACAAAAACGTATAAAAACAACCAGAAAACTGCCATAATCAATGCAGTAGATTCGTTGTAACGTGTTTTTAAGAACTGAGGCATCGTGTAAATCTTATTTTTAAGATATACAGGAATAAACCATACAGCCACAATAATAAGTGCAATAGCAGCAAGCCATTCGTAAGCAGCAACAGCGATTCCTAAGAAGAAACCTTCACCACTCATTCCGATGAATTGTTCTGCAGAGATGTTAGAAGCAATAAGAGAAGCTCCAATTGCCCACCAAGTTAAATTTCCTTCAGCCAAAAAGTAAGCTTTAGCATCTTGTTCGTCTTGTTTACGTTTGCGATAAACCGTGTAACCGTAGACAGAGACTACGATAAAATAAATAATAAAAACCGCATAATCTGCGAAAGCGAGGTTTTGGTTCATTGTTAGTAGTATTTTAAATAATTATTATAGGGTAAAGTTTGTTTATTTAGTTTTACAATCAGTTTTGTTTTATCTCGTTAAAAATGCAAGATGTGTTTTATTTTTGTTATTTTTTTGCGAAAATAAAAGCAGAAGCCAAATGTAAAATAAAAATTTAGAAATCAACCATCAGCAAATGTGTTTTTTACATTTCTAAATGGTATATTGTGTTAAATTTTTACATTTCGCACCTTGATAAAGCGATAATTCTTACACTTTTACAAGGCTCTTATAATGTACCTCTGATTGTTGTCTTAAAATTTCGGCACTTTTCTCTGGTGTAATATCACGCTGTGATTCTCCTAACATTTCGTATCCTACCATAAATTTCTTGACAGTTGCTGATCTTAGCAATGGCGGATAAAAGTGCATGTGGAAATGCCATTCCGGGTGATCTAATCCGTCAGTTGGTGATTGGTGGATTCCTGAAGAGTATGGGAAAGAAGTATTAAACAAGTTATCATACTTCGTCGTTAACTGCTTTAAGATTTTAGCAAAAGCAGTGCTTTCTTCAGCCGTGAAATTGGTGATTTTGTTTACCGCTCTTTTGCTTACAATCATGGTTTCGTAAGGCCAGATTGCCCAGAAGGGAACTAATGCCACAAAATGATCGTTCTCTATTACGATACGTTCTCCAGCTTTTAATTCAGCTTGAACGTAGTCCTCTAAAAGCGTTTTTTTATTTCTGTCGTAGTATGACTTTAAACTGTTTTGTGTTTTTTCAACCTGAGTTGGAAGCGAAGATTGAGCCCAGATTTGTCCATGTGGATGCGGATTGCTGCACCCCATTACACTTCCTTTATTTTCAAAAATCTGAACATGATTAATATATTTTATGTTTCCTAGATCAGTATATTCTTTCTGCCAGGTTTTGATGATGGTTTCAATTCCTTCAAGATCCATTTCTGGCAAAGTCAAATCGTGTCTTGGCGAAAAACAAACCACACGAGAAATTCCCTGTTCAGGTTTAGCTTTAAAAAAAGTATGTTTGATGTCTTCTTCAAAAATAATTTCGTCTTGTTTCATGGCAGCAAAATCATTTTCAAAAACAAAACTGCTTTCGTATGGCGGATTATGCATTCCGTTGGCGCGAACATTTCCTGGACACAAATAACAAGTTGGGTCGTATTTAGGAAGTTCTTCTGTTGAAATCGTTTCGTTTTGTCCTTGCCAAGGGCGTTTTGCACGATGAGGTGAAACCAAGACCCATTCGTTGATTAATGGGTTGAAGCGTCTGTGCGGATCTTCATTAATGTCAAAATTTTTCATTGTAGTTGTGTTGGGTATTAAAGTAGTGTTGTTCCGTTTGAGATTTTTACATCATAGAATTTTAATTCAATTCCAAATGTATCTAAATAAAGTTTCGAAAACTTACTTTTAACCTCATTTTCATATCCTTTTTTAACTAAATTGATAGTGCAGCCGCCAAAACCGCCTCCCATAAGTCGAGAACCAATAATAGCATCGTCTTCTTTTGCAGTATCTACAAGGAAATCTAATTCTTCGCAGCTTACTTCATATTCTTGCGATAATCCATAATGAGTTTCAAAAAGCAATTCTCCTAAAAGCTCAATATTTCCTTGATCCAAAGCTTCGCAGGCTTTAATAACTCGGTTAATTTCTTTAACAACAAAATGAACTCTGCTGAAAACTTTTTCAGTCATTTTATCTTTAAGACTTAGAACCTGCTCTTCTGAAGCATCTCTAAAACTTTTTACTTCTGGAAAATGACTTTTTATGATTGCTAATCCTTCTTCGCATTCAATTCTTCTGGTATTGTATTCTGATGTGAACAGCGAATGTTTTACATTAGAATCCAATAAAATCAAAGAATAGTCTTTAAAGTCGGCATTGTGATATTCAAAATCTAAAGTGTTGCAGTCTAATTTGATTACTTTGTTTTCTAAACCATGAACGCTTGAAAACTGATCCATAATTCCGCAGTTGATCCCAACCCAGTGTTCTGCTTTTTGTCCTAATAAAGAAATATCTACTTTCTCAATCTTTAAATCAAAAAGAGATTTGATTCCGAAAATCATTCCGCATTCCAAAGCCGCAGAAGAGGACAATCCAGAACCAACCGGAATATTACTGCTGAAAACACAGTTGAAACCTTCAAAAGAAAATCCGTTATCCTGCAGTTGTTTGATTACGCCTCGAATATAATTTGTCCAAACTACATCACTCAATTTAACTTCCTGAGTTAAGTCGATTTCAAATTCTTCGTTTAAATCGATAGCGATAATTTTAGAAGTGTTGGTGTTGTTTTTTTCAAAAGCAAAACAAATTACTTTGTCAATTGCTGCTGGTAAAACATAACCGTCATTGTAGTCAACATGTTCTCCGATAATATTGATTCTTCCTGGAGAAAGTACCGTTTTCTGTGGAGAAGATCCGAAAGATTTCTCAAAAAAAGCAACGGTGTTTTGTATTAAAATATCATTCATTCTAGTTGTTGTAATTGTATTGGGTAATAGTTAGTTTAAGGTTTCAAATTGGTACACTGTTTTTTGAACATATTGTTCACCTTTTTTCAAAACAGCATTTGGGAAATGTGCCTGATTTGGCGCATCTGGGAAATTTTGTGTTTCAAAACAAATACCGCTTTGTGCATTGTAATCGACGTTTTCTTTTCCTTTTAGTTTTCCAAAACAATTCCCGCCTACATATATATGCACACTTGGCTGATCGGTATAAACATTCATTCGCAGTTTATTTTTTAAACTGATTAATTGAGCAACGATTTCAGTTTTAGAATTGACTACGAAAGAATTGTCAATAGGAAACGGACAGTTTTTAGGCGCTCTAAAATCAAAATTGTGATCAGTTAAATCAGTAAAATCTCCTGTTGGAATATTATCTGAATTCGTTTCCAGCATTTTAGCCGATTTGATAAACATCTGCTGTTCTAAAACATTTCCATCATGTCCGTCAAGATTAAAATAACTGTGATGCGTTAAATTAATAACGGTGTCTTCTGTTGACGTTGCTTTATATTCTAATTTTAATTCGTTTTCTTCTGTTAAAGTATAGGTTAAGTAAACCGTCATTTCGCCAGGAAAATTTTCATCTAAATGTTGGCTCAAAAGACCAAAAGTAATGGACGGATTTTCGCCAGTTTTTGCATCGGTTACACTCCAAGCTTTTCTTCCAAATCCCATTGTTCCGCCGTGAAGTGTATTTCCATTATTGTTTCCGTCAAGCTGAAATTTTTTATCGTTCAAACTAAAAGTGGCTTTATGAATACGACCGGCGTAACGTCCAACCGTTGTTCCAAAATAAGGAGCACTTGGTAAATTATACGATTCTAAATACGATTCCAGATTATCAAACCCTAATACAACATCGGTTAATTTTCCATTTACAGGAATCTGGATTGAAGTAACTGTTGCACCATAATTGATGATTTGAACATTCATTCCGTTTTTATTCACTAATTCAAATGAATAAATTTCTTCCTTATCAGGCATTAAACCAAACAATTTGCAATTATGAGTGTCCTTTAAATGAGATATGTGTTTTATTTCCATATAATTTTTACCAATAATGAAATCCAAAAATAGAAACATTCTTTATATTTGCATACCAGTACCTACCAGTTTTTAATCTTAATAGTCAAAATGACTTTATTATGAGCATTATTTCAATCCAGAATAATATTGGTCTGCCAAAATATAAGCAGATAATTCTTTCAATAGAAAAAGCGATAGAAGAAGGAAATTTGATCAAAGGAGACCGACTTCCTTCGGTAAATAAAGTTTGTTTGGAGTTTTCTTTATCTCGTGATACGGTGCTTTTGGCATATGACGAATTGAAGAAAAGAGGAATTATTTATGCCATTCCTGGCAAGGGATATTATGTTAAAAGCATTGAAATCACTATAACTCAGAAGGTTTTTCTGCTTTTTGATGAATTAAATATTTTCAAAGAAGACATCTACAATTCGTTCTTAAAAAATATTGGAAAGAATGTTCAGGTTGATATTTTCTTTCATCATTTTAATGCGCAAGTTTTTAAAAAACTGATTAATGACAGTAATGGAAATTACACCAAATATATTTTGATGCCGACGAACTTAAACGATATAGCTGATTCGATAAAAACCCTACCAGTGAATGATGTGATAATTTTGGATCAGACTAATTCGGACTTAAAAATGTTTCCAGCAATTTATCAAAATCATCAAAAAGACATTTATGAAGGTTTGATGAAAGGCAAATCGAGATTATCTAAATACAAGAAACTGATTTTAATTTTCCAGGGATTTAGAGAACCGACCGGAATGAAAATTGGTTTTGAATCTTTCTGTCAGGATTATGGTTTCGACTACGAAGTTATTTCCGATTTCAACAATCAAACTATTGCTTTGGGAGATTTGTATATTATCCCTCATGATCGAGATTTGCTTTTGGTAATTGAAAATGCGATGGCAAGAAAATTAAAATTAGGAGAAGATTTTGGAATTATCTCTTATAATGAAACGCCATTAAAGAAAATTGCTGCAAACGGAATTACCACAATTTCAACCCATTTTGAAATGATGGGAAAAATTCTAGCTGATATGGTCTTGAAAGGAACAAAAGAGCAGATCGAAAATAAATCTGCCCTTATATTGAGGAATTCTTTATAATTTTTCCCCGCAGATTTAACAGATTTTCTTTTGATAATTGATCAGCTAAATCTCCTAAATCTGCGAGCGAATAAATAAAGTTCTTATAAATTGAGTGCAAAGTTATTTTGCAGTTTTTCTTCGTATTTCTCTTTATTAAAGGTATACAAGTAAGAACCTTTTCGAGAAGACTGCATATCTTTTTCTTCTAGTTTATTTAAAATGTCAAGAGAATTAATTTTGCTGATGAAATTTCGTTTGTCCAATTCTTTGCTCAAAATAGCTTCATACAATTCTAAAAGCTGACGCATCGTGAATTTCTCTGGAAGCAATTCAAAACCAATTGGTTTTACAGATGTTTTGTAACGAAGTCTCTTGATTGCATTTTGAACCATTTCATTATGGTCAAAAATCAAGTTTGGCGCATCGTTAATCGGAAACCATTCTGCGTGATAATTTTGAATCAATTCGGCATTATGGTTTTCAATATTAATTAAAGCAAAATAAGAAACCGAAATGGTTCTTTCGACAGGATCACGATCGATCTCACTGTAAGCATATAACTGCTCCATATAAATATCATTCAGACCTGTATAAGTATTTAAGATTCTGGTTGCGGCACTATCTAAAACTTCGTCGCGTTTTAAGAAACCTCCAATCAAGGACCATTTACCTTTTTCGGGCTCAAAATCTCTTTGGATTAAAAGGATTTTCAAACCTTCATTATCAAATCCAAAAATGATGCAGTCTACTGCCAGTAAAACTTTATCGGCAGAACTATAGCTGTTTAACATATATAATTAATTTGGATTGTAAATATATAAACTTCTTAAAACGTTTCATAATTTATTAATGTTGTTTTTACACTTATGTTAAAAATGTTTCAAAAAGAAGTTTTATTGTTGATTTCAGCTAATGAAAAAGGAAAGATTTTTTCCGAATTCTTTTTCATTTTGTACCAAAATTACGAGTCAAAGTTAGAAACATTTTTAAAAGAGAATTGATTTGAGGATTATTATTTCATATTCAGAATTCAAATAAGTTTTAGCGATTGTTAAAAAACGTAGAGAAATCAAGGTTTTTGTAAGTTTTTTTAGTTTCTTAACTTTTGTAAATCTTATAACAGCCCTTTATTTCTGCCGATTTTTTGAAGTTGAATTGAAAAATCTGTTTTTTGCAACCAGTTGTTTTGTGAATTTAATTTTTTTACCTGACTTTTTTTTATTTAAATTTACAAATGTCAAACAGACACTTATTAATCTAAAAAAACCAAAATCCTTTAAAAATATGAAACCACCATATTTTTCTAGGTTCCAAAAAACCAAAAAACTATGAAAAAACCATTTCTCCTGCTGTTTGCTGTCTTGTATCTGCAAACAGTAAGTGCGCAAAAAGAATCTGTAACCATTACAATAAAAAATGATGCTTCGGCAGCAACGATTAATAAAAATATTTACGGTCATTTTGCAGAACACTTAGGACACTGTATTTACGGTGGATTTTTTGTTGGAGACACTTCAAAAATTCCAAATACAAATGGAGTTCGAAACGATATTATTCAAGCATTAAAAGATTTAAAGATTCCGAATTTAAGATGGCCGGGTGGTTGTTTTGCCGATACTTATCATTGGAAAGATGGAATTGGGCCAAAAGAACAGCGTCCGACAATTGTAAACCAATGGTGGGGAGGCGTTACAGAAGATAATAGTTTCGGGACGCATGATTTTTTGAATATGTGTGAACTATTAGGAGCAGAGCCGTATCTGTCAGGAAACGTCGGAAGCGGAACAGTTCAAGAATTAGCAGATTGGGTTCAGTACACCAATTTTGGAGGAAAAAGTCCGATGAGTGATTTGCGTAGAAAAAATGGAAGAACAGAGCCTTGGAAAGTAAAATATTGGGGAATTGGAAATGAAGCATGGGGTTGTGGAGGAAACATGACTGCGGATTATTATGCTAATGAATACCGAAAGTTTGCGACTTTCATGTCAGATTGGAGTAATACAGGTGGCATTACAAGAATTGCTTCTGGATCCAATAGTTCAGATTATAACTGGACAGAAGTTTTAATGAAAAATATTCCACGAAATATGCTGGGCGGATTAGGCGTTCATCATTATGCTGTAATCAATTGGGACAAAAAAGGTTCTGATGTTGATTTCAGCGAAAAGCAATATTTCGAGACCATGCAGTCTGCTTTAAAAATGGAAGAGTTGGTAACCAAACACGCGGCCATCATGGATAAGTATGATCCAGAGAAAAAAGTGGCGATGATTGTAGACGAATGGGGAGGCTGGTACGAAGTTCAAAAAGGAACAAATCCAGGTTTTTTATATCAACAGAATACGATGCGTGATGCAGTTTTGGCTGGAGCAACATTGAATATTTTCAATAATCACGCAGATCGAGTTCGTATGGCCAATTTAGCACAGTGTGTGAATGTGCTGCAGGCTGTAATCTTAACCGATAAGGCCAAAATGATTACAACGCCAACCTATCATGTAATGAAAATGTACAGCGTTCATCAAGATGCTAAATTACTGCCAGTCGATTTTAAATCGCCGTTATATACTGTTGACGGAAAAAGTATTCCAGCGGTTTCGGCTTCTGTATCAAAAGATCAAAAAGGATTAGTTCATATTTCATTGGTCAATGTTGATGCCGTAAATAAGAACAAAATTGAAATTGATGTAAAAGATTTGGGTGTAAAAAGCTTTACGGGAAGTATTATTACGTCTTCAAAACTACAGGATTATAACTCATTCGAGAATCCGAATAAAATTGTTCCAGTTGCTTTTAAAGGTTTTGAAAACAAAAAAGGAAAACTAGAAATAACGTTGCCTCCTTACTCTGTATTGGTTTTAGAAGGAAAATAATGAGCATCATGAAAAAATACCATTATTATTTATTAAGTATTTGTCTGTTGCTCCTGATATTGGTTTCCTGTAAAGAAACTAAAAATCAGGTAACTCAGACTAGCGACAAAACTTCTGCACTAAAAGCAGGATATCAAATTGAGCCGGTAAACATTCAAAATGTAAAATTGACTGATTCATTTTGGCTTCCGATCATCAAAAGAGTACAGGAAATTACGATCGAATATGCTATTAAAAAGTGTGATGAAGAAGGTCGTTTTGAGAACTTTTTAATTGCAGGAAAACAAAAAACAGGAAAAGTGCGAGGCGATATGCCTTTTGATGATACTGATGTTTATAAGATTATCGAAGGAGCATCGAATACTTTAATCAGTGCGCCAAATCCGAAACTGGAAAGAGTTCTGGATTCAATGATTGCCATTGTAAAAATTGGTCAGGAACCAGACGGATATATCACAACTTGGAGAACTATAAATCCAGCAAAACCGCCTGCAAGTTGGGTTCCTGTAATTGAAGGAAAACGTTGGGAATCATTGCAAATTAGCCATGAATTGTACAATCCCGGACATTTAATTGAAGCGGCAATTGTGCATTATGAAGCAACAGGAAAAACTAATTTTCTTGAAATCGCCATTAAAGCCGCTGATATGCTCGTTCGCACTTTTGGAGATAATCCGGGACAGGTCAAAGGCGTTCCAGGACATCAGATTGTGGAAACAGGATTATTGAAATTGTACCAGATTACAGGAAAAGAAGATTATCTGAAACTGGCAAAATACTATTTAGACAATCGCGGAAATCCAAATAATCATAAACTGTACGGAGAATATGCACAGGATCACATGCCAGTAGTAGAGCAAAAAGAAGTTGTCGGACATGCCGTAAGAGCGGTTTATATGTATGCAGGAATGACAGATATTGCGGCATTGACAAAAGATAAGGCTTATGAAAATGCTGTAAATACTTTATGGGACAACATGGTAAACAAGAAAATGTATATCACTGGCGGCATTGGATCGAGACACGATGGCGAAGCTTTTGGAGAAAATTATGAACTGCCAAACTTAACCGCTTATAACGAAACGTGTGCAGCAATTGGCGATGTATATTGGAATCATAGACTGCATAATTTGTACGGAGCGTCCAAGTATTTTGATGTTATCGAAAGAACGATGTACAACGGATTAATTTCGGGAATTTCGCTTGACGGAAAACAATTTTTCTATCCAAATGCTTTAGAAGCAGACGGTGTTTACAAATCAAATCGCGGTTCTTGTACAAGACAAGGCTGGTTTGACTGTTCTTGTTGTCCAACCAATCTTATTCGTTTTATTCCGTCCATTCCAGGATTGATTTATTCCAAAACAAATGATGTTTTGTTTGTCAACTTATATGCTTCAAACAATGCTTCTTTCCAATTAGGAAAAACAGATTTACAGATTTCACAGCAGACCTCTTATCCTTGGAACGGAAAAATTGCTATTTCGGTTAATCCTAAAAAAGAAAGTCAGTTTATCATTAAACTGCGTGTTCCGGGCTGGGCAAGAAATGAAGTTTTGCCTGGAGATTTATACAGTTATAAAAAAGCTTCGGTCCAAAAAGCGACAGTTAGTTTAAATGGAGAAACTTTAGCGATTCAGCCGGAAAATGGTTATTTCAGCATTACGAGAAAATGGAAAAGAGGAGATAAAATCAATTTAAACCTTCCGATGGAAGTTCAGGAAGTACAGACCAGTTCTAAAGTAGCAACCAATAAAAATAAGGTTTCTTTAGAATATGGCCCAATCGTTTATGCTGTTGAAGGAATTGATAACAAAAACAATTTTGATAAAATAGATGTGACGGCTTCAGATACTTTCAAAGTAAAAAAAGAAGTCAATTTATTGCAAGGCGTGAATGTGATTGAAAATTCAAAATTGAAAGCTATTCCATATTATTCTTGGTCAAACAGAGGAGTTGGAAAAATGAAAGTTTGGTTGGATTACAAAGAGTAGAGAAAATAGAAAATAGAGTTTAGAAAAAAGAAATTTTGACTCTCGCTTTTAAAAATTCTTGTCGCTTGTGAGGAAATAAAAAAAACAAAAATCATTTTAATCTGTGGTAAAAATTAAAAATCAGAGCGATTTAAAAGTAAATAAAATTGAAAAAAGGCATACGATTTTAATCCACTCCTTTTAACAATTTGAAGATTAAGTTGAAATAATTTCAGTGTTATAAATGTATTGTTAACATTTATTCTTTGATTAAGTGCTAAAATGCTGTTTTTATGCATTTATGGTAAAAATGAATCATGTAATTTCAATTAAGTGTTTTTTGTACACTTATAAAATAATTATCTCTATATTTGTCAATATTTAAAAAAGAAATAGAATGAAAAATTATGTAATAGGATTGGACTACGGAACAGATTCTGTTCGCGCGGTGCTGATAGACGCTGAAAATGGACAGGAGTTGGCATCCAATGTTTCTCATTACAAAAGATGGAAAAACAAGCAATATTGTGACGCCTCCATAAATCAGTTTCGCCAGCATCCTTTGGATCATATCGAAGGTTTGGAAATTACAATTCAAAATGTAGTTAAAGAAAGTAAAGTTGATCCTTCATTAGTAAAAGGAATTTGTATTGATACTACCGGATCTTCCCCAGTTCCAGTTACAAAAGACGGAACGCCATTAGCATTGACAAAAGGTTTTGAAGAAAACCCAAATGCGATGATGGTTTTATGGAAAGACCATACATCAATAAATGAAGCAAACGAAATCAATGAACTGGCAGTAAGCTGGGGCGGAGAAGACGTAACAAAATACGTTGGAGGAATTTATTCTTCGGAATGGTTTTGGGCAAAAATCCTTCACATTGCAAGAGAAGACGAAGCGGTTCGAAATGCAGCACACACTTGGATGGAGCACTGCGATTTAATGACGTATTTGTTAATTGAAGATAAAGATTTAAAAACGTTCAAAAGAAGCCGTTGCGCAGCAGGACATAAAGCCATGTGGCACACAGACTGGAACGGATTGCCACCAGTTGAGTTCTTAGAAAAATTACATCCCTATTTAGCACAGCTTCGTGGAAATTTATATGATGAAACGTATACATCAGATTTAGTTGCCGGAAAACTAAGCAAAGAATGGGCAGACCGTTTAGGACTTTCGACTGAAACAGTTGTAGCTGTTGGAACTTTCGATGCGCATTCTGGAGCGGTTGGAGCTAAAATCGAAGAGAATGCTTTAGTTCGTGTTATGGGAACTTCAACTTGCGATATTCTTGTGGGTTCTTATGATGAAGTGGGAACAAAAACCGTTCGTGGAATCTGCGGACAAGTTGATGGTTCTGTAATTCCAGGCTTTATTGGTCTTGAAGCAGGACAATCTGCTTTTGGCGATTTATTGGCTTGGTACAAAGAACTTTTAATGTGGCCGACAGAGCATTTATTACAAACTTCTTCTGTTTTAAATGATGCTCAAAAAGAACAGTTAAGAGAAGAATTCAGCGATAAATTAATCGTGGAATTAACGAAAGAAGCAGAGAAAATTCCAGTTTCAGAAAGCCTTCCAATCGCTTTAGACTGGATTAACGGGCGACGAACTCCAGATGCCAACCAAGAGTTAAAAAGCGCGATTTCAAACCTTTCTTTAGGAACAAAAGCACCACATATTTTCAAAGCTTTAGTAAACGCAATTTGTTTTGGAGCGAAGAAAATTGTAGACCGTTTTGAAGAAGAAGGCGTAAAAATCGACAGCGTAATCGGAATTGGCGGTGTTGCTAGAAAATCTCCTTTCATTATGCAGACTTTGGCTAACGTTTTAAACAAGCCAATTAAAATTGCAGCTTCAGACCAGACTCCTGCTTTAGGTGCAGCAATTTACGCAGCCGTTGCAGCGGGAATTTATTCAAACGTAATCGAAGCAAGCCAGAAAATAGGAAGTGATTTTGATGGAGAATATTTCCCTCAAACAGACAAAGTTGAAGCATATCATAAACTGCTTTTAGGGTACGAAAAATTAAGTGCTTTTGCAGATCCAAACTTAAAAATATCGCAACATGAGCTCTCTTTATAAAGATTTAAAACAAGAATGTTACGAAGCCAATATGCAGTTAAATGCATTGAATTTGGTGGTATACACTTTTGGAAATGTAAGTGCTGTGGACCGCAAAAATGGTGTTTTTGCCATTAAACCAAGCGGTGTTCCTTACGAAGATTTAAAACCGGAAGATATCGTAATTGTCGATTTTGATAATAACGTAATTGAAGGAACAATGCGTCCGTCGTCTGACACAAAAACGCATGCTTATTTATACAAACATTGGCCAAATATTGGAGGTGTTGCACATACGCACGCAACCTATTCTGTTGCTTGGGCACAATCTCAATTGGATATTCCAATTTTCGGAACAACACACGCCGATCATTTAACGGCTGATATTCCGTGCGCACCGCCAATGGCAGATTCTCTTATCGAAGGAAACTACGAACACAATACTGGAATTCAGATTTTGGATTGTTTCAAAGAAAAAAATCTTTCATACGAAGAAGTAGAAATGATTCTAATTGGAAATCACGGTCCGTTTGCATGGGGAAAAAATGCGGCAAAAGCAGTTTACAACAGTAAGGTTTTAGAAGTCGTGGCAGAAATGGCTTATTTGACTTTGCAAATAAACCCAAACGCACCAAGATTAAAAGATTCATTAATAAAGAAACATTACAATCGTAAACACGGAAAAGATTCGTATTACGGACAGTAAAATAATTTTAGATTTTAGAGTGTAGATTTTAGAGTGTAGATTTTAGATTTAGGATTGAAATCTGAAATATCACAAAACCAAAATAATAAAAATAACAATTTGAGTTTTCAGATTCCAACCACATGAAACCTGAAACTTGAAATAAAATAAACAAAAACAATGGTAGATATATCTCAAAAAGAAATTTGGTTTGTCGTAGGAAGCCAAGAATTATATGGTGAAGAAACGCTTAGAAAAGTAGCAGAACATTCACAGATTATTGCAAAAGGATTAGATGCTTCATCTTCAATTCCTGTAAAAGTAGTTTACAAAGATGTAGTAAAATCGCCTTCACAAATCTTAGATGTGTGTTTGGCGGCAAACTCAGCTAAAAACTGTATCGGAATTATTGCTTGGATGCATACTTTCTCTCCGGCAAAAATGTGGATTGGTGGATTAAATATCCTTAAAAAACCATTATGCCATTTACATACACAATATAATGCTGAAATTCCGTGGGGAAGCATCGATATGGATTTCATGAACTTAAACCAATCGGCACACGGAGATCGCGAATTTGGTTTCATTATGTCTAGATTACGTAAAAAACGTAAAGTAGTTGTAGGACACTGGGAAGATGAAAGAGTTCAGAAAAAATTAGGAATCTGGTCAAGAGTAGTTTTAGGATGGAATGAACTTCAAAACCTAAAAGTAGCTCGTATTGGAGACAATATGCGTGAAGTTGCCGTTACAGAAGGTGACAAAGTTGAAGCTCAGATTCGTTTCGGAATGTCTGTAAACGGATACGATTCTTCAGATGTTACCAAACATATCGAAAAAGTAACAGATAAACAATTAACTGATTTATTAGCAGTTTATGAGCAGTCATACAATTTAACTGATTCTTTAAAAGAAGGAGGCGCACAAAGAAGTTCTCTAGTTGAAGCAGCAAAAATCGAATTAGGATTAAGAGCTTTCCTTGAAGAAGGAGGATTTGGAGCTTTCACAGATACATTCGAGAATCTTGGAGTTTGGAAACAATTACCAGGAATCGCAACACAAAGATTAATGGCCGATGGTTATGGTTTTGGTGGAGAAGGAGACTGGAAAACAGCGGCAATGGTAAGAGCTTTAAAAGTTATGACTGTTGGTTTGGAAGGCGGAACTTCTTTCATGGAAGATTATACGTACCATTTCACACCTCAAAAATCATACGTTTTAGGTTCGCATATGTTGGAAATTTGTCCATCAATCGCTGACGGAAAACCTTCTTGCGAAGTACATCCTTTAGGAATTGGAGGAAAAGAAGATCCTGCTCGTTTAGTATTCAACTCTCCTGCAGGAGATGCAATCAATGTTTCTTTAGTGGATATGGGAACTCGTTTCCGTTTAATCGTAAACGAAGTTGAAGCGGTTAAACCAATGGCAGATTTGCCAAAATTACCAGTTGCAAGAGTTTTATGGGACTGCAAACCAGATTTAGAAATTGCGGCAACAGCTTGGATTTTAGCTGGTGGAGCGCACCATACTGTTTACAGTCAGGCATTAACAACAGAATACATGGAAGATTTTGCTGATATTGCTGGGATTGAACTATTAGTTATTGACGAAAAAACTACTGTAAGAGAGTTTAAAGATAAAATTAATGCCAACGAAGCATATTTCCATTTGTTTCAACACGGACTATAAATTAGTCAAAAGGCGAAAGTCATAAAGTCCGAAAGTTTTAGTTACTTTGAAGAAAAGACTTTATGACTTTTGACTTTAAAACTTTACTAACTAAAAAAATAAACCATTTATGAATGTATTAAAACGCTCTCTTTTCATACTAAGCATGCTCGGTATTGCTATAGTTTCAGTTCAATGTAAAGGCGATAAAAAAGCAGATACAGAAAAAGTTGCAGCTGAAGGAAAAGATTTAGTTACAATCGAAAAATCGGAATACGGAACTACTGCTAAAGGCGAAAAAGTAGAGAGTTATAAACTGAAAAACCAAAATGGGATGGAAGTTGACATCATCACTTTTGGCGGCAGAATTACAGATTTGAAAGTACCAAATAAAGAAGGTGTTTCAGAAAATGTAGTGATCGGATTTAATTCTTTGGCACAATATGAAAAAGAAAATCCTTTCTTCGGAGCTTTAATTGGAAGATACGGAAACCGTATTGCTAAAGGGAAATTTTCTTTAGATGGAAAAGAGTATCAATTGGCAATCAACAATGAGCCAAATGCTTTGCACGGTGGACCACAAGGATTTTTTAATGTGGTTTGGAAAGCAGATGAGGTTAAATCTGGAGAAACAGCTTCTTTAAAATTATCTTATTTAAGTAAAGATATGGAAGAAGGTTATCCAGGAAATCTTAAAGTTATTGTGACTTATACCTTGACAAATGATAATCAATTGGAGGTTTTGTATGAAGCTACTACAGACAAAAAGACGGTTGTGAATTTAACACAGCATTCTTATTTCAATTTATCAGGAGATTTTACCAAAACAATCCTAGATCACGAATTGACTTTAAATGCTGATAAATTAGTTCCAGTTGATGCAGATCTAATTCCGACAGGAAAATTAGAAGATGTTGCTGGTACGCCTTTCGATTTCAGAACGCCAAAATTAATTGGAAAAGACATTAATGCTAAAAATGATCAGTTAGAAAAAGGAAAAGGGTACGACCACTGCTGGGTACTGAACAATCCTGAAAAAGGAAAAACAATTATCGCAAAAGTGTACCACGCTGCAAGCGGAAGAGTTTTAGAAATGACAACAGACGAACCTGGAATTCAGTTTTACTCTGGAAATTTCCTAGATGGAACTTTACCAATGCCAAACGGAGGAACTTTTGCGCATAGAACAGGATTATGTCTAGAAACAGAACATTATCCAGATTCTCCAAACCAGAAAAACTTCCCAACAACGGTTTTAAACCCGGGAGAAAATTATAAAACGAAAACAACCTTTAAGTTCTCGGTACAAAAATAATTTTTTAGAATTTGTTAATTAATTTTAGTTCAAAAAACCTCGGAAGTATATGCTTTCGAGGTTTTTTTGTTTGTTTTCCGCCACGAATTCACGAATTTTTATCAAATGAAAGTAGCGATATAAAGAATCGGATTTGAGAAATTAGATTTTAATGGCATCATATATTTGCGTAAATTCGTGAATTCGTGGCGGAAAAAATATGGCATTCAAACATCTATTCAAAGCACAGTTAAACTGGACTTCAAAAAAAGAAGAGGCATCCTCAAAAATCTACAGCAAAACCCATCAAATTAAAATTGAAGGAAAACCAATTTTAAACGTATCGGCAGCAAAAGCTTTCAAAGGCGATCCATCATTGTATAATCCGGAAGATTTATTGTTAAGTAGTTTAGTTTCCTGTCACATGATGTCGTATTTATATGTCTGCTCTCAAAACGGAATAGAAGTTTTGGAATATTCAGATAATGCAGAAGCCACACTAGAAGTTTCTCCAGATGGAAGTGGTCGTTTTGTTGCCGTAAGATTATATCCGAAAGTAAAAATTTCGAATCCGGATAAAATTGAATTGGCTTTAGAATTACATCAAAAGGCAAATCAATTGTGTTTTATTGCTAATTCATGTAATTTTTCTGTTTTGCATGAAGCGAGTTGTGAGGTTCAGAAAGTATAAATATAACTAAAGAAAAAGACCTTTTCAGTGAAGAAAAGGTCTTTTTTTATATTGATTTGTAGATCTAACAATAAGTGTAAAGATAATTTAAGGTGTTTGAGAAATAGATGATTTCGTCATGAGTGAATTTTTTGTTTTCCTGAATTAATTTGCAAATGTTTTTATATTCAAAAAAGACTTCTTTATTCTGAACAGGGAATTTTTTATCTAAATAAGAAGTAATGTTAGACATTTTTTCTTTTATAAGATTATCAAACTTGGTAGTGTTTGTAAGTTGTTTAAGTGTCATTGCCATATTAAAATCAATGAAATCATGCGCTAATACTGTGTTGTCTGGTTTTGTGTATGCAATAGTTTTGTCAACGGCAACAGATAAGACATCATTAAATGAAGTGAACTCTTCTATTTTGTGAAGGCTTAAAAGATGGTTTGTCAATTTGATTTTATATGAACTGGCTTCTTTTTTGAAATCAAAAGTAGCGTCAAATTTCTTTTTTTCTTCCTGTATTTTTTTGCAGAACAAATTAAAGTTTAGAACACTCTCGTTTGCTTCTTTAGGCAGGCTGGAATTTGATGCATTATCAGCATAAGTTGTAATGTTTATAAGCAAATCAGTTAATTTTGCGAAATTTTCTGAGCCAGGTTTGTTTTCTTTGATTAGGATACAAGCATTCTTGTAAATGTGCATGTCGTTTAGTTTAACATCAAATTTCCCTGGTTGAATAATCATAAGTTCATTGATTCTATCCGCTTTCTTGTTTAAAAAACGAGTAAGGTCTGTTTTAGCAAAACGAGGAGGAATTGGAGAGTATATAATCTCTTTTTTTTCTGCAGAAACTGCATTTCTCTTTTTATTTGAAATCAAAGCGTCAGCAATTTCATTTCTTGTATCTATAGTTTTAAGATTGTTAGCAATTTCGTCTGTTTCAGTAAAATCTCTTAAAACATTATAACATTGTAAAATATTCTCTTGAATTGCGATGTAATATTTTTTGTTCTTTTTATCTTCAAGATTGGTAATTGTTTTTGCTTCACTTTTCCATATTTCAAGAGCCTGTCTAACTTTTGTTTCGTCGATAGGATCAATTCCTGTATTAATTAATTGAGAAGCTTTGTTAAAATTTTCGCCATTAAAATCTTTGTCTTCTTTTAAGTAGTTAAATGCAAGATTAGCATATTTTCCGTGAGTATGGAATTTGTTTTGAAGAATACTGCCTACTTTAATACGTAACTTTAACAATTGTATTTGATCTACAGTCTTAACTTCTGTCTTTCTTGGTAAGCTTAAATTTTTCTGGTCTCTATATTGATTGGCTTCAAATTCTGAAAGATCTGACAGTAAAAGAGTAGTGTTTAAATTGTTAGGATAGTCTAAATATCCTAAATTAGAGTTGTAGCCTTTTGTATTTCCAACAGGATTAACTAAATCGGCATCTCCCAATTTAACTTCTTGAACATCAAAAACACCTTTCTCTGGATCTATCAAGAGTAAATTTGCATATAGATGAGAAATTACGGCAACCTGATATTTTAAATCTTTTTTGATGATGTGTAAAGTCGCGGGTTGATATTTGTATTCCAATAATGCAACAAGTTTCGGACATCCTAGATTATTGGCAATAAAACTATTATGTAAAACGTCAGTATCTGCTACATAATATTGCATCGTTTGGTCGGCAAAAAAATCTTGATCTGTTGACGTGTATAAAAAACCAACATCTAATGGGTTTTCTTTTAAAAATAAAGAGGGCTGTACTTCTCGTCTAACATTTAGATTGTCCCACCTGATTTTCTGGGCATGAGAAAGAGATGATACTAGTAAAATAAATAGCAATAAGTTGTTTTTCATATTAGTTGGTTTAAGTTATTTGGGTAATTTTTATTGTTTGTGGTTTTTTTATTACGAAATAAAGAGTTTTTAACATAAAAAAACCTCTTCTGTTAAGAAGAGGTTTTGTACCCGGAGCCGGAGTCGAACCGGCACGGTTTCCCACAGGTGTTTGAGACCAGCGCGTCTACCAATTCCGCCATCCGGGCTTAGCAGACGAAAAAATAATGATAAAACCATTACTTTAACGCAATAGAACAAAATCAAAAATGATGTCGTTCCTTTAACACGGTGCAAATGTAAAAAATAAATTTAAACCAACTACTAAAAATACTTAATTTTTTGCTTTCAGTGTTCAATAAATTTTATAAATTTGCAGCTCGTTAAAACGAAGCACACACAACTAACTACATCCGAGATATTTATGTTGATTTTGCTTTACTGAAAAAGATAAAGTCAAATTATATAAGTATAACGGAATAAAACAACACATTACAATGTCGCACCTAGAACCAGAAGCTAAAATTTTTGCTTGTTCACAAAGTGTTTATCTTGCAGAAAAAATTGCAAAAGACTACGGGATTCCGTTAGGAAAAGTAACGATGTCAACGTATAGCGATGGAGAATTTCAGCCATCTTACGAAGAATCAATCAGAGGTTTACGAGTATTTATCGTATGTTCAACTTTTCCAAGTGCAGATAATCTGATGGAATTGTTGTTAATGATTGATGCTGCAAAACGTGCATCAGCAAGACATATTACAGCTGTTATGCCTTATTTTGGTTGGGCAAGACAAGATAGAAAAGACAAACCAAGAGTGCCGATTGGAGCGAAGTTAGTAGCAAATTTGCTAACTGCTGCAGGAGCAACAAGAATCATGACAATGGATTTGCATGCAGATCAAATTCAAGGATTCTTCGAAAAACCAGTAGATCATTTATTTGCATCTACCATCTTTTTACCATACGTAGAAAGTTTAAATTTAGAAAATCTAACTATTGCATCTCCAGATATGGGAGGTTCAAAAAGAGCATATGCTTACTCTAAGTTTTTAGAATCAGATGTAGTAATCTGTTACAAACAAAGAAAAGCAGCCAACGTTATCGACACTATGGAGCTTATTGGCGAAGTAAAAGGACGTAACGTAATCTTAGTAGACGACATGATCGATACAGGAGGAACATTAGCGAAAGCGGCAGACCTAATGATCGAAAAAGGAGCGCTAAGTGTAAGAGCAATTTGTACACACGCTATTTTATCTGGCGGTGCATACGAAAAAATCGAGAACTCAAAATTAACTGAGTTAATCGTAACCGATTCTATTCCATTAAAGAAAGAATCAAAGAAAATAAAAGTGGTAAGCTGTGCGCCTTTATTTGCTGAGGTTATGCAAATGGTTCACCACAACAATTCCATCAGTGGAAAATTTATAATGTAATAACTGCTCAAAAAGCATTTATAGCATTTTTTAAACAAGAATATTTATTTAATAACTATATTTTTTTACAATGAAATCGATTACAATTAAAGGATCAGAAAGAGAAAGCGTGGGCAAAGTGTCAACTAAAGCCTTACGTAATGCTGGAGCGGTTCCTTGCGTGTTATACGGAGGAAATCAGGCAGTACACTTCTCAGCAGACGCTGCAGCGTTCAAAAACTTGGTTTACACTCCAAACGCACACACAGTTGTGATTGAGCTTGGAAAAGGAAAATCATTCAATGCAATTTTGCAAGATATCCAAGTTCACCCAGTTACTGACAAAATTTTACACATTGACTTCTTCCAATTATTTGATGACAAAGAAATCACAATGGAAGTTCCTGTAAAAATCGTTGGTACATCTAAAGGTGTTCTTGCGGGAGGTGTTTTACGTTTGAACCAACGTAAATTAAAAGTTAAAGCTTTACCAGCAAATCTTCCTGATTTTGTTGAAGCTGACATTACTCCACTTGAAATGGGTAACAAATTATACGTTACTAAAGTTGGAAAACCAGAGTACAAAATTATGCACCCAGACAACACTGTTGTTTGTCAAGTAAGAATCTCTCGTGCTGCTATGAAAGCTGCTCAAGAAGCTGCAAAAGCTGCAAAAGCTCCTGCAAAAGGAAAGAAAAAATAATTTTTTTCAAACTATACAAAAAGCCTCAATCTTTCGATTGGGGCTTTTTTTTTGAGGATCTGAGATGCTGAGGTTCTAAGGAGCTAAGATTTTTGGTTATTTTTTTAGAAGCAGAAACTTCTCGTTTTCAGAAGACGTGACATTCCTGCCATCCGCTATATCTTTTCATCCGCTAAAAAGCGGATAAAAAGGATGCCGCTTCTGTCAGGGCTAGCAAGAAAAAATCTTTTTCATAAGATTGTAAGTTCTTGTGATTCTCGGGTTTTAAGAGATAATCAACATAATCATCGACAAATACTTTTGTAAATGATTATAATAAAATCCGTGTAGATCAGCGTTTTTGCGATAGCAAATCAGTGTCATCCGTGTGTTATTTCTTAGTGTCCTTTGCGTAAATCCTTCGCGCTCTTTGCGGTTAAAAATAATTAGTCCTATTTTTGTCAAATGATAAAATGGATAACAAAACTGTTTTCATCAACACCAAAAGAAGAGAACATAGAAGACAATATGAAGAAATATTTAATCGTAGGTTTAGGAAATATAGGAGCCGAATACGTAAACACCAGACATAATATCGGATTTAAAGTGCTGGATTTTTTAGCTAAAAAAGAAGGGCTTTCTTTTGAAACCGTAAAACTAGGCTCATTAGCAGAATATAAGTTTAAAGGAAGAACTTTTTTTCTTTTAAAACCAAACACTTACATGAATTTAAGTGGAAAAGCCGTAAAATATTGGATGGACAAAGAAAATATACCTTTAGAGAATATTCTAGTCATTACAGACGATTTAAATCTTTCATTTGGAACTATTAGAATCAAACCAAAAGGGAGTGACGGCGGTCACAACGGTTTGAAAAACATCAATTTGGTTTTAAATACACAAAATTATACCCGTTATAGATTCGGTATCAGTGATCAATTTAAAAAAGGGCAGCAGATTGATTATGTTTTAGGAGAATGGAATGCTGAAGAAGAAGCAAAACTTCCAGAACGTTTAGAGACTTCAGCAGAAATTATTAGAACTTTTGGAACTGCCGGTTTAGAAAACACAATGACTACTTTTAATGGAAAATAAAGATTTTCAGATGTTTATATTGTAAAAATGTAAATTATCAATGAATTAAATTCAATTATAACGAAATAGTATTTTCAATTCCAAAGTTAAATGTCTAAATTTGGGATAAATTATTATAAACCATAAAAATCGTAATACCATGGCTTTTGAATTACCACAATTACCTTATGCATACGATGCATTAGAACCACATATTGATGCACGTACAATGGAAATCCATCATACAAAGCATCACAATGCTTATACTACAAATCTTAACGCGGCAATTGCTGGAACAGATTTAGAAGGAAAAACAATTGAGAATATCTTAATCAACTTAGATAAATCTAACGCAGCAGTTCGTAACAATGGTGGAGGTTTCTACAACCACAATTTATTCTGGACAGTAATGTCTCCAAACGGAGGAGGATTGCCAACAGGAGATTTATTAGCAGCAATCGAAGCTTCTTTCGGATCATTTGATGAATTTAAAGCAAAATTTGCTAAAGCTGGAGCAACACAGTTTGGTTCTGGATGGGCTTGGTTAACAGTTCAAAAAGGAGGGAAATTAGAAGTTGTAGGTACTCCAAATCAAGATAATCCATTAATGCCGGAAGTTGCTGGTAATGGTGGGACTCCAATCTTAGGAATGGATGTTTGGGAGCACGCTTACTACTTAAACTACCAAAACAGAAGACCAGATTACATCGAAGCTTTTTTCAGTGTAATTAACTGGACAGAAGTGGCTAGAAGATTTGCTTTAGACAAATAAGAAAATAGAGCATAGAATATAGAAAAAAGACGAGCCATAGGTTCGTCTTTTTTTATGTCCAAAATTTTAGTCTATAATCTATATTCTTTTCTCTAAAAAAAAGAAATAAAAAAGGCGGAATCTCTTCCGCCTTTTTTGCCCCAAATCTACCATAAACTTAACCTACTAATGTCATGGTTTAGTAAAGGTATAGTAGTGATTAGTGTGAAAAAAACATTTCGGATGAAAAGTAAGTATATCCGATAAATGGAATATACTTTATGATCGCGTCCTTTTAAAGGAAAAAAATTTAAGATGATAATTTATAGAGTATAGAATAAAGAAAATAGAATAAATATTTTTGGTTATAGAAAGGAAGGGAAGTTTTGCTTTTTTCTTTTAAAGAGACAATCTATATTCTCAGTTCTATTTTCTTTTCTCTAAAAAAAGAAAATAAAAAAGGCGGAAGAGATTCCGCCTTTTTTGCCCCAAATCTACCATAAACTTAACCTACTAATGTTATGGTTTAGTAAAGGTATAGTAGTAATTATTGTGAAAAAAACATTTCGGATGAAAAGTAAGTATATCCGATAAATGGAGTGTACTTTATGATCTTGTCCTGTTAAAGGAAAAATATTTAAGATGATAATCTGCAGAGTATAGAATAAAGAAAATAGAATAAAGATTTTTGGTTATAGAAAGAAGGGAAGTTTTGCTTTTTTTTTCTTTTAAAGAAACAATCTATATTCTCAGTTCTATATTCTTTTCTTCTAAAAAAGAAAATAAAAAAGGCGGAAGAGATTCCGCCTTTTTTGCCCCAAATCTACCATAAACTTAACCTACTAATGTTATGGTTTAGTAAATGTAAAGTAAGTATTTAATTGAAAAAAAGTTTTCAGATAAAAAGCAAGAATTTCCGATGAAGAGAATGTAATATGTTGTTGTAGAAATATTTGAGTTTATTCCAATAAAAAAGGTGGAATTGCTTCCACCCTTTTTGCCCCAAATCTACCATAAACTTAACCTACTAATGTTATGGTATCTCAAAAGTATTGTAGCTTTTCAATTTTACCAAACAAACAGGATGAACGGCAAAAAAAACCGATGAAATGCACAAATTAACCTTTTGTTAATACTTTTTTAATAAGCTCGAGCGTCTTTTCCTTCGTAAAAATTCATAAAAGCACGGTTTACAACTCGATTTCCACCTGGAGTAGGGTAGTCTCCAGTGAAGTACCAGTCACCTAAATTTTTAGGACAAGCTACGTGAAGATCTTCTACAGTTTGGAAAATAATTTTCACTTCAGCATTGATCTCAGGAGAGCTTAACATTTCGGCTATTTTATCTGAAATCTCCTCATTTGTAAATTGATCGTAAATTTCTGTTACATAATTTACAACATCAGTATCTGAGAAATTTTCTTGTGCTTTACATTTAGCATAAACTTCGTCTACAATATGGTAAAGGTTTCTTTCTTTCAATAAAGCAAGTGCTGCTCTAAAAGCAACTAAACCTTCTAATTTTGCCATGTCAATTCCGTAACAATCTGGGTAACGAATTTGTGGAGCAGATGAAACGATTACAATACGTTTTGGTTTTAAACGATCCATCATTTTAATGATACTCATTTTCAATGTAGTACCACGAACAATACTATCGTCGATAATTACTAAATTATCTTCAGGTTTAATTACGCCGTAGGTAACGTCGTAAACGTGAGCTACTAAATCATCACGACTGCTGTCTTCAGTTATAAAGGTTCTAAGTTTAGCATCTTTAATGGCTACTTTCTCTGTACGTATTTTTACAGCTAAAAGTTCCTGAAGAGTATCTGCAGTAAGCGTATTTCTATTTTCTAAAATATAATTGTTTTTTCTTTGGTTTAAGAAATCCTGAGCCGCTTCAACTAAACCATAAAAAGAAGTTTCGGCTGTATTTGGAATGTAAGAGAAAACAGTATTATCTGTATCGCTGTCAATTGCTTTAAGAACAGCTGGTAGAATTAATTTTCCTAAATCTTTACGTTCTTGATAGATTTCAGCATCACTTCCTCTTGAGAAATAAATTCTTTCAAACGAACATGCTTTTTTAACCGTTGGTTCTAAGATTTGCTGCATCGAAACTTTTCCGCTTTTCTTGATAATCAAAGCATTTCCTGGATCGATTTCTTGAACACTTTCAAAAGGTACATTAAATACAGTTTGAATAACTGGTCTTTCAGAAGCTACGACAACAACTTCATCATCTTGATAAAAATATGCTGGACGAATTCCTGCCGGATCTCTAAAAACAAAAGCATCACCATGACCTAATAAACCAGCCATAGCATAACCTCCATCTAAGTTTTTGGCTGAACGAGCTAATATTTTACCAATATCCAAGCGCTCAGCAATAACTGGAGAAGCTTCTCTTTTGGAATATCCTTCGGCTTTACAATCTTGGTATAATTGCATTACTTCTTTATCTAAGAAATGACCAATTTTTTCCATTACTGTAACAGTATCTGCCATTTCTTTTGGATGCTGTCCTAATTCAACAAGATTTTCGAAAAGTTCTTTAACATTGGTCATGTTAAAGTTTCCTGCCAAAATCAAGTTACGGTGCATCCAGTTGCTTTGACGTAAAAATGGGTGAACACTTTCGATGCTGTTCTTTCCAAAAGTGCCGTAACGAACGTGACCTAAAAACAATTCGCCTACATAAGGAATGTTTGCTTTTAGTTCTGTCATATTATCTCCCAATTCAGGATGTGCTTTTAGCTCTTCACTAACACGCTCATTGATTTGTTTGAAAACATCTTGAATAGGTTGTGAATGATTAGAACGAACTCTGCTAATGTAGCGTTGTCCAGGTTCAACATCCAGTTTAATGCTTGCAAAACCAGCTCCGTCTTGTCCGCGGTTATGCTGTTTTTCCATCATTAAATACATCTTCTGAATTCCGTAAAAAGCAGTTCCGTATTTTTCTTTATAATATTCAAGCGGTTTTAGTAGTCTAACTAAGGCTATACCACATTCGTGTTTTAAAGCGTCGCTCATTGTTTTTTGTTATTTGTGTGTTGTTGTAAGTTGTGTGTATTAACGTAATAAAAAAGCCCCGTTTTATCGAGGCTCTTAGGCATTATATTTCTATGTCAAACTGAGTTAACGACTTAAATTGCTGTAATCGAATCGCTACTTCGGCTTTGCTTAAATTTTCCATCCTTTCGGTTCCAAATTTCTCTACGCAGAACGAAGCTAAATTTGAACCGTAAATAATTGCATTCTTCATGTTTCCAAATGAGATATTTTCACTCTGTGCAATAAATCCTGAAAAACCACCTGCAAAAGTATCTCCCGCTCCAGTTGGATCGAAAACTTCTTCTAATGGTAAAGCTGGTGCAAAGAATACTTCTCTATTGTGGAATAAAAGTGCTCCATGTTCTCCTTTTTTAATCACCACATATTTTGGTCCCATATCTTGGATTTTAGAAGCCGCTTTTACTAATGAATATTCGCCAGAAAGCTGTCTTGCTTCTTCGTCATTGATTGTAATAACATCTACACGTTTGATAACGTCTAATAATTCTGGAAGAGCGCAGTCCATCCAAAAGTTCATTGTATCTAAAACAACTAATTTTGGTTTTTTCTCCATTTGATCTAGAACACTGCTTTGCACTAATGGATGTAAGTTTCCTAACATCACAACATCAGCATCTTTGTAGTTTTGAGGAACTTTTGGCTGAAAATCAGCTAAAACGTTTAACTCGGTTACAAGAGTGTCTCTAGAATTTAAATCGTTGTGGTATAAACCGCTCCAGAAAAAAGTCTTTCCTCCTTTTACAATTTCGATACCAGAGATATCAATATTTTTTGAAGTTAAAAGATCTAAATGTTCTTGAGGGAAATCGTCGCCAACTACAGAAACAATGGCCGATTGCAAGTTAAAAAATGATGCCGATAATCCGATGTAGGTTGCAGCACCACCTAATATTTTATCTGTTTTTCCGAAAGGAGTTTCAATCGCGTCGAAAGCAACTGTTCCAACAATCAATAGTTTATTCATTTTATGAATTTCGAATTAGGGTGCAAAGATACTTCATAAGTTACAATCTTGCAACGGTTTAGGTTCTCAAAATTTTCTTAAAAAAATGACAACGATTTCGAAGTAATACTATTGTAAATGAATGGGTTAAAATTGTTTTTTTGGAGAGATTAAAATATGTTTTTTGAATTTATGATGCAAGTTTTTTGAAAATAATTGCGAATAATTTACAATTGATACTTCTGTCTTAATTTGTGATTCTTTTATTTTTTATCCAATCGATTGCATCTTTCATAGGTTCTTCATCGTTTGAAAATGCTGTATTGTGACCCAAGTTTGGAAACAATTTGTATTCATAAGGTTTTCCTTTAGATTTTAACGCGTTAAGATATTCGATTGATAAATTCGCAGGAACTTGTATGTCTTTGCCTCCAAAAATCCAGATTCCCGGAATTGACAATTTAGAAAGAACCTCATTAGGATTTGTATCAATAAACTCGTATTTGTCAGGGTCATTAAATACATGCTTTCTTGCCTCTTCTTCTGAGTGTGTGTCCCAAAATTTTCTATCTCCATTTGTATAAAATTGAAATCTCAATTGTTCTTTAACGGTTATAAGCGCTCCACTAAATATTGTCATGAATTTGACTTTCTTATTTTTCTCTGCAGTCAGTGGAATTATCCATCCGGCCTGACTACCGCCTATTAAGCCTATTGCTATTTTATCATTGGATAAAGATTTAGATAAGGTATTTACAGCAGCACTTGCGTCTAAAGACAAAAGATTTAGATTTGCGAAATCAACATTGTTGGTTCCTACCTCAGGTCCGGCATATACACCAGCCGATTCTCCAACTCCACGTTTATCATACGTTAAAACTGCAATTCCATTATTGGCTAGGGTTGTAGCAAAGTCTATCATTCTTTTTTCTTGTCCAGATCCGTGAACAATCACAATGGCTGCTTCTATGTTCTTAGGCGTAAAAATGGTTCCAGCGAGAGAAACTCCTTCGCTAACAAATTTTATTTCCTTAGTAGTAAAGTTTGGTGAAATTGTAGATGCGTAACCAGTGATACAAAACAACAATATCAAGATAGAATATGTGGATGTTTTTTTTACTCTTAGAAAGTTTTTGAAAATTATCGGTTTATTTTTCATTTTTAAATTTATAATTGGTACTTCTTATCAAAATAATTTTTCAAAATTCCAATCTGAACTAAAATCATAAATGGAACAATCAAAATAGCATATAAGGTATTTTTAGAAAAATGAATTCCTGAAAAAGTGTTCGAAATTTTATCAGAATATAATTTTCCGACTTTCTCGATTTCAAAATCGTTTTGTGATACAGAAAAAAGAGAAATATAAATTACTAAAATCACTATAGCCAATCCAATCGAAATCCAAACGGGTTTAGAAATTAATGGTTTGTATGCTTTGAGTTTTTTCTCTTCTAGTACATGAACTTCAGCCATTATTTTAGAAGTAAAATCTATTGATGGCGACTGCAGTTTATCTTCAGCCATCATTTTCTCAATAAGTTGTTCTATATTTTTATCGCTCTCTTTCATAACATTCTATTATTTCTGGTTCTAACTGCTGTCTCAAAATTACGGCTAATTTCTGTCGGCTCCTAAACAATTTTACTTTGGCATTATTGGCCGATATGTTCATTATTTTTCCAATTTCTTCTAAATTCTGATCATCAAAATAAAATAGAGTCAAAAGGAAGTTTTCATCGCTTGGTAATAAATTTAAACATTTCTGAATAGTCTGCTTTCGTTCTTTTTCTTCTAAAGCGCTCAAAGCATTATCCATGGTTTTGATTAAATGTGATGAAAATTCATCTATTGAAATATTTAAATCTTCTTTCTTGCTTTTCTTTAATCTATCCAGACACGTATTATAAGCAATCTTATAAATCCAAGTCGAAAATTTCGATTCTCCTTTAAATTTATTTAATGAATTGTAAATCTTAATAAACGTATCCTGAGCAACTTCTTCAGCTTCTTCCCGATTTTTAACCATTTTTAGAGCCAAAGTAAAAATCATATCCTTATAACGATCCACAAGAACGGCAAAGGCATTGGTTTCGCCCTGCAGAATTTTATCGATATAATGCTGATCATTTATTGTGCTCATATTATATAGGACGACAATTTGTTGTTTTAGGTTACAGTTTTTGATAAAAAATTTCAATTTTTAAATCACAAATTCCAATTCAATGACCATTAGGAGTTAAATTTTAAATTATACATATTATATGGTAATATACGTTTTGTCAAAGTTTCAAACTTTGACAAAGTTTTTTAGAGTTAAAATTTACTGATTATCAGTTAGTTTTGGGGTTTTGAATTTGTTTTTTTGAATTTTTTTCTAAAAAATTGTAACCTCATTTTTAAAACCCTCGTCATATGAGGTATATCAATCAATTAAAAACATACAATATCATGGACGACAAAATTTTAATTCCAATTAGCTTTTTCTTAATGATCTTCGGGATCGTTTATTTGGTTTATTCCACAAGAAATAGAGAGCGTCTGGCTCTTATCGAAAAAGGTGTTGATGCAAGTATCTTTTTGCAAGGAAAAGGAAGTGGGGTTCCAGCTTGGAAAATCTTTGTAGTAAACCTAGCATTCTTATTAATAGGAAGCGGTGTTGGAATTTTTCTCGCGCTATTAATCACAACTTATACGTCTTTAAATGACGGAGCAGTTTATCCTTCAATTATCTTCATAATGGCAGGAATTGGACTTTTGACTGGATTTAAAACAGCAAAAGATTTAGATAAAGAATAACAAAGATTTTTTATTTAGTAATTTAATAACGTATCGAGAACTTAATTTCCGATACGTTATTTTTTTATTCTTTAGAACCGATGGTTTCGTAATAAACATCGATAGAAAGTTTTGGTTGCATAGATGCCATAACAGCCAATTGATCGCATCGTTCGTTTTGTGGATGATTGTTATGGCCTTTTATCCATTTGAAATCTACTTGATGTTTTCGGTAGGCAACTAAAAAACGTTTCCATAAGTCTGGATTTTTTTTGTCTTTGTATCCTTTTTTTTCCCAGCCAAAAACCCATTTCTTTTCAACGGAATCAACCACATATTTAGAATCCGAAACCACAAGCACTTTCATGTTTGGATTTTTCAATTTTTCTAAACCCACAATTACAGCAAGAAGCTCCATTCTGTTATTAGTTGTTAGGCGAAAGCCTTCGTAAAATTCTTTTTTATGAGGAGTGCCAACCAATTCCATTACCACGCCGTAACCGCCATTTCCAGGATTTCCTTTTGCCGCGCCATCTGTATATATATGTACTTCGTGATTCATTTAATTTTAGATTTCAGTCCCGATAGCTATCGGGATGATTTTTGTAATTGTAATTGATTTTTGAATTTGATTTTATTCTCCTAATAATCTATGAATGATTTCTGGAAAATGCTTTTGTTCCAATTCATGAATCTTTTCTGAAACGGTTTCAGGAGTGTCTTGGTCAGTTAGTGCAACGTTTGCTTGAAAAATAATACCGCCTTCATCGTAATGTTCATTTACATAATGAATAGAGATTCCGGTTTCTTTCTCTTTATTGTTTACAATAGCTCTATGAATGTGCATTCCGTACATTCCTTTACCTCCATATTTGGGTAAAAGTGCTGGATGTATGTTGATTATTTTATTCGGATAGTGTTCAATTATGTTTTCAGGAAACTTTAGTAAGAAACCGGCAAGAACGATCAAATCTGGGTCGATTTTTTGTATTTTTTGTAGTACATTTCGCTCCAATAGTTCGTTTTTTTCGAAGATTTCAACTGGAATTTGATGATTTTTTGCTCTGTCAATAACTTTTGCTGAAGCATTATTTGTAAAAACCGAAACGACCTTTGCAGTTTCAGTATTTGAAAAATATTTTATAATGTTTTCTGCGTTAGTTCCTGATCCTGAGGCAAAAACGATAATTTTTTTCATGATTGAATTTATTTTAAGACTGCAAAAAACGGAATAAAAAACGAAAATAAATAGCTTTCAAACGGCTTTCTTGAAATTAATTTTATAAATTAGTGTCACATTTATAAACTAAATAGTTGTTTTAAAATAAAGTTTTTTATTTTTGCCAACAAATTAAATTCTAAAATTAAAGATTATGTCAGACATTGCATCAAGAGTAAAAGCGATTATCGTAGACAAATTAGGTGTTGACGAAAACGAAGTTGTAACAGAAGCAAGCTTCACTAATGATTTAGGAGCTGACTCATTAGACACTGTTGAGCTTATTATGGAATTCGAAAAAGAATTTGATATTCAAATTCCAGACGATCAAGCAGAAAACATTGCTACTGTTGGTCAAGCTATTTCTTATATCGAGGAAGCAAAAAAATAATAATACCACACCCGATTTCTAAAAATCCCAATTTTTTGAAATTCCACATTCCAATTGGAATTTGATTTTTGAAATTTGAAATTTTTAAGAATCGGGTGTTATTATTTTTTTAAATTTTAAAATTAAGATTGATTCTCAATCAAAAAAGATATATTTTATTGTAATTCCCATGGCTCTTAAGTAACAATAAGTTAAGAAAGCGTGGGTTTTATTTGTTTAAAGTACAAAACACATATTTATGGCATTAAGGCGAGTTGTTGTAACAGGATTAGGTGCACTTACTCCTATCGGGAATAATATCCAAGAATATTGGAACGCACTTGTGAATGGGGTTAGCGGAGCGGCTCCTATAACATATTATGATACAGAAAAGCATAAAACGAAATTTGCCTGCGAAGTGAAAAACTTCAATATTGAAGATTACATGGATCGCAAGGAATCTCGTCGATTAGATAAATTTGCACAATACGCTATTGCTGCCAGTGATGAAGCTATTAAAGATGCTGGAATTACAAATGATAACGTAAACAAACAAAGAGTTGGTGTTATCTGGGGAGCAGGAATTGGAGGCTTAGAGACTTTCCAAGATGAAGTATTGTATTATGCTAAAGGAGATGGGACTCCAAAGTTTAATCCTTTCTTTATCCCTAAAATGATTGCCGATATTGCACCTGCACATATTTCTATGCGTAATGGATATATGGGACCAAATTATACTACGGTTTCTGCTTGTGCATCTTCTGCAAATGCATTGATCGATGCTTTCAATTACATTCGTTTAGGAATGTGCGATGTTATTGTTTCTGGAGGTTCTGAAGCAGCAGTTACAATTGCTGGTATGGGAGGTTTCAGCTCAATGCACGCTTTGTCTACAAGAAACGAAAGCCCAGAAACAGCTTCAAGACCTTTTGATGCAACTAGAGATGGTTTCGTTTTAGGAGAAGGTGCAGGAGCTTTGGTTCTTGAAGATTATGAACATGCTAAAGCCAGAGGTGCAAAAATCTATTGCGAAATTGGTGGTGGCGGAATGTCATCAGATGCTTATCACTTGACAGCACCACATCCAGAAGGAATTGGAGTTATTGCCGTAATGGAAAATACTTTAAGAGATGCTGGAATGACGCCTGATCAAGTAGATCACATTAATACTCATGGAACTTCTACTCCACTAGGAGATGTTGCTGAGTTAAAAGCGATCAGTAAAGTTTTTGGAGATCATGCTAAAAATATCAACATCAATTCAACAAAATCAATGACAGGACATTTACTTGGTGCTGCCGGAGCTATCGAAGCTATTGCTTCTATCTTGGCGATGCAGAACGGAATTGTTCCTCCAACGATTAACCATACAGTTGTTGACGAAAACATTGATCCATCTTTAAACCTTACTTTAAACAAGCCTCAAAAAAGAGAGGTAAATGTTGCTATGAGTAATACATTTGGTTTTGGCGGACATAATGCTTGCGTATTGTTTAAAAAATTAGTTGACTAATTTCTGTATATGAATATTATCAAAAAAATATTTTCTAAATCCCGTTCTCTAGAAGACGGGATTTTTTTTGACACTATTCAGAAAATTCTTGGTTTTCCGCCATCAAATGTTGATTTTTATAGGAGAGCTTTCACGCATCGCTCTTCCAATAAACTTGATTCTAATGGGCATCCTATTAATTATGAGCGATTAGAATTTTTAGGAGATGCTATGTTAAGTGCTGTTATTGCTGCACATCTATTTAACAAAGCACCAAATGGCGATGAAGGTTATTTAACCAAAATGCGTTCAAAAATTGTGAGTCGTGAACATTTGAACGAATTAGGTAAAGATTTAAATCTAGTGCAGTTTGTAGAGAGTAAAGTGCCGATTCAGCATTTTGGAGAAAATATTCATGGGAATATTTTTGAGTCTCTAATAGGTGCAATTTATTTGGATAAAGGCTATTCTTTTTGTGAACGATTTATTCAAAAAAGAGTAGTTACTCCTTATGTCGATATTGCTCGACTAGAAGGAAAAGTGATAAGTTATAAAAGTCTTGTTATCGAATGGTGTCAGAAGGAAAAAAGAGTTTTTAATTATGACATTTTTGAAGATAATGGCATAGACGGACAGCGTTTATTTGGTGTAAAATTGAGTATTGATGATAAAGTTGTTGCAAGAGCGCGAGCAACTTCAAAAAAGAAAGCAGAAGAAAAAGCATCACAGAGAGCTTATTTTGCATTTCAAGAAAAAATTGACAAGAAATAGCTGCAAAAATGTTGTAAGTATCACAATGCTATAACGTTTTCGTTTATAATTTAACAAAACAACCATGTCATAACTGTTGAAGCTCCGTTTAGAAATAGTATATTTACAACTTGATTTTTCAAGACATGGCTATTCATAAATTGGATTTAGACGAATTTGACGAAATTGATTATTATTTAATGGCAATTCATACTTCATTAGAAGATTATAGATTAGCCTATTTTATCAATAAAATCCTTCCGATAAACTTAAGTAAGAGCAAAAACGAGATCCATGCTCAAACTAAGGAAGGAGAAGCAAATTTTTCGAGATTCTATTATTATGATGAAGAAAAAGCTGTTTCCTGGAATTTAATTCAGAATAAAAACGAAATCATTTCTGTGAGTACAAATGATTTTCAGAATTTGTTTTCTAATGAAACAAGTGAGGTTTCGACAACAATTCATTTACTTCCTGAATTTAAAAAAGTCGATTTTTTCCTGAAAATAGACAATAGCGAAGAGGCGCTTAATTTTTCAGAAATTCAACAAAAATTAAAAACAATCGAAAGTATTGCAGCAATTTATGCTGTCGATACGGACAATATAAAATCAAAAAACAATCTAATTTTTTAAAAAAAATGCTAACAAACAAGAAAACCAAAATTGTTGCTACACTTGGCCCCGCTTGTAGTACAAGAGAGATCATTAAAGACATGATCGAAGCAGGTGTTAATGTGTTTAGAATCAATTTTTCGCATGCAGATTACGAAGGAGTAAAAGAAAAAATTAATATTATTAGAAGCCTTAACGAAGAGTTTGGTTACACAACTGCAATCCTTGGAGATTTGCAAGGACCAAAACTTAGAGTTGGTGTAATGGAAGAAGGTACTGTGGTAAACGATGGTGATGAAATCACTTTTACAACTGCCGAAGATATTGTCGGAAATGCAAAAAAAGCATTTATGAAATACCAAAATTTTCCAAATGATGTAAATGTTGGAGAGCGTATTTTGCTTGACGATGGTAAACTTATTTTTGAAATTGTTTCAACTGACAAAAAAACAGAAGTTGTTGCTAAAGTTATTCAAGGTGGAGAATTAAAATCTAAAAAAGGCGTTAATCTTCCAAACACAAAAATTTCTTTACCAGCTTTAACTGAAAAAGATATTGCAGATGCGATTTTCGCAATCGAACAAAAAGTAGACTGGATCGCACTTTCATTCGTGAAAACGCCACGCGATTTACAAGATTTACAAGAATTAATCGCTAAACATTCTGAAGTAAAAATTCCAATCGTTGCTAAAATTGAAATGCCAGAAGCTCTTGAGAACATGGATAAAATTGTAGCTTACTGCGATGGTTTAATGGTTGCTCGTGGAGATCTTGGTGTTGAGCTTCCTGCTCACGAAGTTCCATTGGTTCAAAAAGACTTAATCAGAAGAGCAAAAACGGCAAGAATTCCTGTTATCGTTGCGACTCAAATGATGGAAACAATGATTACAAGTTTAACTCCAACAAGAGCAGAAGTAAATGACGTTGCTAACTCAGTAATGGACGGTGCAGATGCTGTAATGTTGTCTGGAGAAACTGCTACAGGAAACTACCCAGTTCAAGTAATCCAAAGAATGGCTCAAATTTGTGAGGCTGTTGAGAATTCACCGTTAATCCAGGTTCCTCAAAATACACCACAAATTAAAACGAACCGTTTTGTTACTAAAACTGTTTGCCACCAAGCGGCTTTATTGGCTAACGAAATCGAAGCTAAAGCAATTTGTACTTTAACAAACAGCGGTTATACAGCTTTCCAAGTTTCAGCTTGGAGGCCTTCAACAGCTCACATTTTAGTGTTTACTTCAAACAGAAGAATCTTAACACAATTGAATTTATTATGGGGAGTTAAATCTTTCTACTATGATAATGACGAAAGTACTGATGATACTGTAACAGACGTAAATCAAATTGCAGTTGAAAAAGGATATGCTCAAAAAGGAGATTATTTAATCAACCTTGCTGCAATGCCAATCAAAGAAAAAGGAATGGTTAATACGATGAGAGTATCTCAAATCGACTAATAATTTCTCTACAATATTTTTAAAAGCCGCTTAGTTCATAAGCGGTTTTTTTTGTTTTTACTTCTTTTTTATTGATACTCTCAAGGTCAGATGATGGCAAATTTCGTTTCATTTGATCAATTTTATAGAAACTTTTATTCCTATTTCTCTTCTATCCCATGTAAAAAAGACTTCCTCTAATTAACTTAAAAAATATAAATGGTTAATTAAGTGATGTTTTATAATGTTTCATTTTATAAAATGAAACATTTTGGTGCAAATTCTTCATTTTTCTTGTTTCATTTTATAAAATGAAACAAGCTGACGCCAAATAATTACAATTGTTCGCTCATTTATTAGTTAATTTTGAGAAGCTTAAAAAAAAGTTAAAAAACTATGTTTCAGATTTTTAAGTAAAAACAAATTTGAAACACCTTCAAAATACAGCCTACTCTTTATTAAAAGCCTTTTTAAAATTACATTTTCCCATTTCTTTTTTTGGATTTACAACCTCATATACATAACAAGAATCATTAACGAATTTTTATTATCATGAAACAAATCAAACGAAAATGCGGATTTACATTTGCCATAAAGGTATTTACACTACTATTTTTTGCAGGAGTTTCTGTAACTGCACAGAGCAAAAAGCCAAATATTTTGGTGCTTTGGGGAGATGATATCGGAACAACTAATATAAGTGCTTACAGCGATGGACTTATGGGTTATACAACCCCAAACATTGATCGTTTAGCCAATGAAGGACTACGTTTCTTACATTACTACGGAGAACAGAGCTGTACAGCAGGACGTGCGGCTTTTTTAACAGGACAGCATGGACTTAGAACAGGATTAACAAAAGTAGGTTTCCCAGGAGCACCAATGGGGATGAGCCAGTTAGACCCTTCTATAGGAGGTATAATGAAAAGCTTAGGCTATACAACAGGACAGTTTGGTAAAAATCACGTAGGCGACCGTAACGAAAGTTTACCAACTGTAAACGGTTTTGATGAATTCTTTGGCAACTTATATCATTTAAATGCAGAAGAAGAACCAGAATTACCAGATTATCCGAAAGATCCTGAATATTTGAAAAAATTTGGACCAAGAGGAGTTTTAAAATGTGTAGCAACAAATGTTGATGATGCAACTACAGATCCTCGTTTTGGTAGAGTTGGAAAACAAAAAATTGAAGATACAGGAGCTCTTACTAAAAAAAGAATGGAAACAGTAGATGATGAAACTTCTGCAGCAGCAATTGATTTTATTAAAAGACAGCATGCAGCAGGAAAACCATTTTTCTGCTGGTTCAATGCTACTCGTATGCACTTACGTACACACGTTAGAGCAGAACACAGAGGAAGATATACTCATGGAGACAGCGAATACATCGATGGTATGATCGAACATGACGAAACTATTGGAAGTATTCTAAAGGCATTAGATGATTTGGGGATTGCAGACAATACTATTGTAGTGTATTCTACAGATAATGGTCCTCACATGAACACATGGCCTGACGGTGCAATGACACCATTTCGTTCTGAGAAAAATACCAACTGGGAAGGAGCTTTCCGTGTACCATGTATCGTTCGTTGGCCAGGGCATATTAAACCAGGAGTAACGACTGAATTGATGAGCCATAATGATTGGATTCCAACTTTTGCTTCTATTGCAGGAGAGCCAGATATTATTAATAAACTTTTAAAAGGTTACAATGCGAACGGAAAAACATATAAAGTTCATTTAGATGGTTTTGATCAAAGTAAATTTTTAGAAGGTAAAACACAAAAAAGCGCTAGAGATAAATTCTTTTATACAGATGATGATGGACTTTTAGTTGGTTTAAGAGAAGGAGATTATAAATATGTTTTCGCAGAACAGCGTTTAGGAGGAACAATGGGAGTTTGGGCAGAACCATTTACAAAACTGCGTTTACAGAAAATATTCAATTTATACCAGGATCCATTTGAAAGAGCTGATATTACTTCAAACACTTTCTGGGATTGGCAGATGAATCATGTACAGCTAATGTATGGTGCCATTCAAGATGTAGTCGTATTTGCGGAAACATTTAAGGATTATCCTCCAAGATCAATTCCTCCAAGTTTCTCTGCTTATACTATAATGGAAGAAGCGATGAAAGATATCAAAGCTCAAAAATATATTGAGAAAAATGTACTTCCTAAATTAAAAGAGGACGAAGAGACAGCTTCAAAAAAGAAAAAATAAAAACATAAAAAATAGAGCTTGAATCTTCTATACTTCAAGCTCTATTAACTTCAAAAAATCAATATCATGTATAAGAAAATATATGTGTTGCCTCTGTTTTTGTTTTTATTGATTTCTTGTAAAAACAAATCAGAAGACACTACTACTCTTAGTCCAAAAGATAGTACGGCAGTAGTCACAAATAATGGAGATCCTCTGCCGAGCTGGAATGATGGTGCTTTAAAAAAAGATATTATTGCTTATGTCGAAAAGGTAACCAAAGAGGGAAGCCCAGATTTTATTCCAGTACAAAATAGAATTGCCACTTTTGATAACGATGGAACGCTTTGGGCAGAAAAACCATTGGTTCAGGAATTATTTGCTTTTTACCGCGTTAAAAAAATGGTGGAAGCCAATCCTGCTTTGGCACAAAAACAGCCTTTTAAAGCGGTATTAGAAAAAGATAAAAGCTACTTTGAAAAAGGCGGAGACAAGGCGCTTATCGAATTGGTGGCAGCAACTCATACCGGAATGTCAGAAGATGAATTTGAAGCTTCGGTTTTAGATTTTTTTAAAGATGCAAAAGTTCCTGGAAAAAATGTCGCTGTAAAACAGATCCGTTATCAGCCTCAGTTAGAACTTTTGAATTATCTGCGTGCCAACGGATTTAAAACATTTATCGTAACAGGAGGAACAATCGAAGTGGTTCGAGGAATTTCTGAAGAGTTTTATGGTATCCCAAAAGAACAAGTTGTGGGGACTTCTTTTAAATATAAATACGATCCAGATAAAAATGTGGTCAAGAGAGAGCCTGCTTTGGATCTTTTTAATGACAAAGAAGGAAAACCTGTTAGTATTCAACTTCATATTGGACAGCGTCCTGTTTTTGCTTGCGGTAATGAAGGAGGAGGTGGAGACCTTGCTATGCTGAAATATTCGCAGGGAAATAAATATCCATCATTTCAAATGATTGTAAATCATAATGATTCAATCAGAGAATATAATTATGAGGAAATAGATAATCTTTCATTAAATACAGCGGCTAAAAATAAATACCATGTTATTAGTATAAAAGACGACTGGAAAAAGGTTTTTGCAGATTAAGATTTACCGTTTCCAAGTTGATGATTATAGATTTGAGTTGCTTTTTTAATTGATTAAATAAAATGGTATGAAAAATTCTTTTCTAGTATTAATGCTGATGTTATCAGTTCATTTTACAATTTCAGCACAAGAAGAAGCGAAGTCTGGAAATAGTGCGCAAGAACTTGCTGATAAAATGGCAAATCCCGTGGCAAGTCTAATTAGTGTTCCACTTCAAAATAATCTTACTTATGGAATTGGTCCATATAATGGAATAAAATATCAGATTAATATACAGCCCGTTGTTCCTTTTAAATTAAGCGAAAATCTAAATTTAATTACCCGTTATATACTTCCAGTGGTAGACCAGCAAGATGTTACGGGAGAAAATACACATGAATTTGGTTTAAGCGATGCAACAGTAACTGCTTTTTTTGCACCAAAAAGCAAGAAACTGATTTATGGAATTGGCCCCGCTTTTTTAATCCCAACCGCTACGGAAAAATTTTTAGGAACAGAAAAATTTGGAATTGGGCCAAGTGTTTTGGTCATGCATCAAGGAAAAGGACTTTCAATAGGTTTTTTGGCTAATCAAATTTGGTCTGTAGCAGGAGCTTCTGATCGTGCAGATTTTAATCAGTTTTACACTCAGATATTTCTAACTCATAGTTATAAAAGCGGAGCAAGCTTAGGTATTACTTCAGAAATTACGCAAAACTGGCAGGGAAATACCACACTTATTACCATTAGTCCAAATGTTGGTGCTATTACAAAATTAGGAGGTCAGACCATGCAATTTGCGGTTATGCCTTTAATTCCGGTAGTTGGACACCAATCTATTAAACCAGACTGGGGACTTCGAGCAGTGGTAGCATTTATATTTCCGCAGTAAGTTTCATAAGAGTTTTTAGAAAATATCACTTTAATTTTTTAATAGTATCAATGAAAACCAAATTTTAAGAATTGGCACGTTTTTATGGTTTGAGAAAAAAACGAAGAAATAAAAGATTAGGAAGTTGAAATTAAATCATTAATAATATTCTAGTATGAAAAATAAATGCCAAATAATTCTAGCCGTAATTTCTTTATTATTATGCTTTGGCTGTAAAGAGTCAACTATAAAAAATCCAGATACAGCAGTAGTTTCACAACCTGGTTCCGAAATAAAAATGGATGGAGAACTGCCTTCAAAAGAATCTGTTTCGTTACTATTTGATGAAATGGATACCCAGCAGGCAACACAATGTTATTTATGGGGGCTTCCAATTGTGGCTTTCGCCGAATGGCAGTATCAACATTATAAAACATTTAATGCATCGAGCAATGATCTTGTTTTGTATAATACTTATGATGACCGATTGGGTATTTTGACGGCTAATGCTACAACTCCTTATATAATGACATTTATTGATCTCGCCGCCAATGGACCGACTGTAATTGAAATGCCTGCGGGTCGTACTGCAGGAGGTTTGGCAGATTTTTGGCAGAGAGAGCAGGCAACAATTGGAGAAATGGGGCCCGATAAGGGAAAAGGCGGAAAATATATTTTGGTGCCGCCAACCTTAAAGGACTTTAAAGCCGATGGATATTTTATAGTTCCCTGCAACACTGTCAATATGTTTTTTGGTTTTAGAGCTTTGGATCCTGATCCTAAAACAACAGAAACATTATTGAAACAGGTAAAAATTTATCCGTACGCACAAAGAGCAAATCCAACTCCGACAAAAGTGGTTAGCCCGCCAGTAGGTAAAAAATGGCTGGGAATTCAGCCATCTGGAATTGCATACTGGGAACGCCTTCATGCAATTCTGCAAAATGAACCTGTTGAAGAACGCGATCGTTTTTTTATGGCTTGGCTTAAAAATTTGGGTATAGAAAAAGGGAAACCTTTTGCACCAGACGAACGACAGAAAAAGATTTTAATATTGGGTGCCGAGAAAGGACAGCAAATGGCAATGGCGAATTCTTTTGAAAAACGTTTTGCAGCTGTAAAACATTGGCCGGACAAAAAATGGGATTATGTTATGATTCTCTCAGATCCATCACAACGTACAGCTAATTATGATGAATTTTTCGAGAGATCATCTTATTTCTATGAAGCCGTAACTTATTCAAAAGCTATGATGACCAAAATACCAAATGTAGGCCAAGCATACTTGGGAGCTTATTTTGATAATAATGGAAATTGGTTAGACGGTTCTAAAAACTATACTTTAAATATTCCGGCAAATCCGCCAGCGGTTAATTTCTGGTCAATTACGATTTATGATTCAGCAACGAGATGTTTAATTGATAATCCGCAGAAAAATGCTGATTTATCTTCTCGTAAGGATTTGATCAAAAATGCAGATGGTTCGGTCGATTTGTATTTTGGGCCAAAAGCTCCAGAAGGAAAAGAGAAAAACTGGGTACAGACTTTGCCTGGAAAGCATTGGTTTACTTACATGCGTTTTTATGGACCAACAAAGGCGTATTTTGACAAAAGCTGGAAAATGGATGACATTAAAGAAGTGAAATAGAAAAGATCATTTAAAATCCTTTACGATGAAAAAGTTATTTTTTTTAGCATTAGTTTTTATAGCTATATTCTCTTGTAAGAAGAAAGAAAATGTTGAACCGCAGGCAGCTTCAAACACACAAATTACAACATCTCCAGATTCTGCAAAAGCAATTACAAAGGAAGCTTGGATATATGCCTTTTCTATGGCAATGAACTATAGAAGTATGCGTCTTTACGCATTAGACAAAACATATCCTGATTATGCTGGCGGTTTCAATAAATTTAAACACTACGATAAAATTTTTACTCCTGCAGATACAGCAGTAATCACGCCTAATAATGATACACCATATTCCTGGGCAATTTTAAACCTTACCGATGAACCTGTGGTTTTAGAAGTACCGGCTATAAAAGACCGATATTATTCGTTTCAGTTTATTGATTTGTACACATTCAATTTTGCTTATGTAGGAAGTCGTGCAACTGGAGACAATGCAGGTAAATATTTAATCGCTGGCCCAGATTGGAAAGGAGAAAAACCTAGCGGAATTAATGAAGTTATTCAGTCAGAAACTAATCTGGTGACGTTATTGGGAAGAACAGAATTAAAAATGGCAGCAGGAGACATTGAAAATGTAAAAAAAATACAATCGCAGTATAAACTCACTCTTTTACATGAGTTTACAAAACAAACTGCACCTCTAAATAATGAATATACTTTGCCTTATCCTGAATTTAATAAAACCGATTTAGGTTCTGCAAAGTTTATTGGATTAACCAACAATCTTTTGCAGTATGTTTCATTAAATCCAGTCGAAAAGGATTTGAGAGCAAAATTTGCAAAAATAGGAATCGTCGCAGGAAAAGAATTTGACCCTAAAAATTATACTCCTGAAGTTTTAAAAGCAATTACTGAAGGAGCGCAAGAAGCAGGAAAAGAATTAGAAGAAGGAACAAATAAACTAACCAACGCAACAGATTTATTTGGAACAAGAGAAGAACTTAACGGTGATTATACCAAGCGGGCTTTAGGTGCAGCAGCAGGTTTATTTGGTAATACAAAAGAAGAAGCGATTTATATAGGAACCAGAGTAGACAATGTAAATAACATCTTGTCAGGAAAAAATAAATATATCATTCGTTTTCCAAAAGGACAAACACCGCCAGATAAATATTTCTGGAGTATAACGCTGTATGAATTGCCATCACGCTATTTAGTTAGCAATCCAATAAATAGATATTCAATAGGTGATAGAACAAAAGGTTTAAAATATGAATCTAATGGAGATCTGATTATTTATATTCAAAATGAAGTTCCAAAAGGAAAAGAATCGAATTGGCTACCAGCTCCCAAAGATGCTTTTTATTATTTGATTAGAATTTACGGTCCTGACAAATCAATTTTGGACGGAACATGGAAAGCGCCACAGCCGGAACTTGTGAAGTAAAATCATTTTTATGACCGAAAAAACAGCAAATAGTGCCGAGAACCTTTTTGATCCTATTGCATCAAAAGCAGAACGTTACGACAAAGGCGCAGCGATCAGAAAAACAGTGCCTCGTTCTTCTCATCAGGAATGGACTGTACCAGAAGACCGAGAAGATCCTATTGCTGTTTTGATTAAAACAAGTATCGGGCGAATTGAAGATTTATTGCCTATTCGATATAGAAGAATGATCGAATCGCCTTTTGCATTTTACAGAGGCGCGGCAGCAATCATGGCAGCCGATTTAGTAAATACACCCAATACAGGAATGCAGTTGCAACTCTGCGGAGATTGTCATTTAATGAATTTTGGAGGGTTTGCAACTCCAGAACGTAAACTGGTTTTTGATATTAATGATTTTGATGAAACCTTTCACGGTCCTTGGGAATGGGATGTGAAAAGACTTGCCACAAGTTTTGCCATTGCCGGAAAATGGAGAAAATTTTCTAGTAAAGAATGTAAAGAATTTGCTTGGCAAGCGGCAGATAGTTACAAAAGACATATGCTGGAATACAGTAAATTATCGGCGCTTCAAATTTGGTATGCTGATTTGGATTTGGCTGAACTTATTGAATTGGGAAAAGATGAGGAATTGAAAGAGTTTCAGCAGAAGCGGATTAAAAAAGCAGCCGAATCTACAGCTCACGAAAAGGAGTTTGCAAAAATGACGTATCTCGATGGAGTTCGAGCTAGAATAAAAGACGATCCCCCGCTGATTTATCATCCTTCTGGGACTGATGAAAATTATACGTTAAGAGAAGCCAAAGTCATTCATAAGCGATATATAGAATCGCTTCCAGAAGATAAACAGGTTTTGTTGAGCCGTTACACTATGCATGATTTTGCGATAAAAGTGGTTGGTGTTGGAAGCGTTGGAACACTTTGCGGTATAAGTTTATTAATGTCGGCAACGGGAGAACCTATCTTTTTACAATTTAAAGAAGCCAGAAAAAGTGTTTTAGAAGCTAATGTAGAGAATAAACCAAAATATAAACATCAAGGTGAACGGATTGTAATGGGACAAAAATTAATGCAGTCGGCATCGGATATGTTTTTAGGATGGACAAATGATGACAGAGGAAGGTTCTTTTATATTCGTCAGCTTCGAGATGCTAAAATAAAACCTGTTATCGAAATCATGAAAGTAGATAATATGGCCGATTACGCCAAAGCCTGCGGATGGGCACTTGCACGAGCACATGCACGATCTGGCGATCCGTCAATGCTTTCAGGTTATATTGGAAATAATAATGAATTTGCTAATGCAGTCTCAAAGTTTTCCATGTTATATGCACATCAAAACGAACTCGATTACAATAAATTGGTCGAAGCCGTAAAAGAAGGAAGATTGCCTATTTCAGCAGAAATATAATTTTCAGTAATTAAAAAAGATAAGTATGAATCGAAAAATGATGTTCTTAATCAGTTTTCTGATTACGACAATTACAACACAAAGTCAGACACAGCGTATTGATTCGGCCGCTGTTTATATTTTGAACAGAACGACAGAATCTTTACAATACATAAAATCATGCAGTTTTAAATCGGTTATGACGTATGATATTTTTAACGAAAGTCTGGGCTTGGTTAAGCATTCTATAAATGAAAAAGTTTCAATAAAATTTCCAGATAAAATGAAAATTACATCCACTGGAGATAAAGGAAACAGAAGTTTATGGTACAACGGAAAAACGCTCCATTATTATTCTTTTGATAATAATACTTATGCCGTTACAGATGCACCAAAATCGGTTATTCAAACCATCGATGAAACCAGTAAAAAATTCGGAATCGAATTTCCTGCCGCCGATTTTTTTTATGAAACCTTTTTGGAAGATTTAAAATCAGAACAAGGCACTCTAATGTATTTAGGAAAAACAATTCTTGACGATAAGGAATGTTTTCATCTTGCAGGAAAAGACAAAAACAAAAGTTTTCAATTTTGGATTGGGAATGATGATAATTTCCTGCCCATCAAAATGGTAATTGTTTATACAAATGATTCCAATAAACCGCAATACGAAGCAGTTTACAAAGACTGGATTGTTAATCCTGATTTCTCCGATTTTATGTTTGAATTTTCGATACCGCCAAAAGCTTCAAAAGTAAAATTACAGCCTAGAGAAGAAAAAAAATAATCTTTTAAATTCTTTATCATGAAATTAGATTTACTTAAAAATATAAAAGCGTGGATTTTAGTAATAGTGTTTGTATTGATGCTAGTACCAGAATCTGTAACGGCGCAGCGTTTTGGTCATTTTACACCACATGCCGTAATGCCTCGCCCGATGCCGATACATCCAAACCCGAGACCAATTCCGCCGGGACCTACACCACGCCCAATTCCTCCAAGACCAATACCACCGGGACCGCGTCCAATTCCTCCTCATCCATATCCGAGACCGTTGCCGCCACCGCCACCGTTTCATCCTTATCCAGTGCCGTTTCCGTACATCTATCATCCATTTGTGCCTTATTATTGGGGGCCAACATGGTATCCAGTAGGATTCTTTTTAACCACATTAACAACGGCTGCAATTGTTGTTTCTGTAGAAAATAACAGCTACAATTATGATGACGGAGTTTATTATACAAAAGAATCAAACGGATACAAAGTAGTTCCTGCGCCATTAGGAGCAACAATTCCTGAACTGCCAAAAGGATATATTACGATCACTGTTGATGGAATCGATTACTATTATTATGGAGGAACCTATTATATAAAAGATACTTCTAAATATAAAGTAGTTGCCCCACCGGTTGGAGCAGTAGTACAGCATCTGCCAGAAGGAGCTGAAGAAAAAACGATAGATGGACAAAAATACATGATCTATAATAACGTCTATTATCAGCCAATTTCAAAAGACGGACAAGACAGTTATGTAGTCGTACAAGGTAAATAATATATAGATTTTTAAAGTCAATATGAAGAGAAAGTAAAGCTAAGTAAGATTTTATTTGTTTAATTGTGTTAATTGAATAAAATCATTTATCTTTGATAGTGAGCTAAATAATTGTTTTACAAATACTTGCAAAGGTTTTACAATTGTTAAGACATTCTACGCCTCTCCATTCATGATTTTTAGATTTTAATAAGATTCGAGTTAAACAGATTTAATTATTAATTTAAATACCACAACATGAATATCAAAAGAACAAATCTTCGTATTATCCCAATGTTGTTTTTGGGTTTAGTTTACAGTTGCTCCCCAACTGTAAAAGTCACTACAGATTATGACCATGCGGCCAATTTTGGAGAATACAGAACCTTTGCGGTTTATGACTTAAAAGCGCAGGAAGGTCAGGTTAATCAATTAAATGTGGATCGTGTGACAAAAGCGATCCGAAATGAAATGCTTGCAAAAGGATTTACAGAATCAGACAATCCAGATTTAAAAGTAAATGCAGTATCTATTTTAAAGAATAAAACTTCAATGAGTGCCAATACCGATTTCTATGGATATGGCGGTATGTATCGTCCTTATGGATATTGGGGAGGCGGTGCCATGATGGGCGGTGCCAACACAACATTCAATACTTATGATTATGTAGACGGTTCGCTGGTAATTGATATTGTATCTACCAAAACACAGAAACTGATCTGGCAGGGAATCGGAAATGCCGAAATCGACAGTAAACCAGACAATCCAGAAGAATTTATCAATAGCTCTATCAAAAAAATACTGGCGGGTTTTCCTCCTGGTACAGAGAAAAAATAAGTCTTACATATTATAAAAAAACAAATGTGCTTGGTCTAATCAGCCGATAAGCACATTTGTTCTCCAAATTTAAGTCCCCCTCTCGAAATTCTTTTTAAGAAGTATTAACAAATAAATCCGCTTAAAAATGATCGATATATTACTTTCTCTATTCTTTTTTATTGCCACGATCGCAGGTCTTGCTACTTCGTTTATGGTTCTTTTTTCTAAAAAATATTTTTCTAAAAGTTTCTTTTTAGGAATGTTTTTATTGAGCCTTGCAGTAGTGAGTATCTATAATTTTTATCTGTCGGCAAATATGTTTAAAGAGTTCCCAGATCTTTTTACTATTACAAAATCGTTTATTTTTTTAGCTGCACCATGTTCTTTCTTGTATGTTCGAAACATTTTGTCTCCAAACAACAAGAACAAAAAATACGATTGGGTACATTTCATACCTTTTGGGATCTATTTCATTTTAACCCTTTTTGTTTACATTGGAAGTTTTACCGATTCAAAAATTGTTGATTATGTAGGCTCGATTATCAAAAATCCATTTTCTATTTTAACTCTTACGATTTGGCTTTTTTATGTGTTTTTTCAAACCATGTTGATTTTAAACTATGATTTGAAAAAGTTCAACGGAAACCAATTTCATAGAAGCAAAATAATCAATTGGATTAGAGTTTATAATCTTATGATTTTGTTTTTGTTTTCGGCGCTTTTCGTGTATCATTTTTTGTTGAGAAAAATAGATGCCGTAGATATTTCATGTTATTTCCTAATTTCAACGGTTTTATTTTTTACGGTTGGCTGGCTGTATTTCAGGCCTCAGATTTTTCACGATGAAGAAGAGGCATTCGATTTTGTGAGCGATAATACACTTCTTGTAAAATCTAAAGAAATCAAAACCAATCTGCCGATTCCGCACGAGCTAACTACTGATAAAAAAGAAGATTATCTCTTGAAATTAGATTATGTTTTAAATGCTCAAAAGTTGTTTCTAAAGAAAGATTTTGTAATCCGAGACCTTTCAGATGAAACGGGAATATCTGTACATCTTTTATCCAATTTAATCAATTCAGAATTCGGACTTCATTTTCAGGATTACGTTAATCTTAAAAGAATTGAATATTTTAAGGAAAAAATAAACGATCCAGAATGGAAAGATTTGTCTCTAGAAGGAATGGCTTGGGGATCTGGTTTTAAATCCCGTACAACCTGTTTTAGAGCTTTTATAAAACATACCGGAAAATCTCCTTCAGAGTACTTTAAAACCATCAGAATAAATCCAGAACGCACTACTACAAGCACTTACTATTTCAAGTAAAACTTCTCCTCCATAAAATTTCCAGTTATTAGCCACAGTTGTAAAGTCTTAATTCATTTTAAAACATTTCAGCATGAAAGCAAAGAATACTATTTCAGGAAAAGCATTGCGCCTTTTTTTAATGACAATGTTTGCAATGATTTCATTATACAGCAATGCACAATTAAAAGGCGGACATATTCTTGGTGCCATGGGACTTCAGTCTGGAACTCAAGCGCCAGAAAACACTTTAAGCGTTTATGTTCCAGCCTATATTTACACTGCAAATTGTCTTCGAAACGGTGATGGTGATAATATGGGAAATCCCGATTTAACTATGTTTATAACTGGTGTTGGAGCTAATTATGTTAGTGATTTTAAAATTCTAGGAGCCAATTATGGTGCTACAATTCTGCTGGCTGGAGCTTCTAATACCATTCAAGGAAGTTATGTTGATTCCAAAAGCAATTTTGCGTTTACAGATATGTACGTACAGCCTATCCAATTGGGCTGGCACAACAAAAAAGCCGACTTTGTTTTTAGCTACCAAATGTATATTCCAACTGGGAAATATGAATTAGGAGGAAGTGACAACAGCGGATTGGGAATGTTTATGAATGAGTTTTCAGCTGGAACTACTTTGTTTTTTAATGAGAAAAAAACGTTTCATTTTTCTGCATTAGCTTCTTATGAAATCAACGGAAAGAAAAAAGATACTGACATTAAAACAGGAGATATTTTCAGCATTGAAGGAGGTCTCGGAAAAACATTTTACTGCATGAATGCCGAAAAAACGGCACCAAAAGGAATATTGAATGCCGGATTAATTTATTATTTCCAATATAAAGTTTCAGATGATAAAATTCCAGTTGGGAACTTTTTAGTACTTGAGCCAGACAAAGACCATATTGGCGCTGTAGGAGCTGAGGTAAATTATCTTCATATTGGCTGTATGACGCAGGCAGGTTTTAGATGGGTTTCAGAATTTGGTGCAATAAATAGATTTCAGGGAAATACTTTTTTCATCACTTTGGCACATGTTTTCAGTTTAAAGAAAAAATAATGTTTTAGAATAAGGTAAATTTTAATTGTAATTAAAGATTCGAGTTCTTATGAAAAACAGAAAAACAAATATCTTATTCTCACTTTTAGTCCTTTTGTTCTTGAATACTTTAAGTGCGCAGAAATATAAAATCAGTGTGAAAGATTCCTTAGATGGAGCTTTTGATTTAAGCGATTACATTATTTATGCACATGGTTTTATTGTTGTTCCAACTATAATTACAGAACCAGCTTTAGGAAATATTGGAGGGGCATTAGTTCCTATTTTTCTAAAAAAACATGCTCCAGTAATTGATGAAGACGGCAAAAAACGATTCATAAACCCTGACATAACAGGCGGAATCGGAATGTACACAGGAAACAAAAGCTGGATGGCAGGTGCTTTTCGTTCGGCAACTCTGATAAAACCACGAATATTGTATCGCGTTGCAGCAGGTTATGGAGATGTGAATTTGTCATTTTATGCTAACAACAGACCCAATCTGCCAGATCAGGAATTCAAACTTAATTTTAGGTCAACGATTTTTTATACACAATGGCTCAAACAGTTTAAAAATGCAAAATGGAGCGCAGGACCTCAATATCTTTTTTTAAATTCTAAAATAAACCTGCCCGATTTTAATTTGCCACCGCCATTTGTAAAACCCGGTGATATAAAAAGTACGGTAAGTCAGCTGGGAGGCGCAATTCAGTTCGATAATAGAGACAACATATTTACACCAGACAAAGGAATCCGAATTCAGTCCGATTTCTTTTGGTCAGATAACGCAATAGGAAGTGACTACGATGCCTGGCGCGTTAATTTATCAGCAATAGGATATTATCCATTAGCTAAAACATTAATTGGCGGACTAAGGGTAGAAGGAGAGCAGGCGTTTGGGAGTCCGCCTTTTTATTTAAGGCCGGGAATTAACCTAAGAGGAATCCCAGCAGCGCGTTATCAAGGTAAAACCAGCATTGTAACCGAAGCTGAATTAAGATGGGACGTTTACAAAAGATGGAGCATTATGGGATTTGGCGGTCTTGCAAGTGCTTTTGACGATTGGGATAAGGCTTTTGCCAAACCTGTTGTGTACAGTTATGGAACAGGTTTTCGATATTTAATGGCCCGAAAATTTAAACTCAGAATGGGGGTTGACATTGCCAAAGGAAATGAAGACTGGGCATACTATATTGTTTTTGGAAGTAATTGGATGAGGTAGTTTTTTAGTCTTAGTCTCGGTTTTCAGTCTTACAGAGAACTTTGTCAAAGTTTTAAACTTTGACAAAGTTGCATCAATATTATTTTCTTTTCCAGTATGGCGCAACGATTTTGTTTTTCTTATGACATAAAATTAGTAATAAGATTGTTGCAACACTACAAAAAAGAATAGCTTGGAGGCTTCCTTCTGGCCCAAAAGCTCCTCCTGTGATTAATTCTGGCCCTTGTATTTTAGCTTCAAATAGGCTGTTTGTTTTTTCGTTTCCAGATGTGATAGCTCCAAAAATACCAGATTGGGTAAAGTTCCATGCAAAATGTATCGCGATTGGCAGCCATAAGTTACGGCTGTACATAAAAGCCACACCAAATAAAAGTCCTGCCATAGTAATACATAATAAAGAGAGGAAATCACTATGCGGATTTATTAAATGTAAACCTCCAAAAATAAGAGCAGAAATAATCAGGGAAATATAACTTCCTAATTTTTCTTCGATAATTCGGAACATAATCCCTCGTACCAAAACTTCTTCAATAATAGCAACGGTAAACATTAGTGCAAACGGAACCAGGATTAACCTAATTGGATTTACTGCAATAACGCTATAATTTCCGTTAAGATAAATTACTAAAATAGTAAGCGCCTGCAAGACAAAACCAATTGCGATTCCGATAGTAACATTGCTAAGAAATCCTTTTGCAGCAAATTCTGTTATGTCTCTTTTATCATATTTTTTAAAGAAGAAAATATAACTCAAAACACATGATACCGAAACAAAAAGTCCTTTTAAAAGATTTCGGTAATCTTTTTCCAGAGGAGTTAAATCCAGCAATTTTACAGCAATCTGCTGTCCGATAATAACAACGGCCATAAAAGTAAGCAGAGCAAGGATAATTTTGGTTATAGGAGAATTAAATGTTTTTTGTTTTAAGGTAAGCGTTTCCATTTGGTTTGGTTTAATGATTTATGATGAAGCAAAAGTAGCCCGCATCAAAATCAAAAAATAGAATGAAATTTGCCTTCTTTATAATTTTTGAAATTGTTTAGGTAAAAATCCAGTCTGGTTTTTAAAAGTTCGGATAAAATGACTTTGATCGGCAAAACCGCATTGAAAACTGATTTCCGTTAGATTCGCTTCGTTGGATTGTATTAGCGGAAGCGCACGATTAATTTTGATTCGGCGCATATATTCCCCCAAAGTACAGCCAAAATATTTAGGGAAATGTTTGGAGATTGTAATGGGATTTAAATTTAAAACCTTTGCTAAATCCTGTAGGTTTGGCGTTTCGTTCCAACTGTCGTTTAATAATTCATGCAGACTTTTTACCCAAAAAGGACTTTTTTCAAATTTATCCAAATAATGAGAAGCTTGGGAAAGCTGCGAAAACAACATTTTGATACTATCGTTCGAAAAAGTATCAGCGTTCTGAGTTTCTTTAAAAATCTTCAGAATTAAAAATTTAGTAACAGCGCTGTTTTGAATTGATTTCTCTATTACTGCTTCATTAATTTGAAGCTCTTTTAATAAATTATCTTCAATTTCGATATTAATATTTCGGGAAGGGAAAAGAGTATTTTGATTCAAATGCAGTTCGTCGCTGTGATAAAATAATAAAGAACCAGAACCAACAGTTTCGCTGAAATTTTTTCGTTTTTCTGTTGTGCCTCCTTTTAAGAAAAGGGTTATATGTGCATTATTGTGAGAATGCCAGCCTTCGTAAACGGTATTCTGATACTCTGTTTCTACAATAGCAATTCCCTCATTAGTATTGAAAATGTTTTTGGTGCTGCCTAGATATTTCTCTTTTTCCAGTTCGTACATTAGGGTTTGCTTTTCGGAATTGCAGCAACCAAATTACTTCATATTTGTTTAGATCCAAACTTTAATTACAAGTGATCGAAAGTTTTACATAATTTGTAATCTTATACATCAAAATAAAAAGATTGTGAAAAAATTAACCGCAGAATAGCAATAAATTACAAAAAAATTAATTGTTTTGTAACAAATTAGAAACATTAGAGACTAATTTTGTTAAATCTTAAACATAAATTATGAATACATTTTCATTCAAATCAGTGTTTGCGGCATCAGTATTTTTAGCTGGAACAGCAGGCTGTTTTGCGCAAGACGTGTTAGTAAATTCACTAAAACTAAACGCTAGCGACAAAAGTAAAGAGAACTTCAAATTTACAGAAGTAATTAACTTAGGAACAACATCAGTAAAATCTCAAGGATCGTCTGGAACTTGCTGGAGTTACTCAACAAACTCATTTTTAGAGTCAGAAATGATTCGTTTAGGAAAACAGCCTGTTGAGTTATCTCAAATCTATTCTGCAAGAAATGTGTATGTTGAAAAAGGAATTAACTATGTTCGTATGCACGGTGCAATTACACTTGGAGACGGAGGTGCTTTACATGATGTAATTAACATGTATAAAAAATACGGAACTGTACCAAGAGAAGTTTACACTGGATTGAACTACGGGACGGATAAAAATAAATTTGCTGAAATGGCTGCGCTTATCGAAGGTGTTTTGGCTGCAGTAGTTAAAAATCCTAACGGAGAATTGACACCAAACTGGCAAAAAGCTTACGCAGCAGTTATTGATTCTTACTTAGGAAAAGTGCCGGATAACTTTACATACAAAGGAAAAAACTATACACCGCAATCTTTTGCTAAAGAAGTAGTGGGAATTAACCCAGACGAATACGTAGAATTATCATCTTTCACAAACACACCATACTACCAAAAAACAACGATGATGGTACCAGACAACTGGTCATTGGATCAAGTTTACAACGTAAAATTGAACGATATGACAGATGTTATCGACAATGCGCTTAAAAAAGGATACACGGTAGCTTGGGCAACAGATGTTAGCGAAAAAACGTTCAGCTGGAAAAATGGTGTTGCTTATGTAGCAACTAAAAAATTCGACGATATGACTGCTGAAGAAAAAGCAGACTTATTTAACGGACCAAAAGCAGAACCAGAAATTACTCCAGAAATGCGTCAGGCAGCGTTTGATAACTACACTACAACAGACGATCACGGAATGCACATTATTGGTTTAGCAAAAGATCAAACTGGAAAAGAATACTATATCGTAAAAAATTCTTGGGGAGAAACAAACGACTACAAAGGTTTCTTGTTTGTAACTAAGAACTTCGTAAAATATAAAACTACTGCATTACTAGTAAATAAAGGAGGAATTCCTGGTGAACTTGCTAAGAAATTAGGGGTTTAATTAGACTTAGAAATTTTATAGAAAACAGAAAAGCGCTGCAATGAGAATTGTGGCGCTTTGTTTTTTACAAAGGAAAACTTGTTAAAAATATTTTTTTTTCGTACCTTTGTAAAACAAAAATCGGGAATTCAAAAAATTCTTGGCGGAAAAAAAAATGGCGTTCTTTACTGTTCTGGCAAATTTAATATTATTTCTAGGGGCTTTTAGTTCCTTAATACAAGAACCTGCCGATACAAAGGCAAATTACTTTAAAGTAAATGTTATCATAATTAGTAATGGTGAAAATAATTCAAAAATAAATAAGTCAGATATGGAAAAAAAAGTAAAACAAATTGAAGTTCAAAGTCCAGAAAACAATGTAAAGAACCCATCTCCTGTTCATTAATTTTTTTGTCAACATATAAAAAAAGAGGTTATCAAATATTTGGCAACCTCTTTTTTTTCGACTTCTAGTGAAAAAATATCAAGTTCTAAGGTGATATGTTTTTATGAATATTAATTTGAAAACTACGGTTAGCTAGTTATGATTTTTATTTGTCCTGAAAAATCTTTAAGTACATAATCAGAAACAACATTGCAAGCTGATTTAATCATTTGATCCGTGTATGGTTTTTGAAGTCTAATTATACCGTGAGATCCATCATGCATTAAAGAATATAAAAATTCATTTTCAGTAAAATTATCTATCCTTTCACAAAAAGTATTAAGATCAATATCTGGCGCTATAAATCGATTTATTGTCTCTAGTACGTGTCTTAGAGAATTTGGTGTTGTATGTGATGGATTTTTAGTTCCTTGAGATATTTCATAAATATCTCTAAGATGTTCTTCGTAAGGCATTATCAATTCATTGCCTAGTGTCTCAAGCTTGTTGTTTTCTAGAATAAATTTCTGATCTATAACTTTATTTCTAATTATAATAGACATAAATTCTAAGTTATGTGTAAGAATTATTAATCTTAATCTTGAAATATTGAACAGTTTATCTAGGGTTCTTATAATTTGTGATGTTGCATAAACAAAGTGGAAATCTTGACTAGATATGGGGTCATCAATGATAAAAAATAATTTGCTATAGTCCTCTTCTTTATTGATAGATCTATGTGATTCCGCAATAAAATAACAAAACGCAACAATGCTCTTTTCACCATTACTTAAAACATCGCTCGCATTTGATTCTAATAAGTGATTTTTGAATTTTATACAAAAGGTTTTATCATCGAAGGAATATTTGGAACCAAAAAATTTAGTTAGTAATTGGGTGAAAGTCTCTACAACTTTTTGTTTTTTTGAAATTTTTTCATTCTGATCTTGAATCCATAATTGGAGATTTTTTATTGCTTTTTTAATACTATCATCTAAAAGTGAAATTGAAATGTCTTCTTTCTTTTTTTCGAGTGCATCATCAATTATTTTATAGCTTGATTCTAATTTCGTTAAGTCTTCCAGTTCTTTTAAATTAATGCTTGCTAACGAGGGAATATATTTTTGATTTTTTAAATATTCAATTTCAAGATTCTTAAATGATTTTAAAATTTCATTGTTTTCTTTTTTCTCTACATTTAATTGTAATAATAAATCATTAGCTTTTTTTATTTGAATTGCTTCAGTTTCTGAAAGATATTCCAAATATTGATCAATTAGTTTTAAAGCATTTTCTTCAAGATTTTGCTCACAAAAAGGACATTCATCAGTTTTTTCTTTTAATAAAGAGATCCCTGTTTCGACAAATCCCTGTTTGTTTTTTATTTTAGTTTTGAAACTATCAGCAATACTGCTTCTACTAAATTTTTCATCTAGAAAAGAGATTATATTATCGAGAGTTTCAGTTTTCTTTAGATAACTAACATTTCTTAAGTCTTGTAAATTATCAGGAAGTGCTTTTAGCTGGTTATGTTTACTTATTAAATCATTGAAACTTTCTAATTCGACTACATTGAATTCACGGTTGAACAAGTTATTAAAAGTAATGTTTTGATAATCGCCAGTATTTTTTCTAATGGATAAATCATCTAGATCTTTTATAGCTTTTGCAACTTTTAATTTTAATTCTTCTTCTTTTGTTTTAAGTTCGTTAGAATTTGTTTTAAGTTCATCTTTCTCTTTTGTTAAATCAATTTTTTCTTTTCCAAGTATGTAACCTTCTATTTCTCCATTAGGCTTGTATTTTAGCCCTTCTAAATTTTCTTTTATATAATCATCATTAAATACGCGAAAGATGTAATCAGTTGTGTCTTTTGAAATGTTTGGGGTTTTGTCTCTTTTTATAGAGAACTCTAATTCTCTAATTATGCTAGGTTCAGTACTGTTCGTTATTTTGAATTTAAAAGAACCATCATTCTTTCCAATGGTTAATAATTTATTGGAATCGTTATTATCTAGTTCTTCTTTGTTTAATAATCTAAATGCCCTGCTTAGAAAGGTCTTACCCGTCCCATTATTTGCATAAATTCCCATTTCTAATGTACTGATATGGATTTTAGTATTTAGAGACTCATGTGGTCCTAAATTAACAGTAGATAACTCAAATGTAATGTTCTTAGCCATTATGTTGCAGTTTTAGTAATTAAAAAACAGTTCATTTTTATAACTTATTTCGGAACTTCTTATTCAATATCATTTTGCTAAATAAACTATTTTTGATGAAAAAGAATGATAGTATAAATACCTGATTTTTAATTAAGAAACTAAAATAAATTTTTCGAGTTAAATGTATGTTTTTGATTTTTAGATATTTTATGGATTTCCATAAAACCTAGTTGAATTAAAAAAAAGAAATATCAAATAGAAAGTTAATAAACAAAAAAAGAGGCGCAATCAATGCGCCTCTTTTTATTTTGTATATTCAAAATCAGAATTTATTTCCCCTTCATCAACCTCTCCAAATACTCCACTTTATCCTTTTCAGCCTGAACCAAACGCTCATAAAGTTCCACAACTTTATCAAGAGGATTAAATGAGCATTGATGATTTTGGCTAAAAGCTCCCTGGCTATTAGTGAAATCAGTATCAGTGAATGTGTTGAAATAATTTATTGCAGCTTCTTCCGAAAAATTCTTAATTCCTTCAACAGTTACACCAAGAGCTTCGGCAATAGCCTTAAGTTTTTCTTCGTCTATGGTTTCGCTGTTTTCAATAGCAGAAATAGCTTGTTGGTTGGTGCCCAAAGCCTGCGCCAAAGCTTCCTGCTTCATATCGCGAAGTTCACGAATACGGCTTATTTTTCGCCCAATATGGTTTGGTTTTGTAAGTGTGCTCATACTTCAAAGATATTTAAAATTCCTGAAAAATTTATTTGTGCTGTAAAATACAAATCACTTTTGTATGGTACATAGTTATTGTGTTTTCGGTACAAAAGAATCTATTTTATAATTTACAACAACAAAAATACAAATTTTCGTACATTTGTAGTTCCAAAAACTACAATTGTAAAATGCCATCAAGGCGGAAAACGAAAATAACTACATTCAAGAACAAAGTAATAGAGTCTTTGTTTAATCACTTCTCATCATTCTTTTCAAAGAAAAACTTAGAAATTATCTGGATATTTTCTTGAGCCGAACTTGAGAAAAGGAAGCTTTTTCCGTAATCAGGAACCATTAATTGAAAAAATGTATTTGAACGTTTTTTCAAGTTAGTTATAGAGATTGTTTAATTACAAAGCATTGAATACTATATATTTAATTAAATTTTAACTAAACTATTAATTTTATTGAATTGTTTATGAAAAACCTAAAAGCGTTTCTAAGCGCATTCTTAATACTGCTTTCTCTTAACTGTTTCGCTCAGATTTCAGAAAGTGCGCCAGCTGCTGCAACTAAAGGGACAACGATAATGTTAACAGATAATCTTGCTTCCAACAGTGATTATGTTATAAAATCCTATTATGTAGAAGAACGAATCAATAAACTTTTTGGTGGTCGAATTGTAACCTATGAAGTTACCAAATTAGATATGGTATACACCAACGATTTGGGACCGAATAACACTAGAACGGTAATTCCGAGATATGTCAAGAAAAAGCAAAAAGGAACAACGAGTTTAACGCATCCAGAAACTTCTGCTGAAACTTCTACAGTTTCTGTAGAACCAATTAAAGATGTTGTTACAGCTCCAGAGAATGCTGTAAATTATGTAAATGTAGATGTAACGAGTACCTATCAAAAAGTTTTAGATAAAGGCTATAAAACGCCAGAAATGCTTCAAAAAGTCGCAGACCGACTTTACTTTGAAGGAAACCTTAATACCGCAGCGGGTTATTACGAACAGTTGTTTATTCTGGTCAAAGATCCAGATGTTATTTATTATTACAGATACGCACAATCTTTAAAAGCAATCAACCAAATAGAAAAAGCAGATCTTTTGATGAAAAGGTTTAAAAGCGAGACTTTGGTGGCGAAGTAGAAGTTTTAGCCACAAAGACAGAAGGGCGCAAAGTTTTTCTATTTTAAGGATATAGTTTTGCCATTTCGAGCGAAGGGAAAAACCACACACGCAAATAAACACAGATTGGTAATATGCGAATATGCTATGTAGAGTTTCTTGAGTGATTTGTTTTAACCGCAAAATTTTAACGCAAAGAGCACAAAGGTCGCAAAGCTTACTTATTAAACTTTGCGACCTTTTCTGTTAAACTTATGTTCAATTTAAAGCAAAAAAAAGACGATCAATTTGATCGTCTTTTTTTAAGCTCCCCCTCTTGGGCTCGAACCAAGGACCCTCTGATTAACAGTCAGATGCTCTAACCAACT
>NZ_WWEM01000037.1 GCF_019308285.1 Flavobacterium quisquiliarum
GCGCCGCGAACTGACGGAATAGTTCGTTGAAGTACCTAGCTATATGTTTTATAGGCAAATCCGTAAAACATGGTGAAATACGATAGTACTCGGAGTCTTCGGACAAAGAGATAGTGCGCCTAAGGGCTTCCAAGAAAAACCTCTAAACTTCAGGCAATGAGAACCAGTACCGTAAACCGACACAGGTAGTTGAGGAGAGAATCCTAAGGTGCTCGAGAGATTCATGGCTAAGGAATTAGGCAAAATAGACCTGTAACTTCGGGAGAAAGGTCGCCCCCAGCAATGGGGGCCGCAGTGAAGAGGTCCAGGCGACTGTTTATCAAAAACACAGGGCTCTGCAAAATCGCAAGATGAAGTATAGGGCCTGACACCTGCCCGGTGCTGGAAGGTTAAGAGGAGATGTTATCTTCGGAGAAGCATTGAATTGAAGCCCCAGTAAACGGCGGCCGTAACTATAACGGTCCTAAGGTAGCGAAATTCCTTGTCGGGTAAGTTCCGACCTGCACGAATGGTGTAACGATCTGGACACTGTCTCAGCCATGAGCTCGGTGAAATTGTAGTAACGGTGAAGATGCCGTTTACCCGCAGTGGGACGAAAAGACCCTGTGCACCTTTACTATAGCTTAGTATTGACCTTGGATAAATGATGTGTAGGATAGGTTGGAGACTTTGAAGGGGCGTCGCCAGGCGCTTTGGAGTCATTGTTGAAATACAACCCTTTGTTTATCTGAGGCCTAACCCCGAGTATCGGGGGACATTGCTTGGTGGGTAGTTTGACTGGGGTGGTCGCCTCCAAAAGAGTAACGGAGGCTTCTAAAGGTTCCCTCAGTACGCTTGGTAACCGTGCGTAGAGTGCAATGGCATAAGGGAGCTTGACTGAGAGACATACAGGTCGATCAGGTACGAAAGTAGAGCATAGTGATCCGGTGGTTCCGCATGGAAGGGCCATCGCTCAAAGGATAAAAGGTACGCCGGGGATAACAGGCTGATCTCCCCCAAGAGCTCATATCGACGGGGGGGTTTGGCACCTCGATGTCGGCTCGTCACATCCTGGGGCTGGAGAAGGTCCCAAGGGTTGGGCTGTTCGCCCATTAAAGTGGCACGCGAGCTGGGTTCAGAACGTCGTGAGACAGTTCGGTCTCTATCTACTGCGGGCGTTAGAAATTTGAGTGGATCTGATTCTAGTACGAGAGGACCGAATTGGACAAACCGCTGGTGTATCTGTTGTCCCGCCAGGGGCACCGCAGAGTAGCTACGTTTGGAAGGGATAAGCGCTGAAAGCATATAAGCGCGAAACCCACCACAAGATGAGATTTCTTTTAAGGATCGTGGAAGATGACCACGTTGATAGGCTACAGATGTAAAGGCAGTAATGTCATAGTCGAGTAGTACTAATAATCCGTAAGCTTATGTACAAAACTTTTCCTTCTCCCGTCCCAGACGGGAGGAGGAAGGAACTTTCTTAAAAACTTATGTTTCTTTATCCCAGTATGTTAAGATATTGCTGCAGTTATTTGATTTTTAATTAACTGCAAAGCTGCTTGCAGCGAATGACCTTAAGGTGGTTATTGCGGCGGGGCTCACCTCTTCCCATCCCGAACAGAGAAGTTAAGCCCGCCTGCGCAGATGGTACTGCATTATTGTGGGAGAGTATGTCGTCGCCTTTCTTTTAAGAATCCTTCCCGATTTATCGGGAGGGATTTTTTGTTTTATATCATTTTTTTATTTTTTTGCTGAAATCCCCTAAAGCTCTTTTTAACGCATGCGTCAGGGATGGAAGCGGCATCCTTTTGTTTTTTCCTTTAAAAAACAAAAGATAAAGCGGACAGCCCGGCCCGCAGGGTGACGATATGATTATTTTAAGGATAATTTGATTTCAGTACTTTACTTTTAGCTGAATCTATATAATTTCTTCTTTGCTAACAATAATCATGCTTTAAAAGCTTTTAAAATGCTTATTATTTAAAGTTTTTTTTCTCATTGTTTATTTTCCTTTTTAACTTGCTTTATAATTAAAATTTTAAATTTAATTTCTTTTAAAAAACACTAATTAGAATGGATGAGTTAATTCAGATCATAAATAGTTTTCAAAAATTAGATTTAGAAACGGAGCTTGCTGTGCGAAAGTATTTTGTTCTTGAAAATTTTAAGAAAGATGAATTTGTAATTCAGGAAGGTAAAATATGTAATAAAGTATATTTCATTCAATCGGGGGCTGTTCGCAGATTTTGTTTTGAGGAAGGATTAGAAGTTACGAAATGGATTTATACCAATAATCAATTTGTGACCTCTATGAGTAGCTTTTTTGAGCAGAAACCTTCATTTGAAAGTTTTCAAGCTTGTGAAAATTCGGTGCTTTATTCGTTATCTTATTCAGATGAACAAATCTTGATGCAATATCCACTCTTTTTAAAATTTCATGTAAATCAGTTGCGATTATATCTTTCTAAAATAAATGAATTTCATCATTTGTTTAGGGTAATGACTGCGCAACAGAAGTATGAGTTTCTTTTACATTCTTTTCCTCAAATTGTTATTAAAGCAAAACTTAAACATATCGCTTCACTTATTGGTGTTAGTCAAGAAACTTTGAGCAGAATTCGAGCTTCAATTTCTTGATATTACATCAAAAAATATTCTTTCTTTTCTTTAGATTTTTGTGGACTATTTTAAAAAATTCAAAAATTGAAAAATACTTTGGTTCATCAAAATGCTACTTTGGGGGGTAATATTACTCTTGGAAATTTTACGACTATTGAAAATGATGTTATAATTGGTAATAATACTCGTATTGGGAATAATGTTACCATCTTAAACGGTACAAGAATTGGAGCAAACTGCCAGATTCATTCTAATGTAATTTTGGGTGGAATTCCTCAGGATTTGAAATACCGAGATGAATATACCTTGTTAGAAATTGGAGATCATAATATTATTCGGGAATTTGTCACTATTAATAAAGGAACAACTTCAAAGACGAGAACTGTTATTGGGAATTCCAATTTGATTATGTCTAATGCTCATATTGGACACGATTGTATTATTGGTAATAATTGTGTTATTGGTTTTAGTGTTGGAATAGCTGGAGAAGTAGAAGTTGGAAACTGGTCAAATATTAGTGGATTGACTGCAGTGCATCAGTTTTCTATTATTGGAGAACATACTATGATTAGTGGTTTGAGTCGTGTTGTTAAGGATATTCCACCTTATATTATGGCAGCGCATGATCCTTTACAGTATTTAGGATTAAATCTCGTTGGATTAAAAAGAAGAGGATTTGATTCTAAGAAGCTAGAAGAACTTAAAGCCATTTATAGAATTTTATTTCAAGAAAAAAGAAACACAAAATTTGCTTTACAATTAATAGAAAGCGAATTTGAACAGACCATAGAAAGGGATAAAGTTTTAGATTTTATACGCGATTCAAAACGCGGTATTATCAAAGGTTATCGAGAATGATTTTAATTCTAATGAATCTGGTTTATAATTTTCAATTTTAGTAATTTTAGTTAATTATTTTAATTTACTATTTTATGACAGAGTATAGTGCAAATCCTAAAGTTGATTTTTATTTCGAAAAAGCGGAAAAATGGCGAGAGGAATTAGAGCTGTTGCGTAGCATTGCTTTAGATTGTCACTTAGCGGAAGAATTAAAATGGGGAAGTCCGTGCTATACTTTTGATAAAGCTAATATTGTTTTGATTCACGCTTTTAAAGAATATTGTGCTTTTTTGTTTTTTAAAGGAGCGCTGATGAAAGATCCGAATAAAATATTAATTCAACAATCAGAAAATGTTCAGGCAGCGCGTCAGGTTCGTTTTACCAGTGTTGAAGATATTATTAGCAAAAAGGATTTTTTGAGAAACTATATTTACGAAGCGGCGGAAATTGAAAAAGCAGGTTTAAAAGTAGAATTGAAAAAAGTTTCTGAATTTGAAATAACAGAGGAGTTTCAGGTTAAATTGAATGAAAATCCTGATTTGAAAGAAGCTTTTTATGCTTTAACTCCAGGAAGACAAAGAGCTTATCTGCTTAATTTCTCTCAGCCAAAACAATCTAAAACGAGAGAGGCAAGAATAGAAAAGAATATTCCGCAAATTTTAGCGGGTAAAGGTTTAAACGATTAGATTGAACAAAAGCATAAAAAAACTCCTTTTTAACAAAGGAGTTTTTCTGTTTTAGCTGTCTAGGAAATCTGCTCTTCGACAATGTTTTTTTTCTTGATTGAAATTAAGGATTGTAATAGAATTGAAGTCATAATCAAGCTTATTCCAATATAGAATGAAAAGTTGATTGATTTTCCTTCATCAAAAAATAAAAAAGCTAATATGATTGCATAAATAGGTTCTAAGTTGAAAGTTAAGTTTACAGTAAATGCCGGAATTTTTTTAAGTGATTCTGCAAACATTACATACAAAGCTACAGTGCAACAAGAAGCAAGAACAAATAAATAAAAAGTATCTTTTAAACTCGGAATAAAAGATTCTTCTGGGAAATAATAAAAGTAAATTGGCAGTGCTAATCCCAAAACAATGGTTCCTCCTAACATTTGATAAAAGTTAATCAGCTTACTATCGTAAAACTGAACTAATTTCTCATTATAAATGGTATACAAAGCTGCAAAAGCTGAAGAAACTACGCCAAGCATGATTCCAAGTTGATAGGAAGAATCAAAATGGAAAATAAGGCTTATTCCTAAAAGCGTGAATAAACTAAGAAGACCTTGAACTAAATTGAATTTCTTTTTATTAATGATAGGTTCAAAAACTGCAGTAAAAAAACTTGTCAAACAATAACAGACTACGCCAATCGAAATGTTAGAATATTTAATGCTGGCATAGAAAAAAATCCAGTGAATGGTAATGAGTATTCCTGCTTTGGAAATTTTTACGATTTCTGCGAAAGATTGCAGCCCTTTTAGTTTATATGACTTTAGAATAAAAAATAAAATTATTGAAGCAAATAACACTCGGTACCAAACTAATGTTAGTTCATTAAGAGCGATAAGTTTTCCGAAAACGCCAGTAAAGCCAGCCAGTAACACTGCGGTGTGCAGTATCAAATATGATTTTTTCATAAGAAGTTGTCTATCCCTTTTGAGGATTTATTTTTGAATATTAATAATTTTTTATTTGAGTTAAAGACACAGAATAACAGACTGATAAATTCAGTCTAGTGTCTATACTAAAGAAGTATTATTAATTTTCTGGTGGTGAAAGACAACCCGCTACGTGCATATTTGTTTTTGTATTTGAGCAAACTTAGGAAAAAGAGGCTGAATGAAAAAGTTTAAAAAGTTATATAAATGTGAAAATTCTAACTTTTAAGCACAATTCGAAATTTAAAATGCTCTAAATCTCATTTTGATTTAAATATTTATTTGTAAACTTGCGACCACTTCAAATGATTAACTAAAACTAAACCGCATTCAATTTAATGGAAACGAATAAAATACCTTCATCAGTGCTGCAGACCAAACAACATTTTGAAATTCTTGACGGACTTAGAGGTGTTGCAGCCTTTGCTGTTGTTATTTTTCATTTTATGGAATGGATTTTTACGGATCCGAGTAAGAATTTTATTGGTCATGGTTTTTTAGCTGTTGATTTTTTCTTCTGTCTTTCGGGTTTTGTAATTGGTTATGCTTATGATGATCGTATTCCAAAAATGGGAATATGGAATTTTTTTGTAGCCAGGATTATTCGACTGCATCCTTTAGTTATTGCAGGATCTATTTTAGGATTATTGGCTTTTTTATTTGATCCGTTTGGAGGACATCTTGAATTGTATAGTGCTGGTAAAATTGTTTTGACTTTTATCTGCTCTCTGTTTTTAATACCATTTCCAGTTATTGCAGACCGAGGTTTTAACTTATTTAGTTTTAATGCGCCGGCATGGTCACTGTTTTGGGAATACATTGCCAATATAGTTTATGCAATTGTACTTTACAGAATTAGAAAGAATTTGCTGTTTGTGCTGACTATTATTGCGGCTTTTGCAATTTGTTTTGTGGCGTATAATTCTGGAAATTTATTAGGAGGCTGGAGCGGACCGACTTTTTGGGACGGCTGTGCGAGAATATCCTATTCTTTTTTAGCAGGATTATTAATCTACCGTTTCAATTTAGTTATAAAAAGCAAATTAGGTTTTGTTAGTTTAAGCGGATTATTGTTGCTGGCTTTTGTAATGCCGTTTTCAGAATGGAATTGGTTAACAGAACCTTTAGTTGTTTTGTTTTATTTTCCATTATTGATTTCATTAGGAGCCGGAGCTGTCTTAAAACCTGGATTGGAAAAAGTATGTGTGTTTTCTGGAAATATTTCCTATCCGTTGTATATGACGCATTATGCCGTTTTATGGATGTTCGGGAATTATTATACTAACTATAAACCAGATACAGCTCAGTTAGCTTTTATTGTGCCAATTGCAGTTATTTTGCTGGTGGGATTCGCTTATTTGGTAATGAAGGTCTATGATATTCCGTTAAGGAATTATTTAAATACTAAACGAAAAGAAAAGTTTTCTAAACAAAAAACTCCATTATCATAATGGAGTTTTTTTTATAGTTTGATTTTTTAACTAAAATATACAATCAGTACAGTTCGTCCTTTGAAAAATACAATTCAGTAAATAAAAATTGATTTCTTTTTTTATTGGGAATACTTTTGCTTCAAAATAAAATTAACCATAACCATGAAGAAAATTTTAAAAGTTGCTAAAATTACATTTATTACCCTTTTGAGTATTATTTTAATTTTTATTGCGTATTTGTATATCAGCAGTAAATTGTTTCTGGAATCTAAGAAAGAAGAAAACATTAGTTATCTGTCGAAAAATAATGTTCAGTTATCTTCTTCAATTAATGAAAAATTATTTGATGCAGATTTTTACAAATCACAAGTATTTTTATTGGGAGAAATTCATGGTTATGCCGACAATCAGACAATAGATCAGGAGATGCTTTTTTTCTTAAATAAAAAAGTAGGAATCAAATATTATATTGCTGAAATGGACAGCTTGACGGCTAAAAAGTTAAATGGCTTTTTATCTGAAAAACAAAAAAACGAAGTAATTTTAAAAGAAGTTGTGGAATCAATTAAGAAAAGAATTCCGCAGCAGGCAAGCCAGGAATTATTTGATAAATGGAGTGCTGTTTATGATTACAACGAGAATTTGGCTGATTCTTTAAAAATTACCGTAATTGGAATTGATAAAAATTTTGATGATGAATCTAAAGGTTCAAGAGATGAAGCAATGGTAAGTAATCTTAAAAATACGATTCAGAAAAGGCATCTTGAAAATGAAAAATTCTACGGACTTTTTGGATATTTTCATACACTGCAAAAGAAAACTGAATCAGATAGAGTAACTTTTGCGGCAGGATTAAAAGATTCAGGTTTTAAAGTAACCAGTTTTGTGAGTTACACAATTGATAGTGAAATGTATCTTCCTAAAAATCCTCAGTTTCCAACTCCAGAAGACGAAAAAGTAGCTTGGTTAAATGCCGATGGTCCATTTATGCTTGTAAAAGGAATCAATGATTTAAAAGAAGTAAGTAAACCAAATGCTGTAACGCTTTTTAAACTGAATTCAAAAAACTCGCCTTATTTCAATTCGCAAAATTTGATTACTGTAAAATCCAGGGTATTTGGAGAAAACATAGTTCCTTTGAAAGATGCCTCTGTAACTGATTATTTTCAGTATGTGTTTTTGCTGAGAAATTCTAAAGCTTTGACGAAATTGAAATAGTCTTTCTTAGATAAAAAGGCTTAGATATCTTGTCAAAATAATGAATAATAAAAAACTCCTTAAGCGATTAAGGAGTTTTTTATTGAATTTTAAAAAGTGGAGTTATTTTTTACGATGAATATTTCAGTGTAGTTTATTATTCAGCTTTATTTTTCTCAAAAAGATCTGCCATATTGGAATTAAACAAGGAAAGATTTTCATCTAAACCAGAAAAAAAATCGAGATCGGCATTTTCTACTTCGATGATCGCTTTCTGTAAAACATTTTCTCCCGCGTTTGTTAGTCGAATGATCTTCGCTCTGGTATCGGTTTCATGTTCGTGTCTTGTTATAAAACCTTTTTCTTCCAGTGTACGCAATACTTTTGATACCATCATTCTGTCAGCATTACTCTGGTTGGCAATATCAACTTGCGTTACAGAATTGCTTTTTTTCGAAAGCCATCCTAAAGCGGCTAATAATACAAATTGTGTCTGAGTCAAATCCAAAGGATCTAAAACTCGTTTTAATTTACGCTGCCAAAGCATAGTTAATTGTCCAAGGAGATAGCCAGGACTGTCTTTTGGACTTTTAAAATGAAAATTAATTTCTTTAGACATAGAATTGGTATCGGTATTAATCGAAAAAGCGGTTTGAAAGTATCAAAGATAACCATCAAAAACTTTAGTTGATTATTTGATAAAAAATATTTTCTTACTCAATTATTTTATTTCTAAGAAAGTAAGTTTGTAGCCGTCAAGATCTTTTACATGGAAAGCTCGTCCAAAGGGAGTTTCTATAATTGGCCCCGCAGTTGTTACTCCGTTTGCGATAAAATTTTCTTTCAGTTCGTCTAAATTTTCTTTTACAGCAAACCAAAGAGCAACACCAATACCTAATTCCTTATCTTCAAGTGGTTCCAAAGGAGTACGGATCGCAAAACTTGCTTGTCCTTCATTGTATTTAAAAATACAAGCTTGCGGATTGGTATTTCCAATTTCAAAACCTAATTTTTTTTCATAAAAGTCTTTTGAGGCTTCCAGATTTTTTACTTGTAACGATGCAAATGTTAATTCTCTCATTTTTTTTAAATTAAATTGTTGTCGCAAATATAGTATTCGTGACAACAATATGCAAATGCATTTTGAATTTTCTTTTTTTTTAAATTTTAAAAAGAGCTATTTGATTTTTTGATGATCTTCATTTTGGAAATTTTGGTAAATAGGAAAGGGCTTTAATTGTAAGGGAATTTTACGAATATATTTAATTTACTCCAATAATTTGGATGTTTGAAGAAAGTGTTTTTTGAGAATTTCAGTAAGCAAGAGTTTTTTAGTGATTTGTAAGGTTTTTTACTTATGTTAGCAAATCGATAAAACTAGAAATTTAGTGATTAATTTATGCCAAAATGTTAGTTAATAAGGACAAGTATAAAGTAAACGATACATTGTCTGAATATCCAAAAGAAATAAAGTTTAAATATAACTGGAGAAAATACCAGCAAAGAGTACTGGATAATTTAGATGACCATTTAAAAGATGGACATTTACATATTATAGCTCCTCCAGGTTCTGGTAAGACTGTTTTAGGACTTGAAGTTGCTATTCGGTTAAATAAACCGACTTTAATTCTTGCTCCAACAATTGCAATTCGCAACCAATGGATTCAACGTTTTTGTGAGCTATTTCTTCAAACGGATCAGACTCCAGACTGGATTTCGAGAGATATTCGCAATCCAAAATTTATGACTGTTGTAACTTACCAAGGGCTTCATGCGGCTTGTAATAATTTAAAAATTGAGGAGCAAGATTGCGAAGAGGAAGAAGAAAGCGAGGAAAACATAAAAAGTAAACAGGCAAATGCAAATCTCGATAAAATTGTAAATGGTTTAAAGGCACAAAAGATTAAGACAATTGTAGTCGATGAAGCACACCATTTAAAAAATGAGTGGTGGCAGACACTGACTAGAGTAAAAGAAAAAATCAGTCCTGTAATTGTGGGTTTAACCGCAACACCGCCTTATGATGTTTCTGCTATCGAATGGCAACGATACATTGAGCTTAACGGAATTGTGGATATGGAAATTTCGGTTCCAGAATTGGTAATCGAAGGCGATCTATGTCCGCACCAAGATTACATGTATTTTACAACACCAACAGAAAAAGAACATCAGGATATCACTAATTTCAGGGATAATATAGAAATGCTTTTTCAGGAAATAAAAATTGATGAAACCATTCTTCAGGCAATTGAAACGCATCCTATTTGGAAAAATCCTGAACGAGAATTAGATTGGATTTATAATAACCTTTCTTATTATTCTGCTAGTTTGATATTTTTAAAAGCAAACAATAGAGAAATTCCTGAAATTCATCTAGAAGTCATTGGAGATAAAAAAATAATAATCCCAATCCTTGATTATGAATGGACAGAAAAGCTTTTAGAGTTTTATCTTTATAATGAAGATGAACATTTTAAAGAATTTGAAGAACATCGAAAAACTCTTGAGAACAGGTTAAGAAGACATGGAGCGATAGAGAGACGGCAGATAGATTTTTTATACAGCAAAAAAGTTACAGGTTTCTTAACGTCAAGCATAAGTAAGCTAAACGGTATTAAGGAAATTGTTGATTTTGAATACAAGCAGTTGGGAAAAGATTTGCGTATGGTAATTCTTTCTGATTTCATCCGAAAAGAATACTATGTTAATTCATCCGAAAACAATCTGGAATTAAACAGATTGGGTGTTTTTCCTATTTTTGAAAAACTAAGACGAGAAAATATTGAGAATCAGAAAATTGGGGTATTAACAGGATCAATGATTATTATTCCAAAGAGTGTTTATAGTGATTTTGAGGTAAGAGCAGCAAAATGTGGCATTGCTAAAATAAATTCAAGCATAGTTCCTTTTGATCCAAATTATGTCTTAATAAATCAGACAGAACAGCTTACCCATTATATAGTTCATATTGTAACCCAAATTTTTCAAAATGGCGGAATAGAAGTTTTAATTGGAACAAAATCATTACTTGGAGAAGGATGGGATGCTCCGGCAATTAATTCTTTAATATTGGCAAGTTTTGTAGGTTCTTTTGTTTTGTCTAATCAAATGCGGGGCAGAGCGATTAGAACTCAACAAGGGAACTCAAATAAAACGGGAAACATTTGGCATCTGGTTACTATTGATGAAACTTCTCCAACAGGTGGCGATGATTTTGATTTGCTTAAAAGACGTTTTAAAAGTTTTGTAGGCGTGTCATTTCATGAGCAGCCTGGAATTGAAAATGGAATTGGACGATTGAATTTAGGAGAAAATAGCATCGAAAAAGGAGAGGCTGAGAAAAAGAACAGTGAAATGTTCCGGCATGCTGGTAAAAGAGAAAATTTAAAAGAAATATGGGAAAAAGCACTTGAAACAGGAGTGACTCTTGTAGAAGAAATTAAGATTCCGTTTCCTGAGCAAAAAGAGTATAAAGCAATTAAATCGATGTATTTGAATAAAACACTGGCTAATCTTTTGGCGACTTTAGGTTCTGGTTTAGCTAGTTTTGGTTTAGAAACAATACAAGAATTTTTAAAAGCAGCCAGAAGAATCAGGAGTATGAGAGATCTTTATTTTTTTCTTGCTTTTTTTGGAATAATTGGAATGTTGTTTTTTGGAAGGCAGACATTAAAAGCATTGAGATTGTATTTTAAATATCGCGACATTTCCAAAGACATAAAACAAATTGGTAAAGCACTTTTGGATTCACTAATCAAAGCCAGAATTATTAAAACCGATTATGCTTCTTTAGAGGTAATAACCTCTGTAGATGATTGGGGAAGAGTATATTGTCATTTGGAGGGAGGGACAACTTTTGAGAAATCAACATTTATAAACTCTTTACAGGAAATTACAGATACTGTCGAAAATCCTCGTTATATAATAATCAGAAAAAATAGATTTCTTTTTTTTAAAGAACAAAAAGATTATCATTCAGTTCCTGAAATTATAGGCAGAAATAAAAAACTGGCAGAACATTTCAAAGAGCAATGGAAAGAACTTGTTGGTAATTGTGATTTAATTTTTACCAGAACAATTGAAGGTCGAAAGTTGCTTTTGCAGTCTAGAATAAAATCTCTAGCGGCACAGTTTGATAAAAAAACACAGCGAATAAACAAATGGAAGTAAAAAAGCTTATTGGAAATGATGTTTTTTACTTGTATTTTGTTTTTGTTAGTTCTTCCTGAAATTACTTTATGTTGTATTTATTATTTTTAAAAACTTCAAAAGCAAAATAATTGTATATTTGAAACATAAAAGTATAGACTTCGCTCTATGCTTTATTGTTTTTGTATAAAAAAAATAGTGCTATGCTTATAAACGAATTGTCAAAAAAAACAGGATTATCAATTCATACGATCAGATATTATGAGAATTTAGGAATGATCAAGGGATTGACCGATGAAAAGGTAAAATCTAATAATTACAAGCATTACAATAGTAATACGATTGAGCGTTTAGAAATTATTATAGAAGCCAGAGAAGTTGGCTTTAGTTTAGCAGAAATAAAAAAAATATTGACCAGCTGGTTCGAAACCACCGATTCAAAACCAGAAACACTGGAACTTTTTCAGGCTAAAATAAAAGAGATTGATGATAAAATGAAGTATTTTAAGCAGACTAAGAGGCTTCTTGAAAAAGTATGTGAGAAAATACAAAATGATGATTAATTGTTAAAGCCTAAAATATTTAAAACTCCCTAAGGAATTAAGGAGTTTTTTGTGTCTTTTACTGAGTTCTTTAGAAAATAATAAGGAGATTTTACAAATAGTCTTATATTCGCTTTTGAATAAAAGTTGGGTGCTGAAGAAAAAAGGAACTCATTGAATTTAATAACGTGCTAAAATAAAAACAAATAATAACCAGAAATTGCAAGTATAAATTATGCAAGAAGAAATAAGCAAACATTCAAAAAAAATTTATAAAACTGTGAAAAATTCAGAACACACATTAGGAGAGAAAGTAAAAGAAATTATCATAGAAATATTCATAATCGTTTTTGCTGTAACGCTTTCAATATGGTTGCATGGTTGGAGTGAGCATAGACACCAACAAAAAGAAGTAGCTGTGTTTCTTGCTAATTTAAAGAACGATTTAAAGAATGATGTAGAAAGTATCGACAGGGAAATGAAAGCATATCAAAATACAAACGTAGACTATGAAAAAATTTTGGCATTAACCCCTCTTCAACTTGACAGTATTTATAAGTCTAAAAGTAAAGTGAATTTTCCAATTTATTCACATGGGCAAACATTGACTATAGGTAATTATGAAGGTTTTAAATCAAGTGGTAAACTTGGCTACATTGAAGACGAAAAATTAAAACAGAAAATCTTAAACTATTACCAAATATATGTGCCAGCTGTTAACGAAGTTGATAAAATGTACACTGAGTTTTTGTTTAAGTGTTTTGATAAAGAAATAGAAAATGCAGATAAGCCGGAAAAAGAATTATATTCAGATCCAAAATATAAAAAGACTCTTGCATATCTTGTCAAACTAGGTAAGAATAATATAAGAGTTTATAAAGAAAATACAAAACCGCTCGCAGTTGAACTTATTAAAGAAATTGAAAAAGAGCTGAATAAATAACAATAAAGAAAACTCCATTAGAAATAATGGAGTTTTTTTATGCTTTAAAAGGCTATTTTTCTTTTGCTATTTTTTCTAGATACTCAATTTTGTCTTTTTTGGCTTAATTTTAGGCAAAGATTTGTCATCGTGAGGCACGAAGGATAACACTAGAAATTCAGTGAAGTTTGTCGCTAATCTTTGTTGATACTCGAGTGAGATTTCTCGTTCCTCGAAATGACAAGATTGTGTTGAGTTAAACTTAAAATAACTTTGAGAAAGATCATCCAGAAACTCCTTAATTTCTTAAGGAGTTTCTGGATGATCTTTACGAACCTGTTTACTAACCATTTTTTCAGGATTTGAAGAAAATTTCAATAGAATAATTCCTTTTTTTGAAGATTTATTATTTATTATACTTGTAAAAATAAATTAGTTAGATTTACTTTTATATTTAAATATTAAAAAGAAGAAAGATGAATGAGCATCACGAAGGGTTTTTGAAAATTTTAAGAGAGTTAAATGAAACTGAAAATAAATTAAAAGCTACTGAAACTTATAAAATAGTAGATGAAATTTCCGATTTATATTTAAAAGACGGATTTGGCAAAGCTTATATCAAATTGATTGAAATAGATAAGGAGAAACAACTGATTATTAATAATTACATCGATTTAATTGATATTTATTTTTACGAGAATAAATTAATAATTAAAAACTCAAAGGATAAAGCCATAATTGATTTAATTCAGTCATATTGTGGTGGTTTTAATGATGATGCATTAGATTATCTGGAAAGATTTGCCTATATAACTTGTGATGAACAACCTTATGCATTGACTATTTTGTTATTGCTAGCCAAAGTTGAAAAAAGACAAGAAGAAACACTTAAAAATGTACGAATGAATTTCAATTCTTTTGATGTTAAAATTCAGAATTTTATTAATGATTATTCTTCTGCTTTATTTACAGATAGAAAAATAAATTTTGTTTCGAACAATAGAAATCTTCAACAGGATAACATCAAAGACACAGAGAATATTTCTAGAGAGGAAATATGCGAAAAAAAATGGTGGGAATTCTGGAAATAAAATAAGCAAAAAAAAACTCCTTAATTTCTTAAGGAGTTTCTTGGTGGGCGATGAGGGGTTCGAACCCCCGACCCCCTCGGTGTAAACGAGGTGCTCTGAACCAGCTGAGCTAATCGCCCTATTTTACTAGCTTGCTATCGTTTGTGATTGCGAGTGCAAATATACGCTAGTTTTCGAGTTCTGCAAAGAAAATCGAATAAAAAATAAAACTTTTTTAAAAATAATTTATATCTCCTTGTTTATGAATTTGTTATTAAAATGATTTTTTAAAGTTTTTTCTATATCAAAAGTATATTTCAGTTCAAAGGCAATTCGGCAACCACAAAAGTGCTTCCTCCAACATAAATAAAATCACTTTCCGAGGCATTTTTCTTGGCTTCCGCGAAAGCGATGGCAGCAGAATCAAATTTTTCTCCAATTAAATTGTGCTTTTTTGCTTCAGTTTGTAAATTTTCGGCAGGCAAAGCTCGTGACGAATTGGGATGGCAAAAATAATAGTGAGCCTCTTTTGGGAACAACGGTAAAATAGAATCCAAATCTTTATCATTCACAACACCCAAAACAATATGCAGTTTCTCGTATTTCTCGTTTTTCAACTGATTCATTACAACCGATAATCCGTGTTTGTTGTGTGCTGTATCGCAGATTATTTTAGGGTTTTCTCCCAATTGCTGCCATCTTCCTTGTAAACCAGTATTTTTTACAACACGCAATAAACCTTCTTGTAATTGTTCAGGAGAAACTTTAAAATCGGTTTCCTTATTCAAAATCGAAATCGTCTGCTGAACTGTTTTCTTATTGTGAAATTGATAATCTCCAATCAAGTCAGACAAATAAATTTGATCAATTAAATCGGAAGCAAAATAAATAGGAGCGTTATTTTCTTCGGCTTTAGCCAAAAAAATAGGTTTGGTTTCTTCGGTATATTCACCAACAACAACAGGAACATTTGGTTTAATAATTCCCGCTTTTTCGCCAGCAATGGCTTCCAAAGTATTGCCTAAAAACTGAGTATGGTCTAAACCAATATTTGTAATTACCGAAACCAAAGGCGTAATAATATTTGTGGCATCCAATCTTCCCCCCAAACCAACTTCAATAATAGCAATGTCAACTTCTTCAGAAGCAAAATAATCAAAAGCCAAACCAACCGACATTTCGAAGAAACTCATATCATTCGCTTCAAAAAAATCTTTGTGTTTGGCTACAAATTCAATAACAAACTCTTCTGAAATTTCTTTGCCATTAATTTTAATTCTTTCCCTAAAATCTTTTAAGTGCGGAGAAGTATATAAACCGACTTTGTAACCTGCTTCCTGTAAAACAGAAGACAACATATGCGAAGTAGAACCTTTCCCGTTGGTACCAGCAACATGAATGCATCTCAATTGTTTTTGAGGATTGCCAAGATGCTCTGCTAATAATTTAATATTGGTTAAATCTTCTTTATAAGCTGAAGCCCCCTGTAATTGGTACATTGGAAGCTGATTAAACATCCAATTGGTAGTCTCTTGATAGTTCATTTATTTTGGATAAAATGGTTGTCGATTGAAATAAATTTCGATTTTTGTAGTTTAATATAACAGCGAAAATTATCTTTATTGCAAATTTCAAATATTTTTTAGAATTAATTATTAAAAACCAGAATTAATATATGTTTAGTTTTATTCAATTACAAACAGATACAATCGTAAATGCTTCAAATGTAGTGATCGAAAAGATCGCGCCGGAACAGGAAATATCAATGTTTGGATTCATAATGAAAGGGGGAGTTTTCTTAATTCCGATTGCGATTTTATTGTTTTATACCATTTATGTGATCTTTGAACGTTATATGTACATCAGCCGAGCATCTAAAATTGACAATCGTTTGATGCAGGATGTTGGAGATAAATTAAATTCTGGAAATATTGAATTAGCGAGAACCATTGTAGAAAGAAGTGATACCGCTGCAGCTAATATTTTAAAAGAAGGTGTTTTGGTTATCGGAAGACCAATCGCAGAAATCGAATCGAACATGGATCGTGCCGCCGATATCGAAATTGGCGAAATGGAAAGACGTTTGGGGCACTTGGGACTAATCGCAGGTATTGCACCAACTCTTGGTTTCATCGGAACAATTTCCGGGGTTATTAAAATTTTCTACAGCATTTCGGTTACAGAAAACATCAGTATCGGAAACATCTCTGGAGGTTTGTATGAAAAAATGATCAGTTCTGGTTCTGGGTTAATCGTGGGAATTATTGCCTATTCTGCTTACCACTTATTAAACGGAAAAATTGATGATTTCGCCTTAAAAATTCAAAAGCAGATTTTAGAATTTGTCAACATAATTCAAAGAGCATAAGGTATGTCTATTAAAAGAAAAAGAAGATTTCACGCCGAAGTAGCGACTTCATCTTTAAGCGACATTATGTTTTTCCTATTGTTGTTTTTCTTAATTATCTCAACACTAGCAAATCCGAATGTGATTAAGATGACGCTTCCAAAAGCGAAATCGAACGAAAAAACAAACAAGCAGTTAATCAGTTTGTCGGTTACAGAAGACAAGCAATTTTATATCGACAAACAACAAGTTCCTTTTGAAGAACTGGAAACTACTTTAATGAGCAAACTAGGAACTGATAAAACGCAGACTGTTGTAGTTCGAATTCCGTTCAATTTACAAGTTCAGGATTTAGTAGATGTTTTACAGATAGGAGTACGAAACAATTTGAAGTTTGTAATAGCTACAAGTCCGAAGTAGATTTATCATTAGGGCGTGACCATCTCGTTGCAAAAGAGCAAGATACTTTGTAGTTATACGCCCTTTTGCAACGAGACGGTCGGGCTATCCGCACTACTTCGGTAGCTTGCTCCTATCCCTCACGCGAACTAGTTGTTAATTTAGTCCAGAAAGGTTTTAAAAACCTGTCAGTTATAATTAATGATTACGAAAGGAGAAATCGCACTAGAAACTCTACAAAGTTTATCTCCAATCTTTGTCGAATCCCGTGTGTGATTTCTCCTTTCAGTCGAAATGACAAATAAACAAAAAGGCTTTCAGATTTTCTGAAAGCCTTTTTCTATAATAACGTTTAGTGTAAATCTGTGTAATTCGTGTTTTAATCCAAACTGAAATTATAAATAATTTTCCCCACTTGTTTTGCAGGAGCATCACTATCAGATTCCCATTTGGTATTCATTGCTGCAATTCTTGCCTGGTCTAATAAGCATTTTGCGGTATTGGTTGTTCCTTTAATTCCAGGAGTTGCGCTTATTGTTTTTCCGTTTTGGTCAACGCTTACTTCGACAACCACTTTTCCTTCTTCGTTGCAGGTATATTTTGGTGCAGGCTTAGATAAAGCTTTTCTGTTTCCTAAAGAATATCCAGATCCACCGCCAGAACCACCACCGCTTCCGGCTCCGTAACCGCTTCCGGTTCCAATGCCATTTCCAGTACCGTTACCACCTCCAGTCCCCCCGCCAGAGCCACCAGATCCATAATAACCGTTAGAGTTTAAACTTCCGTTAGATTTTCCTTTATTTCCTGAAACTTTATCATCTCCGTCGCCGCCTTTGTTTGAACCTTTTAAAATACTAGATAAAGCATCGTTGGTAGAGTTTGAAACTTTTGGTTTTTCAGGAGCAGGTTTGGGTTCCGGTTTTGTAACAGGAACAGGTTTCTTTGGTTTTTCTTTGGTCGGAATAACAACGTCTGTTTCATCAGCTGTTGAATTTTCCTGAGTTATAATGGCTTCTTCAGGCGCTGCTTTTGCTGCAACTTGTTTTACATTGTTTTTTACATCCAGCACTTCACTTTTATAATTCGCGCCAGAACCTAAATCGCTGTCGCCAAAATTAACCGTTACTCCACCGCCACCTCCGCCACCTTCGGCAAGAGCTACATTATTTTCTGGATTATATGGAGGCCAAAAACGTATGAAAAAAAGCAATGCAATTATGACCGCATATATAGCAGTTGTGAGTAAAAGTGATTTCTTTTTATCTGAAGAAATAGTGAAACTCATTATGATTGTAAATTTTGAAATGTATTATTTTAAAAACGTTTAAAAGTAGTAAAAATTGTTTAGAATGAAAGAGAGAATTTAACCGCAATCCCGATAGCTATCGGGAGCAAAGTTTTACGCAAGGTTCGCAATGATTTGTGAAAATTAAATAGCCACGAATTCACGAATTTTTTATTCACGAAGATTGTAAAAAAATAATTCGTGAATTCGTGGCTAAAAAACCTTGGCAACCTTTGCTACTAATAATTATCGGGATTGCGGTTAAAAAAAAGCGAGCTAAATATAATTCAGCTCGCTTATAGTAAAGTATAATAAAAATTACACTAATTGTTTCAATGCAATTTCAAAAGCAGTTGCACTGATATTTGTTTTTGATGCACTTAAAGCATGTGCTTTTACAATCGCATTTTTAATAGTTTCTGAAGTATCGTTAAAAATAGCTTCGTCAGTCATTTGAACTTTTTTCTCCATGAAGTAAGCAAAAACTCTCGCCATTCCGCAGTTCGAAATAAAGTCAGGAATTAAACTTACTTTGTGGTCTACTTCTTCCATAATCGAACCAAAGAAAATTTCTTTGTCAGCAAAAGGAACATTCGCTCCACATGAAATAACTTCCAATCCGTTTGCGATTAAGCTGTCAATCTGCGCTTGAGTCACCAATCTTGATGCAGCGCAAGGCGTGAAAATTTCAGCACCAATTGTCCAGATTTTAGAATTGATTTCTTCAAACGGAATCATATTATCGGCTACTAATTTATTTCCGTCTTTATTTAAAAACAACGTTCTGATCTCCTCAAACGAAAAACCTTCTTCTTTAATTAAACCTCCGTCACGGTCAATAATTCCGATTACTTTTGCGCCCATTTCAGCTAAGTAAAAAGCAGCGGCAGAACCAACGTTTCCGAAACCTTGCACGATTGCTTTTTTACCTTTGATATCTCCGCCGTAAATTGCATAGAAATGACGAACTGCTTCAGCAACACCAAAACCAGTAATCATATCTGCTACAGTATATTTTCTGGTAACGTCTGGTGAGAATTTAGGGTTTTCGATTACCTTAATTACACCTTGACGCAATTGTCCAATTCTATTGATTTTGTCTGCTTCAGTTGGTTTAAAATGCCCGTTAAAAACACCTTCCTGCGGATGCCAAACACCACATTCTTCTGTCATAGGGATTACTTCATGAATTTCATCAACATTTAAATCTCCTCCGGTTCCGTAGTAACTTTTCAATAAGGGAGAAACCGCTTTGTACCAACGCTGTAAAACACCTTTTTTGCGAGGATCATTCGGGTCAAAATTTATTCCAGATTTAGCCCCGCCAATCGCCGGGCCTGAAACAGAGAATTTAACTTCCATAGTTTTTGCTAGAGACAAAACTTCGTTCATGTCTAGACCTTTTCTCATTCTTGTTCCTCCACCTGCAGCTCCTCCGCGAAGTGAATTAATTACTGTCCACCCTTCGGCTTCTGTTTCTGAATCTTTCCAATTGAAAACAATTTCAGGTGCTTTGTTTTCAAATTGTTGTAATAAATCTTTCATTTTGTTGTGATATGTTTATTTTGCGTAAATGTATAAAATAGAATAATGCGAATAATGTATTTCGCATCAAATTTAGTAAACAAAAAGAAAAAGCCGAAAACTATTTGGTTTTCGGCTTTTTGAATATTTAAAAAATTAAGAATTATTGTCCTAATAAGTGTTTTTTCAAAGTCTCGTCAACTGGTTTATCAGAAAGCCAGATTCCGAATAAAGCTTTTTTGAAATCAAATCCAGCAATTTTTCCTTTCAGAACTTCATTTTTAGAAACATAAACATTTTGATCCAAAGGATTGTAGGCTAAAATGAATACATCTTTTTCGGTAATAGGATCGCTTAAGAAACTTTTTAGCTGTTCAATTCTTGGACGCAGTTGTTCTAAATTTGCTCCAGCAGATTTTTCAAAACCAGTATTCATGGCTTTTGTTAATTTGTTAGAAGAAACCATAGAAGAAGTAATTTCAATTCTAACTGCCATTTCTGTATCACTGTCAATAATGAATTGTGGATCCTGAGTTAGTTGCGATAAATACAATGCTTGAACGTAAACTTCCAACCACATTTTGGATCTTCCGCCAGCGCCATTTAGCTGTAAAGTTTTGCCTTGAAAATCTATTTTTCTAGGAACAGTTACACCGTTAACGTCAATTTGAGTTTGTGCTGAAGCGGTATAAAAAGGGAGGATTAAAAGGAGTGTAAGGAGTAGTAAAATCTTTTTCATGTTCTGTCATTTTTTTATTTTTTGGTCAAAAATAATGTTAATTTATTAATATTTGGTTCATTTTTGTGATGTTTTTTTTCTGTAAAATTTACATTTAATTTTTGTATTGTATTAATAATCAAATTAGTAAGACTTGTTTTACGTAGTTTTACGCATTTTAAGAATTGTTCAACTTTTGGACTTAAAAAATTCGTCAATATTTTCAGTTTTTTCAAAGATTTTTTAGATGGATTATCTATCTAGAATTTTACAAGATTTGTTGCAAGATTAATGTTCATTTCGGTAAAAAGATAAATAATTACGAAAACGTTATCGTTATCTTTGCTGATCTATTAATTTTGTATGCGTGCATTGTAAATTACACTTTTAAAAAGTATCTTTGGAAGCCTTTGAACTGAAAAGTTTGGGTACTGAAAAAACAAAAACATAAAAAACCATCAACTAAAATTCTGTTTGAAATTTGGTTGAAAAAACTTTAAAGAATACTACTATGGATTTTAATCTTACCGAAGAACATTTGATGATTCAACAGGCAGCAAGAGATTTTGCTCAGAATGAATTATTGCCGGGAGTTATTGAACGCGACGAAAAACAGACTTTTCCAACAGAGCAAGTCAAAAAAATGGGAGAGCTCGGATTTATGGGAATGATGGTGGATCCTAAATACGGTGGAAGTGGTCTTGATGCGATTTCTTATGTGATTGCAATGGAAGAGATTTCTAAAGTTGATGCTTCGGCTTCGGTAGTAATGTCTGTAAACAATTCATTAGTATGCTGGGGATTACAAGAATATGGAACTGAAGAACAAAAACAAAAATATTTGCCAGGTTTAGCTTCTGGAGAAATTCATGGAGCTTTCTGTTTAAGTGAGCCAGAAGCGGGAAGTGATGCAACTTCTCAAAAAACTACTGCCATTGATATGGGAGATCATTATTTAGTGAATGGAACTAAAAACTGGATCACAAACGGAAACACTGCATCTGTATATTTAGTAATTGCGCAAACGCATCCAGAATTGAAGCACAAAGGAATCAACGCTTTGATTATGACTAAAGATATGCCAGGTTTTGCTGTTGGGCCAAAAGAACAAAAAATGGGAATTCGTGGTTCTGATACGCATTCTTTAATGTTTACTGACGTAAAAGTTCCTAAAGAAAATAGAATCGGTGAAGACGGTTTCGGATTCAAATTTGCGATGAAGACATTAGCTGGAGGAAGAATCGGAATTGCTTCTCAAGCGTTAGGAATTGCTTCTGGAGCTTACGAATTGGCTTTGAAATATTCTAAAGAGCGTAAAGCATTTGGAACAGAAATCTGCAATCATCAGGCAATTGCTTTTAAATTGGCTGATATGGCAGTTAATATTGAAGCAGCACGTCATTTATGTATGAAAGCGGCTTGGGATAAAGACCAGCACAAGAATTATGATGTGAGCGGTGCAATGGCAAAATTATTTGCTTCTCAAGTTGCAATGGATACTGCAGTTGAAGCAGTGCAGATTCATGGTGGAAATGGTTATGTAAAAGAATACCATGTGGAGCGTTTAATGCGTGATGCAAAAATTACTCAGATTTACGAAGGAACTTCTGAAATTCAGAAAATCGTAATTTCAAGAGCTGTTATCGCTGGATAAAATTAGGTTGCAATAGATTTGAATTTGAAAACCCTTTCGGCTTTTAGTTTGGAAGGGTTTTTTTATGAATATTCTTTTACTTTTCATAAGTTTATACTTTTAAGATAATTTTCGTTCTAATTCAAAACCAACAATTATGAAAAAGCTATACTTTTTAATTCCTTTTATCTTCTTTGCCTGTAAATCGGGTACTTCAATTCTTCCTGAAAAAGAAGGAAATTCAAAACCAATTGAAGTCACTTATAAAGTTAATGAAACAGAGATTTCAGATTTTTTAAAATACTTATCTTCAGATGAAATGGAAGGGCGTGAAACTGGTACTAAAGGAATTGAAAAAGCAGCAGTGTTTCTGGAAGATTTTCTTAAAAAGAATAATATCAAACCTTACTTTAAAACGTATCGCGATACGCTGACCAATTTTAAAAGTCCCGCTTTTAATATAGTTGGAGTAATTGAAGGAACAGATCCAGAATTGAAAAAAGAATTTGTTGTGTTAAGTGCCCATTACGATCATATTGGGATAGAGAAAAAAGAACAGGCGGATAAAATCAATAATGGAGCTAATGATGACGCTTCGGGCGTAACTTCTGTTGCTGCGATGGGGAAATATTTCAGCGAAACCAAATCAAACAAACGAAGCATTTTAATTGTCTTTTTTGCTGGAGAAGAAAAAGGATTGTTAGGTTCAAAAAGCTTAGTTGAGAAATTGAAAAAACAGAATTTTAATCTATATACCCAGTTGAACATTGAAATGATTGGTGTGCCAATGAAAAGAGATTATCTTGCTTATATTACAGGTTTTGATAAATCGAATATGGCAACCAAAATAAATGAATATACTGGAAAAAATACTATAGGGTTTTTACCAAAAGAAGCAGAATATCAACTATTCTACAGATCTGATAATTACTCATTTTATGATGTTTTCAAAAAGCCATGCCAGTCAATTAGCACTTTTGATTTTGAAAACTTTGATTTCTATCATCATGTTTCAGATGAATTTAAGCTGATGGATATTCCGCATATTACTGCTTTTACTCAGGAATTATTGCCAGCGGTTACTAAAATTACAACTTCTCCGACACAAGAAATAACCATGAATAAATAAGAGGCTTTTTTACAGCATTTGATTATTTTTGCTCCATGAAAAATATTATTGTTACCGGAACGAGTAGAGGAATTGGTTATGAATTAGCATTGCAGTTTGCTAATGCAGGAAATCAGGTTTTAGCCATTTCAAGAAAAATACCTAAGACACTTTTAGAACATCAAAATGTAACTTGCCTGTCTATTGATTTGGCAGATGAAACGGCTTTACAGGAAGTAGAAAATTTTCTTTCTTCAACATGGAAAAAAGTAGATGCTGTAGTGCATAATGCTGGGGCATTGCTTTTAAAACCTTTTGCGGAAACAACCCAAGCTGATTTTGAAAGTATTTACAAAGTCAATGTTTTTGCTGTAGCGAATCTGACGAGAATCTGTCTTCCGTATTTACAAAAAGGAAGTCATGTTGTAACAATCAGTTCAATTGGAGGAGTAAGAGGAAGTTTGAAATTTGCGGGATTAGCGGCTTATAGTTCAAGCAAAGGTGCTGTAATCACATTGACCGAATTACTAGCAGAAGAATACAAAGAACAAGGCATTGCATTTAATGTTCTGGCTTTAGGCTCGGTTCAGACTGAAATGCTAAATGAAGCTTTCCCAGGTTATCAAGCGCCAATTTCTGCTGAAGGAATGGCAACTTATATTTATGATTTTACCTTAAACGGAAATAAATATTTTAACGGAAAAGTTCTGGAAGTTTCTTCAACTAATCCATAAAAAAGTTATGAGTTATAGGTTATGAGTTTCGGATGATGGAATAAAAAACACTAATGAAACAACAAACCAGCTTATTGTATTTAAAAACGGTATTGCTTTTTTACTATGACTCTTAACTTCTAACCAATAACATCTAACTTTAAATTGAGCGAAACTTTAGCTAAATATATTCCTGAACATGCGGTAAAACCCGTTTTTGATTTGATAGTGGCCAATCAGGTGCATTTGAAAATTGTAAACGAACGACAAACTCGTCACGGTGATTATAGACGTGGACCAAGCGGAAAACACGAAATTACGGTTAATGCCAGTTTAAATAAATACCGATTTTTAATTACGTTAATTCATGAAATCGCCCATTTAGTGGCTTTTGAAAAGTTTGGACGAAACATAAAACCGCATGGAACCGAATGGAAACTTACTTTTCAGCGATTGATGGTTCCGTTTATTAGACCAGAAATATTTCCAAGTCAGATTTTACCTTTATTGGCGAGACATTTTAAGAATCCCTCAGCAAGCAGTGATACTGATACAACTTTGTCTTTAGCATTAAAACAATTTGATACAGACAATGATAAAAACTACGTTTTTGAAATTCCTTATGGAAGTATTTTTAGAATAAAAAATGGTAAAGTTTTTAAAAAAATAGCAGTCAGGACGAAACGTTTTGAATGTTTGGAAATAAGTTCGGGAAAGACATATTTATTTAATCCAAATGCAGAAGTCGAATTAATTACTTTAAAAAATCAATAAATAAATCTCAAATTCCAATTTAGAAATAGTTTGGAGTTTGGGATTTATTTTTTTACTAACCTAAAAAAATTAAGATAAATGAGATTACAGATACAATTGCTTTTAAGTTTAATTTTTTTGATGTTTATTAATATAGTAAACGCACAACAGATAGATGAAATGGAGCAGAAGAAAAAAAATCCGATTATTTATGCTGAAATGTTTGGAGGAGGTATTGTTATGAATCAGGCCGGTTTGGGAGGTGGTTTTGAATTAAACTATCAGTATAAAAAAAATCTTTTTAGTTTTAGATATACTAATGTAGTTGGATATATTGAGGAAGAGTATAAGAGGGCATTTCTTTTTCCACGTGTCTATGTGGCTGAAGATAATCTAGAGTATGCATTTTTATATGGAAGGAGATGGATGAATCATCATCGTTCTTTTAGTATTTCTACAGGAATTAGCTGTAATAATATGGATATAAGAAGAAGAATTTATGTTGAGACCAATAATGAAGAGGGGCAAACATATAAATATACTTATAATTCCAATTACGAAACCTTTTATGGAGTTCCATTTGAAGCTAATTTTAAGTGGTTTTATCCAAAAAAGAAATCCAGATTAATTTATAATGCTTTAATTCCTAGTATTGGACTTAAAGTTTTTGGTAATATTTCTAAGCATACTTATGCCGGGGTAGGTCTTTCTATCGGTTTTGGGTTAAGCAGAGAATATTAGGAAGTAATGTGAAATGAAAAAATCCCAAATTCCAATCTAAACTACTTGGAATTTGGGATTTATATTTTTGAAAATTCCCGTTTTGGAATTTGGAATTTTTTGTAGTGGAATTTAAAAACTATAATCCTTTCAAATAAGCTTCACGGACTTTCTTAAATAGGTTAGAAGAGTAAACGAATTTTACGATTGCTTCGTTATCTGTTTTAAAGATTTCTTCTTTAGTTCCCTGCCACGCTTTTAGTCCTTTTTTTAAGAAAACAATGTTCTCCCCAATTTCCATTACAGAGTTCATATCGTGGGTATTGATTACCGTTGTAATATTATATTCTCGGGTAATTTCCTGTATCAAATTATCAATCAAAGTTGAAGTATTTGGATCAAGACCAGAGTTAGGTTCATCACAAAATAAATACTTTGGGTTGTTTACTATAGCACGGGCAATCGCCACACGTTTTTGCATACCTCCTGAAATCTCTGAAGGTAATTTTTTATGTGCGTCTACCAGATTAACTCTTTCTAAAACAAAATCAACTCTTTCTTTGATCTGTGCTTTATTGTTGTTGGTAAACATTTTTAATGGAAAAGCTACGTTTTCTTCCACAGTCATAGAATCAAACAATGCAGAACCTTGAAAAACCATTCCGATTTCAGTTCTTAATTCGCGTTTTTCATCTTTATCTAAGTCAGAATAAACTCTTCCGTCAAATTCGATTGTTCCTGAATCTGGTGTGTGAATTCCAAGTAATGTTTTTAATAAAACTGTTTTTCCAGATCCACTTTGTCCAATAATCAAGTTGGTTTTTCCAGTTTCAAATACCGTCGAAACGCCTTTTAAAACTTTGCTGTCGCCAAATGATTTTTCTATGTTTTTTACTTCTATCATTATCCTAATAATAATTGAGTTAATATATAATTTAAAAGGATAATAGTAACAGATGTCCATACGAACGATATTGTACTTGCTTTACCAACCTCTAATGCACCGCCTTTCATGTAGTAGCCATGAAAAGATGGAATTGTTGCTAATAACATAGCAAAGATTAAAGTTTTGATAAAGGCATATGTAATATGAAAGGGTATGAAATCTTTCTGAGCTCCCATAATAAAATCTGCTCCGGTTGAAAATCCTCCGTAAGCGCAAGCCATCCATCCGCCAAAAATTCCTAAAAACATACTAATTCCAATTACAAAAGGATACATTAGTAAAGCTATAATTTTAGGAAAAACAAGATAGTTTAAGGAATTGACTCCCATAACTTCTAAAGCATCAATTTGTTCCGTAACACGCATCGTCCCGATACTTGAAGTAATATAAGACCCCATTTTTCCAGCCATAATTACCGAGATAAAAGTAGGGGCAAACTCTAAAATTACAGATTGGCGTGTAGCAAAACCAATTAGATATTTTGGGATTAATGGATTAGTTAAGTTTAAGGCCGTTTGAATAGCAACCACTCCTCCAATGAAAAAAGAAATGAAGCAAACAATTCCCAGTGAATCAATAATAAGGTCGTCGATTTCTTTTAGAATTAGACTTTTCATAACAGGCCATTTAGTCTGTTTATTGAAAATTTCTTTCAACATTAAAAAATATTTCCCTATTTGGGATAAATAACGAATTAGCATCATAAGTTTTAAATATTGGCTAAGGTAAAAAGAAGTTATGAGTTATGGGGTATGAGTTCCCTTTTTTCGACTGTTTTGACAATCAAATTAACTTTTGTTTCATTTTCTGCAAACGATAATTCCTAATAAACTTAGCTTGTTCTGGGGTTACTAATAAAGGTGTTTTGGCACTTTTTGCTTTCATAAATCCTTTGATGTAATCTAAAAATAGAAATGGTTTTTTCTTCATCATGGCCAGTTTTGCAGATGCAATGGCTGTAATCCAAAATCCATATCCTAAAGTATAAAAAGCTTCACCTTGTTTGTAGCGGGCTGTTTTGTTGTAATTGGCTCCTGTTGGTTTTAGATGTTTTACATGTAAAGATTGGTCTGTAACTATTTTCCAGCCATAATATTTACACAATAATTCATCTACAGTATCCCAACCCATTGCAGGTTTTAAACCTCCAATTTGATGGAAAGTTTCTTTTCTGTAAGCCTTTAAAGCGCCGCGAATGTGATCTTTATCTGTTAGGTTTTCTAAAACCCATTCGCCGTTTTTATCGATATAACAAAATCCGCCAACCATTCCAACTTTTGGATCAGATTCAAAATGTTTGATTATGGTTTCGAAATAGTTTGGAGGAAAAATTAAATCACCATCAATTTTTACAATAATATCATAATCCGAATCTAAAGTTTCAAAACCTTTCTGAAATGCCTGAATCACTTTGCTTCCTGGTAAATGAATCGCATCTGAAGTTTTGTTTACGACAGAGATGTATGGATTTTCTTTTGCGAATCCTAAAACAACTTCTTCCGTTTTGTCAGTTGAATTATCATTGACAACCACAACTTTTGAAGGCAAAACAGTTTGCGAAATCAAAGATTGTAAGGTTAAGCCAATTAAATTTTCTTCGTTGTGTGCAGGAATGACGATGTAATATTTCATATTAAATTCCAATTTTTTAAATTCCAAATTCCAAATCTTAAGAATAAATCCCAATTTTCTAAAATTCCAAATTCCAATCTTAACAAGATTGCTAAAATTGGAATTTGGGATTTTTTTATTGGAATTTGCCGTTAGGCTCTTTCAGCTACCACGATATAATATCTTGGAGTGAAATATCTTAACAATGGTCTGATTCCAAGCTTTTTTACGGGATGTGTAAATTGCAGACGATCTGTTATTTTCCATCCTGTTTTTTCTAAAAGCCAGTCCAATTGCCAGTCTTCAAATTCATGGTAATGTCTGTCCCACATATCGGTTTTAGAACGGTATGCTGGAGAAAACCATAAACGTAACGGAATTGAAATTAACAATTTGTCACATTTTACGTTTTGTAAAATCGTGTACGGGTTTAGTAAATGTTCGAAAATTTCAAATGCTGTAAAAACAGTATAGTCTTCTGTTTGTAGCGCCGTCTGATCGTTATCTAAATCTTCGCCTTTAGTGTTTTTTACAGTATAACCGTTTTCTTCCATTATTTTAGAAAACGGATTTGGAACACCAAAATCAAAAATGGTTTCAGAAGTGCTAACGTGCTTTTTTAAAAACTCTAGGGTAAGTCTGAATCTCTTATTCGGAAACGTTTTTTCGTACATAGTCATTGCGAACGAATCTCTCGTTCATGAATTGTTAATTAGGTCGCAAATATACTAAAAAAGTATTCAGTGTTCAGTTTTTAGTATTCAGTTACGGTGCTAAGTTTTAAATGAATTTCTCGCAATCCCGATAGCTATCGGGAGCGATGTCTCACAAAGTTTTGATAAAAAAATAAACCATATAAGTAATATAAGTTCAATTAAGAGAAAACTTAATATTCTTATATTACTTATATGGTTTAAAAAATTTCGCTCTCGATGGCTCTCGGGATTGCGAGATTATTTCACTCGTCTTTAAATTTTAATATCGGTAAACAAAAGCATTAATATTCATTCCTGCTCCAACTGAAGCAAAAATAAGAACATCGCCTTTGTTAATTTCATGGCCTTCCACTTTTCCTTGCAGAATTAAATCATACAAAGTAGGAACAGTTGCAACACTGCTGTTTCCTAAATCGTGAATGCTCATTGGCATAATGTCTTTAGGAGGAGTTTGTCCGTATAATTTGTAGAAACGTTCGATAATGGCTTCATCCATTTTTTCGTTGGCTTGATGGATAAGGATTTTTTTAACTTCATCGATTGCAATGCCACTATTGTCCAAACAGCTTTTCATGGCACATGGCACATTGCTTAAAGCGAATTCGTAGATTTTACGTCCGTACATTTTAATGTATTTCGTATCCGGATCTAAATCTTTGTTGTATGATTTTCCGAAGAAAAGAAAACCAGCTTCGTCAGTCGCAAAAGTAGCACTTTCGTAAGCTAATAATCCTGCTTCATCAGTTGAAGCTTCCAAGATTGAAGCTCCCGCACCATCAGAATAAATCATTGAATCGCGATCGTGATCGTCTACTACTCTTGATAAAGTTTCGGCTCCAATTACCATTACTCTTTTTGCCATTCCTGATTTGATGAAAGCATTCGCTTGTAAAACACCTTCAATCCATCCCGGACAACCAAAAATAATATCGTAAGCCACACACTTAGGATTTTTAATACCTAATTTGTTTTTAACACGTGTTGCTAAACTTGGTAAAATATCGGATTGAGTAGTTCCAGTTTTGACATCGCCAAAATTGTGGGCGATGATAATATAGTCTAAGGTTTCGGCATCAATATTTGCATTGGCAATTGCTTTTTGTGCAGCAAAAAAGGCTAAATCAGATGCGGTTTGATCTTTTTCGGCATAACGACGGTTCTCGATTCCGGTAATGCCTTTAAACTTTTTAATAACGACTTCGTTCGGATAACCAAAAGGAGTTCCATCCTCATTTAAAAAAACATGTTTATCAAAATCTGTGTTTTTTACTTCTAGATTAGGAATATAGCTCCCAATACCAATAATTTTTATTTTCATTATTTCCCTTAAATTATCCGATAAATATCATGCTAAAGTATAAATAAAAAAATGATAACTATCATAAAATATACTATGCATGCATATAATTATGAATAAACGATTTTTTCAAAGATATATTGTTTATTTTTTAATGATTTTTTCGATTTACCGAGATTTCAAACGATTGAAGGCAAGTTGAGGAGTGATTTTTTTTCATTATGATTTTTCATTTTTCAAAATAATTTCACAAAACATTGTGGAAAAGTTAAGTTTCTTTAAAGATAATTCTTTCTTTTATAACCTGACTGCGTGAGGGATAGGAGGAAGCTACCGAAGTAGCCCGGATAGCCCGACCCCGAAAAAACAAGTGGGCGAATATGCTCAAAGTAATTTTGCCCGTTTGTTTTATCGGGGGCACGCCCAAATGATTTTTGTTTTAATTGTTTCAAATTTAAGGTTTCACTTTCTACAGAAAATTTGAAACAAAAAATAACCCCGACAGTTTTTAAAAACTGTCGGGGTTGGATATGTATAAGAAAACTAAATTTTAGCTTTCCATGTAAGCTTCGATTGGAGCACAGCTACAAACTAAGTTTCTGTCACCATAAGCATCATCTACACGACGAACAGATGGCCAGAATTTATTGTCAGCGATGTAATCTAATGGGTAAGCTGCTGTTTCTCTTGAATAAGGGAAATCCCAAGAATCAGAAGTTAACATTGCTAATGTATGAGGTGCATTTTTCAATACGTTGTTTTTATCATCAGCAGTTGCAGCTTCGATTTCTTTTCTGATTGAGATAAGTGCATCACAGAAGCGGTCTAATTCAGCTAAATCTTCAGATTCTGTTGGTTCAATCATTAAAGTTCCAGCTACTGGGAAAGAAACCGTAGGAGCGTGGAAACCGTAATCCATTAAACGTTTTGCGATATCACCCACTTCAATTCCGTTTTCTTTGAATGAACGGCAATCTAAAATCATTTCGTGAGCCGCTCTTCCGCATTCTCCAGTATAAAGAATTGGGTAGTGACCTTCGAAACGTGCTTTCATGTAGTTAGCATTCAAAATCGCGTGTTCTGTAGCGCTTTTTAATCCTTCAGCACCCATCATAGTGATGTAACCGTAAGAAATTAAACATACTAAAGCAGATCCGTAAGGTGCAGATGAAATCGCTGTAATAGCTTGTTCGCCACCTACTTTTAAGATTGGGTTTGTTGGCAAAAACGGAACTAATTTTTCATTCACACAGATTGGTCCAACTCCAGGTCCACCACCACCGTGAGGAATAGCGAATGTTTTGTGTAAGTTTAAGTGACAAACGTCAGCGCCAATTGTAGCAGGATTTGTTAATCCAACTTGTGCATTCATGTTTGCACCGTCCATATATACTAATCCGCCATTATCATGGATTAATTTTGTGATTTCGATAATTGAAGATTCGAAAACTCCGTGAGTTGAAGGATAAGTAACCATTAAACAAGATAAATCATCTTTGTGTTCAATCGCTTTTTCTCTCAAATCTTCTACGTCAATATTTCCTTCTGGAGTGGTTTTCGTAACAATGATTTTCATTCCAGCCATCGCTGCAGAAGCAGGGTTTGTTCCGTGAGCCGATGAAGGAATTAAACATACATTACGGTGACCTTCGTTTCTTGACATGTGGTAAGCACGAATCGCCATTAAACCTGCATATTCTCCCTGCGCTCCAGAGTTTGGCTGTAAAGTTGTTCCAGCAAATCCAGTAATTACATTTAATTGCTGCTCTAATTTTTTAAGCATTGTAAGGTAACCTTCAACTTGGTCAACTGGTGCAAACGGGTGAATACTGTTCCAGTTTGGCATTGAAAGAGGCAACATTTCTGAAGCTGCATTTAATTTCATCGTACAAGAACCTAATGAAATCATCGAGTGATTCAATGATAAATCTTTACGCTCTAATTTTTTGATGTAACGCATCAATTGGCTTTCTGAATGATGATTGTTAAAAACATCATGCGTTAAGAAAGAAGATGTTCTTTCTAATGAAGCTGGTAATTGGCTTGCAGAAGTTAATTCAGAAACCGTAACAGTTTCTTTTCCTAAAGCTTCAGCAAAAATCGCAACGATTTGGTTGATGTCTGCAACTGAAGTTGTTTCGTTTAATGAAATAGAAACCGAATCAGCATCAGGGTAGAAGAAGTTTACTTTGTTTTTCTCCGCAGCTGCTTTTACTTTTTGAGCATCAGCTTTTACTAAAATAGTATCAAAGTAAGCCGTGTTGGTTTGGTAAACTCCTAATTTATTTAAAGCTTCAGCAGTAGTAACTGCAGAGGCGTGAACTTTATTTGCAATGTATTTTAATCCTTTTGGTCCATGGTAAACGGCGTACATTCCAGCCATAACTGCCAATAAAACCTGGGCAGTACAAATATTTGAAGTCGCTTTTTCACGTTTAATGTGCTGCTCACGAGTTCCTAAAGCCATACGTAAAGCACGGTTTCCGTTTGCATCAACAGAAACTCCAATGATACGACCCGGCATTGAACGTTTGTATTCATCTTTAGTTGCAAAATAAGCAGCGTGAGGACCACCGTAACCCATTGGTACACCAAAACGTTGTGTTGTTCCAACAACTACTGCAGCACCCATTTCTCCCGGAGAAGTTAAAGTTGCAAGTGATAAAATATCAGCAGCAAAGGCAACTTTGATTTCGTTTTCTTTTGCTTTAGCAACAAAAGTACTGTAATCATTTACTTGACCATATTTTCCTGGGTATTGTAAAATCGCTCCGAAGAATTCATTTGAAAAATCAAATGTTTCGTGGTTTCCAATCACTAATTCAATTCCAATTGGAGTTGAACGTGTTTGTAAAACTGATAAAGTCTGAGGTAAAATTTCTTCAGAAACGAAGAATTTGTGTGTATTATTTTTCTTTTGATCTCTCGTACGAACGTCAAATAATAAAGCCATAGCTTCTGCAGCAGCAGTTCCTTCATCTAGTAAAGAGGCATTGGCAATTTCCATTCCTGTTAATTCGATAACAGTAGTCTGGAAATTTAAAATTGCTTCCAAACGCCCTTGAGCAATTTCTGCTTGGTAAGGTGTGTAAGCTGTGTACCATCCTGGATTTTCGAAGATATTTCTTTGAATTGTAGCAGGAACGATAGTTGGGTGATAACCCAAACCAATGTATGATTTAAATGTTTTGTTTTTCTTTCCTAAGTCGCGAATATGATTTGCAAATTCGAATTCTGTCATTGCAGGATCTAAATTCAAAGGCGCTTTTAAACGAATATCGTCCGGAAGGGTTTCATAAACAAGTTGTTCAATCGAGTCAACACCAATGGTTTGTAACATGTGTTGAAGATCTGTTTCTCTTGGACCAATGTGTCTTAAAGCAAAAGCATCTGTTTTCATTTGTAGCAGTCTATTTTTTTAAAGATCAAAAGTAATTTGCCGGGTGTTTTATTTGACGTAATCTCATGCTACACAAGGTTTATTACATTTTAAAGTAAATGTGTTGTTTTTTTGTGGCGCAAAATTAAGTATTATTAATAATTTAATGGGTATTTTTAACTTCAATTTTTGTCAATTTTCTAACTAAAGAGTTGATTTGTTACCAATTGATTAGATTTCGGGATATGAAACTTCTAAAACAAATATTCAATTTTTATTTAAACAGCAGTATTCACGTGGCTTTATCGTGTTATGCTTTAGTCCGAATAACGTTTCATGTATTTCATATTCAGTACGATGAGCCAATGGCACTATTTGTTTTTTTCGGAACAATTGTAGGATATAATTTCGTAAAATATGATGCATTGGTTCGCGTAAAGAAAAATCCAATCGGTACACAATTAAAAATTATTGCTGTTTTGAGTTTCATTTCGGTAATTTTGGTTGGCTATTATTTTTTCCATTTAAAGCGGATTACCCAAATTGTCTCTGTCGTAATTTTTCTGATTACGGCACTTTATACTTTACCATTTTTTCCAAACCGAAGAAATGCCCGAAATTGGGCTGGCGTAAAAATCTATATTGTGGCACTTTGCTGGGTTGGCGCTACTTTGGTTTTACCTTTAATAAATGCCGAAATTCCGTTTACGACAGATTTCTTTATCAAATGCATTCAGCGTTTCGTTTTAGTTTTTGTGCTGATTTTAGTTTTCGAAATCATCGATTTAGCCAATGATGATCCGCATTTGCAAACCGTTCCGCAGACAATTGGTGTGAAGAAAACCAAACTTTTAGGACTTTTGCTTTTAGTTCCGTTTTGGTTTTTAGAAATTTTTATATCAACATTCAATTATCATGATGCGATTATAAATCTGATCATGGTTGTCATGCTGATGTTATTTATCTTTTTTGCCAATCCAAATCGCTCCAAATATTACACTTCTTTTTGGGTCGAAAGTGTACCAATATTTTGGTGGCTGATGATCGTTTTTCTTTAAAAATATTCTGGACGTGCCCCCGATTTGATAAGTGGGCAAAATGCTTTACAGTTATTCGCCCACTTATCAAATCGGGGTCGGGCTATCCGCGCTACTTCGGTAGCCAGCTCCTATCCCTCACGCAAAACCTAAAATGAGGAAAATTCATTTTTAAAAGAAAATTTTATGAATTATTAAATTTTGAATTGCCTCCAGCTTTAGCTGGAGGTAAAAGAAGTCTTTAATAAGGGCTTTAGCCAAATGACAAAGTTCGGCTAAAGCCAATAATATTTAATCCTTAATTCACCTCCAGTTAAAACTGGAGGCAACTGAATTTGTTTTTTTATCTGCTAAATCTGCTAAAATCTGTAGAATCTGCGTGAAATAAAATCCAATCAATTATTGTTTTTCGAAACCTCTTTTAAAACCTTATTCCTTTCCAAAAGAAAATTCGTCAAATGCCTTTTCAAAAACAAAACATCAAATAACTTTCCAAAAATGCCAAACGGAGTTTCATATTGCAGTTTATCTTTCATAATCGTAAATCCATTTTCTTCTTCAAAAAAATGCTCATGTTTAAAGGATTTGAATTTGCCTTTTTCCATTTCATCTACAAAATAATCGTAAAAGTTCATTGCTGTAATTCGGCTCTTGTGAGTGAGATAAAATCCGAAATGTTTTCCTCGCCAGGTTACTGTTTCACTTAAATTGATTAAACCAGAGGTTACGCCCGCAATTGCCTTTTCTTTTGTTGGACTTGCAGATTGCTGATGAATGTCGATATTTCTCGAGGCATCAAAAACGATTTGTTTTAGTGCGCTTATTTTGGTTGTGAGGTTTATGGTTGTCATGATTTTCTTGTTTTGTGCGTTGTTTGTCATTTCGACGAAGGAGAAATCACACTAGAAACTCCACAATCAAAATCATCAATCTTTGTCGATTTACGAGTGTGATCATTCGTTCGGGATGACAAAAATGCGTGTGGTTTTATCGCAATAAATTTTCAAAAGCCTCATTAATATCTCCAAACTTAAATCGAAACCCATTCTCTAAAAGTCTTTTCGGAACTACGTTTCGACTTTTTAAAACCAATTCCGTTTCAGTTCGAATAATAAAAGATCCAATTTCAAGAAAGAATTTGCTCAACGGAATTCCAAAAGGAAAACCAACAGCATTTCGAAGTTTTTCCATAAAATCAGCATTTCGAATTGGAGTTGGAGAAACAATATTGATCACACCAGTCATTTCTTTATCAATAATAAAATCAACCGCATTCGCAAAATCTTCTTCATGGATCCAGCTTATAAACTGATTTCCTTTTCCCTGTTTTCCTCCAAAACCAATTTTAGCCAAAGTCTTTAACGGAATAAAAGCACCGCCATTTTTTCCTAAAACAATAGAAGTTCGCAAAGCAGTTTTTAAAGTATTTGGAGTTTCGGTTTTAAAAAAAGCTTTTTCCCAAGATAAAGCGACATTTATCGAAAAGTCATTTCCTATTTCGCCATCAACTTCATCCATTTGTTTGTCTAAAGAAAAACGATAAATAGTTGCTGTAGACGAATTCAGCCAATGTTTCGGTGGATTTTTGCAATTCAAAACCGCTTTGTTCAGGATTTTTGTACTGTCAATTCTTGACCAAAGAATTTCTTTTTTATTCTTTTTGGTATAACGACAATCCACAGATTTTCCTGCAAGATTAATTAAAATGGTTGCATTTTCTAATTCTTTTTCCCAGCCGGTAAAAGTTCTGGCATTCCAGTTTACATATTTTATTCCGTCAATTATTTGAGATTTCCCACGGGTCAGAATTACAATCTCTTCAAATTTATTTTTGAAATGATTTACTAAAACTTGTCCTAAAAATCCAGTTCCAGATGCGATTACCAGTTTCTTCATTGGTGTAATTTTATAGCCACGAATTCACGAATTATTTTTTAGATTCATTTTGCAATAATTCGTGAATTCGTGGCGGATATTTTTAATTGAGAATTAAAATCAAAGCAAGAATTCTGTATAAAATCCAAGTGAAAGATAAGTAAAAAGGAAGTTTCAAAATTTTTACTCTTCTGAAATGTTCCAGAAACATAATAAAAACAGTTACTTCAAACCAACCTAAAACAATCATTTCTGGAAGCGGAACAAATCTGCTTAAAATCAAAATCGGACTTAAAATTAAACTCCCCATCAAAGAAACCGTCATTAAATTTCCTGCGTAATTCAGAATCGTTTGTTTGTCCAGTTTTAAAAGAAATAAACTTTGAAAAACAATTTGCCCAAATGCTAAAATGATTTCTCTTGTAATACTACTTTTCGGCAAATTCGGAATTAAATTAGAATATCCAAAAAGAATAAAAGTGGTTACGGTTAATGCAAATCCGATAAACAGAAATCGGTATTTATAATTGAAATCTGGAATACATTGCAATTTGTTTTCCACTTTTACATTTCCAGGAATAATTACTTTTCGGTTATAAGAAACGAAAGAGTACATTTTTTTCAGGATAAAATGAATTGGTTTTACAGTCGCAATTTTTTCAATTAAAGGAAAAGAAAAACCAATGACTTTTATTAAACTATCAATTCCATAAGTAACAGTTTTACTTTTATTATCAACCAAAGCAATTTCGTTTGGAGCACGTTTTAAATCGACAAAACTTTGCTCTTCTTCAGATAATTGGCAATAAGATTTTCTTCCGTTTTCATCGAGCATGCCACTTTTTACAAATCCAGTCGTGTACAAACTGCAAAGCGGACAATCTTCATCATAAAGTAAGGTTTGGTTTTCTAACGTTTTCATGATTTTTGGTTTTAAAGATGAATTAAGTTTTATGCGTATAATTTTTCTTCGACAGGAACTAATTGAAGTTTTCTTTTATTCTTAACCGTAATTTTTGATCCTTCAGCCAGGAAAACTGAAGTCGGTTTTTGAGTTTGAAGAAATCCAAAATCACGTCCGTAATTTTTTTTGAAATCAATATCAATTCGATGATTTAAAACTTCAAATTGTTCCCATCTTGGATGTGTCACTTCATATTCAAAAGTCGTTTCTTCATCGATTTTGGTGTATCCGAAATAATGTTCTGTGATGAATTCAGCTTCAGAATCAACTTTAATTTCTTCTGGAATATTTTTAGTTTCTAGTTCGATTGTATTCCATTCTTTATCATTTTTCCATTGATAAATGAAAGTATTGGTGTTTTCGTTTTCAATAATTTCATGTCTCATTTTCTGAGTTTCATAATGTTCCTGATACAAAGTATTGGCAATAAAAGTGATGGCTTTTTTAGGAACAATTTCTTTAATAAAAACAACTCCGCGTTTCCATTCTCCGTTTTCAAAACGTTTGACATAAAATCTCAGATTTACTTCTTCAAAATCTACATGAAACGGAACTTTTAATCCTAAAACTTTGGTGTTTTTAAACATAAAACCCACTAAGCTTACATAACATTTGTTGTTCCAAATATCAATCTCGGTTCCTGCCGGAAGATATTTCTCTAAAATTTCAGCATCAACTTCGTAATTGAAAAGTGCTAAGTTTTTCCATTCTGCTTTTAAGAAGTTCATGATAGTTTGTTTTTAAATTTTTAAACTTTCAGAAAAAAATGAAAGTTTGTTTTAAATTTTTTTAGTTTGAAGCTTTATTTCATCATTTTTATAAACAATTTTCCAAGCCAGTTATCATTAAATTCAGTCATTTTGTCAAGCATATTATCCGCTTTTAAAACAAAATCATACAATTTGGAAGTCTGGTCTACAAAGTGTTTTTCTTCTGCTGAATCTTTAGCTTCAATAGTCGAAACTTCTTTTAAGATTTTCAGTGTTGGTTTGATTTCTCTTTTGCTTCTTTCTCTGGAAATTTTAACTGCTAATTCATCTAAATCTTTTTCTGCAGTAAAAAACTCTTTTCTTTCACCGGCTTTAAATTCTTTGTAAACAATTCCCCAATCCATTAAACCTCTAAGGTTCATACTGGCATTTCCACGAGAAATCTGTAATTCTTCCATAATGTCTTCCATAGAAACAGGCTCGTTCGAGACCATTAGTAAAGCGTGGATCTGTGCCATTGTTTTATTAATTCCCCATTGAGAACCTAATGCTCCCCAGGTTTGTACAAACTTATTTTTTGCTTCTTTGAATTCCATGGATCAAATGTAAGTAAAAGTTTTTAAACTTTCAAAAATAATTGAAACTTATTTAACAAATTATAAAGTTATGTTAATTCAAACCTTCAAATTTTCGATTAAATAATGATACAGCTATTTTTGTAAAAATCACATTTTATGGAATTATACTACACATTTTCAATACTAATTGTATTGGCTTCTTTCTTCGCCTATTTAAATTTAAGATTTTTAAAACTTCCGGGAACCATTGGAATCATGATTATTGCCATGTTGGTTTCCGTGGGAATTCGTCTTTTAGGAGATTCCTATTTTCCTGCAACGACCAAACATTTTTTTGATTTAATCAAACAATTTGATTTCAACGAAATCCTAATGGGAGCAATGTTGAATTTCCTTTTATTTGCTGGAGCTTTGCACGTAAATATGGCTGATCTGAAAGAACAAAAAGTGCCTATTATGATTTATTCGACGGTAAGTGTTGTTTTATCAGCCTTGATAATTTCGATGCTTCTTTTTTATATCGCACCACTTTTAGGAATAAAAATACCTTATATATTTTGTTTAGTTTTTGGAACCTTAATTTCTCCAACTGATCCAATCGTTGTTTTGGGAGTTTTAAAAGAAGCAAAAGTTCCAAAAAGAATTGAAACCAAAATTGTGGGTGAGTCATTGTTTAATGATGGAGTAGCAGTAGTAATGTTTGCTGTTGTTCTAAAAATGGCAACCGATCCGACATTTGATGTAAGTTTTGGTTCTATCGCCTGGCTTTTTGCAAAAGAAGGAATTGGCGGACTTCTATTAGGAGCTGTTTTTGGATTTACCGCATCAAAAGTCATGAAGAAAATTGACGATTATAAAGTTTCGGTTTTAATTACACTTTCGATTGTAACGGGAGGATTTTTAGTGGCTCAAAGTTTACATGTTTCCAGTCCGCTCGCGATGGTTGTGGCGGGATTAATTATTGGAAATTACGGTAAAAAAGTTGCGATGAGCGAAGTTACTAAAGATTATCTCGGAAAGTTTTGGGAACTGATCGACGAAATCTTAAATGCAGTTCTATTCTTATTTATTGGTTTTGAGCTGTTATTACTTCCAGATTTGAATAAACAATTATTGACTGGTTTTGTAGCTATTTTTATTGTGCTTTTTTCAAGATTGACTTCAATAGTTTTACCGTGGAAATTCTTCGATATCTTTAAGTTCTTCGGAATCAAATCGGCTTACAACAAAGGTTCTTTGATGGTTCTGGTTTGGGGAGGAATTCGTGGTGGAGTTTCTATTGCTTTGGTACTTTCGATGCCTGAAGGTGAATATAAAAACTTGCTTTTGGAAGTCACTTATATTGTGGTATTATTTTCAATTGTTGTTCAAGGACTGACGGTTGGGAAATTGGCTAAGAGAGTTTTGGAGAAGGAGTAAAGATTTAATAGAAACATGAGTAAAGAGGCAAGACTCTTTCTTTATCTAAACATTATAAAAAATTAAACCCTGTAAGTTCTTTTTACAGGGTTTTGCTTTTTATCGTTTATCTTCTTTAGAATAATTAGATTCTCCATTTATATCTATTGTAGTTCCTAAAAAACGAGGTTCACGATTTCTCAAAACATCAAAAAAAGATTTAAAAATAGAACCATATTCTCTAAATGTCACATATTTATATCCAAGATATTCTCCTTGATTTGCAGAATAACCAGCAGATTTAATTCCGAGTTGCTGTCCGATGTAAATAGCGCGATTTAGATGATATTCCTGAGAAATTAAAGTCGCTTTTTTAATCTTGAAAATATGTTTCGCACGATACATTGTCGAGTAAGTGTCAAAACCTGCATAATCAATAAAAATCTTCGTTGTATCAACGCCATGATTATAACAGTAGTTTTTCATAACTGTTAATTCATCGTATTCGTCACGGCCATTATCTCCCGAAAGCAAAATTTTATTGATACGTTTTGCTTTCCAAAGCATAATACCAGCATCTAAACGATCTTTTAAATATTTGCTTGGCTGATTTCCGTTAATTCCTGCACCAAAAATAATTCCGACATCATTTTTAGGAAACTTTTTAATCGAATAATGAATGTATTTCTTAGTCGAATTTTTTACGTAGTAGTTTACAGAAACAATTGCAATTAATCCAATAATTGCAAGATAAAGTGCTATTTTAAAATATTTTTTCACGGCTTGTATTTGTAAGATTAAGATTTAAAATACGAAGATAGCTAAAGTAAAACCAAATAAAAAACCGAAGCATTTTTGCTTCGGTTTAATCTAAATTTTTTAGTGATTGAGATCAAAAATCTACAATCTAAAATCAGAAATCTAAAATTATAAAAGTCCCGCTCTTTTCAACAAAGCTTCAGGTTTAGGTTCTTGTCCTCTAAAACGTTTGTATAAAGTCATCGGATGTTCAGTTCCACCTTTAGAAAGAACATTATCTTTAAATTTCTTAGCAATTTCTTCATTAAAGATTCCATTTTCATGGAAATATTCAAAAGCATCAGCATCTAAAACTTCCGCCCATTTGTAGCTGTAATATCCAGAAGAATATCCACCTTGGAATATATGAGAGAATGCTGTACTCATCGCGTTTTCTTTTACGTCAGGATACAATTGCGTATTGGCAAATTGTTCTGTTTCGAAAGCTTTTAAGTCGGTAATATTTGTTGGATCTTGTCCGTGCCAAGCCATATCTAAAAGTCCGAAACTTAATTGACGCAAAGTCGCCAAACCTTCCTGAAAACTTGCACTTTCCTTAATTTTCTGAACATACTCAATCGGAATAATTTCTCCCGTTTCGTAGTGATTCGCAAATAAAGCCAAAGCTTCTGGTTCGTAACACCAATTCTCCATAATCTGACTTGGCAATTCTACGAAATCCCAATAAACAGAAGTTCCTGATAAACTTGGATAAACTGTGTTTGCCAGCATTCCGTGCAACCCGTGCCCAAATTCATGGAATAAAGTTGTTACTTCATTAAAAGTCAATAACGAAGGTTTTGTTTCTGTTGGTTTTGTAAAATTACAAACGTTAGAAATATGTGGTCTTTCGTTTACACCATCTTTTACATATTGCGATTTGAATGAAGTCATCCAAGCGCCGTTTCTTTTTCCTTTTCTTGGGAAAAAATCAGCATAGAAAATCGAAACCAAATTGTTTTCAGCATCTCTTACTTCATACGTCGTAACTTCTTCGTGATATTTATCGATATCAAAAACTTCCGTAAAAGTTAAACCGTATAATTTTTTGGCAACCGTAAAAGCGCCATCTAAAACTTTTTCTAACTGAAAGTAGGGTTTCAGTTTTTCATCATCTAAATTAAAAAGTTGTTGTTTTAATTTTTCAGAATAATAAGCGCCGTCCCATTTTTCTAATTTTTCGATTCCGTCTAGTTCTTTCGCGAAAGCAGTTAATTCAGCGAACTCTTTTTGCGCCGCTGGTTTTGCTTTTGCTAATAAATCATTTAAGAAAGAGAATACTTTTTCCGGACTTTCGGCCATTCTTTCTTCGAGAACAAAATGTGCATGCGTTTTATAACCTAATAAATTCGCTCTTTCAAAACGCAGTTTAGCAATTTTCAAAACATTTTCCTGATTGTCAAATTCATTATTCTGAAACGCTTTCGCACCAAAAGCAATTGCCATTTTTTTACGCAATTCACGATTATCCGCATAAGTCAAAAAAGGAACGTAACTTGGATGATCTAAAGTAAAAATCCAGCCTTCTTTTTCTTGATTTTTGGCTAATAATCTTGCCGCTTCGATTGTGCCTTCCGGTAAACCAGCTAAATCTTTTTCATCAGTTAAATGCAATTCGAAGTTGTTGGTTTCAGCCAAAACATTTTCGCCAAACTGTAAACTCAATTTTGATAATTCCTTGTCGATTTCTCTTAATTGATTTTTCTTGTCTTCTGGTAGATTAGCTCCGTTTCTAGAAAAGCTTTTGTATTTTTTATCCAATAAAGTCGTTTGTTCTGGGTTGAGGTTCAAACGCTCTTTTTGATCGTAAACCGCTTTTACTCGTGCAAATAAATCGGCATTCAAACGAATATCATTTCCAAATTCGGAGAGCCAAGGTGAAACTTCCTGCGCAATTTTCTGCATTTCGTCATTCGTTTCAGCTGAATTCAAATTAAAGAAAACACTCGAAAGGCGATCCAAAATGTCGCCCGAATAATCCATTGCGACGATTGTATTTTCAAAAGTCGGTGCATCTGGATTATTTACAATCGCATCAATTTCGGCTTTCGCCAAAGCAATTCCTTCCTGAAATGCCGGAACGTAATCTTCGATTTTTATTTGCGAAAAAGGCGCTGTGTTATGTTTGGTGTTGAAATATTGTGTTAATATGCTCATATTATTTATGCTATTTAAAAATATAAAATTAGGAAATCATAATTTGAATTTCTTCGTATCCTGAAAAGTATTCCAAAAACGAAGTAATTCTAAATTAGTGTTTTCGATACGGTAGTAAAGTGAAATGTGTTTTGTAATGACAATTTTGTAAACATTTTTATAATTTGTTTTGAGAAATATAACATTGTCATTTTTTAAAAGTGCAATTGTGGTATTTACTTTTTCAATGAAATTTTGAGCAACTTTCTCAGACCATTCAGCTTCCAAATAATCGATATTGTTCCAAAAGTCTTGTTTAGCTTGTGGAGCCCAAATTACATTCATTATTTAAAGTATTTTGAATAACGATTTTTGGTTTCTTCCATAACAACATCGTGCGAAATGCCTTCATTATTATCTAAAGAATAAATAGCCTCATTTATTTTGCTTTTTTGTTCTTCTGAAAGGTTTTCTTTGGATTGAATGAACTCGACTATTTCCTGAATTAAATCAGGATTATCAATGTCTAAAACAATTTTAGCGAGCTCTATTTTAGAAGTTTGAATGTTCATTTTGCTTTTTTCTCAAAGTTAAGTTTTTCTTTTAGAAATTTTTATAAGGATTAGTTAATTCTTGGAATAGCTGATTCCGCAAAGATTCGCAAAGAAAAAAACACAGAGATTCGCAAAATTTTGCGTTCCTCTGTGTCTTCTTTGAATACCTCTGTTGGATTACTTCTTCAAACCTTCAGCGGCTTTATTAACCGCTGCTTTCAATTCTTCTTTATAGGAAATAATAGTATCTAAAACTTTTTTGTCGTGGCTTCCGATGATTTGTGCCGCTAAAATTCCAGCATTTTTTGCTCCGTTTAAAGCTACAGTTGCAACAGGAACGCCACCTGGCATTTGCAGAATCGATAATACAGAATCCCAACCGTCAATTGAATTGCTTGATTTTACCGGAACTCCAATTACTGGAAGGGGAGACATTGAAGCTACCATTCCCGGTAAATGTGCAGCACCGCCAGCACCGGCAATAATTACCGAAATGCCACGATTGTGCGCGTTTTTGCTGAAATCGAATAATTTCTCCGGCGTTCTGTGTGCCGAAACGATATCTACTTCAACTTCTACATTAAATTGTTTTAATATGTCGATTGCATCTTGCATAACTGGCATGTCTGAGATGCTTCCCATTATAATGGCTACTTTGCTCATGTTTTTTGTTGTATTTGTTTCAGGTTTAAAGTTTCAAGTTTTGTTGAGACTGAAAACTGTCATTAGTTTAAATTTACCTACTTATAGGATTTTTTTAATCTGTTTTTAATTACGTTACTCAAAAAATAAACTACAAGTAAAATAATTGTAACTGTAATGAAATTTATAATCAAAAATTCTGGATAAAAATAGTTGCTAACGTAACATTCCGCATCAACTCTTCTATATGCCTGAAATGGAAAACCTATTGAAAAACCTCTGCCATGTTTAGTTATAGGTATTGTTATTAATTGTATTACGAAATAAATTAAGATTGTTAATCCAGAGATTTTTAATGCTTTTTTCATTTCATTATTAAGCACTAATCACTTTAATAGTTTCTTTCACTTTCTGCGCAATTCTTCTTGCTTCTGCCATATCTTCATTTACGATTGTCACGTGACCCATTTTTCTGAAAGGACGCGTTTGTTTTTTGCCGTAAATATGCGGAGTAACGCCGTTCCATCCTAAAATGGTTTCGATGTTTTCATACACTACATTTCCAGAATGACCTTCGGCACCTACTAAATTTACCATAATTCCGGCAACTTTACTGTCTGTGTTTCCTAACGGAAGATCTAAAATAGCACGTAAATGATTTTCGAATTGTGAAGTATAACTTGCTTCGATAGAATAATGACCAGAATTGTGTGGGCGAGGAGCAACTTCGTTAACCAAAATTTCGTCGTCCTGAGTCTGGAACATTTCAACTGCCAAAAGTCCAACGTGATTGAAGTTCTCTGAAACTTGTAAAGCAATCGCTCTGGCTTTTTCAGCAACTTTATCATCGATTCTTGCTGGACAAATTACATATTCAACTTGGTTTGCTTCTGGGTGAAATTCCATTTCTACAACTGGATACGTTTTCATTTCGCCTGATGGATTTCTAACCACAATTACCGCTAATTCGTTTTTGAACGGAACCATAGTTTCTGCAATGCATTCTACATTTGGCAAGGTATCTAAATCGGATGCCTGACGAACTATTTTTACACCATTTCCGTCATAACCAAATTCGGTGCATTTCCACACAAATGGTAATTTTAGATCGTTGATTTTAGATTTCAGACTTTCTAAATTTTCAAATCTTTCGAAAGGTGCAGTTGGGATATTATTTTTAGCGTAAAATTCTTTTTGAACGCCTTTATTCTGAATTCCTTTTAAGGTTTTTGGAGAAGGATATATTTTTAAACCTTCGTTTTCCAATTGCGTTAAAGCTTCAAGATTTACCAATTCGATTTCGAAAGTAAGAACATCGACTTGTTTCCCGAAATTGTAAACCGTTTCATAATCCATTAAATCACCTTGAAAAAATTTATTGCAGGCAATTTTACTTGGTGCTTCATCGCTTGGATCCAGAACGTAAGTTTGTATATCAAATTTTCGGGTATCGAACAAAAGCATTTTGCCTAATTGTCCTCCGCCTAATATTCCTAATTTAAAATCAGAAGAAAAATAATTCATTTTGAGTTGTGTTTTTGCAAAGATACTTTTTAATCTTTTTTTAGCCAAAATTTAGTTTTTATAGCCACGAATTCACGAATTTTTAATTAATAGAAATCCAATCTTTGGCTGAAATATCCTGCTATAGATTTCACAGATTTCCACAGATTATTTTTTGAAGTAATTAAAAAATCATTTTAATCCTTTTAATCTGTGGAAAAAAAATAATTCGTGAATTGCTTCGCCAGTCGCTATCGCTCGAGTCGTGGCTATCAAAAAAAAGCTATTTTATTTTCTTCAAAACTTCTTTGGCAACGGCTTTGTAGGCAGAGGAATGGTCTCCGAAATCTTTATCAATTATGACTTTGAGTTCGGGATGAATCCAGTCGTAATAATTTCCTAAAATATATAAAGTACGAATAGAATAAGCTTTTGTGGCAACTTTGGTATCGTTAATCAGCCAGTCGAAAGAGGCTTCGATACAGTCTTGTAGATTTTCTTCAGAAAGTTGAATTCCGTTTTCATTTTTCTTGTAATGCGATTTTACCAAAAGCTGAACCACCTTGGCAATCGGACGCATGGAACTTTCATCTTTTAAAACTTTCAGATTCGAACAGAAAAAGTCAAGATGAGGTTGAAGCCAATGCAATTCTTCGTACGAAACAAATTCTAAAATCCAGCAGGCTTTATGATTGTTTTTATTTTCGGGCGAAAAGCAAATCGAAACCAATTCACTAAAAAGTGAAGGGTTTTCTAAAACATCTTTTGCCGTTTTGAGACGATTTTCTCTATAAGCATTGACATAATCCAGTTTCTTCTGCAGTTCGGAAAGCATTGTTTTTTGGAGTTAAATACTGTGCTAAAATACATAATTTAATGAGATAATTCCGTAATAGTTTATCGGCAATCCAGGGTAATAAAATCGAGGCTGTGCATTTCCAACAGCAGTTGCATTGGTCAAAATCATGGAAGCGTATTTTTCGTTCATGACATTATTTATGCCTGCGTCGAAATGAGCTTTTAAACCAGATAGAATTTCAAATTGGTAACCGGTTTTTAAATTCAGAAGTGAATAAGAATCGGAATAATCGGCATTAGAATCATTCATTGGGATTTTATCTGTAAACTGAAAATCGGCAGTAAAATAAAATCCAGATGATGTATTTAAAGTAAAACCAGTACTTGCTGTATTGGCAGGAAATCCGGTTAATTTGTTTCCTGAATAATCATTTCCGTTATCGACAAATTCTTTAAATTCATAATTTCCGATTGAAGTCCCAACATAAGAGTTCAAAGTAAACGTTCGATTGATCGGCCAATTATGATTTAAGGAAATCTCAATTCCTTCGTGAAAAGTTTTTCCGGCATTTATGCCTTCGTATTGATCGTCTCCGATTCTTTTGGCAACCAATAAATCTTTAATTTCCATTCGGTAAATGGCAATTTCGGTGTAGAGTTTTTTATTGAAAAAATGCAGTTTTCCGCCCAATTCAAAATTATAACCGGTTTCTGGTTTTATGTTCTGATTAATGTTTCCTGTTGATGTCAAAGTTTCTTCGGTTGCGGGAAGAGAAAATCCTCGGCTTGCGGAAAAATAAAAGGTTCGGATTTCATTTGGCTTAAATAAAAAAGAAAGCTGTGGCGAAAAAATCCCCTCATAACTATATCTTTCCTTCGGATTATTCGCGGAAGCGGGAAAATCATTCTGCAATTCAAATTTAGTTTTGTTGTAATTTAAACCCGCCTGAATCTCAAAACGTTCCGAAAGCAAAGTTCTGATTTGTGAAAAAATATTGTAAAAATCTCTTTTTTGATCGGTTGCGGTAAGTTGATTGCCTTGCAAACTTCCGTTTCCGTTATTTTGCTGATATAAATTTTGGAAAGTATTTCCGCTGTAATTATCTCTGAAATATTCTAATCCGGCAATAAATTGATTTTTGACTTTTCCGATACTGAAATCTCCCGAAAACTGCGTTCTTGCGCCTGAAGCAAAAGTATATTGGCGCAAAATATCAAAAGGACGCGGTTCGTTACTGTCTTTATAATTGATAAAAACGGAAGTCGAATTTTGGAGATGATCGTTTAATTTAAAATCATAAGCTAATCCTGCCAAAGTCGATTTGTATTCTTTAAAACCTTTTGAAGCAACCCAAGTCGGCGCGCCTGCCTGCGGATTATTTTCGAAAGTGTTTTTGTTGATTGAACTCGGAATGTATGCTTTTAAATAAGTGTAATTGGAAAAGTACGTCAACTTGCTGTTTTTCTTTCGGAACAATTCACCGCCGAGAGTAATTCCTTCCCGATTGTAAGCGCTGTTTTCGCGCCAGCCATCGCTTTTTAAATTGTGATAACTCAGATTTAAAGAAGCACTTTTTTCGTTCCAATTAAAACCGACTCTGTTTTTCAATAATCCAAAAGATCCAAAAACAGAACTAATTTCAGTCTGATAGTTGGATTTATTAAATGTTTCCGGAGAAATTAAAATCGCTCCGCCCAATCCAGCACCGTAAATACTTGAAAGCGGACCTTTAATCACTTCAACCTGATTGATGTTTTGAAGATCTATATCATCAATTACGGTTTCGCTGTTTCCAGATGTCAACGGAATATTTCCATAAAAAGCTCTGATTTTATTGGTTCCGTATGGCGTTCTGGCGCCAATTCCGCGAATCGAAATTCGGGTTGTGGTAATATTCGATGATTGCATAAAAACACCCGGAATCGTATTGATGACGTTGCTAATGTCTGTGGTATTATTTCGAAGTAATTCTTTCTCAGATAAAACACCAATCGAAGCCGGACTATTTTGCAAATCCCGATCAATATGAAGCGGACTTATTAAAACTTCGTTTAGTTTTTGGGTTTTGGTAGAATCAATGTTTTGAACTCCTTTTTCCTGTGCCGTTAGATTATGTAAAATCGAAAACACAATAATTAGGAAACCGTATTTTTTTAAAAACATATATTTATGTAGTAATTCTTGGGATTTGGAATTTTATCTTGACAGATTAAATATTGGGATTTATTTTTAACACATAGAAACACAGTCATTGATTGAGGCAAAAAAGGCGTTTCACTTATCAAAAGCCACATAGAAAAACTATGTGTGAAAACGAGTTTTCTTAGTAACATCTTTTTAAAACAAAAATCTATGTCTCTATGTGTTTAAAAATCTTTATAGTTTGTGCCGAAAGCAATTGGATTAAAAATTCGATATATTTTTTAAACCGTAAATTGCACAAATTCACACAAATTAATTTGCGAAAATTTGTGTAATTTGTGGTTAAAACCAAGCTTGTCGATTTATTTGGCTGAAACTTTCCAAATCGTATTGCCGCTATCATCATTAACCAAAAGCGATCCATCATTCATAACTGTAACCGCAACCGGACGCCCGTAAACTTCCGCTTTATCATTGTCAGAAATAAAACCCGTTAAAAAATCTTCCGGTTTTCCCGAAGGTTTTCCATCTTTAAAAGGAACAAATAAAACTTTATAACCTGAAATTACAGATCGGTTCCAAGAACCATGCTGTCCTACAAAAGCTCCGTTTTTATATTTAGCAGGAAAAGCATCTTTAGTGTAAAAAGCCAATCCCAAAGAAGCAGTGTGAGCGCCAACCGGAACATCGGGAACAATAGCTCTTTCTATCAAATCTTTTCTTTCGCCTTTCCCTTTCCATCTTGGATCTGGAATACTTCCAAAATACGAATAAGGCCATCCATAAAAACCGCCTCTTTTTACACTCGTGATATAATCTGGAACCAAATCATCGCCAAGTTCATCTCTTTCATTTACCGCTGTCCAAAGTTCTTTTTTGTTGGCAGGATTCCAATCCATTCCCATTGGGTTTCTAAGACCTTCTGCATAAATCTTTTCACCGGTTCCGTCAGGATTGATTTCTAAAATTGCCGCACGGCGAATTTCTTTATCCATTCCGTTTTCTCCAACATTACTTCCGGAACCAACACCTATATAAATTTTTGTTCCTTCAGGATTAGCTAGCAAACTTCTTGTCCAATGATTGTTGTATCCACCAGCAGGAAGCTCAACAATTTTAGTTCCTTGAGTTTCTAACTTTAAAGGTGCATTTTTATAGGGATAACGGTAAAGTCCGTCAGTATTGGCAATGTAAAAAAAGTCTTTAAGAATGAGCATTCCCAAAGGTCTGTTTAAACCAGAAATAAAAACTTCGCGAGTTTCATATTTTCCGTCTTTATCCTTGTCACGCAAAACTATAATTTGGTTTTTACTTGTTCTGGTTCCACTCTCCACAACAAAAATATCATTGTTTGGTCCGATATAGCTCCAACGCGGATTTTCGAAACCGTCAGCAAATTTGGTTACCGTAAAACCTTCCGGTGCTTTTGGCGTTTTGCCTTCGGGCCAGCCTATAACTTTACTGTTCTTTGTTTTTGATTCGGTTGCGTAGGGCGGAGGAAGTGTAATGTTTCCGATAGCCGTTTTTACAATATTTCCGGGCTGTTTGGCAAGTGCTTCTTTTTCTTCTTTTTTTACTTGTCCGTTGCAGGAAGTCATTAAAGCTAATAACGGAATTGAAAACAGGATTAACGATTTTTTCATTGGTTTTTTGGAGTTAAATAATTATATCATAACAATTTACTGAAATTTAAAATAGCCTAAAAGACTGGTTTGTAAATATTAACTGATATTTAACATTCCCGAAAAAATAATCCGGATACAGTCCATTTTGATATAAGCTGTTAAGTTCTAATTCTGTATCTTTGTCCATTATTTTAAAAAGAAAAATAATGATACAACTTCACGATAAACAATTTGTTCCGTTTATTTCGGCTAAAGAAATTGATTTTGCTTTAACTAAAATAGTGGCTCAGGTAGAAGACGATTTTGGAGATGATACGCCAATTTTTATTGGAGTTTTGAATGGTGCCTTTATGGTCGTATCAGATTTTCTAAAAAAATATAAAAAACCATGCGAGGTTTCATTCATCAAAATGGCATCGTATGAAGGAACAGAAACAACAAATTCGGTTAAAGAATTAATCGGAATCAATCAGGATTTGTCTGGAAGAACCGTAATTATCATCGAAGATATTATCGATACCGGAAATACAATCGAAGAATTGAAACACTTGTTTAAAGAAAGAAATGTAAAGCATTTTAAAATTGCAACTTTGTTTTTTAAACCGGAGGCATATAAAAAAGACATAAAAATAGATTACATCGGAATTAGAATTCCGAACAAATTTATTGTGGGTTATGGTTTGGACTATGATGGATTAGGCAGAAACTTAACCGAAGTTTACAAATTAGCAGAATAACAAAACACAACTATATATTCATTTTAAAACTTCTGAAAGACAGAAGTAACAACACTCATTTCAATTATGATTAACATCGTTTTATTTGGAAAGCCTGGTGCAGGAAAAGGAACTCAGGCAGAATTTTTAAAAGAAAAATATAATTTAACACACCTTTCAACAGGAGATATTTTTCGTTTCAATTTAAAAAATGATACTGAACTAGGAAAAAAAGCAAGAGTTTTTATGGACAATGGAGAATTAGTTCCTTGCGAAGTAACAACTGCAATGTTAATTGATGAGGTAAAAAAACACCCTGACACAGCAGGATTTTTGTTCGACGGTTACCCAAGAACAATCAATCAGGCAGAAGCTTTAGACAAATTTTTGCCAACAATTGGTTCTAGCGTAACAGCAACAATCGCTTTAGAAGCTGATGACGAAATTTTAGTAGCCCGTCTATTAGAAAGAGGAAAAACAAGCGGAAGAGCAGATGACCAGGACGAAGAAAAAATTCGTGTGAGATATCAGGAATACAATGAAAAAACAGCTCCGTTAATCGATTACTATAAAGCACAGAATAAATTTCACGCTGTAAACGGTATTGGAGAAATTAAAGATATTACAGAGCGCTTAACGTCAGTTATAGATAATTTGTAGAAGCTTTTTCCAGCTGTACGTTACTAGTCCTCGCTAAAAAAACTATTTTTCCAAACCATAAAACGAGCTTCTTTCAGTCGCTGTTTTCTGGCAGGAAAAATTAGTTTTTTTAGCTCCTGGCTATTCACTTCCATCTGGGCTATAATAAATTGAGTACAAATTGCATTTAACTAGACCATTTTATAACGAATCCCCTATCAATTGGAAATACTAATTATATTTTTTCTAATTCTACTAAACGGAGTTTTCTCCATGTCTGAAATCGCTTTGATTTCAGCCCGTAAAAACAGGTTGGAAACAGCAGCGAAAAAAGGCAATAAAAGTGCTAAAACAGCACTCGATTTAGCCAATTCGCCAAACAAATTTTTATCAACAGTACAAATCGGAATTACCTTAATAGGTATTTTAACAGGTATTTATTCTGGCGATAAAATCACTGCCGATGTTGAATTATTTGTGGCAGGTTTTGCAGCTTTAAAACCTTATGCACATTCAATCGCAGTTGGAATTGTGGTTGTAGTTTTAACTTTCTTCTCATTGGTTTTAGGAGAATTACTTCCAAAACGAATCGGATTAAATTATCCTGAAGCAATTGCTAAAATGGTGGCAATGCCAATGAAAGTCATTTCAATCATTACGGCACCGTTTATTTGGTTGTTAACTTCTTCAACAGATTTCTTGTTGAATGTTTTACAAATCAAACCAACGGCAGACGGAAAAGTGACCGAAGAAGAAATTAAAGCAATCATCAAAGAAGGGACAGAGGTTGGAGAAGTTCAAGAAATTGAACAAGATATTGTGGAGCGCGTTTTTCATATCGGAGATAGAAAAGTAAGTTCGTTAATGACACACCGAAAATCTGTTGATATGTTGCCATTAAAAGCAGATAAAGACAAGATTAAGGAATTGGTAGTTCAGGACCTGCATGCTGTTTATCCAGTTTATAATGATAATTATGATGATATTGTTGGAGTGGTTACACTAAAAAATATCTTCGCCAGTATAGAAAAAGATAATTTCGATTTGTCGGTAATAGTTTCTGATGCGCCTTATTTAATGGAGCAGACTACGGCTTACAAAGCGTTAGAAAATTTCAAGAAAACAGGAGTTCATTACGCTTTAGTTTCAGATGAATACGGAGTTTTTCAAGGTTTGATTACTTTGAATGATATTCTAGAAGCCTTAGTTGGTGATGCCTCTGAGTTTTATAAAGATGAATTTCAGCTGATAGAAAGAGAAGATGGTTCATGGCTGGTTGACGGACATTATTCGTTACACGATTTCTTAACCTATTTTGAGTTAGACGAATTAACCAACGATTACGAAGTAAACACTGTAAGCGGCATGATCATGACCGAGCTTTCTCATATTCCAAAAGAAGGAGAAAAATTAGTCTGGCAAAAATTTGTCCTTGAAGTAATCGACATGGACGGAGTTAAGATTGATAAAGTGCTGGTTAAAGCATTGAAAGAATAAAAAATAAATAAAATAGAATTTAGAAATAGAAGCTAGAGCAATCTAAAATCTGAAATCTAAAATCTGAAATTCAGAAAAATGACAGAAGGAAATTTTGTAGATTACGTTAAGATATACGTTTCTTCCGGAAAAGGAGGGAAAGGATCTACGCATTTACATAGAGAGAAATTTATTGAAAAAGGTGGACCAGACGGTGGAGATGGTGGTCGAGGAGGACATGTGTATTTAGTTGGAAATAAAGGACTCTGGACATTATTTCACTTAAAGTTTGCACGTCACATTAAAGCGGGTCACGGTGGAGACGGTGGAGGCGATCGTAGTACTGGTGCAGATGGAGAAGATAAAATCATTGAAGTGCCACTAGGAACTGTTGTAAAAGACAAAGAAACTGGAGAAACACTTTTTGAAATTACAGAAGATGGAGAAAAACAAATTCTGGCAAGAGGAGGAAAAGGAGGTTTAGGAAACTGGCATTTTAGAAGTTCTACAAACCAAACACCTCGTTACGCACAGCCAGGTTTATTGGGCGTGGAAATGGATGTGATTTTAGAATTGAAAGTTTTAGCCGATGTTGGTTTAGTAGGTTTCCCAAATGCAGGAAAATCTACTTTATTGTCTGTATTAACTTCAGCAAAACCAAAAATTGCTGATTATCCTTTTACCACTTTAAAACCAAATTTAGGAATTGTAGCATACAGAGATTTTCAATCTTTTGTAATTGCTGACATTCCGGGAATTATTGAAGGCGCCGCAGAAGGAAAAGGTTTAGGACATTATTTCTTACGTCATATTGAGCGTAATTCGACATTGTTATTTTTAGTTCCTGTTGATACGCCTGACATTAGAGCAGAATACGATATTTTGGTTAATGAATTAACGAAATATAATCCTGAAATGTTAGACAAAGAACGTCTATTGGTAATTTCAAAATGCGATATGCTGGATGATGAATTAAAAGCAGAATTGAAAGCAGAATTAGACGTTACTTTCAAAGATGTTCCATACATGTTTATCTCGTCTGTTGCACAGCAAGGTTTGACCGATTTGAAAGACAGGCTTTGGAAAATGCTTAATGAATAAAGTTCTAAGTCTCTAAGCTGCTAAGTTCAAAGAAAAAAACTTAGAATCTTAGCAACTTAGCATCTTAGTAACTTTTTAAAAAAGAAAGGCGTTCTATTTTTAGAACGCCTTTCTTTTTTAAAAACAATGTTAAATTCTTAATAAAAGACTAAAAAATCGAAAACATGTGCAATTTTGAATTTGTTTTGAGTGGAATAATTATAAATATGAGCTATATTCGCATCACTTAAACAAAATAACATGAAAAAAGTAATTTTATTCTTGACCATGTGCCTTATGACTTTCCCTATGAGAGCCGATGAAGGAATGTGGTTTTTGATGTTTATCGAAAGATTGAACCATAGAGATATGGAAAAAATGGGCTTGCAATTGACAGCCGAAGAAATTTACAGTATCAACAATCATAGTTTGAAAGATGCGATTGTACAATTCAATGGTGGATGTACTGCCGAAATCGTTTCAAATACTGGTTTGGTATTGACAAATCACCACTGCGGATATAGTGCCATTGCTGAACTTTCGTCAGCAGAAAGAAACTATTTAAAAGATGGTTTCTGGGCTAAAGACCGTAGTCAGGAAATGAAACCAAAATCTTTGTTTGTTCGTTTCTTCGTTCGTATGGATGATGTTTCTAAAAGAATTTTATCTAAAGTAAACGATCAAATGACAGAAACGGAAAGAAACAAAGTGATTCAGCAGGAAATCAATTTGATCGAAAAAGAAAACAGCGAAAACGGAAAATATACGGTTTCTGTTCGTCCTTTCTTTCAAGGAAATGAATATTACTATTTTGTTTACCAAGATTACACAGACGTTCGTTTAGTGGGAACACCACCAGAAAGTGTTGGTAAATTTGGTGGAGATACAGACAACTGGGAATGGCCTCGTCAAACTGGAGATTTCTCTATGTTTAGAGTGTATGCAGATAAAGACGGAAATCCTGCCGCTTATTCAAAAGACAATGTGCCTTTAAAACCAAAACATTATTTACCAGTAAGTATTAAAGGTGTAAAAGAAAATGATTTTGCCATGATCTTAGGTTATCCAGGAAGAACAAACCGTTGGATGCCAGCCGGAGGAATTGAGCAAAACATTAAATATGCTTACCCTGCTTGGGTTGAAGGTGCTAAAACCGGAATGGATGTAATGAAAAAGTATATGGATAAAGACGCAACTGTTCGTTTACAGTACGCTTCTAAATATGCTTCTACAGCAAACTACTGGAAAAACCGTCAAGGTATGATCGATGCTTTAACAAAAGCAGGAACGGTTGATACTAAAGCAGAACAAGAAGATAAATTTTATGAGTGGGCAAGCAAACCTGCAAATAAAGAAAAGTATGAGAATGTAATTCCAACAATCAACGATTATTACAGAGAAACAAACTTAAAAGCACGTCACGATAATTATTTGACACAGCTTTTACGTACTTCTGCTTATGCAACTGCGCCAGCTAATTTAGGAAATGCATTAATTGCTTACTACAAAGAAAATGATGCAAAAAAAGCAGAAATGCTTCCTAAAATCAATGCATTAATTGAAAGTGTTTATGGAGAATTTTATGCGCCATTAGAAAAAGATATTTTAACTGCACAGTTGAATTTATATGCTTCTAAAGCTGCCGAATACGGACTTGCTCCAGAAATTGCAAAAATGAAAACAGCTAACAACGGCGATTTTACTGCTGATGTAGCAAAAGCAACAGAACAAAGCTACTTTACATCTAAAGAAAAAATATTAGGATTTTTAGCAGATCCGAAACCAGTAGCAATTACACACGATCCGTTGTATATCATTTCTAATGATTTATTGACTAAATACCGTTCTAAATCAGACGATCAGGCAAAAGCCGATGATGGTTTTGCAACGGCTTTCCGTAAATTGGTTGAAGGTTTAAGAGAATCTAAATTAAACGCGATTAAATATCCAGATGCAAACTCTACTTTGAGATTGACTTACGGAAAAGTTCGTGCTTTACCTGCTGATCCTCGTAATGATGCAAAAATCAACAACTATACTACAATGGAAAGTATGGTTAAAAAATACAAAGCAGGGGATCAAGAATTTGACTTGCCAGCTCGTTTATTAGAATTGAATAAGAAAAAAGATTTCGGACAATATGCTGATAAAGCAGGTTACATGCCAGTAAACTTCTTAACTGATAACGATATTACTGGAGGAAATTCAGGTTCGCCAGTTCTTAACGGAAAAGGAGAATTAATCGGTATTGCTTTTGATGGAAACATCGAAGCTATGGCTGGAGACGTTATTTTTGATTCTAATTTACAAAGAACAATCAACGTAGATATTCGTTATGTACTTTGGATTATCGACAAATACGCAGGAGCGAAAAACATTATCGACGAATTGACGATTGCTAAATAATCTCAATTTCTACAATTTTTTCCGCCACGAATTCACGAATTAATTAAATAAAATTCGTGAATTTGTGGCGGATTTTTTTATTGAACTTTCACTCGAATTCCTTTTGTATGGCTTGCAAATTCTGGAGCGTACATGCTTTGGATTGTTGTAATTCCGTTGGAGAACTCACCACTGTTATTTACTCGAATATCATATTCTAAAACATAAGTTCCTTTTTTAATTTGGTCAAAGAACAAATGTGTGGCCACATCTTTTGTACTCATGTAATAACCTAATCCATTTTTATATTGGTATTCAGAAAGAACATTGACAGGTTCAAAACAAGAGGCACGCATATCTTTTAAATGAACATACTCAGTATCTTCTCTTGAGGTAATGATAAGTCTAACCGTAACCAAATCTCCAATTTTTAATGGATTTTTTGTTGTGATTTTTTCTAATTGATTTCCTTTTAGAGTGCTTTTCTTTAGATACAATTCTTTCGAAACAGACAAAACAGCACCCGAATTGTTTTTGATTTTGTCTAAATCTTCGAAATATTGCCAATAAACACCACCAAAACCTGGAACTTTAGATTTGTTTTCGATTTTGATGGAAGCCATTTCTTTTTTGATTTCATCGGCTTTCCAGTTTAGTTTGATGTAACCTGTTTCAGCTTCTTTTTCATTTTCGGCTAATTTTTTGGTCATGATTTTTTCATCTCCCAATTTGATAACCGTATTGTCTTTTACAGAAAGCCAGTCGGTACCTTGCATTAATAAAGCATAAATGGCTTCGGTTGTAGATTTTGTTGTGGGCCAGTTTTTGGTTTGTTTGTTTTTCAATAACCAGATTTTCATTGCATCAACCGATTTGGTGTCGTTATTTATTTCGGCGAAAGCCTCAATCAATAAAGCCTGAGTTTCTATTGGAGCCTGATACCAATACCATCCTGATTTGTTGGCAATCCAGTACATTCCCCAGTCTTCGTTGTTTGAAGATGTTTCTTTTAAACTTTCGATGATTTTCTTAGCACTTTCTTTTTCTCCAAAACGATTCAAAGTCAAAGCGGCCAACCCTTTTTCATATAGAGAATAATTCAGCCAATCTTTTTTAGCAGTTTCTAAATATAGTTTTGTTGCTTTTTTCAAAGTATCAGATAAAGGATATTTCTCTAAATAAAAACTTCTGGTATAAAGATAATGCAGGTCAGAATAGGGATTGAGCCAAATTAATTTATCGCTCTTTTTTAGATTTTTGGTTGTGCTTTTATAGTACTCTAAAAATTTAGAATCAATAAACGGAATCGCAGTAGCTGTAATCTGCTCTAATTGAGATGTATTGTTGTTTTTTTGAAGTTTTTCCAAATGTCCGAGACCAGCTAAAATATGTCTCGTGATGTATTCATTTTCGTAATTTCCTCCAAACCATGAAAAAGCACCCGAAGGCAGTTGTTTTTGTTTTAATTTTTGAAAAGTAGCTTCCTGAGAAGTTTTCATTTTCTCTAAGTCAAACAAAAGCGCTAAATTCTTTTTCTTTTCATCTTCAGATTGAGCGTCATTCAGCCAAGGAGTTTCTGCTAAAATAAGTGATTTTAATTCTTCATTTTCTTCCAGTTTTGAATTTGGAGTTCCTTTTTTTCTCCAAGTTTCAAAAACATTCGCAATTTTTGGATTACTTGAAATGATTTCTGTAGCCAAAGCATTGGCATAATAACGTGCAAAAGTTTGTTCAGCACATTCATGTTCATATTCCATTAAATAAGGAATTGACTGAATCGCAAGCCAAGTTGGGTTAGAAGTATATTCTAGTGTAAATTGATGATTTTTTAATGTTGTAGAATTATTGTTTTTTAAATTCTCAAATGTATATTCTTTAGTTGAATTCTCGCGAACCCAAATCGGAATACTTTCAGTTACCAGCATATTATTGGTCAAAACAGGAATAATATTTTCTTCTCCATCAGAGAAATTACATGCTTTTGCTACGATTTTGTATTGAACGCCTTGTAAACCTTCAGGAATTGTAATTGTCCAGTTTGCCGTTGTGTTTCCGTAACTCGGAATTGTAAAGTTTTTGATGTTTTTTAAGTTCAGCATTTTGGCATCAATCGGTTCCATAGTCACAGCATCAAAAAACTGTAAACTTGCAATTCCGGTTTTTGCTTCAGCCGTAAGATTTGAGATTTTGGCACTGATTGTAATTGCATCTTTTTCTCTAAAGAATCTAGGGAAATTTGGTGAAACCATTAATTCCTTTTGAGTAACAATGTTTTTCTCTAAATGACCAGAAACTGCCTCTTTGTTATGTGCCATTAAACGAAGTTTCCAAGCCGTTAAAGCTTCAGGTGATGTGAAATTGAAACTTACATTTCCAGTCGAATCTGTTTTTAGATGTGGAAAAAAGAATGCTGTTTCGGAGAGATTTTTTCTAGTTTTTACCTGCGTCAACAATTCCATTGCTTTTTTTGTGGTGATAATAATAACACCGTTTGCACCTTTACTTCCATAAAGAGCTTTAGCTTTATCAGCGGTTAAAAAATCTATAGATAAAACATCTTCAGGATTTATTTTGTTGAAATCACTTTCTGATAAGATTTCTCCATCAATGATATATAATGTTGATGTATTTACGGCCATTGATGTTAGTCCGCTTACGATTTTTTTACCCGGAATAAATTTTATTTTATCTGTTTGATAATAATATTCAGGATTTTCAGTCGTTTCACTTGCGTGAGCAACAACAGGCTTTACGAATTTAACTTGACTAACTTTGATAGGAGATCTTTGAACAACATCACCTCCTTCAGTCACCATAGCATTTACCGGCCCAGCTCCTACAGGTTCATCAACAGTTAAAACAGCGTCTGGATCTCCTTTAATAGTTACTGCTCCCACTTTTCCATCTTTAATATCTACTATAGTCATCCCAAGATCACCAAAATGGCTATAATTGAAATTAAAACCAAACCAGTTTAATTGTGTTTCTTCATCCTCAAAATAAGTAGCGCCAACATATTCATTAAGATTATTTACTTCCATGTGGGTTTTGGCTAAACCTAAATCAGTTTTAAAATTAATACTGTTGTAAGTGTTACGGTAAATATTCAAGTTCTGCCAATTTTTGATGCTGAATTGGTCTAAAGAACTGTCATACATCGAAGCTAAAACTTCGGCTTCGATTTTTGTATTAACACCATTTAATTTAAATGACCAGTTTTGTGGACTTCCGGGTTCAATTTTACTTCTAAAACTTTCAACAGTCCATTCTAATTTTGCTTCTGGCTCTTTAAGTGCGACATCAAGCATTTGTGTATAACTGTAATTTTCGAAAACACTTTCAAAACCTAATTTTATTTGGTTTTCAAATTCATCCTTTAACGGAATTTTAATTACAGTTTCATTGTTTTCTAAATGAAAAATATCTTCAAAGAAAACACCGCTTTGGTAATTGCCACTCACAATAATATAAAGATCAGGAATAGGAGAGGTTACTTTTACTAGTACAAAGCCATCTTTTCTTGGGTCATCATTGACTTTTTTTACTGTTAGTAAACTGCCTGCATAAAATTTTTCGGCACTTTGTTTAATTTGAAATATAGAGGAATTTTCGATAGGATTATTGAAACTATCTTTAGCTGAAAAGACCATTTTATAAGTTCCCGATTTATAGTTGGAAATAAAATCTAAGACAATTTTTTTGTCTTTTTGCGTGTCTACCTTTTTGGAGAATACTAAAACTTCTGCAATTTTATTTTCGTCTTCATTTTTATTGATTTCATAAGGAAATAGTTTTTCAAAATCTTCATCTGAAATACCCTTTATATCTGGCTGTTGAAAAATTCTGCGTTTAAATTTACTAGGAAAAGTACTTACTAAATATAATTTTACTTCGCCTTTGGCAGCCAAAAATTCTCCGTTCAGATTGGTACTTGATAATGTTATTTCGTTTTTGTCTTTAGTTTCTATAATTGAGGGAATAGATGCATTAAGAATCAAATCATGATAGCCGACTTTTACAATTGTCTGTGCAGTATGTGTTTTGCCATTTAGATCTGTAACCGTTGCTTCTATTTGATAATTGAAAACTGGTAATTCCTCTTTTCTATTGTTTTTTGAAGGAAGAGCTGTAAAGTCAATTGAAAATTTTCCTGAAGCATCCGTTTTTGTTTCTCCCACAGCAAGAGTTTCTTTCTCTTCACGGCCATAATAATTTCGGTAATAACTGGTATATCGGGTTACATTGTATTTTACGATAGCATCAGAAATGGAGTTTCCAGCAAATGCTTTTGCGTTTCCTTTAATTTTAACAGCTTGATTGAGTTTAAAAGACTCTTTCTTAGGTTCAAAAGTAACCTCAAATTTTGGACGTTTGTATTCTTCTACTCTAAAGGAAGTTCTCTGGTTATAAAAATCCACTTTATACCATGGTAAGAGTTTGGACTCTTCGTTTGAAGAAATGTGAACTTTTTGAGCCGAAATACTGAAATTTCCAGTCAGTCCATTTTTAGGAAGTGCAAATTCTCCCGAAAACGAACCAAACTCGTTAGCAGTAACTTCCATTTTTTTTATGACTTGATTATTGACATCATAAACAGAGACTTCAAACCTTGCATTGGGCACAATACTGCTTTTGTTTTTGTTTTTTTGAAAAGCAATACCTTTATAAAAAACAGTCTGACCAGGTCTATAAATAGCACGGTCTAAATAAAACTCTATTTTGCCATCTGTTCTGTTATCAGGATTATATTCTGATACATGTTGTACATAATAATTTCTTTCCACCATTAAAGAATCGCCATCTTTAGATAACTCAACAAACAAATCATCGTCATCATTTGAAATTTTTGTAAAAGTAGCAATGCCTTTTGCATTGGTCTCAGTTGTAGTATTTTTAAATTTTACGACTGCATTTTCAATAGGCTTACCGGTTTTTCTGTCGAGAACTTGATAGCTTTCGATATTTTTTTGTTCAGAAGCAAGTGCCATTAAATTGGAAACTGAAATGATATCACTTGCATAGGCTTTTTCTTCTTTTGAATCTGAATCGCTTTCTACATAAATCAAATAATTTCCAAGAGTTAGTTTTGGCAGTAAAACTTCTGTTGTATAATCAAAATAGTCTTTTTTATTTAGGAGATCATAATTTTGCGAAACAACTGGAGGTCTTTTAGCAGTAATTAGTTTAGATAAACTGTCTTGTCTTTCACCTTTTTTAAATTCTTTTAATTCCGTAAGGCTAATTTTAAAAAAGGAAATTTTAAAACGCTCTACATTTTGGTAGTATATTAACGCTCTAGTATTTTTATTCGGATAAATATATTCTTCAAGTTCTAATGATAATGATTTGGAGAGAATCTGTGCTTTTTTTTCCAAAGCATCGCTTGCAGGATATGAGTTTTCATTGATTTTTACAATCTCATCAATAAGATTGAGTGCTTTAATATTGTTTTCTGGATAAGTTGTTTTGGATGCCTTTTTCACGAGGATTGAAACCTGTTCCAATTTAATTTTCTGGATAAGTGGTTTCTCTTCGGCTTTCTTTTCAATCAAAGCGAGGTAAGTTTCGAAACGATCATCTAAGTTTAAAAATGTTTCCTGACAGAATTTAACTCGTTCAAACTGATTTTCTAAAGATGGATCGATAATTTCTTTCTGTTGGTATAAGAATAGAGTATTTTTTAGGTTTGTTTCAGTTACAAAATCGAGATTAAGTTGTATAAAAGCTTCAGAATTACCAAAAAACGATTCTGTGTAAGGGACAAATTCATTTTCTGAAATTTCCCAGCGTTCTATTTTAGAGGAAAAATAAGCAATATTCTCCTCTAATAAATAGTCAAATAAAGTCTGTTTTTTAAATTTTGAATTTTTATGAAAGTAAAATAGGGTTTCATAATTGCTTAAAGGCGTACTTTTTAAGATTGATGCATTTTCTAATGTTTTTTTATAAAGTTCCGTAATCTCCTCTTCTGAATAAAAATCAGTTTCAGAAGAATCTGAATCTTCCGTTGACGTATCTAGGGCAGAAGCAGTCATGTCTACCGAAGTAGTTTCGTAATCTACTACTGAAGCAGCACTATCTACCATTATTTCGGGATCGCCATAATCGCGATAATGAATCAAGAATTTTGCATAAACCAGATTTAAAAGTGCTTTTGACGGAACTGAAACTCGGTTTATATCCCTTTTTAGATTGGTTAAAGTTTTGGTTTTAGCATTTTCGTCTAAAGTGTAAAGGTATTTTGAGGTATGAAAAAAGCATTTTATCATTTGTACTTCATCTTTTTGAATAACTGCTTTTTTGTAAATACGATCTACAATTCTGTTGGCAGATCTAATTCTTCCGACGTTTTCAAGTGCCATGATTTTTTTCCATTCTTTGTCAAACTGCTGTGCGAAAACGGTAGTGGAAACCAATAAAAATAACAGTAAAATCTTTTTCATAAAGTAGCTTTTTATATCAGAGAGTGTTTTTGTGGCGTAAAGGTTGGTTTTAATTAAAAATAAATTTCGTACAAATTACTAATTTATGTTCAAAAGCAAATAGCATTTTATATTTCCTTATTTTTGAAATATGAAAAAGTTGCTGATTTTCTTTTTAATTGTTCCAATGTACTCTTGGGCGCAATCTAATTTTGAAAAAGGAGAGAAGTTATTTCGGGCTAAGAAGTACGATGAAGCTAAACCTATATTTGAATTTGTTCTTAAAACAAATCCGTCAGATATAAAGTCACTTGAATATCTTGGCGAAATAGAAGCGCATCAAAAATCATGGGTAAAAGGGGCTGAATATTTTAAAAAACTAAAAGAATTGAAACCCACAGTTGCTGATTATTTTTTTAAATATGGAGGCTGTCTGGCGATGCATGCTGTTGAAGTAAATAAAATCAAAGCTTTCTCGATGGTTGGTGATATGAAAGAAGCTTTTGAAAAAGCAATCGAGCTTAATCCAAAACACGTTCAGGCGCGTTGGGCATTGATTGAAATTTATTTACAATTGCCTGGAATTTTAGGGGGAAGCGAATCTAAAGCAATTGCATATTCTAACGAATTAGCGCAGTTTTCTCCTGTTGACGGATATTTGTCAAGAGGAAGAATTGAAGAATATTTTAAAAGATATGATCTTGCTGAAAAAAATTATAAGAAAGCGCATGAAATTGGCAATTCAAAAGTCACATTTCAAAAATTATATAATTTATATTTGAACAAACTAAAAGACACAAAAAAAGCGCAGGATTTAAAACGAAAATTCGAAGCATAAAATAAAGATTCTAAATGAAAACACATTTCATTGCCATTGGCGGAAGCGCAATGCACAACTTAGCATTAGCACTACATAACAAAGGATACCAAGTTACGGGAAGCGACGATGCTATTTTTGAACCATCAAAGTCAAGATTAGAGAAAAAGGGAATTTTACCAGCTGAATTAGGATGGTTTCCAGAAAAAATTACTGCTGATATTGATGCAATCATTCTTGGAATGCACGCAAAAGCAGATAATCCAGAATTATTGAAAGCGCAGGAATTGGGATTAAAAATTTATTCATATCCTGAATTTTTGTACGAACAGTCTAAAAACAAAACTCGCGTTGTAATTGGTGGTTCTCACGGAAAAACGACTATTACTTCGATGATTTTGCACGTGATGCATTACCATAATATTGCAGTTGATTACATGGTAGGAGCACAACTGGAAGGTTTCGATACGATGGTTCACTTAACTGAAGAAAATGATTTTATGGTTTTGGAAGGGGATGAGTATTTGTCTTCGCCAATTGACCGACGTCCTAAATTTCATTTGTACCAGCCCAATATCGCTTTAATTTCTGGAATTGCCTGGGATCATATTAACGTTTTTCCAACATACGAGAATTATGTAGAGCAGTTTGAGATTTTCATTGCAAAAATTACTAACGGAGGTATTTTAGTTTATAACGAGAATGATCCAGAAGTAAAACGTGTTTCTGAAGCAGCAACAAATCCGATTCGAAAAATTGCGTATTCAACTCCAGAATATTCTGTAAGTGATGGTGTAACTTTATTGAAAACTCCAGAAGGCGATATGCCAATTGAAGTTTTTGGTGCGCATAACTTAAATAATTTAGCTGGAGCAAAATGGATCTGCCAAAATATGGGAGTTGACGAAGCTGATTTTTATGAGGCAATCGCAAGTTTTAAAGGTGCATCTAAACGTTTAGAAAAAATCGCTGAAGGAAAAGGTAAAGTGGCCTACAAAGATTTTGCACATTCACCAAGTAAAGTTGCAGCAACTACCAAAGCGGTAAAAGAGCAATATCCAAACAGAACTTTAGTGGCTTGTTTAGAATTGCATACTTACAGCAGTTTGAATGCCGAATTCTTAAAAGAATATGAAGGCGCTTTAGAATATGCAGATGTTGCCGTTGTTTTTTACTCTCCAGATGCTGTAAAAATTAAACAGTTGGAGGAAGTAACTTATGAACAGATTGCAACTGCATTCAACAGAAAAGATTTAATTATTTATACTAATCCAGCTGAATTTAAAGAATATTTATTCAATTTGAATTTAGATAATTCTGCACTTTTATTAATGAGTTCTGGAAATTACGGAGGTTTGAATTTTGATGAAGTAAAAGGGTTGATTAATTAGAGAATTAATCAATTTAAAAATTAGATAATGGGCCGATTGTTGAAACAATCGGCTTTTTTTATTGGAATTTGAAATTTCAGATTTGGAATTTCATTTTAGTACTTTTTATTTTTAAAGTTAATAAAAATTAAAATCGATTGCATTTATTTGAAAGGTTTTTCTTCTTTTTGTATATATTCGCTTTTTATATGATGTGATTATGGATGAAGGGCATTTCGCGATAAGAGATTGGTCAGATGATGATAAACCTCGTGAAAAATTAATGAAAAAAGGCAGAGATGCTTTGAGTGATGCCGAATTATTGGCGATTTTAATTGGTTCTGGAAGCAGAAATGAATCGGCAGTTGCATTAAGTCAAAGAATTTTGGCGACAGCAAAAAATCTAAATGCTTTAGGTAAAATGTCTATTTCACAGTTAATGAAGTTTAAAGGGATAGGTGAAGCAAAAGCAGTTTCAATTGTTTCTGCATTAGAGTTGGGAAGAAGACAAAGAGCAGAAGATGTTTTAGTATTAAAAAGAATAACTTCGAGTAAAGCGGTATTTGAAATAATGCAGCCAATTATTGGCGAGCTTCCGCATGAAGAATTTTGGGTGCTTTTTCTTAATAATTCAAACAAGGTAATTTCTAAATCACAATTAAGTAAAGGAGGTATTGCGGGAACAGTTGTAGATATGCGATTGATTTTTAAATTAGCATTAGAAAACGGAGCTACAGGTTTGATTTTGTGTCATAATCATCCCTCAGGAGATTTAAAACCAAGTAATGCAGATAAACAAATCACGAAGAAAATTAAAGAGGCGGGAGAAACTTTAGATGTTAAAGTTTTAGATCATTTGATTATAACTGAATCAAAATATTATAGTTTTGTAGATGAAGGAATTTTTTAATCTATGAATACAAATATTACTGACATTTTTTTTGATTTAGATCATACACTGTGGGACTTCGATAAAAACTCTCAAATGGCCTTTGATCGTATTTTTAAGAATAATTTTGAAGGAATTAAAATTGAAGACTTTATTGAAAAATATGTTCCTATAAATCAAGAATGCTGGAGATTATATCAAAATGACGAAATTACGCATCAAGAATTGCGTTACAATAGATTAAAGCTTTCTTTTGATGCTTTGAATTATATCATGACAGATGAAAATATTGATCAGATTTCGAATGATTATATAGAATTTCTTCCTGATAATAATTATCTTTTTGATGGAGCTATTGAAGTTTTGGAATATCTCAAACCAAAATATAAACTTCATATTATTACCAACGGATTTGCAAGTGTACAGGAAAAGAAAATTAATAATGCTTCATTGGGAGGTTATTTCAGTACTATAACAAATTCTGAACTAGCAGGTGTTAAAAAGCCAAATAGTATTATATTTGATTATGCATTAAAGTTGGCTAATACATCAAAAGAAAATAGCATCATGATTGGAGACGATTTTGAAGCTGATGTGACAGGTGCATTAAATGCTGGTTTAGATGCAATTTTTTTTAATGAAAGAAAGCTGGATGTTTCTGGTGATTATAAACAAATAAACCATTTATTAGAACTAAAAAAATATTTATAATGATGAAAATTAAATTTTTACTTACTGCAATTTTATGTTCAGTTGTTGGATTTGCGCAGTCTGTTTCTCTTAATGATTACAAAGCAGTAATTATACCTTTGAAATATGATTTCATGAAAACTGATAATCAGTATCGTTTAGCAACTTTAAGTAAACAAAATTTGAATAAAGCTGGTTTTGAAGCTTTTTATACAAACGAACAACTTCCTGAAGGTTATACAGACCGTTGTCAAGTTTTATATATTGATGTAGTAAAAGACAATGCATTTTTAGTAACTAAACTTTTTGTGCAATTTAAAGATTGTTATGGTCAGGTTGTTTATACTTCTGAGGTTGGAAGAAGCAAAGAAAAAGAATATGAATTAGCTTATAAAGAATCACTTGAAAATGCCTTTAAATCTGTTTATGCATTGCATTATAAATATAGTGGTAATACTGTAGTGGTTTCTAGAACTAATACACAAGCGCAAGTGCCAACAAAGGTTACAGCCGAAACTTTGGCAGCGGCAGCTCCAGTTGCAGCTACTCAAGTTGTAGCGGTGGCTCCATCACCAGACTTAAAAGATCCAAATTTGTTATATGCACAGCCAACAGAATCAGGGTATCAATTAATAGATAAAACGCCAAAAGTGGTAATGAAACTTTTAAAAACTTCACAGCCAAATGTTTTTATGGCGATAAAAGATAATGTTCAAGGTTCTTTAATCCTGAAAAATGATGGTCAATGGTATTTTGAGTCTTATCAAAATGACAAATTGGTTTCAGAAAAAATTACAGTAAAATTCTAAAACATAAGATACGGATTAATAACCGTATTTATCTTTCCAACGGTTCTTTAAAAATTCGCGGTTGCTGTTCTCTCTAGAATTGCTTCCAGGATTGTAAAGAACCGTTTCTTTTATAGCGTCGGGAAGGAATTCTTGTTCAGCAAAATTGTTTGCGTAGTCGTGCGAATATTTGTATTCGTCGCCATATCCCAATTCTTTCATTAATTTGGTAGGAGCATTTCGTAAATGAATAGGAACTGGTAAATCTCCTGTCTGTTTTACCAATTGCTGTGCATTTCCAATAGCCATATAAGAGGCATTGCTTTTGGGAGACGTAGCAAGATAAATAGCACATTGGCTTAGAATAATTCGACTTTCTGGATAACCTATTGTAGTAACCGCCTGAAAAGTATTATTGGCCATTATAAAAGCGGTCGGATTTGCATTTCCGATATCTTCACTTGACAAAATCAGCATTCTTCTGGCAATAAATTTTACATCTTCACCACCTTCGATCATTCTGGCAAGCCAATAAACAGCCCCATTCGGATCGCTTCCTCGAATAGATTTTATAAAAGCAGAAACAATATCGTAATGCTGTTCACCAGTTTTGTCATATAAGACCGTATTCTGCTGTACTAATTCTAAAACACGATCATTGGTAATTGTAATTTCATCGCCGGCTGAAGCATTAATGACAAGTTCAAATATATTGAGAAGTTTTCTGCCGTCACCACCTGAAAGACGTAATAAAGCTTCGGTTTCTTTAAGGTTAATGTTTTTTGTAAGTAGATAAGTGTCAGTTTTCATTGCGCGCTCTAATAAAGCTTCTAAATCGGCTTTTGTAAAGGCATTTAGTATGTAAACTTGACAGCGTGATAATAATGCGGGAATTACTTCAAAACTTGGGTTTTCTGTTGTTGCACCAACCAACGTAATCCAGCCTTTTTCGACCGCAGCTAAAAGTGAATCTTGCTGTGATTTACTGAATCTGTGAATCTCATCAATAAAAAGAATAGGATTTTTGGCAGTAAATAGTCCGCCACTCTGTTTTGCTTTGTCAATAACATCACGAATATCTTTAACTCCAGAATTTATGGCGCTCAAAACAAAAAAAGGTCTTTTTGATTCTTGTGAAATAATTTGTGCCAATGTCGTTTTTCCTGTACCAGGAGGTCCCCAGAAAATCAAAGAAGGAATAATTCCTTTTGAAATTTGCTGTGTTAAAGATCCAGTTGGACCAACCAAATGCTGCTGGCTAATATAATCTTCTAATTTTTGCGGACGAATGCGCTCTGCTAACGGTGCTTCCATTTTACAAAATTACTGTTTTTGGTTTTAGATTTTGTCTATTACAAGTTAAAACAATCGTTGTTGAGAGAAGATTGTTATAATTTGAGACAAGTTTTTTATTTATGAATATGACAAAATATCAGTAAAATATTTTTGGATAGTTTTTTGAGTTCATAGAATTATTATTTGTGCTCAATATGAACGATACTAATTTAAAATTTTCAAATTCGGTTATTGGACTTCCGCTATTTTTTGTCCTTTTTTTGTGGATTATTTATTGGATGCAGATTCGTTTCGATTTTGATTTCTATCAATACGGAATTTATCCTCGAGATATAGTGGGGTTAAGAGGCGTTTTGTTTAGTCCTTTTATTCATGAAAATTTAGAGCATCTTTACAACAATAGTATTCCCCTTTTTATATTATTGGCGACCATTCAATTTTTCTATCACAAACAGACTTTTGGAGTAATTTGTTATGGAATTTTGTTATCGGGATTTATTACTTGGGTTGTTGGACGAACCAATTTTCATATTGGAGCAAGCGGTTTGATTTATGTTTTGGTTAGTTTTATTTTCTTTAAAGGAGTTCAAACTCGATATTATAGATTAGTAGCTTTATCTTTAACGGTTATTTTGCTTTATGGCGGTATGATATGGTATGTTTTTCCAGATGTAGATCAATCCATTTCTTGGGAAGGACATTTGGCAGGTTTAATAACAGGTTTTGTTTTGACACTTTTTTATCGAACACCTGAATATGCAAAACCAATTGTTTATGATTGGCAGCGACCAGATTTTGATCCAGCTTTGGATCCCTTTATGAAGCATTTTGATGAAAATGGAAATTTCATCAATATTCCAAAAGAAGAAGAGGAGAGTCTGCCAGACTTTTTTTCTTCTAGTCATTCCGTAAATTATATTGTAACAAGAAAATTAGATTCGGAGGACAAAATCTAGTTAAATGCTTTTTTTGAGATTAAATCAGTAAATTTGTTTATGTAACGATTTAATTTCTAGGGCTATGTGTAAAATAAAGTTGTTGGTTTTATTCTTGATTTTTATTTTTAACTATAATGCTGTTGCACAATGTGAAATTAAAAATAGGGTTCAGGCAGATGGAAGCATGCTGTATTATTTTGAGCCGGAGGTATTTTATTCCACTAAATCAAAATCTTTAAAAATTAACATTGTTACAGACAAAGAACATTATTTTGTGGCATTGCAGCCAACTCCATTTCCTGATAAGAAAACGGGAAAAAAAATCAAAGATGATTTAATTATTCAACTTGCAGATAATAATACATATAAATTAGCGCATTACGACACACAATATCGAAGAAACGATTCTATTATGCAGGTTCTTTATTTAATTGATGATAAAGATATTAGTGCTTTTTCAAATTATGAAGCAGTAACAGCTGAAATAAATATGGCAGGAACTGAATTTGTGAGAAAATATAATTTTAAACTACATAAGAATGCAATAAGAGAACAGTTGATATGTTTTTTAAAAGAAGAAGAAAAGTAAGTTATTCTTCATCTTTTATTTCGTGATTGTGTTTACTGTTGATTTTCTTTTTAAGGTTGTCGAGAAAGTTGTTGAAACTAATGGTTAAGGAAGCAGCATTTGTTGTCTGATTTCCATTATTTCGAGGTAAAAATTCATTACAATAAGTTAATTCGACCTGAATATCATCTGAAAACAAATATCCTGCGCCAGCCATAAATCTATTTCTGTCAAAAAAACTTTCTCCTGTAACTTTTGCACCGGATTTTAGGCATATCTCGTCTGAAGCGACTGCGTATATTACACCTTCTCTTAAGACTTTACTTGTTATGGGTTGCAAATACTTTATTTGCTGTCGATATCTAAAAACATTTTCATAATCTTCATCTTGATTTCTCATATGCCGAAATTCCATTCGCATTCTTGTGCTTAGAGTATAACCTGTCTTATGAAAGAAGTAAATTCCCTGAAGGGCAAACCGCCATTCGGGAGATTTAAATTGTCCTATTTCGGGAACATCTTTGTTGTTAAAGTAGGCTATAAAAGAGGAGAATTTCCATCTCGGAGAAAAGTAGTAATGTCCCCAGCCTCTAACAGATCTTTGAATGGTATTATCAAATAAATTGGATGAAGATTCGGTACTGCTATAGGTTGCTCCTAAATCTATTTCAGTAGACCATTTTTCGCTTAAGGTTCTGCTAAATTGGATCTCGTTCCAAAATTGGCTGTATGTAGTATTTTGTCCGTAGCTGTTTGTAATCATCAAGATTACAAACAGACATCGAACTATGTTATTTATTCGTTTTGGATTAGATTTTGAAAGCATTAATTAAAGTTTTTAATTATTCATTCTAATCTTATTCTCAATACAATTTAACTTCTTTGACGAACAGTTTCGTATAAAAATGCCCCACAGGCAACAGAAACGTTTAAGGATCCTATAGAGCCAAACATTGGCAGTTTTGCTTTTTCGTCTACAATTTTCAATACAGAAGGATTTATACCTCGATCTTCCGACCCCATGATTATAGCAACGGGTTCTGCTAAAGATACGTCGTAAATATTTTGATCTGTTTTTTCAGTTGCGGCTACAGTTTTAATTCCAGAACCTTGTAGATAGAAAATAGCATCTTTAATGTGTTCTACTTTACAGATAGGAACATTAAATACAGCTCCAGCAGATGTTTTAACAGTGTCTCCATTTACAGGTGCCGAACCAGCTTTTTGAATAATGATTCCGTTAACGCCTGTACATTCTGCGGTTCTAATGATTGCTCCAAAATTTCTAGCATCAGATATTTGGTCTAATATTAAAAATAAAGGTTTCTTTCCAGATTCAATAGTAGATTCAATAAGATGTTCCAAATCAATAAAACCAATAGGAGAGATGGTTGCAACAGCACCTTGATGGTTGTTTGGAGTAAGACGATTTAATTTTTCTACAGGAACATAAGAGAAGTTAATGTTTGCACGTTTCATTACCTTCATTAAATCTTTCATTAAGTCTCCAGAAATATCTTTCTGTATAAAGACTTTATCTACTTCTTTTCCTGCTTGAATTGCTTCTATAATGGCCCTGATGCCAAATATTTGATGTTCTTTTTCCATTGGACAAATATAGGTAATAATATGTTTCTATAAAAAAAAGCAGGCTGTTCATTGAACAGCCTGCTTCATTATAATAACTTTTACTATCTACTATTGTAAGTAGTAAGGAGTTTTTGCATTTACAGTGAATATTTCAGCACTAGAAACGTTTGGAACGTTAGCACTATTTGATGAATATTCAGAAGTAGGGTAGATTAATCTGTTTGGTGCATTAGTTTGGATAACACCTACAGGAAGTGGAGTTTTTGGATATCCAGTTCTTTGTTGGTCAATGTATAACTCGATTCCGTGCCATTGAGCTAATGCAAGATATTTTTGAGTAATAATTGCATTAATTTTGTCAGCAGAACCTGTCCAGCCTAATCCATTACGAGAATCAATTGCAGCAAGATAAGCTGTAGGATTAAGTGCTGGAATTTGAGCTGTTGTATTAGTTCCCCATAGTTTTGAGTTGAAAGACATAGAAGCATTAATACCATCTAAAAATAAAGCATGGGCATCTCCGCTTATGTAACCTCTTTGCACAGCTTCAGCTTGTAAGAATTTACTTTCAGCAAGTTGCATAACATACGCATCTCTAATCATACCGTTTTCGTCACTTCCAACTCTTCCGATATAAAATGCACTCATTCTAGAAATTGGATCCACTGGGAAAAGACCAAGTGTATTACCAATCCAAGTACCAGCACCAGGGCTTCCAGCAGCAACTGCAGCAAACATTCTAGGTCTTCTTGGATCTACAATTCCAGAAGAGTTGATATCGCTATTGTTTAAATCTCCATTTAAGATATTAATAATGAAAGCACCACCAGCATTTGCTCTATTTGCAGATGTCCAGTCACTAAGTGCTTCGTTTAGACCATAAAATCTGTATAATGGAGATCTTTTAGAGTTATCACTTGAGTTATAACCAGGATTACATGCAACGTCAGCAGTAACAAAGTTTTGTAATGCATTTAATTCAGCAGCACGAGCAGTTCTTAAAGCCACAAGAGTTGCGTCAGTAGTTTTAGATAATCTTAATACAAGTTTTAACTCAACAGTATTAAGGAATTTTATCCATGAAGGAATATCTCCGTGAAAGATAATATCTTCTGATCCTAATTCTACAGCATCAGTACTAGCAAAATAAGCTCTTGCTTCGTCTAATTCCTTAAATAATGCAGGAATGATTAATTTATCATCGTCATATTTAGGAGCAGGGATGTCATTTTTAAAAGCTTCAGTGTAAGGTACATCTCCGTATAATGCAGTAGCATAGTCCATTAACATAACTTTGAAAATTTTAGAAATTCCAAAGTGATATTTGTAATCAGGAAACTTATCTTTTTTATCTAAGATATCTTGAAAGTTATCTGCAAAAAGAAATGTTGATTCAAAAGCTGTTGGATAACTATTACTATCAAAAGTATAGGTCCAAGCTGGGTCATTAGAAGTAAAACCACTGTTTAATCCCCATACATAAGTCATTCTGTTACCATAACTTGATAACACGTTTAACTGGTGATTAGTATAGTTGTTTAAAGCTCCCGCAAGCATTTGATTTGGCGCGATCGCATCAAAGTTGGCGTTGTTTGATTGCTTTTCATTTACATCAAGATAATTCTCGCATGAGGTAAATAAAAATAAGGCAAACATACTGCTGAAAAATATTTTTTTCATAATGTTTTTATTTTAAGTATTAAAAAGTCGTATTGATGCTAACACCAAAAGTACGAGTTGATGGATATTGTGCATCACCGATGAAACCAAGACCATTTCTTGAGGTATTAGTTAAAGTACTGTTAGCACTAGGGTTTCTAGCTGCTGTCGATGTTGATGTATTCACTTGGTTAGAAGCTTCAGGATCAGCATATCCTTTGTTGCTAGATGCTAAAATAATGAATGGGTTTCTAGCGTTAAGACTCACTTTGAAAGTTTGGATTCCAGCTTTCTCTAAAACTTTTTTAGGGAATGAGTAGCTTACAGCAATTTCTCTTACTTTAAATGCTGTTGCATCAATTAAGTTGTGAGAACCTACACTAGCTGCTTGGTTAAAGTAAGCTTGAGTTCTGTTAGCAGCTCCAGTTAAACTTGAGAAACCTCCAGTTAATACACTTGTGTTTGGAATATAATCTCCAACAGTTGCAGTTGCAGGGTTGTCAATTACAGATCCTGGGTATAAGAAACCTACGTTTCTGTCGAACTCAGCAGAATCAACTAAGTGACCATTCCAAGTTAAGTTGTATTTAGTTTGAGATAAGAAGCTGTGACCAGTTCTGTAGTCCATTGTGAAAGATAAACCAACTCCTTTGTATTCGAAGCTGTTTGTTAAACCTAAGATATAATCTGGAGTAACTTTTCCAAGATTTTTGAAAGTTGCATCTGGAGTTGGACGTCCTTGAGCATCAACAATAACGTGACCTTCTGAGTCTCTCATCCAATCTGTACCAGTAATGTAAGGGAAAGATAATCCTTTTACAGCAGAAATATCTCCGTTGATTTGAGAGTTACCTCCATCAGTGATAACTACTTTGTCAGTATCACCAGCGCTGATTACTTTAGTGTCATTTGAAGTATATGAAACTCTTGCATTCCATTTGAAAGTTGGAGTATTGAATGGCATAACTGCTAAATCAATCTCGATACCTTTACCTTCTAATTCTCCATTATTAGATTTTAATGTTTGTAAACCAGAAGCAGAACTTGCAGAAGCATCTGTAATTAAATCTGTTGTTCTAGTAAGGTAACCAGCAACATCTAATGTAATTCTATCTTTTAAGAAACCAAAGTTAATACCACCTTCATAAGTAGTATAAGTTTCTGGTTTGATATTCGGATCAGTTGGGAAATAACTATTGTTGTAAGAGTTTCCTGTGTTTGGGAAAGGGAATCCTGTCGCAATTTGAGCTAAATCTAAAATATTGTATGCCGCTACTGGATCTAATGAACCTACTTGTGTGTAGTTAGCATATAATTTTAAGTTACTTAAAACAGATTTGTCTTTTAGTGCTTCGATAGCATTTGTTGCTACGTAAGATACACCGGCAGATGGGTAGAAGTAAAATTGATTTCCTACTTTAGCAACACTCTGTCCTTCATAACGACCTGTTAAGTTTAAGAACAAGTAGTTTTTGTAACTAAAATCAACGTTAGCAAATGTTGCAGTTGATCTTGTTTCGATAGTTCTGTTATCTAAAGTAGATGGGTTCGCTGGATTAAGAACGTTTGAAATGTTGTATAATCCTGGAATTTCTAAGTTAGTACCCCCTTGAGAGATTCTTTTGCTATAGTTATATTGCATATTTTGACCTACGTTGAACTTTAGTTTTAAAGCATCAGATAAATCGTAGTTAAAGTTAGCCATAATATCACCATAGTAGAATGTTGAGTTCAAGTTAGACTGATAGAATTCAGAAGGTGAATCAAATCCTCCATCAGCATCAGCTGGTGAAATAGCTTGGTTTGAGTAAGAAACTTGATTAGTATTTCTCATCTGAACAGAACCATTGTAAACAAGCTCGATGTTTTTGTTGATTTCATATCCAGCGTTCATACCTAAGTTAACAAAGTTCTTAGTTTCTTCTAATCTGTTGTTTTCTCTTGCCCAGTAAGGGTTTTGGTAGTAACCATTCCAGCCATATAATCCTCTGTCTTTAAATTCCGTGATTGGAATGTTTGAAGCAGCTTGTAATAAAGTTGTTAAAAGAGTATAATCAGAACGAGATGTAGCAGCATTTACGTTAGCTTGTTTTGTTCTTTGATTTGTGAAAGTAAAAGTACCACCAACAGTGAATTTGTTGATTTTCTTACCAGCAGTCAATACAACTGTGTTTCTGTTTAATTCGTCTCCTTCTAAGATAAAGTCACGTCTAACATTACCTAAGTTTAAGTTAACATAACCTTCAGCACCACCAGCACTGATGTTTAAGTTGTTTTGTAAAATAGTACCTGTTTGGTAGAATTTTTTAATCTCATCATTACCTAATGCGCTATATGGAGCCATAATTGAGTTTCCATTAGCATCTGGAATACCAACTGGTTTGATTGATCCATCTAATAAAGGACCCCATCCACCATTTTCTTGTTGATCTTGTAGGTTGTACCATCCTTGACCATATCTTTGTTGTCTTTCTGGAACAAAGCTTACTTTTTCAATGTCTGCAGATGAATTGAAAGCTACAGTTAGGTTTTCGTTACCTTTAGATCCTTTTTTAGTTGTAACCAAAACAACCCCTTGTTTACCTTGAGAACCGTATAATGCAGCTCCTTGAGCTCCTTTTAATACAGTTACGTTTTCAATAAGGTCAGATGGGATTGAAGCCATAACGTCAGCTGTAGAGATAACGTTATCAATTACTACAAGAGCTTCAGTGTTACCTGTGAAAGATAACATAGAACGGATTCTGATAGAAGTTGTTCCTCCTACACCGTTTGTAGTGTTGTTAATTGTTAAACCTGATACTTTACCAACCAATGAACGAACAGCGTCAGGGTTAGAAGCGGCTTTTAATTCGTCATTATTAACTGTAGAGTAAGATGATGTTACTGCAGATTTTTTCTTTTTAATACCTACAGCTCCCGATACAATAACTTCTCCAAGTTCTACTGAATCATCTTTTAATTTGATGTTTACATTTGTAGAACTTGCTGCTACTTCCTGGCTTTTCATACCGATGTAGCTAAATACCAAAACTTGGCTTGGAGATGCTTTGATAGAGAATTTACCATCAAAATCTGTTTGTGTTCCAGTTTTTGTTCCTTTAATCAATACACTCACACCTGGAAGAGGCATTCCTGTATTATCAGAAACAGTTCCCGAAACAGCTCTTTCTTGCGCGAAAGTTAGTTGCGCAACTAGTACCAATAAAAGCACTAGGAATCCATTGAACTTTAGTTTCATTTTTAAATATTTTGAATTAGTCCGACAAAAATCTTAATAATTTGTTAATCTACCTAATTTAAAATGCTTTTTTTTTCGTTAAATAATGAATTTACTACTAGAATTTAAATTTTTATCATTAAAAATAGAATATCTTTGAATTATTCTTGTTTTGATAGGTTCAATTTGTTAATAATTTAAAATTTCATTGTTAAGAGAAATGTTAAATTTCAGAAAAACATGTCGATAATTGTTTTTTCTGTAACTTTTAAGTAAGAAAACTGCTTAATGTAATGTGGTTTTTATCTTAATGCCGCATTATATTAAAATAAGTCCTGAAATGGTTAAGTTTTTAGTACTCTAACTTTTATTAATAACAGTGTTTTAAAACTTCACATTATAAGAGATGTTTATAATAGTGTTATATAATTGTAAATCTGAAGTTTTCTCTCCTCCGTTGGTAAGGTTTATCTTTAGTAGGCCGCTTGTGGTTTGAATTGATGTGCCGATGCCGATGCCTATAAGTTTTTTTATTTGATTTTTGTTTGAATTACTGGTTTGGTCTTGGTATAAAGCGTAGTCTAAAATTGAATTGATGTAAAGACTTTTGGATGCTAAATATCTATATTCAGTAAGTATCATTGAGGTAAAATTGGCTTGTAAGCTGTTTTCTAAAAAGCCTCTAATTGAATTCATTCCTCCGAAACGAAATAATTCATTTGAAATATAATTGTCGCTTTTTAAGAAAAAATTTTGTGAATTTATGTTAATAAAATTTTTAGGGTTTAATTCGAAGTTATACTTAAGATTGATATTTGTAAAAAACTGATTACTAGTTCCTGCTGTTTCGGGACTGTTGTTTGTTGTTCTTTTTCCGAATCCTAATGAAGAATATAGAAAGGCTTTGTTTAAGAATATGGGATTTTCATAATCTGTTTTTTGGTAGTCAAAAGTGGTGGTTAAGTATGAGTTGTTGAAATCACTGATTGATGAATTGTTTGTATTTTGAATATCGCTGGATTCTGTTGATTGATATCCGATATAAAGTTTTGAATTGTAGTTTAAATAATATCCTAAGTTGATATCGGTTTTAGTGTTTTGGAAAGTGCTGTCTTGTTTAAATATGTTTAATTGCGCTTTTATTCCTATAGGAGATTGAAATATATATGGGATTTCAATTTTAGTATTAAAAGTTTTTTGTTGGTTACCATCGCTTTTCCAATACAATGAGAATTTTTCTCCAGCACGAAGTGTGTTGATTAAAGAAATGTCTAGGTATCCATTTAGAATAAGTTTTTTGTTGTCATCATTTGAAAAACCGATATAACCATCAAATGTGTTGGCTTTTCTTTTTTCTATATAAGTGTAGACTTTGGTTGAGTCTTTTGTAAAAAGTATTTCAGGGTATTTTGTTTGGGATATGAATTCGAAACTATTAATGTCGGTGTAGATGTTTTTAACAGTTTCCTGATTAAAAGTTCTGTTTAGATATTTTTTATTTAATTGTTTTAAAGCTCCTTTTGGGAAAAAATCTTTTGAATCCGAGTTGGCATAATTTAGAATAATGGAGTTTAAGGCTCTTTTTTTTTCGGAATCTAAATTTAGATCAGCATAAATTATCGAATTCTTTTTGATGATATTTTTCAGTTTTATCTTTGTGAATGCAAAGCCTTCTTTTTCTTTGTTGGATATTTCCTGGTTTAAAAAATTTTCTAGTTCAGAATAAGGAATAAATATGCTGTCTTTTATTGGTGCTTGATTGTTGTAAAATGAATTATTTGCTCCTATATATATATGTATGCTTTTTGTCTTGTTTTTTAGATCGATTGTTGTATTGAAGGTACTGTCGTTTGTTTTTTTGTTTTCCAGTATTTCAAGGTCTGTATATCCTTGTTTTGTTAATTGGTTTGTGACTGCGTTTATTTCGTTATTTAGGGATTTTAAATTAGGGTGTTTTCTGTTATATGAAATAGAGTCAATTGTCTGGTTTTGTTTTTTATTCGTTCCGTTTATATTTAAGTAAAATGATTGGGCAAAAGAACCAGAGGTGATTAGGAAGATAAATATGTTTAGTAATTGTTTCAAAAGCAATTGATTTGTTATTTAAATGTAAAGCAAATATCCAACGTTTCTTCGTTAAATCATAGATATAAATAATGTTGTTGAAAATTAATGATTTAACGTTTGTATAGTGAAAAATATTTTATACATTTGCAACCCCGTAAAAAGCGGGAATTTAATAAACATAATAATTTTTAGTATTAATTATGCCAACAATTCAACAATTAGTAAGAACAGGAAGAACTCAGATCACTAAGAAGAGTAAATCGGTTGCTTTAGATTCTTGTCCTCAAAGAAGAGGGGTTTGTACGCGTGTTTACACTACTACACCAAAAAAACCAAACTCTGCAATGCGTAAAGTTGCGCGTGTACGTTTGACAAATGGTAATGAGGTGAATGCTTACATCCCTGGAGAAGGACATAATCTACAAGAGCACTCGATAGTATTAGTGCGAGGTGGAAGGGTAAAAGATTTACCAGGTGTTAGATATCACATCGTTCGTGGAGCGCTTGATACGTCAGGTGTTGCAGGAAGAACGCAAAGAAGATCTAAGTACGGTGCTAAACGCCCAAAAGAAGCAAAAAAGTAATTTAAAAACTTTTAAGAAAAAGACATGAGAAAAAGAGCGGCAAAGAAAAGACCACTTTTACCGGATCCAAGGTTTAATGACCAATTAGTAACGCGTTTTGTGAATAACTTAATGTGGGATGGTAAGAAATCTACAGCTTTTAAAGTATTTTATGATGCAATTGATATCATTGAAACTAAAAAGCAAAATGATGAGAAAACTTCATTAGAGATCTGGAAAGATGCTTTAACTAACGTTATGCCTCACGTAGAAGTACGTAGCCGTAGAGTTGGTGGAGCTACATTCCAAATTCCAATGCAGATTCGTCCAGACAGAAAAATTTCTATGGCAATGAAGTGGTTAATACTTTATTCAAGAAGAAGAAATGAAAAATCTATGGCACAACGTTTAGCGTCAGAATGTTTAGCTGCTGCTAAAGAAGAAGGTGCTGCGGTTAAGAAAAGAATGGATACTCACAAAATGGCAGAAGCTAATAAAGCATTCTCTCACTTTAGATTTTAATTCGTAAGAAATGGCTAGAGATTTAAAATATACAAGAAATATCGGGATCGCTGCTCACATTGATGCTGGTAAAACAACAACTACTGAGCGTATTCTTTTTTATACTGGAAAGTCACACAAAATTGGTGAGGTGCACGATGGTGCTGCAACAATGGACTGGATGGCGCAAGAGCAAGAAAGAGGTATTACAATTACATCTGCTGCTACAACTTGTACTTGGAATTTTCCAACTGAGCAAGGTAAAGTTCTTCCAGAATCATTGCCTTACCACTTTAATATTATTGATACTCCTGGACACGTTGACTTTACTGTAGAGGTAAACCGTTCTTTACGTGTACTTGATGGTTTGGTTTTCTTATTTAGTGCTGTTGATGGTGTTGAGCCTCAATCAGAAACTAACTGGAGACTTGCTGATCAATATAGAGTTCCTCGTATGGGATTCGTAAATAAAATGGACCGTCAAGGTGCTAACTTTTTAGCTGTATGCGGACAGGTTAAAGATATGTTGAAATCGAATGCGGTTGCAATTACTTTGCCTATTGGTGATGAAGCGGATTTTAAAGGTATTGTTGACTTAGTGAAAAATCAAGCTATTGTATGGCATGATGAAACTCAAGGAGCTACTTTTGATATCGTTGATATCCCAGCTGATATGGTTGATGATGTAAAACACTACCGTTCTATCCTTATTGAAGAGATTGCAACTTATGATGAGAATCTTTTGGATAAATACATGGAAGATGAAAACTCTATTACAGAGGAAGAAATCAACAATGCATTAAGAGCGGCTACAATTGATATGGCAATCATTCCTATGCTTGCTGGTTCTTCTTTCAAAAACAAAGGAGTTCAGTTTATGTTAGATGCTGTTTGTAAGTATTTACCATCTCCATTGGATAAAGAAGGTATTGAAGGAATTCACCCTGATGATGCTGAATTATTAGAAGAAGATCAAACTAAAATCTTACGTCGTCCAGATGTAAAAGAGCCGTTTGCTGCTTTGGCATTTAAAATTGCTACTGATCCATTCGTAGGTCGTTTAGCTTTCTTCCGTGCTTATTCTGGACGTTTAGATGCTGGTTCTTACGTTTTAAATACTCGTTCTGGTAACAAAGAGAGAATCTCTCGTATTTACCAAATGCACGCTAACAAACAAAATCCAATCGAATATATTGAGGCTGGAGATATTGGAGCTGCTGTAGGATTTAAAGATATCAAAACTGGAGATACACTTTGTGATGAAAAGAATCCAATTATTTTGGAGTCTATGAAATTCCCAGAGCCTGTAATTGGTATTGCTATCGAGCCTAAAACTAAAGCTGACGTAGATAAAATGGGTATGGCTTTGGCTAAATTAGCTGAAGAAGATCCAACATTTACTGTAAGAACTGATGAGGCTTCAGGTCAAACTATTATTTCTGGTATGGGTGAGCTTCACTTAGATATCTTAGTTGATCGTATGAAACGTGAGTTTAAGGTAGAGGTTAATCAAGGTGAGCCACAAGTAGAGTACAAAGAGGCGTTTACTAAATCTGCTCAACATAGAGAAACTTACAAAAAACAATCTGGAGGTCGTGGTAAATTCGGTGATATCGTATTTAGAATCGAGCCTGCTGATGAGGTTGATGGTAAAGTTCCAGTTGGATTGCAATTCGTAAATGAGGTAAAAGGTGGTAACGTACCAAAAGAGTATATTCCTGCTGTTGAAAAAGGTTTCCGTGAGGCTATGAAAACAGGTCCGTTAGCTGGGTATGCTGTTGATAGTTTGAAAGTAACTTTATTAGATGGATCTTTCCACCCTGTGGATTCTGATGCTCTTTCTTTTGAATTAGCTGCTAGAATGGGTTATAAAGAGTCAGGACGTGCTGCTGGAGCTGTTATTCTTGAGCCAATCATGAAAATCGAAGTTATTACTCCAGAAGAAAATATGGGTGATATCGTTGGTGACTTGAACCGTCGTAGAGGTCAGGTAAATGATATGGGTGATAGAAATGGTGCTAAAACTATTAAAGCTGATGTGCCTTTATCAGAAATGTTTGGTTATGTAACTACATTAAGAACATTATCTTCTGGTAGAGCAACTTCAACAATGGAGTTTTCTCACTATGCAGAAACACCTTCTAATATTTCAGAAGAGGTAATCAAAAAAGCAAAAGGTAACGCTTAATTTTAAGAAAATGAGTCAAAAAATCAGAATAAAACTAAAATCTTACGATCACATGTTGGTAGATAAATCTGCTGAAAAGATCGTAAAAACAGTAAAAACTACTGGAGCAGTTGTAACAGGTCCTATTCCGTTGCCAACTCACAAAAAACTTTTCACTGTATTACGTTCTCCGCACGTTAACAAAAAAGCGAGAGAGCAATTTGAAGTAATGTCATACAAGAGATTGATTGATATTTATTCATCTTCATCTAAAACAATTGATGCTTTAATGAAGCTTGAATTGCCAAGTGGTGTTGAAGTAGAGATAAAAGTATAATTTTTTTATATTTTTTTTATATAAAAAGCGAGGCAGAAATGTCTCGCTTTTTTTTGTTTTTTAAAGATGATTTTTAGTCTATGGTTTTTTGGTGTTTTGGTGTTTTGTGAATTTTGTATTTTTTGTGTAAAGTCCTTTGTTTTAAGGTGATTCGGAGGTTTTTTGTTTTGTGTTTATTATGTAATTGTTAAGTTAGAATTGCTTAAGGAATTGGGGGGGGATTTTTAAATTTCAAGATTTGAATAGTTGTTTTTGATACTATTTTGACGCTTGGATTTTGATAATGAGCGATTTAATTTTTGTAACTGTTTGGTATATTCAATTTTAATGTCTACTTTTGCACTCCCTGTTTGGAAATTTGTGTGATTTTCAAATTGAAGGGAGTTTTAGTAATTAATAATTAATATTTATGTCTGGGTTAATTGGTAAGAAAATCGGCATGACTAGTATTTTTGACGAAAACGGGAAAAACATTCCTTGTACAGTAATCGAAGCTGGTCCATGCGTTGTTACCCAAGTCAGAACCAACGAGGTTGACGGGTATGAAGCGTTGCAACTTGGTTTCGATGACAAAAACGAGAAACATTCTACTAAAGCGGCTTTAGGTCACTTTAAAAAAGCTGGAACTGTTGCTAAGAAAAAAGTCGTTGAATTCCAAGATTTTGCAACTGAACAAAAATTAGGAGATCTTATTGATGTTTCTATTTTTGAAGAAGGAGAATTTGTAGATGTACAAGGTGTGTCTAAAGGTAAAGGTTTCCAAGGTGTTGTTAAACGTCACGGTTTTGGTGGTGTTGGACAAGCTACTCATGGTCAGCACAACCGTTTAAGAGCGCCAGGTTCTGTAGGAGCTTCTTCTTATCCATCTAGAGTATTCAAAGGAATGCGTATGGCTGGAAGAATGGGAGGAGAAAATGTAAAAGTTCAAAACCTTAGAGTTTTAAAAGTGGTTGCTGAAAAGAACCTACTTGTTGTTAAAGGATGTGTTCCTGGTCACAAAAACTCTTATGTAATCATTCAGAAGTAATGGAAGTAAAAGTATTAGATTTCAACGGAAAAGATACTGGTAGAAAAGTTCAACTTTCTGATTCAGTATTTGCAATTGAGCCAAACAAGCATGCGGTATATCTTGATGTTAAGCAATATCTTGCTAATCAAAGACAAGGTACTCATAAAGCTAAAGAAAGAGCTGAAGTAACTGGAAGTACTCGTAAGATTAAAAAACAAAAAGGAACTGGTACTGCGCGTGCAGGAAGTGTTAAGAATCCTTTGTTTAAAGGTGGTGGAACGGTTTTTGGACCAAGACCTAGAAGTTATTCATTCAAATTGAATAAAAATTTAAAGAGATTAGCTAGAAAATCAGCTTTCTCTATTAAAGCAAAAGAGTCAAATATTGTAGTTCTTGAGGACTTTAATTTTGAAACACCAAACACTAAAAATTTCATTAACGTTTTGAAAGCTTTAGGGTTAGAGAATAAAAAATCTTTATTCGTGTTGGGTGAGTCAAATAAAAACGTATATTTGTCGTCACGTAATTTAAAGGCTTCAAATGTCGTAACTAGCTCAGAATTAAGCACTTACGCAATATTAAACGCTAATAATTTAGTGCTTTTAGAAGGTTCTTTAGAGTTAATTGAAGAAAATTTAAGTAAATAATAGGAATATGAGCATCATTATTAGACCTATAGTAACGGAAAAAGTAACCAAAGAAAGTGAAGTTCTAAACCGCTTCGGATTCGTTGTTGACAAAAAAGCAAACAAAGTTGAGATTAAGAAAGCTGTTGAAGCTGCTTATGGAGTAACTATCGTTTCTGTTAATACAATGAATGTGAGACCAGATAGATCTACTAAATACACTAAAAGTGGTTTAATCAGTGGAAAGACAAATGCATATAAAAAAGCAATTGTTCAAGTACAAGAAGGAGAAACAATTGATTTTTACAACAATATCTAAGATAGAAAAATGTCAGTAAGAAAATTAAAACCTATTACCCCAGGTCAGCGATTTAGAGTTGTGAATGGTTATGACGCCATTACAACTGATAAGCCGGAACGCTCTTTGATAGCGCCGATAAAAAACTCTGGAGGTAGAAATAGTCAAGGAAAGATGACCATGCGTTATACGGGTGGTGGTCACAAGCAGAGATATCGTATTATCGATTTCAAAAGAACTAAAGATGGAATTCCAGCTACAGTGAAATCAATTGAATACGATCCAAATCGTACTGCGTTTATTGCTTTATTAGCTTATGCTGATGGAGAGAAAACTTATATTATCGCTCAAAATGGATTGAAAGTTGGTCAGAAATTAGTTTCTGGACCAGAATCTCAACCAGAGATTGGTAATACTTTACCTTTAAGCAGAATTCCTCTTGGAACTGTTATATCTTGTATTGAGTTACGTCCAGGACAAGGAGCTGTTATTGCTCGTTCAGCTGGAACTTTTGCTCAGTTAATGGCAAGAGACGGGAAATATGCAACAATTAAAATGCCATCTGGAGAGACAAGATTAATCTTGTTGACATGTTCGGCTACAATTGGAGCTGTTTCTAACTCTGACCATCAATTAGTTGTATCTGGAAAAGCAGGTAGAACAAGATGGTTAGGAAGAAGACCTAGAACTAGACCAGTAGCGATGAACCCAGTTGATCACCCTATGGGAGGTGGTGAAGGACGTTCTTCTGGAGGGCACCCACGTTCAAGAAACGGATTGCCAGCTAAAGGTTACAGAACTCGTTCTAAGAAAAACCCGAGTAACAAGTATATCGTAGAACGTAGAAAGAAATAATAAGATATGGCACGTTCATTAAAAAAAGGACCTTTCGTTCATTATAAATTAGACAAGAAAGTTCAAGAAAACGTAGAAAGTGGTAAAAATGCAGTTGTTAAGACTTGGTCTAGAGCTTCAATGATTACTCCAGATTTCGTTGGACAAACTATCGCAGTTCATAACGGTCGTCAATTTGTACCAGTTTACGTAACAGAAAACATGGTAGGTCACAAATTAGGAGAGTTTTCACCAACTAGATCTTTTAGAGGTCATGCTGGAGCAAAAAATAAAGGTAAAAAATAAGAAGCAATGGGAGTTCGTAAAAGAGAAACAGCAGATGCGAGAAAAGAGGCTAATAAGTCTATTGCTTTCGCAAAATTGAATAACTGCCCTACTTCACCTAGAAAAATGCGCTTAGTAGCGGACTTGGTAAGAGGTCAGAAGGTAGAAAGAGCACTTAACATTTTAAGATTCAGTTCTAAAGAAGCTTCAAGAAAATTAGAAAAACTATTATTATCTGCAATCAACAACTGGGAGCAAAAAAATAGTGAAGGTAATTTAGAAGAAGCTGGATTATTTGTTAAAGAGATCAGAGTAGATGGTGGAATGATGTTGAAAAGACTTCGTCCAGCTCCACAAGGTCGTGCACACAGAATCAGAAAACGTTCTAATCACGTAACAATCGTGCTTGGAGCTATCAATAACACACAAAGCAATTCTTAAGCAGCATGGGACAAAAGACAAATCCAATTGGAAATAGACTTGGTATCATCAGAGGATGGGACTCAAACTGGTATGGTGGAAATGATTACGGTGATAAATTAGCCGAAGATCACAAAATCAGAAAGTATATCCATGCTCGTTTATCAAAAGCTAGTGTATCAAAAGTAATCATCGAGAGAACTTTAAAACTTGTAACCGTTACTATCACTACTGCTAGACCTGGTATCATTATCGGAAAAGGTGGACAAGAGGTAGACAAGTTAAAAGAAGAACTTAAGAAAGTTACTGACAAAGAGGTTCAAATCAACATCTTTGAAATCAAAAGACCTGAGTTAGATGCTTATCTTGTGGCGACAAGCATCGCTCGTCAAATCGAAAGCCGTATTTCTTACAGACGTGCAATCAAAATGGCTATTGCTGCTTCTATGCGTATGAACGCTGAAGGTATCAAAGTTTTGATTTCTGGTCGTTTGAATGGTGCTGAGATGGCGCGTTCAGAAGGTTTCAAAGAAGGTAGAATTCCTCTATCAACTTTCAGAGCTGACATTGATTATGCTCTTGCTGAAGCTCATACTACTTATGGTAGAATGGGAATTAAAGTATGGATCATGAAAGGTGAGGTTTACGGTAAGAGAGAACTTTCTCCACTTGCTGGAATGGATAAAAAACAATCTGGTACAGGTGGTGGAAAAGGTGGAGATGCTCCTAGAGGCAAATCTAACTTTAACAAAGGTGGAAAACCAGACGCTCGTAAAAGAAAGTAAATTTTTAAACTAAAGAAAAATGTTACAGCCTAAAAGAACAAAATACCGTAAGGTACAAAAAGGTAGAATGAAAGGTAACTCTCAAAGAGGGCATGAACTTTCAAATGGAATGTTTGGTATTAAATCTGTACATGAAGATGGAATGTTCTTAACTTCTCGTCAAATCGAAGCTGCGCGTATCGCTGCAACTCGTTATATGAAAAGAGAGGGACAATTATGGATTAAAATTTTCCCAGACAAACCTATTACTAAGAAACCTCTTGAAGTACGTATGGGTAAAGGTAAAGGAGCAGTTGAGTATTGGGCTGCTGTTGTTAAACCAGGAAGAATTATGTTTGAAGTTGGAGGAGTTCCATTGTCAGTTGCAAAAGAGGCTTTACGTCTTGCAGCTCAAAAACTTCCAGTAAAAACTAAGTTCGTCGTTGCTAGAGATTTCGAAGCATAATTTATATTTATTATGAAACAATCAGAAATAAAAGATCTTTCTGCAGCGGAGTTGCAAGAAAAGCTTAGTCAAACTAAGAAAGTATATGCTGACCTAAAAATGGCTCACGCAATCTCTCCAATTGCTAACCCACTTCAAATTAGAAGCGTTAGAAGAACAGTTGCAAGATTAGCTACAGAGTTAACTAAAAGAGAGTTACAATAATTGTATTCTGCTGAAAGATGGAAGAAAAAAGAAATTTAAGAAAAGAAAGAATAGGTGTTGTTACTTCAAATAAGATGGATAAATCTATCGTTATTTCAGAAGTAAGAAAAGTAAAACACCCATTATACGGTAAGTTCGTGTTGAAAACTAAGAAATATGTTGCACACGACGAAACAAACGACTGTAACATTGGTGATACTGTAAGAATTAGCGAAACGCGTCCTTTAAGTAAAACAAAATGTTGGAGATTAGTTGAAATCTTAGAAAGAGCTAAATAATTATGGTACAACAAGAATCAAGACTAAAAGTAGCAGATAACACGGGAGCTAAAGAAGTTTTAACTATTCGTGTTTTAGGAGGTACTAAAAGAAGATATGCCTCTGTTGGTGACAAAATTGTAGTTTCTATCAAAGATGCAACTCCAAACGGAAACGTTAAAAAAGGAGCTGTTTCAACTGCAGTTGTTGTACGTACTAAAAAAGAAGTGAGAAGAGCTGATGGTTCTTATATCCGTTTCGATGACAATGCATGTGTTCTTTTGAACGCTGCAGGAGAAATGAGAGGAACACGTGTTTTTGGTCCGGTAGCAAGAGAACTTCGTGAAAAACAATTCATGAAAATTGTATCATTAGCACCAGAAGTGCTTTAATTCGTTTTAAGATGATAAAGCTAAAAATAAAATCAGGAGATATCGTAAGAGTTATTGCTGGAGACCATAAAGGTGCTGAAGGTAAAGTTTTACGTGTTTACCGTGAGAAAAATAAAGCGATAGTTGAAGGTGTAAACATGGTTTCAAAACATACAAAACCAAGTGCTAAAAACCCTCAAGGTGGTATCGTTAAGAAAGAAGCTTCTATTCAAATTTCTAACATTGCTTTAATTGATCCTAAAACTAAGGAAACAACTAGAGTAGGTATTAGAGTAGAAGGAGATAAGAAAGTAAGATTTTCAAAAAAATCTAATCAAGTACTATAGTAATGGCATATACACCTAGACTAAAAGAAGAATATAAGAGTAGAGTAATCTCTGCTCTTAAAGAAGAGTTCGGATATACAAACGTAATGCAAGTTCCTAAACTTGAAAAAATCGTTTTGAGCCGTGGAGTTGGTGCAGCTGTATCTGATAAAAAACTTATTGACTATGCAGTTGATGAGTTGACAAAGATCACTGGACAAAAAGCAGTATCTACAATTTCTAAGAAAGACGTTGCGTCTTTCAAATTAAGAAAAGGGATGCCTATTGGAGCAAAAGTAACTTTACGTGGAGAAAGAATGTATGAGTTTTTAGATAGACTTATTACTTCTGCTTTACCACGTGTTAGAGATTTCGGTGGTATTAAAGCTACTGGTTTCGACGGAAGAGGTAACTATAACCTTGGAGTTTTGGAGCAAATCATTTTCCCAGAAATTGATATTGACAAAGTAAACAAAATTTCAGGAATGGATATTACTTTTGTTACTACTGCAAAAACAGACAAGGAAGCAAAGTCATTATTGGCTGAATTAGGATTACCTTTTAAAAAGAATTAAGACATGGCTAAAGAATCAATGAAAGCCCGCGAGGTTAAAAGAGAGAAAACGGTAGCTAAATATGCTGAGAAGAGAAAAGCTTTATTAGAAGCTGGAGACTACGAAGGTTTACAAAGATTACCTAAAAATGCTTCACCAGTTCGTTTGCACAATCGTTGTAAATTAACAGGTAGACCTAGAGGTTATATCCGTCAATTCGGTATTTCACGTGTAACTTTCCGTGAAATGGCTAACAATGGGTTAATTCCAGGAGTTAAAAAGGCTTCTTGGTAATCTCGCAATAAGTTATTACTTTTGCAAACCAAAAAATAATTTTAATTGATTAAAGGTTCGGGAGACGAGTGTCTCCCGAAAACCATAATCGCAATCAAATACATATGTATACAGATCCTATTGCAGATTATTTGACTAGAGTTCGTAACGCTGTGGCTGCAAACCACAAAGTTGTTGAAATTCCAGCTTCTAATCTTAAAAAAGAGATAACTAAGATCTTATTTGATCAAGGTTATATCTTAAGTTACAAATTTGAGCAGAACACAGTACAAGGTTCTATCAAAATTGCTTTAAAGTATGATAAAGATACTAAAGAGCCTGTAATCAAAGATATCCAAAGAATTAGTAAACCTGGTTTACGTAAGTACGCAGGTGCTGCCAAATTACCTAGAATCCTTAACGGATTAGGAATTGCTATTGTTTCTACATCAAAAGGTTTGATGACTGGAAAACAAGCTAAGCAATTAAATGTAGGTGGTGAAGTAATTTGTTACGTATACTAATTTTAAACACTAGATAAGATGTCAAGAATAGGTAAAAGCCCAATTGTAATCCCTGCTGGTGTAACTGTTGAAGTTAAAGACGGTGTTATTACAGTAAAAGGAAAAAGAGGTCAATTAGTTCAGGAGTTTTCGGACGTAACTGTAACTGTTGAAGGCGATCAAGTTTTAGTTGAAAGATCGTCTGATCATAAAGACCATAGAGCAAAACACGGATTATTCAGATCTTTGATCAGTAATATGATTGTTGGTGTTTCTGAAGGTTTCACAAAAGAACTAGAATTAGTTGGAGTTGGTTATAGAGCTTCAAACCAAGGTCAAAAATTAGATTTAGCTCTTGGATATTCTCACAATATTGTTTTAGAAATTGCTCCTGAAGTATCTCTAGAAACAGTATCTGAAAAAGGTAAGAACCCAATTGTAAAATTAACATCATTTGATAAACAACTTTTAGGTCAAGTTGCTGCGAAAATCAGAGGTTTCCGTAAGCCTGAGCCATACAAAGGAAAAGGTGTTAAATTTGTGGGTGAAGTATTAAGAAGAAAAGCAGGTAAATCAGCTTAAAAAATAAGATTATGTCATTAACAAAATCTGAAAGAAGACAGAGAATTAAATTCAGAATTAGAAAATCGGTTAGTGGTTCTGCTGCTAGACCTAGACTTTCTGTATTTAGAAGTAATAAAGAAATTTACGCTCAAATTATTGATGATGTAAATGGAGTTACTATATTAGCTGCATCTTCAAGAGAAAAAGAAATAGGAAAAGGTACTAACGTTGAAGTAGCTGCTGCTGTTGGAAAATTAGTTGCAGAGAAAGCGTTAAAAGCTGGGATTGATACCATCACTTTTGATAGAGGTGGATATTTATATCACGGTCGTATTAAATCATTAGCGGAAGGCGCAAGAGCTGCTGGACTTAAATTCTAATATATTATGTCTAAATACAAAAATGTAGAATTGGTAAAACCTAGTGGTCTTGAACTTAAAGATCGTCTAGTAAGTGTTAATCGTGTTACTAAAGTTACAAAAGGTGGTAGAGCTTTCGGTTTTTCTGCTATTGTAGTTGTAGGTGATGAAAATGGAGTAGTTGGTCATGGATTAGGAAAATCTAAAGACGTTTCTGAAGCAATTGCGAAAGCAGTAGAAGATGCTAAGAAAAACTTAGTGAGAATTCCTTTGAATGGACAATCTGTTCCTCACGAACAAAAAGGTAAATTTGGTGGTGCTCGTGTATTCTTAATTCCAGCGTCTCATGGTACTGGAGTTATTGCTGGTGGAGCTGTTCGTTCAGTTCTTGAGTCAGTAGGTATTCACGATGTATTGTCTAAATCTCAAGGATCATCAAATCCGCATAACGTAGTTAAAGCAACTTTTGATGCTTTATTGCAAATGAGAAGCGCTCACACTGTTGCAAAACAAAGAGGTGTTTCTTTAGAGAAAGTTTTTAAAGGTTAATTAGGAAATTATGGCTAAATTATTAGTAAAACAAGTAAGAAGCAAAATCAACTGCCCTCTTTCTCAAAAAAGAGGATTGGAAGCTTTAGGTCTACGTAAAATTGGACAAGTTGTGGAGCATGAGTCAAATCCTGCTATCCTTGGGATGATAAACAAAGTTAAACACTTAGTTTCTGTAGAAGAAGCTAAATAACAAATACTGTTATGAATTTAAGTAACTTACAACCTGCTGAGGGATCTACACACAATCAGAATAAAAGATTAGGTAGAGGAGAAGGTTCTGGAAAAGGTGGTACCGCTGCACGTGGACACAAAGGAGCAAAATCTCGTTCTGGTTATTCTAAAAAGATTGGTTTTGAAGGAGGGCAAATGCCACTTCAAAGACGTGTACCTAAGTTTGGTTTCAAAAACATCAATCGTAAAGAATACGAAGGTGTTAATTTAGATACTCTTCAATTATTAGTTGATAACGGTGCAATTACTGATTCTGTTTCTATGGCAGAGTTCGTAGCAAATCGTCTAGCTACTAAAAATGAAATCGTTAAGATTTTAGGTAGAGGAGAATTGAAAGCAAAATTAAAAGTAACTGCCCACAAATTTACTGCTACTGCAAAAGCTGCTATTGAAGCTGCTGGTGGAGAAGCTGTAACTATATAACTTATCTATTAAGATGAAGAAATTTATTGAATCAATAAGTAATGTTTGGAAAATCGAAGAACTAAAAAATAGAATCTTAATTACATTAGGATTACTTTTAGTATATCGTTTTGGAGCACACGTTACGCTTCCTGGAATTGACGCAACGCAATTGACTGGTTTAGCGGGACAAACTAAAAATGGTCTAGGATCTATTCTAGACATGTTCACCGGGGGTGCTTTCTCTAAGGCTTCAGTTTTTGCCTTAGGTATCATGCCTTATATTTCTGCGTCTATTGTTGTTCAGTTGATGGGGATTGCGATTCCATATTTACAAAAACTTCAAAATGATGGGGAAAGTGGTAGAACAAAGATTAATCAAATCACTCGTTGGTTGACAATCGCTATCACATTGGTTCAAGGTCCAACTTATATCTATAATTTATACAGAACATTGCCTAGTAATGCATTTTTGCTAGGCTTTAATTCTCCTGAATTTTTGTTCTCGTCTGTTATCATTTTAGTTACAGGTACTATTTTTGCTATGTGGCTTGGAGAGAAAATTACAGATAAAGGTATTGGAAATGGTATTTCATTGTTAATTATGGTTGGTATTTTAGCTCGTTTACCGCAAGCTTTTATCCAAGAGTTTACAACTCGTGTTACCAATAACAATGGAGGTCCAATGTTATTAGTTATTGAAATTATTGTGTGGTTATTAGTTATCATTTCTTGTGTATTGCTTACAATGGCAGTACGTAGAATCCCGGTACAGTACGCTCGTCGTACAACAACTGGAGATTACGAGCAAGATTTGGCAGGAGGTAATAGACAATGGATTCCTCTTAAGCTTAATGCTTCTGGAGTTATGCCAATTATTTTTGCTCAGGCAATTATGTTTATTCCTGCGGCTGTAGCCGGATTGTCTAAATCAGATACATCACAATCTATTGTTGGTGCATTTAGTAATATGTTTGGTTTCTGGTATAATTTTGTTTTTGCAACTTTAATTATTGTATTTACATTCTTTTATACTGCAATCACTGTACCTACTAACAAAATGGCTGATGATTTAAAGAGAAGCGGTGGTTTTATTCCAGGAGTTCGTCCAGGAGCTGAAACTTCAGATTTCTTAGATAAAGTGATGTCTTTAATAACTTTCCCAGGATCTTTATTCCTTGCTTTGATTGCTGTGTTCCCAGCTATTGTTGTAAGTATTATGGATGTACAACAATCTTGGGCAATGTTTTTTGGAGGTACCTCATTAATAATTATGGTTGGAGTTGCAATAGATACTATTCAACAAATCAATTCATATTTGTTAAACAAACATTATGATGGTTTAATGAAGACTGGTAAAAATAGAAAAGCGGTAGCTTAATATATTTATGGCAAAACAATCAGCAATAGAACAAGACGGATCAATCATTGAAGCATTATCAAATGCGATGTTCCGTGTGGAGTTAGAAAATGGACATATTGTAATTGCTCATATTTCTGGAAAAATGCGAATGCATTACATCAAGTTATTACCTGGTGATAAAGTGAAACTAGAAATGAGTCCTTACGATTTGTCAAAAGCAAGAATTACTTATCGATATTAAAGGATATTCACTATGAAAGTTAGAGCATCAGTAAAAAAGAGAAGTGCCGAGTGCATTATCGTGCGTAGAAAAGGGAGACTGTACGTAATAAACAAAAAGAATCCTAGATTTAAACAAAGACAAGGATAATTATGGCAAGAATAGCAGGGGTAGATATCCCAAAAAACAAAAGAGGTGTTATCGCACTTACCTACATCTTTGGATTAGGAAAAAGTAGAGCTATTGAGATTTTAGAAAAAGCTCAAGTTAGCCAAGATAAAAAAGTTCAAGATTGGAATGATGACGAGATCGGAGCGATTCGTGAAGCTGTTTCATTTTACAAAATTGAAGGAGAATTACGTTCTGAAATTTCTTTAAACATTAAACGTTTAATGGATATTGGATGTTACAGAGGTATTCGTCATAGATCTGGTCTTCCATTAAGAGGGCAAAGAACTAAAAACAACTCAAGAACAAGAAAAGGTAAAAGAAAAACTGTTGCTAACAAGAAAAAAGCAACTAAATAATAAGTAATATGGCTAAAGCAACTGCAAAAAAACGTAAAGTTATCGTTGAATCAACGGGTGAGGCTCATATTTCTGCCACTTTTAATAACATTATTATTTCTTTGACTAATAAGAAAGGTGAAGTTATCTCTTGGTCTTCAGCTGGTAAAATGGGTTTCAGAGGTTCTAAAAAGAATACTCCTTATGCAGCTCAAATGGCAGCAGAAGATTGCGCTAAAGTAGCACTTGAGGCAGGACTTAAAAAAGTGAAGGTTTATGTAAAAGGGCCAGGTAACGGACGTGAGTCTGCTATCCGTTCTATTCATAACGGTGGAATTGAAGTTACTGAGATTATCGATGTTACTCCAATGCCGCACAACGGATGTCGTCCTCCAAAAAGACGTAGAGTTTAATTTTTTATTTTTATAGTATAAACAAGGTAGAACATAGATTATCGAAGGATTAGACCTGAATTCATAATTTCTACCTTAAATTTTTTTTAAAATGGCAAGATATACTGGTCCTAAAACCAAAATCGCTCGTAAATTTGGCGAGGCAATCTTCGGAGATGATAAATCTTTCGAAAAAAGAAATTACCCACCTGGACAACACGGGATGGCTAAAAAAAGAGGAAAAAAATCTGAGTACGCTGTTCAGTTAATGGAAAAGCAAAAAGCTAAATATTCTTACGGAATTTTAGAAAAACAATTCAGAAATTTATTCGAAAAAGCATCAGCTACAAAAGGAGTAACTGGTGAAGTTTTATTACAATTATGCGAAGCAAGATTAGATAATGTTGTTTTTAGAATGGGAATTGCTCCATCTAGAAGAGGTGCGCGTCAAATCGTTTCTCACAGACACATTACTGTAAATGGAGAGGTTGTTAATATTCCTTCTTACCACCTTAAGCCTGGTGATAAAGTTGCAGTTCGTGAAAAATCTAAATCTCTAGAAGCTATCGAACGTTCTTTATCAAATTCAAGTCATGTTTATGAATGGATTACTTGGAACAATGATCTTAAAGAAGGAACTTTCGTTTCTGTACCTGCGAGACTTCAAATTCCAGAAAACATTAAAGAACAATTAATCGTAGAGTTGTACAACAAATAATAATTGACTTAGTCGAAATTTATGGCAATATTTAATTTTCAAAAGCCCGATAAAGTTATCATGATCGATTCAACCGATTTTGAAGGTAAATTTGAGTTTAGACCTTTAGAACCTGGTTACGGATTGACAGTTGGTAATGCACTTAGAAGAGTTTTGCTTTCAGCATTAGAAGGTTATGCAATTACATCTGTTCGTATCGAAGGTGTAGATCATGAGTTTTCTACTATTTCAGGTGTTGTTGAAGATGTTACCGAAATTATCCTTAATCTAAAACAAGTACGTTTCAAACGTCAAATTGAAGATATCGATAATGAATCAGTTACTATTTCTGTTTCTGGTAAAGATCAATTAACAGCAGGTGATTTTCAAAAATTTATTTCAGGTTTCCAAGTTCTGAATCCAGACCTAGTTATCTGTAATTTAGATTCTAAAATCAAATTGAATTTCGATTTAACTATCGAAAAAGGTAGAGGATACGTGCCTGCTGAAGAGAACAAAAAACAGAATGCTGCAATTGGAACGATTTTTACAGATTCTATTTTTACTCCGGTAAAAAATGTAAAATATGCAATCGAAAATTTCCGTGTAGAGCAAAAAACAGATTACGAAAAATTGGTTTTTGAAATCAAAACTGATGGATCTATCAATCCAAAAGATGCTCTTACTGAAGCTGCTAAAGTTTTAATTCACCATTTCATGTTATTCTCTGATGAAAGAATTACACTTGAGGCTGACGAAATTGCACAAACAGAATCGTATGATGAAGAGTCATTGCATATGAGACAATTGCTTAAAACTAAGCTTGTTGATATGGATTTATCTGTGAGAGCATTAAATTGCTTGAAAGCGGCTGAAGTTGATACACTTGGTGATTTAGTATCTTTCAATAAAAATGACCTAATGAAATTCCGTAATTTCGGTAAAAAATCTTTAACTGAACTTGATGAACTTGTTGCAGTTAAGAATTTAACTTTCGGGATGGATTTAGCTAAATACAAATTAGATAAAGAATAATTTACTTCATATTTTGCTCTCCATAGTGGATTGTAGCAAGATGAAGATAAAAAAAACACGTCATGAGACACGGAAAAAAAATCAACCACTTAAGCAGACAGACTGGACATAGAAAAGCTATGTTGGCTAATATGGCTTGTTCTCTTATCGAGCACAAACGCATTAACACTACTGTTGCTAAAGCTAAAGCGCTTAAACAATTCGTTGAGCCTTTAATCACAAAATCAAAAGAGGATACGACTCACAACCGTCGTATTGTTTTTGCTTACTTACGTAACAAATACGCTGTAACTGATTTGTTCAGAGATGTTGCTGCTAAAGTAGGTGATCGTCCAGGTGGATACACTCGTATCATTAAAGTTGGAAATCGTTTGGGAGATAACGCTGATATGGCGATGATCGAACTTGTTGACTTCAATGAACTTTACAATGGAGGTAAAAAAGAAGTTAAAAAAGCGAAAAGCCGTCGTGGTGGTAAAGCTAAAAAAGCTGAAACTGCTGCTCCTGAAGCCCCTGCTGCTGAATCAGAAACGACTACTGAAGCTTCTGAATAATTATGAGAGTAATCATTCTATAATATTAAAGGATAAACTAATTTTTAGTTTATCCTTTTTTTTTGATTTTTTTAAACCTTTAAAAATCTAACTTATTTAAAATGATAGGTTTTATTTTTGCGAAGGAAAGTTTTAAAAAATCTTGGAAGGGCTTCTTTAAAGAAGTAAATTTGCAAAATATCTAATTACATTTAAGACCGTTTAATTTGGTTTTAAGAACTTGATAAAAAAACAATACAAATTAAATAATGAAATACACAACACGAAAAAGCGCCATTTTATTACTTAGTGATGGAACAATTTTTCACGGAAAATCTATCGGTATCAGCGGTAAAACTTTTGGGGAAGTTTGTTTTAATACCGGAATGACAGGATATCAGGAAATTTTTACTGATCCTTCTTATTTTGGTCAAATTATGGTTGCTACCAATACACATATCGGAAATTATGGTGTGAATGAGGAAGAGGTAGAGTCTGATAGTATTAAAATTGCTGGTTTGGTTTGTAAAAACTTCAGTTTTAATTATTCTAGAACAAATGCTTCTGAAAGCTTGGAGGATTATTTTGCTAAGCAAAATCTAATATGCATTTCTGATGTAGATACGCGTGCGCTTGTGAGTTACATTCGTGATAATGGTGCAATGAATGCTGTTATTTGTACAGATGGTACTTCAATTGAAGATTTGAAAAAGGAATTAGCTAATGTTCCAAATATGGAAGGATTAGAATTAGCATCAAAAGTATCTACTACTGAACCCTATTTCTTTGGTGATGAAAACGCTACTTATAAAATCTCAGCTTTAGATCTTGGAATTAAGAAGAATATTTTAAGAAATCTTGCCAAAAGAGATTGTTATATAAAAGTATATCCTTTTAATTCTACTTATAAAGATATGTCTGAATTTAACCCAGATGGATATTTCTTGTCAAATGGGCCTGGAGATCCAGATCCTTTGTTTGGAGCTATTCAAGTTGCAAAAGATATATTAGCAGATAATAAACCTCTTTTTGGAATTTGTTTGGGACACCAGGTTATTGGCTTAGCTAATGGCGTTGAAACTTACAAAATGTTTAACGGACATAGAGGAATTAACCATCCAGTAAAAAATATCATAACAGGCAAAGGTGAAATCACTTCTCAAAACCATGGGTTTGCTGTTAAAAAGGAGCAGTTAGATAATCATCCTGAATTGGAAATAACACATGTTCACTTAAATGATGGTACGGTAGCGGGGATGAGAATGAAGAATAAGAATTGTTTTTCAGTTCAATATCACCCGGAAGCAAGTCCTGGACCACACGATTCATCTTATTTATTTGATCAATTTGTGGAGAACATCAAAACTGCGAAAGCCTAAAACGATGTAGTTAATAAATAAAGGTGTTTAATATCTAAAATGCGTTTACAGTATTAAATATTTTTATAATTTCGAAAAAAAAATATAATTTATTAATAAAAAACAAAAATAATGAGTATTATAATTAAAGTTCACGCAAGACAAATTCTTGATTCTAGAGGTAATCCTACGATTGAAGTAGATGTAGTAACTGAAAATGGAGTTTTAGGTAGAGCTGCTGTTCCATCTGGAGCATCAACTGGAGAGCACGAAGCTGTTGAATTACGTGATGGAGGTAAAGCTTATCTAGGTAAAGGTGTTTTGAATGCAGTGAACAATGTAAATACTGTTATTGCTGAAGAATTAGTTGGAACTTCTGTTTTCGAACAAAACACAATTGACCAATTAATGATTGATTTAGATGGAACTCCAAACAAATCTAAATTAGGAGCTAATGCTATTTTAGGAGTTTCTTTGGCTGCTGCAAAAGCTGCTGCTAACGAACTTGGATTGCCATTATACAGATACGTGGGTGGTGTTTCTGCTAATACATTACCAGTTCCAATGATGAATATCATCAACGGTGGTTCTCACTCTGATGCGCCTATCGCGTTCCAAGAATTTATGATTTTCCCAGTAAAAGCTACTTCTTTTACGCATTCTATGCAAATGGGAACTGAGATTTTCCACAGTTTGAAAAAAGTTTTACACGATAGAGGCTTAAGTACTGCTGTTGGTGATGAAGGAGGTTTTGCTCCAAACTTAGCTGGTGGTACTGAAGATGCTTTAGATACAATCAAATTAGCAGTTGAAAAAGCTGGTTATACTTTCGGTGACGAAATTATGATCGCTCTTGACTGTGCTGCTTCTGAGTTTTATGTAGACGGTAAATACGATTATACTAAATTTGAAGGTGAAACTGGAAAAATTAGAACTTCTGAAGAGCAAGCGGAATACTTAGCTGAGCTTGCCGCTAAATATCCAATTATTTCTATCGAAGACGGTATGTATGAAGATGACTGGGATGGATGGAAAGCTCTAACTGAGAAAATTGGTGATAAAGTACAATTAGTAGGTGATGATTTATTTGTTACTAATGTTGCTCGTTTGTCAACTGGTATCGAAAAAGGAATTGCTAATTCAATTTTAGTAAAAGTAAACCAAATTGGTACTTTAACAGAAACAATTGCTGCTGTAAACATGGCTAAAAATGCTGGTTACACATCTGTAATGTCTCACCGTTCTGGAGAAACTGAAGATAATACAATTGCAGATTTAGCTGTAGCGTTAAACTGCGGTCAAATTAAAACTGGTTCAGCTTCTCGTTCAGATCGTATGGCGAAATACAACCAATTATTAAGAATTGAAGAAGAATTAGGAAGTACAGCTTATTTTCCTGGTTTAAATGCTTTTAAGATTAAATAATCATAAGAGTTATATTAAGATAAACCATTCGTTTTCTAACGAATGGTTTTTTTTTGGAGTTTTAACAAATTCATAGCAGTATTCTTTTTTTAATTAGTCTTAAATTCATTAGATTTGGTAAATTATTATTTAAAGAATTATTTCCAATATATTATGTCAAAAATAGCTACATTAGAAATAGATGGTAAAAAGATTGAACTTCCAGTAATCACAGGAAGCGAAAACGAATCAGCTATCGATATCAACAAATTACGTGATTTAACAGGTGTTATTACAATTGATCCAGGTTACAAAAACTCAGGATCTTGTACAAGTGAAATCACTTTCCTAGATGGAGAAGAAGGAATTTTACGTTACAGAGGATATTCAATCGAAGACTTAGCAGAAAAAGCTAGTTTCTTAGAGGTTTCATATCTTTTGATTTTTGGAGAATTACCAACTGCTGCACAGTTAGAAGATTTTGAAAATAATATCAGAAAACATTCTTTGGTAAACGAAGAAATGAAAAATATTATTGACGGTTTTCCAAAAACTGCTCACCCAATGGGAGTGTTGTCTGCTTTAACAAGTGCTTTAACAGCATTTAACCCAAAAGCAGTAAATGTTGATAATGAAAAAGAAATGTACGAAGCTATTTGTAAAACAATGGCTAAGTTTCTTGTGATTGCTACTTGGACTTACAGAAAGTCTATGGGGTATCCTTTAAACTATTATGACAATACAAAAGGATATGTAGAAAGCTTTATGCAATTAATGTTTAAACTGCCTACAGGGCCTTATGCTGCAAACCCAGTTATTGTTAATGCTCTAGATAAATTATTTATTCTTCATGCTGATCACGAACAAAACTGTTCTACTTCTACAGTAAGAATGGTAGGTTCTTCTCATGCTGGTTTATTTGCTTCAGTTTCTGCAGGAGTTTCTGCGTTATGGGGGCCTCTTCACGGAGGTGCAAATCAAGCGGTACTTGAAATGTTAGAAGAAATTAATAAAGATGGTGGAGATACTGATAAATTCTTAGCGAAAGCGAAAGATAAAAATGATCCATTCCGTTTAATGGGATTCGGACATAGAGTTTACAAAAATTTTGACCCAAGAGCTAAAATCATTAAAAAAGCAGCAACAGAAGTGTTAGAAACTTTAGGTGTTGAAGATCCAATTTTGGATATTGCCAGAAAATTAGAAAAAGCAGCTCTTGAAGATGAATACTTCAAATCAAGAAACTTATATCCAAACGTTGATTTCTACTCAGGAATTATCTACAGAGCTTTAGGAATTCCAACAGATATGTTTACTGTAATGTTTGCTATTGGAAGATTACCAGGCTGGATCGCACAGTGGAAAGAAATGCGTGAAAACAAGGAGCCAATTGGAAGACCAAGACAAATCTATACAGGACATCCTTTAAGAGAGTTCAAGTCTAATAAATAAAAAACGAAAGCTTCACTTAACTGTGAAGCTTTTTTTATATTTGCTCAAAATATTATAATGTTATGTTGCAATTAAATGTTAAGAACGAAACATCTAGACTTCGTGCTGTTGTTTTGGGTTCTGCTGTTCATAATGGGCCAACTCCAACAATTGAGGAAGCTTATGATCCTAAATCATTGGAACATATTAAAGCAGGAACTTATCCTGTAGAAAAAGATATGGTTGCTGAAATGGATGCTTTTAATGCTGTTTTCCAAAAATACGATGTAACTGTTTATCGCCCTGAAATGATTGAAAACTACAATCAGATTTTCGCTAGAGATATAGGGTTTGTGATTGATGATGTTTTTGTAAAATCAAATATTCTTCCAGATCGTGAGCGTGAATTAGATGCAATTCAATATGTAATTGATCAAATCGATCCTTTAAAAGTAGTTCGTCCGCCTGAGGAAGTTCATATTGAAGGGGGGGATGTTATGCTTTGGAATGATCATATTTTTATTGGGACTTATAAAGGAAGCGATTATAAAGATTACATTACAGCGAGAACCAATATGCATGGCGTTAATTATATAAAAGAATTATTTCCAAACAAAATTGTCAAAGAATTTGATTTAGTTAAATCGAAATTAGAAGCTAGAGATAATGCTTTACACTTGGATTGTTGTTTTCAGCCAGTTGGAAAAGATAAAGGAATTATCTATAAAAGAGGTTTTAGAGAAGAAGCAGATTATTTGTATTTGGTAAATCTTTTTGGAAAAGAAAATTTATTTCACATCGAAAGAAATGAAATGTATAATATGTTTTCAAACGTATTTTCAATTGATGAAAATGTTGTGGTTTCAGAGAAGAACTTTACGAGATTGAATAACTGGCTTCGTGCAAATGGTTTTACTGTAGAAGAAATTCCATATGCTGAAATTGCAAAACAAGAAGGTTTGTTAAGATGTTCAACATTGCCTTTAATTAGAGACTAAATAATTGTTTCAGTTTTCAGGTTTCAAGTTTTACAGAACTTGAAACCTGAAAACTGAAATGAAAAAACATAAAAAATGAGACAAACAACAAACGCAATAGTAATGATTCGGCCGGTAGCTTTCAGAATGAACGAGCAGACTGCTGTAAATAATTATTACCAAAAGGTATTAGACGGTTTATTGCCAAGTACGGTAAATGCAAAAGCACAGCAAGAGTTTGATACTTTTGTTGAAAAATTAAGAGCGGTTGGAGTTGATGTAACTGTTGTTGATGATAATTTAGAATCTGATACACCAGACAGTATTTTTCCAAACAATTGGGTTTCGTTTCATGAAAATGGAGATGTAGCTTTATATCCAATGTTTGCAGAGAATCGTCGTCAGGAACGTCGTGAAGATATTTTGGATACTTTGGAAGAAAAGGGATTTGAAATTACCAATATAATGGATTATACATCTGCAGAAGAAGATGGTATTTTCTTAGAAGGAACAGGAAGTTTGTTGTTGGATAGAGCAAACGGTAAAGCGTATTGTGCTTTATCGCCAAGAGCTGATGAAGAATTATTTATAGAATTCTGTGAGGATTTTGATTATGCTCCCGTAATTTTTGAAGCTTTCCAAACTGTTGACGGAGAACGTAAGTTAATTTATCATACAAACGTTATGATGTGTTTAGGAGAAACTTTTGCTGTTATTTGCGCAGATTCTATTGATGATAAAAAAGAACGCAAAATGGTGTTGGATAATCTTAAGCAAGATGGAAAAGAAATTATTCTAATTACAGAAGACCAAGTAAATAATTTTGCTGGAAATATGCTTGAAGTTCGCGGGACAAATGATAAAAGATATATTGTAATGAGTGCTTCTGCACATCAGAGTTTAACTCCGAAACAAATTACCCAGTTAGAGAATCATGCTGAAGTTTTAAGTTCAAGTCTTGATACTATTGAAGCTTGCGGTGGGGGAAGTGCAAGATGTATGATGGCTGAAGTTTTTTTACCAAGAAGTTAAAATAAAATGTATAGTAAAAAAGAAAGGGATAAAATCTTGTTGATTTTGTCCCTTTCTTTTTAGAGTATGATTTGGTTTAAAAATTTCCTTTAATAATATTTACAAGTGCGCTTACAATATATTGAATACCAATAGAGATAACAATAAAACCGACAATTCTAGAAATAGCAACTATTCCAGAAGCTCCTAATATTCTGGCTAAGTAATGTGCGCTTTTTAAAATTGCAAAAATAGCAACTGCTATCGCAAGAATCGCTAATGAAGAAATTATGATTTCATTTAGTTCGTGATGTTCTTGATAAAAAGCAATTAAAAGCGACATTGACCCTGGACCGGCAAGCATGGGGATTGCTAAAGGTGTTAGCGCAATATCATTTCTTTGCTGTGCTTCATTTTCAATTTTTTTATTGATACCTCGTTTTTTGTTGAATTTTCCAGAAAGCAATGAGAAACCAGAATTTACAATCACGATTCCGCCTGCTATTCTTAGTGCATCTATACTAATTCCGAAAAAGGTTAATACATATTGTCCAATAAAGTATGAAACCAATAGTATTATAAAAACGTTTATGGCTGTCCAAAGGGAAATTCTAGATCTTTCTTTTTGAGAATCATGCTGTGTTAGTCCAACAAAAATAGGTACTGTCCCAATTGGATTTAATACCGAAAATAAAGCTGCAAATAAGTAAATGAATAATTCCATATAGTTTTTAGGGGTTGATAAAGTAAAAGTAGTTATTTTTTGATGTCTTTGAGTGAAATTATGTTAGGATAATGTTTTTTAATGTTAGGGATTATGAATCAAAGGCATAAAGATTAAATCGTTCTTTTTGATTACTTTTGCAGTCTAAATGAAAACAATGAAAAGTAAAAAAACATTAGTAATAGGTGCATCAACAAATCCAGAACGTTATTCTTATAAAGCGGTAAATATGTTAGTTGGAAAAGGACATCCTGTTTTAGCTATAGGACAAAAGACAGGTGAAGTTGCTGGGGTGAAAATTCAGACCAAGGCCATTCCAGTTAAAAATATAGACACGATTACATTATACTTGAATCCTGTTCGTCAAAGAGATTATTATAATTATATAATAGAAGCAAAACCGAAGAGAGTTGTATTTAATCCCGGAACCGAAAATCCAGAACTGTATCAACTATTAGAATTAAATGATATAAAGAGCGAGGTTGCTTGTACACTTGTTTTGTTGGCTACCAATCAATATTAAAAGGGTTTTTAGCTAGTGTAAATATTATAAACAGGAATGATTTGGATTGAATTAATTAATCTTGCGTACTGCTGTATTTATTGAAGTTGAATTTAATGTCAAATGCTAGCCAAACCATTAAAAGTATTACTTTTGTCGTCATGGAATTTTCATCAAAACTAATTGAAAAAGCGGTCAACGAGATGTCGCAGTTACCAGGTATTGGAAAGCGTACGGCACTTCGTTTGGTTCTTCATTTATTGAAACAGCCAAAGGAACAAACTTCTTTTTTATCACAGGCATTGTTGAATATGCGTGAAGATATTAAGTTTTGTGAAAGCTGTCATAATATTTCGGATACCAAAATCTGTGAGATATGTGCCAATGCTCTCAGAAATCATGAGACTATATGCGTAGTCGAAGATATTCGTGATGTAATGGCAATCGAAAATACGGGACAATTTAAAGGTATTTATCATGTTCTTGGTGGGAAAATTTCGCCAATTGAAGGAGTTGGGCCAAATCAGTTGAATATTTCGAGTTTAGTAGAAAAAGCTAAATCAGGTAAAGTAACTGAAATTATTTTTGCTTTAAGCTCGACTATGGAAGGTGATACAACCAATTTTTACATTTATAAACAAATTGCTGATTTACAGATTGTAGTTTCAACAATTGCAAGAGGAATATCTGTTGGAGATGAATTAGAATATGCTGACGAAATAACATTAGGCAGGAGTATTCTACATAGAGTTCCTTTTGAAAAAACTTTTAAAAATAATTAACTAAACCCCAAATAATAGTTAGTTTTTCTAGACATCAGAGGAAAAGCTATATTTGCGCTAAAATTAAACTAATGACACAAAAAAGCTTTTATCTATTCTTATTAATTTCGGTATTACTTACTTCATGTATTCCGATAAAAGATTTAGTTTATCTTCAGGATAAGAGTACTTCGAGCGAACAAAATACAATTTCAGCGGTAGAATCTAAACCATATAGATTACAGGTTAATGATGTTTTAAGTATTAATATGAAAGCAATTGATCCAAAATTGGTTTCTATTTTTAATACAAGTAATGCTGAGAATAATCAAGCTTTAAGATCAGAGGCTTCATTATATTTTGATGGTTTTAAAGTTGATGATCATGGAAATATTCGAATGCCTATTTTGGGAGAATTAAATGTTATAGGATACACACTTGAAGAAGTTCGGGTGAAAATTGAAAAAAAATTATTAGAGGAGTATTTTAAGAGTGAGGCTAATATTTTTGTTACAGTAAAATTAGCTGGGTTTAGATATACTATTAATGGAGAAGTAGGAAGTACTGGTACGAAAACTTTGTTTAAAGATAGTGTCACGATTTTAGAAGCAATTGCAAATGCTGGAGATATTACTACGGTTGGAAATAGAAAAGCTGTAACGGTAATTCGGCAGGCTCCCACTGGAGTTCAGATGAATGATATAGACCTAACAGATGTAAATGTGATGAAGTCTCCTTATTATTATTTACAGCCGAATGATTATATTTATGTAAAGCCTTTAAGGCAGAAAACATGGGGAACTGGTCAGACAGGAATACAATCTATAGGGACTATTATCACACTGCTGTCATTAGCAACAACAGTTTACCTTATTATAAAAAATTAAAAAGATTTAAAAAATGTTAGATATAAAAGATTTTTCCATTTTTGAAAATCATTCCAATTTTGATTTTAAAGGTTTTCTGTTAAAAATTGCTAGTTATTGGAAATGGTTCTTAATCAGTTTAATTATTGCTTTTACTATTGCATATCAGGTAAATATTCGTAAAGAGAAAATTTATGGTATGCAGACTATGGTTTCTATTAAGGAACAGAGCAATCCATTTTTTACATCTAACACAAGTTTGGTTTTTAACTGGGGAGGAGTGTCGGATCAGGTAAACGGAATTTCAACCATTCTAAAATCAAGATCTCATAATGAATTGGTAGTAGATAAACTACAATTTTATATTGATTATTTAGAACAAGGAAAATATAATTTAATAGATTCCTATGGAGTTGTCCCTTTTTATATTGATATTGATAAAACAAAGGGTCAAATAGTTAATACATTGATAAAAATTAAGTTTCTGACTGAAAGTGTATACCAAATTGAAATTCCTTTTGAAAGCAATTCAGTTTCATTAATTACTTACAACACTAATTCTTACAGCAACACTACTGTACAAATTGGAAATTTTATAAAGAAATTCAAAGTAGGAGAGCTTGTAAGTCTTCCTTTTTTGAATTGGAAACTTCAAATAAATGATAATCCTGGGTTTTACAAAGGGAAAGAATATTTTGTGAGGTTTAATGATTTTGATGGAACTGTTTCAAGATACAGAGGGATAAGTGTAGAAGCTGATAGAGGAAGTGGTTCAATATTAAATTTATCAATGCAGGGAACAAATAAGGCCAGAATGGTTGATTATTTAAATTCCACTGTAAAAATGCTTATCAAGATACAATTAGATGGTAAAAATCAGTTTGCAACAAATACTATTCGATTTATTGATAGCACCTTGGTTGCAATGGAGTCTCAATTAAAGCAGACAGGTAATGAGTTAAAGACTTTTCAAAAAGATAAGAATATTATTCAAATAGAAGATGGAGGTGCTAGAGTTTCGGATAAAATAATGAACTTTGATGTTGAAAAAGATCAAGTTACCCGAAAAATTGCTTATTACAATTCATTAAAATCATATTTAAATAGTAATGGTGATTATTCAAGGTTACCAGCGCCTTCAGTAGCGGGAATTGAAGACCCTAATATTGTTGCAAATGTTTCAAAATTAATTGCACTTTCTACGCAGAGATCAGAAATGGCTTATGCAGTAAAAAGTGAAAAAATATTTAAAGATTTTGACAATCAAATGGAGGCTGTAAAGAACGTTCTTCAAGAGAACATTGCAACAGCAAAATCTTCATTGTTGTATGATTTGTCTTTGGTAAATGCTAAAATTGGTGAGGCAGAAAGTACAGTTCGTAAACTTCCTTTAGAACAACAAGAATTGTTGAAAATTAAAAGGAAATATGATTTAAATGATAATATTTACACAGCATTTCTTCAAAAAAGAAATGAAGCAGAAATTGTAAAAGCATCTAATTTATCAGACATTCATTTTATTGATCCTGCAAAAGATATAGGAGAAGGTTTAATAGGGCCCAAAACATCTGTTAATTATATTATGGCTCTGTTTTTAGGTACTTTAATACCTCTACTGTTTGTTTTAGGTATTTTCTTTATTAATAATTCTATTCAAAACGCTGATGATATTAATAAATTAACAAAAATACCATTGCTAGGAGTAATTGGTGTGAATAAAGATTCTTTGAATTTAGCAGTGTTTGATAAGCCTAAATCAGCCCTTTCTGAAGCTTTTCGCGGAGTACGATCCTCTCTTCAGTTTTTGTATAAAAAACAACAAGTCAGTGGTTCTAAAACATTAATGATTACTTCTTCAATTAGTGGTGAAGGGAAAACATTTTGTTCTATAAATATTGCAACTGTTTTTGCTTTAAGTGAAAAGAAAACAGTAATTGTTGGTTTGGATTTAAGAAAACCAAGACTGGCAGATGAGTTTCAATTAAATACACCTCTAGGAGTTGTTAATTATTTAATTAAACAAAATAGTTTAGAGGAGATTACCAATTCAACTTCTATTCCAAATTTAGATGTAATTCTTTCTGGGCCAATTCCTCCAAATCCTTCAGAACTTATTTTAAGTGATGCTATGAAAGAATTGATTGATGAATTGAAACTTAAATATGATTATATTATATTAGATACGCCTCCAGTTGGTTTGGTTGCAGACTCCCTGGAATTAGTTCAATTTTCGGACGTTATATTGTATATAGTTAGACAGAACTATACCAAAAAAGATATGATAACGTTGTTAAATAACAGAATAAAACGTGGTGAATTTACTAATGTCAGCATTGTCTTGAATGGTTATGAAAACAAAGCAAAATATGGCGGAGATTACGGTTATGGATATGGTTATGGTGCTTACGCAAATGGTTATCATGAAGAAGAAGTAAAGTTAAGTTTCTGGAAGACACTTTTAAATAGATTTAGAAAAAGCTAATTTTTTGTAAATGGAAAATGCAATAAAAAATACGATTTTAATTACTGGTGGAGCTGGATTTATAGGTTCAAATTTGACGGAGTATTTTTTAGGATTAGGATACAAAGTAGTTTGCTTAGATAATTTTTCAACAGGACATCGTCATAATCTGAATGATTTTTTAAATAATCCCAATTTTAAATTAATTGAAGGCGATATTCGAAATATAGAAGATTGTATTTTGGCTGTTGAAGGAGTAGATTATGTTTTGCATCAAGCGGCTTTAGGTTCTGTTCCACGTTCAATAAAAGATCCTATAACGACAAATGATGTAAATGTTTCAGGTTTTTTAAATATGCTTACAGTAGCTCGAGATGCAAAAGTAAAACGTTTCGTTTATGCGGCGAGTTCATCTACTTATGGAGATTCGCAAGGATTACCAAAAGTAGAAGAAGTAATTGGTAAGCCGTTATCACCTTATGCAATTACTAAATATGTTAATGAATTGTATGCTGAAATTTTCAGTAAAACATACGGATTAGAAACAATTGGATTGCGTTATTTTAATGTTTTTGGAAGAAAGCAAGATCCAAATGGAGCTTATGCGGCAGTGATTCCAAAATTTGTAAAACAATTCATGAATCATGAGAGCCCTGTAATTAATGGAGATGGTAATTATTCTCGTGATTTTACCTATATAGATAATGTAATTCAAATGAATGAATTGGCGATGACTTCTCAAAACCCTGAAGCTATTAATTCAGTTTATAATACGGCTTTTGGAGATAGAAACACATTGAATGATTTAGTGAAATATTTAAAAGAGTATTTGTCTGAATTTGATCCAGAAATAAAAAATGTGAACGTTGTATACGGAGAAAATAGAGTAGGTGATATTCCGCATTCATTATCAAGTATAGAAAAAGCAAAATCAATACTAGGCTACAATCCAAAATATTCTTTACAAGATGGATTGAAAGAAGCTGTTGGATGGTATTGGAATAATTTAAAATAAATTAAGATCAAGATAATAATAGATCAATGAAAATTACAAAAATTTGCTGCATTGGTGCAGGATACGTTGGAGGACCAACAATGGCAGTTATTGCCCAAAAATGTCCAGATATTCAAGTTACAGTTGTAGATTTAAATGAACAAAGAATTGCAGACTGGAATGACCCAAATCCTGATAATATTCCAATCTATGAGCCTGGACTTTCTGAAATTGTAGCAGAAGCAAGAGGAAGAAATTTATTTTTTTCTACTGATGTTGATAAAGCAATTGATGAAGCAGAAATGATTTTTATCTCAGTAAATACTCCTACAAAAACTTATGGAAAAGGGAGAGGAATGGCTGCTGATTTAAAATATATTGAATTGTGTGCAAGACAAATTGCAAGAGTAGCAAAGCAGAATAAAATTGTAGTAGAGAAATCAACTTTACCAGTGAGAACTGCAGAGGCTATTAAAAGTATATTAGATAATACGGGAAATGGAGTTCAATTCCAAATTTTATCCAACCCTGAATTTTTAGCAGAAGGAACTGCAGTCGCTGATTTACTGAATCCAGATAGAATATTAATAGGCGGAGACGTTACTGTAGAAGGGCAAGAAGCAATTAATGCGCTAGTAGATGTTTATGCAAATTGGGTAGATAAAGATAAAATTTTGACAACCAATGTATGGTCTTCTGAATTGTCTAAACTTACTGCAAACGCTTTTTTAGCACAGCGAATTTCATCAATAAATGCAATGTCTGAATTGTGTGAGAAAACTGGTGCAGATGTCAATGAAGTTGCCAGAGCAATTGGAATGGACAGTAGAATTGGTCCAAAATTTTTAAAAGCCTCAGTTGGATTTGGAGGATCATGTTTTCAAAAAGATATTTTAAATTTAGTCTACATTGCAAAGTCATATGGATTAAATGAAGTAGCAGATTATTGGGAGCAAGTTATTATTATGAATGATCATCAAAAAAGAAGGTTTTCAAATAAAATTGTTCAAACTTTGTATAATACTGTAGCTGATAAGAAAATTGCATTTTTAGGATGGGCTTTCAAAAAAGATACAAATGATACTAGAGAGTCAGCCGCAATTTATATTGCAGATGATTTAATTAATGAGCAGGCTAAAATTTCAGTTTATGATCCAAAGGTTTCAAGAGTTAAAATGCAGGCTGATTTAAATTATTTGGAAACAAGAAGCGAAGAAGGAAATAATGATTCTTTAGATACTTTTAATAATGCTTACGAAGCTTGTAAAGGAGCACATGCAGTTGCGGTTTTAACCGAGTGGGATGAGTTTAGAACTTATGATTGGCAAAAGATTTACGATTCTATGCATAAACCTGCTTTCATCTTTGATGGGAGAAATATCTTGGATTCGAAACATTTAGAGTCAATTGGTTTTGTGTACAATGGTATAGGTTCTTAAGCTGTTTTATATTGGAGTAAAAATGTGAAAATGAAATAATGTGAAGTAGTAGGTTTTACTTCGTTATAAGTAGAAAGATGAATTGGTACGTGGTTTATACAAAACCGAAATGGGAAAAGAAAGTTGCGGATAAACTCAAAGAGCTTGGAATTGAGTGTTATTGTCCTTTGGTCACTCAGGTTAAGCAATGGTCAGACAGAAAGAAAAAGATAGAGGTGCCACTTTTTAATTCCTATGTTTTTGTACAATTAACTGATGTTGAAAGAAATTCAGTTTTTCAAGTTGCAGGCGTGGTCAGATATTTGTTTTGGTTAGGTAAACCTGCAATTGTAAAAGATGAAGAGATTGAAATTATAAAAACAAATCTTAAAGCTCCTAATATAAGTGATGTGACAGTTTCTTCAATTCAAGTTGGTGATAGAATTAAATTAGAGTCTGGAGCATTCAGTAACCAAAGTGCAATTGTACGGGAAGTTTCTAATAATTATTACATTTTAGTACTTGAAACTTTGGGATGTGTTTTAAAAATAAAATACAAATAACTTCGTTATTAGATAAAAAACAACAGAAGAGAAAGTCTTTTTTAGATTTTTTTCTTCTGTTTTTTTTATAAAGTAATTATTTACATCCTGATTAATAAGGTATTGTGCTTGAGTGCTTTTTTATTAATAATTTGTTTTTAAGGATTACGGGAAACCGTATTGAATAACTAGAGTTATTATACTATATTTGCCGAAAATGATTAATTTAGGTAGCTGAGACCAGATATTGGGGCTTGGAACGGCGGAGCCGTGAGTTTTAATGACCTAAATAAATTAAAAAAATGGAATTAAAAAAAAATGTTAAAATTGCGGTTATTGGTCTAGGCTATGTAGGTCTGCCTTTAGCTCGATTATTTGCAACGAAATATTCAGTAGTTGGTTTTGATATAAACGAATCAAGAGTCAATTCTTTAAAGTCAGGAACAGACACAACTTTAGAAGTTGAAGATGATGTTTTGCAGCAAGTCTTGGTGAAAAATCCAGATGAAGAAAAAGGTTTATACTGTACAACTTTGGCAAAAGATATTGAAAATTGTAATTTTTATATAGTTACTGTACCCACACCAGTTGATAGAAACAATAGACCAGATTTGACGCCTTTGTATAAGTCAAGTGAGACGGTTGGAAAGGTTTTGAAAAAAGGAGATATTGTTGTGTATGAGTCAACGGTATATCCAGGTGTGACAGAAGAACAGTGTGTGCCTGTATTAGAAAGAGTTTCGGGACTAAAGTTTAATGAGGACTTTTTTGCAGGATATTCTCCAGAAAGAATAAACCCAGGAGACAAAGAACATACGGTTGAAAAAATATTAAAGGTTACCTCTGGCTCTACTCCAGAAATTGGATTAAAAGTAGATGAATTGTACAAGTCAGTTATTACAGCAGGAACGCATTTAGCACCAACAATTAAAGTTGCTGAAGCTGCTAAAGTAATTGAGAATTCACAACGTGATATCAATATTGCTTTTGTAAATGAATTAGCAAAAATATTCAATTTAATGAATATTGATACTCAAGAAGTATTGACAGCGGCAGCTACAAAATGGAATTTTCTACCGTTTAAACCAGGACTTGTTGGTGGACATTGTATTGGTGTCGATCCTTATTATTTAGCACAAAGGGCGCAAGAATTCGGTTATCATCCTGAAATAATTTTAGCGGGAAGACGTTTAAATGACAGCATGGGAGAATATGTGGCTTCACAAATTGTGAAGTTAATGATCAAAAAAGGAATTTCTGTTAACGGGGCAAATCTCTTAATGCTTGGAATTACTTTTAAAGAAAATTGCCCTGATGTTAGAAATACTAAGATTGTTGATGTTATAAAAGCTTTAAAAGATTACGGAATAGCAGTTACAATTTTCGATCCCCTAGCAAATAGTGAGGAAGTTAAGAAAGAATATGAGCTTGAAACTGTTAATGTTTTGCCTAAAGAAAAGTTTGATGCTTTGGTTTTAGGTGTGGCTCATTCAGAGTTTCTCAATATTGATTTTTTAAGTTTACAAAAAGAAAAAAGTTTAATTTATGATGTAAAAGGAGTTTTAGGATCTTTAGCAGATAATAGGCTTTAATATAAAATTTCTTTATTTTTAAAATATGAGTTCAGATCAATCTATTACACATGTAATTCTTACTGGGGGGGTAGGAAGTCGTTTATGGCCTTTATCCAGAAAAAGCAGACCTAAACAATATCTTGAAATATTTGAAGGAAAGTCTTTATTTGAAATGACTGTTGAAAGAAATAGTCATTTAGCTAATAATGTGATGGTTGTTGGAAATATAGATAATCATCAATTGAGTGGTAAAGTAATGGATAAAACCAATACTTCATATATTAATATTATTGAAGCAACTCCTAGAAATACAGCAGCAGCTATTGCTTTTGCCGCATTTGCATCAAATCCAGAAGACATTTTAATTATTACGCCATCAGATCATATTATTGATGAGATGGAAAATTATAATCAAGCTATTTCGGAAGCTGTTTCTAAGGCAAAAGATGGCTTTATTGTAACTTTTGGTGTTATACCTACCAAACCTGAAACAGGATATGGATATATAGAAGCAAAAGGAGATAATGTAATTTCATTTCGTGAAAAACCTAACGAAACTACAGCCAAAGAATTTATTGCAAAAGGCAATTTCTTATGGAATAGTGGAATGTTTTGTTTTAAAGCAAGTATTTTACTAGAAGAATTAAAGAAATTCCAACCAGATGTTTATGAAAAAGCAAAAATTGTCTGGGAAGCAAGTGAAGATGGCTTTTTAGATTTAGATTTATCGATGGAAATTCCTTCTATCAGCATAGATTACGCTGTGATGGAAAGAAGTAAAAAAATTAAAGTGGTACCTGCTTCTTTTTCATGGTCCGATTTGGGGTCATTTGAATCAGTTTATGAATATTTGTATTCTAAAGGACATTCGGTTGATGCAAATGGTAATATGGTTATAGGTTGTGAAAAACATACGACATTCTTAGGTTTAGAAAATACCATTTTTGTTTACACCGAAACAGCTAATCTAATTTTACAAAAAGAAAATTCACAAGATGTGAAAGATATATATAACGAATTAGAAAGACAAAATTCAGATCTGTTAAATTAATTGAAATTTAAAAATGAAAAAAATACTTATAACTGGTGGTGCAGGTTTTATTGGTTCTCACGTAGTAAGACGTTTCGTTAATAAATATCCAGAATATCAAATTTTTAATTTGGATGCTTTGACTTATGCAGGGAATCTTGAGAATATAAAAGATATTGAGAACAAGTCGAATTATACTTTCGTGAAAGGTGATATTGTTGATGAAAAATTTATAAATGAACTTTTTGTTCTTCATAACTTTGATGGTGTTTTGCACTTAGCAGCAGAATCGCATGTCGATCGTTCTATTGAGGATCCATTGGCTTTTGTGAAAACAAATGTTATTGGAACAATGAATTTATTGAATGCAGCTAAAAATCAATGGAAAGGAAATTTTGAAGGGAAAAGATTTTACCATATTAGTACCGATGAAGTCTATGGCTCATTGGGAGCAGATGGTTTGTTTACGGAGACTACTTCCTATGATCCAAATTCCCCTTATTCAGCATCTAAAGCAAGTTCAGATCATTTTGTAAGAGCTTATGGTGAGACTTATGGATTACCTTATGTTTTAACCAATTGCTCAAATAATTATGGTTCGTATCATTTTCCTGAAAAATTAATTCCGCTTTTCATAAATAATATTATAAATAATAAACCATTGCCTGTCTATGGAGATGGAAATTATACAAGAGACTGGCTTTTTGTGGAAGACCATGCTATTGCTATAGATTTAGTTTTTCATGAAGGAAAAAATCATGAAACTTATAATATTGGTGGATTTAATGAATGGAAAAACATTGATTTAGTAAAATTACTATGCCAGATTATGGATCAAAAATTAGGAAGAGAAGAAAATAGTTCTCAAAATTTGATTACATATGTAAAAGATCGTCCAGGTCATGATTTACGTTATGCAATTGATGCTTCAAAAATTAATAAGCAATTAGGTTGGAAACCTTCTGTTACTTTCGAAGAAGGATTGGAGAAAACTATAGACTGGTATTTAAATAATCAAGAATGGTTAAAAAATGTCACTTCTGGAGCTTACAAAGATTATTACAAAAAACAATATTCATAAATACATGAAAAAAGTAACATACGTTCTTTTGCTGATTTTTGCACTTACAATATCTGTAAAAGTAAATGCGCAGGATATAATGAAGTCTAAAGATTTGAGTACTGTTAATGTTGATTATTTATCAGATGATGACCTAGCTAAAATCAGTGCACAGCTAAAAAGTAACAATGCAACAATTGACCAGGTTGAGCCAATGGCTTTATCTAAAGGGATGAGCCAGGCAAATTTCAACAAATTAAAGGTTAAGTTGAATGAATACGCGAAGAAAAATGCGAATCCAGCTGAAAATATAGAAAGGGTTGAAAAAAAATCTGATTCAGGCCGAAAACAGGATGCAATCAAAAATGTTAAAGTAAAAGATTCTGCTAATGCTATTATTTTTGGATCAGAGCTATTTGATAATCCAACTTTAAACTTTGAACCAGATTTAAAAATGGCTACTCCGATGAATTATGTTTTAGGTCCTGGAGATGAACTTCAGGTTACAATATATGGAGTGCAGGAATATAACGGAACCCTTCCAATTAGTGTAGAAGGAAAAATATCTATTGAATATGTAGGACAGATTACTGTTTCTGGAATGACAATAGAAGCCGCAACGCAGAAAATAAAAGCTGCAATAGCAAGAGTTTACAGTACGGTTAGATCTGGGCAGTCGCAGGTAAGTGTGAGTTTAGGTAAAATTAGGACAATAAAAATTACCGTTGTTGGAGGAAAACAACCTGGGAATTACTCGATATCTTCTTTAGCTACAGTCTATAATGCATTGCATTTAGCTGGTGGACCTGGGAAAAATGGTAGTTATAGGAATATTGAATTGATTAGAAATAACAAAGTTTATAAAAACATAGACATTTATAGATTTCTAGTAAAAGGAGATCAATCAGACAACGTAAGCTTAAAAGAAAATGATGTTATTAGGATTCCAGCTTACACGCAGAGAGTAACTATTGATGGAGAAGTAAAACGTCCGGGGATTTTCGAAATGAAAAAAGGAGAAACGTTTACAGATTTATTAGGTTTTGCATCAGGATTCAATGAATTTGCCTATACAGCGTCTGTAAATGTGGTCCAAAAAACAGGAAAAGAATTTAAGGTTCACGATATAAACGAAAGTGAGTTTAAAACCTATCAACCTCAATCTGGAGATGTTTTTAGAATAACTAGAATATTAAATCGTTTCGAAAATCGTATTAAAATTGAAGGAGCTGTTTTTAGACCAGATTATTATTCTTTTACTGAAGGAATGAGAATTTCTGATCTTATTACCAGAGCAGAAGGATTGAAAGAAGATGCATATAGCAAAAGAGCAAGAATTATTAGGTTAAAAACAGATTTGACAACAGAAATAGTCAATGTGGATTTGGGAGCAGCTTTATCAGGAGATTTAAGTGCAGATATAGAACTAAAAAGAGAGGATATTGTTACAGTTTATTCAATTTTAGATTTTAGAGAAGAATATAAAGTAACAATTGATGGAGAAGTAAAAAATCCAGGGGAATATGAATACTTTGAAAATCTAACTTTAAATGATTTAGTGGTTCAAGTTGGAGGGCTAACTGGTTCGGCATCTAAAAGAGTTGAAATTGCTAGAATGGTTAAATCAGATGCTATAGATGATGCTGATCCTAAACGTGTTGAATTGGTTGAGCTTGAGATTACAGCTGATAATAATGAACAAATTAAAAATTTTGTTTTAAAACCATTTGATGTTATTAATATAAGAAGAATGGCAGTCTACGAGAAGCCTCAAATGGTAACTGTCAGTGGAGCTGTAGGGTATCCAGGTAAATATGTTTTAGCAAACAAAAAAGAGACTGTCTATAATGTTGTGATGAGAGCTGGCGGATTAACCTCTATTGCTAATCTTGATGGAATGAAGATTAAAAGACCCATTAATGAGGAACAAATTGAGACTTTAGAAAGAATTGATTTAAACATTTCTAAAAACGATAGTGTCAAAGGCAAGTTAGCAAAAAAATTAAAGGAAGATTTGAAATTTGCAACTATTCCAGTAAACTGGGAAAAAATTGTAAAAGATAAAAATCACTTTTCTAATGTTACGTTATTTCCAGGAGATGAAATTGAAGTTGCAGTTTATAACGAGGGTGTTAAAGTTACTGGAAATGTTTTGCTAACTTCAGAGATTCCTTATAGAAATGGTAAAGGTTTTAAGTATTATATTAATGCAGTTGGCGGTGTTGATAGTAAAGGATGGAAGAGGAAGGCATATATAATTTATCCTAATGGTAAAGCAGATGTTACTACTTCTTTTTTATTTTTCAGATCTTATCCTAAAGTGCAGCCAGATTCACAAATAGTAGTTCCTGAAAAACCTGAAAGAAAAAAGATGAGTGCTGGTGAATGGGTTGGCATTGGAAGTGTAATTTCTAGTTTAGCATTATTGATTGTAACTGCTTTTAAATAATATATTTAAATGGATAATAAACTTATTGAAAAACCTGTTGATAGCGATGAAGTTTCGTTAAAAGAACTAATAAAGAAGATAATTGAATGGAAAAACTATCTCGTTTCTCAATGGAAGATAATAGTTATAGTTGGAGTAGTTGGAGCGATTTTAGGATTAACTTATTCATTAATAAAAAAACCGATCTATACTGCAACATTAACTTTTGCATTAGAAGATGAGAAAACCGGAACTGGGCTGGGAGGAGCCTTAGGTCTTGCAAGTTCATTCGGAATTGATCTTGGAGGTGGAGGGGGAAGTATATTTTCCGGTTCTAATTTGACCGAGCTTTTTAAATCTCGCTCGATGGTAGAAAAAACCTTACTGAGTCCCGTTAATTATCACGGAAAAATTGTTTCTCTAGCGGAAATGTATATTCAAAATAATAAATGGAGAAAAAATTGGGATAATAATCCAAGATTTAAAAATATAGTCTTCCTGCCTAACAGTGATAGAAAATATTTCACACGAGTACATGATAGTATACTGGGAAACATTTATCAGAACCTATCTAAGAGTTCGCTATCTGTAGCACAAAAGGATAAAAAAATTGCTATCATATCAATGGATGTATCTTCAAATGACGAACTATTTTCTCTTTATTTTTGTCAAGCTCTTGCTGATCAGGTTAGTAAATTTTACATCAATACTAAGAGCAAAAAAGCACGAATGAATATGCAAATTCTTGAACGCCAAGTTGATTCTGTTCGTTCAGAGTTAAATGGAGCAATTACAGGAGTTGCCGTTGCTAATGACAATACATTTAATCTTAATCCAGCTTTAAATGTTCGTAGGGCTCCATCAGCTAGAAGACAGGTAGATGTACAGGCAAATACAGCAATCTTAACTGAATTGGTTAAACAAAGCGAATTGGCAAAAGTCACATTAAGAAAAGAAACTCCTTTAATCCAGGTCATTGATAGTCCAATTTTGCCATTACCAAAAGAAAGATTTGGAAAGCTAAAAGGAATTTTAATAGGAGGTTTTCTTATGGTTTTTTTAACGGTCTTACTATTAAGCGTGAGGAAATTGTTGAAAGAACTTTAAAGTTGATTCTTTGCTAAAATAAGAGTATTAATTAATTATAATAAATGATGAAAGTTGGAATTACTTTTAGTGCTTTTGATTTGTTACATGCAGGGCATATAAAAATGTTAGAAGAAGCTAAAAGACAATGTGATTATTTAATAGTTGGACTGCAGACTGACCCTACTTTAGATCGTCCTGAAAAAAATCGACCAGCACAGACTATAGTAGAACGTTACATACAATTAAAAGGATGTAAATTTGTTGATGAAATTGTTCCTTATGCTACAGAGCAAGATTTAGAAGATATATTACGTTCATTTAAAATTGATGTAAGAATTGTTGGTGATGAATATAAAGAACAAAATTTTACAGGTAGAGCGTATTGTGAAGCTAAAGGTATTGAGTTATATTTTAACACTAGAGATCACAGATTTTCTAGTTCAGGATTAAGGCAAGAAGTACATCAAAAAGAAATGGAAAAAATTAAATAGAATATTATAAGTTTCATAACTGTATTGTGAACTTGAAATTCGCAATTAAAATAAAATTAAGCTTTTAGCGAGATTTTTAAGTATAAACTTTAGGATATTCCAGAAAAAAAATAAATATGAATACTGATATTAAAATTTATATTGCAGGCCACAAAGGGATGGTAGGAAGTGCTATTTGGCGATCTTTAGAGGCAAAAGGATATCAAAATCTTATCGGCAGATCTAGTGCTGAATTAGATTTAAGAAACTATCAGGATGTTGTGACTTTTTTAAATAGTGAAAAACCTGACGTTGTAATCGATGCCGCCGCAAGAGTAGGAGGAATATTAGCAAATAATAACTATCCATATCAATTTATTATGGAGAATTTGCAGATTCAAAATAATCTTATGGACTCGGCTCTTAAATCTGGAATCGAAAAATTTATTTTTTTAGGAAGCTCCTGTATTTATCCTAAGTTAGCTTTGCAACCTTTGAAAGAAGAATATTTACTGACAGATACTCTTGAACCGACAAATGAATGGTATGCAATAGCTAAAATTGCAGGTATAAAAGTTTGTGAAGCTATCAGAAAACAGTTTTCAAAAGATTATGTTAGTCTAATGCCGACAAATTTGTATGGAACGCATGATAATTTTGATTTGAATACTTCACATGTTTTACCGGCAATGATTCGAAAATTTCATGAGGCAAAATTAAATAATCATCAATCTGTGACATTATGGGGTACCGGAACGCCAATGCGTGAATTTTTATTTGTGGATGATATGGCAGAGGCTGTTGTCTTTGCCTTAGAAAATAGATTGCCTGACAGTTTATATAATGTGGGAACGGGTGTAGATTTAACAATAAAGGACTTGGCAGAAATTATCCAAAAAATTGTAGGCTACAAAGGAGATATTATTTGGGATACAACAAAACCTGACGGAACTCCTCGTAAATTAATGGATGTTTCTAAAATGCATGCATTGGGATGGCAGCATCAAGTCAAGTTTGAAGAGGGTATTAAAAAAACTTATGATTGGTTTTTAGAAAATATTGACAATATTAAAAAAGTAACGATTTAAAAGAAACTCATTGATTACATAATATGAAAATAGCTTTAATTACAGGTATAACAGGTCAAGATGGATCATACTTAGCTGAACTTTTGTTAGAAAAGGGATACATGGTACATGGTGTGAAACGTAGAGCATCATCATTTAATACCCAACGAATTGATCATTTATACCAAGATCAACACGAGTCAAATGTGAACTTTAAGTTGCATTATGGTGATTTGACAGATTCTACTAATATTATTAGAATTATACAAGAAGTACAGCCCGATGAAATCTATAATCTGGGAGCAATGTCTCATGTTAAAGTTTCTTTTGACTCACCTGAATATGTTGCCAATGTTGATGGCATTGGAACATTAAGAATTTTAGAGGCAGTTCGTATTTTGGGATTAGAGAAAAAAACAAGAATTTATCAGGCCTCAACATCTGAACTATATGGAGGTCTCCCAGAGAACAAAAATGAAAAAGGATTTTATGATGAAAATTCTCCGTTTTATCCACGTTCTCCTTATGGCGCAGCAAAGATTTATGGTTTTTGGATTACTAAAAATTATCGTGAAGCATATAATATGTTTGCTTGCAATGGTATATTATTTAATCATGAATCTCCAAGAAGAGGAGAAACTTTCGTTACACGTAAAATCACTATGGCAACTGCAGCAATTGCAAGAGGAAAGCAAGATTGTCTATACTTAGGGAATTTAAATGCTCTTAGAGATTGGGGACATGCAAAAGATTACGTAGAAGCAATGTGGAGAATTCTTCAACAGGAAAAACCTGAAGATTTTGTTATTGCTACGGGAGTAACAACTTCTGTTCGTGATTTTGTAAGTATGGCATTTAAAGAAGTTGGTATTGAATTAACATTTGAAGGCAAAAATGAAAATGAAATAGGAAAAGTAGTTTCTTGTGAGAATCCTCTGTATCAATTAGAGATTGGAAAAAAAGTTGTATCGGTAGATCCGGAATATTATCGTCCCACGGAGGTTGATCTTTTAATTGGTGATCCAACAAAATCTAAAACAAAACTAGGATGGAAGCCTCAATATGATTTACAGGCTCTTGTGAAAGAGATGATCGAAAGTGATTTAAAATTATTATAATATGGATAGACCTATAATCATTAATCTTCCAAAAATTTTAGATAAAAGGGGAAATTTATCTTTTTTTGAATATCCCAATCAATTACCTTTTGAGATACTAAGAACTTATTGGATATATGATGTACCTGGTGGGCAAGTTCGTGGCAGTCATGCTTTCAAACAACAACAGGAATTTATTATAGCACTTTCTGGAAGTTTTGATGTCGTTTTAAATGACGGACAGAAAGAGGAAAGGTTCTCTCTTAACCGATCTTATAAAGGCTTGTATATTCCAAACATGTATTGGAGAAGTATCGAAAATTTTTCTACCAATTCATTAGCATTGATTGTTTCTGATAAATTATATAATGAAGGGGATTATGTAAGAGATTTTGAAGAATTTAAAATTATGAAGAATGGGTAATCTATCGGTTTTTGAATGTTCAGTAATTGATTTAGGTAAAATTAATTTTGAAGAGGGGAATTTAACAGTAGTTGAAAACTCTAATTTTCCATTTGATGTAAAAAGAGTTTTTTACTTATATGATATTGCAGGGGGGGAAAGCAGAGGAGCTCATGCTCATAAAGAATGCCATCAATTTTTATTGGCAGCAAGTGGAAGTTTTGAAGTAAGCCTGGATGATGGTAAATATAAAAGACAGGTTTTTTTAAACAGACCTAATATAGGATTGCATATCCCTCCAGGAATTTGGGCTTCTGAGATTAATTTTTCTTCAGGAGCAATCTGTTTGGTTTTAGCTTCACACGTTTACAATGAAGAAGACTATTTTAGGAATTATGAGGATTTTTTAAATTACAGGAAAGATGACTAAAATTCATCCACTCGCAGATGTTCAATCACAAAATATTGGTAAAAACACGATGATTTGGCAATATTGCGTAATACTAAAAAACGCTATTATTGGAGACGATTGTAATATCAATTGTCAGGTATTTATTGAAAATGATGTAAAAATTGGAAATTTTGTAACCATTAAGCCAGGAGTTCAAATTTGGGATGGGGTGACTTTAGAAGATCATGTTTTTATTGGTCCTAATGTTACTTTTACAAATGACCTAATACCTCGTTCAAAACAATATCCTGAAGTTTTTGAGAGAACTATAGTACAAAAAGGGGCTTCAGTAGGAGCTAATTCAACCATAATTGCGGGTAATATAATAGGAGCTTATTCACTAATTGGTGCCGGAAGCGTGGTTACTAAAGAAGTACCTCCATTTACTGTATGGTTTGGAAACCCAGCTAAACAAAAGGGAACTATAGACGAAAAAGGAATAATTACCTATTTATAAAATAAGATAATAATAATGATTAAATTTCTTGATTTACAAAAGATAAATCTAACTCATCAGAATGAGATAGAAGAAAGATTGCTTAACACTTTTCGTTCAGGCTGGTATTTGTTAGGAAATGAAGTGAAAGCATTTGAATCAAACCTTGCAAAATATATAGGTGTAGATCATGCTATTGGAGTAGCTAATGGACTAGATGCTTTGAGATTAATCTTAAGAGCATATATAGAATTGGGAATAATGAAAAAAGGAGATGAAATTATAGTTCCTGCAAATACCTATATAGCATCAGTTTTAGCAATTTCAGATAATGGCTTAGTACCAATCTTTGTTGAGCCAGATATTAATACTTATAATATTGATATTTCGAAAATTGAAGAAAAACTAAATGAAAAGACAAGGGGAATTCTAATTGTTCACTTATATGGCAGAGTAATTTTTTCTGAGCAATTGATAGATCTGGCACAGAAAAACAACCTTAAAATTATTGAAGATAATGCACAATCAATAGGTGCAAAATGGAAAGACAAAGAAGCTGGGAATTTAGGTGATGCTGCAGGTTTCAGCTTTTATCCAGGCAAGAATTTAGGAGCTTTAGGAGATGCGGGAGCGATAACGACAAATGATGAAACTTTAGCGAAAACAATTCGTGCATTGGCAAATTATGGATCTAACCAGAAATACATCAATATTTACCAAGGTTTAAATTCACGATTAGATGAGATACATGCGGCAGTTTTAGATGTGAAACTAAAATATATAGATCAAGAAAATGATATAAGAAAGGAGATAGCAAAAAAATATATTACGTCTATAAAAAATTCTAACATTCATCTTCCTGAAATGCCTAAAAATGAAGAAGAACATGTATGGCATCTATTTGTTATAAGAACAAATGATAGAGAAAAAATCCAGAATTATCTTGCTGATAATGGCATTCAGACTTTAATACACTATCCTATTCCTCCACATAAGCAAGCAGCTTATAGCGAATATAATCATTTGAGTTTCCCTATAACTGAACAGATTCACGAAGAGGTTCTTAGCTTGCCTATAAGTCCTGTAATGAAAGATGAAGAAGTTGAGCATATTATAAAGGTACTTAATAACTTTCAGTAAATTATTATAAATGAAAAAATATATTAAGAAGAGAATTTTAAATTTCTTAGATAAAAAGGGTTTTCAAAGAAAACTTATAGGCGAAGATCCAAAAGTGAATCTTTATGATCAAATGAAATATGTTTTCACTCCTAAAAATGATAAGATAATTTCTATTATTTTTTCTAAAGATAGGGCTATGCAGCTTGATGGTTTCTTGGCTAGTTATTTTGAGAATGTTGAAAATTACTCTGAAATAAAAGTATTGTTTCATGTCAGTAATGAGGCGCATGAAAAATCTTATATAGATCTGCAAAAAATTTATGAAAATTTTCCAGTAGAATTTATTCAGGAAACAAATTTCAGAGTTAATCTAATTGATGCCTTAGAAAAATCTTCTGAGGATCGTCTTATTTTTTACGTTGATGACATGCTTTTTTCTCAGAAAATAGACTACAGTTGGTTAAAAAACATAGATCCCTTAAATAATATTGTTTGTCTGTCTAGAGGTAAAGATCTAAATTATAGTACGGTTTTAGCTAAAAAACTTGAAGTTCCTTCTTTTAATAAAATTTCAGAAAATTTATATCAATTTAAATGGAATGAGATTAGTGAATTTTCTGATTGGACTTACCCAATTGGGGTATCTGGTTATATGTTTTCTAGATTAGAAATTACAGCTATGATAAAAGCTACAAAATTTAAAGCCCCAAATTCTCTGGAACATAATTTACAACAGTTTCTACCATATTTTACTATGCGAGGTGGCATTTGTCTTGAAAATGTTGCTACTCCTTGTGTACATACTAATCTAACACAAACAGAAGGTTATAATAATATTTTAGGTCATTACTCACTAGAGGAATTATTGGATCTTTGGAACATAAATAAAAGAATTAATTATAGCGAATTCATTGGTCTTAAAGTTTCTGAAGCTGAAGTGAAGAAGTATAATTTTATAAGCAGGGACGAATAACTCAGATTGTCTCAAACAAGTTAGTAAGCATGAAAAGTATTTTAAGAAAAATTTACAGAACCTTTATTCCATTACCTAAGAAAAAAATTAGTTCTAGTGCTACAATTGATAAATGTGAAATTAATGATTTTGTAAAAATATCGCAACATTCTTATTTCTACAAATCAATTATTCAGTCTTATACCTATTTTGCAGGATTCAATAGTGTAATGAATGCTCGTATTGGAAAATTTTGTTCAATTGGAGATTATAGTATAATAGGTGCAGGTAATCATCCAATAGATTTTATTTCTACTAGTCCAGTTTTTTATTCGCCAAATGCTCAATGTGGTGTTACATTTTCTGATGATACATATTTTGAAGAAATGAAAGAAACGATTGTTGGAAATGATGTATGGATAGGAGCTTATTCTATGATAATGTGTGGAGTTACAATTGGAGATGGAGCTATTATAGCGACAGGATCTTTTGTAAATAAAGATGTTGAGCCTTATACAATTGTGGGAGGAACTCCTGCAAAATTAATACGTCAAAGATTTAATAGTGATGAAATTAATCAATTATTAGTTTTAAAATGGTGGGATAAACCAGAACAATGGCTGAGGGAAAATTTTAAGTATTTTCATAATAAAAGCGAATTTATATCAAAATTTTTCTAAATATTATTTATGATTAAAGAAGATAACAAAGAGTATAAAAGTGTTTTTAAAAATACTGTTGCTTTCGGAGGGTTACAATCCATAACTATATTAATTTCAGCGCTAAAAGGTAAATTTTTGGCAATGTTTTTAGGTCCTGCCGGATTAGGAGTTTATAATATTTTACTTAATAGTCTAAATATGATTACTACTGTTAATGATTTAGGACTAGAATTTAGTGCGGTAAGAAGTATTTCTGAGGATGTAGAAAATGAATCTAAAGTCATTAGAACGGTTACAATTGTAAGAAAGCTTTTTTTGTGGACTGGGATTTTAGGAGCTATTTTTACAATTTTATGTTCTAATTTTTTAAGTTTATGGTCTTTTGGAAGTAATAATTATACTTTATCATTTGTTTTTTTATCACTATATGTCTTTTTTACAACTATAACTAAAGGTCAACAGACAATATTTCGCGGTATTAGAAAGATAGACTTTATTTTAAAATCAGGTCTTGTTGGATCCATCTCTGGTTTAATAATATCTTTTCCATTAATATATTTTTATCGCGAAAAAGGTATCGTTCCTACTTTGATAATCACATCTCTGATTGTTTACTTTACTTCACTCTATTATTTTAGAAAAATAAAACTTCAAAAAGCAAATGTCCAAAGATCAGAACTCTTAGTTGAGAGTAAGGATATGATTAAACTAGGAATAATGCTTATGGTTTCAATATTAGTTGGGATGGTAGTTAAGTATTTAATTAGTATTGGTATAAGCCGAATTGGAAATGTTAACGATGTTGGCTTATATACTGCTGCTACTTCTATTTCTGGACAATATGTAGGTTTCATTCTAACCGCTCTAAGTGCAGATTATTTTCCAAGACTATCAACATGTCATAATAATGTAGAGAAATTAAACAAAGTGGTAAATGATCAAGCGGAAGTAGTTTTATTATTAGCTACTCCCATTCTTATTATTATGATTATTACTGCACCCCTTCTGATAAGAGTTCTTCTAACAAAAGAATTTATGCCAATTGTAACTTTTATAAGATTTATAGCTTTGGGATCTTTTTTTCAACTTTTTTCATATTGTCTAGGGTACATTTCTTTTGCAAAAAATGATAAACGAACTTATTTGTTTTTAGAGGCAGGTTTTGGTGCATCTTTACATTTAATTGCAACACTAATAAGTTATTACTTTTGGGGTGTAGATGGATTTGGTTATGGTTTTTTAATTATATATGTAGTTTATACATTAGTGATTTCAATAGTAACATTTAGATTGTATAATTTTCGCGTTCAAAAAGAAACATTAAAATTTTTTATTTTTAATTTTTTCTTTATTCTTTCAAGTTTTTTGGCTTTTTTTATATTGGATAGTTATTTATCCTATATAATTGGAATTTTAATATTAGTCGCAAATATGGTTTATTCTTACAAGCAGTTAAATGGAAAGTTAGACATTAAAAACATTATAAAAACTAAATTAAGAAGAAGATAAAATTATTGAGTTCGCATAGATTAAGTTTTTCTAAAAAGTGTTCTTATACATTTACAATTTCTTCTCAAATATTGAAACAACATCTATTTTGTAAATTTTAGAATAACAATGAATGATATTATAGTTAGTGTAGTAGTTATTACATACAACTCTGCAGATTATGTTTTGGAAACGTTGGAGAGTATTAAAAAACAAACCTACAAGAATATAGAATTAATCATTACTGATGACAAGTCAAAAGATAATACAATTGAGATATGTAACAAATGGCTAGATGAAAATAGTAAGGAATTTATTAATTCAAGAATAATTATTACTGCAAACAATTCTGGAATTCCTGCTAATTGCAATAGAGGAATTCATGCTGCAAAAGGACAGTGGATTAAAATAATCGCGGGAGATGATATATTATTGCCAGATGCTATTAAAAATTATGTTCAATTTGCGGAGCAAAATAAAGAGTGTGAGATTATTCATGCCAAGGTAGTTAGAATGGTTCACAAGGGTGAAGAAATAGAAAAAATTAGTGCTGAGAAGTGTCCGAAAACACTTCATCAACAAATGTCTTCAAAAACCCAATTTAAATTACTTAGATTCTCAACTATGGTATTGGCTCCATCAGTATTTATGAAAAAAATACTTTTGGAAAATCTTGACTATTTAGATGAATCTATAAAATTGTGTGAGGATTGGCCATTCTGGTTAAAACTTACTCTTAATGGAAAAAAATTTTACTTTCTTAATAAAGAAACTGTACTTTATAGAATCCATGAAAAATCAGTTTATAGTGGAAATGAAAATAAGTTTTTCATTAATCCTTTTTACACAGTTCAAAAGAGTATTTATGAAAAATACATTCGTGAGAATATAAATTTTTGTGAAAAAATAATTTTTGATTCTCATTACCAACTAATGGACTACTTTTTTAAGTTTAATGAAAAACCATCTAATAGTAGTGTTAAAATTATTTATAATATTTTAAGAATGCCATACCGTATTTATTCTAAAATAATTTTTATGACATATAATAAAATAATTTGTTAATGTGTTGTGCTAAAATTTTATTATTAAAAAGATTGTATTAATGAAAGTACTTCATATAGCAAATTTAATTGGTTCTAATACAAATGGAATCGACTATGTAGTTGAAAAGATTTTATTACATCAAAATGCGCTTGATAAGATTAACGTTGATCAAATTAACTTAAATAATTTTTCATATAAAATAGCGTTCGATGCAATTAATTTAAATGATGTCATAATATTTCATAGTATTTTTTCTATTAAGTCTTGGTCTTTAATTTTTTATTGTTTATTCAAGAACAAACCATATATAATTTTCCCTCATTCGGGGTTAACTATTTCTTCTTTTGAAAAATCTAAAATAAAGAAGAAACTGGTAATGAAATTGTTTTTAAAGAAATTAATTTTTAAAGCAGCGGCTGTTCATTTTCTTAATGAAAATGAAAAAGAGAATAGCTATAAATTTTATTCGAGAAGTTTTATAGTGCCAAATGGTATCGATATTGACTATGATATAGACAAAAAAGAAAGACAGAAATATATTGCCTATCTGGGACGTTATGATATTAACCATAAAGGGATAGATATACTTTTAGATGCAATAAAGTTGATACAAGATGAATTTAGAAATCGAGGATACACGATCATTATGCATGGTTATGACCCCTCCAATGTATCATTAAATTTTATTAACGATTTCGTTGCTAAAAATAATTTGAGTGACTTAATATGTGTTCGCGGACCAGTAACTAATTCTAATGATAAAATTAATTTTTTATCACATGCATCCGCGTATATTTTAACTTCTAGATACGAAGGTTTACCTATTACTGTTTTAGAAGCTTTAAGTTTAGATACTCCTTGTCTTGTATCAAAAGGAACAAATATGGCTGAATTAATAGATAAAAATGGTTTTGGAATTAGTTGTCTATCAAATTCAGATAGTGTGAAAAACATGTTGATTAATTTTTTTGTTCAATCAGAAAATAGTGGTTTTAAGTCATCGAGATCGTTTTTAATTGATAATTTTAGTTGGAAAACAATAAGTGGACAGTTAGTAAATGAATATAAAAAAGCAATCAATTATGGCAAATAATTTAACAGTCATTATACCAATGTATAATGCTGAAAAATTTATTGAAGAAACTATAAAGTCAATTTTTAATCAAACGTATAAAAAATTCAATGTTATTATATTAGATGACTATTCAGTTGATAATTCTTACAAAATTGTAAAGCAAATAACAAAATTAGATGATAGATTTGAAATTATCAGAAATGAAAAAAATTTAGGTTATTTAAAGTCTACAAATGTTTTACTTTCTTTAGTAAAAACTGAATATTGTGCCTTTTGGGATGCGGATGATACTTGCGACAACGAACGATTTTCTGTGCAACTTGATTTTTTAGAAAAGAACTCAGATTATGATCTAGTAGGCAGCTATTGCATGTTAATAGATAAGGATTCAAAGCCTATAAGAAAAGTTAAATACCCACAAACTGTATCTCTTAATAATTTTAATTTTTGTGGCAGTTCGGTTTTATTTAGAACAAATGTTTTAGAAGTTTCAGGATTGTATAATCCTTTATTTGATAGAATTGGTTCAGAGGATTTCGAATGGCTTTTAAGATGCACCACAACTTTCAAATATTTTTGTTTACCAAAGCCTCTATACAATTATCGTCGTATTGCGAGCTCACTTACATTAAGCAAGGACAGCAATCCGTCATTCATTTTTTCCCATAAAATTGTAAAAAGCATTTTTACTAAGTATGAATCTAGAATCAAAAATTTTTACTGGGAAGATCCTGAAATAATTACTTTTTTTTCAAGTGAAAATTTGAAATTTTCTAATGAGGAACTTTTGAATCCTAAAGGAAAACTTCGTCAAGTTTTAGAAAGTAAAATAATTTCGAAAGATCTTAAAGGTTTTTATAAAGAATTATTTTTATATCTAAAATCCTTTTTTTTTAAAGCTGATTTTTTTGAAATCATTAAATTGAACATCAAACTATTGTTATTTAAAGTTAAGATTTTCTCATAATGATTAAAAGTCTGCGTTTTTTTTCATTAGAGTTGCCATATTTGTTCAGGCTGTTCATTTTTATGCCTATTTTATACTTTATAAATTTTCCATTTGAATATAATGCTGATTATGGAAATTATTTTCCAGATTACACGTATGGTTATTTTGCGTATGAACCTTTATATGAATGGTATTCTTATTTTTGCAGGGAAATTCTTGATTTTGATTTCTTTCTATTTTGGTTTTCAATATCGATACTTGAATTGATTTTTTTTGCATTGATTTATAAAACTATAATGCAGGTAGTTCTAGCATTACCATCAATAATAGGAATGAGTCAGTTTTTTTATGGCACTCAAGTGCGGTATGCGTTGGTTTCGCTAGTAATTGTTTACAGTGCAGTCTCAATTTCTAAACCAATTTTGAAATTTTTGACGACAGTAGTAGCTTCTTCATTTCACTATGGAGGAGTTTTAATAGGGTTTATAAGTTTAATAGCTGGAAAAGTAGCAGACTCTTTTTTTGTATTAAATAGATTAAGACCTTTTTTAACATTAATTCTTTTGCTGTTTTTTGCTTATTTTGCTTTTCAGCAGTTTGATTATTTAGTTTCATTAACAAGATTTAATTATTATGTAGATTCTGGTGAATATGTCGAACGTATTTCATTGGTTTCTTTACTGTATGTGATTTTTAGTTTAATTCTATTAATACTTATTTTTACATATAGTAAAGAAAATCGTAATCGATTAATAAAAATTGGAATGGTGACACTTTTAGTTTCATTGTTTACATCTCCTATTGCGGCTTTATCTGGTCGTGTATCGTTGTTTTATTTTGTATTTGAACCAGTGTTATTAGGCAGTTTAATGGTAACAGCTGGGGGAAGGGTTTTCAAAGTAGCCTTATTAATGCTTTATTTAGTACGAGTCTTTTTTTACTTCTATGTGAATAGTTATTATTTTTACTGGTAAAGATTGGTAAGTAAGATTAGATGAATGTCTTTGAAATGAAGTATTTATTGACTGTTTAAAAAATGATGAAAATTAAAAAAAAATGATATTTGAAAAAATAACTGTTGTGATGTCAGTTTATAAAAATGATAATCCTGATCATTTTTCTGTGGCTGTTTCTAGTTTGTTAAATCAAACATATTTGCCAGAAGAAGTAATTATTGTTGTAGATGGGCAAGTTAGCAGCGACATAAATTCTCAGTTGGACTTTTATTCTCAAAATGATATTATAAAAATAATAAGATTAAACGAAAATAAAGGACTTGCTAATGCTCTGAATGTTGGAATTAGAAGTGCTAATTTTCCTTTAATAGCAAGAATGGATTCAGATGATATTTGTTTTAATGATCGATTCGAAAAACAAATAAAAGCTATGTATGAATACGATTTGGATATTATCGGAGGACAAATAATAGAATTTGGAAAAGATGTTAATGATATCATATCGAAAAGAATCGTTCCCTGTGAACATTTAGAAATGATAAAATTATTGAAATTTCGTTCTCCCTTTTCCCATCCAACAATATTATTCAAGAAAAAAGTTTTTGATGTTTTAGAAGGATATGACGCTTCAATATTTCCTGAAGATTATGATTTCTTTGTGAGAGCATATTTAAATAAATTTAAATTTGGAAATGTTCCCGATGAAATTCTATGGTTCAGACTTGGAGAAAATAGATCGGAGACGATAAAAAGAAGATGGGGAATAACATATGCTAAAAATGAATTTAGTTTATATAAAAAATTTTTAAAAATGAATTTTTTTAATTACTACGATTTTTTCAAGGTAGTTTTCTTAAAGATACCAATTAGATTACTTCCTTTTTTTATGTTTAAATTTGTTTATTATAAAATGGCAAGATAATGATAGTTACTTTACCAAATAAAAAAGTGACGATTACTGGGATGTCTGGTTTTGTTGGTTCTAATCTTAAAAATTATTTAGAAAATACTTATGAAGTAGAATCGCTAAGTGTTCGTTATTTAAGTGATCAGAAATTTGAAATCAAAACTGATGTCTTGATACATTTGGCGGGGAAAGCGCATGATTTAAAAAAAGTTTCATCACCTAGTGATTATTATGAAGCTAATTATGAATTAACGAAACAATTATTTGATGGTTTTTTAAATTCAGATGCTAGGATTTTTATTTTTATGAGCACTGTTAAAGCTGTAGCCGATAAAGTTGATGGTATTTTAACAGAGAATTTTGTTTCAGATCCTAAAACGCATTATGGTATTGCCAAGAATCAAGCAGAGAAGTATATTTTAAGTAAAAAATTACCTCAAGGAAAACAAGTCTATATTTTAAGACCTTGTATGATTCACGGTCCAGGAAATAAAGGCAATCTAAATTTATTATATAAATTGGTAGAAAAAGGTTTACCATGGCCTTTAGCGGCTTTCGATAATCAAAGGTCTTTTTTGAGTATTGCAAACCTGTGTTTTATCATAAAGGAAATCGTCGAAAAGGAAAATGTAGAATCTGGTATTTATAATTTGGCTGATGATCAATTTTTGTCAACAAATGAGCTTGTTAACATTCTATCCTCAGTTTCAAATAAAAAAAATTTACAAATTGCAGTTCCTAAAATTATAATTAACAACTTGGCTATAATAGGAGATTTAGTAAGATTTCCATTAAATACAGAAACCATTCAAAAACTAACTGAAAATTATAAAGTGTCAAACGAAAAGATAAAATTAGCGATAGGAATTGAACAGCTTCCTATTACAGCACAATCAGGAATTGAAAAAACAATAAAAAGTTTTATAGAAAAATAATGGAATACACAATTCTAGGAATTATTTTAATGATCATAATGTTGCTTTATTTTAAAGTTGCAGATCGTTTTAATATAATAGACAAACCTAATCAAAGAAGTTCTCATACAGAAATAACTTTAAGAGGAGGTGGGATTATTTTTTGGTTTTCTGCTTTGCTTTATTTTGCACAGCATATAGAGAATAATTATTTTTTCTTTACAGGAATAACTTTAGTCAGTTTGGTCAGCTTTTGGGATGATATTCAGAGTTTATCAAATAAGATCAGAATTTCAATTCACTTTATTTCCATTACATTGATTTTTTATGATCTGGATTTGTTTACATTATTTCCAGTTTGGGGAGTTTTAAGTGCTTATGTCTTAGCAATAGGTCTAATAAATGCATATAATTTCATGGATGGAATTAATGGTATTACAGGACTTTATACGCTGGTTGTAATGGGCTCATTGTTGTATGTAAATACCAAAATTCAGCTTTTTACAGATAAGAATTTTATAATTTACGCTATGATTGCCAGCTTAATCTTCTTGTTTTTTAATTACAGAAAAAAAGCAAAATGTTTTGCTGGCGATGTTGGAAGCATTGCCATTGCTTTCTGGGTAATATATTTAGTTTTAAAATTGATTTTGATTACAAATTCACTTATTTGGCTTTTATTTTTGGCAGTATATGGTGTAGATGCTATAAGCACAATTATTCATCGTTTATGTTTAAGACAAAATATATTTGAGGCACATCGTTTACATTTATATCAGGTTTTGAGTAATGAGTATAAAATTCAACATAGGCTTGTTTCTCTATTTTATGCTTTAGTTCAGTTAGGTGTTTCATTTTTTGTAGTTTCATTTTATCAAAAAATTGAAGATCTAACTTTGTTTTTAATCATCATTATACCTTTACTGATCATTTATTCCTCTAAATTTTATTTGTTAAATCAAAATAATTTAAAAATAAAGGCATGATTCCCAAAGTAATTTCAGGAGGATGTTTTTCGGATCATCGTGGAAGTATTTCATATGTAAATGATTTTACTTTTGAAAATATAGAGAGATTTTATGTTATAAGTAACTCTGATGAAAATCCAATTCGAGCATGGCAGGGACATAAACTAGATGCTAAAAATTTTTATTGTTTAAGAGGATCTTTTAAAATTCATTTTATCAAAATTGATAATTGGGAAAATCCTTCAAAAAATTTAGTAATAGAAACTATCTTAGTCTCGGAACTAGAAAGTAAAATAGTTCATATACCTGCGGGTTATGCTAACGCAATTGAATCTTTGGAATCCAATTCAAAACTAATGTCATTCTCGACGTTACCACTGGCAAATGTGAAAGATGATGATGTGCGTTATCCTTGTGATTATTGGAAGATAAATGAGTAATTCAAGAATTTATTTGTCATTATCAGAGCAAAGTGGCTTTGAGCAGGAATATATTTCTAAAGCATTACATAATAACTGGATCACTTCTGGTGGACCTAATGTGGATGATTTTGAGGCTCAGCTTCAAAATTATTATAACGAAGAATTATTTGTAACAGCATTAAATTCTGGAACAGCAGCAATCCATCTTGGACTTATTTTATTAGGAGTTAAAAAAGACGATGAGGTAATCTGTCAATCTATGACATTTTCAGCTTCGGCAAACCCAATTTTGTATCAGGGTGCAATTCCGATTTTTGTTGATAGTGAATCTGACACATGGAATATTTGTCCTGAAAATCTTGAAATAGCAATAAAAGACAGGATTAAAAAAGGCAGAAAACCAAAAGCTATTATTGCAGTACATCTTTATGGCAATCCTTATAAAGTTAATGAGATTCATGCCATTGCTAATCGGCATAATATTCCAATAATTGAAGACAGCGCTGAAGCGCTAGGGAGTAGTTACAAAAAAAAAAAATGTGGAACTTTCGGTTCTTTGGGAGTATTGTCTTTTAATGGCAATAAGATTATTACAACTTCAAGTGGAGGAGCAATAATTTCTAACTCTCAAGAGATAAAAGAAAAAGCAATTTTTTTTGCCACTCAATCTAAAGATCTAGCGGTACATTATCAGCATAGTGAAATAGGTTATAACTACAGAATGAGTAATATTTGTGCAGGAATAGGTCTTGGTCAAATGAAAATTCTTGATGAAAACATAAACAAAAAAAGAGAAAATCATAAGTTCTATAAAGATATTTTTGATACAATTGATGAAGCTGAACTTTTCGAAGTTTTAAATGACGATTACTTTTCTAATTATTGGCTAAATACAATGTTATTAGAAACAATAGAAGATAGAGAAAGTTTGAGACTCGCTTTTGAAAAATCAAATATAGAGAGTCGTCCATTATGGAAGCCAATGCATTTGCAACCAATTTTTGAACAATATCCATATTATGGAAATAAAGTCGCTGAGGATTTATTTGAAAGAGGACTATGTTTACCCTCTGGGTCAAATCTTAGTGACGAAGATAAAGACAGAATTAAAGGAGTTATTATAAATTTCTTTAAATGAACATCAAATTAAAATATGAAAATTGTAGAGACATTTATAAAAGATTTGGTAATTATTGAACCAATTGTTTTTGGGGATGAGAGAGGTTATTTTTTTGAATCTTATAATAAAAGTAAATTTGAAGAATTAGGGATTAAGATTGATTTTATACAGGATAACCAATCTTTTTCTAAAAAAGGAACCTTAAGAGGACTACACTATCAAAATCCACCATTTGCGCAGACTAAGCTGATAAGAGTTATAGAAGGTGAAATTATTGATGTTGTAGTAGATTTGAGAAAGGATTCTGTCACTTATGGTAAGTCGTTTAATATATTGTTATCTGCAGATAATAAAAAACAACTGCTAATCCCGCACGGTTTTGCACATGGTTTTTCTGTAATTAGTGAAACAGCTGTAGTTATTTATAAATGCGATCAGTTTTATAATAAAGCATCTGAAGGTGGAATAAAATTTGATGATCCATCGTTAGATATTGATTGGGGAATGGATTTGAAAAATGCAATTGTTTCAGAAAAAGACCAAGTACTTCCTTTTATTGAAAATTGTAATAGTTTGTTTTAATGAAAAGAATATTAGTTACTGGTGCAAATGGTCAATTGGGATCTGAGCTTTTAGTTTTATCGCAATCTTATCCAAATTACGAGTGGATTTTTGCAGATAGGACTAAAATTACATTAGATGATTTAGAATTGCTCGAATCACAGTTAAAAATTATTGAACCTAATATTATTTTAAATTGTGGAGCATATACCGCTGTGGATAAAGCCGAATCAGAAAGGGGGCTAGCTTTTAAGATAAACCATTTAGCAGTAAAATTAATTGCAGAATATTCATCAAAAAACAACGTTAGATTAATCCATATATCTACAGATTATGTTTTTGATGGAAAATCTTCAGTTGCATTAAATGAAGAAGCTAAAACAAATCCCATAAATATTTATGGAGAAAGTAAATTAGCAGGTGATATTGCTTGTTTGACAGAAAATCCAAACTCTATTATTATTCGAACTTCTTGGGTTTATAGTAAGTTTGGAAATAATTTTGTAAAAACGATGCAACGATTGATGCAGGAAAGAGAACAAATAAATGTTGTAGACGACCAAATTGGTTCTCCCACTTACGCAGCAGATTTAGCACAAGCTGTTATGAGTATAGTTGAATTTCCAAAATGGATTCCAGGCATTTTCAATTACTCTAACGAAGGTGAAATTAGTTGGTACGAATTTGCACTAACTATAAAAGAATTTGGAGACTATAAATGTAATGTTATAGGTATTCCATCTTCATCATATCCTACTTCGGCAAAACGCCCGAATTTTTCATTATTGAATAAAGCAAAAATAAAGACAGTTTATAATTTGAAAGTTCCAAATTATAAAGACAGTTTAAAAAAAATATTTGTTTTTTGATTTTACATAAATCAAAATTATAAAACTCAAAATAAAAATTTATGAAAGGAATAATATTAGCTGGGGGTTCTGGGACAAGACTGCATCCGTTAACTTTGGCTGTGAGTAAACAATTAATGCCTGTTTATGATAAGCCAATGATCTATTATCCGTTGTCAACATTGATGATGGCAGGAATAAATGAGATTCTAATTATCTCAACACCGTATGATTTGCCAAATTTCAAGAAGCTTTTAGGTGATGGAAGTGCAATAGGTTGTAAGTTTAGTTATGCAGAGCAACCAAATCCAAATGGATTAGCACAAGCTTTTGTAATTGGAGAAGAATTCATTGGGAAAGACAAAGTAGCCTTGGTTTTGGGAGATAACATCTTTTTTGGAACAAGTCTTCGCCAATTATTAAAAGATAATGCAAACCCTGAAGGAGGCGTTGTTTTCGCTTATCATGTTTCTGATCCTGAAAGATATGGTGTTGTGGAATTTGATGAGAATAAAAATGCTATTTCTATTGAAGAAAAGCCTGAATCGCCAAAATCGAATTTTGCAGTTCCAGGTTTATATTTTTATGATAATTCTGTCGTTGAAATTGCAAAAAATATAAAAGCAAGTGCTCGTGGCGAGTACGAAATAACTGATGTAAATAAGATTTACTTAGAAAAGGGAGAACTAAAAGTAGGGATATTAGGACGAGGTACAGCTTGGCTTGATACAGGAACTTTTCATAGTTTAATGCAAGCAGGGCAGTTCGTTCAAGTTTTAGAAGACAGACAAGGTTTAAAAGTAGGATGCATTGAAGAAATTGCTTGGAGAGAAGGTTTCATTAATGACGAACAATTAGAAAAACTTGCTCAGCCATTGCTGAAATCAGGTTATGGAACCTACTTATTGGAATTTTTAAAACAAAAGAAAAAAGGTGTTAAAATTTAATTTGGCTTCCAAAGTGATTATTTAAAACCTTTAATTTGTATTTTTGTAGAAAATAGTATACTGATTTAAACCAAACCTCAATTGAGTACAGACAAACCAAATAGTATTACTTCACTGTTATACAAGACTTTTTCGCCAAGAAATCTTAGAGCAAATATTAATAACTTAAGTTATTTGCCTAGATGGATTATTATTGCAATTGATGTAATGGTTTTATTTTTTTCATTTTCCTTTACATATTTGCTTTTTGATGGTACTGCAATAGGTTATATAATCACTTCTCACGATTTTTATTTTGTAGCAGGTTTAATCTTAGTTAATATATTTTTCTTCTGGCTTTTTAGAACTTATTCAGGAATTATTAGACATTCTTCTTATATAGATGCAATAAAGCTGCTATTTTCTCAAATGTCAGTTTTGGTTTTTTTCTTGTTCATAAACTTAGTTTTTGAATTATATACAGGGCATAAGGCATTTTTGAATACCGCACTTTTCATTAATCTAGTTTTATCTTTTTGCGGATTGTTTTTATATCGAGTAATAGTAAAGCAGACATTCGAGATGTATTTTTCCGAAAAAGCTACAACTAAACTTGTTAGAACCGTTATTTATGGTACAGATGCAAATGCAATTTCTGTAGCAAATGCCTTAAAATTCGAAACACCTTCTAGATTTAAAATTGTTGGATTTGTAGATAAAAATAATCAGAATGCGTCTAAACGTATGTTGGATCTTCCAATTTTGATTTTGAGAAAAAAACTTCCAGCTTTGATGAGGTCTGTTGCGGCAGAAGGCGTTATTATTGCAGATAAAAGTTTAAGTAAAGATGAGCAGCTAATTATTGTTGATCAGTGTTTAGAGTTTAATTATAGAGTATATACAGTTCCATTAATTTCAGATTGGGAGAACCAAAAAGAGATTTCTCAAAAAGTAAAAAATATTCAGATTGAAGACTTGTTAGAAAGAAAACCTATAGTTCTAGATAGTAAATCAATCTCTAAGCAATTAAAAGATAAAACAATTCTAATTACAGGAGCTGCGGGGTCAATAGGAAGCGAGATAGTTAGACAGGTTTTAAATTTCAATCCTAAAAATGTTATTATTTTAGATCATGCTGAAACGCCATTGCATAACTTGTGTTTAGAAACTCAAACCATGAATTTCAATACAAAAATTGTAGCAGTCATTGCAGATGTGAGAAGTAAAAAAGCACTTGATAAAGTATTCAAAAATTACAATCCGCATGTTGTTTTTCATGCCGCAGCATATAAACACGTGCCTTTAATGGAAGAAAATCCAGCACAGGCCATTCAAACCAATATAAAAGGAACAAAAAACTTAGCGGATTTAGCATGTAAGTACCGTGTGAAAAAATTTGTTATGGTTTCTACAGATAAGGCTGTTAATCCTAGTAACGTAATGGGAGCTAGTAAACGTATTGCAGAAAAATATGTTCAATCTTTATATTTAAAGAATCAAAGAGAGAATGTTGAAGGCGGAACGAAGTTCATTACTACTCGTTTTGGAAATGTTTTAGGCTCAAATGGTTCCGTTGTTCCATTATTTACAAAACAAATTGCAGAAGGTGGTCCAGTAACGATAACACATCAAGATATTATTCGTTATTTCATGACTATCCCAGAAGCTTGTCAGCTTGTATTGGAGGCAGGTGCAATGGGTAATGGTGGTGAAATCTATATTTTTGATATGGGGAAACCAGTTAAGATTATTGATTTAGCTAAAAAAATGATTAAACTAGCTGGTTTTATTCCTGATAAAGAAATAAAAATTAAGATTGTAGGATTAAGACCCGGCGAGAAGTTATATGAAGAATTACTAAATGATACTTCTAAGACGCTTCCAACTTATCATAACAAAATCATGATTGCTCAAGAAATTCAAGATGAATATGAAAATCTTCACAATGAGGTCGATGAACTTATAGGTATTGCCGATTTTTATGAAAATGATGATATTGTAGCTAAGATGAAAAAGATTGTTCCAGAGTTTAAGAGTATGAATTCGACTTTTGAAGTCTTAGATAAATAATTAGTATTTAATAAATATATTAAAAATATAATCAAAAGGTGTTTTTTAAAAACGCCTTTTTGCATTTTTACACAAATTTTAAAATGTTAAAAATCTTGTTAATTTCAGCAAATAAGATTTTTTATTTTCTTCGAAATGGACTTTAAAAACACAGAAGATTGGTTGTTTGAAATAACTCCAAAGAATAGATTTTTCTCTCTAAATTTTAAAGAAATTTGGCAATATAGAGATTTATTGATGCTCTTTGTAAAAAGAGATATAATTACTGTTTATAAACAAACTGTTTTAGGGCCACTTTGGTACTTAATTCAGCCTTTATTTACCTCAATAACATTTACTATTATATTTAATAATGTCGCGGGAATTAAGACGGGATCTGTTCCTCCATTTTTGTTTAATCTTGCAGGAATTATGGTTTGGAATTATTTTACTGCTTGTTTAAATGGAACTTCTGATACATTTAAATCTAATGCAGGAATATTTGGAAAGGTTTATTTTCCAAGAATTATTACTCCTCTATCTATAGTGATTTCAAATTTGGTCAAATTCGGAATTCAATTTTTCATTTTTGTTATCTTTTATATTTTCTTTTATTTTCAAGGGGTTGATTTAGGGCTTAACCCAACAATATTATTTTTCCCGATATTAATTGCATTTATGGGAATTTTGGGACTTGGTTTAGGAATGCTGGTTTCGTCTATGGTTACAAAATATAGAGATTTAAATAACTTAGTAACTTTTGGGATACAGTTACTAATGTATGTATCTGCTGTAATGTACCCGATGGAATTGATAAAAGAAAAGCTCCCGAGATTAGGTTGGATTGTCCAATATAATCCATTAGCATACGTAATCGAAACTTCTCGTTATATGCTTTTAAATATTGGCAACATATCAGTTCTAGGTTTAGTATATACAATGACAGTTACATTAGTTGTTTTCTTTATTGGACTATTGGTTTTTAATAGAACAGAAAAAAGTTTTATAGATACTGTATAATGAAAGATATTATATTAAAAGCCGAAAATATTTCCAAACAATATCGTTTAGGAGAGGTTGGAACAGGAACATTAAAACATGATTTCAATCGATGGTGGCATCAAATTCGTGGGAAAGAAAATCCATATTTAAAAATTGGGGACACAAATGATCGTTCTACAAAAGGGAATTCCGATTATGTGTGGGCATTGCAAGATATTAATTTTGAAGTTGAAAGAGGAGAAGTTTTAGGAATTATTGGAAAGAATGGAGCGGGGAAATCGACACTTTTAAAAATTCTTTCTAAAGTTACAGCTCCAACAACAGGTAGTATAAAATCCCGAGGACGAATAGCTTCTTTGCTGGAGGTTGGTACGGGGTTTAATGGAGAAATGACTGGACGAGAAAACATATTTTTGAATGGAGCTATTTTAGGAATGACCAAAAAAGAAATCACTTCAAAACTTGATGAAATTATTGAGTTTTCGGGTTGCGGGCGTTATATAGATACTCCTGTAAAGAGATATAGTTCTGGTATGACGGTTCGTTTGGCATTTGCTGTTGCTGCTTTTTTAGAACCTGAAATTTTAGTAGTAGATGAAGTCTTGGCTGTCGGAGATGCTGAGTTTCAGAAAAAAGCGATTGGCAAAATGCAGGATATTTCAAGAGGAGAAGGAAGAACAGTTTTGTTTGTTAGCCATAATTTGGCGGCTGTAAAACAGTTGTGTACGAGAGGAATTGTTCTAGAACATGGATTAATAAAATTTGAAGGAGGTATTGATGAGGCGTTAGATGTTTACAATTCAAATTTAGATGATTTAGTTACAGAAGCAGCATGGTCTATTGATAAGGCTCCAGGTAATTTAAATGCTAAAATCACGTCTGTGAAATTAATGTCAGAAGATCAGCGCTTCTTAATTGAAAATGAAATTAGTGTTGAGGTGGAATATGTTAATTTATTAGAAAATCAAAAAATTAATTGTTCTATTTCAATTTTTGATGATCAAAATAATTATGTTTTGGCTTCTCCAAATTTGGAAAGAAGATTTTTAGAAAAAGGCAGATATAAAAGTACGTGTATTGTTCCAAAGGATTTTCTTAATAAAGGGAAATATTATTTTACGGTAATTTTAGTTGGAAATAATTTTGAGATAATTGCTCAATTGGATAAAATAGTCTCAGTAGATCTTGATGAAGAAGGTATACATAGAAAAGACTACTTTGGTTATTGGGGTGGAATAGTGCGTCCATATTTGAAATGGGAAAACAATAAAGTTGAATTATAGGAAATGAATTTTTTAAAACTCTTGAAAAAGAAACTTAGGAATTATTTTCTTTTGATAAAACAATTTTTCTCTAAAACAATTTTTGTTCCATATAAAGGAATAAAAAAGTATGATATACTTATTTTTGATGATATATTTCCGCATCCAATTTCTGGTTTTAGATTGGAAGAATTTACTTTCTTGCTTAATAGTTTTAGAAAATCTAAAATCGTAGTTGAGCCAACGGCATACAAGATTTTAAACACACCAGTTGAAAATCATCAGAAGCATATTCAACAATTTGAATCTCAATTTAAGTTAAAGAACAGAATAGAGCTTAGAAAAGGATTTGTTAATATTAATACGAAAATTTTTTATTGTGTATTTCTACATAACATTTCTGCAAATCTACATTGGTTAGAAAAATACAAGATACCCTTTATATTTACCTTATATCCTGGAGGAGGATTTAAATTAGAAGAAACGGTTAGTGATAGTGCTTTAAAAAGAGTATGCGCATCACCAATGTTTCGCAAAGTTATTGTAACCCAGCAAATAACTTATGATTATCTAGTGCAAAAAAAAATATGTGATCCAGAAGACATAAAGTTTATTTTCGGATGTGTTGTTCCTCAAATTTCTATGGTCAAAGATTTGTCGAATAAGAAAAGCTATCTTAAAAATAAAAAAACGTTCGATATTTGTTTTTGCGCCGCTAAATATACATCTAAGGGAGAAGATAAAGGATATGATGTTTTTATTGAATCTGCAAAGGAGATTGTTTCAAAGTATGATTTTGTTAATTTTCATATAGTGGGAGGTTTTAATGAAAAGGATATTGATGTTTCTGAAATAAAAGAGAATATAAAATTTTATGGATATCAAAATTTTGAGGTTTTAGGATCTATTTATCAAAATATGGATGTTTTAGTTTCTCCAAATAAAGCATTTAAGTTAGGAAAAGGAGGATTTGATGGATTTCCTTTAGGAACTGTAGTTGAAGCTGTTTTAAACGGAGTTGTAGTTCTAATTACTGATGAACTTAAACAAAACACTCTTTTTATTGAAAATGAGGACTTAATTATAATAGATAGTACCGCTAAATCTATTTTAGAGCACATTATTGAATTGATTGAAAATCCTGAGAAATTGTACGGCATTTCTAGAAATGGGATCCAAAAATTTAAAGAAGTCTATTCTAATAAAACTCAAATGGAACCTAGAATTGTCTTAATTAATAATGTAATAGCTGAAAATAAATGATAAATGTAACCAAAACTTTTTTCCCTCCCGTGGAAGAATATACAAAATTTATTAAGCGTGCTTGGGATAATGAATGGTTGACTAACAGAGGCGAACTTGTACTAGAGCTTGAAGAAAAAATAAAAAAGTATTTAGAGATCTCAAATATTATTATTACAAATAATGGTACTGTACCACTACAAATAGCACTCAAATTGTTAGGAAACCGTGGAGAGATTATTACAACTCCATTTAGCTATGTAGCGACAACTGCATCAATAGTATGGGAAAATTGTATTCCAGTTTTTGTAGACATCCATCCAGAATATTTTACAATCGATGAAACCAAAATAGAACATTCTATCACTCCAAAAACTACTGCAATATTAGCTACTCATGTTTTTGGAAATCCTTGCAACATCCTTGCAATTGAATCTATTGCAAAAAAGTATAACTTGAAAGTGATTTATGATGCAGCACATAGTTTTGGTGTGAAATTCAATGATAAATCAATTTTTGAATATGGAGATGTAAGTACTTGCAGTTTTCATGCTACAAAAATATTTCATACAGGAGAAGGAGGAGCAATGATAACTAAGGACCAGGATTTACATAATAAATTGTATTTTAGTCATAATTTCGGCCACAATGGCCCCTTAGAATTTTATGGTTTAGGTATTAATGGCAAAATGTCTGAATTACAGGCAGCCATGGGCCTTTCAATTCTGCCTTATATGGATGAAATTATTTCCGAAAGAAAAAGAGTGGTAGACTATTATAATACGAATTTAGATTTAGAAAAAATTCAGGTTATAAAAATAAGACCTAACACAGTATGGAATTACAGTTATTATCCTGTCGTTTTTAAATCAGAATACCAATTGCTTGAGGTTCAAAAAGCTTTAAATGATGAAGGTATTTTTCCTCGAAGATATTTTTATCCATCCTTAAATACTGTTGAGTATACAAATGGAGGTAAAATGCCAATTTCTGAAAATATCGCTTCCCGTATTGTTTGTTTGCCTCTTTATGTTGATTTATCATTAGAAAATTTAAAAAAAATTGTTTCATTAATCAATAATAATATATGTTAATTATTGGAGCTAGAGGTTTTGCTAAGGAAGTTTTAGAAATTTTAAATGAATTAAATGACATTGAAATTCTGGCACTTTATGATGATATTAATTACTATCAAAATGATATTTTGTTCGATAAATTCCCCATTTTAAAAAATCTAGAAGATGCTTCAAATTATTTTAAAACGATTGATAATAGATTTACAATCGGAATTGGAAATCCTATTTTAAGGAAGAAGCTCTACGAGGTCTTTAAAGGTTTAGGTGGAAATTTAACCTCTACAATAAGCGCAAAATCCAACATTGGTAGTTTTGATGTAAATATCGGAATAGGATCTAATATTTTATCAGGTTCGACTGTATCAAATAGTGTTACAATAGGAATTGGAGCAATATTATATTATAATTCGGTTGTAACTCATGATTGTACTGTAGGAGATTTCGTAGAGATATCTCCCGGAGCTACAATTTTAGGACGTTGTAAGATTTCAGATTATTGTCACATCGGAGCAAATTCCACCATACTCCCTGATCTCCATATCGGTAAAAATGTTATTATTGGCGCTGGAGCAGTAATTACAAGAGATATCCCAGATAATAGTTTAGTTATTGGAATTCCTGGTAAAATTAGTAAAGAATTGCCTCCAATTAATTTTTAAAATAAATTCTGATTTGAAAGTTAGTGTTTGCATGATCACTTATGGTCACGAAAAATTTATTGAAGAAGCAATAAAGGGAGTCCTTATGCAAGAAGTTGATTTTGATTTAGAATTAATTATTGCTAATGATGCCTCCCCAGATAAAACAGATGAGATTGTAATTTCAATTGTACAAAATCATCCTCGGGGTAGCTGGATAAAATATATAAAACACGAGACTAATATAGGAATGATGCAAAATTTTAAATTTTCTTTAGAATCTAGCAAAGGAAAATATATTGCAATGTGCGAGGGTGATGACTATTGGACGGATCCATTAAAACTACAAAAACAAGTAGATTTTTTAGAAGCTAATAAACAGGCTTCAGGATGTTTTCATCATGCATCCTTAATAGATGAAGAAGGAAAAATAATTAATGAAATTTATAATTCACACGTATCCGACTTAGTTCGTTACAATCAAAAGGAGTGCCTTACTATTTTAGGATCTTCTTATGCGACCTGCACGCTTCTTTTTAAAAGTGAAGTTCTTCAAGATTTGCCTAAGGTTTTGGTCCCAGTACTTTGCGATGAATTATTAGACATTGTGATAACTGAAAAAGGATTACTATATTTTTTAAATTTTAATGGAGCAAATTATCGATTCCACTCTGGAGGGATCTGGTCAGGCAGAAAAGAAGCAAAGTTTAATTTAATAATGTATAAAAGAACAGAAGCTTTATATAAATATCCTATTTACAAAAAAAGATATTCTTCTTACCTGAAAATGAAAATGTTTTTACAGGTCAAAGGATTTGTATTTTCTAATGATATTAAAACAAAAACTAGAGTACTCTATTTTTTTAAAACATTAAAAATTTTAAATTATTATAAAAAAGAAACATATTTATTTTTTATGGATTTTATAATAAGTATTCTTCAGATTAAAAAAAGATTCAGAAAACAATATGCCTAAGATTTCTATCATAACTATCAACTATAATAATGCAGACGGACTTAGAAAGACTATTGAAAGCGTTAAGGCTCAAAATTTTTCTGATCTGGAATATATCGTTATTGATGGTGGTTCGTCAGACCAAAGTGTTGAGATTATAAAAGAATATGATGGATATATAAGTAAATGGGTTTCGGAAAAAGATAATGGAATATATAACGCTCTTAATAAAGGAATCAAAATTGCAACTGGCGAATATCTACTTTTTTTAAATAGTGGAGATCATTTTTACAATAAAAACGTTCTAACAAATAATTTAGAATATATAGATATTTATGACATCATAGTTTTTGATATTCATTTTTCTGGATTTGGTAAAGATTATATTTTTAAGCATCCTGACGAATTACATTTTTCATTTTTATTTGAAGAAACATTCGCACATCAATCAGTTTTTATAAAAAGAAATTTATTTAAAAAAATAGGTTTATATGATGAAACATTAAAAATTGTTTCAGATTGGAAGTTTTTTATTAACGCAATAGCTTCAGGAGCTACTTACAAATGTGTTCATAATGTTTTGTCCTCTTTTTATTTTGGAGGAGTAAGTTCCACCGCCGAAGGTACGCGTATTAGAAAAGAAGAAAGAGAGAAGGTATTAAAAAATGAATTTTCTCTTTATTATACAGATTATTTAAGGTTACGAAATTATAATAGAACTTTGGAAACAAATAGATTCAGAATGTTAACGGAAATAGAAAAATCTAAACGAGGTAAAAAAGTTTTTTCTTTAATTCTAAGAACTTACATTTTTTTATTTTCAAAAGAAAAACTAAAAAACATTCTTAAGTAACTTTTGATGATTACAAAAAAAATACATTATTGCTGGTTTGGAAAAGAAGCAAAATCAAAGGTATTTCAGGATTGTTTAGTATCATGGAAACTACACTGCCCAGATTTTGAAATTATAATGTGGAATGAATTCAATACAACAAAATATTCTAATCCATTTTACAAAAATGCTTTAAGAAAAAAAAAGTATGCTTTCGCCGCCGATTATATCAGAGCTAAGGTTCTTCATGAACAAGGAGGTGTTTATTTGGATACTGATATTTTTTTGATAAAACCTCTTAATGATTTGCTTAAATATGATTTTTTTATTGGTGAAGAAATTGAAGGGCGTACTAATTTTGCCATATTTGGAGCTGTTCCAAATCATCGTTTTTTAAAAGAAATGATTGATTTTTATGATCGAACAGAGTTTAATGTCTTTTCATTACCAGTAATTACTCATACTTTTTGCTCATTAATTAATAGAACAAGTGTTATTGAAAACGAAATAATACTAGCGCCATCTTTTTTTTATCCACTTCCATATGAAAAAAGAATAGAAGATTATAAATCATTTATTGTGTCAGAAACTTATGCTGTCCATTTATGGGAACATTCATGGAAAAAAAGGGAGGAACCGGAATTTTTACAATTATTTAAAAATTTAATTGATGTTATCATTGATTTTATTTTTTACAATTATTCCTATTCTTATTTTAAACGTTATGGCAAAGAATTTTCAAGAAAAATTTATCATTCAATTAAACAAAAGATAAAACTTTAATGAAGGTGCTCCATATAACATTTTCCTCTAAAGGAGGTGCAGGAATAGCTGCTTTACGTTTGCATGAAGCCTTGTGTCAAGAAGGGATAGAATCAGGTTATTTGTCTACAAATCTTACTATTAATTTTAGTAATGAAAGCGTAAAAGATGATTTTTTCTCATATAGGAAACCAACATTATTAAAGAAAATAATAAATAAAATTCACAAGTATTTCATTTTTACTAATCGACAAAAAATATTTAAACATTTTCATATAATAAAAGATGAATTAAATTGTGAGATTGCTAGTCTGCCCTTTAGTGTTTATAAACTTTACGAACATCCGTTAGTAAAAGAAGCAGATATTATCAACTTACATTGGCTGGCTGGTTTAATAGATTATTCTGATTTTTTCAAGAAATGTGAAAAACCTATTGTTTGGACTTTACATGATATGAATCCATTTCAAGGATTGTTTCACTATAAAAATGATGAATTAAGAAATTTTCAAATTGCAGATAATCTTGATAGTAAGGTAAAAATAGTAAAGAAAAATGCTATAAAATCAATTAAAAAGGGAACTATAATTGTTCCTTCAAAGTGGTTATTGAATGAAGTAAAAAAAAATAATGTTTTTGACCATTTCGACATAAAAAAGATTTCGAATGGAATCAAATCTGAGAATTTTAAACGTAATAAAACTTTACTTAGAAAAAATTACAATATTGATCCAGATGAGTTTATTATGCTTTTTGTTTCTGACAGCTTGAGAAATTACAGGAAAGGATTTGACTTATTGGAAGAAGCCCTATTTTATATTCAAGACATAAAGATTACACTTTTAGTAATTGGAAAAGATAATATTCAACCTCAAAAGAATTTGAAAATTCTAGCTTTAGGAGAAATAAATTCAACATCTAAGATGGCAGATTATTATAATCTGGCAAATGTTTTTATTTTACCAAGTCGAGAAGATAATTTGCCAAATGTTATGCTTGAATCTTTTGCTTCAGGTACAGCGTTAATTGGTTTTAATGTTGGAGGAATTGCTGAACATGTTATTGATGGGGTAACTGGTGTTTTGGCGCAAGAAATAACAGGATTATCTTTGGCAAATGCTGTGAAAAAGTTTTATAATGAAAGAAAAAATTATGATGAGATAACCATACAAAAATATGCTGAGAATAATTTTAACTATAAAGAACAAGCAAGTTCTTATAAGAATGTTTATGAGAAGCTTCTATGAAAATGATATGCCATTTATGAAAAATTTGAATAATATAATAAATTCTTAAATGAGACCATTACTATCAATTATTACTATTAATTACAACAATGCAGATGGTTTAGAGAAAACTATAAAATCTGTTATTTCTCAAATTTTCTCAAATTTTGAATATATAGTTATTGATGGTGATTCAAACGATAATAGTAAAAATATTGCTAATCAATATCTTTCGAATATTGATTTTTACCAAAGTGAAAAAGATACTGGTATTTATAATGCAATGAATAAAGGAATTAGAGTATCCAAAGGAGAATATCTATTATTTTTAAACAGTGGAGATGTTTTAAATGGGGCTAATGCTCTTAGCGATTTTATAAATCATAGAGACTTCGAAGGGGATGTTATATATGGAGATTACCAATTTGAAAATGGAGAAAAAATCTTTCCAGATAAACTTAGTCCCTTGTTTTTTATTCGGACTTCTTTGCCTCATCAAAGCACTCTTTTTAAAAAGGATATTTTTGATAAGATGGGAATGTATGAGGAACATTACAGTATAGTTGCTGATAGAGCTTTTTTTATAAAATGTTTTTTAAGTAACCAATTTGTTTTTAAACATATAAACTTCTCTTTGACGATTTATGATTTATCCGGAGTCAGTAATAATTCTCTATATAAAGAAAAGCAGGAGCTAGAAAAGGAAAAAATGTTTAGAGAAAATTATGGTATATATTTCGAAGATTATAAAGAAATGATTGAGATGAGACGCCAATTGAATGAAATTAAAAAACAGACAATATCTGGGATAATTAAACGAATTTCAAATAAAGTTAAAAAAATATGCACTATCCGTTAGTAAGTGTCATTATAACCACATACAATAGAGAAACCTATTTAGAAACAGCAATAAAAAGTGTCTCGTTTCAGACTTATAGAAATTTAGAAATAATTGTTGTTGATGATGGTTCGGATATAAATTATGCAGCTCCTATTTGTGAAAAATATTCATTATGTAAATATGTGAGTAAAGAAAACGGAGGATTATCATCAGCAAGAAACTATGGAATAAATTATGCAAAAGGAGAATACATCGCTTTTCTTGATGATGATGATTTTTGGGAAAAATCAAAAATTGAAAAACAGGTAAAGGTATTACTTGAAAATTCTAAGGTTGATTGTGTTCATTCTTCAGTTAAAGTTGTAGATGAAAATGGTATTTATACAGGAAAAAATTATGGAGCATCTTTTAATAAAATAAATAAACGTTCAGGATATGTTTTTTGGAATGCATTAGGAACATGGGTTGTTAAATCACCAACTCCTTTAATTAGGAAAGAAGTTTTTCAGCCTGATTTATTATTTGACGAGAGTATTAAAGTGGGTGAAGATGTTGATTTTTATCAACGTATGTTTTACAGACACAAATTGTTTTACATTAACGAACCGTTGGCTTTCTACAGAGAATATAATGATCAGGAGCGACTTTCACTTCAGAAAGAAAAATATATTGGTATCGAAAAAAAGATGTTCGATAATTTTAAAAAAATGGGAATCAAAAATCCATTTGTATATTATCTGATTAAGATTAAACTACTAGAAAGCCATCTTAGACGATGGAATATGATACATAAAAAAAATCCGATAAAAATTAGAAAAATTGAAATTTGGATTAGAATTAATTATTTGTTTAAATTATATCTTAAGGATTAATTCATAGGGCTAAAAATCAGAAACGACGAAATTAAAAATACAATAACCTTAAATTTTTACTAAGAAATATGGGAATCAATGTAACTTAATAATTTCAGAATAAGTCTGATTAATCATATAAAGTTGACGAATCCAGTAAAGAGTATTCTTTACAAGCATATACTATTAACGATGTACGCATGCAGAATAATTTTAATTATATTGATATTCTGAAAATAGATGAGGAAGGTGCAGAAAAGAAATATTTGCATCTCAATCTTCAAATTTTGAATGTAGAGAAGGAACTAATTTTTTTCTTGAAGGATATGCTTTTACTCTTATTCGTGCATGTGAACTTACAATTTGAATAAGTAAAAATTTAATTGATAGTTGATCAATGAATATTGAAATAAATTATATTATACTAGCCCATAGATATCCAAAACAGATAAGGAGATTGATTGAGAAATTGGCAACTCCTGAATCCTGTTTTTATATACACATTGATAAAAACGTTCCAATTGATCCATTTTTAAATGAATTGTCTGATTTATCTAATGTGAGTTTTGTTACTGAAAGACGAGAAGGAATTTGGGGAGATTTAGGGATTGTTATTGCTACTCTAAATGCATTAAAACAAATAGTACAAGATGAAAAAAGTGGTTATTGTGTTCTTATGAGTGGTCAAGATTACCCAATTAAATCTAATAATGATATTCAGCGGTACTTAAAATCAAATTCCGGAAATGATTTTATTGATGTTTTTCCTTTGCCAGCAAAATATTGGTCAACAGATAGAATTATAAAATATAAGTTTAACCTATCTAGTAGAAAAGGGCATTTTATATTAATTGGTTCAGTTTTGGATTCTGATTTTTTTTCTAAAAAGAATTTTAGAAAAATATATACCCTAATTAAAGCAGGTCGATTTGATTTTAGGTTTAAAATTTTTAACAAACGAAGATATCCGAATTATATTAAACCCTATGGAGGAAGTCAATGGTGGGCTTTGACGCTAGATACAGTGAAGAAAATTATTGCTTTTGTTGATGAACATCCTGATTTTGTAGAATATCATACTTATTCATTATTGCCAGATGAAATGTTTTATCAATCAATTGTTATGCATTTAATTGAAAAAGAAAAAGGAATAACTATTATGCCACTTGTTACATATATTAATTGGGAAAAAAAAGAATGTGATTTACCAGTCACATTCACTTCATTGGATTTTGATGAGTTAATTTCACAACCTGAATCAAAACTATTTGCAAGAAAATTCGATAGTACCATCGATGAGGACATTTTAACAAAAATAGATGCCATTCATTCTCATATTTGAATAAAAATTTATTGTAAAACTGATTTATTTTCATCTAATGTAGAAACTTTTGATAAATATACTGTAAAGTATATAAAGGTTTGTAATAGAGAAATAAAGAAAAAAACATAAAATGCGAGTAGGGCTTAATCCTAATAAAGATAAACACACGAAATCAGGTGGCTTTTTCCATCAAGTGATTATTCCTGTCTATATTCCCAATAACGAGGGATATTTTAAGGACAGTTTCCAGATTCTAAAATATTGTATGGAATCTTTATTTAGTACTATACATCCTAAAACTTTTGTAACTGCAGTTAATAATGGAAGTTGTATTGAAGTAGTCGATTATTTAAATGAGTTACATCAAAGAGGGAAAATACAAGAGGTCATTCATACTAGTAATATAGGAAAAATCAATGCTGTTATAAAAGGAATTTCTGGGCATGATTTTTCTTTTATTACAGTTTCTGATTGTGATGTTTTGTTTTTAGATAATTGGCAGGTTGAGACCTACAAGGTTTTTGATGCTTTTCCAAAAACTGGGGCGGTTTGTCCAACTCCTTCTTCACGTTCTTTAAAAAATCATACTTCAAATATTTGGTTTGATTTATTTTTTTCAAAATCCCTGTTTTTTTCTAAAGTAAAAAATCCAAAGGCATTAAAAGCTTTTGCCGCTAGTATTGAAAATCCAGATTTTTACAATGAAATTCATCTAGAGAAGTATCTCACGGTTTCTAACAAAAATATTAGGGCAGTTGTCGGGGCTGGGCATTTTATTGCCACGTACAGGAAAGAAGTTTTCGAAAAAAATAATATTAAATATTCGAATTTTATGCTTGGCGGGAAGAGCGTTAGCAAATTTTTGGATGTTCCCGTAGTCCGAAAAGGAATGTGGAGATTATCAACCGAAGATAATTTTGCATATCATTTGGGAAATGTAGGAGAAAAATGGATGAGTGATACTTTGGAACAGATTGGACCAAATAATTTTTTCCCAGAGTCGCCAATTGTATTAAAAAAGAATCGATTTTCGAAAATAAGGTATTTTTTTGAAACCAAGTTATTTTTTAGAATTATTACAAGAAAAAAAATATGGTATTATTGTTTGATATTTAAAGGTTTAAGTAAAAAAGAAGCGACAAGTTATATTCAAAAATAATGGGCAGTTCTACAAAAGTAATTCTTCTTTCACAAGTCCCTCTTCCTTATTCTAAAATTGGAAGTTGGACTACGCTGTATAGAAACTATTTAGAAAAAGAGCATAAAATCGATTATATAGTTTGTCCTAAACCTAAAAATGTCTTTAAAGGTATTAAGTATAGTTTTGTCAATTTTTCTTTTTTAAATAAATTAAGAAGAAAGTTTCTAAAACAAAAAAACATTGATTTTTTAATGGCTCTTGATAAAGTAATCTCTCCAAATGAAAGATATATTATTCAAGTAATTGATAACTACGGGATGGTTAGACCTCTTGTGAATTATCTCTCATCAAAGGGAATTATTGATAAATGTTACATTCAATTCTTTTATCATGGATATTTACCTTATAGTCAAAAAGATTCAGAAAGAGATCTTTATGGAATTATTGATGAACTCATTTTATTGACTAATGATAGTTATAAAGTTCATAAAAAACAGCTTAATGTTTTGCAGAGCTATGTTTCGGTTCTTCCGAATGGTATCAATACAAATAAATTTCATAAAATATCTAATTCAGAAAAATTAATACTCAAACAACAGTTAGGGTTTGAAGGGAAAAAAGTCTTTGTATGGTGTTCTCAAGATCGTCCAAAAAAAGGATTGCATTTAATATTGGATGTGTGGCAGCAAGTCTATAGTCAGAATAAAAATTGCATTTTGGTTGTTATTGGTATTGATCCTCGCGAGGAAATGGATGATGTTTTATTTTTAGGGAAAATACCGAATGATGATCTTCCTCAATATTATCAATCGGCTGATTGTTATCTTTTCCCAACATTATGGCAAGAAGGCTTTGGACTTAGCTTAGTGGAGGCTTTACATTGTGGAGCATATTGTATAGCATCTGCAATGGGTGGAGTTCCGGAAGTATTGCAATATGGACAATTAGGTAAATTAATAGAAAAACCTAATTTTGTTTCTGAATGGAAAGATGCGATTAATGATTTTTTGAACGGAAAATTCGAAATACCAGAACTGCATCCTCAATTGTATTCAATGGAAAGTTGGAATGACGAAATGAATAAAATTATTATGACTGCTAAAAATAGACTTCAGAAAAAACAATTATAATTTATGAGAATAGAGCAATTAACCTTTACCCGATTTTTAGCAGCAATTACAATTGTTATATTTCATTATGGAAAGAAAAGCTTTTTATTTAATAATAAATATGTGGAATATATTTTTTTTAATGCGAGTGTGTTTGTAAGCTATTTTTTTATTCTGTCAGGTTTTGTTATGATAGCGGCTTATTCACATCGCTCAGAAATTTCTAGTAAAGAATACTACTTAAATAGATTTGCAAGAATTTATCCACTGTATTTTTTAGCAATCTTAATAGTTTTTATATTGCAGATACGTTTGAGAGAAATAGACCTTTTAGGTCTAGTATTAAATATTTTAATGATTCAATCTTGGGTTCCTAGCAAAATGTTGTCGATTAATCCTCCTGGCTGGTCACTATCGGTAGAACTTATTTTTTATTTGCTGTTCCCTTTTCTTTTTAACAAGTTATTTAAAAGAATAAGTTTTAAAAGTCTCGCAGTGTATATTATTTCATTTTGGATCTTGAGCCAGATAGTATACCATTTATTTTTTGATTATAAAATTGATAACAAATATCTTCTCCTAAATGGAAATCCTATAATGCATTTAAATGAATTTCTAATAGGAAATCTGGCGGGATTGTTTTTCGTTAAATATCTTAAGGATAAAAAAGCGAATTATGATTTTTTTATTTTAGTACTTTTTGGACTAGTGGCTTTGTCATTGAAATTTCCAATAGGATTGCACTTTCATAATGGTTTACTAGCAGTGTTTTTTGTTCCTCTAATCATTTTAATTTCTATTAATAATGGTTTAATTACTAAAATGTTTAAGAAAAAGGCATTTGTTTTTTTAGGTGAAATAAGTTATGGTATTTATATCTTACAACATCCCATTTATTCTCTTATAAGTGCTTATAGTGTTAATAAATATTTTAATATTTCCGATCCGACAATCGTTTTCCTTTTAAGATTGATTCTGTTGATTGTGGTTTCTGCTTTTCTATACGTTTTCGTAGAAAAACCGCTTAGAAACAGAATGAAATCCAAAAGGAATTTTTTAGAATTTACAAATGAAAATGAGAAAAGTATAAAATGTATTTAAAAGAACCTATCCTATATATAATTGCAGAAATTGGTCAAGCTCATGATGGCAGTTTAGGAATATTATATTCTTATATCGATGCTGTAGCACAAACTGGTGCCGATGCCGTAAAATTTCAGATGCATATTGCGGAAGCCGAAAGCAGCGAGTTTGAACCTTTTAGAGTTCAGTTTTCTTTAGAAGATAAGACTCGTTTTGATTATTGGAAAAGAATGGGGTTTTCATTAGAGCAATGGAAAGAAATAAAAAAATACTGTGATAAAGTTGGTCTGGATTTTATATGTTCTCCATTTAGCAATATGGCAGTTGATTGGTTGGAAGAAGTAGGAGTTAGCTGTTATAAAATTGGATCAGGAGAAGTAAATAATTTTTTGATTTTAGAAAAAATAGCTAAGACAGGAAAACCGGTAATTATATCTTCAGGAATGAGTTCATATACAGAACTGGATGCCACAGTAGCTTTTTTAAAAGAAAAAAATGTGGCTTTTTCAATTTTACAATGTATGACAGCCTATCCGACAGAACCAGAACAGTATGGTTTAAATGTCATTTCAGAATTAAAAAAACGTTATGAAGTTCCGGTAGGTTTTTCAGATCATTCTGCTAAAAAAGAAACCTGTATTGCAGCAACGGCATTAGGAGCTTCTATTTTAGAATTTCATGTAGTTTTTGATAGAGGGCTTTTTGGTCCAGATTCAAAAGCTTCATTGACGATTAACGAAACGAAAGAATTAGTACAAGCTATTAAAAATATTGCTAAATCACTGGCACATCCTGTAGATAAAAACAATGTTGATTCTGTAGCAGGTTTAAAACAAATTTTTGAAAAATCCCTAGCGATTAATAAAGATTTGCCAAAAAATCACATTTTAAAATTTGAGGATTTGGAAGCAAAGAAACCCAAAGGATATGGTATTTTGGCAAGTAATTATAAAGATGTTATTGGAAAAGTTCTTAACTCTGATATGAAACAATGGGATTTTTTAAATGAAGAAGATTTAAAATGAGTCAAAAAAGAGTAATAGCTGTCGTAGTTACAGCACGTCCATCATATAGCCGCGTTAAAACAGTCTTGGAGGCTATTAATCAGCATCCTGATTTAGAATTAAAATTAATAGTTGCGGCATCAGCACTATTAGACAGATATGGCTCTGCAGTTAATTATATTGAAAAAGATGGTTTTAAAATAGCAGCAAAGGTTTTTAATGTTCTTGAAGGAGAAAATTTGGCAGCTGCGGCTAAAACAACAGGGATTGGAATTTTAGAATTATCTAGTGTCTTTGATAATTTGAAACCTGATATTGTGGTTACTGTGGCAGATAGATTCGAAACTATGGCAACTGCAATTGCAGCTTCTTATATGAATATTCCTTTGGCGCACATTCAAGGAGGTGAAGTAACGGGCAACATAGATGAAAAAGTACGCCATGCCATCACTAAACTGGCAGATTACCATTTTGTAGCTTCTGAAAGTGCAAAAGAAAGAGTTATAAAGTTGGGCGAAGATTCGAAAATGGTTTTCAATACAGGGTGTCCTTCAATAGATTTGGCTTCAGATATATTAAATAGTAAACAACTTTCATTTGATCCTTATGAAAAATACGGAGGAGTAGGAGCGAGACCTGATTTAGCAAAAGGATATTTGGTTGTAATGCAGCATCCTGTAACCAATGAGTATAAAGATTCTAGAAAACATATAGAAGTAACCCTTGAAGCAATCTATAAATTGAACAAAACTACTCTCTGGTTTTGGCCAAATGTAGATGCTGGAGCAGATGGAACTTCTACAGGAATTAGAGCTTTTAGAGAACAGCACCAGTTGCCAAATGTGCATTTCTTTAAGAATATGGAAGGGAAAGATTTTCTAGAGTTATTAATGCATAGTGATTGTTTAATCGGGAATTCTAGTGTAGGAATACGTGAATGTGCATTTTTAGGAATACCAGTTGTGAATATTGGTTCCCGACAAAATAGAAGAGACCGCGGAGGGAATAGTGTTGACGTTAATTATTCGCAACAAGAAATTGAAGAAGCTATAATTACGGCTGTTCAAAAAGGATCAACATCACCATCTTTTATTTATGGAAATGGAAGTGCAGGAAAAAAAATTGCTGATTTATTAGCTGATGTACCTTTACAATTTCATAAAACTATTGTATACTGATATGAAAATTTTAGCAATTATTCCAGCCCGAGGAGGATCTAAAGGTGTACCTGGTAAGAACATCAAATTATTGGGTGGTAAACCCCTGTTAGCTTATACTTCTGAGATTACTTTAAAATCAAAATATTTAACAAATGTTATTGTTTCAACTGATGACGAACGAATTGTTGAAGTTGCAGAAAAATTAGGAATCGAAGTGCCGTTTATAAGACCAGCACTATTGGCGGCAGACGATACTCCAACCGTTGAGGTTATCATACATGCATTGAAATGGTATAAAGAGCGGTCCATTTTTTTTGATGCTGTTTGTATTTTACAAGCTACTTGCCCTTTTAGAACCGTTGATTTTTTAGATCAAGCGATTGAAAAATTTATTGAAAAAAATACAGATTCTCTAGTTTCAGTTCTAAAGGTTCCACATGTTTATAATCCACATTGGACATTTAAAATTGATGAAGAAGGGAATCTTAAGAATGCAGCTGGAGATAATGAAATTATTACCAGAAGACAAGAATTGCCTATAGCTTACCATAGAGATGGAAGCATTTATATAACAAAGTCAGAAGTTCTTTTGCAACAACACTCTTTGTATGGAAAAAGTACAGCTTTTATCGAATCAGATCCAGAATTTTATGTAAATATTGATACAATAGATGATTGGAAAAAGGCAGAAGAAATTACCAGCCATAAATTGAAATAGTTATTTTACAAAGTTTAATTCATTTATAAAACAAGGAAATTTAAGTTTAAAGAATTATCCTTTTCTTTGCGCTTTCTAAAACAATATTTTTTAGTCCCTTATGTTTTTTAACTCTATAGCTTTTGCTATTTTTCTGCCAATAGTATTCTTTTTGTATTGGTTTGTTTTTAATAAAAACAAAAGCACACAAAATGCTTTGTTAATTATTGCCAGTTATTATTTCTATTCTTGCTGGGATTGGAGATTTCTCTTTTTGTTAGTTTTTTCAACCTTTCTAGATTATTACACAGGAATTCAGATAGAAAAAGGCAAATCAGAAAAAAGCAGGAAATTTTGGTTTTGGCTGAGTATTTTGGTAAATCTTGGTTTTTTAGGATTATTTAAATACTATAATTTCTTTGCCTCTTCGTTTGCCGAATTATTGACTTCAGCAGGATTTAAAGCAAGTCCAATTTTACTGAATGTTATTCTTCCAGTCGGAATTTCATTTTATACTTTTCACGGTCTATCCTATGTAATTGATATTTATTATAAACGTATAAAAGCCGAATACAATTTTGTAGATTATTCCCTATTTGTTAGTTATTTCCCCCTTTTAGTTGCTGGGCCAATAGAAAGAGCAACACATTTATTACCGCAAGTAAAAGTTAAAAGAGAATTTAATTTTCAAACTGCAAAAGAAGGAGTTTATCAAATAGTTTGGGGATTAGTAAAAAAAGTTGTTATAGCAGATACCTGCGCACCTTATGCTAATGCCATTTTTGATAACTATACTTCAATGAATTCTTTCTCGCTTATATTGGGAGCAATTTACTTTGCTTTTCAGATTTATGGAGATTTTTCTGGATATTCAGATATTGCTTTAGGAGTTTCAAAATTGTTTGGATTAGATCTATTGCGAAACTTTAATTATCCCTATTTTTCAAGAGACATAGCCGAGTTTTGGCGCCGCTGGCATATTTCACTTTCATCATGGTTTCGAGACTATTTGTATATACCATTGGGAGGAAGCAAAGGCGGATTATGGATGAAAATTAGAAATACCTTTATCATTTTTGTAGTCAGTGGTTTTTGGCATGGAGCCAATTGGACTTATATTGCCTGGGGATTTATAAATGCTGTCTACTTTTTGCCATTACTTTTATCAAACAGCAATCGAAATAATATGGATGCAATTCAGTTGAAATTTAATTTTGATTCGATTAAGGTGTTTAGCAGTATATTATATACATTTCTTTTAACCTGCATAGCATGGGTTTTCTTTAGAGCTAGAACAATAACCGATGCAATTTTGTATTTAAAACGTATTGTAACCAATAAAGACTTTAGTTTTCAGTACCTCGACAATGAACGTTACAGTTATGAATTATTGTTAATGATTGGAGTATTTGTTTTGATAGAATGGAATAATCGTACTAAAGTAGAACCGCTTTCAGGAAAAATGAGCATGTTGAAAACCGCTTTAGCAATTTTAGCAATAATGGCGTTTGGGACTTTTTCGGATTATAAAGAATTTATATACTTTCAATTCTAATGAAGAGGTTTTTGATTTACATCGTAAAGATTTTTTTAATAACAGTATTAATAGCATTTATATTAGATGGATTATATACTTATATTTTTTTGCAATCTCATAATAGAGGGAAAATAGAACAAGTTTTTAATTCCAATGCACAAAAGTATGATGTTGTTATTCTAGGTTCTTCAAGAGCCAACAATCATTTTGTTCCTCAAATATTTGAAAAGAGAGGATTAAAAACATTTAATTATGGAATGAGTGGAGGTCATTTATTTGAAGCTTCTTTGATGCTAAAATTAATGATTGAAAGAAAATATGAAATTAAGAATGTTATTCTAGAAGCCGATTTAAATTTGTCAAATGATCATCAATCAGAAGGTGTTTCTGCGAAGTTTCTTCCTTATATTCATAATTCAGAAATTATAAAGAATCATTTTTTTAACGAAAAGGATTTTAATGAATTGTATTATATTCCGTTTTACAGGTACATAAAATATGACAATAAAATTGGATTTAGAGAAGTTTGTAAAATAATAAGAGATGACAAAACAAATAGTTTAGACAATTCAGGTTATTATCCTTTACAGAAGCATAAAAATGGCAATATGAAAAACAATATTGTCAATCTTAATCCTTTAAAACACAATAAATATTACGAAGAAATAGAAAAACTTTGTAAAATACATAACATCAATTTTATTGCGATAATGACACCAATGTGTGAAAATGTGAAAGGGATGAATTATTTCGAAAAAGTACAAAAACTATATCCTGAAATTTATAATTATGAGAATGTAGTAAAGGAAGATAAATACTTTTCTTCTTGCGGACATATGAATGATGCTGGAGCGAAAATTTTTACCGCAAAAATTGTAACAGATTTTTTTAAGAAATAATGAAAAAGGAAAAGCTGTTATTACTGTTTCCAGATGGAGTAGGAATTAGAAATTATCTCTATTCAAATACGTTTCAGGATTTGGATAAGGATTTAGTCCTATTTCATAATTTTGACTTGGAAACAATAAAAGAAATCGGGAAAAATACCGTAATAGACGAAGACATTTCGATTCCTGAATACAAAGAATCTAAAAAAGAAAAATTTCTGCGTGAATTAATCTGTCTTTCGAGATTATATTACAATAATTCGATAGTTAATAATCCAACACTATTAACCAACTGGAATCGGAATCATAAAGCGATATCCAAAAAAGTATTTTATAAATTCATTGAATTCTTAGCGCTGCGATTTAAAAAATATTCCAGTATTTTAAAATTAGAAAAAAAATATCAGGAAGCGCTACGTGAAAATGATTTTTATAAAGAAGTCAAAAGTATTTTAAAAGAAGTACAGCCTTCTCTTCTATTTTGTTCTCATCAACGAGCTTTAAAAGCGGCAACTATTTTTAGGGCTGCTGCCGATTTAGGAATTCCTACCGCAACAGTAATTTATTCATGGGATAATCTTCCTAAAGCACGTTTGGCACTACAGGCAGACAATTATTTTTTATGGTCAGAACACATGAAAAAAGAGCTAAATTTCTTTTATCCTGAAATTCAAGAAGAAAATATTCATGTCACAGGAACTCCTCAGTTTGAATTTTATAATCAAGAGGAGAATATATTAGAGAGAGATTTTTTTTATAGAAATTATAATCTGGATCAAAATAAAAAAATAATTTGCTTCTCCGGTGATGACGTAAAGACATCTCCTGATGATCCAGATTATTTGAAAGATATTGCACAAGAAATTGTTAGTGCAGGTTTACAAGACCAATATCAAATATTATTTAGAAGATGCCCTGTTGATTTCTCGGGAAGATATTATAAAGTTGTTGAAGAATTTAGAGATCTTATTAAAGAAGCTCCTCCATTATGGTATTTTAGCAAATCCAAAGAATGGAGTGCCGTTTATCCAACTATAGATGATGTTAAATTATTAGTAAGCACTGCATTTTATTCAGATATAGTAGTGAATGTTGGATCTACAATGGCTTTTGATTTTGGAAAGTTTGATAAACCTTGTGTTTTTATTAATTATGATCAAAATAATAAAAAGAACGAGAACTGGTCTGTGAATACTATTTATCAATTTCAGCATTTTAGAAGCATGCCAAATCCAAATGCAGTTATATGGCTGAATAGCAGAGAAGAAATTATTGATAAAATCATTTATAAAAAAGGCTGGAAATCCATGGAAAGTTTGAAGCAATGGTCAAATGAGGTTATAGGATCAGAACATGTAAGGGCTTCAAAGAATATTTCAGAGTTATTAAAGAAACTCATCAAAAAAGAATAACATGATTAAGATTTCCAAGAAGTCTTGAAGTCCTATTGAAGATTTAAAAAAAAATACTTTTAAATGCACATCTGTTTTTTAACAAATGAATATCCCAAAAAAGGTTTTCCTCATGGAGGAATCGGTACTTTTGTCAAAACGATGGCCGAAGAACTGGTTAAAAATGATGTAAAAGTATCTGTTGTTGGAATTAATTATACTTCAGATGATGAAATAGAAGCTCTAAATGGTGTAGATATTTATCGATTAAAAAAGAATAATGTAAAAGGATTTTCTTGGTATTTAAATTTTAAAGCGATCAATCTAAAAATTCGAGAAATTCATAAACAAGATCCAATTCAGATTATAGAAGCTTCTGAACTTGGTCTTGCGTTTCTTTCTAAAATAAAAGAGATTAAATACATTATAAGGCTTCACGGTGGTCACCATTTTTTCGCAGAAAGTGAAAAAAGAAAAATAAATAAATGGAAAGGATTTCAAGAAAAAAGATCTTTTAAAAAAGCCGACGGATTTATTGCAGTTTCACATTATGTCAAAAATCATACAGAGAAATATTTGAGCTATCATAATAAACCAATAGCCTATATAAGTAATCCAATCGATACAGATTTCTTTAAACCAATAGCCAATCATAGTGCAGGAAACAAGATCGTATTTGCAGGAACAGTATGCGAAAAGAAAGGTATAAGGCAGCTAATACAAGCTTTCCCATTTGTTAAAAAAGAGTTTTCAGATGCAACTCTTGAAATTTATGGCAGAGATTGGTTTTTTCCAGATGGAAGTTCCTATATTAAAATGCTTGAAGAAAAAGAATTACCACAATTGGGAGAAATAGTTAAAGATATTCATTTTCATGGAGCTATTCCTTATCAAGATATACCAAAAGCATATTCTGAAGCTTCAGTATGTGTATTTCCATCTCACATGGAAACACAGGGCTTAGTCGCTCCTGAGGCTATGGCTATGGAAAAACCTGTTGTTTTTACAAAATATGGTCCAGGGCCAGAAGCAGTAAAAGATTATGAGACAGGATTGTTATGCGATCCTTATATGCCTCAAGATATCGCTGAAAAGATTATTTGGGTTTTATCAAATAGCAAGAAAACAGAAGAGATGGGCAGAAAGGCACGACATGATGTTCTCGAAAAGTATGGACTTACTACCATTCTTTATAAGAATATTGACTTTTATAACCGTTTTTTGTGAAATATTGTATTTTTTTAAAGTCAATAAGAGTTTGCTTTAAGTATGATTGTAAATAATTAAAGCAGTTTTACAGCACTTATATTAGAATGAAAAAATATCTTGAAATGGAACGGAATAATTTTATATAGAGTAATTTGAATTTGCTCTCCAAAAAATTATATTAAAATGATATTAGCTATTACGAAAATATAGAGTTTAATGAAATTCGCTATAATTACACATGTTATTCATCTCAAAAGCGATAGCCGGTTTTTCGGTTATGCACCTTATGTTCGCGAAATGAATATTTGGTCTAAATATGTAGACCAATTAGTGATAGTAGCACCATTAGTAAAAAATAAACCAACCGAAATAGACATTCCTTACAATAAGGCTGAAATTGATTTTGTAAAGTTGCCAGATTTTAACCTTACAAGTTTTAAGAATATTATATTTTCCATTTTTAAAATTCCAATCATCCTTTGGAGAATATTTTGGGTAATGAAGAATGCTGATCACATTCATTTAAGGTGTCCAGGAAATATGGGATTGTTAGGATGTATAGTTCAAATCCTTTTTCCTTCTAAGCAAAAAACTGCAAAATATGCTGGTAATTGGGATCCGAGAAGTAAACAGCCCTTAACATATCGTATACAAAAATGGATTTTAAGTAATACATTTTTAACTCGAAACATGCAGGTTTTGGTTTATGGTGAATGGGAAAATCAGTCTAGAAATATTAAATCTTTTTTTACGGCAACATATCATGAGTCTGAAAAAGAAATTATTGCTAAAAATAGTGTAGATGTTGAAACTAATTTCATCTTTGTTGGAAGTTTAGTTCTTGGAAAAAATCCAATGTATGCTGTGAGAATTATTGAAGAATTAGTAAAAAATGGTAAGAAAGCGGTACTTCATATTTTTGGCGAAGGAATTGAACGAAAAAATATAGAAGCCTATATAAAAAATAATAAACTTGAAAATTTTGTTTTTTTACATGGAAATCAAAATAAAGAAACTGTAAAACAATTTTATAAAAAAAGTCATTTTGTTATTCTGCCTTCTAAAAGTGAAGGCTGGCCAAAAGCTGTTGCAGAGGGAATGTTTTGGGGATGTGTTCCAATCGCAACTAAAGTTTCAAGTGTTCCTTTTATGCTTGATTATGGAAAGAGAGGAATTTTATTAGAGATGGATCTGGAAAAGGATTCAAGTAGAATTATAGATCTTATTTCGAATCAAAATTCTTTCAAGGAAATGAGCACACAGTCTTTAGAATGGTCACATAATTTTACAATTGATAGATTTGAAAACGAAATAGAAAAATTGTTTATCAGATGAGAGTTCTTCAACTAATAGATTCTTTAGAACCAGGAGGTGCTGAACGAATGGCTGTAAATTATGCTAATGCGTTGTCGAGGAAAATTGAATTCTCTGGTCTGGTTTCTACAAGAAAAAAGGGAAGACTTTTAGATTTAATAGACCCTAAAGTTTCTTTTTTGTTTCTGAAAAAAACGAAAAAAATTGACTTGAATTCGATTCTACGATTAAAGAAATATGCAATTAGTAACAATATAAATGTTATTCATGCTCACAGCTCTTCTTTTTTTACAGCAATACTTCTAAAATTGATTTTGCCCAAAATTATGATTATTTGGCATGACCATTATGGAATTTCTCAAGACTTATCAGCAAGAAAAAATGTAAGTTTGAGAATAGGTTCACTTTTTTTTGCAGGAGTAATCTCTGTAAATTTATTTTTAAAGAGATGGGCAGAGAGTTATTTATTTTGCTCTAATGTTACCTATTTGCCAAATTTTATTGAGAAATCCCAAGATGTTTGTAAAAATTTGAACTTAAAAGGTAATATAGGCAAGAGAATTGTTTGTGTGGCAAACTTGCGTCAGCAAAAAAATCATGAGTTATTAATTGATGCCGCAAGTTTTATAAAGAAAAAATATCCAGATTGGACTTTTCATTTGTTCGGGAAAGATTTTAATGATGAATATTCCGAAAGAATCAAAAAAAGTATAGTAGATTTAGAGTTAGAAGAAACGATTTTCTTCTATGGAACAATCAATAATATCTCATCAGCTCTTAAGCAATCGAATATTGCTGTGTTGCCCTCATTGTCAGAAGGACTTCCTTTGGCAATTTTAGAATATGGGGAGCACAAGCTTCCTGTTGTAAGCACAAATGTGGGGCAGATTTCAAATGTAATTACTTCAGAAAAAGAAGGAATTGTTATAGAGTCAAATAATCTAAAGCAATTAATAGAAGCAATTGAAAAACTTATTTTGAACGAAAAGCTTAGAGAAAATTTAGGGCAAGCATTATATGATAAGGTTAAGTCATATAGTGAAGAAAAAGTTATTGAAGACTATTTGATATGGCTGAATTCTTTTGCATCACCTGCTTTAAAAAAGAAAAAAGAAAATGGAAAATAAATCAACATCATACACCTATCTTATTTTTCTTCACGTTATAATAGGAGTAATAGTGTTTGCAATACCATTATTGTCAAAAATCTACGCTCTTATAATTCCTGTAGTTGGTTTTTATTTAGTTATTCGTAATAAAAATAGTAACCATGAAGTAATATTAGTATCGGCTTATTTAGTAGGTGTTGAGGTTTTTTTGAGGATGACGGGAGGAAATTTAAATAATGAATATATAAAATTGTGTGTCATTATCTTTATGATTATAGGAATGCTGTACAAGAATTTTGCAATGGGCTCATTAATTTATGGCTTGTTCCTGCTCTTATTGATTCCAGGTATTTTGGTAGCAAGAGAAATCGCAGAAGTTAATTTTGATACTGATTTAAAAAAAGCTATAATGTTTAACTTGTCTGGACCAGTTTGTTTAGGAATTGCTTCTCTATATATGTATAAAAGAAGAATTTTATTTACAGATCTACAAAAGATTCTAAAGGTAATGGGGTTGCCAATAATTTCAACTGTAGTATATCTTTTTCTTTTTAATCCAAGTATTAAAGACGTGGTTACAGGAACCCAATCTAATTTTGAAACTTCAGGAGGTTTTGGTCCTAATCAGGTTTCTACAATTTTAGGACTCGGAATGTTTGTGTTTTTTTCTCAATTAGTTCTTTTTTCAAAATCTAAAGGAATGATTTTTCTTAATGGAATTCTCTTTGTTTTTATAACTTATCGAGGACTTGCGACTTTTTCTAGAGGTGGGATAATTACGGGTGTAGCAATGATTGTATGTTTAATAATGATCCTTTATTTATTCTCCAATGCTATGGGAAAAGCCAAAGTTAGCATAGTGATAGCTTTGTCATTTTTTGCTGGACTTGCAATTTGGGGATATACTTCTATGCAGACTAGGGGATTAATTGAAAAAAGATATGCTAATAAAGACGCAAGAGGAAGAGAGAAAAAAGATCGATTGGGAGGTAGAGAAGCTATTATGGATGCAGATTATGAATTGTTTTTGGAAAATCCTATTATGGGAATTGGAGTTGGTATTGGAAAGGAATTACGAAAAGAATCTCTAGGGCAAGAAGTTGCTTCTCATAATGAAATTACAAGAATGATTAGTGAACATGGTTTGTTTGGAATTTTTGGTCTTTTTATACTTTTTTTGACTCCTTTCACACTATACATCAATAATCGACAGCACTTGTATTTTTTATCTTTCTTTGTTTTTTGGATGCTTACAATAAATCATGCGGCAATGCGAATAGCAGCGCCAGCATTTATTTATAGTTTATCTCTTCTTTCTGTTCAGATAAAAAATCCTGAAAAAACAGAATCTCCTCATTAGGTTAATTCATTTTTTATAATACATTTGCCTCAAGTTTAAGCCCCTAACAAACTTTAAAAATGTCTTTAAAAAGAAAAATGCATTTCGAGATTTCAGAAAGAAAAGTTCTACTTTCTCTTTTTGACGCCGCATTTATATTAAGTGCGCTGCTTTTACTCAGCTTACTTTTCGACTATCAATATTATGCTCTAGAAAATGGTAAATACTTAAAGTCATTTTTATTGATTGGTTATGTTTTCGTCTTTGGAACTATTTTCGAAATGTATGATCTTCAGACGGCCAGTAATCACTTTCAAATTTTGCGAAGTGTTGTTCTTACTTCAATTACGGCTGTAACAGTATATCTGCTAACGCCGTTTTTATCTCCTGAACTTCCTAAACAGAGATTAGCTATTGTTATTTTTTATTTTGCAGTTTTAAGTTCATTATTGCTTTGGCGTTTATTTTATGTCTATTTTCTTGCTTCACATCGTTTTGCACAAAATGTAGTTTTGATTTGTGACCAAAGTGAAGTTGAAGAATTGGTTATAGGACTTGAAAATGTCGATCCTCATTATAGAATAATTGGCTTTGTGAATTCAGATACAGATTCTATAGAAAATTTTGACTTTCATTATGTGAGAGAAGTTAAAAAGGAGGACTTAGAATCATTTGTAACCCAAAATAATGTCTCTGAAATCGTTATAGCGTCACAAAAAACAGACGGTATAACAGCCACTTTATACCAGCAGTTACTTCATTTATTAGAAAACGGAAATGTAATTCGCGAATATACACAGGTATACGAGAGTAAAACCCAGAGAATTCCAGTGCACTATATCGGGAGAGATTTTTATCGTTTTTTCCCTTTTAGTAGAAGTAATAGTAACAGATTATACTTGCTGTTGATTAGAGTAATGGAGTTTTTCTTTTCTTTTGTAGGACTTGTGTTTTGTGGCATTTTTATTCCGATAATTGCAATAGGTAATTTCTTCGCCAATAAAGGGAGTCTTTTTTATACACAGGAAAGAGTAGGTAAAAACGGAGTTGTTTTTAAGATTTATAAGTTTAGAACAATGACTGCAAATTCTGAAACCAACGGAGCCGTTTTTGCAACTCATGATGACAAAAGAGTGACTCCTTTTGGTAAATTTATGAGAAAATCAAGAATTGACGAACTACCTCAATTTATTAATGTTTTAAAAGGTGATATGGCTGTTATTGGGCCAAGACCAGAAAGACCTTTCTTTGTGGAAGAAATCGCTGCAATAATGCCTTTCTATGAAACTCGCCACGTTGTTAAACCTGGACTTACAGGTTGGGCGCAAGTGAATTATTCTTACGGTGAATCAATTGATGAGAGTTTGATCAAACTCCAATACGATTTGTACTATATCAAACACAGAAGCATTTTTCTGGATTTGAGTATTACTTTCAAAACAATTACCACAGTTTTATTCTATAGAGGACAATAGTTAAATGATAATCGGAATTGGTTTTTTATTGCGAATTCCAGTTCTAACTAAAACTACTCCACTTGTAATGATCAATGGTAAAGTGATAAAGAAATGTGCTTTATTAATTAAAAACAAAAAATAAATCACTAAAAGCACAAAGTTGATTAGTGAAAATCTATACGTCCATAGTTTGTTTTTGAAAACAGAAAACAAAACCAAAAGCAATAAAAGCGGACTGAAAAGCAGTACATTATAATTCATCGCCAGTTCTTGGTGAAAAGAATAAAATCCCATTACAACAAAGAATATTCCAATAAGAGATAAAATCAGAAGATAGATTTTGTCGACTGTTTTATTTCTTGCTAACACCACAAAACCCAAAATAAAAAGATAAGTATAAATGTTATTCCAAAAAGATTTTGGAGTTTCCTTCGTAAATTCTAACAAGGTTTTAGACTTACTTACCAAAGGTTTATTTTGAAATGTAGTTTTCTCCAAACTATTTTTCAATTCAAAAGGAAGAAAAATTCGGGTTCCCATTTGATCTACTTTGGTTCCGAAAATAATACTCGTTCCCAATTGATCGTAGAAATGTCCGTCAAAGTAAGGAAAAAGAATAGAGCGGTAGGTTTTGTCTGTATCTCCTTTTTTTGTAATTATTTCTTGACCTATAGATTTATTGATCACATCAACAACCATTGAAGTGCAGTTTTTGTCAATAAACTTATAAGTATAATAACGTTCATCAGAAGCTAAAACGGCGTTTAATTGATCAAAAAGTTTTTGTTTTAAAGCTAAAGAAATTAATAATTCTTGTTCGTAGATACTTCTTTTTTCATAAGTATATTCATTTAAAAAATCGGCAAAAGAATGAACAGTAGCAAAATACTGTAAATCGCCTTTTGCAAATTTCATTACGAAATTCGGTGTTCTAAAATCAAAAGTTCCATAATTGTAAACCACGTCAAAATTATTTCCAGGATCCGAAACCCGAATACCAGTATGTCCAAATAAAGAATAACTTTCATTTCCAAGGCCGCAGGTTAGGACACTAATTTTAGCATCTTTAGATAAAGGCAAACTTTGGCTGAAACCAATAAAACTAGCTAAGAAGAATAAAATAAAAAGTGTTTTTTTGAACAGAACAGTTTTCATGTTTTAAAATTTTAAAAGATTTTATGGTTTTGTAATTATCGAAAGATTCCCAAATCTACTTTGATCGAAAAAATATTAGAATATAAGGCTGTACTTTGATTCCCTAAGTCGGTTAAAGCATAATCAATCTGAATTCCTTTATATTTAAATCCGAGACCAATATTTGGTTGGAAACTAATTTTTTCAGTATTATCCAATTGCGTTACGTTTTGGAAATTTCCTGCACCAGCTCTCACGAAAACTAAATCGGTATAGCCAAATTCAAACCCTAGAGCTGGGTCTATACTTACTACTTTTGATGAAATGATATCATTAGTCTGTTCAAATCTCATGTTGAGGTTTGCAGAAGTCAAAAGACTGCATTCGTTATGAAAATCAAATCTTTTTGAAACACCTAATTGCGCTTTTGGTAAAGTAATCTCAGTACTTTCTGGTAATTCGTTGTTTTCTCCCGGAATTGCATTAGCGATTTTAGCATATTCTTCTTCATCAATATTCCAGACATTATAAGTGGTTGTAATATCACGAAGCATCAATCCGAATTTCCAGTCATTTCTTTCGAATTGAATCCCAATGTCAAATCCGAATCCCCAAGAATTGGCAAATTTTCCAATAACTCTTCTAATCACTTTTGCGTTTACACCATATTGAAAGCCCTCGACAGGAAGTTTTCTGGCGTATGAAAATGTAAAACCATAATCGGCAGTAGAAAATAAACGGATTCGGTTGTAATCAATATTTCCCTGACTATCGATTAATTGTGTTGTATCCATAATGTCATCGACACCAAAACGAATCATCGAAATTCCCCAAGCGCTTCTGTCATCAATCGGACTTGCATAACCAATATAATCATACTGTGCTATATTGGCAAAATAACTCGCATGCATCAATGCAATCTGATGATCTTCAAGATGCGTTAAACCTGCAGGATTCCAGTAAACAGCATTAACATCATTTGTAAAAGAAGTTACGGCACTCGACATTCCGAGAGCGGCCGCATCTACACCAATATTCATAAACTCATTCGAATATTTTCGAATAGTTTGAGCGTATTGCGAAGTAAAACTCCAAAATAATAGAAATGCTAAAAGTCTTTTCAAAAGTCTTGTTTTTATGTACCAGTATAGGTTTTAAATTTTTATCAAAAATATAATATTTTACTCAGCTATTAAGTTCGTTTCTTCAAATATTCTGAAACTAACAAACAGAAATAAAAAACTATTAAAAAAACTCGTTTTGCATCGAGTTATTATGCTAAATTTGTTCTCTGCCATTATCAAAATTTCAAACTATGAATATCAAAAAGCACATTCCAAATCTAATTACCTTAATTAATCTTTTCTGCGGTTGCGTAGCCATTGTTTATATTTCTCAAGGCGATTTCTTAATGGCTTTTTACATGGTTTGTTTAGGAATCTTTTTTGATTTTTTTGATGGTTTTTTTGCCAGATTATTCAAAGTTTCTAGTCCTCTTGGTTTGCAGTTGGACTCTTTGGCAGATATGGTAACAAGTGGAGTAGTTCCAGGATATGTGATGTATAGTTTGTTTTTAAAAAGCGCTAATCCTCATGATGTAGTTGGGTCAGTATACATTCCGTTTTTAGGATTTATTATTACTTTGGGCGCTTGTTATAGATTAGCCAATTTTAATATCGATACCCGTCAAACCGATTCATTTATTGGTTTGCCAACTCCTGCTAATGCATTATTTGTTTTAAGTCTTCCTTTGGTTATAGAATTTTCAAATTCTCTAATGATGTTTGAAGTTTTAAGCAATTTTTGGGTTTTGCTTGTTATTACGTTATGCAGCGCTTATGTTATGAATGCCGAAATTCCGTTATTTGCTTTAAAAATAAAAAAGTTTACTTTGAAGGATAATGTTCTTCAAATCGTGTTTTTGATTATTTCTATATTGATGGTTATTTTGCTTCAGTATATTGCAATTCCGTTGATTATTATTTTCTACGTTTTATTGTCTATCATCAATAATTTGTTTTTGAAAAAGTAGTTCTGTTGTAATGGCAAGAAAAACGTCTTATCGTAAAACATATCCCCGAAAACCAGCAGGAAGATCTTTTCTTAGCAGGCTTTTCAGAGGGCTTTTACTAATATTATTTTCACTTCTATTTATTGGAATCGTTTACCATTATCGTAAAGGATTAGCGTATTATCTCGGATTTAAATCTGAAAAAGTTTTAGATGAAGATTCCGTAGATAAACATCTTTCGGATGTGCGAAACATTCGCGTTCTCGAAAATCATAAAGGAAAAGTAATTGGAATCGACGTTTCTGAATTTCAGGGAAAAGTAGATTGGGAAGAAGTCGAAATTCTGGACGAAAAATATCCTGTTCAGTTTGTGTTTATTCGTGCGACAGCAGGAAATGACAGAGTTGACAGACAATTCAAAAGAAACTGGGAAGGCGCAAAAGAAAATAAGATCATGCGTGGAGCCTACCATTATTATCGCCCAAATGAAAATTCTATAGAACAGGCCGATCTTTTTATTAAAACCGTAAAATTGCAAAAAGGCGATCTTCCGCCGGTTTTGGATATCGAAAAATTGCCAAAAAATCAACCCTTAGACAGTTTGAAAAAAGGATTGAAACGTTGGCTGAATAAAGTAGAAAAACATTATCAGGTTCGCCCAATTATTTATTCGGGAGAAAGATATTATGCTGATTTCTTAAAAGAAGAATTCGGAGATTATTTATTCTGGATAGCCAATTATAATTTCTATAGGGAAAAAATTGAAGATGACTGGTTGTTCTGGCAATTCACAGAAAAAGCTTCTTTGCCGGGAATTAAACATCGTGTTGATGTGAATATTTACAACGGCGACTTAGAACAATTACATTTTATTACTGTAGAATAGTGTTCAGTCCTAAAAAAGTGTTCAGTATTCAGATTTTAAGTAATCAGTTTATGTCAAAAAAAATCAGTTTTTTAGTATTCAGCTTCAAACTGATGACTAAAAAACTGACCACTAAATTACTTTCAAATGACTGATCACTTAAAAACTGACCACTGAAATACTAGAATTCAAGTTTCTTTTTACGAAGTTCGAAGTTTTGTCCAAGATACACTCTACGAACCATTTCGTCTTCGACCAATTCTTCTGGAACTCCAGCTTTTAGAATTCCTCCTTCAAACATTAGATACGTTTTATCAGTGATTGCTAAAGTTTCCTGAACGTTGTGATCGGTAATTAAGATTCCGATATTTTTGTTTTTTAATTGTGCAACAATTCTTTGAATGTCCTCAACCGCAACCGGGTCAACTCCGGCAAAAGGCTCATCCAACAAAATAAACTTTGGATCGGTTGCCAATGCACGGGCAATTTCGGTACGACGACGCTCACCTCCCGAAAGTAAATCGCCTCGGTTGGTACGAATATGTTCTAAACTGAATTCTTCAATTAAACTTTCCATTTTAGCGATTTGAGCTTCTTTAGAAAGTTTTGTCAATTGTAAAACGCTTAAGATATTATCTTCAATACTTAATTTTCTAAAAACAGAAGCTTCCTGTGCTAAATAACCAATTCCCTGCTGTGCACGTTTGTACATAGGATAATCGGTAATATTCAAATCATCAAGAAAAATATTCCCTTGATTTGGTTTTACCAATCCCACAATCATGTAGAAAGACGTTGTTTTTCCAGCTCCATTTGGCCCCAAAAGCCCCACGATTTCTCCTTGATTTACCTCAACAGAAATTCCTTTTACAACACTACGTCCTTTATAAGTTTTGATTAAATTATCGGCTCTTAATTTCATTTTTAAAGTTTAATCGTTTAATCGATAAATCGTTTATTCGTTGCAAATTAACAAATAAACGATTCAACAGTTAAACGTATTAACAATTATTTATTTTCCACTTTCTTCAAGTGCTTCCCAGAATTCGTAAGCTCTTCTTAAATGCGGAATTACGATAGTTCCTCCAACAAGAGTCGCAATTCCCATCGCTTCCATCATTTCTTCTTTAGAAACGCCTTCTTTATAACTCGTTTCCAAATGGTATTTTACACAGTCGTCGCATCTTAAAACTGTTGATGCAACTAACCCAAGAAGTTCTTTTGTTTTTACATCAAGAGCGCCTTCTGCATAAGCATTAGTGTCAAGATTAAAAATTCTCTTTACAATTTTATTGTTGTCAGCAAGCAGTTTTTCGTTCATTTTAGAACGGTAGTCGTTAAATTCTTGAATGATATCAGGCATCTTCTTTCATTTTATTTTTATAAACAATCTTCGAAATCCATATACTTAATTCGTATATGATTAACATTGGAATTGCAACAATAGTTTGACTCACAACATCTGGCGGCGTCACGATTGCGGCAATAATCAAAATAAGTACAACGGCATATTTCCAATATTTTCTTAAGAATTCAGGAGTTACTAATCCTAATTTAGTTAAGAAATAAATAGCAATCGGAAGTTCAAAAAATATAGCACTTCCAAGAACGCTCGTTTTTACCATTCCCATATAAGACTCAAGCGTGAATTGATTTTTTACAACATCACTTACAGAGAAGGTTGCCACGAAGTTTACAGACATTGGAATTACTACGAAATACCCAAATAATACTCCTAAAAAGAAAAGTAAAGAAGAAACGAAAATGAATAATTTCGCATTTTTTCTTTCTTTCTCATAAAGAGCGGGACTGATAAATTTCCAGATTTCCCATAAAATATAAGGAAAACTTAGGATAAAACCTGCCAGGATACACATCCATACGAAGATATTAACCTGACCTTCCATTTCAGTATTCTGAATAATGAAATTCAGTTCCGTAATGCAAATACTGTCTGCAAATCCCAATGAATGCGATAAGTCGCAAAACCAAACGTAAGTAAAAAACGTTGGTCTGATTGGACCTAAAATAATTTGATCAAATAAATAATCACTAATAAAATAAGTAACAATTGCCATAATAATTGTTGCAAGTGTACTTCTAACCAATAACCATCTTAATTCTTCAAGATGATCCAAAAATGACATTTCGCCAAGATTTTTCTTTGCCATTATACTATTCCTTCTTTTAAAATGTCATGTAAATGTAATACGCCTTTGTATTCTCCATTATCCGCAACGATTAATTGTGTAATCGAAAAGTCTTCTAAAATGTTTAAAGCATCCACTGCCATAGTTTCAGACGAAACTATTTTTGGATTCTTAGACATAATATCTTTTGCTGTTAAATCTGCTATAGTATCTACGTCGTTTAGCATTCTTCGGATGTCTCCATCTGTAATAATTCCGATAATTTTATTGTCTTCAATTACAGCAGTAACTCCTAATCTTTTTTCAGAAATTTCGAAAATTGCTTTTTTGATTGAAGTATCCGGAGTAACAGCTGGTTTTAAGGAATGCTCGATCATATCTTTTACACGAAGCAAAAGTTTTTTTCCTAAAGCACCTCCAGGATGATAAACCGCAAAATCTTCAGGTTTAAAATCTCGCATTTCCATTAAGCAAACTGCCAATGCATCACCCATAACAAGCTGTGCTGTTGTGCTGTTTGTTGGAGCTAAATTGATAGGGCAGGCTTCGGTATTAACAGTTGTATTTAAAACGAAATCAGAACCTTTTGCCAGAAATGAAGTGGTATTTCCTGTAATAGCGATCAGGGTATTTCCAAATCGTTTTAATAACGGGACTAAGACCTTAATTTCAGGACTGTTGCCGCTTTTAGAAATACATATAATAATGTCTTCGTTTTGAATCATTCCCAAATCACCATGAATGGCCTCTGCGGCATGCAGAAACATTGATGGTGTTCCCGTAGAGTTAAAAGTCGCAACCATTTTTTGAGCAATGATGGCGCTTTTTCCGATGCCGGTAACGATTAGACGGCCTTTGGTTTCATAGATACGCTGAACTGCTTCGTAGAAATTTTCGTCCAGAAAATCAATTAGTTTTGTAATTGCTTCACTTTCAGAGAGTATTGTTTTTTTAGCTATCGCCAATATATTTTCTTTTGAGATCAAATCAGAATATTTAAAATTTGTATGTATAAAAGAAAGTTGTATCTTTATGTGTTGCAAATTTATACAAAATACAGTTAATATAGAGAATGAATTCAAACGAAATTGAAATACATAAAGAATTAAAGAAGTATTTCGGCTTTAGCCAATTTAAAGGCTTGCAGGAGCAAGTCATTACGAGTATTTTAGGTAAAACGAATACTTTCGTAATTATGCCAACCGGCGGTGGAAAGTCTCTTTGTTATCAATTACCCGCTTTAATTCAGGATGGAACAGCAATTGTTGTTTCTCCTCTGATTGCCTTGATGAAAAACCAGGTTGATGCCATTCGAAGTCTTTCGTCTGAAAATGGAATTGCACACGTATTAAATTCATCTCTTACCAAAACAGAAATTGCTCAGGTTAAAAAAGATATTACTTCTGGATTAACTAAGCTTTTGTATGTAGCCCCTGAATCTTTAACTAAAGAAGAATATGTCTCTTTCCTGCAAAGTGTGCCTATTTCTTTTGTTGCAATCGATGAAGCCCACTGTATTTCAGAATGGGGTCATGATTTTAGACCTGAATATCGAAATCTGAGACATATTATCAAGCAATTGGGTAAAGTGCCAATTATTGGTTTAACTGCAACTGCGACTCCAAAAGTTCAGGAAGATATCCTGAAAAACCTTGATATGTCTGATGCCAACACTTTTAAAGCATCATTCAACAGACCGAACTTGTATTATGAAGTTCGTACAAAAACTAAAAATATTGAATCGGATATTATTCGATTTATCAAACAGCATAAAGGCAAATCCGGAATTATTTACTGCTTAAGCCGTAAAAAAGTAGAATCGATTGCCGAAGTTTTACAAGTAAACGGAATCAGCGCTGTTCCTTATCACGCAGGATTGGATGCTAAAACCCGTGCCAAACATCAGGATATGTTTTTGATGGAAGATGTAGATGTCGTTGTAGCAACAATCGCTTTCGGGATGGGAATTGATAAACCAGACGTTCGTTTTGTAATTCATCATGATATTCCTAAATCGTTAGAGAGTTACTATCAGGAAACAGGTCGTGCAGGCCGTGACGGAGGAGAAGGACATTGTTTAGCTTATTACTCTTATAAGGATGTAGAAAAGTTAGAGAAATTTATGTCCGGAAAACCAGTTGCGGAGCAGGAAATTGGTTTTGCGCTTTTACAAGAGGTGGTGGCCTATGCCGAAACGTCGATGTCACGCAGAAAGTTTCTTCTTCATTATTTCGGAGAAGAATTTGACAGCGAAACCGGTGAAGGAGCCGATATGGATGACAACGTTCGTAATCCGAAACATAAGGTGGAAGCAAAAGAACAAGTGGTTAAATTACTCGAAATTGTTCGCGACACCAAACACATTTACAAATCAAAAGAAATTGTGTTTACTTTAATAGGTCGTATTAACGCGGTTATTAAAGCACACAAAACCGATACACAACCTTATTTTGGTTCAGGTTCAGATCATGACGAAAAATACTGGATGGCGTTGTTGAGACAGGTTTTGGTAACGGGACTATTGTCAAAAGACATCGAAACATATGGAGTGATTAAAATTACTCAGGAAGGTTTAGATTTTATCAAAAATCCATCTTCGTTCATGATGTCTGAAGATCATGAATATACTGAAGCTGACGATGAAACTATTGTCACTGGCGGTAAATCTTCCGGTACAGCCGATGAAGTTCTGACAGGAATGCTTCGCGAGCTTCGTAAAAAAGTCGCCAAAAAATTGGGAGTTCCTCCTTTCGTGGTTTTTCAGGATCCTTCTCTTGAAGATATGGCTTTGAAATATCCGATAACCATACAAGAATTATATAATATTCATGGTGTTGGTGAAGGAAAAGCTAAAAAATACGGAAGCGAATTTGTGGCTTTAATTGCTCGTTATGTAGAAGATAATGATATCATTCGTCCAGACGATTTAGTTGTTAAATCTACTGGAGTAAATTCTGCCAATAAATTATATATCATTCAGAATATCGACCGAAAATTACCATTGAACGACATTGCTTCTGCAAAAGGATTAACAATGGATGCTTTAATTAAAGAAATGGAGCAAATCGTGTATTCCGGAACTAAATTAAATATCAAATATTGGATTGATGATATGCTTGATGATGATCAGCAGGAAGAAATTCATGATTACTTTATGGAATCAGAATCGGATAAAATCGAAGATGCTCTAAAAGAATTCGATGGCGATTATGATATTGATGAATTACGTTTAATGCGTATTAAGTTTATTAGCGAAGTAGCGAACTAAATTCCAATTTTAGAAATTCCAAATTCCAATCCTTTAGGGTGATATTCAAAATAAAAATTCCAAATTCCAATGCTATAGAAAACTTGGAATTTGGAATTTTCTTTTTAAAGAATTTATTTTTTTGGAATTTTACTCAGTATAAATTTCCCCTCGATGCGGTTTCAAAGCATCTCTAACCTGAATCATATTTTCGTCAGTAACCACCATAAAAGCGGTTGCATGCATATCATTTACGATTGAAAAACCTGTGATATTTAAAGGTAGTTTTTCGATTACAATATATTCTTTCAAATGGATTTCATGATGTTCAGCAGTTTTAGCTGAAGCAGGTCCTCGGAAATCCCAAATTAGTTTTATTTTTCTAGACATTTTTTTTAAAGGTGCAAAAGGTTTAAAGTTGTAAAGGTACAAAGTGTTTCTTAAAGATTCTGAGTTTCTAAGATTCTTAGATTTTTGCTGTAGAGACGCACCGCAGTGCGTCTAACTTTTTAATCCAAATAATCAGTGGCAAAAAAAGAATAGTAAAGATTTTAAGAGGAGAAAATTTGTGGCATAATTAACCGCAAAGTACGCTAAGATTTAATTTTTCATTACGCATAGAAAAGACAAAGTTCGCAAAGCTAAATCAACACAAAGCTTTGCGAACTTTATGTTTTTAGAAAACCATGCTCAAAAAACTTAGCGTACTTTGCGGTTAATTACATAAAGTCAGTTCAAAATAGTACTTTTGCATCTTCTTTTCATAGAAAGAAAAGCTAATAGAATAAAAACGAAAAAATGCCTAAAGAACTTTTACTTCAAGTTACACCCGAAATTGCTGCAAACGAATCATTGCTAAAAGACCATTTGTCTAAGCAGATTAAAGTTTCTCCAAAAGAAATTCAGCATGTTTCTATTTTAAAACGCTCAATTGATGCACGTCAGAAAGCGATTAAAATCAACTTGAAAGTAGTTATTTATTTGAAAGGCGAACCTTTTCAGGAAACGAAAATTGAACTTCCAAAATATAAAGACGTCTCAAACGCACAAGAAGTAATTGTAGTCGGTGCTGGTCCAGCGGGACTTTTTGCTGCTTTACAATTGGTTGAATTAGGCTTAAAGCCAATTGTACTCGAAAGAGGAAAAGACGTTCGAGGACGCCGACGTGACTTAAAAGCAATTAATCGTGAACATATAGTAAATGAAGATTCTAATTATTGTTTTGGGGAAGGTGGAGCAGGAACGTATTCTGACGGTAAATTATACACTCGTTCTAAAAAGCGAGGTGATGTAACCAGAATTTTAGAGCTTTTGGTTGCTTTTGGTGCTTCAGAAGATATTTTGGTTGAAGCCCATCCGCATATTGGAACAAATAAATTACCTAAAATTATCGAAGATATCCGCGAAAAAATTAGAGAATTTGGCGGGCAGGTTTTATTTGAAACCCGTGTGGATGATATTTTAGTAAAAAATAATGAAGTCGAAGGAATTGTAAAGCAGAATGGAGATAAGATTCATGCGAATAAATTGATTTTAGCAACAGGACATTCGGCGCGTGATATTTTTGAATTATTAGATAAAAAGAAAATTTTAATAGAAGCAAAACCTTTTGCTTTAGGCGTTCGTGCAGAACATGCGCAAGAACTTATTGACAGTATTCAATACAGCTGTGATTTCCGTGGAGAACATTTACCTCCGGCTCCATACTCGATTGTAAAACAAGTAAACGGTCGCGGGATGTATTCGTTCTGTATGTGTCCGGGTGGTGTAATTGCGCCTTGTGCTACAAGTCCGGGTGAAGTGGTTACAAACGGTTGGTCGCCATCTAAACGTGATCAGTCTACAGCCAATTCAGGAATTGTGGTCGAATTGAAATTGGAAGATTTCAAACCTTTTGCCAAATTTGGTGCTTTGGCCGGAATGGAATTTCAAAAAAGTATCGAACAAAAAGCATGGCATTTGGCTGGGGAAACTCAAAAAGTTCCAGCACAACGAATGATCGATTTTACAAAAAGCAAAGTTTCGGCAGATATTCCAAAAACCTCTTATGTTCCAGGAACTACTTCAGTAGAATTGGGACAGGTTTTCCCGGGTTTCTTAACTCAGATTATGCGTCAGGGATTTCAGGATTTTGGTAAATCAATGAAAGGGTATTTAACCAATGAAGCAATTTTACATGCGCCGGAAAGCAGAACCTCATCGCCAGTTAGAATTCCGCGAGATCCTATGACTTACGAGCATTTGCAAATCAAAGGATTATATCCTTGCGGAGAAGGTGCTGGTTATGCCGGTGGAATCATTTCTGCGGCCATTGATGGCGAAAAATGTGCCTTGATGATTGCGGAGTCCTTGAAATAATTGACCTCAGGATTTTTCATGTAGTAAAAAGATTGTTATCTTAGTGGTTTGATTCTAATAGAAATTGCCCCAAAGATGACTATAAAAGACATTGAAACAAAATACGGATTCGAATATCCACTTCTATACAAACAACTAGATGCCGATGGTATGCTGGATGTTGGAGAATACGGCCCAAATTGGTTTACAGAAGTTTATCCAACTTTAAAAGATAATCCGCCTTTACTTTTGCATTCTTACGATTTTGAATCTCTCAATTTGAAATCGGTTGCTGAGGAAATAGAAGAACTGAGAGATCCAGAAGATTATCGAAATATAAATCCCGAATTTAAATTTATTCCGTTTGCAAAAAGTGGTGGTGGAGATCATTATTGCTTTTTTCTAAACGAAGAAGAAAATGGAGATGTACCAATTGTTTTTGTATGGCACGATTCTAATGAAGTCAATTATCTAGCTAAAAACCTTCAGGATTTTATTTTTAAAGTTTTATTGATCGATATGTCACAACAGGATTTGTATAATGAACTGAGTGACGAAGAATTTAGAAGTGACTTAGAATCGGTTTTTAAATCTCATAAAAAATATTTAACAGAGCGTCAGAACGAGATTTTAGAGTCTATTCTAAAACGCGAAATTATCGATTACGAAATTAATGTTTCTCCCAAAATAGTAGAAACGGCAAGAGGTTTGTTAACGGATCATGAATTAGAATCTATCGTTAATGAAGTGATTCCTTTTGATAAAATGAATAAAAGTTTTAAATATTCGAACGAATAAACCTTTCATGAAAAATTTCTTTGCTAATATATTTAATAGAAATAACGATCCGCAATCCATCATTTCTTTTGATGTTATAAATCCGATTTACAATTATTTATATAATGAGTCGAATAGTTTAGAATTTAAAGTAAAAGGAATTCCGGATTCCGTTTTTGTCAATTTGTATTCCATTCCGTATTCATTAGATCATGAAGTGGGAAGAGCAGAAGTTAAAAAATCAGGATTTAATAATGTTTATGAGGTTTTAAATGAACTTTATAAAAAACTGAATATTGGAACTTTAACGGAGGAAATGATTCAGGAAGGATTAGAGTATGATTTTATTCATATTCACTTTTATTCTCAGCCGAGTCAGGAAATGAAGAAACACTTTAATCGTGTTATCAATAACTTCATGATTTTCTTTTGTTGTACCAATAGTTTAGAAATAAACGATATTAGGATTTTATACTCCAGCAGTCATTTTTTAGATTATACAAAAGGATTATTAGACTCTGAATTTCTTGATTTTAACACGCCTAAAAATGAAACTCAGGAAATCGGCATTAAAGATTTTAAATTGGTTTTACAGGGGATCTGTGAATATCTAAATCTTGAAATTCCCAAAACGGTAGAACTTCCTTCTTCTGAAAGCGTATTGTTGGATGAAAATGCAACTATCGAAGATTTTAAAGAGTTTGTTAATCTGGTTTCGAGAGGCACTATTGAAGAAGAGGCACTTAATGAATATGCTGAAAATCTTTTTGAAAATTTCAACGATGATACCAAAGAAGATTACGAAAGTACAGAACAACACTTTGCTTTTTTTGAAAGTATTGATGCCTGGAACAGCGACTGGAAGTTTGATCCTGAAGATGCCGAATATTTCATTTCTGAAATGCTTGGTGAAGATTTCAAATTCGATTATCCCGAAGAAACCTACAGCCACGATTTGTTTCCATACATTCAATCAGAGCTAGCAAAATCCAATCTGGAACTATTGACTTATGAGACTTTTGGTGATAATTATCTGTTTTTTATAGCCAATAAAGATGAAGTGGAAAGAATTTTAGAATTGTCTGAATTGACAAAGATTGAAATTAACCAGCTTTAAGAGAAATAGCTACGACCCGAGCGATAGCGAACTGGCGAAGCAATTCACGAATTTATTTGAAAACTTTGCGCATAGATTTTAAAAATAAAATTCGTGAATTCGTGGCAGAAAAATTTAGGGTATCAAAATTATTTTCCCTGTGCTTTTTCTGCTTTCCAGAAAATCATGTGCCAGTTTTCCTTCGGATAATTTGAAAGAAGTGGGTTCTGAAAGTTTGATTTTACCTTCGCTAATCCAATGGAATAGCTGAGTTGCTCTTTTGATTCTTTCTTCTTTAGAAGTTAAATAACTCCATAAATCGCCTCCTGTTAAAGTTTTGGAACCGTCCATTAACATTCTTGGATCGACTGGTGCAGGATCTCCGCCCGCCATTCCGAAGAAAATCACTTGTCCGCATTCTTTGGTTACTTCGAAACTTTCCATTAACGTACTTCCAATACTGTCATAGACAGCGTCAACGCCTTTTGGAGTAATTTTGAAAACCTCAGCTTTCCAATCCTCATTATAAAGAAAAACATAATCCGCGCCTTGTTCAAATCCGATTTTAGCTTTATCAGCAGATGAGGTTAAACCGATAACAGTTGCGCCTAAAAGATTGCTGATTTGCGTTAGAATCTGTCCAACTCCGCCGGCAACGGCATGAATTAAAACGGTTTCTCCTTTTGCTGTTTTGTGACTGTCAGTAGCTAAATAATGAGCGGTCAAACCTTGTAATAAAACCGAAGAAGCAGTTTCAAACGAAATACTTTCGGGTAAAGGCAAAACATGATTTACATTAACGGCAACCAATTCTGCATTAGCAAAAGGAACATCGGCGAAAGCCACACGATCACCAATTTTATATTCCGGATGGTTATTTGCATCAATTACAATTCCGGCACCTTCGTAACCGGCAATAAAAGGTGGATTTCCTTTTAAGTGATAATTTCCTTTTCGGCGGTAAACATCTGCAAAATTTAACCCTATGGCTTTCATTTCGACCAGAATCTCGTCGTTTTTCAATTGCGGATTTGGAATTTCTATATATTCTAAAACATCTGAATCTCCAAAAGTAGAGAAGGTAAGTGCTTTCATTTTGTAATGTGTTTAAGAATACAAAGTACGTGAAAATTCATTTTCAGATTGAAAAGTTTTTATAGCCACGAATTCACGAATTATCATATAATAAATATTGAAAAAAAATAATTCGTGAATTCGTGGCTATAAAAAACTAGATTTTAGGAAACTTCATCTCATTAAAAGTGCTTTTCTGTTTAGCTAAAGCTTCAACATCTTGCCATTTTCTTGGTGATTCTGCAGAAAGGTTTTCGTATGAATTTTTGGTGATTAAAATATCATCTTCTATTCGAACACCGATGTTCCACCATTTTTTATCACATTTACTGTTTGCTGGAATATAAATTCCTGGTTCAACAGTAAAAATCATGTTTTCTTTTAAGGTGCTCATATAATTTCCTTTATCGTGAACATCTAAACCAAGAAAGTGCGAACAGCTGTGCGGATAATAAATTTTAACGTCTTTTGGATCTGTAATAATTCCTAATTTGATTAATCCGGTTGTAATCACTTCTCTTGCTTTTTTATTTAAATCCTGAAAGGGGGTTCCGACTTTGCAAATTTTAAAAACCTCTTCCTGAGCTTCATAAACCAAGTGGTAGATTGCTTTTTGTTCTTCGCTAAATTTTCCGTTAGCAGGAACAGTTCGGGTCACATCGGCAGAATAACCGTGGTATTCAGAACCAACATCCATCAGCAATAATTGATTGTCCATTTTGGTTGCATTGTTTTCTCCGTAGTGTAAAATACAGCCATTTGCTCCAGCGCCAACAATCGGTGGATAACCTTCATCTTCGGCTCCATAATGTCTGTGAATGTATCTGTGGATTCCGTCTGCTTCGTTTTCGCTCATGTCTGGCCCAACCGCTTTCATTACTTCATTATGTGCAATGCAGGAAAGTTTAACCGATTTTCGCATTAAGTCTATTTCTTCAGGAGTTTTTATTTCTCTTAAAGAATTAGTGATCGTATTAAAAAGCATTACAGGTGCTTCATCATCAGTTTTAATGGAAGCTTTAGATTTGAACGATTCAATTAAGCCAAAAAGATCAAAACCTGTTTTATTTTTCCCGAGGTCTGTTGGAATTTTATCGTAGATAATTTTATCAAATTTTTTGAAGTCAATGACGAAAGTATTAAAATCTTTTCCGTTATAAACAGTGGTAAAACCTAATTTAGATTTTGCACCTTCAACACCTAAACGTCTACCTGTCCAGGTTTCCTGCGCAGCATTTCTTTCTCTCACAAAAAGAACTTCAGTATATTTTTCATCCCCTTGCGGTTCTTTAAAAAGCAATAAAACGGCATCTGGTTCTTTGTAACCAGTTAAGTAATATAGATCAGGATTTGCGTGATACGTATAATTAATGTCTTTTGAAAATACTCTTTCGGGATAAGAAAAAACTACGGCAACCGAATTGGCGGGCATTAAATTTCTAAAAGCTTCACGGCGGCCTTTGTGAAATTCTTTTGATAGGAAATCTGTTGGCAAATTTTCCTGTGAATGAATTCCGGAAAAGCTAATAATAAAGACAAACAATAATAGAAATTGCTTCATTTTTTTGATTTTTGGTTGATGATTTTTGATTTTTAAATCTATGCAAATTACAAAAAAAGTGAAGCAAAACGATCAAGATGTTTTTCTATAATTCAAAACCGCAGCAAAATTTAGAACAATTGCAAAACAGATAATAATAAGCATGTGAGGTTTTATATCCTGAAAAGTACTTCCTTTAATAATAACCATTCGCATGACATCGATAAAATAACTTACAGGATTAAATCTGGAAACCGTTTTAGCCCATTCCGGCATGCTGTCTATCGAAGTAAAAAGGCCACCCATTAAAACAAAAATCATAATAAAGAAAAACATAATCAGCATGGCTTGTTGCTGTGTCTCACAAAAAGTGGAAACCAAAAGACCAAAGCCCAAAATGGCTAAAAGATATAGTACAACAAATCCATATAAAAGCAAGATGCTTCCGAGAGGCACAATGCCATAAAAAATCCACGAAACAATCAAGCCTAAACCAAAAACTACATTTCCTAAAATCCAAAACGGAATTAATTTCCCTAATATAAAATGATATTTTTTTATGGGAGAAACATTAATCTGTTCGATGGTTCCGCCTTCTTTTTCTTTTACAATATTTAATGCAGAAAGAAATCCGCCAACAAGTGTTACCAACATTGCTAAAACGCCTGGCACCATATAAAGCTGATAATTTAAATTAGGATTATACCAGTTTGAAGAGGTAATCTCAATAGCAGGCATTGGATTGAATTTATCCGGAACAATATTTTTTACCCGAATTTGATTGTTGTATTCCTGAATTATCGAAGAAATGTAACCGCCTCCAAGTCCTGCTTTTGTACCGTTTACAGCATTTATGGTGATAAAAAGCTGTTGCTGGTTTTCGGTCAGTAATTCTTTTTCAAAGTTTTTAGGAATCTCCAGTATAATATCAGCCTTATCTTCTTCAACCAAATGCAGTGCTTTACGATAGGATTGCGAATATCCTGTAAGTCTGAAATATCCCGATGAAGTAACTTTAGTAATTAAATCTCTAGAATAGTCGGAATGATTGTTGTCTATAACCGCCAGATTGATATTTTTAACTTCATAATTAGCTGCCAATGGTAAGATAATAAGCTGGATAACCGGCATGGCTAAAATGATGGCCAAAATAGCCCGATTACGGAATATCTGTTTGAATTCTTTGATTAGTAAAAAACGTAATATTCTCATGACATTCGGATTTTAAAGCTTTTGAGGCTTATGAATAGTAAAAAAATGGTAGTTCCGATAAGAATTAAAGTTTCTTTCCAAACCGCAGCAAAACCAAGACCTTCAATCATAATTCTTTTTACAATAATGTAATACCATTTTGCAGGAACAATGTTGGAAAAAATCTGCAGCGGAATCGGCATATTTTCAACGGGAAACATAAAACCGCTGAACAATAAAGTAGGAAGGAGCATTCCCATAAGAGAAAGTAACATCGCAGTCTGCATGGAATCGGTTTTGACTGAAATGAAAATGCCCAATGTTAAACAAGTTATGATAAATAAAATACTTTCTGAAAAAAGTAAAAATAGATTTCCTTTTATCGGAAGTTCTAAAACAAAGAAGCTTAATAATAAGATGGAAGCTACATTTATGGTAGACAAGATAAGATAAGGAACCGCTTTAGAAAGAATAACCAAAATAGATTTAAACGGAGAAACCAAGAGAATTTCCATAGTTCCCATTTCTTTTTCTTTTACAATAGAGATCGCTGTCATCATTACGCAGATCAGCATTAAAATTAATGCCATAACGCCGGGAACAAAATTCGGAGCGCCTTTTAACTGTGGATTATAAAGCATTTTGATTTGTGGCTGAATGCGATAAGGAGCCAAATTAAGCTGATTCATTTGGGATTGATAATCGGCAATAATAGAGGACGCATAATTGGTCAGGGTTGTCGCCTGATTTGGATCTGAAGCGTCGGCAATTATTTGGATTTGGGCTTTGTTTTGATGTAACAGATTGCTGTTGAAGTTTTCAGGGAAAACAACAGCCATTTTTATTTTTCCAGTTTTAAAGGCAGTTTCAAGCTCGTTTGTTCCAGATAAAATATGATCGATTTCAAAGTATCTGCTGGCTTCAATTTTATTGATAATTTCTTTAGATGCCACATCTTTTGCATAATCAACCACTACAATTTTTGAGTTTTTTACTTCATTGGTAAGCGCAAAACCAAAAATTAAAATTTGAACCACCGGCATTCCGAAAAGTATAAGCAGTGTCTTTCTGTCCCGCAGTACATGCAGAAATTCTTTATTGATGAAGGTAAAAAACTGTTTCATATTCGTTTGTTATTCGCCGCGTTTTGCTTCTCGGGCAAGATGATAAAACACCTCATCCATACTGCCGACATTAAATTGTTTTTTTAGGTTTGAAGGACTTTCTAAAGCTTCGACTCTGCCATCGACCATAATCGAAACACGGTCGCAATATTCGGCTTCGTCCATATAGTGTGTGGTCACAAAAATGGTAATTCCGTTGCCGGAAGCTTCATAAATTAAATCCCAAAATTGTCTTCGTGTAAGCGGATCAACTCCGCCCGTTGGTTCGTCTAAGAACACAATTTCAGGTTTATGGATAATGGCTGTTGAAAATGCCAGTTTTTGTTTCCATCCTAACGGGAGTGAGCCCACACGTTTATCTGCCAAATCCTGCATTCCTAAACTTTCTATTAAGGATTGACTATTCGATTTAATTTCAGCATCTGATAAGCCATAAATTCCAGCGAAAAAATTAATGTTTTCCAAAACGGTTAAATCATCATACAAGGAGAATTTCTGACTCATATAACCAATATTCTTTTTGATTTTCTCCGTTTCTTTATAAACATCAAAACCTGCAATATTAGCTTCTCCGGAAGTTGGTTTAGACAAACCGCAAAGCATTCGCATGGCAGTCGTTTTTCCCGCACCGTTGGCTCCTAGAAATCCAAATATTTCTCCCTTTTGGACTTCAAACGTAATATTGTCAACGGCGATAAAATCTCCAAAACGCTTTGTTAATCCTTTGCAAATAATTACTTTGTTTTCCATCAACTCAATAGTTTTATAAAACTGTCTTCTATTGTTACTTCTGCATTTTTAATTTCGATGTTTTCCAATCCTTTTTCTTTTAAGTATTTTTCTAAGGCAGAAACATCTGGATTTCCGTTGAATGAAAAATGAGCATATTCACCAAAAGCATAACTTCCTTTTCGTTCGGGATATTCCGTTAAAAAAGGCAATAGTTTATGCATGTTGTTGGCTTTAACAGCAAATAAAGAATCAGGATAACTTTTTATAATATTTTGAGGCGTATCCATTTGTAAAATTTTACCGCCCTGAATAAGTGCAATTCTGTCACATAAATTGGCTTCGTCCATGTAAGGTGTCGAAACTATAATCGTGATATTTTGCTGTTTTAGACGTTTCAGCATTTCCCAAAATTCCTTTCTGGAAACGGGATCCACTCCGGTTGTAGGTTCGTCCAGGAATAATACATTCGGTTTATGAATTAAAGCACAGCACAATGCCAGTTTTTGTTTCATTCCGCCCGAAAGTTTTCCTGCTCTTCGGTCTTTAAATGGTTCAATCTGAATATAAATATCTTTAATCAAATCGTAATTTTCCTGAATGGTGGTCCCAAACAAAGTGGCAAAAAAGTTGAGGTTTTCTTCAATAGTTAAATCCTGATACAAAGAAAATTTCCCCGGCATGTAGCCAATGGTGCTTCTGATTTCTTTATAATTTTTTACTACATCCAACCCGTCAATCGAAGCCTCGCCGCCGTCAGGTAATAAAACCGTAGTCAGGATTCTGAAAATACTGGTTTTACCCGCACCATCAGGACCGATAAGCCCAAAAAGTTCGCCTTTGCTTACCGAAAAAGAAACATGGTCAACAGCTATTTTTTTCTCTTTGCCGTAAACTTTCGTGATATTTTTTACAATTACAGATTCCATGACTTAGAATTTTATTTCGCCGTACATTCCGATTTTTAAGTAACCGTCGTTTTTGACTTTGATCTTTACTGCATAAACCAAATTGGCACGCTCTTCTTTTGTCTGAATTGTTTTTGGAGTAAATTCAGCTTTATCACTAATCCATTCTATGATGCCTTCATGTTCTTTGTAAGTATCTTTAGTAGCATCAGTAAAAACTTTTACTTTCTGATTGATTTTAATCTGCGGAAGCTGATATCCTGTTACATAAACACGCAAGATGATAGAAGACAAATCTGCAATTTTGTAAAGCGGTTTTCCATTCGTTGCCATTTCGCCGGTTTCAGCATATTTGGTTAAAACCGTTCCATTCACTTTATTGACAATCTTAGATTTTGCCAATTGATCGTCAATCTGTCTTATCTGCACCTTTAAAGTTTGTGTTTCATCGTCAATTCCTGTTGTGCTGATATTTAAAGAAGTTTGTAAAGCGGTGATTTGTTTCTGAATAACCGAAACTTTAGAATTGGCATCATCCAATTGTTTTCTCGTTGCAGCATCTGCTTTAACCAAATTTTGCATACGTTGCTGATCTATTTTGGCTTGTTTCAATTCTTCGCGATAAACGTCGAGTTGTGTTTTAGCATCTGGTTTTCGACTTTGAGTTGCTTTTATTTGTGCCAGAAGCTGTTCTTTTTTTAGTTTCAGTTGGATTGTATCAATATAGCCTACAACCTGTCCTTCTTTTAGGTTATTTCCTTCTTCTACGTTTAATTCTTTAATAATTCCGGAAGCCTCAGCTGGAATAATGGTTTCAACGGCTTCAAAAGTTCCTGTGGCATCAAAATCATTTTTGTTGCTGGAACATGAAATTAGAATTGAGGTAATTGCTATGTAAAGTATCTTTTTCATTTTGTGTTAGTTTCCGGTTATTAATTTTTGTCTGTATTGCGCCAGAAGCAATTCAGTTTCGTGAATGATTTTATTTTGTTTGGCTTCGTTTTCATCATTAACAAACTTGAGATAATCGTCAGGATTGATAACGCCGTTTTCTAATTGAGCTAAACCTGCTTTTTTAACATTACTTCTTAAATCAACAATCTGTCCGTCAGAAATTAAATATTCCTGAAGTTTAGTGATTTCAGCATTTTGTTGTTTTAAAGATTGATTGGTATTGAAAAGAAAAGTTTCCTTATCGGCATCAACTTCTAATTTGTTAATGTCAATGATTTCTTTCTGTTTTTTAGAAGTATATAAACCCGTCAAAGACCAATTTAAACGAAGTCCACCAATGTAGTACCATTCAAAACCTTCTTTTAAAAAATTGAGTGCAGGATTGGCAATACCACCTTGTACAAAAAAGTTAAGTTTGGGTCTGTTTCCGGCATCGATAGTTTCTTTGTTGAGTTCAAAACTTTCATTTCTAAAATTGAAAAGAGCCAATTCCGGACGATTAATATCTAATCGAGAGATACTGGTTTGCGGCGTTTCTAATTTTGTTTCAGTATTTAATTCCTGATTTATAAAAAGGGCGAGCATATCAAGATATCCTTTTCGATAACTTCTAATACTTATAGCTTGTTGATCGGCTTTTAAGTATTCTGCTTTTAGTAAATCCAGACTGCTTCTGTAAGCTGTTCCGTTTTTAAGCTGTGCTTCAACAGTTTTTATTCCAATTGAAATATCGTTTTTCAACAGCTCATTTTGGCGTAATTGTTCGTTGTAAATTAAAATTCCGAAATAAATATCTGTCACTCTTTGTTTAACAGCATATAAATCTACCTGAAGCTGTTGTTGCTGTACTTTAGTTTGAGAATTGACAACTTCTTTTTGCTGTTTGATATTGCCACCATCATAAATAATCTGGTTCAGTTCGCCGTAAGCTTTATACTGGTCATTATTTAATATCGGCATAGAAGTTCCCGGAATGCTTACGGGAAGCTTGGTAACATCAGATTGGTAAGTAGCCTGTGCCAATATGTCGAACTTTGGATAATACCCTTTTGCAATATTTTCAATCGTAAATTCATTGCTTTTGGCGATAAGCTCTCTTTTCTTGGATAAAGGATAATTTTCTTCTGCCAGTTGATAGCAATTATCAAGCGTTAAGAGTTTTTCGCTTTGCTGCGAATACCCTGCTGCTGATAAAATGAGAAAAAGTATTAGTAATCTTTTCATGTTCAATTTTTTTTATTTGTTTTTTGATATTTATTCATATAGAATGTTCATATATAGATTTTTATGTTTATTATTTTGTTTTAATCATTTGATTAAATTTACACCAAAAAAAATTAATTATCGAGCATTAGGTTGACCCATTTTACAATTAATGTTTTTCTTTCTTCGATTAATTGGTTAAAAGAAGCATTGTTTAACAATCCTGAAGCTTCAAAAACAGGTTTGGTCACAAACGGGAAAATACACATTCCAAGTAAGTTTAATATAAATTGAAGCGGATTAACATTAGGTTGTTTCTCTAAAAGTTGTTTGACCAAAATTGATTGTGTTAATATTTTTCCGGCTTGAACTCTATTACTGAAATGTTCTGGGTTATTTCGTATTTCGCTTAAAACAAAAAGTGGAAGTCCCGGATTTTGTAATAAAACATTTAAATAGGCAGGAACAATAAGTTCTATTTTTTCCTGCAGAGAAGTTTTGTCATCATTGACAATTGGAGCAATCACGCCAAACAATTGCCCGATTTTTTCAGCCATAACCAGACTGAAAAGTTTTTCTTTACTTCTGAAATAATAATTTAATAAAGCCAGATTTAAACCAGCTTCTTCGGCAATATCGCGCGTACGGGTTGCAGCGTACCCTTTTTCTGTAAAAACTTTACGGGCCGCTTCAATTATTTTTTCCTCTGTACTAGCGTCTATTTTCTTTTTAGCCATCTTGAATTAAATTCCGTGACAAAGTTATAAAATTATTTTCAGGTTAAACAAATATTTTAATCATTTGATTAAAAATAGAAACTAACGATGCCGTAGCCACAATCTTGTCATTCTGAGAAACGAAGGATCCTCACAAGTAGCTCCGCAATCTAAATCCTTGTCAAAAAAATTATTTCAAGAGGAACAATTTTTATTTCTTTTGTAAAGTTTTGATTAATAATAATCTAAAATTAAAACCGTAAATTAGATTGGCAAAAAAATATACCATTAAGATATTTGAATTAAGAAAATTGAACCCGTTAAATCAATCGGGCACGAATATTGAGAACGCAATATTAATCTTCAAAAACAAAAAAAATGAAAAAATACACACTCGCAGTCGTTTCGGTTTTGACTTTATTTTTTGCTTCATGTAATGCATCAAAAGAAGCTTCAAATGCAGGAAATCTATTTGATACAACCTGGCAATTAGAATATATTTCTGGGCCTAGAATTGCTTTTGATGGATTGTATCCAAATAAAAAACCACAGCTTACTTTTGATCAAAAAGAAACAAGGGTTTATGGAAATAACGGATGTAATGGTTACAGTGCGCCATATACTCTAAAAGGAAAATCTTTAAGTTTTGGAGAAGCTGGGCCAACAACTATGATGTTTTGTGAAGGCGGAGGAGAGCAAGAGTTTTTGAAACAGATAAAACAAGTTACCAGTTATTCAATTGATAAAGATGGAAAACTGAATTTAATTAATGGAGATGTTCCAGTAATGCGATTCAAAAAAGTAGCGAAAGAATAATTTATACAGATTGAACTTTGTCAAAGTTCAGCCACAGTACAAAAAAAGGGAAATGAAATCAAATTCATTTCCCTTTTTTGACATTTAATGCTTTTTAAGTTTATCCTTAAAAACCTTTTCAAATTTTTCCAGTTTTGGCTGGATCACCATTTTACAATATGGCTGATTTTTGTTGTTTGCATAATAGTTCTGATGATAATCTTCGGCTTTGTAGAAAACTTTAAAAGGTTCTACTTTCGTTACAATGGGACTTTTGTAAACTTTGGCTTTATTCAAATCGGCTATAATGCTTTCAGCTGCTTTTTTCTGTTCAGCATTTCTGTAGAAAATTACAGAACGGTACTGTGTTCCTACATCTGCTCCCTGACGGTTTAAAGTCGTTGGATCATGAACGGTAAAAAAGACTTTGAAAATTTCATTAATATCAGTTACTGTTTTATCATACGTAATCTGAACTACTTCAGCGTGTCCCGTCTCACCTGTGCAGACTTCTTCGTAAGTAGGATTGGCAACATTCCCTCCAGAAAATCCAGAAACAACCGATTTTACACCATCCAGATTTTCATAAACTGCTTCAACACACCAATAACATCCTCCGCCAAGCGTAATGGTTTCTAGATTGGAAGCTTTTTTATTCTGTGAAATTCCCTTTAGCGATAGCGCCAGGAAACATATTAAAAGTATATTTTTCATAAATAGATTATTTAGAATCAGGAATAAAATCAAGAGCAATAGAGTTCATGCAATAGCGTTTTCCTGTTGGTTCAGGGCCGTCGTCAAAAATATGACCTAAATGACCGCCACAACGACCGCAAAGTGTTTCAATTCTCTCCATTCCAATTGAATTATCTTCTTTAAAAACAATGCTTTTTTTGTTATCCTGCTCAAAAAAACTTGGCCATCCACAGCTGCTTGAGAACTTTGCAGTAGATCTAAAAAGTTTGTTGCCGCACGAAGCACAATAGTAAGTTCCTTTTTCATCTGTATTCCAATATTTTCCTGTAAAAGCTCTTTCGGTGTCGGCTTCACGCATAACGGCATAAACATCTTCTGGTAGTACTTTTTTCCATTCGGCATCCGTCACATTTAGTTTTGTAGTATCTGTATTAGAGTAATAAGGATTGCCGGGTTTTTCGATGACATTTTTCATAGAAGTTGGTTTACTGTATTTTTTATTGTTTTGTCCACACGCCTGCAAAATGAAAAGCGGTATTAAAAAACAAAGACTGAGAAATTGAGTTTTAGATTTCATAAACAAATAATGGATTTTGTGTTAAATCAGTATTCTTTAGGATTTTGAATTTACCAATCAAAGATACGCTGAGATTTACCTCGAAATACTGAGTTTAAAATAATTGAGATTTTTTTAAGTGTGTTTTAACTTTTTATTAGTTACGTAAATAAAGTGAATGTAGTTTTTATGTCTTAATTTTAACAGCTTTTAATTTTTAATGTGATTTATAATGTTGTAAATCAGAAAAATAGAAAATGAGTCAAGAATTGGATTTTTTACAATTATAATTAGGATTTTTAAGCCATTTCTTTTTTCGTATTTTTGTTTGCTTAAGAAGACTTATGACAGAAGAAAACGTAATATTAGTTAATCAAAATGATGAGCAGATTGGCTTAATGCCAAAATTAGAAGCACATGAAAAAGCGCTTTTGCATCGTGCATTTTCAGTCTTTGTTTTAAATGAGCAAAATGAAATCATGCTGCAGCAGCGTGCACATCAAAAATATCATTCTCCTTTGCTGTGGACAAACACTTGCTGCAGTCATCAGCGTGAAGGCGAAACCAACATCGAAGCAGGAAGCAGAAGGTTGTTTGAAGAAATGGGATTTAAAACAGATTTAAAAGAGCTGTTTCATTTTATTTATAAAGCACCTTTTGACAACGGCTTGACAGAACATGAACTAGATCATGTAATGATTGGATATTACAACGAAGATCCAAATATTAATACCGAAGAAGTCGAAGATTGGAAATGGATGAAAATTGAAGAGGTAAAGGCAGATATAGAAAAACAGCCCGAAATATATACGGTTTGGTTTAAAATAATTTTTGATGAATTTTATCATTATTTAGAAGATCATAAACTTTAACCCAAACAAACCAAAAGCCTAAATGAGAGTAACCATATCAAGAAAAGCACATTTTAATGCTGCACATCGACTACATCGAAAAGATTGGTCATTTGAAAAAAACGATGCTGTTTTTGGAAAATGCAACAATCCTAATTTCCATGGTCATAATTATGGTTTAACAGTAAGTGTTACAGGAAAGATTGATCCGGAAACTGGTTTTGTTTTAGATGTGAAAGTATTAGCGGATATTATACGCGAAGAAGTAGAAATTCCGTTTGATCACAAAAATTTAAATCTGGATGTTCCAGAATTTTTAGATTTAAATCCAACCGCAGAAAATATTGCTGTTGTGATATGGAATAAAATTAGAAAAAGAATTCATCCCGATTTTGATTTGGAAGTTGTGCTGAATGAAACCGAACGCAATTTTGTAACTTATAAAGGAGAATAAAAAATGTCATTAAAAATAGGAGATATAGTTCCGAATTTTACTGCGAAAGACAATAACGGAGAAACTTTCGAAAGCCAAAGTGTTTTAGGAAGAAAACCATTGGTAATTTATTTTTACCCAAAAGATAATACGCCTGGCTGTACAACAGAAGCCTGCAGTTTTCGGGATCAATATGAAGATTTCAAAGATTTGGGTGCTGAGGTAATCGGAATTAGCAGTGATAGTGTAAAGTCACATCACAAGTTTGCAGCTAAACATCAATTACCTTTTATTTTGCTCTCAGATCAAGATAAAAAATTAAGAAAGCTTTTCGGTGTCCGAAATAATTTATTTGGACTTCTTCCTGGCCGTGTTACTTATATTATTGATAAGAACGGCTTGGTGATTTCGATATTTGACAGTGTAAATGCTGCTAAACATATACCGAAAGCTTTAGAAACTGTCAAAGAATTAGTATTATAAAATAACATAGAACAAAATTAATTAAACAAATATATTAGCCTAAAAACATGAACCAAAACTTATACCCTTTGCAATTTGAACCAATCTTAAAAGAAAGAATTTGGGGAGGAGAAAAACTAAAAACAATTCTGAACAAACCAATCGTTTCTAAAATTACTGGCGAAAGCTGGGAATTATCTACTGTAGAAGGAGATGTAAGTGTGGTGGCAAATGGAGTTCTAAAAGGAAAATCTTTGATGGAACTTATCGATGAAACACCAGACGCCGTTTTAGGAACTAAAGTTTATGAGCGTTTTGGGAAACAGTTTCCATTGCTTTTTAAATATCTTGATGCTAGAGAAGATCTTTCGATTCAAGTTCACCCAAACGATAAATTAGCAAAAGAACGTCACAATTCATTTGGTAAAACTGAAATGTGGTATGTAATGCAAGCAGATGCAGACGCAAGAATTATTGTAGGTTTTAAAGAAGATTCTAGTAAAGAAGAATATTTGAAACACTTAAATGATAATACTTTGATTTCGATCTTAGATGATGTGAAAGCAAAATCTGGAGATGTTTTCTTTTTAGAAACAGGAACAGTTCATGCAATTGGAGCTGGTTTGGTTGTTGCCGAAATTCAGCAAACTTCTGATATTACGTATAGACTATACGATTTTGACCGTATAGATGCGCAAGGAAATAAAAGAGAACTGCATGTAGATTTAGCACTTGATGCTATAAACTATAATAAAGTTGATACACAGAAGAAATACGAATCTAAAGTCAATACTTCAAATACAGTCGTAGATTGCCCTTATTTTACAACTAATTTCCTTCCATTAGAGAATAAATTGGAAGTTTCTAAAACTGGAGAAACTTTTACAGTGTATATGTGTATTGAAGGTAATTTTGAAATTGAATATAACGGATTTAAAAATTCGTATAAAAAAGGAGATACCGTTTTGGTTCCAGCTGCGATTAATGCATTTAGTTTAACTGGAAATGCTTCAATTTTAGAAATTTACATTTCTTAACACATATTTTAAAGATAATATGTACTTTTGCAAACGCAAATTAAAATTATAAATAAAAATGGCAAACGTTAAAAATTTAAAGAAAGACATCAACTTCGTATTAGGAGATATTATTGAGGCAGTTTACTTGTTCGAGATGTCAACAACAGGAAATCCAACTCCAGAAACGAATGCTTTGATCGATGAAGCTATTGCTGCATTCGATACTTTGATTACAAAAGTGAACGCAAAGAACGTTGAAAATAAAAAAGCACATTTCAAGCAAATTAATATTGAATTAGAACAAACTGCTAATCAATTGGTTGAAAAAATCAACGCACTATAAGCAAAAAAAAGTGTAAAAAAGTGCAAAATTATTTTGGGAAATTGAAAAACCGCTTTATATTTGCACCCGTAATGAGGCCGATGTAGCTCAGCTGGCTAGAGCAGCTGATTTGTAATCAGCAGGTCGTGGGTTCGAGTCCCTCTATCGGCTCAAACGGAAACCATCACAGAAATGTGATGGTTTTTTTAATTATAGAGGGCAGTGTGATTTTTTTTTTGGAATATTAAAAAACATTTTTATCTTTGCACTCGCAAAATAGGCCGATGTAGCTCAGCTGGCTAGAGCAGCTGATTTGTAATCAGCAGGTCGTGGGTTCGAGTCCCTCTATCGGCTCAAAAACCATTCACTAAGTGAATGGTTTTTTTTTGGTCAAATTCCAATCAAAAAAATCCAAATTCCAAGTTTAAGGTTTCAGGTTGGGATTTGGAATTTTTTAATTGGTATTTCCATTTAAGAATATTTTTCCTATGTTTGTTAGATAACCTATAAACTCTATTACTAATGGAAGAAACTTCTGCATTTGAGAAATTTGAATTACAGCTGGATACCACAGCAAAGGATTTTATTAAAGAAATAGCTAAATGGGCTTATTTCCTATCTATTCTTGGTTTTATCGGAATCGGACTTTTACTTATTATTGCAGTTTTTGCAGGCGCTATTTTTTCAGCAATGGGAAGTACTATGCCAGGAATGGGGGCTTACGGAGGTTCTTTTGGAGCAGCAATGGGAGCTGTTTATTTTTTGATGGCAGCTTTTTACTTCTTTCCTGTTTATTATTTGTTTAAATTTAGTTCAAACGCAAAAAAAGCTTTTAGAGATAATGATTCAGAAGCTTTAACATCTTCGTTTGGTTATTTAAAATCGCATTATAAGTTCATTGGAATTCTTATGGTGGTTTTATTGGCGATTTACGCGCTTTTCTTTGTCTTTGCAATTCTTGGAGGCTTAATGGCGAGATAGTCGTTTAAAAGCAATAATTATAAATAAAAAATGCCCTGAAATTTTCAGGGCATTTTTTATTTGAGATTGCACAGAAATTATTCTGCGGTTTGTGGTGTCTGTTGCTCTTTTTTAAGATCAGTAACATACTTTGTTAGTTTCTTTCCGTAAAATGATTGGGCTACTTTAGGAGTCATCGATTTTTGAATAGTGTCTAGAAACTTTAAATTAATGTCGTAAATTTCCGCTAATGCAATGTATGGAGCAACTTCGTAGTCTTTATTGTTTAAAGCAAAGTTTGTAGCATACAAGTATTTTCTTTTGATGTTAGACTCTTGTATTTTGGTAATACTGTCTACTGCTTTTTGATCTTGTCTTTTTAATGCTCTAAAACGTGGTTCTACCAGTGAAAGGTTTTCGTCTGTAAAACGGCTGTTAATTTTTGAATATTGCTCGTATAGCTCGTGGTTTTTTGAACCAGTGATTTTAGCATCAGAAATGTAACGATCTAAATTCGTTTGGATGTTGATGTTTCCAGGTTCTGCAAAAAACAAAATGTTATTGTCTAACGAATTTGTAACACCACGATCTAAAAATAAATACAAAACTTGTGGTGAATCCAATGTGATATTGCTTTCAAATGCTGAATTTCCATCTATTTTAATACTGTCGATTGCAACAAGTGCGGTATCAACGATTTTCTGGATATACAGCGTTCCTTTTTTTAATCCTTTAACATTTCCGGTAATATGTACATTACCAGTAGTTTCTTTTTTGCTGCATGATGCCAGCAGGGCAAGCGTAACAAAAGCAATTAATGTTTTTTTCATTGGTGGTTTATTAGATTTGGGTGCAAAATAAAGAAAATAGTTTAAATGTAAAGAGGTGGCAGTTTTATTTTTGTAAAAAAAATAAATCCCAATCTATTTCTAAATTGGGATTTAAAATATAGTGTGAAAAGGTTTTACATTGATAAATTGAATGAAGCACCGTTTTCGTGTGTATAAGTGTAAAGGGAGTCACAGTCATTATTGCCATAATCTATAATTCCATTTAAAATACCTCCTTGGATTTTTAACTGACCTTTAGAGATGAAAGTGCAAGAATACTTTTTAGTTAAGGGTTCTTTTACTGTCAAAGTAAGCGTTGTGCCATTTGATGCCGTAACAGTGTGGGTTCCTTCAGTTATTTCGTAAACATTGTCAGATAATACGTAAGGCGTCTCAACTCCAGCAGTTTGTTTTGTGGTGTAAGTTCCAGAATTGGTGTAAATGCCTCCTTGTAAGTCCGTTAATTTTCCGTTTGTTACTTTTCGGGTCCATTGTGGTACTGTTGCAACATTTGTAGTGTTTGTGTATTCAATGGTTCCTTCTAATTTAAGATTATTAATAGAATAATCTACTCTTTTAATTGTCATCTTGCTTCCAGTTGTAGTAAGCGGGCCAGTAAGGGTTACTTCAAGTTTTCCTTTTCGTGTAAGATTGTTGTCGTCTTTACAGCCAGTTCCGAAATCTATTAAAATTACTTTAGGGTATTCTCCTCCGTTTGGTGTAGTTATAGTAATAGCGGCACAGACTCCAACAACAGTTTCAGTCATTTTTGCTGTTGCAGTAGAGGTTGCCACTGCTAAGCCAGTATTAAGATCCATTTCGTTAGAAGTGTCAATTGCGATTGATGCACCAATACTGGTTAAATCTGTTGAAGCAGCGCCTTCATTGCTATCGTTCGAGCAAGAAAAAAATAGAAATGCTGCTAAACAAATCGTAGTTAATAATATAGCGGTTTTTTTCATAGTGGTATTTGCGGTTTTGTGTTAGATAAAAAGGCAATCAAATTTACTAAAAAAATGAATCCTAAATAAAAAATCCTGTAAGCTTTTGTTACAGGATATTATAACGTCTTTTTGAAGAAAAAAGTATGAGTAACGAATAAAATGTTGTTTTATTGTTGAAAATCTTATACGGATTTGTAATAATCGCTTTTTGCCTTACGGATTTTCTTGTATTCTTCCCAGTTAAATCGGTTTAAAAAATCGGCAGCGTTTTGTGCTCCGCGGATAAATAAATCAATTTTAGCATCTTCGGTCAGATTAAAATTGAGCCAGTTATGCGTTCCTGTGTCGATGTAGCCTATCAAGTGTTTAAAATCGGGATTTTTTCTTAAAAATTCTGCGTCATAGCCATATCTTGCTGTATCAAACATAGAGCTGATTAGATTCGAGAATTTTTCATTTGTATTGATTTCATTTTTATCATAACCTAATTTAATTCCAAAAGTGGGAGATGCGGGAACGTTTAAGTTTTCATGAAAAATATCAATCGGGAAGTTAGAGATAATACCGCCATCCATAAACATAACTTCAGATGGGACTGAGGTTCTAAGACAAGTGGCTTCATTCCATCTGTTCCAAGAATCTACTCCGCCAGGAATATTTTTGATTTTGAAGGGGGTAAAAAATAATGGAATCGACATAGAAGCCCTAACAAAATCGGCTGGATTTTGAACATCTGGATTCGAGTAAAATAAATCGACCATTTTTGGAAAAACGATTTTACTTTCGGTAGTTATATCCGCCGCGATAATGGCCATTTCGCTCCAATGATCTACTCTTTTGTATTCTTCTCTTTTGCCTTGATCGTTTATTCGAAATAATTTATTTTTATCCGAAACGCCTTTTTTCCTTAAAGCTTTTAAATCGCCATAATTTTTTATTCCTTTCTGCGAAAGTAAATTAGTCATCCATTGGTGAAAATTATTTCCCGGATTCAGGCCTAAATCATCTTTAAAGTTGTCTACAACCTGAACGCCTCTCATAATCAATTTTAAATTTCCGGCATCACTTAATAATGCATCGATAAACTGACGGGCGTCACGATCGCCATCAACAAAATCATATAGGTTCTTATTGCAGAGGCAGTCTAAAATCCATTCTGATTTTTCGATGTCACAAGTTCCTGCGGCAGCCATTAGCATGGTATTGATGCTTCCTGCAGAAGTTCCGGCTAGACTTAGAAAGCGAATCCCCATTTTTTCTAAAACGTAAACATAGCCAATTAAGGCAATTCCGAGAACACCGCCGCCTTCTTGAACAAGATCGACATATTGATAATTATTATTGTCTGTGATATCTGAGAATTTCTTGTTTCTAATATTGTCTCTTAAATCGTTAATAATTGCTAGAACTGTTCCATTTTCTGTAAATTTCTTCTTATCCATGATTTCTAGAATTTTGATTTTAATTTGTTGGTTTTCAAAATTATACAAACTACTATTTTGAGGATAGGGGAGAATTCCCCTTTTTTTGAAGGGTGTTTTAAGAACAAAAAAAATCCTGCAAAACTGAATTTGCAGGATTTTGAAAAATATTCTTTTTGAATGATTATTTAATCATTTCAAAACTTCTTTTTACAAAAGCAGTTAAAGCTTCACCTTTTAATAAGTTTTGAGATAATTTAGCCAAGTCTAAAGCTTGTTTTACCAAATGCTCTTGATGTACTTTATCTTCAGTATTCAAGATGCTTGAAGCTAAATCAGAATTTGTGTTTACAACCAAATTGTACATTTCTGGCATATTGCCCATTCCGAACATGCCTCCACCTGTCTGGCTCATTTCTTTCATTCTACGCATAAATTCTGGTTGCGTGATTAAGAATGGAGCTGCTTGAGAATCCATTGCTTCTAGTTGTACGCTGTATGCTTTTGGAATATAAGCTTCTAATGAAGTTTTTAAAGTTGCTTTTTCATCTTCAGATAATTTTGATATCGTGTTTTCGTCTTTTTTGATCAAATTATCAATATGATCAGAGTCAACACGCACAAAAGTTACATCTTTATTATCGTTTTCAATTTTCTGAATTAAATGTGAGATAATTGGAGAATCTAAAAGCAATACTTCGTATCCTTTATCTTTTGCTGCTTCAATGTAAGAGTGCTGTGCATCTTTATTTCCAGCGTAAAGAACAACTAATTTGCCATCTTTATCTGTTTGATTTTCTTTTAGCTTTTCTTTTAATTCCTCTAAAGTGAAATAAGTATCGTCTACAGTTGGGTATAAAACAAATGCACCTGCTTTTTCGTAAAATTTATCTTCAGAAAGCATTCCGTACTCTAGAACGATTTTAATATCATTCCATTTTGCTTCAAAATCAGCACGGTTTTCGTTAAATAAAGCTTTCAATTTATCAGCTACTTTACGAGTAATATAGTTTGATATTTTCTTAACCGCTCCGTCTGCTTGTAAACCAGAACGAGAAACGTTTAATGGAATATCTGGAGAATCGATAACACCTTTTAGCATTGTCAAGAATTCAGGAACAATTCCTTCTACGTTATCAGTAACGTAAACTTGGTTTTGGTACAGCTGAATTTTGTCTTTCTGAATTTGCATATCAGATCCTAACTTAGGGAAATATAAAATTCCAGTTAAGTTAAACGGATAATCAACATTTAAGTGAATGTGGAATAACGGATCTTCAAATTGCATTGGATACAATTCTCTGTAGAAGTTTTTGTAATCTTCATCAGATAATTCAGAAGGTTGTTTTGTCCAAGCTGGATTTGGGTTGTTGATGATATTGTCAGTTTCAACAGTTTCATTAACATAATCTTCTGGAGCATCTTCTGGTTTTGGAAGTGTTTCTGTTCTTGTTCCGAATTTAATTGGAATAGGCATAAATTTATTATACTTATTCAATAATCCGCTGATTTTAGAATCTTCTAAAAATTCTAGAGAATCTTCTGCAATGTGAAGAATGATTTCTGTGCCACGTGAAGTTTTGTCAGCTGGCTCTAAAGTAAATTCAGGGCTTCCGTCGCAAGTCCAATGTGCAGCTGGCTCATCTTTGTATGATTTAGTGATAATTTCTACTTTTTCAGCCACCATAAAAGCAGAATAGAAACCAAGACCAAAGTGACCAATAATTCCAGAATCTTTTGCAGAATCTTTGTATTTGTCTAGGAATTCTTCAGCCCCAGAAAAAGCCACTTGGTTGATGTACTTTTCAACTTCATCAGCAGTCATCCCCAAACCTTGGTCGATAATGTGGATTTTTTTACCTTCTTTGTCAACTTTAACCTCAATAATTGGGTTTCCGTATTCAACTTTAGCTTCACCAATACTGATAAGGTGTTTTAATTTTAAAGTAGCATCAGTTCCATTTGAAATTAACTCTCTAAGAAAGATTTCGTGGTCACTGTATAAGAACTTTTTGATTAAGGGAAAGATGTTTTCTACCGAAACATTAATTTTACCTGTTGTCATATTTTTATTTATTTTTTGATTTAACTTGATGATTTTCATTTCTTCAAATAAAATACCAATTGTTTTTAGGGTGACAAAATGTCGGAAGTGTTAATTTTGAAAGAAAATAAATAGATTGTAGAATGAAAATTATCTCGACGAATCGTATATTTGTGGTACAATAATTGTTAAAAAGGCAAAATATTAATCTATAAAAAATTGTATAAAATGAAGAAGGGTATTTTTATATGCTTGATTGCCGTGATGTTTTTCGCGTGTAAGTCAGCTTCGTCAACGTCTTCAACAGACACAACACTTTCAAAAAAATTAGACAGACCTACTCAAGTAGCGTTAAAAGGAAATTGGGTGCTTACCAATGTGTCTTATCCAGGTTCAGACTACATCAAAGTAAATTCATTTGATCTTGCAGATTCAAAATGTTTTATCGGAAGTACTTGGAGTTTTATTTCAAACAACAATAAAGGAACAATGGCTTTAACATCGCCAAGTTGTACTGGGTTTTCTTCACCAATTGTATGGAGTATCAACAATCAAGGGATGTTCATTCTGAAAATTCTTGATGCTGGTGAAAAAGCAAAGAAAGTAAGAGATGGCTATTTACTTAAAGTTGCTGGTGTAACTGAAAGTTCATTCCAATTAATTGATAATATCAATGTTGGTGGTCAGGTAAAAGATGTTGTTTACCAATTTCAAAGAGCTAATTAATATTTTAAAGAGATAAAAGATGAGAAAGATAACTGTTTTAGGTTTATGTAGTTTATTGGTATTAACTAGTTTTTTTACTAGTTGTGATTCAGTAAAGAATGCCAATAATACTCAAAAAGGTGCCGGAATTGGTGCTGTTGCTGGAGGTGTAATTGGTGCAGTTTTAGGAAATAATATTGGTCGTGGTGGAAACGCGGCTTTGGGTGCTGCAATTGGTGCCGCCGTTGGTGGTGGAACTGGAGCACTTATTGGAAACAAAATGGATAAGCAAGCTCGCGAAATCGATCAGGCTTTACCAGGTGCTTCTGTAGAAAGAGTTGGAGAAGGTATTCACTTGACTCTGAATGAAAATTCAGTTCGTTTTGATACTAATAAATCGACTTTGACTTCTACAGCAAAAGCGAATTTAGATAAATTGGTTCCAGTATTTAATGAATATGGAGATACTGATATTCAGATTTTTGGTTACACTGATAACACAGGAAAACCAGAATATAACTTAACACTTTCTGGACAAAGAGCAGCTTCAGTGCAAGCTTATTTGGTGGCAAAAGGATTAAAATCTAGCCGTTTCAAAACTTCAGGTTTAGGAATTGCAGATCCAATCGCAACAAATGATACTCCAGAAGGAAGAGCTCAAAACCGTCGTGTTGAATTCTCAATTACTGCAAACGACAAAATGGTAAATGACGCAAAAGCAGAAGCTGGAAAATAATTTAAGACCAAAATAAAATATAAAAAAAGCTGTTTCTTAAATGAAGCAGCTTTTTTTGTGCGAAAGAAAATCAAATGAATTATTGGTTTGCAGCTTTTTCATGAAAAGAATATAATTGGTTTCCCTTAGTAATGACCTCTTCTAAATCTTTTCCTAATAACATTTCTTCCGTTTCTTTAGTTTCTTTTCCAAGTCCTTTTTCTGCAATATAAACTAGAAACCAATACGGATATTCATTTGTGGTGTTTATTTGTTCTGATTTAATTTCAGAAAGCTTGTCTTTTAGTTTTTTAAAATCAAAACTGTAGGCAAGTGAATACAATTTATACAATTCTAGGCGCTGTTTGTCTCGTTCATAATTGAGATCTTTTTTATTGAGTAAGTTTTGCGCTTCTTCTAAATATTCAATGCTTGTTTTTAATATTTTACCTTTAATGTTTTTATCTACTAACAAGGAGTATTCATAATATTTTTGCGATACTTTAAGCGCGGGATAAAAATTCTTGTTTTTGTAAAAATTGATTAATTCTAAAGATAAAAATTCAGTTGATAACGCAAATCTGTCTAATTCATTTCTTAACGGTTTCGGATCAAGATACCCAGTAAAGCTGTGTACCACTTTTCCATTTCCATCCATTATAATCATATTTGGGATTCCTCTAATGCCATATTTATTCGCTAAATCTTTATTGGCATCAACATTTATTTTGACTTTTACAAAATCTTCTAATATCATTTCGACTTCTTCGTTATTCCAAGATCTCTTATCCATTTCCTTACATGGGCGACACCATGATGCCCAAAAATCGACAATCATCAATTTATTAGTTCCCAAAGCGATTTTTTGCGCTTCTTCAAAAGAGGTAAACCATGTTGACGCCGCGCCTATTTGAGTTATAAGTAAGAATGTTATGATTGTATGCTTTTTCATTTGATCTTTGGTTTGTAATAATATCCTTATTCTATAGATAATGTACGTTCTGTTATTTTTGCTTCGACCAATTTTATTTTTGATTTGCAAAAATTATCTCGATCTATAATATATATTTTTTTCTTCTGCAAAAGCAGTTTTTCACTTTTGTAATAGCCTAATTTTTTAAGTAATTCATAATCAACTATTATGTCTTTTTTCTCTTTTAAAAAGGATCTTTTTTCCCATTTTACCTCAGGAGTTATCAAATAATGGTTAAATAAGACATAATACTGCCTTACAGTAGTAGTTTCAATTGAAAAATAGAAATAGTAGTCATAATTATCTCTGTTGACAACATTATTTCTCGCTTTTATTTGATTGATATTGTCATTTTTGAAATAAATATATAAAGTATCTGTGCTTTGAATTTTTTCAAAACTTTGAGATCGACTTATGTTTATTGAAAAACAAAAAACAATTATAAATAAATAATATTTTTTAATTTTTGCTAAGACCATTTATACGGGTTTGGTATTGGTTGTAATAATTTAATTTAACTTGATCTTTTACATTTATAGATTTTATTTCACCTGTTTGTGAATCTTTAATCAATGTTGCTATTTCATTTTTAAAAAACGTACAATCTTGTAATCCACTTAAAGCTAAATTGTGATAAAAATCTGTCCATGTAAATTTCACATCCACACTTGGAGATTCAGGATGGAAAACAAGATCTTGCAAAAAGGTTGATTCGGCAGTAGATACCAATTTATCCTTTATTTCTGCAAGAACTTTTTCCATAGTTGGTAACATGTAATTGTAGATAAAGTTATGTTGAGCTTGATTGTTATTAAAGCCATCGTAACTTTGATTTACAATGTTATAGAAATCATTATTATTAATGTTAGGTATATTCCCTAATTCGCCATCACATAGTTTTACATTTAAAAAAGCATGTATACATTCATGAAGAATGGTTTTTGCCACAACTAATTTACTATTGTTTTTTATAAAATTAGCATCAATAATAATTTTATTATTTGTTGGATTTAGTAAGTCAGTTTTGGTATCTCCATTTGCGCCTCCACCAATATTTCCAATTTCAAACTTAACATTAAATCTTTCGTTATTATTGAATATTTTAATGAATAACTCTTTAAACTCTGGAGATTCTTTTAGAATGTCATAAATTGCATTAAATTTTTCTCCCTCAGGTGTAGCATTTGTAATAGCTGTTCGATCAATATTCATTGGAGATTTAAATGAAGCTGGAATGTCTAGATTTACTGCCTCATAGCCTAAACTGATGATATAATTTCCAAAATATATACTTTCAAAGGAGAAATCATTTTTCACTAAATTATCAAAAATTCCAGTATGAATTTCATAAGGCAGTTCAGAAAGATTAAAGACATTTAGTTTAGTCAAAGCCCCTCTAACTTTACTTTGAGATATTACATCAAAATTATGCAGGTTGAGATAATTAAAACTTAATTCATGCGCTTTTTCAGATAAATTAAAAAAATCACTTCTTAAGATTTTTGGATATATACTTTTTATAAATTTAGTTCCAGGTGTTACTACTGGTGTTGTATATATACCACTTCCAGATACTGGACTTTGATTACCGCTAAAAGTACCTGTTCCCCAGCCACTATTGCCTCCGTCAAGATCTGTACCTGTTTCTATTTCTGTGCTAGTTTGTGAGCATACTTTTGCAATAGATATGTAGCCCCCCGAATAGGGGTTTGATTGATAGAATCCTACATTTTCTCCCTGGTCAGGAGTAATATCTACCCATACTTCTATAGACCAGCATGTTGCAGTTGGTTTTCCAGTGAAATTAGGTTTGCTAGATGTTATAAGTGTATAGTTGGCCTTTTGTACAGCTATATCTTCTATTGTCATCGTTTTTAACTCTTCTTCTGTAAAATTGTATTGTACTCTATAGGCATCATACTCACCATTTTCTTTTTGAGTAAATAATAAATTTTCTACCTTAGAGTTATCATCATCAGTGATTATCTGAAATGTGTAAGACTTTTGTCCATTCTCAGCTACAATTTCTTTTCCTGAAGTGTCATCAAAGTAGAAATCATTTAACGGATCATATATTAGTTTACCGCTAAGATTTGACTTTTTAGGTTTTATTTTACCAGCTATGTTTAAAAGTTCTGTATCGTGTGATAAACTGCTTAATGAAACCTCACGTACAGTAAAATTGTATTTTGTTTTTGTTTTGGAAGAATCTTGCTCAGAATCTTTCTCACAGCTGCTGAAAGGAATAAATATAAATAATAATAAAAAGCTTAGAATTTTTTTAAATAATTGATTCATGGTTTTTAGGATAAAGACTGATTAATTTTTTGTTAAATATATAGAAATAATAGTACAAAAAACAAAACTATGTATTGGCGCAGCTTTTTTTTGACTTTAGAAATTAAACATTGTAAATTTGACCTCTCATATTACAACTCATGCTTGACATTCAAAATATATCTTTTACTTATACCGACAGCCCCGTTATAAAAAACATTTCTTTTTCTATTGAGAAAGGACAGAACATTGCTATTATTGGAGAAAGTGGCTGTGGAAAAAGTACATTGCTTAAACTTATATACGGTTTGTATGATTTAGATGAAGGGAGTATCTCTTACGAAGGCAAACCTATTTTTGGGCCAAAGTTTAATTTGATTCCCGGAATGCCGTATATGAAATATCTGGCGCAGGATTTTGATTTGTCTCCGTATGAAACTGTGGCAGAAAACGTAGGTAAGTTTCTTTCGAATGGTTTTGCCAATATGAAAAAACTTCGTGTTCAAGAATTACTCGAAATGGTCGAAATGGATCAATTCGCTAATGTAAAAACAAAGTTTTTAAGTGGTGGACAGCAACAGAGAGTGGCATTAGTTAGAGTTTTAGCCTTAGAGCCGGAAGTGATTTTATTAGATGAACCATTCAGCCAGATTGATGCTTTTAGAAAAAATGCACTTCGTCGTAATTTGTTCCGTTATTTAAAGCAAAAAGGAATTACATGCATCATTGCAACGCATGACAGTACAGATGCTTTGTCTTTTGCAGATCAAGCGATTGTAATGCGAAATGGAGAAGTGCTTGTAAAAGACAACCCTTCTAAGATTTACGAAGATCCAAAAATAAAATACGTAGCTTCGCTGTTTGGAGAGGTAAATGAAATTCCAACTCACTTATTATTATCATACGAAGATGAAAGTCATAAGACATTAGTTTATCCTCACCAGTTTAAAATGGTTTCAGAATCTAAATTAATGGTAAAAATTAGAAGAACGTATTTTAGAGGAAGTCATTATTTAATTGAAACCGTTTATAAAAGACAGTTAATCTTTTTTGAAAGCGAAATAGATTTACCAATTGAACAAGAAGTATTTTTAGCTTTAAACTATTTATAAAAAAATAACCCGACAGATTTCTAAAACTGTCGGGTTTGTTTTTTTTAGGATGTGATTGAAATTAGTTTTTCAAATATTTCTCCAAAAACTGATCTTGCTCCCAAAGTAGGTGTAAGATGTTTTCTTTTGCTACATAACCATGAGATTCTTTTGGTAAAATAACCATTCTTGCAGGCGCGCCTAAACCTTTTAAAGCTTGGAAGTAACGTTCTGTCTGCAGTGTAAAAGTTCCTGGATTATTATCGGCTTCTCCGTGAACCAATAAAATTGGGGTTTTCATTTTGTCAGCATTCATAAAAGGCGACATTGTATTGTAAACTTCAGGAACTTCCCAGTAATTTCTCTGCTCGGTTTGGAAACCAAATGGCGTTAGCGTTCTGTTATAAGCACCGCTTCGTGCAATTCCACAGGCAAAAAGATTAGAATGCGTTAACAAGTTTGCTGTCATAAAAGCACCATACGAATGTCCTCCCACAGCCACTTTTTTACGGTTAATATAGCCTAAAGCATCTACAGCATCAATTGCAGCTGCGGCATTGTCTACTAACTGAGAAATAAAATTATCATTTGGTTCTGTAGTTCCTTCTCCGATAATTGGAAAAGCCGCATCATCTAAAACCACATAACCTTTGGTGACCCAATAAACAAAAGATCCATAATATGGAAATGTAAATTCGTTTGAGTTTTGAGTAGACTGAGAAGCACTATTTCTGTCTTTATATTCCGCTGGATAAGCCCAGATTAAAAGCGGCAGTTTTTCTTTTTTCGTTTTATCATAACCAGCAGGAAGATATAATGTTCCGGAAAGTTCTAATCCGTCTTTACGTTTGTATTTGATAACTTCTTTGCTGACATTTTTAATGCTTTCAAATGGATTTTTAAATGTCGTAATTGGGGTTAAACTATTCTGCTTTTTAATGTTTCTAAAGTAGTAATTAGGATACTCCGTTTTGGACTGAATTAAAACCAAAACTTTACCAGTTTTAAAATCTTGGATTTCATAAATGTCTTCTTTTTTGTCTTTGTAAGGTGAAGTATAAATTCGTTTGGTTTGTAACGTTTTAAAGTTAAATTCATCTATAAAAGGAAATTGCCCTTCTTTTGTATATCCTTCTCCAATTCTGTAAAGATTATCTTTTTCGATAGCCAGAACTGGTTTGTTGTATTCATTTTTTTTGGTTTCAAAAAAACCTGGATCAGAATAAACATCCTGCGAGTTTCTATCCGTAATTAATTTTGGCTGCTGACTTGGATTCGATGGATTTATTAAATACGTTTTAGTATTTCTAGTGTCATACCATTCGTCGGAAAGAACAGCAAGATTATCATTCCCCCAAGTAATACCACTAAAACGCTGTGGTGTTTTTACTAATGAAGAAGCGTCTTTGTCGAAAGGAGCATCCCAAAGAAAAACCTCATCTCTAAAATCAACTTTATTGGCAGGATCACCTTCGTCTAATGCTACTACATAAGAAAGAGTTGCAGGTTTGTCATTTCTCCAAGCCATTTCTCTTTTTCCTTTTCGAACAGCCATAAAACCTTTAGGCATGATTTCGTTTAAAGGTACTTCATTAACTGTTTTAATTTCTTTTCCTCTAAGATCATAAACAACAGTTTTAGACGGAAAACGGTTTAAAGGAACGACATAAGAAAATGGTTTGTGAATTGTAGTCAGCATGATATAATTACCATCTGGCGAGATTCTTTCGCCGGCAAACATTGCAGCTTCTTTAAACAAAACAGCATCTCCGTTTAATTTAATTTTATACAATTCAGAAGTAATGCTGTTTTCAAAATTAACTTCATCATTTTTGTTTTTTAACATATCAGGATAGGTTCTGTTTTGAGATTTTTCTCCAGAAGTAGTGGATACAATTGGTCCTGTTGGTAAATCTTTTTTAGAATCCAAAAGAGCTGGTTTGTTTTTGGGAAGCATTTTTACCAAAATCGTTTCATTGTCTGAAAACCAGCTGAACGGATTTCCTAAATTAGCATTTACTTTTGCTTCAGTAAGTTTTGTAGCTTTTGCAGATTCAACATCTATAACCCAAAGTTCTACACCTGTAGCGGCAGTATTAGAAAAAAGAATTTTTTTATCGTTTGGAGACCAAAGGATATTGGCAATTTTTGGATTATTTGGTAAACCTGAAACCTGAATTTCTTCTTTTCCTGTTACTTTTCTAAGTTTAAGATTGTTGAAATAAGTTGCAGTACTTGAAATGTTGGTTACCGGATTAATTCTTAAACCAGCCAGACGAACTTCGTCCTGATTTAGATCGTCTAATGTTTTGTATGTGTTTCGGTACATTAAGAGCATATTCTCTTTTTTTGTATCCATAAATACACTTGGAGCTCTTTGATAATCGGCTAAATCCAGAATTGACTTTGAAGGTTTTTGATAGGTTAGATTTTCTTGAGCGAAAGAATAAGATCCAAAACTTAAAAGTAAGAATAAGGTAATCTTTAATTTCATAATTTGAGTTTTATGGGTTTGAAAAATTGGTATTCAAAAATGTTTGTCTAAAATACTTTTGTCTTGTTACATTTTAGGTCTTATTTTTAATTTTTTTCAGAGAATCACACAAAATGTTGCTTTATCAAAATATAAAACCAATCAAAGCAATGTATAATTAGATGATATTAAATTGCTAATTACGAAAAAAATAGTATTTTGTGTACGTATATTTTAAAGTATGCGTAAATTTGCAATCCAAATTTTTAATAAATAATAATAGAGTATGTATCATTCAAAAATAGCTGGTTTAGGATATTATGTTCCTTCTAATGTGGTGACTAACGATGATTTGTCTAAGATAATGGATACCAATGACGAATGGATTCAGGAAAGAACTGGAATTCAGGAGAGAAGGCACATTATTCGTGGAGAAGATACCACAACTTCAATGGGAGTGAAAGCAGCTAAAATTGCAATCGAGCGTTCTGGCGTTGCCAAAGAAGATATTGATTTTGTAGTTTTTGCTACATTGAGCCCAGATTACTATTTTCCAGGGCCAGGAGTTTTGGTGCAGAGAGATTTGGGGTTAAGAACTGTTGGTGCTTTAGATGTTAGAAACCAATGTTCTGGATTTGTTTATGCACTTTCAGTGGCAGATCAATATATTAAAACCGGAATGTATAAAAATATTTTGGTGATCGGTTCTGAAGTACATTCTACAGGATTAGACATGACCACTCGCGGACGCGGGGTTTCCGTAATTTTTGGAGATGGGGCAGGAGCGGCAGTTTTGAGCCGTGAAGAAGATTTGACTAAAGGAATTCTTTCTACTCATTTACATTCTGAAGGAGAACATGCGGAAGAATTGGCTTTGCAGGCACCAGGAATGGGAGCACGCTGGGTAACCGATATTATTGCAGACAACGATCCAAACGATGAAAGTTATTATCCGTATATGAATGGTCAATTTGTGTTTAAAAATGCTGTAGTTCGTTTTGCAGAAGTAATCAACGAAGGATTAGAAGCAAATGGTTTGCAGGTTTCAGATATTGATATGCTGATTCCGCATCAAGCCAACTTGAGGATTTCGCAGTTTATTCAAAACAAATTCAAATTGACAGATGATCAAGTTCATAACAATATTCAGAAATACGGAAATACAACGGCTGCCTCTATTCCGATTGCTTTGACAGAAGCTTGGGAACAAGGAAAAATCAAATCCGGAGATACAGTAGTTTTAGCTGCTTTTGGTAGCGGATTTACTTGGGCAAGCGCTATTATCAAATGGTAAAATAATCATCTTACATTATATTTTTTAAACCTGTTCAGTTTTTGCTGAGCAGGTTTTTTTATACATTCGTGTTTTGAAATATTTTGAATTTATCACAATGAAAAAAAATCAACTAGAAATAGCTTGTTTTAATTACGAATCGGCAATAATTGCACAGGAAAATGGAGCGGACAGAATCGAACTTTGCGAAAACATGAAGCTTGGCGGTACAACGCCAAATTCGATTTTAGTGGTAAAAGTCCGTGAAGATTTAAAGATTAAAATGCACGTAATTATAAGGCCTAGAGGTGGTGATTTTGTTTATTCGGATGAAGAATTGACAGAAATGAAACAAGATATCAAGCAGTTTAAAAAACTGGGTGTAGACGGTTTTGTTTTCGGAATTTTGAAAGATAACGGAAAAGTAAATAAGAAACAGAATAAGGAACTGGTGCATTTGGCTCACCCGCTTTCTTGCACTTTTCACCGCGCTTTTGATGTGGTTAAAGATGTCGAAAAATCATTAGAAGATGTTATAGACTGCGGTTTCAAAACAATTCTTACTTCGGGTCAAGCTGTAAATGTAGAAGAAGGAATTTTGGCTTTGCAGCGAATTCAGGAATTGGCTGGAGATAGAATTGAGATTATGCCTGGAGGAGGTCTGCGATCTTCAAATATAAAATTACTGCAAGATAAATTAAATTTGACTTTTTATCATTCATCTGCCGTTACAAATAATTCTGAAACTGCAAATCCAGAAGAAATAAAAGAACTTAAAAACTTTCTATAGTTCCAAAAATAGAAAAGCCTGGAGTTGGCATACTCCAGGCTTTTTTCTACAAGAACTTATTTAAAATATTAAAATAGATCTAATAAAAGCGGTGATTAGAACATACCGCCTCCGCCTTTATTAGTATTATCGTCTCTTTGTTTACGTTGTAAATTTTTGATTTTCCCGCCTCCAAAGTTGTAAGTTAAACCTAAATAAACCGTTTGGCTCTCCCATGTAAACTGACCTGCTTGAGGATAAGGATAATTAGTATCAAACGCATATTTCATAGTATTGAAAACGTCATTAAAACGTACACTGATGTTCATTTTGTTGTCTAGCAAAGTATAGCGTGAACCAATATCCATTTTATACATTTCGTGACTATTGTTCTGAACGCCGTCAACTGCACCTCTGTAGAAACCAAAAAGTAAGAAACTTAAACGTTTGTTTGCTTTAAAGTTAGAGTTCATACGTCCGTTGAAAGCGGCAACAGTAACGGTTCTGTTTTCTGAAATAAATTGATTTCTATCCTCATGATATTTAGACACAACTCCTTCTTGGTTGATACTTGAAAAATCAATAGATGGCTGGATATCCCACCATTTTGTAATTTTATAGTTCAATGAAACTTCAAATCCATAAGCTGTATTATGATCAAAGTTCGTGAAAGACATAATTTGTTTATTTCCGCTTGGATCTGTGTCGTCTGGGTATAAAATTCTACTGATTTGATCATTAATACTTCTCACAAAAACACCAGCAGTAAAACTTCCTTTTTCAAGAGTTTTAGTATAATTTACTTCTACTGAATTGGTAAACTGAGGTCTTAAATCTGGATTTCCATAAGAAGTTACCAGTGGAGTAGAAAACTCACGGATTGGTTTTGTCTGTTCTAAACTAGGACGATCTACACGACGGCTGTAGCTAAATTGTAAAGTATTTTTATCATTTAAGTTATAGGTTAAATAAGCTGACGGATATAAAGTAAGATAATCATCATCATACTTCACTTCACCATGATTTAAGTCTGCCTGCATTTTATAACTTTCAAAACGAGCACCCACTTGGTAACTGATTTTTTTGAATTTCTGCCCAAAAGTCACATAAGCAGAATAAATATCAGTATCATAGGTATAATTAGAAACTAGATTTTGTGTAGGATCTTGATCGTTTACTCTATTGTAATCGTTATCTGTTCTTGTTAATCGAGCTTCAGCCCCAGCTTCAAGAGTCGTTTTTTCGTTTAAGGGATTAACATAATCGACATTCAAAGTACTTAGCTTTCGGTCATATCTCAAGAAATCATTATAAATTTCTGAACTTACAGCATTGTTCGTCATTGTAATTGTATTGTCAAAATTGGCATTTTGACTTTCTTTTGTATCGCTGTAGTTTCCTTCAAAATCTAAAGTATGTCCCTCTTTTTTAAAGATATGTTTGTATGCTAAATTGTAAGTGCCAGTCGTATTTGGTCCCTGGTATCTTGATTTTTGATACATATTAGCGATATTTTCTGGAGAATTGATATAATCAATATCAGTATTCACCAAACCAACACCAGTCGATTTATTCTGGTTAGTATAGATAGACAAGGTATTATGGTCGTCTATTAAATAATCCATTCCAATTTTGTACAAATAGGATTCATCGTCATTGACAATGTCTAATCTTTGAGTAAGGCTTTGGTCCAATTTTTTGATAAAACCATCATTAAAATATTTTCCAGAGTTATTACCTGCGTTTCCAAAAAAGTTCACTTTTCCGGTTTTGTAATTTAAATCTAGAGATTGGTTAAATTTAGCCGTTTCTCCAAAAGTGATACCGCCGCTGTATGTTCCATTAAAACCAGTATTAGCATTTTTATGCAAAATAATATTAATGATTCCAGACATTCCTTCCGGATTGTATTTGGCACTTGGATTGGTAATCAGCTCAATTTTTTTGATTGAGGTTGACGGAATTTGTTTCAATAATTGAGCAGGATCAATATTAGATGGACGTCCGTCAATTAATACACGAACATTGTCGTTGCCGCGAAGCGAAAGTTTTCCGTCCTGATCCACATTTACAGAAGGAATATTGTTCATAATATCGGATGCAGAAGCGCCAGCGGTGGTTAAATCTTTACCAACGGTTACTACTTTTCTATCGATTTTTTGTTCGATTGTAGAACGTTCTGCCACAATATTCACGCCTTTAAGCTGTGTTGCTTCTTCTTCAAGAGCAATATTTAAGGTTGCATTTTTTTTGTTTTCGCTTAAAAGAACAGAACCAATATATTTTCTAAATCCAATATATTGAATTTCTATGGTATAACTTTTTAAAGCAATATTTTTAAATGAAAAATCTCCATTATCGTCTGTATTTACTCCAGAAACGACTTTTCCATTTTCTTTAAGAGAAACAGTAGCATAAGAAATCGGCATGCTGTTTGACTTTTCTGTAATTTTTCCAGAAACGGTTCCCGTATTCTGAGCTTGTGCTGTCGCGATTACCCCCAATAACGCGAACAGAAAGAATTTTAATTTCATGATTTTCTTATTGATTGTTTTGATTTGATTGATGATGATTGTGTTAGTTACTTTTTATTTTTTTTTCTTGCTTCAATAAAAAATTGATGTCTCTATTAAGACTCTCATGTGTTTGTTATGTTACAATAAAATGTAAAAAAAAATATAAAAACTTTCTCTCTGCTTGTTTTATAAGAGATTAGGCTTTTTGTTTTTTGATAATTTTAACAATTAAAAATTCCACTTTTTTGCCAAATTCAGATTGTTTTCTTGAATTTAATATGTTTTTGATTTTCTCTAATTGATGAATAAGCAGTATCTTTGCTCACTTTAAAATAAGTTTACATGTCATTAGCACAAATTCTAACACCTTCTATACAACAAGCAATACAGGCATTATTTGATGTTACTGTTGAAAAAATCGAGTTTCAGACTACCAGAAAAGAGTTTGAAGGCGATATTACAATGGTAATTTTTCCATTGTTAAAAGTGATAAAAAGCAATCCAGCAGAATTAGGAAACAAAATAGGAAACTATTTAGTAGAGAATGTTTCGGAGGTAGCACGCTTTAATGTAGTATCTGGTTTCTTGAATATTGTAATTTCGGATAGTTATTATGTCAATTTCTTTAACGAAATAAGAGACGGTAAACAATTTGGCTTTGTTCAGCCAAATCCTGCTGAAAAAGCAGTAATGGTAGAATATTCTTCTCCAAACACCAATAAACCTTTGCATTTAGGACACGTTCGTAATAATTTATTAGGATATTCTGTAGCAGAGATTTTAAAAGCTTCAGGTAAAAAAGTGTATAAGACACAAATCATAAACGATAGAGGAATTCATATCTGTAAATCAATGCTGGCTTGGGAGAAATTCGGAGACGGAGAAACTCCTGAAACTTCTGGTTTAAAAGGAGATAAATTGGTTGGTAAATACTATGTAGAGTTTGATAAAGCTTACAAAAACGAAATTAACGGTTTAATTGAAACTGGTAAAACAGAAGAAGAAGCTAAAAAACAAGCGCCGATTATTATAGAAGCGCAGGATATGCTGAAAAAATGGGAAGCCGGAGACGAAAAAGTAATTGCACTTTGGAAAAAAATGAACCAATGGGTTTATGATGGTTTTGCTACAACATACACCAATCTTGGAGTTGATTTTGACAGATATTATTACGAAAGCAATACGTACCTATTAGGAAAAGATGTTGTTCAGGTAGGTTTAGATAGAGGGGTTTTCGAAAAAGATCCTGACGGTTCTGTTTGGATTGATTTAACTGATGAAGGTCTTGATCGTAAAATCGTTTTACGTTCTGATGGAACTGCGGTTTACATGACACAAGATATTGGAACTGCAATTCAACGTGTAAAAGATATGCCGGATGTTGGAGGTATGGTTTACACCGTTGGAAATGAACAGGATTATCACTTTAAAGTGTTGTTCTTAATTCTTAAAAAATTAGGTTTTGACTGGGCTTCAAGTTTATATCATTTGTCATACGGAATGGTAGATTTGCCTTCTGGAAAAATGAAAAGCCGTGAAGGAACTGTTGTAGACGCAGATGATTTAATGCAGGATATGACAGACACTGCGAAACAAATCTCTGAAGATTTAGGAAAACTAGACAGCTATTCTGACGACGAAAAAGCAAAATTATATAAGACGATTGGTTTAGGAGCTTTAAAATATTACATTTTAAAAGTAGATCCTAAAAAGCGTATCTTATTTAATCCAGAAGAATCTGTTGATTTTGCTGGAAATACAGGTCCATTTATTCAATATACGTATGCCAGAATTCAGTCAATAATTCGTAAAGCCGATTTTGATTTTTCTGCTAAAATTGAAATTGAAGAACTTCACGAAAAAGAAAAAGAATTGGTAAAACAAATCGAGCTTTTCCCAGAAGTAATTCAGAATGCGGCACAAAATCACAGCCCAGCTTTGATTGCTAATTATACGTACGATTTGGTAAAAGAGTATAACTCATTTTATCAATCGGTACATATTTTAGGTGAAGTTGATTTGACTAAAAAAATATTCAGAGTACAGCTTTCTCAAAAAGTAGCCGAAGTTATAAAATCTGCATTCCAGTTATTAGGAATTGCAGTTCCCGAGAGAATGTAATCTCATTAAAACCAATATATAAGAGCCTGACAGTTTTGAAATTGTCAGGCTTTTTTGTTTTTAGAAATTACCTCTAAAAGATTGAGAAGTATCAATATAAGACATATTTTAGTTCTAAGACTTTTTTTTGTAGGAAACTACATTTGTTTTGTTTAGGTTTGTCTAAGAATTCTGAAAACAATATACCACTCCTAAAAAATATTGTAAAGTATATTTCTTCCAATTTTGATGTTTTAGTCATTCATTCTCGAAACTATTTCAAAATTGATAATAGCTATCTTCTTTAAGTAATACTATCAGCTGAAAATATCTTCCTTATATTCATTTTTAACTATTTTGAATTAGTACCCTGTTTAGTCTAAAATGGTAAGGGATTAAGAAGCCGTCTAAAATTTATTTAGACGGTTTTTTTTCATCTTTTAAGTTGCAGGAAATTGACTCGTGAAAAATTATGGGAATGTTAAACGATTTTTCGTTTTTGTTACTTTTTCTTCTCATTTTAACTTATTTGTAAGTTATTTATTTCTTTTTTATAATTTATCTTTAATTTTTGTAGTATAAATATTTCAAATAATAATGTTAAAGTATATAAAAATCTTGTTAAAATTATTTTAAATTTTTAAGTTCGCCCTTAATAACTCAAAACAAAAAAATAATGAAACAAAACTTAAAAAGATTGATTGTACTTTTTTTTGTACTTGGAATGCAATTGTCATTTGCACAAGTGAAAAAAATAGTAGGTACGGTTTCTGGTACGACAGGACCTATTCCAGGCGTGAATGTGATTGTTAAAGGAACGGCTAATGGCGTTCAAACTGATTTTGATGGAAAATATTCTATTAATGCAAAAGAAGGAGATGTATTAGTTTTTTCTTTTGTTGGAATGGAAAATTCTGTTGTTAAAATTGGAAATTCAAATACAATAAATGTATCAATGCAAGACGGCGTTAATTTAAATGAAGTTGTTGTGGTTGGTTATGGTACTACAACAAATAAATCATTTACAGGAACATTTAAGCAGATCAAAGCTGATGTTTTAGAACGTAAAAATGTAACAAATGTATCTCAGGCTCTAGCAGGAGAAATTGCAGGAGTTCGAGTAATTAATACTTCTGGACAGCCGGGAAAAGATGCAACTATTCGTATACGTGGAATAGGAACAGTAAACGCTAGTGCTGATCCTCTATATGTTGTCGATGGAGTTCCGTTTAGTGGTAATATTAGCTCGATTAATTTTTCTGATATTGAATCTACAACCGTTTTAAAAGATGCTTCAGCTACAGCTATTTATGGTTCCAGAGGTGCTAATGGAGTTATTATTATTAATACTAAGTCTGGTAAGTCTAGCAAATCTTACATTCAGGTGGAAACAAAAATTGGTAATAATATTTCATTAATTCCAAGATATAGTGTTATTAAATCTGCAGATGAGTATATAGCATTAGGTTGGGAAGGTTTATATAATCAAGGAGTTATAACAAAGAAAGCTGATCCTGTTGCTTATGCAAATCAAAATTTGTTTAATGCGACTGTTGGTGTAAATCCTGCTTATAATTCTTGGAATGTTGCTAATGGCGGCGAGTTGATTGATCCTGTTACCAGAACAGTTAGATCAGGTGTAACAAAAAAATACACTCCAGAAAATTGGGAAGATTATGCTTTCCAAGCTTCTCTAAGATCAGAAACTAACTTAACTATGGGTGGAGGAGAAGGAAAAACAAATTATTATTCATCTTTCGGCTATCTTGAAGATAAAGGATATTCAATAAATTCTGATTTTAAGCGTTTGTCAACTCGTTTAAATGTTAATCATCAAATCAGGACTTGGTTAAAAGGGTCTGTGAATATGGGATACACTTATTCTAAATCTAATAATAACGGACAAACATCTGACTCCAATAGTGTATTTTGGTTTGTTGACAATATGGCGCCAATTTATCCACTTTTCCAAAGAGATTCAAAAGGTAATATTTTACAGGATCCAATCTATGGAGGAGGGTTATATGATTATGGACAAAACAGAAGATTTGGCTCTTTGACTAATGCTATTTCTGATGCATACAAGACAGTTGATAGGACAGGTCGTCATGAACTTAATCTTAATGTTTCTTTTGATTTACAATTTACAAAGGGATTAAACTTAGAAACTAGAGTAGGGTCTCAGTATTTTAATTCATCTCGTGATTTAAAAGGTGACTCATTTTATGGCTCTTCAGCACAACAAAATGGAAGTCTTGATAAAACTAAAAACGAAAGATTGTCCTATAATATTTTAAATCTATTACGTTTTAAAAAAGATATTGGATCTCATTCAATTGAAGCTTTAGTGGCTCATGAAAGTAATAAATTTAGTCAAGCATATATGTATGCATCTGGACATAATTTGTTTGATCCTAATGGTTTAGAATTAAATAATGCTGTAGTGTCTTCTCCATCATCTTCATATACATATGGGTTCTCTTTAGAAAGTTATTTCAGTCAATTAAATTACAATTATAAAGATACCTATTTTCTATCAGGTACAGTGAGACGAGATGGTAGCTCTAAATTTATAAATAATAAATGGGGAACATTTGGTTCTGTTGGAGCTTCATGGGTAATTTCGAATGAATCATTTATGCAAAATCAAAAGATATTTAGTTCATTGAAATTAAAAACAAGTTATGGTGTCACAGGAGAACAAGGTGTGACTGACTCGAATGGAAATTTAGATTATTATCCTGGGGTTGATAAATATTCTATTAATAATTTAAATGATGATGTTTCGCTAGCATTTTTAACAAAAGGAAATCCAGATTTAACTTGGGAAAAATCAAAACAATTTCAGGTGGGTGTTGAATTTAGTTTAGGAAGTTATATAGATGCTACAATAGATTATTATTCGAAGAACACTTCTAATTTACTTTTTGACCGAAGAGTAGGACCATCTTTAGGGTATGCAATTATGAAGGTTAATGATGGACAATTGTTAAATAGTGGTTTGGAGTTTGATGTTACTGCTCATTTATTAAAAGGGAAAAATTATTTTGTTGATTTTAATGTCAATGGAGAGTTGCCGAAAAATGAAATGTTAAAAATGCCAATTGATCCTGCCACAGGACAAGAAAAGATTATTGATATAGCAACTATATATGGAAGAGCTGATGGGCATTCTCTTTATGATTTCTATGTTCCAGAATATGTAGGTGTAGATTCTCAAACAGGGGTTGCTCAATGGAAAGCATATTATTATGATGCAAATGGTAATGGACAATTAGATGGTACAGAAACTTACATTAAATCCTTGTATGAGTGGCAAAAACAAAATCCTGATAAAGTAGGAAATGTTGTGGAAACTATAACGACTACTTATGCTAACGCAGCTAATAAATTTATTGGTAAATCTTCTATTCCTAAAGTAAGAGGGGCATTTACCTTGAGTACAAAATATAAAGCTTTTAGCTTGAGTACACAGTTTTTGTATAGCTTAGGGGGGTACGCTTATGATTCCGCTTATCAATCTCTAATGCACAATGGCTACATTGGTTCTAACAACTGGAGTACAGATATTAAAAATAGATGGCAGAATCCTGGAGATATTACCGATGTACCTCGCTTGTCTAATACTTCTGATATTAGCGCTAATGGAACATCTTCACGTTTTGTTACTAAGGCAAATTACTTGTCGCTAAATAATATTAGACTTGGATATTCTTTACCAAAGGAGTTTCTTCATACTATTAGTATGAACTCATTAGATATTTATGCTTCTGGTGATAATTTAATGTTATTTTCTGCTAGAAAAGGATTTAATCCTGCAGGTGCTCTTTCTGGACAATCAAGTACTTACACATATGCCCCAATGTCAACTATTTCATTAGGAGTTAAAGCTAATTTTTAATTATAAAATGCAAAAAAAATGAAGAATTTAAATTTAATATTAGGGGTAATTACTGTATTTACATTCTTTGGGTGTAGCAGTGATTTTCTTGAAAGCCAGCCAACAGAGGTTGTTACAGATAGTAAAATAGCAGAAATAGTAAAGATTAAACCTGAGGCATTAAACGCAATTCTATCAGGGATTTATACTACAATGTATACTCCAGGAATGGGAGGTACTACCAGTCACGATGATTTTGGACAAAAAGGCTTTGATATCTATACTGACATGTTATGTTCAGATATGGTTTTAGCAGGAACTAATTATGGTTATTATACTGCAATTGTAAGATATCAATCAACTGTAAACTTTACAGACCTTAACAATTATAAACCATGGAGATATTATTACAGAGTGATTTTTTCGGCAAATCAAATTATTGAAGCTTTTGGAGGAAACGATGTAATTCCAGAAAATGAAGAAGGAAAACATATTCTAGGACAAGCTAAAGCATTAAGAGCTTATGGATATTTTTATTTAGCACAGTTATTTCAAAAAGGGTATAATGCTGATGAATTAATACTTCCAATTTATACAGATACAAAAGTACCTAATCAACCCAAAAGTGCGGCCTCAAAAGTTTATGATTTAATCATAAAAGATTTGACAGATTCTATTAGTTTATTAGAAACATATAATAGAGATAATAAAAGCAGTATTAATAAAGCTGTTGCTCAGGGATTGTTAGCTTATACATATGGTGCTCAAGGAAACTATCAGAAAGTTAGAGATATTACATCAGATATTATTGCTCAAAATAATTTTCCTCTAACAACAGAAAATCAATTAGTTGCTAAGTTGGATGGAACAGGTAAACTTACTAATCCTGAATCTGGATTTAACAATGTTGCTACACCAAGCTGGATGTGGGGAGTTGATTTAACAACAGCTACAGATTTGGATTTAATATCGTGGTGGGGACAAATTGATTATTATACTTATAGTTATGCTTACGCAGGAGATCCTAAAACTATGGATAGTGGACTTCAAAGTAAAATTACAGCTTCTGATATTAGAAAAGGGCAATTCAATTCAACGGGTCGACCTTTAGGTAAATTTTTTGACACAAATAGGGTGCCAGGAGGACAAAGAATTATTACCACGGATTATGTATATATGAGGATAGAAGAAATGTATCTTTTAAATGCTGAGGCTAAAGCAATGCTTGGTGATGATTTAGGGGCAAAAACTATTTTAAAACAGTTGTTTGCAATTAGGAAAGTAGACTCTGCATATTTAGATGCATTGTCGGGAACAGCACTTCAGAAAGAGATTTATCTTCAAACCCGAATAGAATTTTGGGGTGAAGGAAAAAGCTATTTAGCAATGAAGCGTAATAAAGCTACAACTACAAGGGGATCTAATCACTTATTCATGGCAGGAGAAAGTTTCCAATATGATGATCCTAGATTGACATTTGTAATTCCTCAAGCTGAGGTTTTAAATAATCCAGTTTTATAGTAATAAAGTTCTTAAATTGAGAAAACCGTTTGAAATTAATTTTCAGACGGTTTTTTTTAGTTTATGTAAGCTCTTAAATGAATACTTTTTGTTGAATTTAGATATTTTGTATTGTAAAAGATGGTAAAGCAATAAACTCAAAAAAAAAGGCCGGAAGTCTCAAAACTTCCGGCCTTTTTATAACAACTAATTCTAATTACTTAACAAATTTGTCAATGATTTTATCTGTTTCTGCTTTTGCAGTGTCTGGTTTTAAATCAAACAATAAAGAGTAAAGTGCTTTTCTGTCTACTTTAGCTTCTAAGTTTAAGTCTTTATGTCTGTCAAAAAGAGTCTGCCATTTATCGCGAACGTTTTTCCAAAGCGCATTGTTTGCTGCCCACCATTTTTGTCCAGCGATACATTTAGAATCATCTACTTTAGTATAAACGTCAAATCCTTTTTCTTGTGCTAACAAAACATCGTTTCCAGCATCGTCACGAACCAATTTGTCGTTATCTTGCTCATGATTCCATCCTGTAGCTGTGATTTCGTGAATGTTTCTTCTTTTTAAAACATTGTAATCGTTACGTTTTGTCTGCTCTCTTCTAGGAAGTGGAGCATCTGCAACGTTTGCCCAGTAATCTTTTCCGTCAACATGTACCCAAGTTGAAGAACCTTCATATCTTGGACTATCATCTACTTGATATACTTTTTGAGTCCACTGTCCTTTAACCGCTTTTTTGTCTAATTTTTTGTATTTCCAAGAATTTCCTTTGTCAAAAGAATATAAGTCTGTGTTTTCGTATAGCCAGTCTTGTCTCCAGTGTTTGATAATCATATCAGGGCTTACAATAAGCAAATGCTGCATCACAATTTTGTTAGGAGTATCTTCTAATAATTGTACCCATTCCAAAGCCGACTCGTGTTTTGTCTCAGATGGTTTGTAAGTAAGAGAGTCTTTTGGGTATGAGAATGTTTCGGTGAAATTAAATTTCACTTCATAACAACCGCACATTGATTTAATAGACTTAATATCTTGTTGTTTCTTGTCCTGACTAAAACCAAGACTGCATGTTAAAGCCAAAGCGGCTGACATTAAAAGACTTTTGGAAATCATAACTTATTGTTTTGTTTTTAAATTTTTTGCAAATATATAAATTTAATTTAGAACAATTAAAAATAATCATATATTTGCATCGATTATTAAGACTTAATAAAAATAATGAAAATTAAAATTACCTTTTTTGCTGTGCTGTTATTTAGTACTTATTCTTTTGCCCAGCAAAGAGATACTATAAACTCGCAGGAAAAATTATCAGAAGTTGTAGTTACAGGACAGTTTGAGCCTCAGTCAATTAAAAAGTCAGTTTTTAATGTTCGAGTGATTTCAAATAAGGATATTAAAAATTTGGCTGCTAATAATTTGTCTGATGTGTTAAATCAATATTTAAATATTACAGTTAGACCCAGTGGGACAAGTGGCAGATCTACTGTTTCTTTGTTTGGATTGGATGCTCAATATTTTAAAATCCTTGTTGATAATATTCCATTGGTAAATGAAGCGGGTTTAGGTAACAACATAGATTTATCTCAAATAAATCTTGATGATGTGGAGAGAATTGAAATTGTAGAAGGTTCAATGGGAGTGGTTTACGGAGCTAATGCAGTAAGCGGAGTTTTAAATATTATTACAAAGAAATCATCAACGCATAAATGGAATATTAATGTGGCTATTCAGGAAGAAACAATAAAAGATGAATATGCTCTCTTTGATAAAGGTCGTCATATACAATCATTAAGAGTTGCTCATACCATTAACGATAATTGGTTTGTTAGTGTTGGGGCTAATAGGAATGATTTTCAGGGTTTTTTAGATGGTAAAAACGGAAAGAATTATGATCTTAATGATCAGACTCGAGGATATAGATGGTTACCAAAAGAACAGTTAAACGGAAATGCTTTAATTGCTTACAATAAAGGTTCGTTTAAAGTTTTCTATAAGTTTGAATATTTAGATGAAGATGTCGATTATTATAATGCTACAGTACAATCAGGTTATAATCCAGTATTAGGATCCTATACATATGCTGATGATATGAGATATTTTACTAATAGATATTTTCACAATTTAAATGCAACGGGAAAACTTTTTACTAGATTAAACTATAATGTTTCTCTTTCTCATCAAAAGCAAGAGCGTGATGTTGAAAGTTTTAAATATTATTTTCAAAATAAAAATGAAAAAGAAAATACTACTGTAAAAGATCAGTCAATGGAAGTTCTTTATTCAACAGGGACTTTAAGTAACTTTTTTACAAATAAAAAATATGATCTTCAAATAGGTTATGAGTTTGTAAATAATCAGGGATATTCTTTAGTTCAGGAAGGAAATAATCTTTTTTATCCTGTTAGAAAAACGCTTGAGAATTATGATTTCTTTGCTTCTTCAGAAATTATGGCAACAGAAAGATTTTCAATTCGTCCAGGGTTAAGATTTTCTGCGCAGTCTAAATTCAAAGATCAATATGCATCTTCTCTTAATTTAAGATATTTGTTTGATTCTGGATTAGAATTAAGAGGTTCATATGGTTCATCTTTTAGAACTCCAACTTTCGAAGAATTATATTCAAAATTAATATTTGATGGACATTTTTTTGTGGGAAATGAAAATCTTATTCCAGAGACGAGCACTTCATTTGAAGCCAGTTTAAAAAAATCTTCTTTAATAGGTTCCGACTTAAATGTTGCTAACACATTTGCAGCAAGTTATCTGGATGTTAATGATAGAATTGATATGGCATTAACCCGATTTAATCCTGATACAGGAAATCCGGAATACCAATATATTAATATTAGTAAATACAAAATGTGGAATTTCTCTTCAATGAATCAATTTAGATATAGAGACTTAACATTTAATGTTGGTGTTGCAGTTGTTGGTGTTTCAAGGAAAATAGAAAATCAGGTATTTTCATCAGATGATAAATTTTTATACTCATTTAATATCAACAGTAGTGTTTCTTACTTTCTACAAAAATGGGGTACAATATTTTCAGCTTATTATAAATATAACGGAAAATCACAGCAGTTTATTGAAACATCCTCAGAGTATATTATATCTGATATTGATCCAAGCCATTGGCTAGATGCTAGTATTAGAAAATCATTTTTCAAGAATCAGCTTGATGTTACTTTAGGAGCCAGAAACATTTGTAATGTTACAAATGTAACCCAAACAAATACGAATCAGTCTGCGGGCCATGCGGGAGATTCACAAGTTATGCTTGCGTACGGAAGATCTTATTTTGTCAGACTTTCATATAATCTTAATCTTTAAACATAAACTAGAATACAAATGAAAAAACTATTATTTTTATCACTTTTCGTATTATCACTGGCATCTTGTTCAAGCGATGATAATAATACGGCTGAAGTTAATGGAGTGGCTTTTGCAACTACTTCATTGAATTTAACAGCTGTAGAAACCCCTGTTGTGATTAATTTTGCTGCAGCTACTGCTTCAGCTGGATCAGTAACAGTTACATATACTGAAACAGCAGTTGCTAATGGAATTGATTATACTACTTTGCCAGCATCTGCTGCTGGAAAAATTGTTGTGCCTTTTGAAAAAGGTGTTTCGTCAGTATCTTTTACTTTTAAGAAATTAAAAGAAGCTATCGAAGGAGAAGTAAAAAATGTTGTTTTTACAATTTCTACTAATAGTATCAATGCTATTTTGGGTGAAAATAAAACAGTACAAGTTAACTTTAATGAGACAGCTTACACAGGTGGTGTAGTATCTGCAAGTGTTGGTGGACCAAATCAGCCAAATCAGCTTTACCTTGATTTAAGTTCAGGTACATCTAAATCTGTAAATAGAGCTGCTTGGGATTTTGGATTCTATTCAGGAAGTGATTTTAGAGTTATAATAAATGGATCTCTTAAAATGGCTGTTAAAAAATTAGAAACATCAGATATTACTTTACCTCAGGAAATTGATGCTAACGTAACTGTAGGTGCAGGAACAACATTGGCTTCAAATGGTTTTGTTGATAACCCAACTGGAGTTTTAACTGGTGCAGGAGCGGGATTTGGTACTGCTATTGCTGAAATCTCAGCTACAGATGCTGATAACAAAGTATATCTTGTTAATATGGGAGCTTTGGTTAGTACTAAAGTTGCAGGAACAGGAGCAGTTGAAGTTGACGGGGATCCAAGAGGATGGAAAAAAGTTAGAATTTTAAGAAATGGTAGTGGATATAAAATTCAATATGCAGATTTAACTTCTACAACTTTTACAGAAAAAACAGTTTCTAAAGATACAGCTCTTAATTTTACATTCTTTAGTCTAACTTCAGGAAATACTGTTTCTGTTGAGCCAGAAAAAGCTAAATGGGATTTGAATTTTACAGTGTTTACTAACTATCTGAACATGGGTTCTGGTGAAGTAACTTATGGTTATTCTGACTTTATTACTACAAATTCAAGAGGAGGAGCTAAAGTGTATCAAGTTTTAGTTTCTACAGGAGGATCTTATGCAGATTTTACAAAAGCAAAAATTGTTGAAGATAGTTTTAAAGCTTCAGAAACAGACCAAAGGATAATAGGTGCAAACTGGAGAAATGGTGGTAGTCAAACAACATTGCCAAGTATTAGAACAGATCGTTTTTATGTTGTAAAAGATGCAGCAGGAAATTACTATAAAGTAAAATTCCTTACTATGCTTAATGAAGCAAGTGAAAGAGGAAATGTGACTTTGGAGTATGCTATGTTGAAATAAGAAATACTTAATTAACCTCGGATAATTTATTATTCGAGGTTAATTTTTAATCAATAATTAATTTTAACATGAAGAGAAATATTTTTGTTTTATTGTAAGTTTTGTTTTAAGTCCATGTAATTCAGATATGGGTCTAAGATAAAATTTATTGCATTAAATTTCTTAATTTAAAATCGAAATAATTATTTCATGTTAAAGTAATCAATCATAAATATGAAAATAAAATTACTATTATCAATATTGATGCTTTTTTGTACAAAGATAGCTTTTGCTCAAAACACAGTAACATATACCTCGTTAACTAACACTTTAAATATTAATTCTGGAGTTGAAGGAACCGTAGATGTTTTGGTGAATTGCTATGGATCTAGTAGTAATCCTATTTTTCTTGATGCATTGCAATCTTGTGGAAACAATGATGGGGTTATATCTTCGAGTTATACTAATGGAAGTATACTTACTCCAGGACAAAATACGACTATTAGATACAAATTTAAAAAAACTGTTGCTACAGATACACAGATAGTTTATAAGTTTTCTACAAATGGAAGCTGTTTTCAGGACGAAAGTAAAATGATTAAAATTACTGTTAATTATAAAGGAACATCAACAACAAATCCGACAAATCCACCTGGAAATATAGGTAATTCAATACGCCCTATGTATGGTGGTTCAATTGAAACTTATGTTGGTAGTGAACAAGCAGTATCGTTTATAGGGAGTGAACTGTCAGGTTATACTAACGAATGGCAAATACAAGACAATGTTTTAAATGGTGAATGGATTACAATACCTAATGAGACGGAACGGTATATTCACATACAAAATAGGACAAAGTCATTTTATGTAAGGAGAATTGTCAGAGCCTCAACAGGGAGTTATAATATAAGTAATGTACTTTTCTGCTATGTTTATCCAAGACTTGAAAATAATACGATTAATTTATCAGGTTCGGTAATTGAAGGAAGTACGCCAACAGGGGCGCGAAATGTATACGAATATAATTGGTATGCTTATATTTTAGAAGGCGAAGAACCTTTAATGATACAGGAAACAACTAAAAGTCTAACCATTCCAGCTAATGTTTATCAATTTATCGAAGATGCAGGGGCAGAAAAAGCTTTTATGTACAGAAGGGTAAAGGATGAATCGGGTAACGTAAGTGCTAATCAGTATTCTAACAGTAATGTTGTAACGATTTTTCGTTCCGAATCTCTACAAAATAATACAATTGCTATAAACGGATCTACTATTACAGGTAGTTTGCCATCAGGCGGAAATGGAACTTATGAATATGTTTGGAAATATACAAGTGAAGAGATAGGAACATTTGAGTTTGTAGGAGAGACAGGACAAAATTTAGTACTTCCTTCTTGGGTATATAATGCCAATTTACCTATTAATGTTTATCAAGGTGTAACAGTTACTAGAACTGTAAAATCTGGAAATCGTATTTCGTCGAGTAATATATTGACAATTCAACCTCTTCCAGGTATAGTAAATAATACAATTGCTATAAACGGATCTACTATTACAGGTAGTTTGCCATCTGGTGGAGATGGGACTTATGAGTATCTTTGGAAGTATACTAGTGAAGAAATAGGAACATTTGAATTTGTAGGAGAGACTGGGCAAAATTTAGTACTTCCTGCATGGGTATATAATCCTAATTATCCAATAAATGTTTATAATGGTATGACTGTTATCAGAGTTGTAAAATCTAGAAATGGAATGGTATCAAGTAATACGGTGACAATTCTACCTTATCCAGAAACAGTAAATAATACGATTGCAATAAACGGATCTACTATTACAGGTAGTTTGCCATCTGGTGGAGATGGAACTTATGAATATGTTTGGAAGTATACTAGTGAAGAAATAGGAACATTTGAATTTGTAGGAGAGACTGGGCAAAATTTAGTACTTCCTGCATGGGTGTATAATTCAAATTTGCCTATAAATGTTTATAATGGAATGACTGTTAACAGAGTAGTAAAATCTAGAAATAGACCTTCGTCAAGTAATGTATTAACTATTCCTTCTATGAAGAGTAATAGAATTGCTTCAAAAGAAATAAATAAGGAAAGTTTTGCTTCAGATTTAACAGTTTATCCAAACCCAACATCAGAATCGATAAACTTCGCAACCAATTTCACGACAGATAAAAATATTGAGATTATATTATATTCTGAAAAGTTAGGAAATGAAAAATCGGTTTATAAAGGAAAAGTTGCGCCAAACCAGGTAATAAACTGGAGTATTCCAACCAACTACCAAAAAGGAATTTATTTTTATAAAATCCTTTCAGAGAATAAAGAAGTAAAATCTGGAAAACTTATATTCAATTAAACAGCATCAATGATTTAGTTAATCACTAGCTTTGTTTTTTTTATTTTTTTTTTGATAAGGAGGTTAGAATTTTTCTAACCTCTTTTTTTATTTAGTTTCTTGTTAAAATGAATTAGAAACAAAATGTTATTCTATCTTTGCACAAATTTTTACTGTAATAAATTAACAATAACTTAATTGGTTTAATTTTTGAATGCAGTGTTTTATACTTTTATAATTATTTAGGTGAATACAAAATCTTATTTTTTTCAGTCTTTTTCGATCGTTGCTTTGGCATTGGTTGCTTTTATTGGATTTAAACAAATCCTTCCAGACAAAATATTTTCAGAAAGTAAGTTAGATTCTAAAAACATATTAATCGATAGTCTGCTTTTAGAATCTGTAGCTAAAGATTCGCTTGCTGCGGATGATGATAGTATAGCCACAAGTGAAAGAAATTTAAACAATAAGAAAATTGTTTTTGATGAAACTGAAGGGATTGAGTTTCCAGCCGAATCATTCGAAAATTATAAAGGATATCAATACCTGATTTCTTTCTATGAAAAATTATATCAGTTAGAGAAAAATCCGCAGAGCAAAGTCAGAATTGCTTATTATGGAGATTCTATGACCGATGGAGATTTGATCGTTCAGGATGTTCGTGCCAATTATCAGGAGCGTTTTGGTGGTAATGGAGTTGGCTTTGTTTCGATTACTTCAGAATCTGCTGCTTCAAGAGGTTCTGTAAAATCTACTTATTCTAAAAACTGGAAAACGCAATCGTATTTAAATGTCAAAAAACCGATCAGTCCTTTTGGAGTTAACGGACATGTGTTTTTTGCAAACGATGCATCAAACAACACTTGGGTTCAGTACGAAGCAGGATTGAATAAAAATTGTACCACTTTAGATAATGCTACTTTGTTTTACGGACGTTCGTCTAAAACAGGGAAAGTGAATTTTATTATCGGAAAAGATACCTTAAAGAAAAGTCTTTCACCAAATAGTTTAGTGAATACTTTAAAAGTTTCTTCGGGAAGTTTAAAGGCATTCAAAGCAAATTTTGTGCATGCCGATTCAATTCCGATTTACGGTTTCAATTTTGATAACGGAATAGGAGTTCACGTAGATAATTTTTCACAAAGAGGAAATTCAGGACTTCCAATTTCAATGTTCAATGCCGATGTGATGAGAGCATTTAATAACAATCTGAAATACGATTTAATTATTCTGCACTACGGAACAAACGTTTTGAATTACGGTACCAAAAATTATTCATGGTATGAAAAAGGAATGACAAAAACCGTAAACAAAATCAAAGAATCTTTTCCAGGAGTTTCGATATTAATTGTTTCTACAGCAGACAAATCGACTAAATATAATTTGGAAATGAAAACCGATTCGGCCGTTGTACCTTTAATGAAGGCGCAAAAACATTATGCTTTAGAAACAGAATCTGGATTTGTAAACTTATATACTTTAATGGGCGGTGACGGATCAATGATTAAATGGGTTGACGAAGCACCAGCGAAAGCTAATAAAGATTATACGCATTTTAACCAGCGAGGAGCAAAAGCTATCGGTAATTTGTTGTACGAACAGTTAAACAAAGGATACGAAGAATTTAAAACGCTCAGAGCAAAACGTGATGCAGAAGGAACTAAACCAAAACCAGTAAGAAGAGCCAGACCTGATTCCGTTTCAATAACAAAAGACAGTGTATGATGAATAAACTTATTGTGTTCTTTTGTTGCCTTTTTTTTACAACAAATGAAAAGCCACCAAAAGCTAATGTAGATCCAATACCCAAAAAAATGATTCAAAAAGTTGATACCGCAAAAGCGGAAGCTCCAATAGAGGGTCAAATTTATAATGCCCAAGTTTTAAAAAGCTTTTTTGAAAAACTGGAGCAGAACGAAAGCCAGAAAAACCAGAAAATCAATATCGTTCATATTGGCGATTCTCATATCCAAGGTGATTTAATGACCAATGAGATTAGAAAGAATTTGCAGCAAAGATTTGGAAATGCAGGAAGAGGTTTGGTGTTTCCGTATCAATTGGCAAAAACAAACGGATCTTACAACGAGCGTTTCAAATCAAATCGCGGTTGGGAAAGTTATAGAAATATCCTTCCGTTCAAAAGTAATCCCGTTGGTTTAAGCGGTATTGGACTTTGGAGAGATTCGGGCGGATTTGTAATGGAAATGAATGTAAAAGATCCCGCTTATAATTTCAATACCATAAAAATTATAACACCTCAGAATCAAGATATGTTTGATTTGGCAGTTTCTTCCAAGATTAACTCTATTCAAACAACAGAACGAAGAGTTATAACACACAAGATTAAAAAAGGAGAAGTTCTGGGGACGATTGCTGATAAATACAATGTTTCTGTTGCTGAAATTAAAAGAGACAATCGTTTAAAATCGAATAATATTCGCGCTGGACGAACTTTAAAAATTGCAACAAACGAAACAAGGCCAAAGACCATTTCAATGTCGGAATTTGTGCCTTTAACAATCGAGTCGGATTCCTTTTCACATTATTATAATTCGGATAATGCTTTAAGTCGAATTTTCTTGATTCCGAATAAAGAAGCTTCTAATTATGAATTAAATGGATTGGTTTTAGAAAAAGATGCTTCAGGAGTTATCTACAGCAGTATTGGAGTAAATGGTGCCAAATATTCGGATTACAATAAATATCCTTTGTTTTTTGAACAATTAAAAGCTTTGCACCCCGATTTACTTATCTTTTCATTAGGAACAAATGAAAGTTATGATCATCTGGATGCTTCAAGTTATATTAAAGAATTGCGAGATTTTATTAGTAATATAAAAGCTCAGAAAATAGATGTGCCGATAATAGTGATGACACCGGCGCCATCTTTATTAAGAAGAAAACCGAATTATTATATTAGTGATTATGCAAAGCAGATTATTGATACAGCTCAAAAAGACGGTTTTGCAGTCTGGGATTTATATGATGAATTTGGAGGTATGAGTGGCATCAAACAATTAAAAGTACAAGGATTAATTGGGCCGGATTGGGTTCATTATTCCAAAAAAGGATATGAGAAACAAGGAAACTTGTTTACACAGGCGTTTTTTAAAACATACGATAATTTTAAATTAAAGAATTAAGTTGACAACAATAGATAGCATTAATAATTGGTTCATTCAAAATTTTGGTGCAATTACAACAGAACAAGTTGAAAGCTGGTTTGTTTATAATCCAGACGAAAAACTTTTATTCAATACCGGATTATTTCTTGGTTTATTTTTGGTTTTCTATTTTGTGTATGGTTTTCTACGCAAAACATTTTATTTGAGATTAACGTATGTTATTCTGTTCTCGCTTTTCTTTTATTATAAATCGAGTGGGATTTATTTTCTGTTATTATTGCTTTCATCTGTTGTAGACTATGGTTTGAGCCAAATTATTTACCGAGAAAGTAGAGACGGTGTTAAAAGATTATATCTCGTTATAAGCGTAATTTTGAATCTAGCACTTTTGGGCTATTTCAAATACATGAACTTTTTGATTGTGACTTACAACGACATGTTTCATGGTAATTTTGCACTGCATAATGTTTTTCTTCCTGTTGGAATTTCGTTTTATACTTTCCAGTCTATGAGTTATATCATTGAGATTTACAGAGAAGAAATTAAACCAACCAAAAATTACATTGAATATTTATTCTTTGTTTCGTTTTTCCCTCAGTTAGTTGCCGGGCCAATTGTGCGTGCGAAGGATTTTCTTCCTCAGATCTATCAAAAATTAAATTTGACAAAGCAGGATGTTAACAATGCTTTGTTCTTAATTATTGGAGGTTTAATTAAGAAAACGGTAATTTCAAACTATATTTCGGTAAACTTTGTGGATCGTGTTTTTGATACACCATTAAGTTATACTTCTTTTGAGAATTTAATGGCTTCGTACGGATATGCTATTCAAATTTATTGTGATTTCTCAGGATATTCAGATATGGCAATTGGTATAGCATTGTTACTAGGATTCAAATTACCAGTCAATTTTAGAACACCATATAAATCAACATCAATTACCGATTTCTGGAGAAGATGGCATATTTCACTTTCCACTTGGTTAAAAGACTTTTTATATATTTCAATTGGAGGAAATCGTCAAGGATCTTTCGCAGGATATTTATTTCCGAGTTTATTTTTCTTTGGTTTATTGCTTTGGGGAATTTCAAAATATAATGAAAGTGTAATTCCGTTGATTGTTGCCGGAAGCAGTATTTTGGTTTTCTGTCTGTCGTTTTTACTTTCAAGCAAAATAAAACAGACTTTAGTAACCAATTTTAATTTGTTTACCACTATGCTTTTAGGAGGTTTGTGGCATGGAGCAGGAGCACAATTTATTGTTTGGGGAGCTTTGCACGGATTAGCATTAGCAATCCATAAAATTTTCATGGAATTCTTTCCTTCTAAGAAAGATAAGAAACCTAATTTCTTATGGAGATTTTTCTCCATCCTAATTACATTTCACTTCGTAGTTTTCTGCTGGATCTTCTTCCGTGCTAGAGATTTCGAAACAGCATTGCAGGTAATTAATAATATCGGACAATTAACATTCGAACCAGAACTTTGGAAAACAATTGTTCTTGGATATAAAAATGTATTCGGATTAATGTTATTCGGTTATGTTTGGCATTTCTTACCTGAAACATTCACAAACGGAATGAAATCGGTTTTTGACAAAACTCCATTATTAATAAAAGCAATAATCTTAGGATTTGTTTATTGGATTGTTTACGCAACAGCAGTGGCAGGTTCACAGCCGTTTATTTATTTTCAATTCTAAGAAGATATAGCCACGAAGACACTAAGGCGCAAAGATTTTACTCTTTTGCGCTTTTTTTGTTTTACCACTAAGGCGCAAAACTTTTTTTCTCTCGCAGATTTAGCTGATTTTGCAGATTATTTTTATTTTAAAAATAAAAAATCTGTTTTGATCTGCTAAATCTGCGAGAGAAAAAATAATTCGGGAAATTAGTGTAATTCGTGGTAAAAAACTTTGCGTCTTAGTGCCTTCGTGGCAAAAAAAGCGTATAAATAAAAATTGCCTGAAATATCTAATTAGATTATCTTTGCACTTCAAATAAAGAAAATAGTATGTTTGATAATTTAAGTGATAAGTTAGATAAAGCGTTCCATATATTAAAAGGACACGGTAAAATTACAGAAGTAAACGTTGCCGATACCTTAAAAGAAGTTCGTCGTGCCTTACTTGATGCCGACGTTAACTTTAAAATTGCTAAAGATTTTACTGCCAGAGTAAAAGACAAAGCCATTGGACAGGACGTATTGACAACCTTACAGCCAGGACAATTATTAGTCAAACTGGTAAAAGATGAGTTGACAGAATTAATGGGTGGAGATGTTGCTGGTGTTAATTTATCAGGAAATCCAACTGTTATTTTGATGTCAGGACTTCAGGGTTCTGGTAAAACTACTTTCTCAGGAAAATTAGCCAACTTCTTAAAAACAAAGAAAAACAAGAAACCACTTCTTGTAGCTTGTGATATCTACCGTCCGGCGGCGATTAATCAGTTGCATGTTGTGGGAGACCAAATAGGTGTAGAGGTTTACTCAGAGCCAGAAAATAAAAATCCTGTAGAGATTGCTCAAAACGCAATCAAACACGCTAAAGCAAACGGATTCAATGTTGTAATTGTCGATACAGCAGGACGTTTAGCAGTTGATCAGGAAATGATGGATGAAATTGCACGTGTTCACAAAGCAATTCAGCCACAGGAAACATTGTTCGTTGTCGATTCTATGACAGGACAAGATGCTGTAAACACAGCAAAAGCTTTCAACGATATCTTGAATTTTGATGGAGTTATCTTAACGAAATTAGATGGTGATACTCGTGGTGGAGCAGCGCTTTCAATCAAATCGATTGTAAACAAACCAATCAAATTTGTTGGTACTGGAGAAAAAATGGAAGCAATTGATGTTTTCTATCCAGAACGTATGGCAGAGCGTATCTTAGGAATGGGAGACGTTGTGTCTCTTGTTGAAAGAGCTCAAGAACAATTTGACGAAGAAGAAGCAAGAAAACTTCAAAAGAAAATCGCTAAAAACGAATTCGGTTTTGATGACTTCTTAACTCAGATTCAACAAGTGAAAAAAATGGGTAATATGAAAGACTTGGTAGGAATGATACCAGGAGCTTCAAAAGCCATGAAAGATGTAGAAATCGAAGATGATGCCTTCAAACATATCGAAGCGATTATTTATTCGATGACGCCAGCCGAAAGAAGCAAACCAGCCATTATCGACGTAAAAAGAAAAGCCAGAATCGCTAAAGGTTCCGGAACTAAAGTCGAGCAGGTAAATCAGCTGATGAAACAGTTTGACCAAATGAGTAAGATGATGAAGATGATGCAGGGCCCAGGCGGAAAAAATCTGATGAAAATGATGGGAGGTATGAAAGGAATGCCAGGAGGAATGCCGAGATAATAAAATTAAAAGTTTCAAGTTTAAGGTTTCAAGTTAAGAAACCAAAACTTGAAACTTTTTTCGATAAATAAATACAGTTTCGTTTCAACGTGACCCGAGGCTAAAAGCCGAATTGGCGCAGCAAACTTGAAACTTTAAACTTGAAATAAAAAGATAAACCTGAAACAAAAACAATGCAGCTACTAGACGGTAAAAAAACATCTAACGACATTAAAAACGAAATTGCAGCCGAAGTTCAATCTATAAAAGCAGCTGGAGGAAAAGTGCCTCATTTAGCAGCGGTTTTAGTTGGAAATAATGGAGCAAGTTTAACTTACGTAGGAAGTAAAGTAAAATCTTGTCAGGAAATCGGATTTGATTCTACTTTAGTAAGTCTGCCGGAAACAATTACTGAAGACGAACTGCTTGCTAAGATTAAAGAATTAAACGAAGATGATAATCTAGACGGGTATATTGTGCAGTTACCGTTGCCAAAACACATCGACGAACAGAAAATCTTATTAGCAATCGATCCTGAAAAAGATGTTGATGGTTTTCATCCAACAAACTTTGGTAGAATGGCGCTTGAAATGGAAAGTTTTATTCCAGCAACACCATTCGGAATTATGGAATTGTTAGAGCGTTATAAAGTAGAAACTTCAGGAAAACATACCGTTGTAATTGGAAGAAGCCATATCGTGGGACGTCCAATGAGTATTTTAATGAGCCGTAAAGGAAATCCGGGAGATTCTACAGTTACTTTGACTCACAGTCGCACTAAAGACTTGGCAGAATTCACTAAAAATGCTGATATCATTATTACAGCTTTAGGTGTTCCAGAATTCTTAAAAGCAGATATGGTAAAAGAAGGAGTAACCGTTATCGATGTTGGTATTACTCGAGTAGAAGATGCATCAAATGCAAAAGGATATGTTATCAAAGGTGACGTTGATTTTGACGGAGTAAGTAAAAAAGCATCATTCATTACGCCAGTTCCAGGTGGAGTAGGGCCAATGACAATTGCAATGTTACTTAAAAACACACTTTTAGCGCGTAAAATGAGAAGCGCAAGAAATAAATAATTTCTTTTTCAAAATACTATGAAAGCCTGTTCAATTGAGCAGGCTTTTTTTTGTTGTATAAATTTTTGAAACACATAGAAACATAGAATTAATTTTCCGTAAAAGAATATAAAAGAGAAACTAGTTTCTCTCACATAGCTAAAGTATCTATGTTTTTTACAATAAGTGAAGCGCCTTTTTACAGTAACAAATATCTATGCCTCTATGTGTTTAAAAAAACTTCCCAAACGGCCATTTTAATATATTATTAATACTTTAAAGTTTTGGTTCTTAAAAATAAAGGATACTTTTGCACCACTTAAAAAACACTTCTCCAAATGGACGATTATTATTATTCGTTAGTATTAAATTAAGCAGCTTTTGAAATTTCAAAATGCTGCGTTAAAACCCTGTATTTTGAAATGAAAGCCTTTTACACCAACAACAACGGATTAGTAGAAATCCAAAAATGGACTTCAAATTGCTGGATTCACATCGAATCTCCAACAGAATCAGATAAAAATTACTTATTAGAAGAACTTCAGGTTCCTGAAGCCTTTTACAATGATATAGAGGATATCGACGAAAGACCTCGTATCGAAATCGAAGACGGCTGGACTTTGATTATTATGCGTATTCCTATAAAAAGCGGCGATGTGAAAATCCCTTTCCATACCGTGCCTCTTGGAATCATTTTTAAAGAGGATATCTGCGTTACAATCAGTTTTTATAAAACAGAGATAATCAAAGATTTTGTAGCTTATTCACAGCGCAAAAACATCGAGATAGAAGATAATTTCAATTTGGTTTTACGATTGCTTTTATCATCAAGCGTTTGGTATTTGAAATATCTAAAACAAATCAATCATAAAATAAAACTTGCAGAAGATAATTTGGAGAAATCCATTAAAAATGAAGAATTACAAGCTTTGCTTCAAATCGAAAAATGTTTTGTGTTTTTCATCACTTCTCTAAAAGCAAATGATGTTTTGTTCCAAAGAATCAAAAATCTAAAAGCACATAAAGCTAATTATGATCCAGAATTATTAGAAGATGTTGAAATCGAATTAAATCAGGCGCAGGATACTGCCAATATTTACAACAACATCTTAACTGGAATGATGGACGCTTACGCCTCTGTAATCTCCAATAATATGAACAATATTATGAAACAGATGACTTCTATTTCTATCATATTAATGATTCCAACTCTTATCGCCAGTTTGTACGGAATGAACGTCCCAAACGGATTAGAAGAAAGTAAATACGGAATCTGGATTCTACTCTTAGTTTCTATAATTCTATCCACTTTTGGAGTCTTTTTATTCAAAAGAAGAAGATGGTTCTAAAACTTAAATAATTCAAAAGCCTTTTCGTTATGATTGGGCTTTTCAGTTTTTATAATTTGGGCGTGACCATGTTTGCAAAAAGGCGCTTCCAATCTTTGTGCGTATGTGCGCCTTTCTGCAAACACGGTCGGGCTATCCATGCTACTTTGGTAGCTTATTCCTATCCCTCACGCGGTCTCATGTAATAAGAAATTCTCATTCCTGCAAGGTTTTCAAAACCTTGTAGGTATATTTAGGAAGTTAAAGTAAAAGACGATTTTAGTTTTTGATTCAAGTTCAGCTTTAAACCTACAAGATTTTGAAAACCTTTCAGGAGTTTGGATTACTTTCATAAATATTTTTTACTTTTTTATTTGCTATTCCAAAATAAATAATAACTTTGTAGCGCAAAGTACTTTAATTATGAATCAAAAGCACCAAGAAGATTTAGCACATATTCGTTCCATGATGGAGCGCTCTTCCAGATTTATATCGTTAAGCGGACTTTCGGGAGTTTTCGCGGGTCTTTCGGCTTTAATTGGTGGCATATATGTTTACCAGCTTTTTAAAGCGAATGGGATGGATTATCTAAGTGATGAACATAGATTGTATTCAGCTAATCTGGTAACCGAATTATTTTGGATTGGAATCATAATTATGACGTGTGCATTTGTATTCGGAATCTTTTTTACCATCAGAAAAAGTAGAAAATATAATTTGCCAATCTGGACATCAGCTACAAAAAAGATGCTGTTTAATCTGGCAGTTCCGCTTTTTGCAGGTGGAATATTTTGTCTTGCTTTAATGTATCACGGATATTTTGGATTAGTAGCACCTTCAACATTAATATTTTACGGACTTGCTGTTCTAAATGCAGAAAAATATACTTTTTCTGATATCAAGTATTTAGGCTTTTCTGAATTAATTTTAGGACTTATTTCTATGTTCTATATTGGATATGGTTTGATTTTTTGGATTTTAGGATTCGGAATTCTACATATTTTATATGGTTTAGTAATGTTCAAAAAATACAAATAATTGAATGGGAATTATTGACAAACTAAATAAAGATTTCGAAAGCCGTGTTAGATTGGGTATTATGTCCATTCTAATGGTTAATGACTGGGTAGATTTTACCGAGATGAAGACGCTTTTGAATATCACAGATGGAAATTTGGCAAGTCATTCCTCTGCACTGGAGAAATCCGAATATATTGAAATTAAAAAGGAATTTGTGGGTAAAAAGCCAAAAACATCTTATCAGGTAACACCGCTTGGCCGCGCGGCGTTTAAAGAACACCTTTCTTATCTCGAAAAATTAATGAAATCTTAGAAACTAAAATTTTTTATCTAAAAACTTTGAATTACAAAGTACTTTTAAAAATTAAAATCATGAAAAAACATCAAATTATTTTGGCTTGTACAGTAGTTTTTGCGCTACTTTTTTACAATGAAGGTCCTGGAATCAATATTTCTATTTTTGGAGTAGTGTTGACGTTGTTAGTTAGTTATTTCTTTCAGGAAAAACTGGTGGACAGGTCGCATCTTATTTTGGTTATGACGTCTATTTTATCTTGCTTTGCTTTTGCTTGGTATGGAGATGCAGCATCGTTTTTTTCTTTAGCCTTATCCATTTTGTTTTTACAATTTAAAACACAAGACGACGGACTTAAAATCATACAGATTTTTCCATTAATAATATTAAATGGATTTACATCGATAGGGAGGATTTTTATTTTCAGCCAATGGCTTCCTGAGCGAAAAATTCATAATGATTTTGCTAAGAAACTCGTAGCCTTTGTGTTGATTCCAGTACTATTTCTAGGATTGTTTTTCATTGTTTACTCTTTCGGAAGCAATCATTTCTCTTCATTATTTACAGATTACACTTTAGATATTGATATTTTCCAGTTGGTGTTAATCAGCATACTTGGATTTTATATTTCATTTAGTTTTTGGAATTACTGGGTTCCAGATGCTTGTTACGAATTCAATCCAAAATTGAAAAATGACTTCACTAATATCTCTGAACTAAAAAATCAAAGCACATTTACATTTCTTGATCTAGACTTCGAAAGAAAAAGTGGTGAAATCACATTGTTTCTTTTAAACATTATGCTTTTGGTTTTTATTGGAACTTATAACTACGAACAATTCTTTGAAGTTGTCGAAAAAAGCAATTTAAGCGCTGATATACATGAAAGAGTAAACGCAGTAATTTTCTCTATTTTAATGGCGGTAGGCGTAATTCTATTTTATTTTAAAGGTGGATTTAATTTTGATGAGAAAGCAAAAACGTTAAAAAACTTAGCTAAAATATGGCTTACATTAAATGTAGTTTTAATTATAAGTGCAATTATAAAAAATACCGAATATGTTTCATTTTATGGCTTGACATACAAGCGTCTAGGAGTTTATGCCTTTTTAATCTTGTCTATTGTAGGATTGATAATTTCATTTCAGAAAATCAGAAAACAGAAAACCAATGCTTATCTTTTTAACCAAATGGTTTGGTATTTCTATGGAACGATTCTTTTGTGCAGTTATGTGAATTGGGGGAATATAGTAACCACTTATAATATCTCTGTAAACAAAGGAGTAGAACCCGTTTTTCTAAGTGGATTAAATTTTAATGATGATGCTCGAAGAGACTATTTTGAAAAAAAACAATCTCGATGGAAAGAATTCTGAAATTATGAGAGAAGAATTGATTGCAAATTATCAAACGGCAGGATTTTTATCTAAAGCTTTGTATTATGAATTTTTAGATAAGAAAAAGTAAGTAAACAAAAAGTCCCATTTTAAATTATAAATGGGACTTTTTAATTTTAACTATTACCTCTTTTTTTGAATCGAGGATCATTTTTAGAAATGTAAGCAGTTCTTCGACTTGAACTTCCAGTTGAATTTCTATTTGAATTTAAATCTGAACTTCTATTGGTATTTTCAACCTTTGGCAGACTTGCTTCTTCCGTTTTACTAGAAGGCTCAATCAATTGGTTTAATTCTTTGATTTCAGCATCAGTCAAATCACGATAACGTCCAACGGGAACATCCAAAGAAATATTAATGATTCTGATACGTTTTAATGCCGTAACTTCATAGCCCAAATATTCAGCCATTCTTCTAATCTGGCGGTTTAATCCTTGCGTTAAAATGATTTTGAAAGTATATTTACTAATTTGTTCGACTTTACACTTTTTTGTAACCGTATCTAAAATCGGAACACCATTTCCCATACGCTGGATAAAACGATCTGTAATTGGTCTGTCAACTGTAACGGTATATTCTTTTTCGTGATTATTTCTGGCACGAAGAATTTTATTTACAATATCGCCATCATTGGTCATAAAAATCAATCCTTCACTGGCTTTATCCAATCTTCCAATTGGGAAAATTCGTTTGGGATAATTAATATAATCTACAATATTGTTTTTAACTTCCAGGTTGGTGGTGCATTCAATTCCAACAGGTTTATTGAATGCTAGATAAATCATTTTTTCGTTTTTTTCAACAATCAACTTTCCGTCTATTCGCACTTCATCATCCGGTGAAACTTTAGTTCCCATTTCTGGTACAACACCATTTATTGTCACGCGTCTTTCTTCAATCAATTTGTCAGCTTCACGACGAGAACAATATCCTGTTTCGCTTATAAATTTATTAAGACGTTTTAAATTTTCTTCCATACTGCAAAAGTAGCTAAAAAAATGATTTTAGGTTTCAGATTTTAGATTTTAGATTTTTTTGAAATAGGGATAGAAACCTTTGTCACTTTGGATCTCTGTACCTTTGCATCTTTTTTAAGAATGAAACTGAGAGCTGTCTTCTGGAGTTTCTTTTCTTTCAAACATGCCGTAATCGCGAACTACAGTTGCAATCCTTAAATGATAATCTTTAAAAATTCCGTTTCTTCCTTTTGCTTGCGCATGACGATGCATTTCAAGATTTCTCCATTGCTGAATACTTTCTTCGTCTTTCCAAAAAGATAAAGACAATATTTTTTCAGGATCACTAAGGCTCTGAAATCTTTCAATGGAAATAAATCCATCAATGTGGTTCAGTTCAGGACGAAGACTTGCTGCAATATCTAAATATTCGTCTTTCTTGCCTTCGTTAGGAATTACTTCAAAAATTACAGCGATCATTTTAATTGTAGATTTTAGAATTCAGATTTTAGATTTGAGAAAAGCCTTTGTTGTTTTGCTTCTTTGTTACTTTGAGCTTTGAGAATAAAAACTTAGTGTCTTAGCGACTTAGCGGCTCAGAATCTTCAAAAAGAAACTCAATCACTTTATCATATAATTCATCATCGTGCATTCCGTGGCCTAACCCATCAGTTTCAATAAACTGACTGTTTTTCCAATTGCTGGCTATCTTTTTCCCTTCTTCAAAAGCTACAATTTTATCTGAAATATCATGTGCTATAAAGCCAGGAACGTTAAACTCTGAGGCAAATTTTTGTCCCGAGAAATCTTCCAGTTTAAAGTTGAAACGATTTATGAATTTACTTTCTAATAGAGAAAGCATTCTTTTATTTAGACTCAGCATTGAGATATAATTGTCAATCAGCGTTTTTAAATCGGATGGAGCACCAAGAATCACCATTTTATTTATACTGGTATTAGGAAATAAATATTGATGATAAACGCAGGCCGCACCTCCAATAGAATGTCCAATAATAATTTCAGGCTGATATTTTTCAACCGCTTTATTAATGAATTCAGCGTAAAGTGGCACATTAAATTCTTTACCGCTGCTTTGTCCATGAGCTGGTGCGTCAAGAGCAATTATCGTACTTCCTGATTTTTGAAGATGAGGAAGTGTTTTTTTCCAGCGAGAAGAATTGCTTTCCCAGCCATGAACTAAAAGAATTTTGGTTTCGTTTCCTTTCCAGATATAAGTTTGAAAATGATGTTCATTATGATGAAATGTTTCTGTTTCTGTATTTTTTAAGATTTTTGGAAGTTCTTCTTTTTTTAATCTTCCAACTCGTGGCTGGCTAAAAAGGGCATAAGAAAGCTCCATGGCTCTTTGCGGACGCACATAACTCAAAAAATTAATATAAGATCCAACGGATTTTAATGTAATAAAACGAATTCCTTTTTTAATTTTCAAAACTTAATTTTTTCTAAAGGTAAAAAATATGATTATAAACTTGCTAAAAAAAAAAAAATTGCCACAGATTAAAAAGATGAAATAGATTTTTATTCTCAAAATTTGAGTATTCCTAATCTGTGTTAATCTTTTTAATCTGTGGCAAAAAAATAACTGCAAAAAAAAGTCCCGATTTAATCGGGACTTGATATTTAGAATTTTGCGAACAATTGTTCCATTTTTTCTTTTTCTTCTTCAGCTAATTGTGTATCAACTAAGATTCTTCCAGAGTGTTCATCAGTGATGATTTTCTTTCTAGAAGCAATTTCAACCTGAGTTTGTGGTGGAATTGTAAAGAAAGATCCGGCAGAAGCCCCTCTTTCGATAGAAACTACAGCTAATCCGTTACGAACACTGCTTCTGATTCTGTTGTAAGCAGCTAATAATCTGTCTTCGATTTGCGCAGAAAATTCAGCAGATTTCTCAGTTAAGAAAGTTTCTTCTTTCTGAGTTTCAGCCATAATAGCATCTAATTCAGATTTTTTATGTTTTAAATGAGAGCTTTTAGCATCAAGTTTTTCTTTTAAGTTAGAAATAACTTCTTTTTTGTGCTCGATAGAAGCTTTCATTTCTTTGATTTGCTTTTCAGCCAATTGAATTTCTAATTCCTGAAATTCAACTTCTTTTGTCAAAGAATTAAATTCTCTGTTGTTACGTACTGATTCTTGTTGTTTTGTGTACTTTTTGATCACTTCTTTATGCTCCTCAATAGCAATTTTCTTTGCTTTGATTTGCTCCTCAATCACTTCAAGTTCACCTTTCAGTTTTTCTGAACGAGTGCTCAAACCTGCAACTTCATCTTCTAAATCTTCAACTTCTAAAGGAAGTTCTCCTCTAACGTTTCTGATTTCGTCAATTCTAGAGTCAATAAGCTGTAAATCGTATATTGCTCTTAACTTGTCCTCAACACTTAATTCTTTCGTATTCGTCATATTCTATAAGTACTTAACTGGATTTGTATTTTCTTCCGATAAAATGATTGCAAAATTAAGAATTTTTTTTCGAAGATAATCAACAATATAATTTTTTGTATAACGTTCACTCTCAAAATGACCAATATCGGCCAAAAGTAACTTGTTTTCAGCTTCATAAAACTGATGATACTTCAAATCTGCCGTCAAAAAAGCATCGGCTCCAGCCTGAATTGCATTTTTTATGGCAAAACTTCCAGAACCTCCAAGGACGGCTACTTTTTTTATTTTTTTTCCTAAAAAAGCAGAATGACGAATTCCGTCAGCGATCATTTTATCTTTCACAGACAAAAGAAAATCTTTTTCATCTATTTCATTTTCCAATTCGCCAATCATTCCTAAACCAATATTTTGATGCTGGTTTTGTAAATCGTAAATTTCATAAGCTACTTCCTCATAAATATGGTTCGAAAAAAGCGCTTTTAAAATTCTGGATTGAAGGTGTTTTTCAAAAACAACTTCGATTTTAATTTCTTCTCCAGTATGAAGCTTTCCTTTTTCTCCAATTACAGGATTGCTGTCTTCGTTTCCTTGAAAAGTAAAAAATCCCTGTGTATTAAAACTGCAGTTGTCATAATTTCCAATTTTTCCTGCACCGGCTTCAAATAAAGCATTTCGAACTTTGTCTGCATTATCCGGAACGGTAAAAGTGACTAGTTTTTGTATAAAGTTATTTTTAGGAATTAATATTTTAGTATTAACTAAACCTAAAGTATCACAGAAAATTTTATTTACTCCAGCTGAATGATTATCTAAAGCTGTGTGTACGGCATAAATAGCGATGTCATTTTTAATGGCTTTTAAAATAGCTCGTTCGACATAATTTTTGCCTGTAATTTTCTTAATTCCAGAAAATAAAATAGGGTGGAAGCATACAACCAGATTACAGTTTTTAGATATGGCTTCGTCAATTACATTTTCTAATGCGTCATGACATACTAAAACACCCGAACATTCAGTTTCTGAGTTTCCAACTAAAAGACCAACATTGTCAAAATCTTCGGCGTATGCCAAAGGTGCCATTTCTTCCAGAACGGATATAATATTTTTGATTTTCATTTTTATGTTTTTCAGATTTTTACTAGTATAGATTATTTCTACTAATGGTATAAATAGTTGGTACTAAAAAGTACAAATTTAGTACATTTGTAATATAAAATTTATAAGTCATGACAACTATAAAAATTAACGAGCGTACGAAGACTGGAAAAGCATTTATGGAAATGTTCGAAGCTTTTTTTAAGGGTCTTGATGGTATTGAAATTGTCGAAACAGATAGTTATGGACAGGTTAATGAAGAAGAAAGTCCATATAATCCAGAATTTGTAGATATGGTTTTGAAATCTGCCAAAAGTAAAAATAGTACTGAAGTTAATCCTAAGGATGTATGGGGAAGTTTAGGATTGAAATAAAAGACCTGGCAAAAAAACACATAATTCAGCATTATAAGTCAGGTGATAAAAAAAGCATTAAAAATATTGAAAAAATTCTTTTAGAACTGACTGAAACTCCTTTCGAAGGAAGTGGTAATCCTGAGCCATTAAAATATGAACTTTCTGGATTTTGGTCTAGAAGAATAAATCAAAAAGACAGAATGATATATTATCTAGAAGATGATACAGTGACAATTTTTATCGTTTCTGCAATGGGGCATTATTCTGATAAATAATTCTATGAACATACTTCGAAAAATACTTTTCCCTTTCGCCGTTTTATACGGATTCATTACTTCAATTCGTAATTTTCTTTTTGATAAAGGAATTTTAAAATCGACTTCGTTTGATCTTCCAGTTATTGCAGTTGGAAATTTAAGCGTGGGCGGAACCGGGAAAACACCTCAAATAGAATATTTAATCCGATTATTAGCTGATAAATATAAAGTCGCAACTTTAAGCCGTGGTTATAAAAGAAAATCAGAAGGATTTGTTTTAGCCGATAAAAATTCGAATGCTGAAATTCTGGGGGACGAACCGTTTCAGTTTTATCAAAAATTTCCAAATGTAATGGTAGCCGTAGATGCGAATCGTACCAATGGAATTCAGCAATTGCTTTCGCAGAATGAAAAATCAGAAGTTATTTTACTTGATGATGCATACCAGCATAGAAAGGTAAAGGCAGGTTTTTATATTCTATTAACCGCTTATGATGATTTGTATGCGGATGATTTTATGCTTCCAACAGGAAATTTGAGAGAAAGCAGGAGCGGAGCTGAAAGAGCTAATGTCATAGTGATTACAAAATGTCCAAAAGTTTTATCGGAAGAAAAACAAGCTGAAATTCGATTGAAATTAAAATTAAATTGTTCGCAGCAGATCTTTTTTACTTTTATCGATTATGATGAAGAAATTTACGGATCAAAAGAGAAAATTGAAGTAGATGAAATTAAATCTGAAGCAAAATTACTTTTGGCTGGAATTGCAAAACCAAAACCGTTTTTTGATTTTTTAAAGAATGAAAATGATGAATGTTTGACTTTTCCAGATCATCATCATTTTTCTGATGACGATTTAGAAACAATTTTAGCGAAAGCAAACGGAAAAAAAATAATTACAACCGAGAAAGATTATGTTCGTTTAAAAGATTCGAAATTGGTTTCTCAACTGTATTACCTTCCAATAAAAAGTACTTTCATCAATCATAAACAAAACTTTGATGGTTCAATTCTAAATTACGTAGAAAAAAACTTAGCAATTGTGCTGTAAAATTCGTCTGGTACAAAAGGTTTAGTAATTACATCATCCATTCCAAAAGAAAGAAGCATGTCACGATTTTCGTCAAGCGAAATAGCCGTCAATGCGATAATCGGAGTCGATTTATCAAATTCCCGAATTAGTTTGGTAGCTGTCGTACCATTAATGCCTGGAAGGTGAACATCCATCAAAACCATATCAAAACGTTTGATCTTTAAAAGCTCAACCGCATCTTCTCCGTTATCAATGATTTCGCAACTAATGTCTTTGTTTTCAAGCATTTTTCGAGTTATCATTTGATTGATTTTATTGTCCTCAATCAATAAAATAGATTTGTGTTTCAATTGCGTGTCACTATATGGTTTTACTTCTTCAATTACTTCCAATGGTTCGTGGTTAATTTTAAAATTTAATTTGAAGGTAAAAGTAGAACCTTTACCCACTTCACTTTTTAGTTTTATTTCGCCTCCAAGAAGCTCAATTAGTTTTTTTACAATAGTAAGACCAAGTCCAGTTCCGCCGTATTTTCGGTTTACTTCAATAGACCCTTGTGAGAAACTTTCAAAAACAGTTTGTAATTTATCTTCGGGAATTCCAATTCCAGTGTCCACAATTTCGAAATAAACAGTAGCGGTATCATCTTCCTGAGAATATAGTTTCGCAATAACGCTTACATGTCCATTTTGAGTAAATTTTAAAGCGTTGTTGATCAGATTCAATATAATTTGAGATAGTTTTGTTGGATCTCCCATCAAATTGTCAGGAATCGATTTGTCTATTTCTAAATTGAAATAATTTTTATTGGCGGTAGCTAATTCTTTTAAAGAACTCTGAATATTGAATAAAAGTTCTTTTAGATTAAAACTAATATTTTCGACCTCAACTTTAGTGGAATCAATTTTATTGATTTCTAAAATTTCATTGATAAAAGTAGTCAGGTAATTTCCTGAAAATTTTAAAGATTCCAGATATTTTAATTGTTTTTTCTTTGGATTGTCTTCCAGTAAAATATGTGTAATTCCGTTAATGGCGTTTAACGGAGTTCTTAATTCATGACTTACTGTAGATAAGAATTCAGATCGTGCTTTCGATGCTTTTTCAGCTTTGTTTTTAGCCAAAATTAACTCTTTGTTTTTTTCGCGGAGCAGTAAATTATTCTGGTTTCTAATAATATTGTTTTTGTACAAAGCTAAACTCAAAAGAGACAGAATCGAAATCAAAGCAATGGCCAGAATGCTGACTAACTTTGAATAACGATATGTTTTAAGTTGGATTTTTTCCTCGCTTTCTCTTTTTATGGTATTGTTTAAAGATTGATTTTTTTTGAATTTCTCAAATTCATTTAAATCAATTTTCGCATTTTTTAATCTTAATAGATAGTTTTCTAGCTGATAATGCTCGTCTAAAAAAGAATAAGCCATATCATAATTCTTATTCTGCTTATAATATTGGCTTATGGCTAAAACGATTTTAGATTTTTTTGGGAGATCATTACTTTTTTCATTGTAATCTAATGCTTTGTCAAAATAAATCATAGCAGAATCATTCCTTTTCAGCTGTGTTTCAATTAAACCAAGCTGATAATAAGAATCGACTTTTGTTTTTATAATGTTAGGATTGTTTGCTTTTCTTATTATGCTCCCGAAAGTTTTTGCTGCTAAAACTAGATCGTTATTTTTCTTTTGTGCTAATGCTTTCTGATAGCGTAATGCTTCGGCATGATCAGTAATATTAAGTTCTTTAAGTAAACTTTCAGCTTTTGAATAATATAAATCGGCAGTTTTATAGTCGCCTTTTGCTGTATTTGCTACTCCAATGTAATATAATGCTAAAGCCTTAATACAACTTGGTTTTAGCGTATCATATATGGCAACTGTTTTATGGAAGTTCTTTAGGGCGTCTTCTAGTTTTCCTTGATTATAAAAAATTTTGCCAAGCTTTAAAGTTTGATTAGCTAAATTTTCTGTCTGACCATGTACTTCACAAAAATTAATAGATTTCTGAGTGTAAACAGCATCCTCATTGTATCTTTTATTGTCAAGATTAGAATTCGCTAGTTTGTTATAATAGATAATACTATCCGTATTCTTTTTGGCTTGAGAATACAAAGTTGTAAGAAAACAAACAACAATAAAAAGATAGTATTTCATGTATGGCAGTGCTTTTACAATGAATCTTATTTTTTTCTTATGAGTAAAATTAAATCGATTAATCTTGATGAATAGCCAATCTCGTTATCATACCACCCTACTACTTTTACCATTTTATCAATAACCGAAGTAAGCTGTGCGTCAAATAAACAAGAATGTGTATTGCCAATTACATCTACCGAGACAATAGGATCTTCGGTGTAATCTAATATTCCTTTTAAACTTGTTTTTGAGGCTTCTTTAAATGCTTTATTTATTTCTTCAATGTTTACAGCACGTTTTACATTGAAGGTAATGTCTGTTAATGAACCGTCGGGAACGGGAACTCTTATTCCGCATCCTCCCATTTTGTTGTGCAATTTAGGAAAAATTTTTGTTAATGCCTTAGCTGCTCCAGTAGTTGTTGGAACAATTGATTGACTTGCACCTCTTGCACGACGTAAATCCTTATGGGGTTGGTCATGAAGACTTTGATCTGTTGTAAAAGAATGTATTGTTGTAATATATGCCTGTTCAATACCACACAATTCTTCGATAATTTTGATCATCGGTGCGGCATTGTTCGTGGTACAGCTTGCATTAGAAACGATAGTTTCATCTCCATCTAAAATAGTTTCATTTACACCAAGAACTACCGTTTTTATAGTGTCTACTTCAGACGGTGCAGAAAGAATTACTTTTTTTGCACCTGCTTCCAGATGCCTATTTAATTCTTCATGTGTTTTATATTTTCCTGTTGATTCAATAACGATGTCAATCGAATGTGATTTCCAGTCTAAATTTGAAATGTTTTTTTCATGAAAAAAGAAAAAATGCCTCCCGTCTACAATAATACTATTTTCGTCATGACTGACCTCAAAAGGCAAAACACCGTGAATACTGTCATATTTAATTAAATGTGACATCGTTTTATTGTCAGCAATGTCATTGATAGCAACGACTTCGATTTCAGGATGGTTTAAAAGGAGACGGAATAGATTTCTTCCTATTCTCCCAAATCCATTAATGGCAATTCTTGTTTTCAATTTTTTATTTATTCGATTAACCATTTAATCATTTAATCGGTTTTACAATTAAACGATTAAACAATTAAACTTTTTTATAAAATATGTTTTTGTGCTTTGTATGAAGAACGAACAAGTGGTCCGCTTTCTACATGTCGGAAACCTAAATCAAGTCCGAATTGTTCATATCGGGCAAATTGTTCAGGAGTAATAAATTCTTTAACAGGAAGGTGTTTTTTACTAGGCTGTAAATACTGTCCAATAGTCACGACATCCACATTAGCATTTCGTAAATCAGTCATAGTTTGGAAAACTTCTTCTTCTGTTTCTCCAAGACCTAACATAATTCCAGATTTGGTTCTGTTGATGCCTTTTTCTTTTAAATAACGAAGAACTTCTAAGCTTCTGTCATACTTTGCTTGAATACGAACTTCACGGGTTAAACGTCTTACCGTTTCCATATTATGAGAAACTACTTCTGGGTTTGCTTCTACAATACGATCCAAGTTTCTTTCAATTCCCTGAAAATCGGGAATCAAAGTTTCTAGAGTTGTAGTTGGATTCATTCTGCGAATTGCTCTAACAGTTTCCATCCAGATGATCGAACCTCCATCTTTTAAATCGTCTCTGTCAACACTTGTAACAACGGCATGCTTAATGTTCATGATTTTAATAGAACGAGCTACTTTTTCAGGTTCATCCCAATCAACCGTTTCTGGTCTCCCAGTTTTAACGCCGCAGAATCCGCAAGAACGGGTGCAGACATTTCCTAAAATCATGAAAGTTGCTGTTCCTTCACCCCAGCATTCTCCCATATTTGGGCAGCTTCCTGAAGTACAAATTGTATTTAAACTATATTTATCGACCAAACCTCTTAGTTCGGTATATTTTTGTCCAATTGGCAGTTTTACTTTTAACCACTTAGGTTTTGCAGTAGTTATGTTTGCTTCGGATGTTTCCATATATCAATAATCAAAGCACAAAGATACGGAATGTAGTTCATTTTGAGGACTAAATTTGCTTTTCGTTCACTTTTCGCATTTCTGTCTTAATTTATTACAAATTTGACTTTCAGAGATAATTGAAAATTCTTTCAAAATTAACTTTGTTGTTAATTTAATAGTTTTAAAAATATGAAAAAAAGATTTATTGCCTTAGGGATCTTATTGATGACTTTTAGTTTTGTTGATGTAAATGCACAGATACTTTCAGATAAAGCGATGGGAGCTCTGGGAAAAGGTGTTTCGGGATTTACATTCAGTGATGCTGATGCGGCGGCTTTAGCTAAACAAGCAATTGACGAAATGGATGCCACTAATCCTGTTGCAGGACCAGCAGATGGCTATACCATTCGCTTAAACCGAGTTTTTGCAAAACACGCAACTACTGATGGTGTTACCTTGAATTATAAGGTTTATTTAGTGAAAGATATTAATGCTTTTGCTTGTGCAGATGGAAGCGTTCGTGTATTTGCAGGTTTAATGGATATTATGGATGACAATCAATTGTTGGCTGTTATCGGGCATGAAATTGGTCACGTTGTGAATCATGATTCTAGAGATGCTGTTAAAGCAGCTTATAAAAAAGAGGCACTTTTAGATGCTGCTTCATCACAATCTGGTAAAATTGAGACTATTACAAAATCTCAGTTAGGGGTTTTGGGAAGTGCTATGATCGACAGCAAACACAGCAGAAAACAAGAATCACAAGCAGATACATTCTCATATGATTTTATGAAAAAAAATGGATATGATGTAAATGCAGTAGAATCGGCTTTTAGGATTTTACAAAATTTAAGCCAAGGAGCAGATTCTTCTTTTATGACAAAAATGATGAGTTCGCATCCAGATTCTGGTAAAAGAGCAGATGAAGCCAAAAAAAGAGCTACAAAAGATGGCTTGTATAAAGAATATGTACAACAGAAAATTGTAAATACTGCGCCTGTTGTTCCTGCTGCTAAAACAGCAACAAAAACTACAGCTAAAAAGACAACTACAAAAAAGAAGTAATTCTAACACAACTTGAAAACGGCAAATCATTTAGTTTTGTCGTTTTTTTTGGCTGTTATGCTATTCTTAGTCTACTTAAATTTCATATCTTTAATTGTTGAAAAAACATGCTTTTTGAGAAATGAAAAAGCATTTTTGTTATTTACATTTGTTGTTAAATTGTAATCATAAAAAAACATGAAAAAGAAATTTATAATAGTAGGACTCTTATTTGCGACATTTGGTGTAACTAAAATGACTGCACAGATTAATTTCGGAGATAAAGCAATAGGCGCTGTTCAAAAAGGAGTGACAGCTTTTACTCTAACCAATGCAGATGCAGCCGCTTTGTCTAAAGAAGCTGTAGCAAAAATGGATACAGAAAATGAAGTTGCAGGGCCAAATGATGGTTATACTTTACGTTTGAACAGAGTTTTTGGGAAACATTCTACTGGCGAAGGGTATACATTAAATTACAAAGTGTATAAAGTTAAAGATGTAAATGCTTTTGCTACTGCAGATGGAAGTGTAAGGGTTTTTTCTGGGTTAATGGATATTATGGATGATAACGAATTGCTTGCTGTTATTGGGCATGAAATTGGTCACGTAGCCAATAACGATTCGAGAGACGCAATGCGTGCGGCTTACCAAAAAGAAGCTTTAATCGATGGGGCTTCTTCTCAATCTACAAAAATTGCTGCTGTTACAGATAGCCAATTAGGAAAAATAGGAAGTGCATTAATTGATAGCAAACACAGCCGTAAACAAGAATCTGAAGCAGATTTGTTTGCATATAATTTTCTGAAGAAAAACGGTTACGATGTGAATGCTGAAGAATCTGCTTTTAGAATTTTAGCTAAAATGAGTGAAGGGGCAGAGGCTTCATTTATAGAGAGAATGATGAGCTCGCATCCAGATTCTAAACAAAGAGCTGATGATGCTAAAAAGAGAGCAGAAAAAGATGGTTTGTATAAACCATATGTACAGCAGAAAATTGTAAATACAGTTCCAGTTGCTACAACTACGAAAAAGACCACTACAACTAAGAAAACAACGACTACAAAAAAGAAATAATAGCTGTTTCCTGAAATAGTAAACCCGACAAAATTTATTTTGTCGGGTTTGTTTTTTTATCCTAAAACATGAAAAGCTAGAATCTTCTGTACTTCGTAAACATTGACCGATTTGTTAAACTGTTTTACGATACTTGGCTGTTGTTCGCTCGAAATCCAGATTTTCAATTCGGCATCAAGGTCAAAAGTTCCTGCTGTTTCTACACTAAATCTAGTGATGTTTTTATAAGCAATCGATTTGTATTCTGTTTTGCTTCCTGTGATTCCTTGTACGTCAACTAAGATTAATCTTTTGTTTGTGAAAATAAAGGTATCACGAATTAATTTAAAACCCATTTCGATTTCTTCATTTGTAGTTAAAAGCTGTCCGTATTTTTTAATTAAATCTTCTTGGCTTACAGCACCTGCATTGCCAAGAATTGCAGAAAATATTCCCATTGTTATAATTTTATTTTTGATGATTATCTTGTAAAAGTAGCTAAAAATCAAAAACAAAAATGAATTGAATTTGTGGCTTCTAAAACTAAAAAAGCAGAACCTAAGTTCTGCTTTTTTAGTTATTCCATTTCCGTTTTTATTGTAATCGGAAGGCTATATGCTGTTCGAACAGGTTTTCCGTCTAGAATTCCTGGACTCCATTTTGTTTTTAATGATTTTAATACTCTAACCGCTTCTTTCCCCATTCCATAACCAGGATCGTTTCTAACGATAATATCTGTAAGTGATCCATCTTTTTCAACAACGAAAGAAACATACACTTTTAATGTTTTTTCCATGTCTAATTCTGGTCTGCGGAAATTATTTCCAACATATTTATAGAACTGAGCGATTCCTCCCGGAAACTCAGGTAGTTTGTCGAGAACTGCTACAGAAACAGGCCCGTCACTTATTGTTGGTGTAGCTGAAATTACAGTACCGTTACTTCCTCCTCCTGGTGATGTAACTGAACTAGAAGGATCTCCTGTTCCAGAAGTACTTACTACAGCAGGTGTGTTATCTGTGTTTGGTGCAATGTCATCAACTGCATCCTGTGGGGCAGCCACAACTGGATTAATTAATTGCCTTGCATCTGTAACTTGTGTAGTAGTTTGTTCTACCCTAGGTACTGGTGGAGCAGGCGGTGGAGGTGCTACAGTAGGATTGTAAGGCGTAACAACAAGCTGTTCGTCTATAAAAGGAACGTCAGTTGATGTTGGTTCGACAACTTGCGGCTTAAACTTGTTAATTAAAACAGGTATGCTTCCCAAAGCAGTTATTAACAATAAACCCATAAAGAGAGCATTAACCGTAGTTCTAGGATTCTCTTGGCGTAATTGATACGCTCCATACTCTTTGTTTCTGTTTTCGAAAACAAGATCGTTCCACTTGTTTTCATAAATGTTCAATTTAGACATAATTTTTGGGTTTTAAGGTTAAGTAACTTTAAATCATACGCATAAAGGATTTAGGTTTGGAGCTACAACGAGAAAATTGTAGTTTTAGTATGTGATAAAATAGATTATTTTAAGAATAAAAATACGAATAGTATATTTTTCTTGTTTTAAAGATAAGGAATTATCTGTTACGTTCGATAATTTCTGCTAATAATTTTTTGGCACGTAAAAGCTTAACTTTTACACTGCTTAGAGGTTCGTCAATCTTAGCTGCAATTTCCTGATAAGACATTTCCTGAAAGTAACGAAGCTGAATTACTTCTTGATAGTGTGGTTTTAGTTCTTTGATGCATAAAAGCAGACGGGAAAGATTCTGTTCTTTAATTAATGCATCTTCAGCAGAGGGGGTAGGGTCGGCTATATTGTAAGCCTGTTGGTCTTCGTTGTCTGTGATTTCAATAAAAAGATTGGTTTTCTTTTTTCGAAGTAAATCAATATAGACGTTTTTGGCAATGGCGATAAGCCAGGTGTTGAATTGAAATTCTGGATTATAAGAAGCTATTTTGTCAAAAGCTTTAGAGAAAGTTTCAATTGTAATATCTTCTGCGGTGGTTTCGTTTTCGGTTCTTTTAAGCATAAAGGAATATACCTCATTCCAATAATGATCTAATAAAAAAGTAAAGGCGATTTGATCGCCTTTTTTTGCTTTTTCTATTTTAGAATTTATTTCCAATATACCGGTTTTGAAAAGATATTAGTTATAAAGATATTAATTTGCGTTAATATAAGCGCTATCTCAACAACTGGAAACCAAATTTTAAGGTCATTTTCTTTCAGTTTTCCCGCTGTGAATCCAATTACTGTCCAGACAACGGTATAACGTGTCGCTAAAATTGCCAATACTGCAATCCATTGAAATTGAAAAGCAAGCAGAATTATAACTAATAAAAAGAAAAATAATTGTGAGCAGAAAAATAATCCTAATTGCATTTTATCAAAAAACTTGTAATGTTCTGCTGTAGAAATATGTCTTCTTTTCTGTGTGAACCATTCTCCAAACGTTTTTTTTGGTTTTGAGTATGTAAAACTTTCGGGCGTATAGGAAATAGTTGTATTCGCTTTGTTCGCTGCTTGATTGATAAACAAATCATCATCGCCGGAACGAACTTGAATATGATCAATAAATCCGTTTACGTTAAAGAATTCTTCTTTTTTATAAGCTAAATTTCTTCCCACTCCCATATAAGGAAGTCCTACTTTTGCCCACGAAAAATATTGAAGAGCAGTCAAAACCGTTTCAAAACGAATAATTTTATTTAAAAACGAGCGTTCTACTTTTTCATAACCTCCGTATCCTAAAACTATCGTTTTGTTCATAGTAAACTGCGAAGACATAGAGGTAATCCAATCTTTAGAACTTGGATAGCAATCGGCATCTGTAAATAAAAGATAATCTTTTTTTGCTGCTTTTATTCCAAGTGTTAAAGCGTATTTTTTATTTCCCCAGAAAGCTTCATTGTTTTCTACTTTTACCAGACGAATATTAGAGAATTCTTTTTCAAACTCTTCAAATATTTCAAGAGTTTCATCTCTCGAAGCATCGTCAATTAAGACAATTTCGAAATCAGGGTAATTTTGCTGTGCCAAAAGCGGAATATATTTTTTTACATTTTCTTCCTCATTTTTTGCACATACAATTACAGAAACAGGAAGGTTTTTTGGCGTAATATGTTGCGGTTTGCTAAAAGCAAACTTTCCAAAAATTCCGAGATAATAAAATAGTTGAACAACAACAATAGTAATAAAAAAGTAAAATATGTATATAAGCATCTGATTTATTTGGTTCTATTTAATTTCACGTTCTGCGACTGCAAATGTACTTATGAATTCTTTAAATTCAATAGCTAAAGCTTAATTTACTTTCGGCATTTAGACATTTCTTTTGCAACAGCAATAGACTGAGGGTTTTCAGTTTTTTCTAATTCCAAAATTATGTTTTTATAATTGTGATCGTCTCGATTTTGAGATAGCTTTTTTGTGGCCTGAATTTCTTCAATTTCTATTTCAAAACCAAAAATGCCTCTCGCTTCACGCATTGTTTTGGCTGATAAATCCTCAACTCGAACGGGATTTACAGAATTAACTTCATATTTATCAACTAATTTTTTCAATTGTTCCACAGAAGTTTCATAGTCAACAATTTTAATTCTTCCATAAACATGTACGGCTATGTAATTCCAGGTTGGAACATTTTCATGGTCGTACCAAGAAGAGGAAATATAGCTATGAGGGCCAGTAAAAACTGCCAAAACCTGATCGTTTTCCTTAAAACCTTCTGCCTGCGGATTTAGTTTTGAAATATGTCCCTGTAAAATTTCTTTCCCATCAGTATTAATTTCAAGTTCAATCGGAATATGTGTTGCACATAATTTTCCGTTGGTCTGATTGATCAGGATTCCAAAACTGTTTTCTTTTAGAAAGGTTCTGATTTCTTCCTGATTTTCGTTTTTGTATAAATCTGGTATGTGCATTTTCTTTCTTTTATTTCAAGGTTTTTCCAAAGCAAATGGCTTCTGGCCTGTTTATATATTTCCCGTAATTAGGAATTACTTTGTATTGTTGTTTTTGGTAGAAATGTACAGCGCTCTCATTTTTGACTCTAGTTTCTAAAACTAACTCTGTAAAACCAATCTTTTTGGCTTCTTTTTCCAGAAAAGTTAGAATAGTTTGTCCAATTTTCTTTCTGGAGAATTTAGAATACATTCGTTTTACTTCGCCAATAGTTTTGTTTATTGGTCTTACTGCACCGCATCCAACAATTTCATTATTCATCTCGGCAACAACAAAAACAAAACTTTCATTATTGTTTTCCCAGTCTGTAAATGAGTTTCTTCCATCACTTCCAAAACGAAGATGAAGATTTGCAGACAATTCCTCTAAAATTGGAAAGGCTTCATCAGAATCAGGATTTGTAATTTTTATGGAAATGTTCTCGGTCATTTTGTTTGGTCTTTTATGTAATTGAATACAGAGAAAATGTTTTAAATCACATTTACTTCTGCTTCAATCTGAATTCCAAATTTTTCAAAAACAGTTTTTTGAACTTCTTTAGAAACCGCTAAAATTTCTTGTCCTGTTGCGTTTCCGTAATTTACCAAAACCAAAGCTTGGTTTTTATGAACTCCCGCGTCGCCAAAACGTTTTCCTTTAAAGCCTGTCTGCTCAATCAGCCATCCTGCAGGAACTTTTACTTCAGTTTCCGAAACTTCATAGAACTTCATTTCTGGAAATTTTTGGTGGATCTTTTCAAAATCAGACTTCAATAAAATCGGGTTTTTAAAGAAACTGCCACTATTTCCAAGTTCTTTCGGATCAGGAAGTTTACTTTGTCTAATTGCAATTACAGCATTGCTGACGTCTTTTAATGTTGGCTCAGAAATATTGTTTTTAGCCAATTCAGCTAAAATGTCGCCGTAAGAAGTATTGATTTTATGATTGCGTTTAGTCAGTTTAAAAATAACTGAAGTAATAATGTATTGATCTTTAACCTCATTTTTGAAAATACTTTCACGATAACCAAAATTACATTCGGCATTGTCGAAAGTTTTCATTTCCTGAGTGGCAATATTCATCGCTTCGCAAGAAACAAAAGTGTCTTTAATTTCGGTTCCGTAAGCTCCAATATTCTGAACTGGCGTTGTACCGACATTTCCTGGAATGAGCGACATATTTTCTAGTCCGCCGAAATTATTGTCGATTGTCCAAAGAACGAAATCGTGCCAGGTTTCTCCAGCCTGACTTTCAACCCAGACAAAATCATCGTCTTCTTTGATTGTTTTTTTACCTTTTAAATCGATATGAATTACCAAAGCGTCAATGTCTTTCGTTAATAGCATATTGCTTCCGCCTCCCAAAATAAATTTTTTCTCGTTTTTGTTTTCTTCTAGGATAGTTTTCAATTCATTAATCGAATGTACTGCAACGAATTGTTTTGCATTGGCTTCAATACCAAAAGTGTTATAGTTTTTTAAAGAAAAATTGGATTGGATTTCCATAAATAAAAGGCTTTTTAATCTGAGTCAAAAGTAAGGATTATAATTTATTTGGAATGGATTTTAAATAAATATCAAGATTCAAAAAACAAATCGATTTCTTTTATAAATTTGAAAGAATTGTAATGATATAATCATGAAATATTTTTTTCTTAAGAGTAAGATTTTACTCTTTTTAGGGTTGTTTTTGTCAACACCTAATTTTGCTCAGTTAAGCATTGTAGGTAAATGGGAAACGAAGGATATAATTGGTTACACAAATGTTGCTGAATATTCTTTACTAAAAGAAAAAGCACAGAATTATTACCGTAGTGTAGAATTTAATTTAGATGGTTCGTTTTCATGCGGTGAAACAATGCAATGTCTTACAGACTGTTTTGTTTTTACCTCAGGAACTTATGCAATGATTGATAATGATCATGTACATCTGGTTGTGGAAAATATTCGTTTTGTAGGCTTAACATGTGGAATGAAGAAAGTACAAAGAGAAGATTCTATTAAAGATTTAGGTGTTTTTTATATTTATAAAGAAGGTGATGCGATACGGTTAATTCCTAGTACTGGCGATTTGCAAAATGATAGAGATAAAATGCTTTATGCTCAAATGTTGGATTCTTTTGTTAAAGAATGGAAATCCTATAATTATGTTTGGAGTAATACAGATGGAAATCAGCCAGAAGAAATAGTGACAGATTGTAAAAGAAATTTAGTTGATTTGGATAATTATAAAATTGTTTTTTCTAAAAATGAATCTTATGGAAACGTTTTTCTTTTAAGAGAAAATGAAAATTATCATTATGTGGTTTATAATGCTGTGAATAGAAAAGTTTCTTTGGCTTATCCTAAAAATAAAAGTTAACTATTTTCGAGAATCAATCAACCCATGATATTTCTCAGAAATAGACTTCATATTGATATCATAATTAGCATTTTCTTCCACAAACTTTCTATTTCGAATAATGGCTTTATTTCTAAACTCAGGATTTTCAAAAGACCATATTAATTCTTCGGCTAGCATTTTGACGTTATCAACTTCAATCAATTGTCCATTTTCTCGATGTGTTATCCAGCTTTGATTTCCTGGAATATCTGACACTATCGGATAACAATTACAAGCCATTGCTTCAAATAAAGATGCCGAAACGCCTTCTGTTATTGGCATGCTGATGTAAATATTAGATTGTTGTAATAATTTGGGAAGTTCCGTATTTGGGATTCTTCCTGTAAAAATTACTTTGTTTTCGATTTGAAGTTCTTTGGTCAAATCTTTTAAATATTGCAGTCTTGTTCCGTCGCCGACAATTGTCAGTGAAAAATCAATTCCTTTTTGATGTAAAACTCCAAATGCTTTTAAAATAGAATCATGACGATATTCTGGCATTAAAGAGCGCGTCACAATCGCTTCAATTTTATTTGAATTGTTGGTTGAAGGTTTAAAAAGAGATAGATCAATTCCTTTTGGGAGTACTAAAACTTTATTCATATCAACGCCAGAAGCTTTCATGTGAATTGCCATGGCAGGTCCCCATGCATGAATTAAATGTGCTTTTTGGAAAGCTTGTTTTTGAATGAATTTTTTAAGAGGATACAATTTAGATTCTTCAGGCCATAAATCGGTTCGTCCTTGCTGGGCAATGGCGATAGTTTTAGATCCTGATAATGCAGCAAGAAAACCATAACTCGTTGTTCTTTCCGCAATGACCATGTCTGGTTTTTCTTCTCGAATGATTTTTCGAATGGTAAAAGGAGCGAATAAATATTCTAGAATTCGGTTGAATCTTTGCGTATTTGAAGTTTGAAGTTCCCAAGTGATAATTTCAAAATCGCCAAATTCTTTAAGGCCTTTCATCCAAGTTATCGCGTCGGCGCGGTAAGATTCTCCAAGAAAAAGTATTTTTCTTTTCATTACAAAAGTGTTTTTAGCCACGAATTCACAAATTATTTAAAATTAATTCGTGAATTCGTGGCTATCTTTTTTATTCTTCAGTATCTAAAGCGCGATTGATGAATTCGTTCAAGGGTTTTAAAGCGATTAACTTTTTACTCATTTTTGAAACGAAGTCTTTCTGTGTAACTTCAGAAATATCATAGGGCTGAGAAGCTGTAAAACTTTTTAGTTTTAGGAATTCGGCTGCTGGATGATCTTTTTCATAACCGCGAGGCATACTTTTTAGAGAATTGTTTTCGTTTGTGTCAAAACTTCTAAACTCTTTTTTAAAGTCTTTGTTGTTCAGGATTTCTTCTAAATCATCATAGAAAAAAGCAATTTCTTTACGGACTTTTTTCAAGTCTTCAGATTCAGGCGAATAAAATCCTCCTGCAATAAAACTGGCACCTTTTTCAATATGAACATAATATCCGGCACGATTCAAACCTTTAGTTCCGCCCGACATCCAGATGCCTAAATGAGCTTTATAAGGTGATTTGTCTTTTGAAAAACGAATGTCACGATTGATTCTGAAAGTACAATTTTTAACTTCTAGTAAATCTAAAGAAGGGTCAAGCGGTTTCATGACATCCAAAAAAGCGCTTACCAATTGATGATAGTCTTTTTTGAAAACCTCATATCTCTTTTTATTCTCCTGAAACCATTCTCTGTTATTGTTCTTTTTTAAATCGTCTAAAAATTGCAATGATTCTTTCGTTAACATATTCCTTTAATATTTATTGCAGTTGTTTTTTAAGTTTTGTTCAGGCTAATTTAGTGATTTCTAATTTGGGATTAATGTAGAAAGCTGATACAAATTATATCAATTTTTCAGAAACAAAAATTACAAATTAAAAATCTTATAAGTCTGATGGGTAGATTTTACAATGGCTTCTGTTCGTTCAGGATGCGTATCCGAAATAAAAAGTTGACCAAAAGTTTCGCTATTTACCATTTCTACAATTTTCGCAACACGGGTTTCGTCCAATTTGTCAAAAATATCATCAAACAAAAGAATAGGTTTTACACCGCTTTGCTTTTTTAGAAATTCGAATTGAGCCAGTTTTAAAGCAATCAGAAAAGATTTCTGTTGTCCCTGTGATCCGAATTTTTTTATCGGATGCGAATCGATCTCAAAAGATAAATCGTCTTTATGAATTCCGACAGTTGTGTAATGCAATGCACGATCCTTATTAATGTTTTCCTGTAAAAGTGTTAGTAAATCTTTTTCAAACAAATGACTTTCATAAACCAATTGAACCGATTCTTCAGATCCCGTTATGGCTTGATGGTGTATATTAAATATAGGTATAAATTGTTCTAAGAAATCTTTTCGTTTTTCAAAGATCGATTTTCCATATTCATTTAATTGCTCATTATATATAGATAAGGTATCATTATCGTAAGTATGATTGAGCGCAAAATATTTCAAAAGAGCATTTCGCTGTACAATGACTTTTTGATATTGAATAAGCTGATGCAGATAAGTAGAATCTAACTGCGAAATCACACTGTCCATAAATTTACGGCGTGTTTCGCTTCCTTCAATAATTAAATCTCTATCAGCAGGTGAAATAATAACCAAAGGAATGAATCCGATATGATCAGAGAACTTATCATAAGCTTTTCCATTTCGTTTTAGAACCTTTTTCTGTCCCTTTTTTAGACTGCAGACAATCTGTTCAGTTCTTTCGTTTTTCTCCAGCTCAGCATCAATTACAAAAAACTCTTCACCATGTTTGATGTTTTGAACTGCCAGCGGATTAAAATAACTTTTTCCGTAAGCTAAATGGTAAATAGCATCCAGAACATTGGTTTTTCCGATACCATTTTTACCCACGAAACAATTGATTTTGATGTCGAAATCAAAACTTGCTTCGGAAAAGTTTTTATAATTGAATAATGAAATTTTGTTAAGATGCATTTTTAGGAACTCCAGATGTAAAAATTACTGTTTTTTAGCAGTGAAAATTTGAGGGTGCAAATTACCGAAAATTATCGATATAATTGGATTTGGAGAAGTTTAAGGTTCTTTTATTTTATCGCTTTCGCGGAAGAGAAAATAGATTATGAAAATATTTCTTTTAAAATAGTGATAAAATTGAAATTTTTTACCTCAGTTTCAAGAAAAATTTTATTTTTGCCGTTCACTAAATAAATTTTAAATGGCAACTTACAATAAAAGAGGATATAAGACACCAAAAGAAAAGGAAGTAAAAGAAGCGGTTACTGAAGAACAACAAGTAGTTATTGACGAAAAAGACAGCACAACTGCTGGTGTTTTCTCAAAATTAGATGAGACAGCTTCAAAAACTGAGGATTGGGTGGCTAAAAATCAAAAAATCATTATTGGTTTAGTGGCTGGTATTGCTGTTGCTACAATTGGATATTTGGCTTACCAAAAATTTGTTGCAACTCCTAAACAAGATGAGGCTGCTAGCGAAATGTTTGTTGCACAGCAAAATTTTGAAAAAGCTGTTAACGGTGTTTCTAGTGATTCATTATTCAAATTATCATTAAATGGTTCAGAAGGTAAATTCGGATTTATTAAAATCGCTGACGAATATTCTGGAACAGATGCTGGAAATTTAGCAAACTATTATGCTGGTATGGCTTACTTAAATACTGGTAAATTTGATGAGGCAATTAAATATTTAGGTGAATTTAAATCTGAAGATGTTATCTTAAGTGCGTTGGCTAAAGGTGCAACTGGAGATGCTTATTCTCAAAAAAATAACCAAAAAGAAGCTTTGTCTTACTATATTAAAGCAGCGGAGTCTAATAAAAATGACTTTACTACACCTCGTTTCTTATTAAAAGCAGGAAAAACAGCACTAGCTTTAGGTCAGAAAGAAGATGCGTTGAAATATTTTAACGATATCAAAGACAATTACGACAGTGCTCCAGAAGCAGCATTCGTTGATGCTTTGATCGGATTAGCACAATAAATATTATTGTAGAGTTAAGATTTTAGATTTTAGATTCGTATTTTAGCAGTCTAAATTTTATAAATCTAATATCTAAAATATACAGATGGCTACTGAAAATAAAAATCTATCAGAATACGATAAAAACACAATCCCAAATGCGAAAGACTTTCGATTTGGGATTGTTGTTTCTGAATGGAATGATACTATAACAGAAGGGCTTTATAATGGTGCTTTTGACGCTCTAGTCGATTGCGATGTTCCTGCTCAGCAAATTATCCGCTGGAATGTTCCTGGAAGTTTTGAGTTGATTTACGGAGCAAAAAAAATGCTTCAAACTCAAAATGTTGATGCCGTAATCGTAATTGGATGTGTAATTCAAGGAGAAACAAAACATTTTGATTTTGTTTGTGAAGGTGTTACACAAGGAATTAAAGATTTAAATGTGCAAACGGATATCCCAGTTATTTTCTGTGTTTTAACAGATAATAATATGCAGCAATCTATCGATAGAAGCGGTGGAGTTCACGGAAATAAAGGGACTGAAGCTGCAATTGCAGCGATAAAAATGGCTTACATTCGTCAGCAGGCTTCGATTTCACACGCTTTTAATCAACCATTGTTAACTTCGGGAGCGCTTCAAATAGAAGATTCTCCTAGAAAAATAGAAAACGAATAAAACACAATTGTTTTAAAAATATTTAAACCTATACTGTGTCATAACGGTATAGGTTTTTTTGTTTTTTTTATGACACCTCTTCTTCTAAAAGACAACCAAAATTCATTAAATTTGTATTTCTTGGTTTATACAAACTAATCTAAACTCTAAAACTATTTTTGCTTAATGTCGAGTATTATTCAATTGCTTCCTGATCACGTTGCTAACCAAATTGCTGCTGGAGAGGTGGTTCAAAGACCCGCTTCAGTTGTAAAAGAATTGTTAGAAAATGCCGTTGATGCAAAAGCAACCGATATTAAATTGATTATAAAAGACGCTGGTAAATCGCTGGTGCAGGTTATTGATAATGGTGTTGGAATGACCGTTACCGATGCGCGTCTGTGTTTTGCACGTCACGCGACTTCAAAAATTCGCCAGGCTGAAGATTTATTTTCACTTGGAACAAAAGGTTTTCGTGGAGAAGCCTTGGCTTCTATTGCTGCGATTGCGCACATGGAAATGAAAACCAAACAAGAACAAGACGAACTAGGAACACATATCGTAATCGAAGGAAGTAAATTTGTTTCGCAGGAAGTGGCTGTTTTGCCTAAAGGAACTTCATTTGCGGTTAAAAATTTATTTTATAATATTCCAGCCCGTCGTAATTTCTTAAAATCAGATACAGTTGAATTTCGTCATGTCATGGATGAGTTTCAACGTGTAGCGTTGGCGCATCCTAATATTCATTTTAGCTTTTATCATAATGGAAGTGAGATGTATAATCTTCCTGCTGCAGGTTATCGTCAGAGAATTGTGGGAATTATGTCTGGTAAAACCAATGAAAAACTGGTGCCGGTAAATGAAGATACTGATATTATAAATATACAGGGTTTTGTTTGTAAGCCTGAATTTGCAAAGAAAAATAGAGGAGAGCAGTTCTTTTTTGTAAACGATCGTTTTATTAAAAGCGGTTATCTGCATCATGCGGTTATGGCAGCTTACGAAGGTTTATTAAAAGATGGTTCTCAGCCAAGTTATTTCTTGTATCTGCAAGTGCCGCCAAATACAATCGATATCAATATTCATCCAACTAAAACAGAAATTAAATTTGATGATGAGTCGGCTTTGTATGCTATTTTAAGAGCTTCAATTAAACATAGTTTAGGACAATTTAATGTTGCGCCTGTTTTAGATTTTGATCGAGATTCTAATTTGGATACGCCTTATCATTATAAAGATGTGGAAGTTGGAATTCCAACCATTCAAGTTGATGGAACATTCAATCCTTTTACAGATGATAAGACCAATCAGCATTATACTAAAACAGGTTCTGGATCAAGTTCTGGAAGTTATAGCTCGGGATCTTCATCGTCGTCTTATTCAGGTTCGGGGTCAAGTTCCAGTTCTTCGTATTCAGGTTATTCTAAACGAGTAGAGCCAACAGCAAGCTGGGAAAGTTTATATGTTGGTTTGGATACAGAAAATCCTGAAACCATAGAAAGTTCACCCTTTACATTCGAAAATGAAGAAGTAACATCTTCTTTGTTTAATGATGATGAAGTAGAACAGGCAACTCAGAAAACGTATCAAATTCATAAAAAATATATTGTTTCGCCAATTAAATCAGGAATGATAATTGTCGATCAGCAGCGTGCGCATCAGCGTATTTTGTATGAACAGTTTTTATTGAATATGACGGTAAATCAAGCGTCTAGCCAACAATTATTATTTCCTTTAGATTTGTTTTATTCTGCTTCAGAAATGAAACAGATTGAAGAATTAAAACCATCTTTGGAGACAACTGGATTTGTTTTTGATGATTCGAAAACAGATCATATTGTGGTATCGGGAATTCCAGTTAATATCACAGAAAGTGAAGTTTCTATGGTGATCGAACAATTATTGAGTGATTTACAAGATGGAATTCCAGCAAATAGTTACAGTCAAAATGATACCATTGCTAAATCAATGGCTAAAAGTTTAGCGGTTAAAACAGGATCTTATTTAACCGAAAAAGAACAAGATAATTTGGTAAACGGTTTGTTTGCTTGTAAAGATCCAAATATTTCACCTTTTCAAAAACCTACTTTCATTACCATGCGTGTGGAAGATATAGATAAAAAGTTTGCTTTATGATGAATATGACTCCAGTGGTTAAACAACTGCTAATTATTAATATTATATTTTTTATTGGCTCTCAGTTAGTGCCAATTTCTTATGAATATCTTGCGATGTTCTTTCCAGAAAATCCAAGTTTTCAAGTTTGGCAGCCTATTACACACATGTTTATGCATGGAGGAATTATGCATATTGCCTTTAATATGTTTGCATTGGTTTCTTTTGGATCTGCTTTAGAGCATTTTTGGGGAGGTAAAAAGTTTTTATTTTTTTATATCTCATGTGGCTTAGGTTCTGCGTTACTTCACACAGCGGTAAACTATTACTTTTTTGAAGATACAATTAATATTTTATCTGCTAATGGTTATCATAAGGCTGATATTTTAAATATTTTAAGTCAAGGAAAAATAGATACTAGATGGCAGACTTTAGTAAGCACTGCTCAATTTGATGGGTTTACAAGTGCTTATATCGGAACAGTTGTAGGAGCTTCTGGAGCTATTTATGGTTTGCTGACTGCTTTTGCTTTTATGTTTCCTAATGCTGAATTAGCGCTTATGTTTATTCCAATTCCAATTAAAGCTAAATATTTTGTTCCTGGACTTTTGTTAATCGATTTGTTTTTAGGAGTTAAAGGGACTTCTTTGTTCGGCGGAGGCGGTACAGGAATAGCACATTTCGCACACGTTGGAGGTGCAATTACTGGTTTTTTAATGATGTGGTACTGGAAAAAAAATCAGTTCAATAACAATCGTTGGAATTAATTTATAACTTTAAGATTGAATTCTAAAAACAAAAGAAGTTTCTATGAATATTCTAGATGATTTAAAATTACAATATAGATTGGGAGGTATTGCTATGCGTGTTATGTATTGGAACATCGCATGCTTTATTGTTTCTTTGATATTTTTCTATCAATATTCAATTGGTCTATTTGATTTTCCGAGCTGGATTGCTTTATCTTCGGATCCTCAGGTTTTCATGTTTAAACCGTGGACTTTGCTAACGTATGCATTTTTTCATGACGGATTCTTTCATCTGTTATTCAATATGTTGGTGCTTAATTTTGCCAGCCAGTTATTTTTAACCTATTTTACTCAAAAGCAATATTTAGGTTTGTACATTTTGAGTGCGATTTTTGCTGGAATTATTTTTGCCTTAAGTTTTTATGTTTTAGGAACTGCAGCTTCTATAGTTGGAGCATCTGCGGCTATTATGGCAATTTTGGTTGCTGCAACGACTTATTCTCCGCTTATGGATGTTCGTCTGTTTCTGTTCGGAAATGTTAAACTCTGGCATATTACCGCTGTAATTTTGGTCTTAGATTTAATGCAGTTTCGTCTAGGAAATACTGGCGGACATATTTCGCATCTTGCGGGTGCTTTATTCGGCTTTATTTATATTAAACTATTGCAGAATGGTACTGATTTGAGTACCATTGTTTCTAGAACATTAGATTTTTTTGCTAATCTTTTTAGAAAATCTCCTTCGACCCCATTTAAAAAAGTTCATAAAAATTACCAAAAACCTACACAAAAATCTACATCAAGAATTGTCACGAAAGACAAGACGCAGCAACAGATTGACGAGATATTAGACAAAATCAGCCAGTCTGGATATGATTGTCTGACAAAAGAAGAAAAAGAGTTTTTATTTAAAGCTGGAAAATAAACTTGTAGGAGACAGATATGAAAAACCTTTCTTGGTTTAATAAGATAATGTTCTTTTTGAATATAGTGCTGACTGTGCTTACATTCAGCGTTTATATTATGCCGTTTTTAGCACCTAAGAGTTTTCCGCTTTTATCGGTGCTTACATTGTTTATGCCTGCTTTTTTTGTTGCAAATGGGTTGTTCTTTGTTTACTGGGCAATTCAGTTTAAAAAACGTCTTATTTTGTCTGGATTGGTTTTGCTAACGGGAATCACATTTATAAACAAGTTTTATAAATTTTCTGCTAAAGAATATGTTCAAGACGAAAAAGACTTTTCTGTTATGAGTTATAATGTTCGTCTTTTTAATGTTTTTAAATGGCTGGATCGCGATGATATTCCCGAAAATATAAAAGTTTTTATAGATGAGAAAGACCCTGATATTCTATGTATTCAGGAATACTCAAATTCAGCACATTTGGATTTAAAGGTGTATCCGCATCGCTATATTTTTATAGATGGAAAAAAGATAAAAACAGGACAGGCTATTTTTTCTAAATTTCCAATTATTGATGAAGGGAATATTGTTTTTCCGAAGTCAGATAATAATGTGGTTTATGCCGATATTAAACGCGGAAAAGATATTATTCGTGTTTACAATATGCATTTGCAGTCCATTAAAATATCTCCAGATGTAAGTGAGATTTCTGATGATATTGATAATGTAAATCAAAAGAAATCACAGCGTATTTATGCTCGAATCAGTAAAAGTTTCAAGCAGCAGCAAGAGCAGGCAGAAATTTTTAAAGAGCATATCAAAAAGTGCAAATACCCAATTATTATTTGCGGAGATATGAATAATAGTGCGTTTTCTTATATTTATAGAAGCATTAAAGGTAAACTTAAAGATGCTTTTGAGGAAGCAGGGGAAGGCTTTGGAGCAACTTATAAGTTTAAATATTATCCAGCCCGAATTGACTATATTTTTACTGACGGCAAAATGAAAGTAAAACAGTTCGAAAGTTTTCCTGATTTCGAAAATTCAGATCATTATCCAATTATGACTAGGCTTTCAATCGATCAATTTTAGAGGGAAGTTAAAAGTTATGAGTAAATATTGAAAATTAAATAATACTCATAACTTAAACTATTTTCTGATTCTTTAAATAATCTGCAGCAAATTTTCCTTCGTTAAAAAGCAGATCCAAAACGCTTAAGTTATTGATAAAACCATGTTTGTCGTTGAATACCTGAGTGTATTTTTCAAAAGAATTAGTGTCTTTTTTTCCATTTGCTAAATATCTGAAATCAGAATAATCAGGTGTTTCGTGGAAATATTCAGTTGTTTTTCCAAACTCAAATTTCATTCGAAGACATTTTGATACAATCTCTAATACTTCAAAGTTTAAATCCATTAAAAAAGTGTGTTTTTTTTCGAAAATTGGAACGATATCGTCTTCAAAGTACTCGAAGAAAGGAGAGCTTCTGTAAGCTGCTTCAAGAGACTTAAAATGTTGTTTCTGCCAGTCAAATTCATTTTCGATCAAAATGTCTTTGGTTTTCTGATGTGCTTCCTTTGAATGTTTAACGGGAATATTTAATAATTGAATTCCGTTTGGACTATAGATATAGGTTCTGTTTCTATTAGTTTGTTTCTGAAAATTATCTTCCATTTCAAAAGTAATCTTGTCAGATTGTACAATTACAGCAAAATGACTGATAGATGGAAAATAGGTAGGAAGTAGTAAGGAATTCATTTTGTTTTTGTTTCAGGTTTAAATGTTTCAGGTTTCAAGTTAACGTTAAGAACGTGAAACTTGAAACCTGACTCAAGAGCTTGCTCGAACAGGCGAAGCAAACAAAAATAACATTTTTTTAATTATGCTTTATTTTCTCTTCTTTTTCTCCATACAAAATCTCCAACGAAATATAAGGCAAGAGCAATTAAGAAATATTTAAAGTATGACTGTGGCTGGCCTTCACCATCAACAGTAGTGAAAACTCTACTCCAGCGAATTTTATTGATGCCTTTTCCATTCGTGTCCCAGCTCATCCAGATAAAAACGGGTTTTCCAACAATATGATTTTCGGGAACATAACCCCAATAACGGCTGTCTTCAGAGTTATGACGGTTGTCTCCCATCATCCAGTAATAATTTTGTTTGAAAGTGTAAGTAGTTGCAGGTTTTCCGTTGATTAAAAATTTCGAACCTTGTAATTCTAATTTATTTCCTTCGTAATTCGTAATGATTTCTTTATAGAATGGAAGTGACTCATTATTTAAAGCAACTGTTTTTCCAGCTTCAGGAATGTAGATTGGTCCCATATTATCCTGACTCCATTTATTGATATGCGGGAAAATTCTATTGTCGTTCGTTCTGTCAATTTTACGAATTACCGCAGTTACACCCGGAGTATTTTTAAATCTTTCAGCACCTGCTTCTGTTAAAGAACCTAAGTAAAGAGTGTCTCTTTTTTCAGATGTAAAGCCTGCAGGGTCTGTTATGTCTAATTCTTTGAATAAGCTTTCAAAATCAATCGGAGTTTTTCCATCCAGTGCTACAGAATAAGAATATTGTGGTTTAGCTCTTTCTGGAAGAACTAATTTTTTTCCGTTAATGAAAACAAAACCGTCTTTGATAGATAAGCTGTCTCCAGGAATACCGACACATCTTTTTACATAATTTGATTTTTTATCGATAGGTTTGATGACGCCTGGTCTTCCTTTTGGTTCAAAGAAATAATGAACTGTATCGACGGGCCAGTTGAAAACGACAATATCACATCGTTTTATTTTTTGAATGGCAGGAAGTCTGAAATAAGGTAATTGCGGCCAGCTTAAATAAGATTTACTCTTAGTTAATGGAATAGAGTCGTGAACCATTGGTAATGCTACCGTTGTCATTGGAACTCTTGGGCCATAGTTTATTTTACTCACAAATAAGAAGTCGCCAATTAATAAAGATTTCTCTAAAGATGATGTCGGAATTGTATAGGGTTGTACCACATAAGTATGTACTAAAGTGGCAACAATAATAGCAAAAAGCAATGAACTGATTGTGTCTGCCGTTTTATTCTCAGGAGTTAATTTACGATCCTTATGATACTCTAATTTTTGAGTATAATTTACATAATAGATATAAAAACCTAAAGTGAAAAGCCCTAAAATAGTATCTAAAGTAGATTTTTTGCCAAATGTTCTCAAAGTTTCTACCCAAACAACCGGAAACATGATCAAGTTGATAATTGGAATAAAAAGAAGCAGTGTCCACCAAGTTGGACGTCCGATGATCTTCATTAAAACAATCGAATTATATACCGGAACTGCAGCTTCCCAGCTTTTTCTTCCCGCTGCCTGATATAATTTCCAGGTACCAAGAAAATGAATGATCTGTACAGCTAAGAAAAATACGAACCAAGAGTAAAGTGTCATAATAATGTATTTTTAAGTTTTAAATTCAGAATCATTTTTTACGTTTTCTGAATCTTGTCAGTTTATTGTAAGTTTAAAACGTCTTTCATGCTGAAAATTCCTTGTTTTCCTGCAAGCCATTCGGCAGCTACAACGGCTCCAAGGGCAAAACCTTCACGGTTATGTGCGGTATGTTTTATTTCTATGCTGTCAATAGCAGAATCATAATTGACAGTATGAGTTCCTGGAACTTCTCCAATTCTTTTTGCTTCAATATGAATTTGATTGTTTTTTGCTTCTTCTAAAGTCCATTCATTATAGTTGCTGTTCTCAATAACGCCTTGAGCTAATGAAATTGCAGTACCGCTTGGTGCGTCTAATTTGTGAATGTGGTGGATTTCTTCCATTGAAACTTTATAAGAATCAAATTGTTTCATGATTTTAGCTAAATATTCATTCAATCCGAAGAAAATATTTACTCCTAAACTAAAGTTTGAACTAGAGATAAAACCGCCTTTTTTCTCGTTGCAAAGCGCGATCATTTCGTCATAATGTTCTAACCATCCAGTTGTTCCAGAAACTACAGGGACATTGGCATTAAAAGCGGCAGATATATTGCTTACGGCTGCTGATGGAACGCTGAAATCTATGGCAACATCGGCTGTTGAAAGTCCGTCATAGGTGTTAAATTCATCCTTTTTTAAAACTATTTCATGACCTCTTTCTAAAGCAATTCGTTCAATTACTTTACCCATTTTTCCGTATCCTAAAAGCGCAATTTTCATTATGATTATATTTTTTTGATTTGTTAAATAGAAATGAATCTATTAAAACTTGTAATTAAAAGTTAGTCCAACGTTTGGTTTAAATGTTACATCGGCTGGATAAATTTCTGGACGCATTGACAATCTTTCGTTTACGTTAAACTGAATCAGGGCTGCGTCAACATTGGCATCTATTATGTTGAGAACATAAAAACCGACAACAAATAAAGCTGATAAATCTCTGTTTCTTTGGTAAAATTTCTGACCTGCAATTAACCGGCTATCATCTAGAAATTTATAATTATCGTCATTATAGCCTTCTAGTCTTCGCTTGTAGGCATTACGATAATCACGGTATTTATTGTTGTTGTCTATGTAGAAATATAAACTGGTTCCGATTGCTCCGTAAACCAATGGAATTTTCCAGTATTTTTTATTGTATGCTTGGCCTAAACCAGGTAGAATAGCAGAATAAAAAGCTGCTTTTGCTGGTGTAAGCGGATCTATTTCTTGTAATGCAGTAGTGTCTTTTACGACCAAAACCGTGTCTTTTTTTACCTGGGCAAAAAGAGAAACGGTTCCTGTTAGAAAGAACAATAGACCGATGGGGACAATTTTATTCACTATCCGTTTATTAATTTTATAATTCTGTTAAAGTCAGCTTCAGAATTAAATGGAATTGTAATTTTTCCTTTTCCGTTACCAGCGACTTTTATATCAACTTTCGAACCAAAATAGTCGTTGAAAGTGTTTTTTTGTGTCTCTCTTACTTGGAATGCAGAATCAGCTTTTGGTTTTCCTTCTGCTTTTGGCGGAACACCTTCATGGTAGTTTTTTACCAAAGCTTCTGTTTCACGAACCGAAAGGTTTTGGCTCACAATCTTTTGATAGATATCGGTTTGAGCTTCTAAGTCATCAATATTAATAATAGCGCGACCGTGACCCATACTGATAAAACCGTCACGGATTCCAGTTTGAATAATCGGATCTAGTTTTAAAAGACGTAAGTAATTCGCGATTGTTGAACGTTTTTTTCCAACTCTTTCACTCATTTGTTCTTGAGTTAATTGAATTTCGTCAATCAAACGCTGGTATGAAAGTGCAATCTCAATTGGGTCTAAGTCATGACGCTGAATGTTTTCAACTAAGGCCATAACCAAAGATTCGTTGTCATTTGCAATTCTAATATAAGCAGGCACAGTTGTTAAGCCTACTAATTTAGAAGCACGAAGACGACGTTCTCCAGAGATTAACTGATATTTATTGAAATCTAATTTACGAACAGTAATAGGTTGAATTACACCAAGTTCTTTAATGGAAGTGGCTAATTCGCGTAAAGATTCTTCATTAAAATTGCTTCTAGGCTGAAATGGATTTATTTCAATCGCGTCTATCTCAAGTTCAATGATATTTCCAACAACCTTGTCAGCATTTTTGTCTTCTACTGATTGAATGTCGTTTTCTGGATCTTTTAATAGTGCTGATAATCCTCTTCCTAAGGCTTGTTTTTTAATTACTTTTGTCATAAAAACTATTTGCTGTTTTTCTTTATAATCTCTTGAGCTAAATGAATATAGTTTACAGCACCTTTGCTGGTTGCATCATAATTAATGATACTTTCACCAAAACTTGGAGCTTCACTTAATTTTACATTTCGCTGAATTACAGTATCAAAAACCATATCGTTAAAGTGTTTTTGAACTTCTTCAACAACCTGATTAGATAAACGTAATCTTGAATCGTACATTGTTAATAATAAACCTTCAATGTCAAGATCAGGATTATGTATTTTTTGAATACTCTTAATAGTGTTCAATAATTTCCCTAGTCCTTCAAGTGCAAAATATTCGCACTGAATAGGAATAACTACTGAATCAGATGCTGTTAAGGCATTCAGGGTTAACAAACCTAGAGATGGTGCACAGTCGATAATGATGTAATCATATTCTTGTTTTGCCTCTTCTAATGCTTTTTTAAGCATATACTCACGGTTTTCTTTGTCAACCAATTCAATTTCGATAGCAACAAGGTCAATGTGAGCAGGGATCACATCTACGTTTGGAGCTGTACATTTTAAAATGGCTTCTTTTGGTGTTACAGTATGCTCAAGAATTTGATAAGTTCCAGTTTCAACTGTTTCTACATCAATTCCAAGACCAGATGTAGCATTGGCTTGAGGATCAGCATCAATTAATAATACTTTTTTTTCTAGAACACCTAATGCGGCTGCAAGATTTACTGATGTAGTAGTCTTTCCAACGCCTCCTTTTTGATTAGCAATAGCAATGATTTTGCCCATTTATTTTCTGAATTTTGAACCGTAAAAATACAATTATTTATGGTTTTTGAAAATCTATTTTGTTAACATTTAAGAAAGTTTGGTTATCCGTTGTGTGGTGGGTGTTTACGGATATTTATTTTGTTTTCATTAGAAATTATTAACGATGATCCTTTCCAATTCGTTATGGTTTTTTGCCAGTTTTTGTCAGTTTGCAAAATTTGAACTGTTTTTTAATTGATTTTTGTTTTCAAATTTTTATTCCGATTTTTTATTAATTTGATGTGTAATCAAAGAGGATTACTTTTAGAAGAATTCATTTTAATCTAGCGATATCAATTTTGCAGTAAGTGTTTTTTTTTGAAGATGATTATTGGAAATGAAAATGTTTACTTGAGATGAAGGTAATATGTTAAAAGCGGCTGTTTCTGTCGTTAAGGTATGAAAAGGTAGCTTTTGTATAGTTTTTGATAAGAAAATAGGAACTAAAAACGGACTTTTAGATTAACGATTATTGGTATTTTGGCTTTTTAGAAAAACTTATTACTATTAAACCAAAAAAGAATATTTATGATTAAAAAGTTAGCCTTGGCATTTGTTGGATTTACCTTTATGCTCATTCTTTGCAGTTTTGAGATGATTGATTTATCTGAGAAAAAAAATCAACAGGAAAATATAGAGTACAAAATTGTTTATGATAAAAAGAAACACAATATAACATTGTCATGGCCGGCATTTGGTTCTTCGGGAAATTATATCATTACAAGAGGAGGAAGTCGTCTGGCATCTGAATTTATACAGGTTGGTACTACTTCTAAGCTCTCATTTACTGATGTTAAACCTAATAAAAATAAATATGAGAACTATTATAAAGTTACTCGTAACGGTATGACAGTACTAATTTCGTTAGAAAATCAGATTTTTGGTAGTAATATGTATTTCTATGACAGGAAATATGAAAAAGCAGAAACTGCTAGAAACGACATTAATGCACAATTTGAAACTATTGGATTAGGTGGTGCAAATGGCGAATGGACAACAAAACGTCAAGCTTACTATTTTAAACCAAATGTTAATGGGCAGACTTATGATTCAGGAGGATCCGGTTCTGCATCGTCTGTCGAGTCGAATTCAATAGAATTAGGGTTTTATTCTCATATTGGAGGTTTGGGCAAAGTTCCCTCGGCTGTTAAATTAGGTTCTATTTTTACCAGACCTCATCTTTCAGGAGGGGCAAATGCGACTTGCACTTTTTGGCGTTCTATAGAAAATTTAACCGTAATGCGTGATTTTGCCTGGACAGTTTCTCAGTCAACTAGTGCCAGAAGAATGTTGCTTGAAAGTACTTCAAAGTATATTTCGGATATTGGGAATACTAATTTTTGGGGAAGCGGCGGTTTTATTGCCGATACACATTATGCCTCATCAAGACCAAATTGGGGAGGACAGCAGCAATGGTACACTAGAAATGCTGTTTTTCCTTCGGGTTCAGACGTGATGGGCGGTTCGTATAATATGGTTTGGCAAGGTTGTGTTAATCCGCCACAAGCTGATGATGTGAATTCTCCAATTTCAACAACGCCAATTATTAGAGAAAAACCTTTTCTTTTTTTAGATGATGATGGAGAATATAAAATATTTGTTCCAGCATGGCAAAAAGATAGAGTAGGAGTTTCTTGGTCATCAACTGATATGGGAGAGGGTGAAATTCAAGATTTGCTTACAAATTGGTACGTCACTAAAGCAGGGGATACAGATGTAGAAATTAATGTGGCATTAAAAGCGGGGAAAAATATATTTTTTACCCCAGGTCATTATTCATTGAATGCTCCAATTCAGGTAAATAGAAAAGATGCGATGCTTTTAGGTGCAGGTATTGCATCTGTAACATTAGAGCCAACAGAAAAAAATACCTGGGGGTGCATTTATGCAGATGATAAAGATGGGATTATTATTGCCGGACTTTTGATGGATTCCTTTAATAGTACAACGTATCAAATTAGAATTGGCAATGAAGTAGTAAAAGCAGATCATTCGGCAGATCCTATATTGCTTTCAGATATTACTTGCAGAGTAGGTGGTGTTCAGTCAAAAAATATTCAGATTCAGGTTTCGATGCAGATCAATAGTAACAATGTCGTTGGCGATCACTTTTGGTTATGGCGTGCCGATCATGGTTCGCAAAAAGGCGGAGACTTACGCTGGACAAGAGATAGATGTAAAAACGGACTTATAGTAACCGGCAATGATGTAACGCTTTACGGGTTATTCACAGAACATTATCAAGAATATGAGGTTTTGTGGCTGGGAGAACGTGGCAGAACTTTTTTCTTCCAGAACGAACCGCCTTATGATGCTCCAAATCAGGCAAGCTGGAGTAGTCAGGATGGGAGAGTTGAGGGTTATGCGGCATTTAAAGTTGCTAATAGAGTAAAAGAACATCATAGTATTGGTATGGGATCTTATGCGGTTTTTACAGGAACTGATGGAAAAGTAAATAAGAAAAATGGTTTTGAAGCACCTAATAGTTTAAATGTAAAGTTGGAAAAAATGTGCATTACCCGTTTTGCAGGGCCAGGGAATATTCAAAATGTAGTAAACAGTACAGGAGGAAGTACGGCAACTGGTGCAAAACGTGTAACTTCATATCATAATGGAGAAGGTGTTCAGCCTTATGATGAAGAATTTACTTTGCCAAATAATGAATCTTATCCTGCTTACATTAAAATGGATAAATAGATTGAGATATAGTTTTTTAAATATAGCCTTTGGTTTTAACCACGGGAAGTATATCGTGTGATATTACAATGCGTCCCCGTGGTTAAAATCAAGGGCTATGTTTAGATTCAGTTGTTTATTTGATTATGTAATTTTGAATTAATTCAATAAAACAATTGGGATGTAATAACCGGTTAGTTGATTTTGAGTTTATTGCAAAAAAAAAGTCTTTTCAAAAAAAAAATGAAAAGACTTTTGTCTGGGTGGCAGGATTCGAACCTGCGGCCTTCCCGCTTTAAGGCGGGACACGATAAAGGTTCTATGCTACAATTGATATTTAAAATCGATGTCTTACAGATATCTTTTTGCACCTCGTTTCTTTATTTTAGATTCTAAAGTCACTGCTTCAGATCTTGAATCTAGTTGAATTGTATAAATGATTTTCCATGGAATACCATTTTTTGTAGATAATGATTGTCCACTATTGTGTCTTCTCAGTCTATCTTCGATATCATTTGTTTGACCGATGTAAAACTTTTCTTTTGTAGTACTGTAAAGAATATAAACGAAAAACATAGAAGTTGGGATTAAAGCAAAAAAGCCGAACATTTCTGTTCGGCTTTTGTCGGGGTGGCAGGATTCGAACCTGCGGCCT
>NZ_WWEM01000038.1 GCF_019308285.1 Flavobacterium quisquiliarum
TTTTCTGTATAGACAACCGTATATGGACCAGTACCTGCCGTAGCCGTAAAGGTAAGCTGTCCGGTGCCCGATCCGCATAAGGGACTTACCGATGTCAGGCTTCCCTGTGGAAGAGGATTAACCGTGATAACCGCTGAACCGCCCGTAAAGCCGGAACTTCTGGTACAGTTCGCATCGGTAACAGAAACCAGTGCGTATGTGGCCGATGCGGTAACGGGAGTAGTAAAAGGCGTAAAAGCTGTTCCGCTCACAACTCCTGTCGCTGTTCTGTTCACACCGCCGTTTTCTGTATAGACAACAGTATAAGGTCCTGTTCCTGACGTAGCCGTAAAGGTAAGCTGTCCGGTGCCCGTCGCGCAGAAAGGACCGTTTGCCGTTAAGCTTCCCTGAGGAAGTGGATTTACTGTAATAGTAACAGGATTGGACTCTATAGCAGTACAAGTTCCACTCTGTACTACAGCCTTAAATTGAGTTGTTTGTGTTAAGGCGCCTGAAGTGTAAGTAGTAATACCAGCTGTACTTGCAATATCTGTCCAAGTAGAAAAGGGACTAACAGAAGATTGCCATTTTAAAACTGTCCCTGTTTGTCCAGACAATGTTAAAGTCCCACTTGTAGACCCACTACAAATAGTAGCATTTCCCGTTACTGATCCTCCAATACTAGCTGGAAAAACTGTAAGATTTGCTGTATATGCAGTATTTGGTAACGTAAGTGTTGAGGAGCAAGTACCGGATGCTATTCTTGTTATAGATATACTGCTTGCACCAGCTGTGCTAAATCCTCCAACTGTAAAAGTTCCTACACCAGAAGCATTTACGGTCATTGCAACAGTTAATCCAGTAGCAGACGGACTACTGCGATTGTAAGTAACCGTATAATTTCCCTGAGGCAGAAGAGTTGTAGTAGATGTTACTTGCACTGAAGAATATCCATCAGTTACACAAGTATTACTTGCTGTTGTTGCTGTAATATTATAAGTAGGACATGTATAAGTTATCTTTATCTGTCCATTTGCCCCATTTCCACCATTAAAATTACCAGCTAACAAAACCAAACCGCCACCACCGCCACCACCTGGCACAGCACCATTGGCTCCATTTCCTGCTAAAAGTACACCTGCACCACCGGCTCCTCCGCCTGCAACAGCAGCTCCACCACCACCCAATCCAATTCCAGGATTACCATTTGAGGCAGTACCCGCACTACTTCCACCCCCTCCTGAATATACAGCTCCAAGAACAAGACTTCCATTAGCTCCGTTTCCTCCTGAAAAATTAGTAGCTGGAGCTGTTGTAATACCTGCACCACCTAATCCACCAATACCTGGACCACCACTTGTTCCACCTTTACCTCCATTTGCAGTTACAGTTGAAAAAATAGATGCAGGTCCATCAAGACCACTTGCTGTAGTTCCTGTAGGCCCGACACCAACCGTGTAATTTATTGTTGTATTTGGAGTCACAGAGATTGTAGCTTTGCTATAACCACCACCACCTCCTCCTCCTCCTGAAGTGCCATTATTATTTCCTCCTCCAGCGCCACCTGCTCCCCAACATTCTGCAGTTACAGATGAAAGACCAGCCGCAACTACAAATGAACCACTCGAAGTAAAAGTATTAGTAGTTTGAGCTTGCAAAGTGTTGGAAAAAAAAATTAAAAATAAAATCAGAAAGTATTTAATGTCTCGAAAGAAAACAAATTTTAATTTTTCTTTAGTTTGCTTTCGAAATTTCGTAAGATTAAAGAAATTGAATGTAGTAAGTAAATCTTTTTTCATATCGTGGTATTTTAAATTGAAAAAAATTCTAACTCAAACAAGATTAACTAATGAAAAAAATTTAGGTGATTTTTTTCTCAATTAATTAAAGCCGATAAAAACAGCTTAAAACTGCATTTTCTAAAAAAACATAAATCAACTTAAGCTCATATAAAAAACTAGCTTTTAATCTAATTTTATTACACTTAATCGATTAAAAACTATAACAAGGTACGATTTTATTTACACACTAATTCACAATGTAGTATTAAACATATAATTTTAACAGCTAAAACGAATAAAATACAAAAAATAAGAAAAAACTGTTAATTTAAAACAAAAATCACAACAACTAACTGATTTTAAACATATTAAAAACACGGAAAGCCTTTTACAAAATTTGTAAAAGGCTTTCTTAAAATCTTTTCTTAATGAGATATTTATAGAATCAAAAAATCACTTTTTTAGAAGTCATTTCACCATTTTCATGAATTACCTTAACTAACAAAACTTGATGTGAAAAGTTTAAATTAGTAATGATTATCTTCTTCGTGTCTATTTTATCTTTTTTATACAATCTATTTCCTGCAATATCATAAATTTCAACTTTTTCAAGATTCTGATTCAAAGATTCAATGGTTATTATTTGATTTTTAACTGATATCAATGCACTGTCTAATTCTTTTTCATTTCTTTCAGTTCCTAGAGTTTTGTCTGTATAGATTATTGAAAAACGATCATTGAAGGTTCCAGCTTCCGAAATGAATTTGTAGGGTACATTACTAATATTATGAACTTTGTCTAAAGTTTTATCAAATAAAAAAACAGCAACACTATCAAAAAAAATGTCCTGATGATCAATTTCTAAATAGAAAGTTCCATTCTCATTCGCCTTATATCCCAAACGAATTGAATCACTTTTGAGCAAAGGTTTTGCTCTTCCTTGGATAACGAGTTTCTTGTTTTCAATAATGCTATAAAAATCCAGTCCTTCATTTGAACTTAAAAATTCAGCATCATAAATCAAGTCCAAGTCATTTGAAGCTTCGTCTGCGTAACCCAATAAAATCTGTCTAAATCCATTATTCTCATCCTTTAGATTTAACCAAAAACGATACTTTTCTTCCTGAGTTGTCATCTCCATCTTTTCCGCAGGTTTAAGAAAAGTGCTATTACTTCCCGAAATTCGCATACTATTGTTAAATTCCAAAATACTAACAGTATTGCTTTTTATGAAAAAACCTTGTCCAGAAGCTATATTACCATCTGGAGTTTGAGTACTTACACCAGAGTTCAGCGCTGCCCTTGTTCCTACACCTCCTAAAAGGTTATAAGCAGCATAACTATCATTGGAATACTTGAGATTAAACGGCGGTTCATTATGTGTCCAAAAGTAAATGGCACCTTTTGTTTTTCCCAAATTATGCTTTAAAAAAGCATCTGCACTGATTGCGGATGGGTAAGGATTTCCAATCAAATAATAACGATTTGCATTTTCAAAATTCACTTCGACTTTTCCATTATTTGGGATTCCTTTAAAAGTACCTTCGAATATTGCACGTTCAGTAATAGAATAAGTCTGCGGTGCTCTAATATTGTAACCATGACCAGGAATCATAATCATTCCTCCACTATAACTAATCATCCAGCCCAAAAGCGGATCAAACCAATAAAATTTATCAAAAAGAGTTTCTGGAGAAAAATCAAATAACTTCTGATTCTTTACTGGTGAAGACCAAAATGTAAAGTCATATCGTACAACAGGTGTTGTTTTTCTTTTTAGATGAATAATTCCAGTGTTTATGATATCATCATCTGTTTGATATAAACTGGCAGCATTTTCTAAAACCAGAGTTCCCAAACCTGTATATGCAAATTCTATCCCTAAGGTGTTATTCTTTAACAATACAACCTTTTTACCTTCATCAATAGTACAACTACAAATGTTTGCTGCTGTTAAATTTGGATAATTTTCTTTGAAATACACCTCTTTTCCAGCCGAAGGAAAACCGTTTGACCATGAAATTCCGTTCCAAGTTGTTGCATCGACGCAAAGTTTTAAACGAGCAATTCTATGTTTTGTAATGTTAGAAACAGCATTAAAATTACCTCCAATTAATAATCTATAATTTTTTGTAAAATTCATTGTGAAAAGCGTATTATTTAAATCTGCTTCAAAAGAATTATCATAACTTCCTGATGGCATCAATCGAATAAGTCTTGAAACGATAGCATTTTTATAAGTACCCGAAAAAGTTCCGCCTAAAAGTATTTTTCCGTCCGGCTGTAATAAAATACTTCGCACATCTCCTTTACTAAAACCTGTTCCAGATTCGAAAGTTGAATCAAGACTTCCATCATTGTTTAATCTAAGAATCCTTTTTTGGGAAACTCCATTGAAAGTTAAAAACGATCCACCAACAATTATTTTGTTATCAGGCTGTATTGCTAATGCATAAACATATTTATCAAAGCCATCATGAATCTTAAAACTATTATCAATACTTCCATCAGAATTTAAACGTACTAAACCTGCAAAAGGAAAACCGTTAAAAGTTTTAAAATGTCCTCCTATCAAAATTTTTCCATCGGGTTGTATCATTACCGTTTCAACAATTCCATCTGCACCGGATCCAGTATTAAAATCTGGGTCTATTAATCCACTCATAAGCAATCTTACAATTCTTCCAGAATTCACTTCCAATCCATTATATTTTGTAAAATTTCCTGCGACTATAATTTTTTGATTGGTTTGAATTGCTAAAGAATAAACCTGTCCATTACATCCTCCTCCTATGTTAAAAGATTCATCAATTTGTCCATTTTCATTAATTCTAACAATTCTGTTAATCGTTTTATCATTGTATTTCGTGAAATTACCAGCTAAGATTATTCTTCCATCTGCTTGTAAGACTGTCGTCTTAATCAGATTATTGGCTCCCAAACCTTTATCATTAAAGCTTTCATCATTAGAACCATTCTCTAAAAGACAAGTAATTCTTGAAGCTATTTCTCCATTAAATTTTTTAAAATTTCCTCCAACAATACTCTTCCCATCTGGCAGAGGCAAAATGCTGAAAACTGAATTGTCAAAACCAATTCCTGAAGACAAATACGAGGTATCGTGTTCTCCTTGATTATCAACCTTAGCCAATCGTCCTTGATTTAATCCATCAAAAACAGAGAAAGAACCGCCAATATACCAAGAACCTTCTTCATCAAATTCTAAACTTAAAACTGAAGCCGAGGCCGGTCCTGAACCAATATCAAAATCTGATTTCAATGTTCCATCAGCATTTAGAAATACCAGTCTATTTACCGTCTTATTATTGTAAAGACCTGTGAAAGATCCTCCAATCATAACATCTCCATTGCCATTGGTTTTTATTACCTGAACACCTTCTTTACTAAAACCTGTACCTGTTTGAAAACTCTCATCTATGATTCCATCTTCATTTAAACAGACTATTCTGTTTGCCGAAATATCATTGTAAGTGGTAAAATTTCCACCCAAAATAATTTTCCCATCAGGACGTAAAGCAATGGCATTTACATCATCATCAAATCCATTTCCATAGTTAAAACTTTCATCAACACTACCATTTTCATGAAGCTGGATTATCTTATTTGCGGCAGTAGTATTGAATTTAGCAAAATTACCTGTTAGGATTATTTTATTGTTAGGTGTTATGCGGACATGGGTGATATTTAGAGCCGAACCGTTGCCTGTAGAAAATGAGGAATCTAGCTTTCCATTCGGAAGTATACGTGCCACTCTATTAACTGTAGTGGCATTATATTTTGCAAAGCTTCCCACAATTATTATTTTACCATCTTCCTGCATGGCGATATCATAAACAATTGCTGTAGCGGCAACTGTTACTCCAGCTGCCCCAACAGTTGTATCAAAACTGCCATCATAGGAACCATCAGGATTTAAACGAATAAGCCTTCCAGCACTAACTCCATTATAATTTGTAAAACTTCCCCCTAGAATAATTTTACCATCTTCTTGTAAATAAGACGCATAAACTTTACCGTTGAAACCTGTACCAGTATTGAAACTGTCATCAACTGATCCGTCAGGATTCAAGCGCGTAAGATAGGTAACGGGTGATCCATTTAAATTTAAAAATTCACCTCCTACAATTAAATTTCCATCTTTTTGTAAGAGAAGTGTTCTTACCGGAGCATTAAATCCGTCCCCATTTTGTCCGTCATCTTTTGTATTAAAAGTAATGTCTACTTTACCTTGCTGGGCAAAAAGGCTTTCATTAATAAATACAAAAAGAACTAAAACTTGTAAATAAAGTATTTTTTTAATCATAACGATATAATAAAAGTTAATATTTGTAAGTATTAAACTAAAATTATAAAGTATTACGAAAAAGCACAATACCAAGATTTAGGGATATTTCAATAAAAAAGTCCATTCATAAAATGAATGGACTTTTTAAATTTATCGGATGTACTATTTTACAAATTACTATAAATAATTTTCTTAGTAAATGAATGACCGTTTTCTAAAGTAATCTTCACCAATAATGCTTGATCACTTGATTGTAAATTCGAAATCTGCAATTCTGATGAATTCACATTATTTTTATTATACAGTAACTGTGCACCAATATCAAAAATGTTCACGTCCCTTATTGTTTCTTTTGAAGAAGTAATTTTTACTACTTTATTTTTTACAGAAACTAAAACACTATTTTCTAAACTTTCAACATCATCAACTCCTAATGTCTTGTCCGTGTAACGTATTACAAAACGGCTGTTGAATGTTCCTGCCACAGATGTAAAGGTGTAATCTGCAAGACGCAGGTTGGTTGTTTTTCCAGTTGTTTTATCTTCTAAAAAAACATCCTGGCCGTTATTGAAAATTCCGTCTGCATGATCGATTGAAATAGTATAATCGCCTTGTTTTGCAACCATGTATCCAAACGTAACAACATCTGTATCAACAAAAGGAAGTGCACGTCCCTGTATGATTAATTTTTTAGACGAATTGATGCTGTAAAAATCTGCCAGAGTATTTGCTGACATTGATACCGCATCGAAATCAGTATCCAGTGTGTTGGTTGCTCCTGTAGCATACCCGACAAGAACCTGCTTGAAGACATCTTTCTTATCGGACATATTCAGCCAGATGCGGTGTCTTTCAATGCCTGATGCGGTAGTTTTAAAGAACTGTGAATTCTCGCCTTTTTCTCGCTGGCCGTTGTTGAAAACTATCGTATTTGTCGGCGGTTTTATGATGAACCCCTGAGCAGCCCCGATATACCCGTCAAAAGTAGTTCCATTGCCGACATCGATATTCCCCATGCTGTTAACCGCAACGAAGTCATCGTTGTAATGAAATAATCCATCTGCACCTTTCACTGGAAGATTTACGTGTGCCCAGAAATACAATGTTCCAACCCCTGAATTATCGGCTAAAAACTGGGCCGAATTTATGGCAGAAGGATATGGATTTCCGATCAGGTTCCATTTGCCGGGAGCGACAATTACATTGTAATCACCGTTATTAGGAACACCTGTGAATACTGCTGTAAAATTTTCTCTATCTGTTAATGAAACAGTCTGGGGAGCCCTTATGCTGTAGCCGTAACCGGTAAGCATATCCTTTGTTCCGTTATAAATAATTTCCCAGGCTGATGCAGTGCCGGTGGTATTAAGATGGAAATATTTATCGAATAAAGTCAGCGGAGATAAATTGTACATTTGAAAACCTGCTTTTTCAACCGGCATTGACCAGTAGGTTGCATCGTAACGGCGTACAAAAGTCTGTCTTTCATAGACTATTTCTCCCACATTCGCCACATTATCTTTCTGTTTTAGACTGGCTCCGCTTTTAAAAACGAGTTTACCATTTGATGTTACTATATTGGTAATATTTAAAGTTACTCCGTCAGGAACAATAAGGTCTGGATCTGATGGACCATTTGGAACATTAATCGTAAGTGAACATGCATCAATATCCGCTGCCAAAGGATTACCAAGCGCAGAATTTATAATAACACTTTTAGAACTGGTAGGAGGTCCGTTTGACCAGCTTGCTCCATTCCATGTAGTTGAAGATTGATCTAAAACAATCACCTCCGTTTGTGCTGACGCGCAAGTCGTTCCTGTTTGAACTGTAAAATAATAAGTTCCCACTGCTAAACCTGTTACTTCATAAGTTGTTCCCGTAGAACTTGCAATATTTATAGTTGCTGATGCATCCCCTGTCTGATTAATTTGATAAGCACCAGACGAAGGCAGATTTCCTAAAATTACTTTTCCTTGCGCTAAACAGTTTACGTGTGTTATAGTTTTTGATGGGGCTGTTTGTAATGGACGTACCGTAACTGTCCAACTTCCCGTTGATAATGTCGAACCGGTATTACAAGTTCCATCGTGTGCTGATCTTGTATATGTCGTTGTTGTGGTTAATCCTGCTGGAGGTGTATATGTGGCGCTATTTGCACCTGTTATATTAACTCCATCTGCCAGCCATTGATAAGTAATTACTCCGTCGCCACCACTTGCAGCTGTAGTACTTCCAATTTGAGAAGGATTTTGTCCAGAACAAATTGTTTCTCCAGTTGTTTGAATTGCCCCTGCTGTAAATTGAGAGCGAACGGTTACAGCCCAGGCATTTGTAGAGTTTGTAAATGCGCTACAAGTTCCGTCTTTTGCCTGACGTCTGTACCATGTATTTACTGTCAATCCAGCTGGTGGTGTATAAGTAAGAGTATTACTTGAAATTGTCGTTGGTGTGGTAAATGCAGCATCTGTACTACTCTGCCATTGATAAGTAATTGTTCCATCACCACCGCTTGCAGCTGTAGTATTTCCAATTTGAGAAGGATTCTGTCCATAACAAATTGTTTGTCCTGTTCCCTGAATTGCTCCTGCAGTAAATTGAGGACGAACGGTTATAGTAGCACCTGCCGATATATCAGATGCTATTGCTGTACAATTAGCATCACTTAAAGCTGTAATAGAATAAGTTGTTGTACTCGTTGGATTAACATTTACATTGTATGGATTTGAATTAGTAGAAAAAGTACCCGAAACACTTCCATATGTGTATGATATATTCCAAGGTCCTGTTCCTGTAAATTGAACAGAAACTGGTGTACTTGTACCGTAGCATGTCGTTGTTGTACCGCTTATAGTTGCTGTAGGTCGTGGATTTACTGTAATTACAGCACTTCCTGTTCTACCTCCTGCAACAGACGTACAATTTGCATCAGATAATGCAGTAACTGTATAAGTCTTTGTACTTGTAGGATTAACACTAAATGTATATGGACTTGCTGTGATATTATTAACATTTGTAGAAGCTGAACCATCTGAATATGTCAAATTCCAAGGTGCAGTTCCTGTTAATGCAACAGAAACTGTCGTACTTCCACCGTTGCAAATTGGAGTTGTACCACTAACATTTGATGTAGGTAGCGGATTAACTTTTATCAAAACAATTGCCGATGTACTAGAACACCCATTTGAAGTTACTACTCTTCTATAATATGTGCTTTGCGTTAAAATTCCTGGTGCGTAATCTTTAGTATTACTACTTGCAATAGGAGTAAAAGTCCCAGTTGCCGATGTACTACTCTGCCACTCATAACTATAGGTACTACCTCCAATTGGATCACTTCCTATTATAGTACCAGGTGTTGTTCCTGCACATATTGGCATAGAATAAGACGCATATCCTTTATAGTTTTTAACAGTGCCAACACATGGATCTCCGAAAACTCCATTACTTGCTAAGAAAGAAACGGTATTAGAATTTCCTAAAAGACGCGTTTCTGTTGCTGACTGGCTCGTATTAGAATGACAACTTCCAATTGAATATGCACCACAATTACCATCTGGCAAACCATAACTAGCAAATTGAACAGTATTAAAATAAGTACCAGATGGAGCAACAAAATTTACAGTTCCATTTTCTGATGCGAATCCACAAACTGATCCTGATGTACCATTTGAATATGAAATGGTATTATTTCCAATTCCAACGTTTATAGTCCCACTCGTAGTAGCCGCAGCACAAGAATTTCCCGTTGTTGCAACATTATAAGTAAATTGACCTGTAACTGTTGGTGTTCCGCTAATTGTTAAAGTAGTCCCACTAACTGAATATGTAACTCCGGCAGGCAATCCTGTAATAGTTGCTCCAGTAGCTCCTCCTCCTAAAGTCATCGTTATGTTAGTCATTGTATTGTTTTGACAAACATTTCGATTCGCTCCTGATGTTATAGTGTGAACAGAATTAATAGTTACTGTTCCACCTAAACTTGCAGGAGTACATGGTGTTGTCTGCCCAGTAGTAGCGACACTGTAAGTTCCTCCTGCTGTAGGAGTACCACTTATTGTGACTGTACTTCCGCTTACATTTGAAGTCAAACCAGCAGGAAGACCTGTGACATTTACACCAGTTGCTCCTCCTCCAAAAGTATATACTATGTTTGTTATTGCTGTACCTGGACAAACTGTAGGTGATGCTGTTCCACTTGTTAATACCAAAGTAGCCGCTGGATTTACTGTAATTGTACCATTTGCGGTAGTAGCAGTACACGGAGATGCTTGTCCTGTTGTTGTAACAGTGTAAGTTCCACCTGCTGTTGGCGTCCCACTTATTGTCAATGCATTTCCACTTATACTTGAAGTCAAACCTGCTGGAAGATTATTGACGCTTGCACTAGTAGCGCCTCCTCCAAAGGTATAAACAATGCTTGTAATTGCAGATCCTGAACAAACTGTTTGCGATCCAGCGCCACCTGACCTTGTCAAAGTTGCCGCTGGATTTGTCGTAATAGAAATTGGATCGCTGCTGTATGAACACGACGCACTCGTAGCCGAAGTTACAGTTCTTCTATAATAAGTAATATTTTGAGTCGCATTACCTGTAATAGCCGCTGGCGTATAATCTTCACTAGTCATTCCTGTACCAGTAGTAACGTTTGACCATGGTCCCGCAGCACTTGCTGCAGATTCCCATTGAAATCTTACAGTAGGATTTACTGCAGTACCATTATATTGATAAGAAGATCCGTCTATTAGGCCAGGAGTAGTACCGCTACAAACAGTAGTCGTTGCTGGTGCAGTTATTGTATTAGAACTGGCATTAAAAGGCGTCATACTAAATTCTACTACGTTACTTCCAGAGTTTTCATAATAATCAAGTACCAGTACACTACTTCCTGTAAGATTTACAAATACATTTGAATAAGTTGTAGCCGATTGTTCCCGCCATTCGTTGGCAACCCTTACACCGTCAATATACAATCTAACACCGTCATCACCTCTCACCGTAATCAAATAACAGCCGGTTTTTGTTGATTTCATTCTATAACGTACCGCAAATTGTTCTGTACGAATAGAACCTCTCTGAACTCCACCTGAAAGAACAGGAAAACATACATCATTACCTCCAAAACTTTGTGTGATAGACTCTCCTGCTTCATTATAATAACCTACATATTCTGCTCCACTAAAAGGAGTTGTTGTAGTTACAGAAGTGGGTGAAGTACCTCCAGGAGGTGTCGTAGCACTTGTCCAATTATAAATATGTCCTCTCCAAGTATTATCTGTTGTACCTGCTAATGTCTGGTCGTCTAAAGTATTTCCAACTGAAATTAAAGAAAGAGTTAACCCTCCAGTTCCCGTAATTCCATTATTAGAACAACTGCCTGTAGATACAACAACCTTTACCTGTCCTGAATAAGGTGCAACCCAATTAGTAATAGTAGCTCCAGTACTACCAGTATTGGTTGCTGCAGGTGAAACATCTGCATCTGTTGTCGCATTCAAAATATTTATTTTTTCATTATTCCCTGAAAAAATATCTCCAACTTGAAATGTATAAGTATATCCTTGAATAACATTTAACAATGCGTACTGACCAGCACTTATATTTGCTGTTGTCTGTGTATTATTTGAATCAACACAAAATGAATAAGTAGATCCTATTTGAGAAATTGGAGTATTATTTCCATTAATTGTAAAAGTTGCTGGTGTTCTAGTACATGCTGTTCCACCAGAAGAAGCATAAAAAGTAGTTGTTCCTAGTGTATTAGTATCTGCCAATCCACCAGCAACTCCCACAGGATTAAAAGGAGAACCTCCGCCAATCAATGTTCCTCCAGAGTTATACCATAAAATTGGTGATAAAGTAACCTGCCCCCCTGATGGAGGTGTTACGGTCCATGTATAATTACCTGAATAGGCCCCTGAACTTCCTGACCAAGTTGTTGAAATCAAAGTATAAACTGTACCCGCTGTTAAATTTACAGTCAATCTCGGTTCAGTCTCAGGAGCTGTATCATCATCAGACCCTATCCACGTTCCTGTTCCTGAACAATTTCCAGGGCTATAAGAACCCGAATAAATATAAGCCATACCATCGTAGTTATTATTATCAGTCATCTTGAAAGTATAAGAACCACTTGTATTAACTGTAAAATTCACTGATGTATAATTTCTTACAATCGTATTATCAAATCCACAAGGAGAAGAATTTATTACACTACTCACAGGCCTCGGCGCAACTGGATCAATATTTGCATTCCAAGATCCAGAAAATGTATTTCCTGTAGTTGCTCCACTTGAGGAAGCAGCTAAAATCCCTGAACCTCCCTGACAAATTGTGGCTGAGGTAGTAGTAGTTGGAAAACAAACTGTACCATTGAATGTGAAATCATTAATACTGTATTGTCTTGTTCCATTTCCTCCCCAAGCGTAGATTCTAAAAGTTATTGAACCTACAACACCTTGAAATGAAGTTCCTGTTAATGGAATAGTTCCACCTGACAATCCTGGAGTTGCAATATTATTAGTATATCCATCTATACTCGATCTTATCGCAAAACTAGAAACATTTGCTGACCCATTCCCACTACTAGAAGCTTGTGCACTATAAACAAGACTAAGAAAATTTATTGTATTCCCAGAATTTGGCGTTATTGTAAATTCAAAATAATTACTTGTATTAATAGAGGTTCCACTCCATCCAGAAGTATTATATCGATCAGCTCCACTCGCACCAGTCACTCCTGATTTTGAAATTCCAGAAACGGTAATACCTGGGACGACTATTTGACCTGTTGTATACTGACCTGTAGTATTTCCTGGATTATTACCATCGATATTGTTATTCCATAAAACCTGCCCAGAACTGGCAGTATGTAAAAAAATAAAAAATAAAAACGAGTAAAGTAGTTTTCTCATCATATTCAGTAGGTATTTGTTTTAAATTTGTTTTTGGCTGCTAAAAAGCAAAAAAGACAATATTTCTTACATACGAAGTATTGGGGTCTTTGGTTTTTAACTCGAATCTAAAGTGTTAAAATTCTGATTTTAAGCAGAATCGGAAAACTGTTAAATTCTCGTACAAAAATATCTAAATTAGCCTAATACACAAGGTTATAATTTATTTCTTTTTATAATATTTTAACAAATTTTAGAATTATTTTACAACTAATTGATTACTATTACATTTAATCGTTAAAACGAATGAAAAAACCGACGAAATACAATTTCATTATCAAAGAAGCTTTACAAAAATTAGAGCATTTTTGTGCGTATCAGGAGCGCTGTCATGACGAAGTTGTCGAAAAATTGTATAGTTTAAAAATGACTTCTGACGAGATTGACACCATCGTCGTTCAGCTAATAGAGGGGAATTTTCTTAACGAAACTCGTTTTGCCTGCAGTTTTGCCCGAGGCAAGCATCGAATCAAACAGTGGGGTAAGATTAGAATTACAAACGAACTAAAAGCGAGACACATATCATCGACGAACATCACTTTGGCTTTAAAAGAAATCACTCCAGAAGAATATTTTGAAACTTTTGAACGCCTAACTGAAAAAACTTGGAACAATTTGACCGAAACCAACCTCTTAAAAAAGCGTAAAAAGTTTTGCGACTATATCCTTCGAAGAGGTTATGAAAGTAATTTGGTTTACGAAAAAGTTCAAGAATTAGAACAAAACTAGATTATCACTTTTACTTCAAAAAAGAGCTCGTGTTAACTCCTTCAAAATCATTTTTATCGCCTAAAAAAGCACTATAAATTCCTTACAGAACTTCTAACAACTTTTGGTTGTAAAATATTCCTTTTTTGAAGAATTTATATCAAACACGACGTTTTTTAGTCGAAAATCTCAAAAAAGCACGTTGAAAAATGTTAAAATTTACGATTATTCCTATATTATTTTTTAACATTTTATAAGAATATTTGGCGAACATTAAAATTTTTAATGTATTTCGTCGAGTATTTTAACATATCATCGAAAAAACACCCTTTCTAAAAACTTGAACTATTTCTCGCTCGTAGATGTGTATATATTTGCGCGGGCAGTAATTATTATGCCAGCATAACAAACTGATAGAAAAAGATCTAGTATGAAAAAAACTCTACTTTTAATTTTATTTTTATTGCCTTTTTTGGGATTTTCCCAAAATGTTGAATTGGTGAAATGGGATAAACCAAATGATAATAGCGCAACACTTTATGCTTCTCACATAACGGCTCCAGCTATTACTGGGACAAATTTTAGCACACTAAATTACGCTGGTTTCACTGGAACAGAATGGCCTGTTGGAAATTTTATCAGCAGTTCAACTTACATTGAGATTGCTATTAAAGCAGATGCCGGATACAAAGTTGACTTGGCATCGTTAAAATATGCCTACTTCCCTTACGATGGTTCGCAAGGCCCTAGAAAATATCAGGTTAGATATTCTAAAGAAAGTTCATTCCCATCAAATGGAACTTTATTATCAGATGTTCAAATTCCTTCGTATAGCAAAACTAATGTTGATGTAAATTTCCCAACTGGTGTATTCCTTTTACCTGGAGAAACTATGTACATTCGTTTTTACGGTTATGACCGAGGAAATTCTTGGAGCGGAGCTCGCTGGTCACTATTGTCATCACATCCTGATGTTAACAACGGTAGTTTCTATACTCCAACTATTATTGGAAAAGTCAGCACTTATGTACCAACCATAAAAGCAAATGATGATACCGCAACAAGTACTCAAAATAATTTTACAATAATCAATGTTTTGTCAAATGACACACAAGCAACGAATCCAATTTCTTCGGTAACAATTGCCACTCCATCAGCAAATGGAACTGCAGTTGTAAATTCAGACAGAACAATTAAGTTTACACCAACCCCAGCATTTACAGGAGCAACCTCTTTTACTTATACAATTGGTGACGGCACAAATACATCAACAGCTACTGTAAATGTAACTTTAACAGCTCCAACCATTAATCCTCTTGTGGAATGGAAAGGAACTACAACGTCCACAGCAACTGTTAGTAATCCTGCTGCAATTACAGGAAATGATTTAGTTTCGGGATCAAAATCGACTGTAACACCTATTGATTACGAGGGTTTTAAAGGAACTGGATGGACTACTAATTTTGCTAAAGATGACGATAGATATTTTCAGGTTTCGGCTACAGCAAAAACAGGTTACAAACTGAAACTAAATGCTTTCAATTTTACTTATAATGGAGAATCTCAAGTAGATGTTCAGAGATATCAGGTACACTACTCAAAAGATAATTTTGCAACTAGCACTTTACTTTTAGATGAACCTACTACTACAGGAAAAGTGAACAAATCCCTAAGTTTAGCCAATCTTACATTAACAGCTGGCGAAACCTTAACTATTAGAATTTATGGGTATAAATTAAAGGTTTATGGTAATCTAGGAGCTCCTATCTTTTTAGCAAACTCACATACGATAGTAACTGCAAATGGAAACACAGTACCAACCATTACAGGAACTGTTTTAAACTACGATGCCAGCGATATAAATGCAAATGATGACAATGTAAGCACTAAGAAAAACAGATCTATTACAATAAACGCCTTAAATAATGATACCCCTGGAACAAGTGCTATTACAAATGTTTCTGTTACACAGCCAGCATCTGGACAAGGAACGGTATCAATAAACCCAGATAGAAGTTTTACTTTTAATCCTGGAAATAATTTTACTGGAGCAACATTTTTTACTTACACGATTTCCAATTCGACAAAATCGTCTACAGCTACTGTGTTTATAAATGTTGAGGAATTTACTCCAAGTCTTGTGATCTGGAATGGATTATCACAACAACCAACTGCAGCAGTTTCTGACACCAATGTTACTGCTTCAAATATCTCTGCAACTGGTATGTCATTTGGTCCAACATATGGTGAATTTAGAGTTAACAATATCCCTTCAACTCTAGACTATTCTAAATATGTTCAAGTAAGCGTAGCCCCTAAAGCAGGTTATAAATTAGATTTAACTAAATTTAAATTTACTTATAATTCACCTTCAAACAATGATTCAGGACCAAAAAAATATCAAGTAAGATACTCAACTGACCCATCATTCCCTGGAAATGGAATTGCACTTATCACTGAAACCAATGCTGTTATTGATACACAAACAACTGTAAGTGCAAACTTCCCAGCTGGAGTGGTAGCTACTCAAAATCAATCTGTTTATATTCGTCTTTATGTATATGACAATACCACAGGTTATACTGATTATCATCTAATTCATGACAATGGAGGTGAATTAGGGCCAACAATAGAAGGAATATTATCCGATATTAATACATTGACTGCTAATTATGATACCGCAACAACAGTTGCTAATCAGGCGGTAACAATTCCTGTTTTAGATAATGATATTCGTGGTAGTCTTCCTTTACAGCCAATCGTCATTTCGACTCAATCAACAAATGGAACTGCAACTGTAAGTGGTGAAAACATAATCTTTACACCTGCTAATGGTTTTGTGGGAGAAACTTCATTTGTATATACGCTTTCAAACGGAAGTACTTATTCTTCAGCAGCTGTATTTGTTACAGTAACAGCTCCTCCTTGTGTAGGTTCTACAACTCCAGGAATTAATTACTGGAAAGGATATGTATACACTTTTGCAAACGGTGGCACGCCAGCAACAACTACTTATGTTGGTTCTGTAGCTGAAAAAGCAAATTTTGACAGAAACGTTGGTGAAGGAACTATTACCGGAGACGCAACCGCTGAGCCAAATAACTTTTGCGGTACAGTTCCAAGCAACTATTTCTTAGTTCGCTACTACATGCAGGTTAATATCAGTACTGAAGAAATCTACAATTTTACAATTGGAGCTGATGATGGCGTAAGATTATATATTGACGGAAGTTTAATTACAGGACTTACTACTGGATGGGGAGGAAGTAATAGTTATGCAAAATATGCCGCACTACGTAATTTGACCGCAGGAACACATACTTTTCTTTTAGAATATTATGAAAATGCCGGATCATCAAGAGTATCATTCTCTTATGCACCTATAAAAGGTGATCCTGCACTTCCATTTGGTGATAAGAAATGGAATGTTTATGGTTTTACTACTCTTAACATTACAGGTAACGGAACAAACACGAAAGTGAATATTCCTGCTAATTCATACGCTGGAATGTATGTAGATCCTCTTACCAATGTAAATTCAGAGACTTACTGGAACTCTTCAAAATCACCTTCTGCTTATTCAGGATGGCAAGGGGCACCAATCAGCGATGATGATTTTACTGTTACTTATAAACGTAAAGGATTTCCATGTGGACGCTATCAAATTCAGTTAGCTAAATGTGATGATGTTGGAGAAATCTATCTTAATGGACAGCAAATTTATCTTCAAAATGGCTACACTACAGCTTTAAGCAATGTTGGAGTTTATGTATTAAATTCAGCTTCAGAAGTTGAGATTCGTTTAGGAGAAAGAGGCGGAAATGCTAATATAGCTGTAAATTTTGTACCAGTTCCAACTGTTTATGATGGAACAGGAACTCCAACCCCTGGTTCTGGAATAGAAATCAATTCCAATGTTACATTAACCTCAGACCTTACAGTTTGTTCTTGTACAGTTAATCCAAATTATACTTTAACAGTAAAAGAGGGGGTTACATTAACAGTTGATGAAGATATTACAGTAAAAACTGGAGGAAAATTGCTAATAGAAAGCGGCGGATCCTTATTCCAAACTTCTACCAGTAAAAATATGTTTTCAGGAGATACAGACTCTTTCGAAATTCAGAGAAAAACTTTAATGCGTCGTTATGATGCAACTTACTGGTCAATGCCAGTTGAAAAAAAGGATTTTCAAATGTACAATTTATCTCCGCTGACTTTATATGATAAATATTTCTACCTTAATACCACTGGTACAGCATCAACATGGGAAGTTATTAATTATGGAAAAAAAGACATGCTTACTGGTTTCGGTTACAGCATCAGGGCTCCCCAAACTTTTTCGATAACAGATAGAGAAGAATTTAAAGCTGTTTTCAAAGGTATTCCTAATAACGGGGATATCAACATTACTGTTGCACCTGGGAAATGGAACCTGATTGGAAATCCTTATCCTTCTGCCATAAGCGCTGCTCAATTTTTAGCAGATAATTCAGGTGTTGGAACATTGTATTTCTGGGCACACGTAAATCTTCCGCAGAAGGGTGCTGACGGACTATATCATTACAACGATGATTTTATCGCAGTTAATAGTATGGGAAGTATCGAGGTGGGTAATGGAATCTCTTTTGATGGCTATATTGGTGTAGCTCAGGGCTTTATTATTAAACCTCCGACAACTACAATAGTCTATAACAACAAACAGCGTGAAGCAGGTAATAACAGTCAATTCTTTAAAACGGCTGAATCAAGTGTTGAAAGACATCGTATCTGGCTAAATATATCCGATAAAAAAGATGTTTTCAAACAAATTCTGGTAGGATACGCAACTGGAGCAACCAATACACTGGATGCTGATTTCGATGCTGTATCAATGTCTTCAAACACCCTTGTGGATTTTTACAGTATTAATTCATCTAAAAAATTAGTGATTCAGGGACGCACGCTTCCTTTTGTTAATACAGATGTCGTTACGTTTGGATACATGGTTGCAAAACAAGGCGATTACACAATTTCAATTGATCACGCAGACGGAATTTTCAATAACGGACAGGATATTTATTTAGAAGACAAAACAACTGGAAAGATAACCAACCTGCGTCTTGCAGATTATACCTTTACATCTGCTGCAGGAACATTCAACAGCCGTTTTGTAATGCGTTACACTAATAAAACATTGGGAGTTGATGATTTTGAAAATAGCGAGGACGGTGTATTGGTTTCTGTTAAATCTAAAATCATAAATGTAAATTCTGCTGTCCAAAATATCAGTGAAGTACAGATTTATAACATAGGCGGACAGTCGCTTTACACTAACAATAAAATTGATTCTAATGATTTACAGATTTCAAACTTACAATCTAGCAATCAAGTTTTATTGGTAAAAGTTATTTTAGAAAATGGCGCGACAGTTACCAAAAAAATCATCTTTAACTAATCTATAGCAATAGGAAACATAAATCCGGCATCTAATCAATGTCGGATTTTTTCATAATTAAACACTATTAAATATTAAAAAAAGCATACCCAAAAACAACCCCATTATTAACCAATCTTAACCGTAAAAACTTCATGAGCACAAAAAAGCCATTGAATTTTCGTTCTTTATTATTAAAAAAAATTAGCCTTTTCTTTTTTTTAATATCAATAAAAGTTTTAGGTCAAAGCAATACCATAACCCGAATCCATACCGACTGGAACAGAAATGGAACAGGATATTGGACTTCAAACGCAGCGACAGCAGCTAATAATCGTCCAGACAGAGAAAATAACTTGTTAGCTTTTCAGTGGAGAGGAAAAACATTCTCCACGGGTGTAGATGATGCTAAATTAACGGCCAACAGCGTTTCTTTTGACGCGCAACGGTATAGAGCTTTAAAAATTCAATCTTTAGGTTTTACTGTAGACACCTATTTTCTACAAGGCTCAATGATTGATGAATCCGCTACTAATAGAATTTTGACTCCCGCGATGGCAGGAAGCAGTGCCTCTGGCGCAGAACTTGCCGCTAGACTTACTGATGGTGCTAATGGATTAAGTTTAGGAACTGGTATTGCAAACATTGCACCTGGCATGGCAGAGTTTAAAATTGGAACAAACAATTTAAACTTAACAGGAATAAATGATGATATTCCAGACATATTAATCACCCAAGTTGCAGCTACTGGAGGAACAGCCGACGTCTTTAAGTTTGTTGATGCTGCTGGCCATACTGTAGGTAATGAAATCTCTGTAAATTTTGGTTCTGTAACAGTAATTGGAACCTATAGTTTAGATTTATTTAGAGCCAGCAATGGTGCTCCAGCTTTTGTCGCAGCAGATAATCGCGAAATTAGAATGCTGGGTCTCGAAACCAGTTCTTTTGGAATCAACAGTACAAATGCTGCCCAGGTTGATCGTTTTGTGGTAGTTTTTTCTGGAAACTCAGATTGTGCTTTTATTGCTGTAAATACAAAATCTCTAAAAATTGCCGAATTAAGCATGATTAAAAAAGCTACATTATCATCATGTGGTAAAGCTGGCGACGTTATTACGTATAATTTTGACATCAAAAATACTGGGGAAGTTCCTATTACCGATATCAGCGTTTCGGATCCTATGCCTGGAGTTACATTCGCAAGTAATCACATTTCAAGTTTGGCAGTAGGCGAAACCGCAACAATAAATGCGACTTACACCATTACAGCCAATGATGTTACTGCAGGAAGAATAACAAATTCAGCCACAGTAACGGGAACAGATCCAGCATTGAATACTGTTACAGACATTTCAGGTGACGACTATAACAATAATTTACCAACTACAACTATTTTGTTAGCACCACCGACAATCAGTGCTGTGCATAATGTTACTTGTCCAAGCTTAGGCAGTATAGATTTAACCAACCTTCCCACTTCAGGAACTTGGCTGATAACTCAAACAGGACATGCCTCCACTACTTACAATGGTACAGGATCTACTTTTACTGTACCTGATTTAACTGTTGGATCTTACTCATTTAGAGTAAGCATCGGTGGTTGTAATTCACCCACAACAGTTGCTACATCTATTGGTGATGATTCTACCACTATATGGAATGGTTCTACCTGGTCAAATGGCCCACCTACTATCTCTAAAAGCGTAATTATAAATTCTGCAGTCGGAAATCCTCTAGCCACTAATATTGATGCCTGCTCGCTTACCATTAATGTTCCAAATGGAGCATCAGACCCAATCGTTCTAATTCCGGCAGGAGTAACTTTAAATATTACCAAAACAGTAACATCAAATGGCAAACTGGTTTTTAGAAGCGGTTCTAGTTTAAAACAGAAAGATAATGTGGCGAATGTGGGAGAAATAGTCTATGAGAGACAGACTTCTGTACGCCGTTACGATGCAACCTACTGGTCAATGCCGGTTGAAAAAGCAGGTTTTGAAATGTACAATTTATCTCCGCTGACTTTGTTCGATAAATACTTCTATCTTAATACCAGCGGTCCGGCATCAGCCTGGGAAATTATTTATAACGGAAAAAAAGAAATGCTTACCGGTTACGGCTACAGCATCAGGGCTCCCCAGACTGTTTCATTAACAGTCCGAGAAAATTTTACAGCAGTATTTAAAGGTGTTCCTAATAACGGGGACATCAATGTAACTGTTGCTCAAGGGAAATGGAACCTGATCGGAAATCCATATCCTTCTGCCATAAATTCAGCCCAGTTTTTAGCCGATAATTCAGGTGTTGGAACATTATATTTCTGGGCACACGTGAATCTTCCAGTGAAAGGTGCAGATGGACTGTATCACTACAACGACGATTTCGTAGCAGTTAACAGTATGGGAAGTATTGAGGTCGGCAATGGAACTACTTTTGACGGATATATTGCGGCAACACAGGGCTTCATCATAAAACCTCCGGCAAATACTATAGTTTTTAACAACGGCCAGCGTGAAACAGGCGAGAATTCGCAGTTCTTCAAGACAGCAGCATCAGGTATTGAAAGACACCGCATCTGGCTGAATATGTCCGATAAAAAAGATGTTTTCAAGCAGGTTCTTGTTGGGTATGCTACAGGAGCAACCAACACACTGGATGCTGATTTCGATGCCGTATCAATGTCAGCAAATACTCTGGCAGATTTTTATAGCATTAATTCGTCTAAAAAATTAATCATACAGGGACGTGCACTTCCTTTTGTTAATACAGATGTTGTTACATTTGGATACATGGTTGCAAACCAAGGCGACTATACTATTTCAATCGATCATGCGGACGGAATTTTCAATAACGGACAGGATATTTATTTAGAAGATAAAACAGCCGGAAAAACAACCAACCTTCGTCTTGCAGATTACACCTTTACATCTGCGGCAGGAACATTCAACAGCCGTTTTGTAATGCGTTACACGGACAAGACATTGGGAGTAGACGACTTTGAAAATAGCGAGGATGGTGTTTTAGTTTCTATTAAAAACAAAATTGTTCAAGTCTCTTCTTCAAAAGAATTAATCAATGACGTAACAGTTTACAACCTTTTAGGTCAAAAGATTTTCCATAAAGAAAAAGTCAATAGCGCCGATTTAGAAATTTCAAATTTACAAACTGGAAATCAGGTCTTATTGATAAAGGTTAATCTTCAAAACGGATACACATCAAATAAAAAAGCAATAATGAATTAATATTCCTAATCATTATTAAAAAACAGAAAACCCATCTTTAAAGATGGGTTTTCTGTTTTTTATTCCTCTTTTAATTCGTCAATTACTTTTTTTATTTCTTTTGCAAACTTCCCATAAAAATGATGTACCCATAATTCCAGTGAAACTCCCATAGAAAGCACAACAAAAACCACTATTACAAAAAAACCTATCAATTCACTATTAGAAAACTCTAAATCAAAAAAGCCCGGTATTTTAGAAAACCTGTAATAGTAAAAACCTAATAAATACAAAACTAGAAATGGCGTTAATGCAAAACCAAATGTTTTATAAAGCTCCATGTTTAATCTAATATCAAAATACGTTTCATACAAACTGTCTTTTGTTTTCAAGGTTATATTATTCAATCGTTTATAAAAAAAATAAAGCTTTGTTAAATAGTAAACACAAACTGCTACAAACAGACTGAAAAGCAAATAAAAGAAAAAAGCTGCTTTTGATGAAAAGCCACAGATTAAAGGAACAAATCCAATCGAAATAATTGCAAAAGTCTGATAAACAAACTCTATTCTTAGATTTTTTTTAATTTTATCTAATGGCGTATTCGCTGATTGAATCTTCTCCAAATTTGTTGGCAGCATAACGTTTTCCGTTTTTTCGTTATTCCATGCATTTTGTATATCGTTAAAATCCATACCCTTGATTTTTAATTATTTCTTTTATTTTTTCTTTGGCTCTGTTTAATTTTACTCTAGCATTTCCCTCAGAAATACCAAGATTCTCCCCTATTTCTTTATGTGAAAAACCTTCTAGTTGATAGAAAATTATAGCCTTATCAATTTTTTCCAGTTTTTGAACTGCTTTATAAAAATGATCCAACTGACTTTCTTTTATATGCGAATCGCTTTCATCTTCTTTAATATTCTCTGAAGCAATTTCATATTTATCTACCTTTCGCTTTTCTTTTCTCAAAAAAACTATTGCAGTGTTTATTGCAACTCTGTACATCCAAGTCGAAAACTGACTTTCGTTACGAAATGTATCGTATGATTTCCAAAGCTGGCAGACAATTTCCTGAAACAAATCTTGTTGATCATCATGATTGTCCATGTACATCTTTGAAACCTTATACAGAATCCCTTTGTGGCTTTCTATCCGATTTAAAAACTCTTGTTCTTTTTCTTTCAAAACAATCTTAATTCATGATTGGTTTTACACTATGTTCATTTTTCTCCATAAATTAATTTCAGCTTTAGCAAAATATACTGAGCTTAACTACTAAAAACAAACTTTTTTCATCATTAATAGCATTGATGTTATAAATATTTTTTTTGATTGATGACTGAAACTCCTCTATATTACTTATTATTTTTCTTCCACAAAACTGTAATAAGTAAAACTAATAAAATGATGCTGAGAATTTTGATTAAAAAGAAACTTACTAAACCCAGAATAAATCCTATTGAAGAAAAAAAGACAAGATTGTATATTTTTTCTTTAGAAAAAACTGCTGTTGTTTTCATAATTATTTTAGTTTATTTGATTACAGCTCGTAAGTAATCAAACAATGAAAACGTTACAAAAAAAAATTAGGCTTTATTCAAAAGCCTAATAAATACAATACTTTACGAAGTGTTTTTTTTGATTTAAAAAATAAAATCCCTAATCAATTCTAAAACACGATTAATTTCTTCTTGCGAATTATAACTGTGAAGGCACAAACGAAGCCGTTCCTGTCCTTCAGGAACCAATGGAGGCAGAATTGATTGTACATCATAACCTTTATTCTGAAGTTCTTCGCTCAATTGCTTTATATTCTCATAACCTGGCACAATAGCAGCATGTATAGCCGATTTACTATGAACAAACATTGGTTTCAGACCAAGTAAATTTTTCTGTTGATTGAAAAACACAACATTTTCACGAAGCTTTCTGATCGCTTCATTTTCAATTTTCAACTGCTGATAAGCCATCAAAATTGTTGCAACCGAATGTGGAGACAAAGCTGCACTCTCCATCAAATTTTCTGAGAAATTAACTAGATATTCTTTCAGTTCCAACGAACCTAAAATAACTGAGCCATAACATCCTAGACCTTTTCCAAAACTTATAATTCTGGCAAAAACATGATTATGCAATTGCAGATACTGAATCAAACCTTCCCCTTTTTCTCCAAAAACTCCCAGAGCGAATGATTCATCAACAATAAAATAACAGTTGTACTTTTCTGAAAGCATAATCCATTCTTCCAAATTAGGACTATCACCATCTAAAGAAAAAACACTTTCTACAACAATATAAACATTTGAATTTGGGAATCTAAGAATAAGCTGTTCTAAATCTTCAATATCATTATGAATAAATTTAAATGATATAGCTTTTGACATTTCAATTCCCTCCCTTATCAGAGCATGACATAATTCATCGTACAAAACAACATCATTTTCCTGCATTAGAGCTTCGAAAAAGCCAACCTTGGCATCATAGTCCGAATTAACAATTAAAGCCATTTCTGCACTATGAAAATCAGCAATAAAGTCCTCTGTAATTTGATAAAGTGAATGATTCCCAGAAATCAATCTAGAACCCGTAGCCCCATTTTGAAAAATTTCATTTTCGACTAAATAAACATGTACCTGCCTAAAAATAATTTCGGCTTTTGAAAAACCAATATAATCATCAGAAGAGAAATCGACCAGATTATTAAAAACCGGCAATTTTCGAAAAGTATTACTCCGTTTACAATTCTCAAGTTTCTGATTTAGATTTTCAGGAAGTTTCATAAGGTAAATTTACAAAATTGAAGTTGGAACAAAACAAACTGCGAATCGAGTTGATCCGCAGTTATAAATTTAGTTTTTACAAAGTACTAATAAAAGGCGATTGTCTGCTATATTTAGATTCCATCATCTCTTTAATCATAAACTTCGAAATATCTAAAGCAGTAATTTTATCTCCTAAACAATCTTCTAAACTTACTGTTATTTCAGAACTATGGTCTATAAACTCAATAAAAGGAACACGAACTTGTGTCCAATTGACATTACTTTCCTCTAAAAGTCGATAGGCTTTTTGACGATCTTCCTGAATAATTGGAAAATTAGCTTTCATCCAATCTGTTGCCATTATCGTTTTTGGGCTTTTCTTATCAAAAGGAGTATCAATATTCAGGCCTGCCAGCAAAACATATCGATCAATTCCGAATTCACTCATTGCTTTCAAAATATAATTTGTTACTTCACTTGCAACTAAAGGCTCGTCCTTTCTTTGACCTATAGTACTTAAAACAGCATCAGAATCTTTTAATAATGATTTTATGTTTTCAAAATGGAGAGCATCACCTTTGATGATTTCAATTTTATTATTCTCTATTTCGAATTTTTCAGGATTTCTAAGTAAAAGTTTCAAACTAAATCCTTCTTTCAATAACTGGTTTACAAGATAATTTCCAGTTTTTCCACCGCCGCCCAGAACAGCAATTTTTGATATATTTTTCATAAGTATTCTTCATAAAATTTGACATAAATAATTTTCGCTTTATTAATCCAATAAAGCGGAAAAGACAAAAGCTTACTGAGCTTTTATCATAGTATCAATATTTTATAAAGAGATTTTAATACTTCAAAAGTAGAAAAATAAAAAAAGCCAGACAAATACTGTCTGGCTTTTAACTTATTTTAAAATTGTCTTAGTCCACTAAAACAATAATTTTATTGTTTTTCATCTCGATTGTTCCTGACTTAATCTCTAAAGTATAAGTTTGGTCATTTACTCTCGTGAATTTTTCAGCTGCATCCTTAGAAAAACTGAAGCTTGGAGCTGCAATTTTAATTGTTCCTTTTTCTAAAATAGAAACAATCGGCGCGTGATGATTCAAAATCTGAAAGCTTCCATCAACTCCTGGTAAAGTAACCGAAGTTACTTCTCCTGAAAATAATTTAGCTTCTGGTGATACTATTTCTAAAATCATAACTTTTTTTTAAGTTCCAAATTATAAAATTCCAAATCCCAATTTTGGAATTTGGAATTTTTATTTTTTGATGTTTGTCAAGCTATGCTTGATTATGCTTCAGCTAACATTTTCTCTCCAGCTTCGATTGCATCTTGAATAGAACCTTTCAAGTTGAAAGCTGCTTCTGGAAGGTGATCTAACTCACCATCAATAATCATGTTAAATCCTTTGATAGTATCTTTAATATCAACTAATACACCCGGAATACCTGTAAATTGCTCTGCTACGTGGAATGGCTGAGACAAGAAACGCTGTACACGACGTGCTCTAGATACTGCAAGTTTATCTTCTTCAGATAACTCTTCCATACCTAAGATCGCGATGATATCTTGTAATTGTTTGTATTTTTGAAGAATCTCTTTAACTCTTTGTGCACAGTTGTAGTGCTCATCTCCTAAGATATGTGGAGTTAAGATTCTTGAAGTAGAATCTAACGGGTCAACCGCTGGATAAATACCTAACTCAGCAATTTTACGAGATAATACTGTTGTAGCATCTAAGTGCGCGAAAGTTGTAGCTGGCGCAGGGTCAGTTAAGTCATCCGCAGGAACGTAAACAGCTTGTACAGATGTAATAGATCCTTTGTTTGTAGAGGTAATACGCTCTTGCATTGCACCCATCTCAGTTGCCAATGTTGGTTGGTAACCTACCGCAGATGGCATACGACCTAAAAGTGCTGATACCTCAGAACCTGCTTGTGTAAAACGGAAGATATTATCAACGAAGAATAATACGTCTTTTCCTTGGTCTGATCCAGCTCCATCACGGAAGTACTCAGCGATAGATAATCCTGAAAGTGCCACACGTGCACGAGCTCCAGGTGGCTCATTCATTTGTCCGAAAACGAAAGTAGCTTTAGACTCTCTCATTCCTGGCATATCTACTTTAGATAGATCCCATCCTCCATTTTCCATAGAGTGCATGAAATCATCACCATATTTAATAATTCCTGACTCTAACATCTCACGAAGCAAGTCATTTCCTTCACGTGTTCTTTCACCTACTCCAGCGAATACTGAAAGTCCACCGTGACCTTTTGCGATATTGTTGATCAACTCCTGAATCAATACTGTTTTACCAACACCAGCACCACCAAACAATCCAATTTTACCTCCTTTTGCATAAGGCTCGATCAAATCGATTACTTTGATACCTGTAAATAAAACTTCAGATGAAGTTGATAAATCTTCGAATTTAGGAGCCTGTCTGTGAATTGGCAGACCGTTTTCTCCAGTTTTAGGTAACTCACCTAAACCGTCAATTGCATCTCCAACAACATTAAATAAACGTCCATATACGTCTGGACCGATTGGCATTTGGATTGGATTTCCAGTTCCAACTACTTCATATCCTCTGCTTAAACCATCTGTTGAATCCATAGAAATGGTACGAACAGTGTTTTCACCAATATGAGATTGTACTTCAAGAACTAAAATTGTTCCGTCTTTTTTAGTGACTTCTAGAGAATCATAAATTTTTGGAAGTTCAACATCTTTACCGTTGAAAACTACGTCTACTACTGGTCCAATGATTTGAGCAACTTTTCCTATTACTTTTGACATTACTTATGTATTTATTAAATAGCTATTTAGGTTTATCGAAAATACCTCTTTTTTCAGAGCGCAAAGATAATTTTTTAAAATATAAAATCAATTTTTTTTTCATAAAAAATAGCATGATTTTGTTTGATTCATAAAACTGACCCAAAAAATAACAAAAACAGCATTTTTTTAATAAAAGAAAAAACCGCTTCATTTTATAAAATGAGCGGTTTTTACATCAAATTTGTTTTATTTCTTATTGTAACGTAGCTGAATATTGAATTGGATAAACTCCTAAATCAACATGGCGCAATGTCGAACCATATTTCGCATTGATAGCATCTATAAAGATATTAGCAATTAAACCATAACCTCTTGCACTTGGATGAACTCCATCTAAAGAGAAAGCACCACCAGTTGCAAAAGAAGAACTCATTGTAAAGTTTCCAAATCTAATTCCTCCATTAGCTAGTTGTGTTAAAGTTGCTTTCGTATCGACAAATGCCAGTCCTTTTTCTTTAGCAACAGCATCTATTGTTACATTATAAGCATCTGTAGCTTTTTTAATCTCTGCGATTTCTGTTGGAATTAACACATGTTTATCCTGTAAAGGATATGATATACCAAACGCGTTTAGTGGAGCCGGAGGAGCAATTCCAATCCCAGAATTTGCTGCTGTTGGAGCAGTACCAATATCCGCTCTCGTAGTAAGCACAACTAAATCAGTAGATTTTGCTTGTCTAGCTTGTCCAAAAATAGCACCATAAAAAGCTGCGTTCTGTGCTCCTAATGTAGGCGTAAACGCTACGGTTAATTGCGCAGATAAATTAGTCAACGTTTCATCTTTTATCAACAAAGGACTCGCCCCTGTTTCAGAAAGTAAATTAATTCTATCCCCTGCATCAAAAGCAGTAAGCGCTTGTTTCAACGGACCATACAACTGTGCATTAAGTGCTTTTATAGTTGCCACACCCACCGCTTCATTATTCTTCCCTATAACTTTAGCCGTTAACGGATTGTAAGGAACTGTCGTAAAATGAGGCAAAGCCGTAATGTATGGTAAGTTTGCCACAACCCCTTTAGCTCCTTTTGCAGTTAAAGCCGTTACTAAATTACCATATACCGAGGCAAAAACCGCTGGATCCGTAATATCATTACTTCCATAAGTAGCTGGATTAGGGTTTCCTGTTTGATCCTTGCCTGTACCTCCAGAAGTTGCATACGCTAAAACATCATTCCCTCCAATAAACAAAGAGAAAAAAGTTGGATCCTGAGTTACTGCATCAGCTATAACAGTTGTCGAGGAAGTACTTGCAAATCTTGCAAAATAAGGATTCGAAGCACCAGTTGCCACACCTGCAACATTTCCATAATTTGTAGCTAATAAATGAAAACTTTTAGCACCTGGAACACCCAAATTATTAAATGTACCCGTTAGATGAGCTGTAACTTCTGTAGTTGGTTTTCCCGTCACATTTACAGGCGTCTGAGTTGGCCCATCAAAATACAAACGCGTACCAGCTATTACATTTCCTCCCAACAACAACCCTCCAATATTATCATTCATTAGTGGCTGTGTAAAAGCTCCTCCTCCTGCAGCAGCAAATTGCTGCGATAATATATTTGGATATGAATTCTCCTGTCCTTTTTTAAACAACGCATTATCACTATAGCCCGCCGCAAAAGAATCTCCTAAAGCAATATACTTTGTAAAAACCGCAGAACCAGGAACCACTGGCACTTCTACAGGTGCGTCATTATCATCATTATTACACGAAGCCATAATGGTTAAAGAAACCAAAAAGAGCCATTTTATATTTTTTTTCATCTTAATTCATTTTTAAATTATTACCACTTTCTCCTGCAAATCAATTATCATTACGGATTAATTGTCCAAGAAGCAAACCACATTTGACCAATCATACCAGCACCAATTACCTGTAGATAATCTGATCCAAAAAGGTTTGTAGCCCCAACCTTAATAACAGATTTCCATTTTGGAAGTGCATAATTTACTTGAGCATCAAGAACTGTATTTTCTGGTATCATACCATCTCCAAAAGAAGACTCCCATAAATACTCAGAATTCCATCTTACATTTACATTAAAACCTAAGTTTTTAATCACTTTTGCATTTCCTAAAGAAGCTTTGATTCTATGCTTTGGAGTATTAAATCCTGCTACGAAATCTGGATCATCTGCCTGATTAAAATTAAACTGTGCATAGTTATAGTTTACTCCAACCTCAAAATCTTTATACACTTTTTTAGACAATCCTGCCCCAAAACCAAAAGAAGAAATCTGAGCAGTTGTATTAGTATAAACTTGATACACTCTTCTGTCTCCAAACGCAAGAGCCTGGTAAGATTCCGGCGTACCCACTGTTCCATAATATGGAGAAATAACTCTTGCAGTATTCATAAAGTCATTATAAATATTGTAGTAAGCATTCAAATCCACAGACAAATCATTTTGAACCACTGTACGATATCCTGCTTCAAAAGCCTGAACTTGCTCAGGTTTTACTAGACCAATATCAGCAATTTGCAAATCTCCAACACTACCTGAAGCAGCAAAAGCCTGAACAGAAGCTACTGTATAAGCATTATTATAAGCATTTTGCCCTGACATATTAACTGTAGCCGGATGTCCTTGCGCTTGTCCCGCAGCACTAACATTTACTGTTTCCTGAAAACGATCTAAGTTTTCTGGAGCCGAACCAATTAACGCAAATGGCCCTAAATCCAAACCAATATATTGATCCTGCGTAGTTGGGTTACGGAAACCTGTCTGATAAGACAATCTGAAATTATGATTTTTTGACGCTCCTGCCGAATACACAAAAGAAACTCTCGGTGAAATATTTCCATCAAAATTCTGGCTTTTATCATAACGTAAAGATCCTGTAAATTTCAATCTGTCATCTAAGAATTTTTTCTGTAATTGAGCATACGCACCATATTCCTTATATTCGATTGGACCATCATAATCTGTAAAAATTGTTCCTTCTGAATCCATTACATATTTTCTCCAAGAACCTCCTACCTGAATTTCAGCCCATTTTATTATATCCTTGAAATTATAATTCACATCTGAATGGTACAACTTAGAGTGATCAATAAATTTAGCCCCCTGAGTTAAATCAGGATTTGCAACCACAGTTTTCAATGCACTATTAAATTGCGCAGAACCTGGTTCAAATCTTGCAGAACCTGTTGGCTGCGGAATAAATGATATCTGCGCAGGCAACACATTATAATCTGCAAAATTTCTTGCTATAGCAGCAGATTCGTTTGCATTAGTCCCCATAACAGCGCCAGCATATTGATAAGCAGTAGCGTAATTTGTAAACCATTCTTGATCTGATTTAGCAGCTCTGTTAACATTCCATGCCGCAAATCTCATATCATACGAATTTCCAGCATCTTCACTTGTAAAATAAACACGCCCAAAAAAGTTCTTCCCTTTTACTTCAAATTTACCTTGCTGCATTAAGAAGTCTTTCAAAGCATATCGGTTTGCTCCTTGATAAATTGTACTTCCTGTACCAATTTTATATTGTAAAATAAATTCTGTATCATTTGCCCAAGGTTTAAAGTGAGCACTAAAGTCCGCTTTCATACTCTGAACTTTATTATCAGTCAAATCTTGTTCACGATATCCTGTTCTACTAACCTGTCCAACATTCGGAATAAATGTCGTAACCTCGTCCCCATAGATATTCAAACCATCATAATTCTGATTCATTGCATGCCCAACAGAACCTCCAGTCATACTTCTAGCATCATTTGCAATCCACTCACTGGCCTCCATGTAAGTAAAATTAGCTTTCATTGCAAAATGTTTGGTAAAAGCTTTTGCTGCTCTAATTCCAAAATCATTATAATCATTTGTACCCGCCGCATCTTGACTTGTCTGACCATATTTATAATAAACGCTTATTCCTTCATTTGTAAAAGGGCTTTTACTCGTCATAAACATAATCCCGTTAAAGGCGTTTGCACCATAAAGCGCAGAAGATGCTCCTGGAAGCAACTCAACACTAGCCACATCGATATCTGAAATACCAATAAGGTTTCCTAAAACAAAATTCAATGCTGGAGAAGAGTTATCCATTCCGTCAACCAACTGCATAAAACGAGTATTTGCTACAGTAGCAAAACCACGGGTATTTATCGACTTGAAAGAAATACTACTCGTATTAAAATTCACCTCTTTCAAGTTTTCTAAACCGTCATAAAAAGTTGGAGCCGTAGTATTCTTAATCTCCTGAAGCCCCATACGTTCGATTGTAACCGGCGATTCAATAACCCTTTCAGGTGTTCTAGATGCCGAAACTACAATTTCATCCAATTTAGTTTCTTCATCTTTTAAAACTACATTTACTTTTTGATTTGCCGAAGTAACATTAATTGTTTTTGATTCAAATCCTATTGCCGAGACTTTTAAAGAAAAAGGCAGTTTAGAACTTGTAGTCAATTTGAAGGATCCATCAAAATCAGTAGACGTACCACTGTTTTCCCCGACAACAACAACATTAGCACCAGGAATAGATTGTTTGTTACCATCTGTAACCGAACCTGTTATTGTATTCTGCGCAAAAGATATTCCGCTGAACAACAACATAATTAGCAAGTAGACTCTCATTTGGGTTAGTTTTTTCGTTAGTATATATAGCCAAAATAAGCAAATATTTTAATATGTATAAAAAAACGTTAAATAAAATTAATATTTGACATCATTTTTTACAATATTTTAACTATTTGGTAATTCAATTTCTTAGAATAAAAACAAAGAAACACAGAAGAAAAACCAATATACTATGCATACATATAAATTTTTATCAAAAAAATTGAAAAATTCATAAAAATACACATACAGAAAAAAAATTATGACAATAAAAAAAAGCGAGACCTAAATCTCGCTTTTTTAACATATTTATTTAAAATAAAATCTATTCTACCGTAACTGACTTTGCCAAGTTACGTGGCTGATCCACATTACATCCTCTCATAACCGCAATATAGTAGGAAAGTAATTGTAACGGAATAGTTGTAACTAATGGAGACAATGCATCTGAAGTTTCTGGAATTTCAATAACATAATCTGCCAATTCGCGAACTTGAATATCACCTTTTGTAACTACAGCGATGATTTTTCCGCTTCTTGATTTGATTTCCTGAATATTACTTACAATTTTATCGTAATGTCCTTGTTTTGGAGCAATTACAATAACTGGCATTTGCTCATCAATCAAAGCAATTGGGCCGTGTTTCATCTCTGCAGCAGGATATCCTTCTGCATGGATGTATGAAATCTCTTTTAGTTTTAAAGCACCTTCTAAAGCAACTGGGAAATTATATCCACGCCCTAAATAAAGACAGTTTGGCGAATCCTTAAATGCAGCAGCAATTTCTTTCGCTTTATCATTAGTCTCTAATGCTTCCGCAACTTTTTCAGGAATAATTTCTAGCTCCTGAAGGTAAGTATGGAAATCTGTATTTGATAATGTGCCTTTTGCTTTTCCAAGTTTCAAGGCAATCATTGTTAAAACAGTAATCTGAGTTGTAAATGCTTTTGTTGAAGCCACCCCAATTTCCGGTCCTGCGTGCGTATAAGCACCTGCATGGCTTTCTCTTGAAATAGAAGATCCTACTACGTTACAAACGCCAAATACAAAAGCTCCATTTTCTTTAGCTAATTTGATAGCCGCCATTGTATCTGCAGTCTCACCAGACTGAGAAATAGCAATTACCACATCGTCTTTATTAATAATTGGATTTCTGTATCGGAACTCAGAAGCATATTCTACTTCTACTGGAATACGCGTAAATTCTTCAAAGATATATTCCGCAACCAAACCTGCATGCCAAGAAGTACCACAGGCAACTATTAAAATACGTTTTGCATTTAAGAATTTCTCCAAATTATCCTCGACACCGGCCATTTGAACAATTCCTTCGTTAGCATGAAGCCTTCCTCTGTAAGTATCTTTAATAACACTTGGCTGTTCGTAGATCTCTTTCAACATAAAGTGATCGTACCCACCTTTTTCAATCTGCTCCAAATTCATTTGAAGTTCTTGAATATAAGGATCTACCAAAGAGTCATCTTTAATTTTTCTGATTTTGATTGGCTTATGAAGTCTGATATTAGCCATTTCTCCATCTTCTAAATAAACTGCATTAGAAGTATACTCAATAAATGGTGAAGCATCAGAAGCAACAAAATACTCATTCTCTCCAACACCAATCGCCAGCGGACTTCCTAATCTCGCCGCCACAAGTTCGTTTGGATTTTTTTTATCAAAAACAGCAATTGCATACGCTCCAACCACTTGGTTAAGCGCAACCTGAACAGCTTTACCTAATTTAATATTTTCTTTCTTTTGAACTTCTTCTATTAAATTAACTAAAACTTCTGTATCTGTATCTGATTTAAAAGTATAGCCTCTTTTTATCAATTCTTCTTTTAAAGGAGCGTAATTTTCAATAATTCCGTTATGGATAATTACTAAATCCCCTGAGTTAGAAACATGGGGATGTGAGTTTACATCATTTGGAACTCCGTGTGTTGCCCAACGTGTATGCCCAATTCCAATATTTCCATTAATAGTAAAACCTTCACTTGCTTTGGCTTCAAGATCAGAAACTTTACCTTTTGTTTTACAAACCTTTATGCCAGACTCTTCGTCATATAGCATAACACCGGCACTATCATAACCTCTGTATTCAAGACGTTTTAAACCCTTGATTACAATAGGATATGCGTCTCTATGACCGATATATCCAACAATTCCACACATATATATTTATTAATTTGGTTTCGTGTAGTAAATCTGGAGTTTCAATCTTTTATCACCAGCAGAAGTTTTTCCACCGTACAAAACTGTCCCCAGAGGACTCATCACCGATGTTCTTGGTGTTTGAGAAAAATATTCTACAAGTTTAGGATCAGCATTATCTTTAATCAGAGCTTTATTCTTCAATACATTTGAAGCAGTTACACCCGAACTTAAAGAAACAGCGAGTCCTAAATTAACATTTTTTAAGGTAGAATCTTTTATAAGATTACGAATATGGCTCGTAATTCTCATTTTATAATACTTCCCTTTTTTATTAGAATCAAGTGTAATCAAACCGTTAAGCGTAACATCTTCTGTTGCATAATCTGCCAATACAATATTATTAGTTAAATCATACAGATAAACTCTCTGCGGTTCTTTTGTATTAGCCATTTTATCAGCATCGATATAAAAAACAAGATTAGCTTCGTTTACTTTCCAATTTTTCTTTGTAACATTATTTCTGATCTCATCTAATTGGTCAGGAACTTGATTTGCTCCGCTTTTAACCTCTCCATTAGCATCATAACTAATAACGTCTGTTTGATCAAAAAGTTTTATCACTGCAACAGATCCTTGACCTCCTTTTAAATAAAGCCTTTCATCTCCTTCAGTCTTATTTACATTTGTAATTGCACTTTCATAATCAGCATTCCTAGTGTTTTGAAGAAAACTTGCTGTATTTGCTATACCTGTTGAAACACCAGTTTTTAAAAGCACCACAAGTTCTTTATCTTCTGTTGCGTTAGCATCATCCGTAGTAGAAGCTGTTTTTGCTTTATATTTTATTGTAATTTTTCCTTCTGTAAAATTAAGCAAAGCCATGTTTGAAGGAGAACTTCCAGATTTTTCGACCTTAAAGTATAATCCTCTGAAGTATTCCTGAAAAAGATCCTCCGTAGAAAGCTTTGAAGCCACCGCCTTTAATATTTTATCTTGAAAAAACTGTTTATTAAGATTCAAAGTCATTTGAGGAGCTGTTCTTGTAGTTGTCTTCACTCCTTGGTCATCAGTAGTTTCGACTCTTATTTCATTCGCATCAAAAAAGAACTGCTCATTTTCTGAAACGCCACCGTCATTTAATAAAACACTTTTATTAGCAATACTAAAAAAATCATTATCCTGATCTGTATAATAATATTGAAACAATTGAGAACCACCACTGAAATAAGTATTTCTCATCTGCATTGTTGATTCGTAAACACTTAATTTTAATTTGTATTCACTACCTTGTCCACCATAAATAGAATCTAGTTTATAAGTACTGTTACCCTCTGCATCAGTGGTTTTATCCTTAGTAAAATAGGGAATAGTAAGCTGAACGCTTTGTATTTCTGGAGATTCACCAATTGTTGGCGCATACTCTTTAAGCCCCAACTGTGTTACAAAATTAGCCGTTGTAGAACCAAACAACGGATTATCAAAAATCCCCAAGGGATTTATTGCTATATTATTAGATTGAACTGGAGTTACTTCCTGATTGAAAGCTAAAACATTATACTCTTCTGGTTCAAGCCCAAAATGATCATCTCCAACTATACCATCACCAATTGCATTGAAATCTTTGTCGCAAGAATATAAAAAAACAATAATTAAAGCTAAAAGAATTTTCTTAATAAAAGAAGTATTATACATGTTTTATAATAAGGTTAAAATTTAAAGTCCAAACATTCTGTAGAAATTTGTATATGCGTCTGCAAATGCATCTTTCGAGGCGAAAGGTAAAAAAGGTTTTCCTGAAGATTCTATAAATTTTGTTAAACTTGGGGAAACATTTTCTGACGCGATAATTACTCCATCTGAATGCAGGATACTCGCTTTTAATACATTCTCGTAATTTGGAACTTCTAAATCTGATACTGCATCATGAGGAACACCATCAAATTTAACTTTATTAATCATCTCTAAATCCAAATTCTCATCAAAAGACTGTCCGTAAACAGAAGTAATAATTTTGGTTTCAGAAAACAAAGCTTCGTGTTTATAATAATGTTTCATGTAAATTGGAAGCATTGCTGCCAACCAGCCATGAACGTGAATGATATCTGGAACCCAGTTCAATTTTTTAACAGTTTCCACAACACCTTTAGCAAAGAAAATTGCTCTTTCGTCATTATCAGGATATAAAACGCCCTCCTCGTCTGCGAAGGTTGCTTTACGTTTAAAATATTCATCATTATCTATAAAGTACACCTGAATTCGCTCTTTCGGAATTGAGGCAACTTTAATAATCAACGGCATGTCTAAATCATTCACTACCAAATTCATCCCTGAAAGCCTGATAACTTCGTGTAATTGATGTCTTCTTTCGTTGATATTTCCGTATCTTGGCATGAAAATTCTTATCTGACCGCCTTGGTCATTAATCATTTTCGGAACGTCATAAGACATTAAAGAAACCTCATTTTCAGCCAAATAAGGCACGACTTCAGATGATACATATAATATCCTCTTATCTTTCATAATAGTATTTTACTTAATTTTGGTAATAAAAACGTCGCAAAATTACAAAAATTTATGCAGTTTATAACTAATATATTATGTTTGCATAAAATTTTAATAATACCTCAATGCATATTTTCTACAGTAAAGCAGCTTTGATAGCTTATATTAAAACTATCAAAACCGCAAATTCAACTATTGGATTTGTACCAACAATGGGCGCTTTACACCAAGGACATTTGGCTTTAATGCAGCGTTCACTAAAAGAAAACGACGATACCGTTGTAAGCATTTTTGTCAATCCAACGCAATTCAACAACCCTGAAGATTTAGCAAAATATCCGAGAACTTTAGATGAGGATATTAAGAAAATGCGTACATTAAGTGATAAAATCATTTTATATGCTCCTTCAGTCGAAGATATTTATGAAGGAAATACTGTTTCTCAAACTTTTGATTTCGACGGATTGGAAAATCAGATGGAAGGAAAATTCAGGCCAGGACATTTTAATGGTGTTGGAACAATTGTAAAAAGACTTTTTGAGATTGTCACTCCAACCAATGCTTATTTTGGAGAAAAAGATTTTCAACAGCTTCAAATTGTTAAAAAAATGGTCGAAAAAGCTGATTTACCTGTAAATGTTGTTGGCTGTCCTATTTTCAGGGAAGAAAACCAGCTTGCAATGAGTTCACGTAATGAACGCCTTTCTGCACAAGAACGAAAAGATGCTGCTATTATCTACAAAACATTAACTGAGGCTAAAGAGATTTTTAAGAATCATAGTCCAGAGGAAACATTGGAATTTGTAGAAAATTCTTTCAAAGACAATAACGAATTCGACCTTGAATATTTTGTTATTGCTGACGAATCAACACTTTTACCTATCGATCAGAAAGAGAATGGCAAAAATTACCGTGCATTTATAGCGGTATTTGTTAATTCTATAAGACTGATAGACACCATTTCATTAAATTAATCTAACTTTGCAGCATGCAAATTCAAGTTATAAAATCAAAAATTCATCGCGTTAAAGTAACGGGTGCCGATTTAAATTATATTGGCAGCATTACTATTGATGAAACTTTACTGGAAGCTTCAAACATTATTGAAGGCGAAAAAGTATCTATTGTGAACATTAATAATGGCGAACGTTTTGAAACTTACGCTATTAAAGGTGAGAAAAACTCAGGCGAAATCACTTTGAATGGTCCAGCTGCGAGAAAAGTTCAGAAAGATGATATCATTATCATTATTTCTTACGCAACCTTGGATTTTGAAGAAGCGAAGACCTTCAAACCGTGGATTATTTTCCCTAACGAAAATGACAATTCGCTAACCTAAACCAATTCTTTCTTTTTTAAGAATTTACTTTCTTTGTCCAAAGCTTTTTGTACAAAGAATTCTTCTTTTGTCTCAATCGAAAAGGATTTTGACCCTAAATTTCTGTGCTTCAATTTTGATCCCGTTTAACAAAGAAGCAAATAAAATAGTATATTGCTACACTATTTTCAATACATTTTTAATTTACTGAAATGCCACAAATCATGAAAAAAGTTTACCTACTAACACTTTTGATTTCATTCTCGTCGTTTGCCCAAAAAACGTTCGATAATATTAAATCAGAAAAATTGGGAGAAGAGCGTAGAATTACAATTGGACTTCCGGCTTCTTATGAAGCAAACAAAGACAAAAAATATCCTGTTCTTTATTTATTGGATGGCGATTACTTATTTGATCCTTTTTCCGGGGCTGTAAGTTATGGTTCGTATTGGGATGATATTCCGGAAATGATCATTATCGGAATTCATCAAAATAAAGATGGAGAACGTTTTGACGACACCACAATCGACCAAAACGAAGGGCTTCCTTTTGAAAAAGGTTCCAAATTTTTCGAATTCGTCGGAGCAGAATTAGTGCCTTATATTGAAAAAAAATACCGTACCTCCCCTTTCAGACTTATTGCAGGCCACGATATAACAGCAAGTTTTGCTAATTTTTATCTGTATAAAGAAATGCCCCTTTTTAATGCATACATCTGCTTAAGTCCAGAACTTGCCCCAAAAATGGAAGTGCGTATTGCTGAAAAGTTTGCTAAAATAAAAAAACCGGTGTTCTATTATCTTTCTGCAGGAGAAGGTGACATTAAAAAGATAAAAGAGCCGATTGAAAAATTAAACAATAATATTAAAATCGCTAATAATCCGTTAGTGAATTATAAATACGATGTTTTTAAGGGTGCTACGCATTACACAGAAGTATTACATTCTATTCCAAGTGCATTATACCAGATTTTTGAAGCATACCGACCTATAAATTCTGCCGAATACAACGACAAAATTGCGGTTCTTCAAGAAGGTTATGCTGAATACTTAGAAAAAAAATATGCTGACATGTCTGAAGTTTTAGGAGTTCAGATTCCAGTTCGAATAAGCGATTTTAAAGTAGTAGAAAATCTTATTTTAAAAAGAAACGCCTATAGCGAATTAGGAAAAATGGCCGAAATTGGAAATGTAAATTATCCAAAAGCCATGTTGGGAGAATATGAATTAGGATTAATGTATGAAAAACAAGGCGATCCGAAACATGCATCAAAAAAATACCAAAATGCTTCACAAATGGAGCCGATTGGCGATTTGAACAAAGACATGATGTATGAGAAGATTGACGAAATGAATACGCTTGCCAAAAAAAGTAAATAATGTCAAAAGTTAAAACTTCCTTTTTTTGCCAAAATTGTGGCACTCAATACTCCAAATGGCAGGGACAGTGCAATGCATGCAAGGAATGGAATACAATTGCTGAAGAAATTATTCAGAAGCAGGAAAAAGTGGCTTGGAAAAGCGAACCCACTTCAACAAACAAAGCGCCAAGGCCTTTAAAAATTGACGAAATTGATTCGGCTCAGGAAATTCGAATGGATACAACTGACGGCGAATTGAATCGTGTTTTAGGAGGCGGAATCGTTCCGGGATCTTTGACACTTTTAGGCGGAGAACCTGGAATTGGAAAAAGTACACTTTTACTTCAAATCTCATTAAAATTACCTTATAAAACTTTATATGTTTCTGGAGAAGAAAGTCAGAAACAAATCAAAATGCGTGCGGAAAGAATAACGCCAAACAGCGACAACTGTTACATTTTGACTGAAACCAAAACTCAGAATATTTTCAAACAGATTGAAGCGATTCAGCCAGAAATCGTAATCATCGATTCGATCCAAACTTTACATACCGATTATATCGAATCGACCGCTGGAAGTATTTCTCAAATCAGAGAAACAACAGCCGAGTTAATAAAATTCGCTAAAGAAACTAACATTCCGGTTATTTTAATTGGACATATTACCAAAGACGGAAACATCGCCGGGCCAAAAATTCTAGAACATATGGTAGACACTGTTCTTCAGTTTGAAGGCGATCGGAACCATATTTATAGAATTTTACGTTCGCTGAAAAACCGTTTTGGTTCTACATCTGAACTTGGAATTTATGAAATGCTTGGAAGCGGTTTGCGTGAAGTAAGCAATCCTTCAGAAATTCTGATTTCTCATAAAGACGAAGAACTTTCCGGAACTGCCATTGCCACAACTCTAGAAGGCATGCGTCCGCTGATGATTGAAATTCAATCTTTGGTAAGCACCGCAGTTTACGGAACACCTCAGCGAAGCACAACAGGGTACAACGCAAAAAGACTAAATATGATTCTGGCTGTTTTAGAAAAAAGAGCCGGATTTCGTTTAGGTGCAAAAGATGTTTTTCTGAATGTAACTGGAGGAATTTCTGTTGATGATCCAGCGATTGATTTAGCCGTTGTGGCGGCGATTTTATCATCAAATGAAGATATTCCGGTTGGTAAAGGTTTCTGTTTTGCAGGTGAAGTTGGTCTTTCTGGCGAAATTCGTCCAGTTAACCGAGTAGATCAGCGTATTCAGGAAGCCGAAAAATTAGGTTTTGATACTATCTTTGTTTCCAAATACAATAAAATTGCTTTAAAAAATACAGGAATCAAAATCGAATTGGTCGCTAAAATTGAAGATGTTGCGAGCATTCTTTTTGGGTAATTTTTTGTTAGCCACGAATTCACGAATTATATTTAAATCTTTATGGAAAAAAAAATTCGTGAATTCGTGGCAGAAAAAAATATTTAACATCACAGACTGTTCTATTCTTTAAGAAATTAACTTTATGAATTTTCCAAAACAAAAAATATACAAAGCACTAAAAATACTGGGAATAGTAATACTCGTGCTTTGCATTGGGTTGTACTATTTCCGAAATTCTCTTTTAAAGCAGGCTATTGCCAAAGTTACCCACAAAATGGCCGTACAGTACAACAGTAATTTTTCTGTAGAATCGGCTTCTTTTGATGGATTATCGACTATAAAATTGACCGATGTTGTTTTGGCTCCGATAAATGCTGATACACTGGTCAAAATAAAAAATGTAGAAACCAGCATTAGTTTAAGCAATTTATTGATTGGAGATGTTCAGGTTGGAACTTTAAAAGTGGATAATGGATATATTCAATTGGTAAAAAAAGGTAAAAAGCGAAATTTTGATGCTTTTCTAAAAAAAGACCGGGAAGAAACAGAATCAAACGAAAAACGAAAATATGCTTCTTTTGCTTACAGAATCATTTCAAAAATTCTGAATTTGGTTCCAACCGATATGGATTTGAAAAACTTCAAATTCAAAATCGACGACAACGGAAAACAAACTAATATTGCTGTAAACAAACTGGTTTTAAGCGACAAACAACTGGAAACAAATCTTCATGTTCAGGCAAAAGATTTTGATCAGCGCTGGAACATTAAAGGATTTGCAGATCCTAGAAATAAAAAAGCCGATATTCGATTTTTCAATCTCGATACAGGAGCAATTCGTGTTCCGTATTTGGATCAGCGTTATAACTTAAAAGCAAGCTTCGATTCGATTCGCTTAAATGTTCAGAATATTGATAAAAGCGGAAGCGAACTTCATATCGACGGTTACACTTCTATTGCTAATCTTAAAATCAATCATCCAAAAATCGCGAGCAAAGATGTCGTAATAAAAAATGCCCGTTTTGATTACCGCTTTTTATTGGGAGACAGTTTTATTTCGATCGACAGCACTTCAACTATGCAGTTGAATAAAATTAAAGTCCGTCCGTACATTTCTTACGATACCGAAAAAGATACAGTTTATACTTTAAAAGTCGGCATTCCGAAAATGAAAGCGCAGGATTTTATCGTTTCGCTTCCAGATGGTTTATTTACGCATTTTCAGGGTATGCAGGCGACTGGAAACTTCGATTATAAACTAGACTTCAAATTCAACAAAAACAAACCGAATACGCTTGTTTTTGACAGCAAGTTAAATAAAGAAGATTTACGAATCACGAAATATGGCGAAGCCGATTTAAATAAGCTAAATGGCGAATTTGTCTATCGTGCTATTATTCAAAATGTATTGCAAAGACCAGTTTTGGTTGGAAATGCAAATCCGAATTATACGCCTTTAGACCAGATTTCTCCTTATTTGAGAAAATGTGTTTTAACAACAGAAGATCCATCTTTCTTCTCACATCGAGGTTTTATAAATGAAGCTTTCAAACAATCGATTCTGAAAAACATCAGAACTAAGAAATTCTCTCGCGGCGCCAGTACCATCAGCATGCAGTTGATTAAAAACGTATTCTTAACAAGAGAAAAGACACTTTCGCGAAAGCTTGAAGAAATTCTATTGGTTTACATTTTAGAAAACAACCGAATTGTAAGCAAGGAAAGAATGTTGGAAGTCTATTTCAACATCATCGAATGGGGACCAAATGTATACGGAATTGGCGAAGCAAGTCATTTCTATTTCCAAAAAAGCCCAGCGGATTTAAATATTGATGAGTGTTTATATCTGGCAACGATTATTCCGAAGCCAAGAAAATTCATGTATCAATTTAATGATCAGGGAAATTTGAAAGATTATGCGATTAAAAACCAGAAATTCTTAAAGAATTTGATGTTCAGAAGAGGGCTTTTAGTTCCTGAAGATACGCTTGGACAATTACCCGTTTATATTTCAGGAAGTGCGCGTTCGTTTATAAAAATTAAAGCTCCAGATTCTACTGCAGTCAAAAATGATTCTTTGTCTGTGGACGATGAATTTGATTTGTAGTTTTGCCACGAAGACGCTAAGACGCTAAGTTTTTTTCTCCTGCAAGGTTTTCAAAACCTTGTAGGTGTTATCCTTTTTACTTCTACGCATATTATACCTACAAGGTTTTGGAAACCTTGCAGGAAACTAATTATTTAAAGTTCCTTAAAAACTCTTCCTTGTAAGTTGGAGAAACTTCAATTTCAGCACCGTCGTTAAGTGTAACAATTCCGCCTTTGTTATACGATTTAACGCAATTGATATTGATAATATGCGATTTATGAACTCTAATAAAAGGCAATGGCAGAATTTCCGAAAAATGCTTCAGGAAACGGCAGACCATTTTTTTGCTTCCGTTGTTGAGATGCAAATCGGTAAAATTTCCGTTACCACGAAGTCGTACGATTTCTTCCATTTTTACGACTTCAAAACCTTCAAGCGTTGGAAGAATGACTTGTTGTTTTTCTGGTTTTTGCTCGTGGAAATTCTCAACAATAATTTTATTTCGATTGAAAATTTCATGATTCATAATTTGATGCTGAACCTTATTTACCGCCACAATCAACTCTTCAATACTAATTGGTTTTAAAAGATAATACGCGGCACTCTGATTCAAAGCTCGAAGCGAATATTCAGAAAATGCCGTGACAAATATGGTTTCAAAATGCAAGTCTTTACAAGCTTCCAAAACATCAAAAGCATTTCCGAAAGGCATTTCGACATCCAGAAAAACCAATTGTGGGTTCAGTTCGTGAAGCAACGGAACAGCTTCTTTGATATTTTGCGCTTCGCCAATAACCTCAACCTGCGGACAATATTTACTCAAATAATTTTTGAGCACTTCGCGCGCTGCTAGCTCATCTTCTACAATTACACTTTTTATCTTTTGGAGCGTCATCATATTTTGTCAATTAATGGAAAAACAATCTGAACAATTGTACCAGATTCCAGTCCTTCTTTTTCTACAATTCTAAATGTAATTTCCTTTTTATACAATTCATTCAAAAGCGCAATTCGTTCTTTAGTGTTGTTCAAACCTCGGGATTCGTATATTTTTTGGTTTGTGGTTTTGAGTTCACGGCTTTTCGTTAAACCTATTCCGTTATCTTCAATGGTTACGATGATTTTTCCATTTTTCACATCGAATCGTAAAGACAGAAAACCTTTTTTATCCAAATAACGTAATCCGTGCCAAATGGCATTTTCGAGATGAGGCTGTAAAATCATATTCGGAACAAAAACCCTTTCCGGATCCAGCGAATCATCAACTGTAATTTCAAAATCAAATTTATCTTCAAAACGCAGATGTTCTAAATCCAGATATTTTTTCAATTGCTCGACTTCTTTATCCAGAGAAATGAAATCTTTATTGGAGTTTTCCATCATATTCCGCATCAGATTCGAATATGAAGTCAGATATTTATTCGCCTCCAATTCTTTATTTTCCGAAATAAACTGATTGACACTATTCAAACTATTAAAAATAAAATGCGGATTCATTTCGCGACGCAAAGACTGAAGCGCAATTTCTTTATTTTTAATTTTAATAGAATACAAGGCTTTCACGATAAACAAAAACAAAAGCAGTAACAAACCAACCGAACCAATCAGGAAATAATTGAAGGTATTTTTCTTCGAAATCAGTTCGTCTTTCAGTGTTTTTTCTTTTTCCAACTGACGGATTTTCTCTTCCGTAATCTGAAAAGTTTTAGCATCAATTAAAGTTGTATCAGAATGAATCAGTTTATCGAAATTTTCAAAAAACTGTTCATACAAAGCCATACTTTCTTTATCCTGACCTTTGGTTTTATAGTATTTCACCAAAGATGATAAACTCTTTTTGGCTTCCGCCGAATTTCCTTTTTGAAAAGACAAATCATACGCTTCTTTTAATGATGAAATCGCCTTCTCAGGTTCTTTCTTTTCAAAATAAAGGGATGAAAGCGATTGAAGCTGTTTTATTTCGGTCGTGTAATCTTTATTTTTTCTGGCTTCTGCCAATATTTTTTCACTTATCAGAAGCGCTTTATCAAACTGATTGTCTTCGGCATAAACTTTAGCAATTTCGTTTTTGATTTTTATAGCTTCTTCAGGTTTGTTTTTGGTATAATCTAAGGCTTTGTTGTAACTCTCAATCGCTACTTTTTTATCATTTAACTGAAGTGAATTCTGCGCTTTTTGTACATAAGCTTCTTTAACTTCGCCTTTTTTGTTTTCCTTTTTCAGCAAACCAATATTCGAATCTACATAATCTGCCTGACTTGCCGGATCGGACTGATTTTTTAAACGGTTTGCATCATTTAAATTGATTTTTTCTTCAACTGCATCTTTTGTCAACGATCCCGCTTTTTCATAGTTTTTAATCGCCGAACCAAAGTTTTTCTGATTTTCCTGTGCTTTAGCAAGACTTCTGGTAACACGGGTTTTGTCTTCTGTCAGTTTTAATTTAGTATAACTGTTTAACGCTCTTTTATAGTATTCTTCTGCTTTGGCATTATCTCCATTATTCAGAAATTCATTGGCCAGTTTTTCGTAATTCTGAGCAATTTTCGATTCATCGTTATCATCCAGTGATTTGGATAATTCTTCTGCCGTTTTACTGATTTTGGTACTGCTTTTCTCCATTTTTTTGTCAGGAATAGCTTGTGCTGTCATTCGCTGTGGAACTAACAACACTAAAAAAAACAGACTAAAAACAATTAACACACTATGCTTCACAACAAATAATTTAGAAAATGTAAAGTAACCTAATTTCAGATTCCCATCCTATATCTTTCACCAAGTCAAACGGCCTGTTGACCCATTCTGCCAAAAATACGTTTTTTCCTGCAATACATTTGTTTCCGAATCAAAAATCAAAATCATGAAAAAACTATCCTTATCTCTTTTTATCATTCTATTTTCTCAGTTTGTAGTTGCACAGGTTTCAGGAAATGTCAATTATCAAAATCATTATAATGACCAAAATACGATTAACATCAATTTTCCTTCTAACGATGGAATTGTTGCAAGCGTAAAAGGACTTGCCAATGTCAAGGCAGATTCTTATACCGCTATTTTCAGCACCACTCAAACTGGCAAAACAACCAAAGAAGTCAACGAATTACTTGACCAGAGAATTACGCAGGTGCTAAACGAAATCAAACTTAAAAAAGGCGTTGAAACTTTTGTCGATATGATTTCGTTTGTTCCGGTTTATGAATACGAAGCCGAAAAAAAAGTATTCAGCCGAAAAACTTATAACGAAGTTCCGGTTGGATTTGAATTGAAGAAAAACATCCACATCAAATTTTCGGATCCGAATCAGTTAAATGAATTTATTTCCATTTTATCCAATAATGAAATTTACGATTTGGTAAGAGTAGATTACTTTTCAAGTGCTTTGGAAACCATCAAAAAAGAAATGATGACCAAAGCCAGACTGCTGATTCAGGAAAAAATAAAAAACTATGAAACGCTGCTTGGCGAAACATTTACAAACGCCGAAAAAAGAATCGCTGATGATTTCATTGTAAACTTACCCGTAGAAATGTATCGATCTTATGAGGCATACAACAGCTCCTCTTTAAACTTAAAAAGAAACTCAAATATTAACCAAGCTACCAAATCGACTACGCTTTATTATCAACCAGTTTTTGGTAAAGAGTTTGATTTTATCCTTAATCCTTCGGTTTTAGAACCTGTTATTCAGGTACAATACGAAGTAAAAATTGTCATTAACAGAGAAAAGAAACAAACTGTAAAAGGAAACAAAGAGTTTATTCTGGTTACACCAAATGGCGATTTAAAAACCCTAAATATCAATTCGCCAAAACAAAATTAATTTAACACATAGAAACATAGATTTAAAAAAAAGCACAAAAAGATAATTAAAAAAAATCTTGATTTTCACACATAGCTATGTTTTTTATTATGAAGTAAAACGCCTTTTGTAAGTTACAAAATCTATGTTTCTATGTGTTGAAAATAATTACACCTATTATGCTGAGATCGTTTCACCAAGTCAAAACACCGTTTCACCCTTTGTCCGAAAAATAGGCCTTTTTTGTTTCTAAGTTTGATCTGTAATCATCAGTAAAAATTAAAAATTATGAAATCAAATCTTTTTATTTCCGCGCTATTTGCAATTACATTTTCTATTACAAGCTGTCATACTTCCAATGCCAAACCAAAACCGGCAACAGCTTCCAACACTAAAATACAAGTTGCCCTTTTGCTGGATACTTCGAGCAGTATGGACGGTTTAATCGATCAAGCAAAATCACGATTGTGGAATATTGTAAACACACTGACCACTTTAAAATATGAAGGGAAAACGCCGGATATTGAAATTGCTTTATATGAATATGGCAATGATGGACTTTCTGCAAAATCAAACTTCATCAGACAAATAACACCGCTTTCAACCGATTTGGATCTAATTTCTGAAAAACTGTTTGCGCTTAGAACCAACGGCGGAAGTGAATATTGCGGAGCCGTTATTCAGGATGCAACGAAAGATCTGAAATGGGCATCAGAAAACAACAGTATGAAACTGATTTATATTGCCGGAAATGAAGAGTTCAGTCAGGGAAAAATCAGTTATAAAGAAGCCATCAGCAATGCTTTGAAAAATGGCATTTATGTGAATACTATTTTCTGTGGCAATAAAACCGAAGGCATCAATATTCTTTGGAAAGATGGCGCAGACCGCGGAAAAGGAAAATATTTCAATATTGACTCGGATAAAGCTGTAGAATATATCGCAACTCCTTATGATGAAGAAATTGCAAAATGCGATGAAAAAATGAACAAAACCTACATCAATTATGGTGCAAAAGGAGCTGATAAAAAAATGAATCAGATAAAGCAGGATCAAAACGCAAAAATGGTTTCAGCTTCAAATTATACAGACCGTGCCGTAAGTAAATCCAAAGCAGTTTATAAAAACGACAGCTGGGATTTGGTTGACAAAGTAAAAGACGATGCAGGAGCTATTTCTAAAATCAAAAAAGAAGAATTACCAACAGAATTGCAAAACAAATCGACTGCAGAATTGCAGAAAATAGTAACTGAAAAGACAAAAGAAAGAGAAACTATCCAAAAAGAAATCAGCGTTTTGGCCAAAAAACGTCAGGAATATATTGATACCGAATCTAAGAAAACCAAAAAGCAGGATGATTTAGGAAATACTATCAATTCATCTATAATAGCTTTTGCCAAAGTAAAAGGTTATACCGTTGAGAAATAAATCTATATATGAACAGTAAAGTTTTCACTTTCTTCTTGCTCTCGATTTTCTGCACCGCATTTGCCTGCAGGAATAAAGAAGAAAAACCAACAGTCAGTAAAACTTCAAAACCGATTTATTCCTACGAAGAGAAACTAAAGAGTGAAGTCACTGAAATCAGGAGATTCTTGGGGAAATCTCCGAAATACAATTCAGATGTTGCTTTCTTTTTAGACATGAAGGTAAAATCCGGAAGAAATCGGTTTTTTGTTTATGATTTAAAAAACAACAAATTACTCGACAAAGGTTTGGTTGGACATGGTTCAGGCTCTGAAACTGGCATTTATGGAGAATTGAAATTTAGTAATGTCAAAAATTCCAATTGCAGTTCGCTTGGCAAATACGCCATTGGTGGTTCCTATACAGGAAGATTTGGAAAAGCCTATAAATTGTACGGTTTAGATAAAAGCAACAGCAATGCCTTTGATCGAAATATAGTCCTACATAAATATGAAGATATTCCTTTTGATGAACAGCCTTATCCAATTTGCAACAGTTTGGGATGTCCGATGGTAAATGAAAAGTTTTTTAATGTTCTCGAAAAACAGATTGATACTTCTAAAAAGAAAATCATCTTAGTAATGTATTATTAATTCAACTAAAAAATCTCGATAATCTTAATTATCGGGATTTTATATTCAGTCGGAAACCTAACAGGTTTTTAAAATGGGTTAGGTTTGATTTTGAACATTAAGACGCAAAGTTCTTTTGTTTTTAATCTCGCAATCCCGATAGCTATCGGGAGCAGAGTCGCAAAGTTTAAATTTTTAATTTCAATTGCGTCCAGCTTTAGCTGGATGAAAACATAAACAGAAAGAAAAGGGCTTTAGCCAAACTTTATTAGTTTGGCTAAAGCCCTTTCCACTTTCGATCTTGTTCCCCTAGCTAAAGCTAGGGGCTATTGAAAACTTTGCGACTTTGCGAGCAAATTCCACAAGCTTAAAAAAAACTTTGTGTCTTAGCGCCTTCGTGGCAAAACTTAAGGCGCTGGATCAGGAATAATTGCCTGAACCGCATCAATTTCATTCAAAATTTCTTTTGAAAGCACCACATCAATGGTATCGATGTTTTCTTTTAATTGTTCCAAAGTCGTAGCGCCAATAATTACACTTGTCAAAAATGGCTGTTGCAATACAAATCCCATTGCCAGTTCGGTTAATGTTAAACCATGTTTTTTTGCAATTTCCTGATACAATTTAGTTGCCTGCGTACATTGTTCGCTATTGTAACGTTTGTATTGCGGAAAAAGGTTTATTCTCGCTTTCGGGTGAGCTTCTCCTGTCAGGAATTTTCCAGTCAAAACACCAAACGCTAAAGGCGAATATCCTAACAAACCAACATTTTCATATTTTGAAACTTCGGCAGAATTTACTTCAAACAAACGATTCAATAATGAATACGGATTCTGAACAGTTTTGATTCTCGGCAGATTGTTGTATTTGCTTTCTTCCAAAAGACGCATCATTCCCCATGAGTTTTCATTTGAAACTCCAATATGTTTTATTTTACCTTCTTTGATTAATCCATCAAAAGTTTCCAAGATTTCTCTAAAATTATCTTCCCAAACATCATCGTGTCCATGAAAAGCACGCTGTCCAAAATTATTGGTTTTTCTTTCCGGCCAGTGCATTTGATACAAATCGATATAATCTGTCTGCAGTCTTTTTAAGCTATTTTCAACCGCATATTTAATACTCGCAGGCGAAAAATCCAATTTCTCACGCATATAACCAAAATTCGGATTTGGCCCTGCAATTTTAGAAGCCAAAATCACTTTATCGCGATTTCCAGATTTCTTAAACCAGGTTCCAATTATTTTTTCGGTGCTTCCGTAAGTCGATTCATTTGCCGGAACTGAATACATTTCGGCTGTATCAAAGAAATTAACTCCTCTTTCTAAAGCGTAGTCCATTTGAGCATGACCTTCCGCTTCGGTATTCTGTTGCCCGAAAGTCATGGTTCCAAGGCATATTTTACTAACTTTTATATCGGTGTTGGGTAATGTAGTGTATTTCATTTTTTTCTTTAAAGGTTCAAAGTTGCAGAGGCACAAAGGTACAAAGGGATTTAGCAAATCGAAATTTCACAAAGGTTAAAAAAAGTACAAGATTTTTTCGATCTCTCCTGCAAGGTTTCCAAAACCTTGTAGGTGTTTCTTTTTATTACAAACGAACTTATACCTACAAGATTTTGGAAACCTTGCAGGAAAGCAAAAAGGGTCCAAAGTAAAACTTTGAGCCCTTTTTTAAATCTTAGCATCTTAGTATCTCAGAACCTTAGCAAATTAATCTATTTCAAACTTTTTAACGGATTTTGATATGCATTAAAAATTCTAACCACAAAAATCGAATCCTCTTTAATCTGATACAAAACTTTATAATTTCGAATTACAATTCTACGACAATCCATTCTATAATCATCAATTTGAAATTGCTTAGGAAAAGTAATTTTATCAGTAGAATGGTATAATTCTTCTCTAATTTTTAAAGCAGTTTCTTTAGAATAACTTTCTTTCAAATACAAGTAAATATCTTTTAAATCCAGTTTGGCACTTTCACTCCAAAAAACTTCTAATTTACTCATTATCCCAATCTTCCATTTCTTTCAACAAATCATCTTTTGAAATTATTCGATTGTATTTAATATCATCTAAACCTTCTTCAACTTTATTATGATATTCTGACAATGTTAACGGATTCCCTTTGGCATCATAAGAAACCACTTCATTCAAATAGTTATCAAAAACCGAAGAAACAATTCTCAAAACTCTTTCATCTGCTAATTCCAATTGATTTTTTATCTTTTCTTTTAATTCAGGAAGTCCCATAGCTTAATCTTTTGAAATCCAAAGTTACGAAAATAATAAAAACAGAAATTCCAATTGGAAAATTCCAAATTCCAAAACTAAACTTTTATACCTACAAGGTTTTGGAAACCTTGCAGGAAAACAAAAGGCTCAAAAGTAAAAACCTTTGAGCCTTTGTAACTATGTCCCTTTGAACCTTAATTAATACTATTAAGCATCTCCGCAATCTCATCTAATCTTGGAGTCAAGATAATTTCGATTCTACGGTTTTTAGCTTTTCCTTCTGGGGTAGCGTTGCTTGCTAAAGGAGAAAACTCGCTTCTTCCCGCGGCAGTTAATTTTTGTTTGTTGATTTTTGGGTTTTCGCTCAAAATCGCAACGATTGCAGTTGCTCTTTTTGTAGATAAATCCCAGTTGTTTGCAATTGGTCCAGAACCAGCATACGGATCATCATCTGTATGTCCTTCAATAAGAACCGAAAGATCCGGATTGTCTCCTAAAACTTTTCCAAGTTCTACAACAGCTCTTTTACCTTCTGTTCCAACAGCCCAGCTTCCTGAGTTGAATAGCAATTTGTTTTCCATAGAAACATATACTTTTCCGTTTTTATGCTCAACTGTTAAACCTTTGCCTTCAAAACCAGTTAATGCTTTAGATAAAGTTTCTTTTAACTTACGCATTGCTTCTTCTTTAGCCGCAATCATATCTTCCAATTCTTTCAAACGGTTTGCTGTTTTATCTAAACGAGCTTGTTCGTCTGCAAGGGCTTTACCTTTTGCTTCTAACTGCGCTAGTAATTCACGGTTTTTAGCCATGTTTTTCTCCAAAGCATCGTTACTGTTTTTCTCTAAAGCATTATATGAATCCTGCAGTACTTTAAATTTCTTTTGTTCTGCAGCTAAATCGGCTTTTTGTTTTGCCAAATCATCTTTTGTGCTCGCCAAATCTTTAGTCAATTTATCGCGATCCAATTCTAACTGATTTTTTGCTTTTTTCAAATTATCATTCTCATCAGTGATAGAACGGTTTTCTTTCTTTAAATCTGAATATTTTGTTTCTAAATCATTATAAATTTTCTTAGAAACACAAGACGTTGCGGACATAGCTAATACTAATAATCCGATGGAGGCTTTTTTAATCATCTTTCTTTAATTGGTTTTTATTCTGGGGCGTTTAATACTTTTTCAATCACAATATCAAAATTCAATCACAATGTTTAAACTCTAATATCAATTTTAAAACTTAAATTCTTTCAGCAAGAACAATACCAAACTTTAATCAATTTCGACTAAAACCGGACAATGATCTGAATGCATAGCGTCTGGTAGTATAACAGCTCTTTTTAAACGGTTCTCTAACGCATTGCTTACCAAATTATAATCGATACGCCAGCCTTTATTGTTTCCTCTTGCTCCTGCACGGTAACTCCACCAAGAATAATTATGCGGTTCTTTATTAAAATGACGGAAACTATCAATAAAACCAGATTTCATAAAAGCATCTAACCAAGCACGTTCTGCAGGTAGAAATCCAGAAACTGTCTTATTACGGACTGGATCATGAATATCAATTGCTTCGTGACAGATATTATAATCACCGCAGATAATCAAATTTGGAATCGTCAATTTCAATTCATTAACATACGTTTGAAAATCATCCATAAACATAAATTTATGATCTAATCTTTCGATGTTTGTTCCTGATGGAAGATATAAACTCATTACCGAAACATCGTCAAAATCAGCACGAAGATTTCGACCTTCAAAATCCATATGATGAATTCCTGTTCCGTAAACAATGTTATTCGGTTTTGTTTTAGACAAAATTGCTACGCCACTGTATCCTTTTTTAGTTGCAGGATAGTAATATTGAAAAGGATAACCTGCTGCTGTGATATCGTCAACTGGAATTTGATCCTGCGTTGCCTTTATTTCCTGAAGGCAGATTACATCAGGACTTGCTTGTTGCAGCCACTCGATAAAACCTTTGTTTATCGCGGCACGAATTCCGTTTACATTATAAGAAATAATTTTCATCAGTGATTTTTTTAGGATTTCAAATGTAATAAAAAAGTGCAAAGTTTATCTTGGAAACAATGAAAAGTAGAGTTTTTTGTTATCTTTGTTCGCTGTTCTAATAAATTAAAAGTACTACATGGGTTTAGTTACCGCGAAAGAAGTTGCAAAGGCAATAAATGTTGAAAAGTACGGAGTTCTCGGTACATTTTCTGGCTGGATTCTTATGAAGGTTCTTAAGATCTCTACCCTCAATAAAATTTACGATCGTAATAAACATTTGGAAGACCTTGCGTTTTTGAACGGAATTTTGGATGAGATGGAGATCAAATTTGAAATCCCGGAAGAAGATTTAAAACGTCTGCCGAAAGATGGTGCCTATATCACTATTTCTAATCATCCGCTTGGAGGAATTGATGGTATTTTGCTTTTGAAATTAATGCTTGAAAGAGAACCAAATTTCAAAATCATTGCCAATTTCCTGTTACACAGAATTGTTCCGATGAAAAAATATATTATGCCGGTTAATCCTTTTGAAAATCATAAGGATGCAAAATCGAGCGTAATTGGAATAAAAGAAACGTTACGTCATTTAAGTGATGGTAAACCCTTGGGAATTTTCCCTGCTGGAGAAGTATCAACTTATAAAGATGGAAAATTAGTTGTAGATAGACCTTGGGAAGAAGGCGCTTTAAAGTTAATTAGAAAAGCCAAAGTTCCGGTTGTTCCGATTTATTTTCATGCTAAAAACAGTAAATTATTCTACTGGCTTTCTAAAATTGATGACACTTTAAGAACTGCAAAATTGCCTTCTGAATTGTTAACTCAGAAAGACCGTGTGATTAAAGTTCGTATTGGAAAACCGATTTCTGTTAGTGAACAAAACGAAATCGAATCTTTTGAAGAATACTCGGAATTCTTAAGAAAGAAAACCTATATGTTGGCTAATCCGTTTGAAAAAGACACCAAACTGCTTGACACAGCCAGCCTTAAAATACCGAAAGCACCTAAAAAAATCGTAACCCCGGCAAGCGAATCAAAATTGATTGATGAAGTTCAGGCTTTAAGAGACAGCGATGCAAGATTTCTACAAAGCAAAAACTACGAAGTTTTCTTTGCAAGTGCTAAACAGATTCCGAATATTTTACACGAAATTGGACGTCTTCGCGAAATCACTTTCCGTGAAGTTGGCGAAGGAACAAACGAATCGATTGACTTAGACGAATACGATCAATATTATCACCATATGTTTTTATGGGATGATGAAACCAAAAAAATCGCCGGAGCTTACCGAATGGGATTAGGTTCTGAAATTTATCCGAAATACGGAATTGAAGGTTTTTATTTAACAGATCTTTTCAGATTTGAGCCGGAACTTCACGATATGATGCACAAATCGATCGAAATGGGACGTGCTTTTATTGTGAAAGAATACCAGCAAAAACCAATGCCATTGTTTTTATTATGGAAAGGTATTATTCATACGACTTTACGTCATCCTGAACATAAATATTTAGTTGGAGGTGTAAGTATCAGTAATCAGTTCTCCGATTTCTCTAAATCGCTTATGATTGAGTTTATGAAATCAAACTATTACGATCCGTATATTGCGCAATACATTCATCCGAAGAAAGCCTATAAAGTTAAACTGAAAGATGCCGACAAGGATTTTATCTTCGACGAAGCAGAATCTGACTTGAATAAATTCGATAAGATTATTGACGAATTGGAACCAGGAAACTTACGTCTGCCGGTTTTAATTAAAAAATACATCAAACAAAATGCACGTGTAGTAGCTTTTAACGTAGATCCACTTTTCAATAATGCTATCGACGGTTTAATGTATATCAGAATCGCAGATATCCCAGAAAGCACTATGAAACCTGTTATTGAAGAATTTCAGATTGAATTGGAAAAGAAATTATCTGAGAAAGAAGATTAAAAGCAATCTAATCTATCATAAAAAGAAAACTCATAAATTTAAGTTTATGAGTTTTCTTTTTTTATACAATATTCTTAAACAACTTCTTGTCGTTCAAAACTAAATATTTCTTCACCAATTATGTCCAGTTTATCCAGTATAACTTTCGAACCAGATTCTTTCATTACCGTCCATTCTCTATCTGAAACAGGTACAACCCATAAAAAATTTGTCTGTGAATCTCCAAAAGCTGGGACATTCATTTGAGGCAGAAATTTTAATTTATTAGTTAGCACTGCATACTTAAATTTTTCACTAACAATGGTTTGAAATTCTACTGTATGGCCTTCCCCCACAAAAGTGACATAATCCCAAGGTATTGCTGTAATCCCACTTATTAGACTTGCAACATTGTTTATTTCATCATTTGTCAATCCTGATTTCAAAATAATTCCGAGTTCTATTCTATTGACTTTGTCAGGATCTTCATAATACATCTCAACTTTTGGCTGTGGTCGTAATGATACCGCTACAGTTGCAAAAACAATTTTTTCTTGTCCTTCGTACACATAAAGACCTTTTGGAGGCCATTCTGAATTATCTATTGCATAATACTTCTCGCTTTGTCCAAATACATCATCGTAATAATGCAGAATTTTGGGCTGTAAAGACTGAAAAGGATTCTCTTCTTCGTTCCATTCTTTAATAAAAGAAATTGTATTTTTTACCCTTTTCCTCATTTCATTATCTTCAGAAAGCTCCCAGGCAAAATTACCTTGACCAACACAATCTCGAGCGTATCCGAAGAATCCTTCCTCTCCTCCCCAACTTGGAATTACAGCTAAAATTTCTCCATTTTCCAATAATGCAGCTCCATCTCCTTCTTCCAACCAGACAATTTCTAAGTTCTTCTCATTAAGACTTTCTTGACCATCAGGAAATTTGCAAAATTCTTTGGGTAACATTGGTGGCACACCTTTTTCCATCAATTTCACCTCGATTTCTTCAGGTGCTTTACTCAAATTTCTAATCCAACAGCTTTTTACACCAAAGTCGTCATTATCGCCAAACAAATAAAAATAGGCTGTTCTATTATCTTGCTCTACAATGGCAGTTATTGGACAACTTGGACTTCTTAATTCAAGAAGAACTTTGGGTTTTTCAATTTTATTACTTCTGCTAAATAATCCCATAATTCTTTGCTTTTCTTAGATTAAAATTTAGATTGAAGTAACAACTTTTATTTTAAAAAACATATCCTAAAACAAAACTCTTCTCTTATTATTATTAATTACTTTAAATCAAAAATCCCATCTGCGGTGGCGAATGGGACTTTTTAATCAACAATTTTTATTTAAAACTAGTTAAGATCTTTTCCTATCTCCTTTAAGTCCTCGAGTTGGCTTTTAGGGTCTGCACCATATTGATTTGGACCTCTTTCTCCTTCCATAGCAGCCAAATATATATCATACAATGGAATGAGAATATACCAGCCACTTTTACCAACATCATGCATTCTTCGAACTCCAACTGCAATTGAAGGAATTAAAACTGCCAAACTAAATATGTTGGCAAGCATTGCAATACTAGACGAGATTATGCCAAGTACTACACTCAGAACTACACTAATTATAACATTCACTAGAACAACTGTCCAAAATTCCTTTCTTCTGGCTCTACCTTTAAAATTTGCGTAATTCTCAAAAACTACTTTTTTGTAAATTTCTAACATAATATTCTTTTTTTTCAATTATCCTACTCTTATGGATTTTCGGTTACTCCATACTTACTAATAAAAAGCAAGATTACCGACTGTTGAATTTATTCGTAGGAATTAAAAGTTATTATTATATCAGATGAAGACATTTTTTAATGCATAAAAAAACCATTCATTTCTGAATGGGTTTTTAAATTTTGCTTCTTTTTATCTAAAACCAGCCTCTCTGACCAGCTTGGTATGTTTGATAAAACTCATCGTCACTTTTGGTCAAATAAATAATACCTTCTATAATTCCAATTACACCGCCAATTCCTAACATAAGGGCTAGAAGAATCTGAATTACACCTTCTTTTGTGTAACCTAGGTAAAATTTATGAATTCCTAAATATCCTACAAGTATCGCTAGAATTCCAGCTACTATTTTTTTATTCTCTTGCTGATAACGCGGATTATTCCAGTCTTCTCGTTTTGTATTTTCCATTTTTATTCTCTTTTATAGTTAATAATATAGTTTTACAAATAGTCAGCCTTAAGTCAAATCCGCCTCCTGCGAATAACTTATTATTTATCTACTACCATAGTTTGGGCAGCCAAATCATGAAGTGCTCTTTTATCTTGATTCAATAATGAAGCTAAATAGATAAACGGGAAGAAAACACATAATCCTTTGATAAGATTTCTTAAGATTGTATAGAAAGGCAGCACATTTTTTCCTTCGTTATAATCAACTGTTTTAATTGAAAGCGCTAATTTGCCTACAGAAGAACCTTTCAGTAAAAAATCGCAAAGCATGAAATAAGCAAAACCTATTAACGGAATAAACCCTAAACCTGATTGTATGTAATAAATCAGAATAAAATTAAATGCATACAAAAGCGCTAAATCGATAACAAAAGCACCAATTCTTTTTCCAAAATCACAAGGCACAAGGCCAATTGTACTATTTTCTTCTTGTGAAGTATTCCCTAATCTATTTCTTGTGTCGTATTCGTGTGAAGAAAGAACAGATCCTGGAACATAAGTACTATTACAGAAAAAACAGTTTAATTCATCTCCCAATTCTTTAATTTTAAGCAATGGAATAAAGAAAATATGAAAATACAGCTGATAGTTTTTTAATTGATAGCTTTCTTGTCTTCTGCAATTTGGACAGTCAAATTTTCCAGATTTAATTGTGCTTTGAACTGTTTTTCTTCCGTAAATAATCATAGGATTTTTAAATTTATAAGTTAAGCTTTTTGTTTTTGGGAAATTTCAACACAAACATTCTAAATGTTTTGTTAAAAAACTGGAACAATATTATTAAAAATTAACATACAAAACTAATTCGCTTTCAAAATTCAAAAGAAAAGAAATCCGAGCTAAGTTGTTAGCGTACATTATAAACCGCTTTAATCTTATCCACAATTACTTGGGCCAAGCGTTCATGGCTTTCAAAAGTCCAACCAGCGATATGAGGCGTAAGCAAAACATTCTGGGCTTCTAAAAGATATTGAAAAGCTTCTGGCGTATTTTTATCACTAAAAAGCGTTTCAAACGAAAGTTTCTCGTACTCCAAAACATCAAGTCCAGCTCCTAAAACTTTTTTTGATTTCATCGCTTCAACTAAATCTGCTGTAATTATATTTTTACCTCTAGAAGTATTAATAATCCAAAATGGCTTTTTAAACGCATTTATGAAGTCCGCATTGACCATTTTATCAGTTTCTGGTGTCCAAGGAAGATGAAGACTTAAAACATCTGTTTTTTCCTGTAATTCAGCCAGCGAAACTTGTCTAGCATTTTCGTCTCCTACATTATCCAAAATATCATAACAAAGCACTTCTGTATCAAAACCTCTTAGTTTTTTAGCAAATGCTTTTCCCATATTTCCGTAACCGATAATTCCGACTGTTTTAAGATCCAGTTCGTGACCTCGGTTGCTCTCTCTATTCCATTGCCCCGATTTTACTTCGGCGTCGGCCTGATTCAGGTTATTGAATAAAGATAAAATCATTCCCAACGAATGTTCTGCAACAGCATTTCGGTTTCCTTCTGGCGCAGCAATCAAATGAATTCCTTTTTCAGCAGCATACTCACAATCAATACTTTCCAATCCTGCACCGACTCTTGCAATAAATTGTAACTTTGTTGCACTGTCTAAAAAGGTTTTATCAATTTTGAATCGGCTGCGGATTACGATTCCATTGTAGTCTTGAATTTTAGCTTCTATTTCTTCTTTAGAAGATTTAAAATCGGCGTGATTTTCGAAACCTGCTTCTTCTAATTGATTCCATAGAACTGGATTATTGCTGTCGATATGAAGAATTTTTATGCTCATTTTTATTGAATTTAATAACAACAAAAATACGGTTAATTTAATCTCGCGAAGACGCAAAGTCGCAAAGTTTTTTTCATGAACATCAGAGCGATTTAAGAGGATTCTCAATTTTCCCAATTGATTTCAACAACTAAAACAAAACCTTGCACCTTTTGCGCCTTTGTGGCAAATCCTTTTTATTGCGCATATTTTTTTCTAACTTTGAATGTATTCGGATTAATAAAATCCTTTCTCTAAATCTTCAGAATCCTTTCAGATGAAATTAACCAAAACCTTTAAAGCCTTTTTTGAAAACGAAAAATCAGGAGGAATCATCTTGCTCTTTGTCACGATTTTATCTCTTTATTTAGCCAATTCCTCTTTTCAAGTTCCGTATGTCGCTTTTTGGGAAAAAGAAATTTCAGGACATTCTATCACAGAATGGATAAACGATGGCTTAATGACCATTTTCTTTTTATTGATTGGTTTAGAATTGGAACGTGAAATTTATCACGGAGAATTGTCTAATTTTAAAAATGCCTCTTTGCCAATCGTCGCTGCTTTTGGCGGCATGATTGTTCCCGCAGCAATATTTCTAGTTTTAAACTACGGAACAACCACTCAAAATGGCGCAGGAATTCCTATGGCTACAGATATTGCTTTTGCAATTGGAATTTTATCGCTTCTGGGCAATAAAGTTCCTGCATCACTTAAAGTGTTTTTAACAGCGCTGGCAGTTATTGATGATTTGGGAGCGATCATTGTCATCGCCGTTTTTTACAGTACATCCATTTCTTTTTTAAATCTCGGAATTGCACTTGCGATCTGGATTATTCTATTTGTTTTAAACCGAATGAAAATTCATAATTTGATTCCGTATTTAATTGGCGGAATTATCATGTGGTATTTTATGCTTAATTCTGGCGTTCATGCTACGATAACTGGAGTAATTTTAGCCTTTGTTATTCCGTTTGGCGATGGCGGGGAAAAAACATCTTCGTATAAACTGCAACATTTTTTACATCAGCCCGTAGCCTTTTTTATCCTGCCCCTTTTTGCGGTTGCTAATACAGCTTTAACCATAACCGAAAACTGGCACGAAGGATTAAACCACTCCAACTCATACGGAATTATTCTAGGGCTTGTTGTGGGTAAACCGCTTGGGATTTTATTATTTTCTTCTGTTGGTGTTACATCAGGTTTATGTTTACTACCAAAAAATTTAAAATGGGCACACATTTTAGGCGCAGGAATGCTGGGTGGAATTGGTTTTACAATGTCGATTTTTATAACTGTTTTGGCTTTTAAAAATCCTGAAATAATTGTTTTTTCTAAAATAGCTATTCTTATCGCTTCGTTCCTAGCCGGACTTTTGGGATTTGTTTATCTAAAATACATTTTAAATAAAACCCCATCCATTCAATCTAGTGATTATGAATAAAATTCGATTTTCTACATTGCTTTCTTTTTATTTCTTTCTAATTTCCTGCAATCAAAAAGCAGAGAAAATTTATTCGAACGAAACCCCAAAAGAAACTACTATATCTCCAGAATTACCTGCCCAAGATGAAGTTGAGGGAACCTACAAAGCTCATGGATGTGATATGTCTATAATCATTTCAAAAATCAAAACTGAGTATCACTATATTTTAAAAACAAGCATAAGAACTTTAAAAGGTAAAGCAACTTATACAAAAAGCAGTACAGGAGAGAAATATCTTGTTTTGGAAGGAATTCAATGGGATGAATATGAAGGCGACATCAGCAATGAAGAAGAAAATGACTCTATCCCTCGAAAAGAATTAGAAATTCCAGTTGGCATTGATGCTCTATATGTAAAAGATACTTTGACAATCCAGAATTATGGAAATGCAATGAATTCTTACACTAAGATTTCGGAATGTGGATTGAAGTATATTCAGTTAATTAAAAAAGGAAAATCCAAATTGCTTTGACTGTTCGCGAGGGCTCGGATCAAATTGAAGTACTTTGTCGAATTTCTTGTGTAATGCTTCGTTCCTCACTATGACAAAACAAATATTATTAAGCTGGAGAAACGGTAATTTATAATTCATATTTCTTTTTTAAGTCAGCGTAAACTGACTCGGCTTCCTTATAAATACTTATGTCTAAATTTAATTGATTATTTAAAATCTCTTGTTGTTCATCTGATAATTCATAAGATTTTATAATTTCTTTCTCCATATTTGATCTACTAGTTATTCTTTGACAGTTTAATAACAAAATTAAAACAAAAGTCAAGGTTTGAGTTAATTTTTAAAAACAAAAAATTCCAAATTCCTTCCGAAGCCTCGGGATAAAATTTGGAATTTGGAATTTAAAATATTGGAATTTCTTTAAAACTAACCTTTAATCTGTTTCAAAGAAGTTTTGATTCCCTTAATTAATGACGAACTAAAACCATTGTGTTCCATTTCATTCAAACCTACGATTGTACAACCTTGTGGTGTTGTTACGCGGTCAATTAATTGTTCTGGGTGTACTCGTTCTTCTAAAAGCATTTTAGCTGCTCCTTTTACCGTTTGAGCTGCTATTGCTAAAGCAGTATTAGAATCGAATCCAATTTCGATTCCTGCCTGCATAGACGCACGAATGTAACGTAAAGCATACGCCGTTCCGCACGCACCTAAAACAGTTGCTGCATCCATTAATTTTTCATCGATTACAGGAGCTGTTCCTAAATCCTGAAATAAGTCAACAATTGGCGCTGCGTTTTCTTTGTATTTTTCTGGAAAAGAAATACAAGTTGCTGATTCTCCAAACTGTGCTGCGATATTAGGCATAATACGCACAACTGGATATTCAAAATTTGTTTTCGTCTGAAGCATCTCCAAAGACAAGCCGCTTACTGCCGAAGCAATGGTTTTGTTTTGGATAACCGGTAGAATTTCAGCTAAAACAATATCAACTTGATACGGTTTTATCGTTAAAATTACCACATCGGCTTCTTGAATATTGTGTTTGTTATCGTTAGACACAGTGATTCCATATTCAGTTAAATACTGAATACTTGCTGTATTTCTTCTGGTAACAGTGACTTGATTGTTTTTCGAAAATTTAGCGATTCCCAAGGCAATAGAAACCCCAAGGTTTCCTCCTCCAATAATGTGTACTTTCATTCTTCTTGGTTTGAATTTATGATGACTGATTAACAGTATATTTTCCGCCTGTAAATTACGCAGATTTTACAGATTTTAAATCACTGTATGCTGCTAATTTGTGGCAAAAATCTAAAATCCAAGAATAAGATTTGCAACTCCAAAATAGAGCATAATTCCAAATACGTCGTTGGTCGTTGTAATAAACGGCCCCGTTGCAATTGCGGGATCAATTTTGTTTTTATTCAAGAAAAGGGGAACCAAAGTTCCTAAAGTAGCTGCAAACAGAATTACAACTATCATAGAAATTGAAATCGCAAATCCAACCAAATATTGTTGGTACATTATAGAATGATACCCCAATAAAAGCAATGAAATGATACTTCCCGAAATCATCGAAACCGTAATTTCTTTAGTAAAATAAGCTCGGCTGAATTCTTTCAAAGTTCCGTTGGCCAAACCTTGCACCACGATCGCCGATGCCTGAACTCCAATATTTCCTGCTGTTGCAGAAAGTAATGGCACAAAAATGATTAAAGTAGAATATTTTTGGAATGTACTTTCGTTTCCTTTTAAAACAAAAGAAGCTACAATTTCAATTACCATTCCAATCAAAAGCCAAGGCAAACGTGCTTTGGTCAATTCATAAACACTGTCATTCGATTCAACGTCTTGTGTAATACCCGCAGCTAATTGGTAATCTTTATCCGCTTCTTCCTTGATTACGTCTACGATATCGTCAATGGTAATTCTTCCTACCAATCGGCCCAATTCGTCGACAACTGGAATTGCCTCTAAATCGTATTTCTGCATGATACGAGCAACTTCGACATCTTCTGTATCAACATTTACAAAATTTAATTTTCGGATATACACTTCCCCAATCTGAGTTTTGGTCGAAGAAGTCAGTAAATCTTTAAGAGAAAGCCTTCCTTTTAATCGGTTTTCATCATCCACTACATAAATAGAATGAACTCTTGAAACATTTTCTGCCTGAATTCTCATTTCTTTAACGCAGGTCAAAACGTTCCAGTTTTCATTCACTTTTACAAGCTCTTTACCCATCAAACCACCAGCCGTATTTTCGTCGTAACGCAAAAGATCAACAATGTCTTTGGCGTGTTCAACATCCAATATTTCTGAGATTACTTCCGCTTTTATTTCCTGCGAAAGTTCTGCGATAATATCGGCAGCATCATTCGTTTCAAGTTCGTCAAGCTCTTCCGCGATTTCTTTTGGTGAAAGTCGGCTTAAGATGTTTTCACGCAGATCTTCTTCTAATTCCAGAAGAATTTCGGCTGTTTTATCACTATCTAAAACCTTAAAGATATAGGTTGCCTCGTCGAAATCTAATTCGTCTAAAATTTCGGCAATATCGGCATGGTGCAGATCATTAAGTAAAACTTCTAATTCATTGTCGTTTTTCTTATTGATCAGCTCCTCTAACTGGTGTATAAATTCTTTACTAACTTTGAACTCCATCGGTTTCTATTTTTAGAGTTAGTTCAATAAACTCATCGACACTTAACTGCTCTGGACGTTTATCAAAGATAGTGTCTTCTCGCAATTTGTCTGATAAATTTAATGTTTTCAAACTGTTACGTAATGTTTTTCGTCTCTGCTGAAATGCTGTTTTTACAACTGTAAAAAACAACCTTTCGCTGCAAGGAAGACTGTAATCTTCCTTTCGGGTCATTCTCATCACACCCGATTTCACCTTGGGCGGAGGAATAAAAACGTTTTCATCAACCGTAAACAGATACTCTGTAGTATAGAAAGCCTGGGCTAAAACGGATAGTATTCCGTAGGTTTTCGAGCCTTTCTTTTCGCAGATGCGCTCGGCTACTTCTTTCTGGAACATTCCTGAAAATTCTGGAATCTGGTGTTTTAGATCTAATGTCCTAAAAACAATCTGAGAAGAAATATTGTACGGAAAGTTTCCAATTATGGCAAACTGCTTGTCCTGATAAACTTCATTTATATTATACTTCAGGAAATCCTGAGAAATAATTTTGTCTTTTAATTTTGGATAATGCGCATCCAAATACGCTACCGATTCGGTATCGATCTCAATAACGTGAGTATTGATTGGCTTTTCAAGTAAATATTTAGTAAGCACACCCATTCCTGGCCCTATTTCCAGAACCTCTTCATATCCTTTAAGACTCAAAGTATCTGCAATAGCTTTTGCTACACTCTCGTCTTTAAGGAAGTGCTGTCCTAAATGTTTTTTTGCTTTTACTTTTTCCATTTCATTTCTTGTTTGCCACGAGGGCGCAAAAGTATTCTTTTTGCATTAAAGACTCAAAGCTTATTGGATTTATTTTGCCGCTAAGACTCGAAGACACAAAGTTTTATTTTTTGTTTTTTTTTGCCACGAAGGCACAAAGACACCAAGTTTTATTCTTCAAAGCTGAATACTTATTCCTGAACACTGAACACTTTATCTATCTAGTGCTCTGAAATAACTTCTAATTCTGTTCTGAAAGAAAGCATTTTATCAGCAAATAAACCTAAAGCTTCTCTGTGAAATTCCGGTTCGTCTTCGATATAAAACTTATCCAGCGTTTCTTTACTGTCTGTCACATACTGAGTCGAATAGGTAATGCCGCCCATTTCTTCTTCAACCAAAACTTTTACTATTCTTGCCGAAGAAAATTTATTAGTAGCCAGAATTTCCGGTATGTGTTTTTCCTGCATCCATTTTAACCATTGGTCGTGAACGCTTTCGTGTATATTGGTGGTAACGTTGTAAATGATCATTTTTTTTGATTTTTGATTTTAGATTTTAGATTTTAGATTGCAATAAGAATCTAAAATCTAAAGTCTAAAATCTGAATTATAAATTTTTATCTCCTCTTAACTCGCGGTATTTTTTTCTGGCATCGACAAAGTAAATACTGTCCTGATGATTAAAAATTACCTTTTCATATAAAGGCTTTGCCTTTTCTGCATCTTTTAGTTCGTCGTTGTAGATTTCTGCTGAGAAAAATAGTGCTTCATCTACATAAATTCCATCGCTGTGATTATCGATAATTTGCTGGTATTGGCTTAAAGCCGAAGCAAAATCTTTTTGACTCTCGTAAATTTTTCCTAAACGAAGTAACGTTACCGCTTCTATTTCCTGACCTTTAAAGGTTTTTAGAATATTTTGAAACTGTGCTATTGCTTCTGGTTTTTTATTCTGATAAATTAAAAAATCTCCTTTTGCAAATTGCTTCAGCGCCACTTGAGTCGAATCTGCTGCAGTATTATCATTAATTAACAGAAAATATTCTAAAGCATCGTTGGCAATTAACTGCGTATTTGCCGCTTTTAATTCTTTGAATTGTTTATTCGCCCATTCAAAATCGCCTTTGTAATAACTTGTTTTAGCTGCTTTCAAACTGGCTTCGTGCGCCATTACATCATTCTTTAAATCCAATTGAATTTGGGAATAATAAATAAGCGCTTGATTGTACTTTTCTTCCAAAAGCAAAATATCCGCCAACTCCATTTTAGCATCGGCTTTTTGATATTCGTTTAAATTTAATTCTAAAGCTTTTTTGATTATTGCCTTTCCTTCTTCTGTTTTTTTCAAATTAAAAGCCAGAAAATGGGCTTGAATGATTTGCAAAGATAAGGTAAAAGGATTGATTTCGTAAGTTGCCAGCAATTGCTGTAATTCCTGATTGATGGCAGGATAATCTTTTTCTTGTGCGTTATCAATCTTTATCTGCATTAAATACGCATTAGACTGAATTAACAGATTTAAATCTTTGGTGTTTTGAAGAATGAAATTTAAGATTTCAACTGCAGTTTCATCATCATCTTCATTCATGGCAAACTGACTCAAATTCACAATACTCATCAACGATTCCGGTTCACGCTTATAAATCGCTTTTTCCTGAATAAATGCTTTTCCAAATTCTTTCTGTTGTACATAAAACCAGCTCAAATAATGATTCCAGAAAACATCCTGATCTTTTTGGGTTCTAAGAATTAATGCTTTTCGCATGGCATCTTTAAAAGCCGTATTGTCTGTTTCGCCATTCATAAAACGTGACAATTGCGTCTGAATCAAATTCGTATTCTGCGGATTCGCAAAAGATTCTGTCAATAACAAATCGATCATTAAATCGGTTTTACCCAACTGTCCGTACAGCATTCCGATTTGAAAATTGAAATTGAAATTCGGCTGTACCTGCATTGCTGTCTGATACGACTTTAAAGCATATTCCAACAATACTTTTTTCTCAAACGAAGTCGCAATTCCGTAAACATCGTTTGGACTTGTCTTTATTTTTTCGATAGCCTGTTCGTAGTAATTTTTGGCTTTCGAATCGTTTTTCTGCAATTGAAAATTGTATCCCAATTCTACTAAAAAAACACCTTGTTTGTATCTATTGTAACGATCCTGAATGGCTTTTTCGGCATTGGCAAACTGCTGTAACTGTTGGTAACAATCGACAGTTCGTAAAAAATACTGTGTATTGGAAGGTGCACTTTTTAAAAGTTCCTCGTAACTGATTTTAGCTTTTTCAAAATCGCCTTTGTCATAATAATACTGCGCCAGCTGCTCGTTTTGGCTAAATGCAAAACCAGAACATAGTAAGACGATACAAATCAATATGTTTTTCATATTGCAGTTTTTAAAGTTGATGTTTCCAATTAAAATTTAGAAACTGAAATCAAATATTATGAAATACTGATGTGTTCTTGTTTTTTTGATTTCCAGATAATCAAAGTCAAACCAAGTAATACAAACGGAATACTTAAAATCTGTCCCATATTAATCAGCATATTATTTTCAAAGGCTTCCTGATTTTCTTTGAAAAATTCAATAATGAATCGGGCTGAGAATAATAAAGTTAAGAAAGTTCCAAAGATTAATCCCTGTGCATTTTTAATTTTCTCTGATTTATACATATAAAACAAGATTCCAAAAATTAACACATAAGCAAAAGCTTCATACAATTGCGTTGGATGCCTCGGAATTAAATCGTCTCTTTCAAAGACAACTCCCCAATTTCCATTGGTTGGTTTTCCGTAGATTTCAGAATTCATAAAATTTCCCATTCTGATAAAGGCTCCTGTTACAGGAACTGCAACCGCCATTTTATCTAAAAGGCCTAAAAATTGCACTTTATATTTTCGGCAATATAAAATCATCGCAGTCAAAACTCCAATAGAACCTCCATGACTTGCCAAACCTTGATAACCTACAAATTGATAAACTCCTTTTATTTTCTGAATTGGTAAAAGGATTTCTAAAGGATGTTTGAAAAAATAATCCGGTTCGTAAAAGAAGCAATGTCCAAGTCGGGCACCAAGAACGGTTCCGACAATTACATAAATCAATAAAGTATCCAGATTGTCCAGAGAAAGGTTCTCTTTTTTGTAAATATTTCTAACAATATAAAAGCCCAGAAGAAGTCCGCAGGCAAAAAGAGCTCCATAATATTTTAAAGGAAAACTATCTGTAATCCAGAAAATAACAGGATCTACATTCCAATTTAAAATTCCATTCATCATGCTCCGTTTTTTAATTTCTATAAATTAAGAAACCTAACAGGTTTTAAAAACCTGTTAGGTTTGTATTTTAAAACTAATCTTTTTTAGTTTATAATATCAAATCCACAGTAAGGACGTAAAACTTCTGGTATTACGATTCCTTCTGGAGTTTGGTAATTTTCAATAATTCCAGCCAAAACTCTAGGAAGCGCTAATGAACTTCCGTTAAGTGTATGTGCCAGTTGATTTTTTCCGTCTTTGTCTTTGAAACGTAATTTCAAGCGGTTGGCCTGGAAAGTTTCAAAGTTAGAAACCGAACTAATTTCTAACCAGCGATCTTGTGCTGTAGAAAACACTTCAAAATCATAAGTTAAAGCAGATGTGAATCCCATATCTCCACCGCAAAGACGTAACACTCTGTATGGCAATTTTAGTTCTTTTAAAATCTCTTTTACATGTTCTACCATTCCGTCCAATGCTGCATAAGAATTATCTGGATGCTCCACACGAACGATTTCTACTTTATCAAATTGGTGTAAGCGGTTCAATCCGCGAACATGTGCTCCATAAGAACCTGCTTCACGACGGAAACATGGTGTATACGCTGTATGTAAAACCGGAAGTTCATTTTCATTCAAAATGACATCGCGGAATAAGTTCGTTACCGGAACCTCAGCCGTTGGAATCAAATATAAATCATCAATTGTAGAATGATACATCTGTCCTTCTTTGTCTGGTAATTGTCCCGTTCCAAATCCTGAAGCTTCATTTACCAAATGTGGCACTTGAACTTCGTTGTATCCTGCAGCGGTATTTTTGTCTAAAAAGTAGTTGATCAAAGCACGCTGTAAACGAGCTCCTTTTCCTTTGTAAACAGGAAATCCTGCTCCAGTAATTTTTACACCCAATTCAAAATCGATAATATCGTATTTCTTAACCAGTTCCCAGTGAGGTTGTGCGCCTTCGTGTAAAACTGGAATATCTCCTTCTTGGAAAACATTCAAATTATCGTCTGGCGTTTTCCCTTCAGGAACAATATCTGCAGGAAGGTTTGGTAAAGTGTATAATTTATTGGTTAACTCAACAGCCAAAGCTTCTGCTTTTTCGCTTAGTTCTTTACTTTTCTCTTTTAGTGAAACTGTTTTTTCTTTTAAGATTGCTGCTTTAGCTTTCTCACCAGCTTTCATCAATTCACCAATATCTTTGGACAATTTATTAGATTCTGATAAAGTATTGTCTAATTCCACTTGAGCAGCACGACGATTTTCGTCTAATTGAACCACTTCTTCCACAACGCTTTTAGCATCGATATTTCGTTTTGCTAAAGCTTGGATTACTTTCTCTTGATTTTCTCTAATAAATGCAATTTGTAACATAGCTTGATTTTTATAACTATTGTATTTTTTATAACGGAAGCAAATTTAAGGAAATGTTTGTTAACAATAGGTCAAAGTTTTGCAGTAAAACCGAAATCTCTTATAAACACCAAAAGCACCTTAAAAGTGCCTTTGCTATTGTTTCTAAATTTATAAAATTTACTCTAAAAAACGGTGCCTGTCGTCTCTGTGAAAAGCGTATTCTTTGCCATTAAACTTCAATTTCTCTGATTCTTTTTTGGTCTTCAGTTCCCTGCTTTCTTCCATTTCGTATTCTAAACTATCTTCGACAGCTTCTTCATACGTGAAATTTTTGGTTACGATTAAATCAAAAAAGCCATTTGTTTTATGATCCCCTAAACTCATTCCTGTTTCTAAGGTTTCGATTTGGTAGGTTCCGCTTCCGTTCGAATCGCCATTCGTCAAGCGGATTGGGTATTCGTATAAAACTTTCTTGATTTCAGTTCCTGCCAAAGTAAGCAGTGTAAATTTTTGTTCCGAATATAAAGCTATCCTACTTCTGGCGCTCGCTTCTGTATAAAAACCAATTGCAGGAGTATTCTCGTTTAAATACACTAAATCTTTTAGAATATGTGATTTTGAAAATCGAATGGCTTCATTATGATAATATCCTAGGTTATCATCAAATTCTTCTGCAATTATATCTCCGCTTTCTCGGTTGACAAATAAATATTTGCGTTGCAAATAATTACCTAGATTTTCGTAACCATCAGGTTTTGAAACTTTCTTATTCTGTTCTACAATTGTCAGGACAAAAAAAGCTGTTTTATCGTTGTAGTTGATAGAACTGGTCTCGTTGATTTTAATGTTAGAATATTTAATTTTTAGATTTGATGCAACTTTAGAAAGCAATGGAAGGTTCAATTCTTCTGAATCTTTTATATCATCCAAATTTTTAAAAACGAGTTTTTTAAGCTCTTTTTTATCCAAATCAGTATCAGTTTCCATCTGCGAAAGCAGTTCTTGATTCTGAGTTTCTAATTCGTTTCGAGCTTTTTCTTTTTTTCCGCAAGCGAATAAAAACATTAAAACTCCACTTAAGAGAATAGTTTTTTTCATAGGCATCAATTTGTTTGTAGATTTTTTGGGCTCTTCAAATATATAATTTTCTTACAATCCCAACTAAAAAAAAGCTAACTGAATTAGATAGAATTAAAATGCCATTAAACATGTTTCTAAAATTTGCAGCAAAAACAATCTTAGTAGAATAATTCTGATATATTTGCTTTAACATTAATTTATAAAGTATAAGCTTATGAAAAAAACTACTTTACTGCTAATACTACTTGTTTGCACACTATTAACAAGCTGTAATGAACGAACTACAAAAAGCTACAACGACACAATTGTTGATGCACACACCAAACTTTTTCAAGCAAACGATGCTTTTTTAAAGAACAGTCTAAATTACCTTGGAAAACCTGAATCTAAAAAAGAACTTCTAAAGCTAATTTCAACAACTAGAAATCAATTAGTTGAAGCCAAAAAACCTGTAGAGCTATTAGCTCCTCTTAACAAAGATCATGGTTTAAGAAAAACAATGCTGGATATGTTTAATAGCAGTATAACTTCTATGGATGGTTTGGAACTAAACATAGATCTTTTGACAGCAAAAAATAACGAAGAGAAGGCTGCGACTATGTTACAGGGTGCTTTTAGTGAAATATTGGAACTTGACGAGCTAATTAAAGAACTTCAAGTAGAATATGCTCACGAAAACAATGCTCAATTAAGATAAGAACTGAGAGATTTTGGGCATTTAATCTCTTTTGATTTCATGCCCAACAAACTCTTCCAAAGCAGCAAACATTTCTTCTACAGAAAGTATTTCTGTATCAGGATGCGATTTTAAAAACGCAGCGTTCAATTCTACTATATTTTCATCCAATTCAAAATAAGCATTATTATTTAAAAGATCTCGAAGCGGATTCGGGGTTTCAAACTTCGCCTGCAGAAATTTCCCTAGTTTAATATTGCTCTGTAAACGCAGTTTACGGGATTGTTCTTTAAATAATTCTAAATGTTTTTCGGCACCAATTAAGGCTAAACCTTCTTCTATTAATTCGTTCAATTCTTTGTTCCAGCCTGAATCATGTACGAATTTCGAAAAATTTCCTTCTGTATATTTAGAAGCATAAAAATCTAAATAGTAACTCATCAAAGCGTCTTCGTGAATCAAATCATCGTCTATTTTTTCTTCACGCATTAAGTTGATTACCGAAATATTCGAATTAACAACGTCTTGAGGATTTTCGCTATTTGCCGCCGTTTCTGAAATAATGATTTTACCGAATTCCATTTGAGTTCTGTTTTAAAAGATTGTTTTGCAAAGTTGAGGGAAAAAATTGAAATAATTCTTTTTAAAATCTGAATTAAAATAAACTACTTTTGAATATATGTCTACAAATTATAATTTAGAAAAAGAATTCCTTCAAAAGGTCGAAAGTAAAAATGATAATCAAAATAAAAGACAAATATTAAATAATGATCAAATAGAAAAACTTCTTTCAGAATACCCTAAACTACCTCAAGATTATATTGTTTATCAGCAAGAAATTGGTTCGGGAAGTTTTATGCAAGGTCAATTTAACATCACATCTTCTTTATTTGATTTAGAAGATTTAGGTTTGCAAGATCACTTTGAATTAAAATCGAATGTTTGGTTCTTTGGAGATAATTTCTGTGGCGATTTTTCTGGTTTTGATTTTGACCACAATGACGGAACTGTTGTTGAGTTTTGGCATGAAAGCGGAGAGCTTTATTACACCGATAAATCTTTTCAAAGTTACATCAGAGAGCAAATGTGCATGGATGAAAATGGAAATGAAATCAAGTAAATCCAAAAAACTAAGTACCTTTAACGCAACCATTTAAAAAAAATCAATCTGTTAAATAAATAGTATTATTAAACTAATAACCAAAACCATGAAACAGATTTTCTTATTTTTTAGCATCATATTTGCATTTACAAGTTGTGACAATGACGATTTACCAATCACTAATGTACAATATTCATCAATTGCTAAAGGAGATTCTTTTCCTAATGATCAAAGCATTGCACCAAGATATTTAGTTATTAAAGACTCTAAAAGTTGGAATAATTTAATGACTGAAATGAGCACTCCAAATAATTTAGTAAAAGAATTCAGCGAGACTAATATTGACTTCAATAAATATCAAATTATTGCCGTTATTGACAGAACAAATGGAAATGGCGGACATTCTATAGATATTATGAAAATCAGCCAAAACCGTAAAACTGTAATTGTAAAAGTTGAAAAATTAAAAAAAGGAGACCTAACAGCTAGATTATCTAGACCTTACGATATTGTAAAAATAGAAAAGACAAACAAAAAGGTAGTTTTTGAGCAATAGTACTTAAAACCCCTTATTCTCAACCAACAGACCTTTCAATTCATCAGCCTTGGAATAAGCTGCAAAACGTCCAGAAAGCAGCAACATTTCTTTTTCTTCGGGGGTTATTTTGAGTTTGGTCTCTACGTGAGATGAATATTCATAAAGCATTAAAAGTTCGCTGGCACCAAAATCTTTAAACTTTTCTTTGTCTAAACTTGAAAGCAAAACTTCTCCGTTTTTGTCTTTTTTAAAACTATCAGAACCAAATTTTGAAATCAATTGAGCTTTAAAATCGTCATGCAGTTTTAGCCAGCTTGCTGCTTCATCATCACTGTTTTTTAGTTCCGCAATCAAAGATTCGTATTTTTCATCTTTTTTCAACTTAGACAAATGATTGCGTAAAGTCGTAAAACCAATAACTTGATAATTGGAAGCTGGAATTTTATAGCGTTCCAAAACCGTTTCGACATCTCTTTCAAAAGTCATATATCGAGTTTGAACTGTATACAAAGAAGCTGTTTCTAACAAAGAAATCAATCTAATTTTTCCATCACTTATAAAAGGCGACTTTTTTCCCTGCCCTAAACAATCAATAAAAAGCGCTTTTTTGTTTTTATCTTTTACTTTATTGTCATTATGAAGCAGTTCTATCAAAGTTTCATATCCCATATTATCTGATGCTCCGCCATCAACCACACATAAAATCTTATCCTGATTTTTGATTCCGAATTTGGTTTTTGGCAATACGCCAGGAAAAGCAGAACTTGCTGTGATGGCATACGTAAGCGGAAAATCGTAACCATTATTTATTTGATTTCCGTCAAGCGGAAGGGACGCTTTATTGGGAGCCAAAGACGAATTGATCTTTAAAGCTCGAATAATATGTGGCATAAACGGAAAACGTTCTCCATTGTTATAAGCTGTTCCATTAGCAACCATTATGGGCAATTGCGGATTGAGTTTACTGTCTTTTGGAATAAAAAAATCCGATAACTGCATCTGCGTTTTAAACTTATTCTGATTTTCTGGATTTGTACTATCGTATTGCAAAACTTCCAAATCTAATCGCTGTGCCATAGAGATTTTTTCTCCTTTTTCGTTTCGGCTATTATTAAGGAGAGAAAAAAGCGTAGCCGATTTATTGACATCTGATTTAAAGGCATCTGCTTTAGAAAAGTAAAACTCATTGAAAGTACAGTTATCGTATTGCAGTTTGTTTTTTAGAATTGTCAAATAATATCCCGCCGAATAACAGCCTCCAGAAACAGTAGAAAAATAATCGATTTCATTTAAAAAATTACGATTCGAATTCTCTTCCTGAATTTCTTCCAATCCCAAAAGCACTCCCAAACTAAAAAACTGAGCTCTCGATCCACCACCCGAAATACCAACTCCCAAAGCAATATTCGGATTTTGAAATTGCACATCGCGTTCCTGAACCGATTTGTATTCGTTTAAACTAACCGCAGGAATCGAATTATAATTGATTTCTGAAAAGAGATTTATTTTGTTTTGAGCAATTCCTTGATTATAAAATGCAAGAAATAAGAATCCTATAGAAAGCCTTTTAAATACCATAAACCGAAACATTGTTTAAACCCTATAAAATTAGTTGAATTAATTCAAAATGAAATAGTTGTGTTTCTGTTTTTTCATAATAATAACAAAAAAAAACCGCATCCAAACAGAATGCGGTTTTCAAATATTTAAAACTATAAAAAAATCCTAGTTTGTTTTCATTGGCGGTAAATCAAACGCAACAGAATCGTGTTCGAAATTGTTTCTGTGTCCTCCATCGCAGAATGGTTTGTTAGCAGATAATCCGCAACGGCAAAGTCCAAGTGCAGATCTTCCTTGTAAACCGTAAAGTACTCCTTCTGGATCCATGATTTCAAAATCTCCTTCGATTTTAATAGATCCATTTTTATTGATGATTAATTTAGTCTTGCTCATAAATTTTGTTTTTTTCGGATGCAAAGATTGCGAAATATATCTTTATTTAAGAGCAATGAACGTAGTTTAAACTGGTTCTATTTTATTTGCGTTTTGCCACAAAGACAGTAAGGCACAAAGTTTTTTTACTAAGAATCGAGGTTCCTTAAATGAGTCATCTGTGCAAATTTGTTTAAATCTTTAATTCCGATAGCTATCGGGAGCATGAAATAATAAACTTTGCGCCTTAGCGCCTTTGTGGCAGACAAAAAAACTACAGCGTCTTATAAACAAAATTTCTAAACTTTACACTTCCCTTTCCAATAGAACAAAGACCAATTCTTAATCCTAAGAAACCACTCAAAACATTATGGTTGTATCCTGAAACTTCTACAGAATTCTCGATTTTTTTCCAGTCTTTTCCATCAATACTGTAAAACATATCGACCGTGTTTTTGATGTTTTTTAAACGAAGAAAAACTTTTCGGTTATGTGTATTTTTCTCTGTTGGAAACTGCCATCCTCTCAAATTTGCCAAAATGTTATTTTGATCGGCTAAGATTCCTGAGTAATATTTATTGTCATAAAAAAGCACCAATCCACCAACTGCATCTCCTTCCATCTCCAATTCGACTTCAGCCGTATACGAATGTCCACCAGGAACAATTACCAGCGGAGAACTATTTCCAACACCATCTCCTTTTCCTTCAATAGTCAGAGTATTATTGGCTACTTTAAATCTTGAACTTTCAATTCCATTATAAAATTTCCATTGTGGTTTTAAAGCCGAACCTTCAAAATTATCACTTAACGAAAATTCAGGAAGTGTCTTCCCTTGTGGTTTTGCAATCGGTTTATCTGTTTGAGTGTTATCAGAAATTTTATACCAGCCGTCTTTTGTCCATTCCACAGGTTGTAGCAAAGTCTGACGCCCCAAGTTGTAATAATCTTTTTCGTAACCGTGAAAAATCATCCACCATTTTCCGTTGGCATCTTCAAAAATAGTACTGTGTCCTTTTGACCACCAAGTTTCAGAACTATTATTGGTTCGCAAAACCGGATTATGTGGCGAGTTTTCCCAAGGTCCAAGTGGCGATTTTGATCTTGCCGAAATTACCATATGACTTGTCGCCGGACCAGCAGTTCCGCCTTCGGCAACTGTTAAATAATAATATTCTCCTCGTTTGAACAATTTTGGTCCTTCCATACAGAAACATTCAATACTCCATTCTCTTGGAATTTTCCATCCGTCATAAACATGTTTTAGTTCGCTTGTTACCGAAAGTCCGTCTTTGGATAACGCCACATAACCTCCGTTACTGAAATACAAAAATCGGTTCCCTTTATCATCTGCAATATGTCCGGGATCAATGTTTCCGATTTTCAAATCTATTGGCTCGCTCCAAGGGCCGTTAATAGAATCGGCTGTAACTACAAAATTGGTATTATTCGCAGGAAAATAAATGTAGTATTTGTTGTTGTACTTAATTAAATCGGGGGCCCAAACAGCTCCAACATATTTTTGAAGCGCATTGGTAACCGGTTCCCAATTCATTAAATCCGTAGAATGCCAGATTAAAAGTCCTGGATAATAATCGAAAGAAGAATGTACGACATAATAATCTTTTCCGTCTTTTAATAAACTCGGATCGGGATAATCTCCTGCAAAAATTGGATTGGTATATTGTCCTTGCTTTAAACTCTTTTCTGATTGTGATTGAGAGTAACCACAATACACAAACAATATTGAAATGATTAGATATATTTTATTCATGTTTTGATATTTTTATTCAAATATAGTCAAAAAGACCATAAGGTTTTAATGGAGTGAAATTTTGTTAAGCTTTTACACAGAGATGCACGAAGAATTTCGCAGAGATTCGCAAAGTTTTTATGAAAGAAGTTAAAAATAATCTCGCAAAGTCGCAGAGGCGCAAAGTTTTTAGGACTAGTTTGTCATTTCGAGGAACGAGAAATCTCCACAAGTAACTCCGCTCCTAAAAGAGCCAATCTTTGTCGAGCTTCTTGTGGAGATTTCTCGTTCCTCGAAATGACAAACTGCATGGTTAATCTTTAACTTAAAAACAAAAACTTTGCGCCTCTGCGACTTTGCGAGAACCAAATTCAATAAAATCTTAGCGAATCTCTGCGCTTTTTCTTTGCGAATCTCTGTGTAATATTAAAATCTCAATTCTATTGCTTATTTTTGCACTCAATAAAATTGAATTATGATACAAGATCCAAAGAGATATACGATCACGGCGGCATTACCTTACACCAACGGGCCTATTCATATTGGGCATTTGGCTGGGGTTTATGTGCCTGCAGATATATATTCTAGATATTTAAGATTGCAAGGGAAAGATGTTGCATTTATTTGCGGAAGTGATGAACACGGTGTTGCAATTTCGATGAAAGCCAAAAAAGAAGGAATCACACCGCAGGAAGTTATTGATAAATATGATGGAATCATCCGTAAATCGTTTGCTGATTTCGGAATTTCATTTAACAATTACTCTAGAACTTCGGCGAAAATTCATCATGATACGGCTTCAGAATTCTTCAGGACTTTGTATGATAAAGGCGATTTTATTGAAGAAGTTACAGAACAATTGTACGATGCAAAAGCCAATCAGTTTTTAGCAGACCGTTTTGTGGTTGGAACTTGCCCAAAATGTGGAAACGACGGAGCTTATGGTGATCAATGCGAAAATTGCGGATCGACTTTGAACGCAACTGATTTGATTAACCCAAAATCGACTATTACAGGCGAGACTCCAGTTTTAAAATCAACGAAACACTGGTTTTTACCTTTGGATCGTTACGATGCTTTTTTACGCGAATGGATTTTGGAAGGTCATAAAAACGACTGGAAAACCAACGTTTACGGTCAAGTAAAATCGTGGATCGATGCCGGATTAGAACCTCGTGCGGTAACACGTGACTTGGATTGGGGAATTGATGTTCCTGTTGAAGGAGCTGAAGGCAAAAAATTATATGTTTGGTTTGATGCGCCGATCGGATATATTTCGTCTACAAAAGAATGGGCAGCACGCGAAGGAAAAGACTGGGAACCGTACTGGAAAGATCAGGATACGAAACTGGTTCACTTTATTGGAAAAGACAATATTGTTTTCCACTGTATTATTTTCCCAGCAATGCTTAAGGCTGAAGGAAGTTACATTTTACCAGACAACGTTCCAGCAAATGAGTTTTTGAATTTGGAAGGAAACAAACTTTCGACTTCTAAAAACTGGGCGGTTTGGTTACACGAATATTTAGAAGAGTTTCCAGATAAACAGGATGTTTTACGTTATGCTTTGACATCAAACGCTCCTGAAACAAAAGATAACGATTTTACGTGGAAAGATTTCCAAGCTAGAAATAACAACGAATTGGTTGCTGTTTTTGGAAACTTCATCAATCGTGTGGTGGTTTTAACCAACAAATATTACGATGGAATTATTCCAGCGCCAAACGAATTTACAGAAGTTGACGAACAAACTTTAGCAGAATTAAAAGCGTATCCAGCTGTAATTTCAAGTTCAGTGGAGCGTTACAGATTCCGTGAAGCTTTGGGCGAATTGATGAATGTGGCTCGTTTAGGAAACAAATATCTGGCAGACGAAGAGCCTTGGAAAGTGATGAAAGACAATCCAGAGCGTGTAAAAACACAAATGTATGTAGCGTTACAAATTGCTGCGGCGTTGAGCGTTTTGGCTGAACCTTTTTTACCTTTTACTGCGGCGAAACTTTCTAAAATATTGAATTTAGGGGATCTTAAAGAGCACTTTGCAGGTTTCAGCAAATTCCTGAAAGAGAAAGATCGCGATGCAAAAGACATTTTTATTGATAAAACATTAGGTTGGAATGATATTTCTGAAAATTCAGATTTACTTCCGGCAGGACATAAAATTGGCGAAGCAGAATTGCTTTTCGCTAAAATCGAAGACGAAGAAATACAAAAACAAATAGATAAATTGGAAGCAACAAAAACAGCTAATCTTGCCGAAAACAAACAAGCAGAACCACAAAAAGATTTAATTCAGTTTGAGGATTTTGCAAAAATGGATATTCGTATCGGAACTATTTTGGAAGCTGAAAAAATGCCAAAAGCAAACAAACTTTTAGTGCTTAAAGTAGATACAGGAATCGATGTTCGTACGATTGTTTCTGGAATTGCTGAAAGTTTTTCGCCAGAAGAAATTATCGGGAAACGTGTTTCTGTACTAGCAAACCTTGCTCCAAGAGCTTTACGTGGTATTGAAAGTCAGGGAATGATTTTGATGACAACAAATGCTGAAGGGAAACTGGTTTTCGTAAATCCAGATGCTGATGCGCCGAATGGTGCTACGGTAAACTAAAGATTTTAAAAGATGTGTTATTGCACATCTTTTTTTATCTCTTTTAAGTTTATTTTGGATGTCCTGCAAGGTTTTCGAAACCTTGTAGGAATAAAAGCAAAATAAAATTCTTACTTTTTTTGTTTCTTTCAAAATCATTTTTATAAGTTTGTTCTGCAAAAAATACCCTTAAGGATTTTTAATTAAAACTTTAAGAGAATGATTAAAGAAAATCAAAAACCGACACACCACGATGTAATGCCATCAATGGCAAAATTTCTTTCAGACTTATGGTTTGAAGGCGATTTTAGAGAACAACCCCATTATCTGTCTGAAATTTTCAAGCGAATTCTTGAAACAGATTTGGGAGATGACAAAGAGCTAAGATCAAAAATGATGGAATGCATCAAAACCAGTGAAATGCTTGCCGAAACACTCGAACCGTTTTCGGATAAACAAATTCAGAAAGACTGCAATAAAATCATAACGGCTTAAGATAAAAGCGTAAATCGATTAACTTTTTTAATTGATTTGCGCTTTTTCTTTTCTACATATTATTAAATCATTGATTTTCCTTTAAAATTAGTTTTCTTACAAAAAAAATGAGATATTAGCGCCAAAAGTTATTCGAAAAACTGAAAATTATGGAGCTATTAGACAGTTTACCTACGTTGCTTAAATCTTTTTGGTACATCGCGATTCCAACAAGTTTAATTTTTCTTATTCAAACCATTATTACCTTTTCGGGTCTTGATGTTGCGGACGGATTTGATACCGATTTTGATGCTCACTTACATGATGGCGGTGATTTTCAGCTTTTTTCCTTAAGAAACTTAATCAACTTTTTGTTGGGTTTTAGCTGGACTGGGATTTCTTTTTATTCGACTCTTGGCGAAAAGCCAGTTTTTCTTATTGTTACTTCCTTTGTTGTTGGGGTTTTGTTTGTGCTTTTGTTTTTCTTCGTGATCAAACAAGTACAAAAACTAGCCGAAGACAATTCTTTTAAAATAACCAATACACTAAATAAAACTGCCGAAGTTTATCTGACTATTCCTGAAAAGAAAAGTGGAAAAGGCAAAATCATGATCAGCGTAAACGGTGCCTTTCATGAACTGGAAGCCATGACCGAAAATGACAGAATTCCGTCGGGAAGTTCAGTAAAAGTTGTCAAAATAGAAAACAACAACCTCTTAATCGTAGAAACCATATAACATAAATTATAATGATCAACCCAATTATTTTGATTGCAGTTGCGGCAATCGTTCTATTCGTAACCATTTCAGCATTAATCTCGAGGTACAAGCGCTGTCCTTCGGATAAAATTTTAGTAATCTACGGACGCACTGGCGGAACCTCAGCACGCTGTGTACACGGTGGAGGTGCTTTTATCTGGCCGGTAATTCAGGATTATTCTTTCTTGGATTTAAAACCGCTTTCTATCGAAGCCAATCTGACCAACGCGTTAAGCCGTCAGAACATTAGAGTCGATGTTCCTTGTCGATTCACCATTGCCATTTCTACAGAATCTGACAGCATGAATACAGCTGCTGAAAGATTATTAGGTTTGTCATCAGAACAAGTTCAAGAGCTTGCAAAAGATATTTTATTTGGTCAGTTGCGTTTGGTTATCGCAACGATGACTATTGAAGAAATTAACTCTGACCGTGATAAATTCCTGGATAACATTTCTAAAAATGTGGACAGTGAATTGAAGAAAATCGGTTTAAAACTAATCAACGTAAACGTTACGGATATTCGTGACGAATCTGGTTATATCGAAGCTTTAGGAAAAGAAGCTGCTGCAAAAGCAATCAATGAGGCTAAAATTAGTGTTGCTGAACAAGAAAAAATCGGGGAAACTGGTAAAGCTCTTGCCGACAGGGAAAAAGACACTCAAATTGCAGAAACGCACAGAGATCGTGACGTAAAAATTGCCATTACTCAAAAAGACCGTGAAATTAGTATTGCAACAGCTGCTAAAGACGAAACCATTGGTAAAGCAGAAGCTGAAAGAGATACAAGGGTAAAAACTTCTGAGGCTAACGCGATTGCGATTCAGGGAGAAAACGAGGCAAAAATTGCCATCGCTAATTCTGAAGCGATTCGTAGAGAAAAAGAAGCAGAATCGTTGCGTATCGCAATTGCAGCAGAAAAAGTACAACAGGCAAAAGCATTGGAAGAATCTTATCTTGCAGAGCAAAAAGCCGAGTTGGCGCGTTCTGAAAGAGAACGTTCTACACAAATTGCGAACATTGTAGTTCCTGCCGAAATTGCTAAACAAAGAGCCATTATCGAAGCACAAGCAGCTGCTGAAACTATCAGAGAAAATGCAAAAGGAGAAGCTGATGCAATTTTCGCTAAAATGGAAGCAGAAGCAAAAGGTCTATTTGAAATATTAACGAAACAAGCCGAAGGTTATAAAGATGTTGTGGCTGCAGCAGGCGGAGATCCAAGCAAAGCATTCCAACTTTTATTATTAGAGAAACTTCCTGAATTGGTTAAAACTCAAGTTGAAGCTGTTAAAAATATCAAGATTGACAAAATCACGGTTTGGGATTCTGGAAATGGTCAGGGCGAAAATGGTTCAACTGCCAACTTTGTTTCTGGTATGATGAAAACTGTTCCGCCTTTAAATGATTTATTCAACATGGCCGGATTAAATTTACCTTCTTATCTAAAAGGTGAAGATCCAACTACACCGGAAGTTCCACCAACGATTCAGGTTGAAGAAACTAAAGAATAAAGAAGTTCTTCTTTTTAAAATAAAAAAGCACGAACCGATTATAATTTTTAATCGATTCGTGCTTTTTGCTTTCATGATATCAAAAAGGTATTTAGATTTGTAACCATCAAAATCTTACTAAATAACATAATTCAACCAAAAACCAATGTTAAAGAAACCATTATTGATCTGTTTTCTATTAAGCAGTTTAATTTCTTTCTCTCAAGAAATTGTAAAAGAATTTGATTTAAAACTAGAAAAGAAAAGAGATTTTTTTCAGATAGTAAACGAAAGCAAAAAAGAGGTTGTTTTACTTCTGAATGATAAAGAAAAAGTCACTTCGATAAGATTTGATGAAACGTTTAGTATTAAAGATTCTCTGTCCTTTGCAAGACCTGAGAGAATGTATGAAGAAATAATTGGTTACAGTCAAAATGAAAATGATTATTTTGTTTTTTGGGGATCAAAAGACAGAAAAAAAATCAGCTCTCAATACTTTAATTTTACAACAAAGGAAAGCAAAACCAATTCGATTAGTTTAGAATTAAAGAAGGAAAAAGTAATTAAAGAACTCACAATAAAAAATGTTTTCTATCTTATTACAATCGTTAAAAATACGAGTATTTTAAAACTTTATATCTCTGATAATAACGGCAACTTAATCGAAAAGACTATGGACTTATCGCATTTAGAGTTTAAGAACATGTATAATAATCCTGCAGACTTATATACCGTTTTAACAGATGAATCGTCTGAACCTTCCTTTCAAAATATAACAAATGATAGTCCGCCATCACTTGCTTTGAGTGCCAAGAGATATAAAATTTATACTTACAGTTCCGATGAGATTATATTCACAATAGACAACACTGCAAATGCAACTCAGATTTTAAGAGTCAATCTTCAAAATTTTACTTCAGATCTCAAATCTATTGCACAGCCAAAAATCGAAAAAGGACAATATGGTTCACTGCAATTTAAATCGAATTCTTTTTTGATTGATGATAAAATTCTTCAGTTAAAAACCAATTCATTTGTTCTCTTTGTTACAATTAGTGATTTGAATGGTACTAAAATTAAAGAATACAAAGTTTTACACGATCAGGAAATAGATTTTAAAAACTCTGATTTTGTACAAGAAAGTAATGGAATTCACAATCAAAAAATTATTGAAAACACAGAAAAGTTCCTTCGAAAAATTCACAACTTCCCTAGTATATCCTGCTATAAATCAAATGGTGTTTATTACACTATTTTAGGAAGCTCTGTAGATAAAACTCACTATAGTGGCGGAATGGGAATGGGAGCTCCAGGTATTGGCATGGGTACTGTTGGAATGGTACCTGTTTTCTACGGAACCAATTATACCGTGGAAAATTTGATTTCTTATAAGGATAAAATTGTATTCTACACAAACTGCTTATTCGATTCCAATTTCAATCATGTTAAGGGTGAGATAAAAAGTTCTGCTTTTGACAAAGTCAGAGCATTTATTGAAGAAAATAATGAAATCCGTGAAAGTGTCACGCTCCTTACTACAAGTTTATATAAAGATTTAATTCTTTTTAAGCACAATACTAATTTATATCTAGGGAATTATAATAAGAAAAATAAAAAATATCAGATTTTTAGTTTTAGCGAATAGCTAAAAAATTTCTTTATTGAATAAATATGCTTTTAGTGAAGTATCTTTGAAAAAAAATATTTAAGAATAAATAATCCAATGAAACTCACTAAACCAAGATTAGCCCTAATCTGCGGTATCCTTTGCATTTCGATTTTCCCAATATTGGTAAAATTACGTTTAACACCAGGATTGATTTCGGCATTTTACCGAATGTTTTTTGCTGTTTTACTTTTACTGCCTTATGTCATTTTTAGCGGAAACTTTAAACTTCCTAGTCTGAAATTTACACTTTTGGCAATGCTTTGCGGTGTTTTATTTTCATCAGATGTTGCGGTTTGGAATATTGCTATTCAGGAATCAAGTGCGACTCAGGCTTCTTTGTTAACTAATTTATCTCCTGTCTGGGTTGGAGTTGGTTCTTTTCTTTTTCTGAAATCAAAACCTGCTACAAACTTCTGGATTGGAACTGTTGTTTCTCTTTTCGGAATGGTAACTTTAGTGGGCTTTGAGTTTTTTATTGATTTGAATTTCGATCAGGCATTTTTGTTTGCTGTTTTATCTGGAATTCTATATTCGATTTATCTTTTGGTCAGCAAAAATGTGCTTTCAGGAGTTGATGTTCTTTCGTTTATGACCATTAGTTTAACGGCTTCCAGCATCTATTTGGGAATTTTATGTTATTCGCTGCACGAACCTTTTACTGGATTTTCAAATGCGGGCTGGTTTGTTTTGGTTTTACAAGCTGTAATCTGTCAATTGTGCGCTTGGCTTTCGATTAGTTATGCCACACAGCACATGCGTGCAACCAGAGTTTCGTTGAGTTTGTTAAGTCAGGCGGTAATTACTTCTATTTTGGCTTGGTTGTTTTTGGAAGAAAAAATAACTTTACAGATGGTTTTCGGCGGCATCGTTTTACTTTTCGGAATCCGAATTACTTTTTACGATAAAACTATTTCTTTGAAAAGGTTGCTTTCTAAGTGAAATTAGTATACTGATTTACACTGCTAATTTGTGAAATTCATGACATTCTTTTCATGCAGATTTTGGCTAAAAAGTCTCCCGCAGATTTAGCAGATTTGGCAGATTTATTTCTTATATTTAAAGAAAGTCATCAGAAAAAAATTAGCATGAATTCGTGAAATTTGTGGCAAAAAAAGTTTCAAGCAGATTCGGCAGATTTAAGCAGATTTATTAAAAAAATCCTTATAATCTAAATAATCTGTGGCAAAAAAATTAGTGAAATTGGCGACAAAAAAGTCTCTCGCAGATCTGGCAGATTGAGCAGATTTAATTTTAAAATCCTCTTAATTTATTAATCAAAAAAAATAATTCGTGAATTCGTGGCAGAAAACCTGAAACTTGAAACAAGTCAAACCTGAAACAAAAATCTATGTTACATAAAACTAAAATACCAAACTTAAAAGTAATTGCATTTGATGCAGATGATACTTTATTTGTAAACGAACCCTATTTCCAGGAAACCGAACATAAATTTTGTGCTTTGATGGAAGATTATCTTTCGCATCAAGGCATTTCACAAGAATTATTTAAAATTGAAATTGCCAATCTTCCTTTGTACGGTTACGGAATCAAAGGTTACATTCTTTCGATGATTGAAGCAGCAATGAATATTTCGAATAATACTATTCCTGTTGAAGTCATTGAAAAAATCATTCAGTACGGAAAAGAATTGCTAGAAAAACCAATCGAATTACTAGACGGAATCGAAGAAACATTACAAGCTCTGCACGGAAAATACAAATTGGTCGTAGCAACAAAAGGCGATTTAAAAGATCAGCACAGCAAATTGCATCGTTCAGGTTTAGGACATTATTTTCATCATATCGAAGTCATGTCAGACAAACAAGAAATCGATTATCAAAAACTATTGGGCCGTTTAGACATTCAAGCGCATGAATTTCTGATGATCGGAAATTCACTTAAATCAGATGTATTGCCCGTTTTAGGAATTGGCGGATATGCCGTTCATATTCCGTTTCACACCACTTGGGAACACGAAAAAATTAATCATACTATAGAACACGAGCATTTTAGTTCATTTGAAACTATTGCAGAAGTGGTTCCGAATTTATTATAATGAAAACACTTTTAGACTTAGAAAACTGGAATAGAAAAGAGCATTTTGCTCATTTTAAACAAATGGAAGAGCCTTTCTTTGGCGCAACGGTAGAAATCGATTGTACCAAAGCGTATCAAACTGCCAAAAGTTTAAATGCTTCTTTTTTCATCTTCTACCTGCATAAAACCTTAGTTGCAGTAAATACAATTGAGAATTTTAAATACCGAATTTCCGAAAACAAGATTTACATTAACGAGCGTGTTGATGCTTCGGCAACAATTGGTCGCGAAGATGGTACTTTTGGATTTTCATTAATTGAATATCATCCCGATTTTAAAAGGTTCGAGCAAACAGCATTAGCAGAAATTGAACGCATTCAAAATACAACTGGACTTTTTACAAGAGAATTTAATGATGATAATTTGATTCATTTTTCAGCAATTCCGTGGTTGAACTTTACATCGCTTACACATGCGAGAAGTTTTACTTATCCGGACAGCTGTCCTAAAGTTTCTTTTGGAAAAATGATGATTTCAGAAACTGGAAAAAGAACCATTTCAATGGCTGTATATGTGCATCATGGTTTGATGGACGGAATGCATCTTGGACAATTCGTAGATCTTTTTCAAGAGCTTATGAATCAATAAATTAAATGGAATAATTTTTGTTCGAAGAAACTTATGAAACAAATCTTCCTTTTTCTTGTTTTAATGTATAGTACTGTTTCGTTAAGTCAAACAGTATTGACTTCCTATCCTATAGATTTAAAAACACAGAAAGAGGACTGCGAAACTTTAAACGCAGAAAACGTTGTTACGCATGAAGTTTTCGCTTTTATTGCCTCTCGTGATAGTTTGACTATTCTCAAATACAATAATGCTTTATTCCTAAACGATAAGTTTACCACTACGCGACAATATACAGAAAACAGATCCTTAATGGGTTATAGTTTCAGCGAAGACGGCAATCCGACTTTGTATTGGTTTTCGCCAGCAGACAACAGCATTATCGTTATCAAATATTATTTTGAAACTAAAACAACTAGAGCTTTAAAATTTGGTTTACCTGTTGACGAACAATCTATTCTAGCACAATATCAAAAGGATAATAATTTTTATCTGGTTTTGAAATACAAAGAAAAACCAGCCTTAACAGTTTATCTTTTTAAAAATGGAATGGCCGATGAAAAGTTTTTAGACTTCTCCCCTTTTATTTTTCGAGATCGAAAAACACAGCAAAAGACATTCAACCAGATTTTAAATGAAAATCCGATTGAAAAAATGGAACCTGGAGAATATAATCCACTTTATAAAGCAACTGCAAAAAGTAAACTTTATATACTTCCAAATCGTTTAATTCTGACTTTAGACCAAGGCCTAAGAAAAACACAGCTTTTTGACATCAATCTCGAGAATTCTGAAGTAACAGAAAAAACTTTTTTACAGCCTTTGGGACAAAAAAATGCTAGAACATCCAACTCATTTTATCATGAAAACAAGCTTTATCAGATTAACGTAAACGCTAATGAGCTTTTATTTGATATTAAAGATTATAATACTGGAGAATCGATAAAATCATTCACTGTTTTAAGGAAAGATACTATTCGTTTTAATAACTCTCCTCTTTTAATGCAGATTGAGGACCGTAAACCTAAAACCATAAAAAATACCAGTAATTTTATTAAAGAACTGGCTTCTACCAATGCAGGTCTTTCTGTATATAAAAACCAAAAGAACCTTTTTATAACATTGGGCGGGACTGGTAGCAGCTCAAAAACTGTATCTATGAATGGTTTTAATATGTTTGATGATTATTTTCGAGATTTTCCTTCCAGCGGTTATTACAACATAGACAGTGATTATTCTGTTTTTTTTGAAAGCATCTGGACCAAGAAACTGGAATTAACTACTGAAACACACGAACCGCTTGCTTCAGATAAGATTTTTTATTTTATCGATACACACCGAGAAATATTTATTCCAAATATTCTAAAATTAAAAAATTATTCCATTTTAGGTTATTACGATACAATTGCCAAGCAATACACTTTACGAAAATTCACAGATGGATTTAACTAAACAACTCATAACAAAATAGTTACACCTTAAAGCATCAAGCCCGCAATTCATAAGGGGTTTTAATCAGAATTATCAACCCATTAAATTACCTTATTTTAACACCTTTCTGACTTATTAAGGAAGCTTTTACTTTTATTTTATTGTTGTTTTGGCGCAAAATTTAAAACATCAATAATAATGAAAAAAGTTGTAATGACTTTAGCTTTTGCCCTTGCACTCACAGGAGCTCACGCACAAACAGAAAGCAACAGCGGATTTAATAAATGGTCTATAGAATTTGCTGGTGGTTTAACTAAACCTCAAAGACCATTTTCTTCAGGCTATGCAACAGACACTCCAAGCCCTTGGGTTGGTGATTTTGGAGTTCGTTACATGCTTAACAATAAATTCGGTTTAAAGGCTGACTTTGGATATAACAGTTTCAAAGGCAAAAAGAATTCTATTGATTTTGATTCAAAATACTACAGAGTAGATGTGCAAGCAGTTGCCAACTTAGGACGCATAATGAATTTTGAAACTTGGACTAACACTTTTGGTTTACTTGGACACGCTGGTTTTGGTGTTGGCCAATTAGAAAGTGATAATTTTAGAGGAAAAGATAAAGTTGGTAATTTTATTGCGGGTGTTACAGGGCAGATAAGATTATCGAATAGAGTTGCCTTAACTGGGGATCTTTCAACTATTGTAAATGCAGGACAAGATCATACTTTTGATGGAGCATCAGCTACAGGAAACAGAGGCTTTTCTGGAGTTCTTTTCAACGGAACTATCGGATTAAATGTCTACTTAGGTAAAAACATTAAACATGCAGACTGGATGGTAACATCATCTGATAATTCGAACGTTGGCGCCTTAGAAAACAAAATTGCAGAACTTGAATCTCAAATCAAAAAAAACCCAGCATCAAAAGAAGTTGTTGTAGAAAAACAAGTTAGTACTCCACAATTAAATGAAAATGATTTGATCAAAAAAATGATCAATGATAAATACTATAGTGTGTACTTTGATTTTAACAAATCAACACCAATCCAACACTCAACCGCAGCAATCGATGTTGTTTTAACTTACTTAAGAAATAACCCATCTGCATCACTTGATTTAATTGGCTATGCTGATCAAGTTGGAAAAGCAGGATACAATGAGAAATTATCAAATGCAAGAGCAGCTAACGTGAAAACTATTTTTGAAAAAGCAGGAATTGCTTCTTCTCGTTTGAATATTGTTGCTAATGGCGCTGACACCTCAATTCAAAAAGATTCTGATGAAGCTAGAAGACTGGCTAGAAGAGTTGTCTTTATTGTGAAATAGCCTTTTTTTACAATCATAAAACAAAAGTCCTTAAGAAAAATATCTTAAGGACTTTTTTATTGTTTAAATTTAAGGTATTAAATACCATAAAAATTGGAATAAATTTTGATGAATTTTCCACTATGAAAAAACTGCTTCTACTCTTCGTTTTATTTTCTAAAACCGTGCTGTTTAGTCAAACAGTACTAAATTCTTTACCATTAAATCTCAACTTTTTGGGAAAGACCCAGATTTTAAATGCTCAAGATGAAAAAAGTAAGGACATTTATGTTTTTACGTGGGACAATAAAAACGTAAATATTTTAAAATACAATCCGTCTTTATTCCTCGCAAATCAATTTACAGATTCCATCAAACATGAAACTAGTCGGGATTTAATTGGCTACAGCATCAGTGAGGATAAAAAACCATCCCTTTACTGGAGTTCCCGTGATTATAAAAATATTTTAATTACAGTCTATAATCTAGATAATAAAACCTTAGAATCCTTAAACTTCGATTTCCCAAAAAATCACGATTATATTATTAGTTCTTTCCAGCAGAATAATACTTTCTTCATTCTTGCAAAAGAAAAAGACTTTGAACATCTGCTTCTTTACAAATTTGAAGATGGAAAATGTCAAGTTAAAATGTTTGATTTTTCTTCCTTTGTTTTTAAGAATGAAAGGAATACTCAAATCTCTTTTAATGCACTTATTAAATATTTCCCGATACAGAAAATAGACCCAGATATTTATGCTCCAATTGAATTGGCTTCAAGTACTAGCAAAATGTATGTTATTCAGGATCATATTATTTTGACATTTGATAATAGTCTTATCAAAACACAAGCATTCGATCTTAACATTAAAACGGGTGAAATAAAAGAAAAAACTTTTGATCTGCCTGCTCCAGAAACTCCGTTACGAACAACGAATTCTTTTTATAGTGATAATAAACTATTCCAAGTAAAGGCAAATAGAGAATTCTTTTTATTTCAAATCAAAGATTTTGATTCAGGAAAAGGCATCAAGAATTATTCATTTTCAAAAAATGATACGATTCCTTTTATGAATTCTCCTTTCATTACACAAATTGACAATAACGAACCTCGTCAATTAAAAACTACTGAAAAGTTTCTGAAAAGCATAAACGGGCTTCCTGCTGGTGTTTCCGTTTTTAAAAACCATAAAAACAGTTTTATCACTTTTAGCGGTTTTGGAGAATATTCAGATTTTTATTTTTCATTCAATTCTTCAAATGATTTTGGAGAGCGTGTCCCTTATTCGCTAAGCAAAGCAGTTTATTTTGACGCAATGTTAAGTGAAAACCTAAATTTCGCAAAAGACTATCAATCAAGACCTTTAGCTATAGACAATTTGTTTTACTTTTTGAACAGTAATAAAGGCATAAAACTTTATGATGCGTTAAGATTGAAAGATTTTTATGTTTTAAGCTATTTCGATAGTGGTTCTCAACAGTTTATAATGCGAAAATTTACCGATGGCCCTATGATGCAAGACAATGGAAATCCGATTATGAATAAATCTCAATTCTCAAAACCTTTCTCTTTTGGCGATATAAAATAGTATTAAATTTATTGGAAGTGAATTGAAATACGTATTGTTTTCAGGGTTTTGAAAAAATGGTTTGGATTATTTTTTCTAATTTTACAAAAAAGACACATATTATGCTATCAAAAAATATTGAATCGGCTTTAAACAAGCAAATCCGCATAGAAGCAGAATCTTCGCAAACGTATCTTTCTATGGCTTGTTGGGCAGAAGTACAAGGATTAGAGGGAATTGCTCAATTTATGTACACGCAGTCAGATGAAGAGCGTGCACACATGCTTAAATTGGTTAAGTATGTAAACGAACGCGGAGGCCACGCTCAGGTAACAGATTTAAAAGCACCTAAAATAACTTATTCTACTTTTAAAGAAATGTTTGAAGAGCTTTACAATCACGAACTTTTTGTATCGAAATCGATCAACGAATTAGTGCATATTACTTTTGAAGAAAAAGATTATGCTACACATAATTTCTTACAATGGTATGTTTCTGAACAAATCGAAGAAGAAGCAACTGCTAAATCTATTCTGGATAAAATCAATTTAATTGGGGAAGACAAAGGCGGACTTTACTTGTTCGACCGTGATATTCAGCAATTAACAGTTACAAGTTCGATTGCTATCAATCCAAAATAAAAAAAGTTAAAGTTTATTTAGAATATTTAAAAATTACTTTTTTGGTTTATATTTGTCTCTGTTTTTATAATACAGAGGAAAATTGGGCAAGAAAGAAAAAGACAAAGAGAAGAAAAAGGATAAAAAGAAAAAGAAAAATTCTGAAATCCTTGATAAGATTAAGAAGATTGAAAATTGCAAATCTTCTTGCTGTGAGAAATATAAAAAGAGCGAAAAAAAGCGCTGTTCTCGCTGTCCTATGTTTGATTTATTCAAAAAAACGGCTTAACAACATATACAAAAACCCATTAGATTTCTCTAATGGGTTTTTTAGTTTTAAATTGCAATCAATTTTTCTGATTTTTAAATTCACTTATGGAAAACCACGTTACTATACCAAAATCAAGCCTTGATTTTTTGGTTCAGCTTAAAGAAAACAATAACAAACCCTGGTTTGACGATCATAAATCCGAATATTTAATCGAATTAGAACATATTCAAAATTTTGCTGATGCTTTATTAAAAGAACTTTCTAAAACCGATGTTTTGGAAAATGCTTCAGGTAAAAAAAGCGTTTACCGAATCTATCGCGATATTCGTTTCTCTAAAGACAAAACTCCTTTTAAACATTATTGGGGCGGAAGCTATACACGCGCAACGGCTGCGAGACGTGGCGGTTATTATTTTCATTTGGAAAAAGGAAACAGTTTTTTCGCCGGTGGCTTTTGGGGACCAAATGCATCTGACTTAAAACGCATCAGAACTGAATTTGGATTTAACTCTGAAGCTTTCCGAGAAATCCTAAATTCCAAATCTTTCAAAGATACATTTGGAACACTGCAAGGCGAACAATTGAAAACAGCTCCAAAAGGTTTTGATGCCGATCATGAAGCCATTGATTTACTGCGTTACAAACAATTTTTAATCATCAAACGTTTTACAGACGAGGAAGTATTGAACCCAAAGTTTTTAGAACAAGCTTTGGACACTTTCAAAAAAATGAGACCTTTCTTCGATTACATGAGCGAAGTATTGACAACAGATAGCAATGGAGCTTCGATTTTATAATCATGTTATAAAAGTTAAACCCGACAGGTTTTAAAAACCTGTCGGGTTTGCTTTTCGTGGCGTATAATCAAAAGTTATTTATAGCAATAAAATCTCGTTTACAACAACTTCGGTTATGTATTTTTTCTCTCCGTTTTTGTCATCGTAACTTCTGTGAGTTAGTTTACCTTCAATTGCGACTTCTTTTCCTTTTACGACAAACTTTTCGATAATTTCGGCTACTTTTCCCCAGGCAGTTACACGATGCCATTCGGTTTGTTCTACCTTATCTCCTTTTTCGTTTCTGTAAACATCGTTGGTTGCGATTGTTAAATGCGCTAGCTTTTTACCGCTTTCTAATGTTTTAACTTCTGGATCATTCCCTACATTCCCAATTAATTGTACTCTGTTTTTCATTGCATTCATGGCGTATATTATTTAAATGTTAGTATAACTTGAAATTGTTCGTCAACTTCAACGATGCAAAGATGATACAGCCCAGCAATAACAGTCGGTTGTTAACTATTTACTATCGAATGTAACTATTTGTAACCGTTTGTAATTGGAAATGATTTTTTGTATATTTGAGAGAAATCTTACTATATGCAGGCAAAAATCAAAAAAGTCGAGTTACGAAATTTAGAAATTGAAGACTATAAACAATTAAAAAAATCAATGATAGAATCGTATCCTGAAATGGCCGATTCGTATTGGGGATCTGAAGATATAGAAAGATTACTTTCTATTTTTCCAGAAGGACAACTGGTAATTTTAGTTGATGGAAAAGTCGTTGGTTCTGCATTATCTCTAATTGTTGATGAAAAATTAGTAGAAAAAAGACATAATTACCAACAAATTAGTGGCGATTACAAATTCTCTACCCATAATCCAAATGCTGAAATTTTATACGGAATAGATGTTTTTATCCACCCAAATTATAGAGGTTTACGTCTAGGTCGTCGATTATACGATGCCAGAAAGGAACTTTGCGAACAGCTGAACTTAAAAGCAATTGTTTTTGCAGGCAGAATTCCGAGTTACAGGGAACATGCTAAAAAGATGTCTCCAAAAACCTATATCGAAAAAGTACGAACCAAAGAGTTGTATGATCCTGTTCTTTCTTTTCAGTTAAGCAATGATTTTCATGTTTTGAGAGTCATCAAAAATTATTTGGAAGGCGATGAAGAATCGAAAGAGTTTGCTGTTTTACTGGAATGGAATAATATTTATTATGATGACAGTCCGAAACTAATTAATCTAAAGAAAAACATCATTCGCTTGGGATTAATTCAATGGCAGATGCGTCCGTTAAACAACGTTGAAGCACTATTTGAACAAGCCGAATTCTTTATCGATGCTGTTTCTGGATATGGCTCTGATTTTGCTCTTTTTCCCGAATTATTCATTGCGCCTTTAATGGCCGATTACAATCATTTATCTGAAGCAGAAGCAATTCGGGAATTGGCACGCCATTCTGACCCAATCAGAAAGCGATTTCAGGAATTTGCCATCTCCTACAACATCAATATTATTACCGGAAGTATGCCATATTTGGAAGGCGGAAATCTGTATAATGTTGGCTTCTTGTGCAAAAGAGACGGAACTTCCGAAATGTATACCAAAATTCATATTACCCCAAACGAAGTGATTCATTGGGGAATGAAAGGTGGCTCTGAGTTTAAAACCTTTGATACCGATTGTGGGAAAATTGGAATTTTAATTTGTTATGATGTCGAATTCCCAGAACTTCCAAGACTTTTAGCTGATGAAGGAATGGATATTTTATTCGTGCCTTTTTTAACAGACACACAAAATGGATATACTCGTGTAAAACATTGTTCACAAGCACGTGCAATCGAAAATGAATGTTATGTAGCCATAGCAGGTTGTGTTGGAAATCTTCCGAAAGTAAACAATATGGACATTCAATATGCACAGTCTTCTGTATTTACACCTTCTGATTTTGCTTTTCCAAGCAACGGAATTAAAGCTGAAGCCACTCCAAACACCGAAATGACTTTAATTGTAGATGTTGATCTGAATTTATTAAAAGAACTTCATGAACATGGAAGTGTCAAAACATTAAAAGACAGAAGGAAAGATCTTTATGAACTTAAAAAGCTAAATTCATAAAGAGCTCATTAAATAAAAGAACCAATGACTGTCATTAGAAGAAATCCGTTATTTGAAATCTATATTGAAAATGATCATTTGGTAGTTAATAATACTGATTTCAGGAGGGATAACGGCATATTTGAAATTGACAGTATTACAAGTGTAGAACTGATAAGAAATTTATCTTTTATTAATAAAATAATAGAAACAACATTTGGACTAAATGTCCCCGCAAAATCAAGCGAACTTAGAATTAATTTGGAAAATGGTTTTAAGGATATTGTTCTAACCCATTGTGACCTTAAAAAAGTGGAACTTTTAATCTACAAAATCAATCAAGCAATTATTAAAAGAGAAAACGAAAAACCTAGTTTATCAACGAAATAAAAATTGTTAAATGAAGACATGCCTCGAATGTTCCGTTAAGATTGTTGGACGAGAAGACAAGAAATTTTGCTCTGATAGCTGCCGAAATGCGTACAATAACAAAATAAATAAAGATAGTACAAATTTCATGCGAAATATAAACAACAAGTTACGCAAAAATTACCGTATTTTGGCAGAGTTAAATGTAGATGGAAAATCAAAGGCATCGCGTGACAAATTATTAAACAAAGGCTTTGATTTTGAGTTTTTTACAAACATTTTACAGACGAAGACAGGAAATACATATTATTTCTTGTATGACCAAGGCTATCGTTCCTTGGACAATGATTATTTTATGCTTGTTAAAAAAGAAATATAGTTAGCGTTTATTAACCATGAGAAAAAACCAAACCTCAATTCTAGCCATTGTCTGTGTCTTAGCTCTGCTGGGCATTATATACGCCACCATGATGCCGCAAGGAATCAATAAAGATGATGAAGCACTCGCGGAATTCTCAACCGAAAGAGCTTTAAACCAGGTCGAAATTATTGCGCAAAAGCCCCATTATGTCGGATCGACAAATCATGAACTAGTTGCCAATTATTTAAAACTCGAATTAAACAGAATTGGTTTAGAAACTAGTATTCAGGAAGGTTATACTTTAAACGACAGAGGCCTTTTAGTAAAATCTAAAAATATTTTAGCAAGAATAAAAGGAACTAACAATACCAAAGCACTTTTACTTCTTTCTCATTACGATAGTGCTCCACATTCTTTCTCAAAAGGAGCAAGCGACGACGCTTCGGGTGTCGCAACAATTTTAGAAGGTGTTCGTGCCTTTTTATATTCTAAACATCCTCAGAAAAATGACATTATCATTTTATTTTCAGATGCCGAAGAATTAGGTCTTAATGGAGCTGCTCTTTTTGTGAATCAGCATCCGTGGGCAAAAGATGTTGGTGTGGTTTTAAACTTTGAAGCCCGCGGAAGTTCTGGACCAAGCTATATGCTAATGGAAACCACAAAAGGAAATGAAGCCATGGTAAAAGCATTTTCTGATGCCAAAACTTCTTATCCAGTTTCCAATTCATTGATGTACAGTATTTACAAAATGCTTCCAAACGATACAGATTTAACAGTTTTTAGAGAACAAGGAAATATTCAGGGCTACAATTTCGCTTTTATTGACGGACATTTTAACTATCATACACAACAAGACGACGTTCAGCATTTGAGCAAAACTACTTTAGCACATCAAGGGACTTACATCATGCCTTTGATCAAATATTTGAGCAACATTGATTTAACTAAAACAGAATCTACAGAAGATAATGTTTATTTCAGCGCTCCGTTTTCATTCATAAGTTATCCTTTTTCGTGGGTAATGCCAATGACATTAATCGCCTTTGGATTATTGGCTTTGTTTATTTTCATCGGAAAAGTAAAAAGAATAATCACTTTCAGAGAAATATTCAGAGGTTTTGTACCTCTTTTGGGATCTATAATAATTGCTGGTTTAGTAACGTTTTTAGGATGGAAACTGATTTTGGAAATCTATCCGCAATATTCTGATCTTTTAAACGGATTTACCTATAACGGACACGCTTACATTGGCGCATTTGTCACTTTAAGTATTGCGATTTGTTTTGCTTTCTATCATCATTTTTCTGAAGCTAAAATTACCATGAATCATTTTGTGGCTCCTCTTTTACTTTGGATTATCATTAATGGATTTTTAGCAAACAGTTTAACAGGTGCAGGATTTTTAATCATTCCTGTTTATTTTGGAATTCTGTTATTCGGAATATTTGTTTTCACACAGCATTACAGTTTGGGAGTAAATTTAATTTTCAGTATTCCGGCTTTAGCTATTATTGCTCCATTTATTGTGATGTTCCCAGTTGGTTTAGGGCTTAAAATTCTATTTGGAAGTGCCATTTTAACTGTTTTATTGTTTGGATTATTATTGCCGATATTTGGAGATTTTGCCAAAAAAGGTATTTGGACTGTGGTTTTCTTTTTGGTTTCTATTTCATTTTTCATTTACGCTGGATATCATTCTGAATACGAGCCAGGAAAAGCCAAATCAAATAGTTTGCTGTATGTTTATAATGCCGACAATAATTCTGCTGTATGGACAACTTATGACAAAAACCTTGATGATTGGACAAAATCTTTTTTAGGAGAAAAGAATCAAAAGGCAGTTGGTTTAAATTCGCTTCCATTGGCAAGTAAATACAATTCGACATTTACTTACAGTTCAATTGCTCCGGTTGTCGATGTTCCAAAGCCTACTATTCAGTTTTTAAGAGATAGTGTAATTGGTAATAACAGATACCTGAAGATCAGAATTACACCTAACAGAAAAGTAAATCGTTACGATATCTACGCCAATCCCAAAATGACGTTTTATAACTTTAAAGCTAACGGCGTCGAAGAATCCCGAGCAAAAACCAATAAACTGGAACGCGAAGGTTCAAGAGTTTTATGTTATTATGTTGTAGGCAATGAACCTTTGGAAATGGAATTCTACATCAATAAATCGTCTATTTTTGATATGGATTTAATCGAAAGTTCATTTGATCTAATGTCGAATCCACTGTTAAATGTTAAACCAAGAGAAAACTGGATGATGCCAACTCCTTTTGTTTTAAATGATGCTGTATTGATTCAGCAGAAATTAAAAAGATATGTCGCACCAGTAAAACCAATTGAAACGGCTCCTGTTGTAGATAGTTTGGCTATCTCGAAAGACAGTGTAAAACCGGTTCCGGTTGCAACACCAGAATAAAATAGTAAAGGCAGATTTTTTTTAATCTGCCTTTTTTATTATACGCTCCCGATAACTATCGGGATCAAAAGATTTAAGCAGATAATCGCAGATCTTTATTTGAAAAATCTTTTTTAATCCTTTTAATCTGTGGCTAAAAATCTTTGCAACTCTGTACCTTTGTCGCTCTGAACCTCAAAAAATGACACAAATAAGCATATTAGGCTGTGGATGGCTTGGACTTCCTCTAGCAAAAAAACTAATTAACAATGGAAATTCAGTAAAAGGATCCACAACTTCTGAAAATAAACTTTCAACGTTAGAAGAAGCAGGAATAAATCCATTTTTGATTCATGTTGAGAGTGATGCCATTTTAGGAAACACAGATACTTTTTTAGCCGAAAGCAAAATCTTAATTATTGATATTCCACCTAAATTGCGAAGTGAAAATCCTGATTCCGAAAAGAAAGTTTTTGTTGAGAAAATCAAAAATCTGATTCCTTTTATAGAAAAATCAACTATTGAAAAAGTACTTTTTATAAGTTCTACTTCGGTTTATGGAGATGACACTAACTTGGTTACAGAAGAAACCATTCCAAATCCGGAAACAGAAAGTGGCAGACAATTGCTTTTAGCCGAAGCTTTACTTCAAAACAATCCAAACTTCGAAACTACAATTCTACGTTTCGGCGGATTAATTGGAGAAGATCGTCATCCTGTCAAATTTTTAGCTGGAAAAGAAAACCTTGAAAATCCAGATGCTCCAGTGAATTTAATTCATCAAAAAGATTGCATCGCTATCATTGAAGAAATTATAAAACAGTCAAAGTGGAATGAAGTTTTTAATGCCGTTGCTCCTTTTCATCCCACAAGAGAGGAATATTATACACAAAAAGCAAAAGATTTAAATCTGGTTTTACCGAAATTCAGTTCTGAAAAATCAAACATTAAAAAGACTATTTCTAGCGGAAAAATTGAGACAATTTTAAACTATCAATTTAAGCTGGAGAATTATTAAAACCGTATAAGTTATGTAAGTTCATTTAAAAAGGCTTTTCCTAAAAACAAAAACTTAAATTACTTATATAACTTACATGGTTTAAAAAAAACTTTGCGAACTTTGCGCTAAACTTAGCGTCTTTGCGGTTAAAAAAATTATGGAAACAGTTTATATCAACTCCCCTTTAGGAATCACCAAAATTATTGGAGATGAAAATGGTATTGCCGTAATTTCAGTTTCTGATGTTGGCACAAACGAAGTTTCTCAGACTATTCCCGAAGTTTTACAAAAAGCAGTTTTGCAGTTAAATGAATATTTCGAAGGCAAAAGAACCGATTTTGAGCTCAAACTAAATCCGCAGGGAACCGAATTCCAGCAGAAAGTCTGGAAATCCTTATTAGAAATCCCATACGGAAAAACGGTTAGCTACATGGATCAGACCAAAAAACTGGGCGATGTTAAAGCCATTCGTGCAGTAGCTTCGGCAAATGGAAAAAATCCGCTTTGGATTGTAGTTCCTTGCCACAGAGTTATTGGAACAAACGGATCACTAACAGGATATGCAGGCGGATTGTCCCGCAAGAAATGGCTTTTGGAACATGAATGCCCATCTCCACAGCAAAGTTTATTCTAGTTTTATAGCCACGAATTCACGAATTTTCTTTTTAATTAATTCGTTTAATTTATATTTCAATACTTTTTACATAAGAAAATTCATTCGGTTTGTGTTTTTTAAAAATACTAAAATCAAATTTGTGTACATTTATATCAAATAAAAAAGTCAGAGTAAATTCGTGAATTCGTGGCTATAAAAACCACATCAAAACTATGATTGAAAAAATAAATCTCAACAACATTCTCTTTCTTGATATAGAAACCGTTCCAGAAGAAGAAAACTTCAATTCGCTTGACGCGGAAATGCAGACGCTTTGGGATTTGAAAACGCAATATCAGCGAAAAGACGAATTCTCTCTGGAAGAATTTTACGAACGTGCCGGTATTTGGGCTGAATTTGGCAAAATCATCTGTATTTCTGTCGGCTTTTTTACCATAAAAGGAGATGTTCGAAACTTTAGGGTTACTTCTTTCTTCGGCGAGGAAAAGAAAATCCTAAAAGACTTTTCTAATCTAATCAACAATCACTTTAATCAGCCACAGCATTTGTTGTGCGGCCATAATTCTAAAGAATTTGATATTCCGTTTATAGCGAGAAGAATGATTATTAACCAAATGCCTATTCCGGACAAACTGAATTTATTTGGAAAAAAACCTTGGGAAATTCCGCATCTCGACACTTTAGAATTATGGAAGTTTGGAGATTATAAACATTTTACATCTCTAAAACTGCTAACTAAAATCCTCGGAGTTCCATCGCCAAAAGGCGATATTGACGGAAGTCAGGTTGCGCATGTTTACTATGTTGAAAAAGACATTGACCGAATTATAACGTATTGCGAAAAAGATACTATTGCTGTTGCTCAGATATTTCTTCGTTTGAGAAGAGAAGATTTGCTGATTGATGACGAGATTATTCATGTTTGATTCTAAGATGCTATCCCGATAGCTATCGGGACTAAGTTGCTGAGATACTAAGGTTGGTTTTAATGAACTTATATAACTTACATGGTTTAAAATAATTCTAATTATGATTCATTCTGAAATTTCACATCATCGTATGAATGCTCAAAAGTTGTTTAAAACAACTCAGTGCTCTCCTCAAGAAGTTGTAAAACATTTTGGTGCGATGCAGGCGCAGGATTATGCTATGGCAAAATGGGCCGTTGGATCCCGATGTGATGCTTCTGAAACCGAAATTGAAGAAGCGGTAAATTCAGGACAGATTATTCGAACTCATATACTGCGACCGACCTGGCATTTTGTTGCTGCTGATGATATTTATTGGATGCTGGATATTTCGGCTCCTCAAATAAAAAGATTGGCCGTTTCTGGAGCTAAAAAATTTGATGTTGATCTCAAAAAGCTCGATCAGTTTAACACCAAAATTGAAAAACTGTTATCTGGAAACAATCATTTGACGAGAGAAGAAATTATGCAGGAACTTGATGTCAAGAAAACCTCTAAAGAAGATTTTCTCGCCGCCTCCATTATGATGAATGCAGAATTGGAAGGTTTGGTCTGCAACGGAAGAATGAAAGGGAAACAAATTACGTATGCTTTACTTGAAGAACGTGTCGAAAAACCAAAAACAAAACTCACCAAAGAAGAAGGTGTTGCCAAACTTGCGCAACGTTATTTTGAGAGTCACGGCCCGGCAACTTTGCTCGATTTTTCGTGGTGGTCTGGTTTTTCTCCAACAATTTGCAAATCAGTTATTGATGCAATTAAGTTGCATTTAAACCATATTACTATTGATAATCAGATATTTTGGTTTGGAAAAAATTCTAAAGAAGAGAATCCCTTTCGCGAAAGCGTTCATTTTCTTCCAGCATTCGATGAGATATTAATTTCGTACAAAACACGAGAAGTTTCCTTTTCAGGAGATCATCAATCCAAAACTTTTACTAATAATGGTATTTTTAAGCCTATTATTCTGGAGAATGGAAAAGTAATTGGAATCTGGAAAAGAACCATTAAAAAAGATCACATCAAAATTGAAACGGAATTTTTTAATGAGACAGAAAGTTCTAAAAAACAAGTTTTGTTTGAAGGAATTAAAGCTTTTGAAAATTATATGGGAACTAAAATTGTGATTGAATAGATTGCATTTTATCCTCAATATCGTTGTTTTTCGTAAACACTTCTCGTTTGACTACTAAAATCTTTATGCTTATTATTGCTAAATAATTACATTTACAAAAAATTATAGTTATGGTATTGAGCAGATTTTGGTTAGTTATTTTTATTTCTTCGATTATTTTCATTGTAGCCAGTTTATTTACTGCCAATACATATACTATTGATTCTGTTTTAAATGGAAAAAAAGACGATCCTATTTTAGTTTCAGAAAAGTACATCGAAGAACTTCCTGCTTTTATCAAAGACAGCATTCACAAAGCTCCCGATCAAACCATGATTATCAATCGTGATACGCTTAATGCCGACACGACTTATGTTTACAAAAACAAAACTGTAAAAATTTTCAGCGGACTTCAGAAGTCTGATGGTTTACTGCCAACTTGTAAAAGTACTTTAGTCGATTTGATTTTACCGCTTATTGCCTATTTGGCCTTTTTCTGCGGATTAATGGAACTTTTAATTATTTCTGGAGCATCTGGAAATCTGGCAAAAGCATTGAGTCCAGTATTTGTAAAAGTGTTTCCAAGTATTCCAAAAAACCATCCTTCAATATCGTACATGACTTTAAATTTTGCTGCCAATTTCTTGGGATTAGATTCGGCTGCAACTCCATTTGGACTTAAAGCAATGGAAAGTCTGCAGGAAATAAATCCGGATAAAGACAAAGCCAGTGATGCTCAGATTATGTTTATGTGTCTTCATGCTTCGGGATTAACCTTAATTGCCACTTCTATTATCGGTTATCGCGCTGCTGCAAATGCCAGTAATCCAGCCGATGTAATGCTTCCGTGTATTATCACTTCATTCATTGGTACAATCGCTGCGTTCTTAATTGTGGGTATCAAACAGAAAATCAACTTTAAAAGTGCTTCACTTCTTATTGGGTTAATGGGTTTAATTGCTGCTATTGTTGGTTTATTGATGTATGTTAATCATTTGGATTTAATTGGAAAAAACTATTTTACTTCTAATCTTTCAGGATTGATATTATTGACGATCATCGTTTTCACGTTGATTTTTTCTTTCAGACATGAACAAAAGTTCAAAGATGCCAATACAACCGTTTTTGACACTTTTGTAGTCGGAGCAAACAATGGAGTAAAAACAGGAGTTACGATTTTCCCTTATGTTTTAGGGATGTTAGTTGCAATTTCCTTATTCAGAAACAGCGGTTTATTTGAAATTATCAGCGACGGAATCGGATTTGTATTTTCAAATATGGGTGTAAGTAAAGAAATTACTAATGCGTTGCCTGTTGCGATGCTTCGTCCGTTTAGTTCTGCAGGATCGAGAGGTTTCTTAATCGATTCCATGAATACTTTTGGTGCTGATTCTTTAACGGCTAGATTGAGCAGTATTTTCCAGTGCAGTGCCGAAAGTACGTTTTACGTAATTGCAGTTTATTTTGGGTCTGTAAACATCAAAAACACACGTTACGCTTTGGGTACAATGCTTTTGGTAGATTTGATTTGTGTGATTACGGCAATTTTTGTGGCGACTTGGTTTTTTTAATTTGAACCAATCTCATTCAAAATCAAAAAGAGCATCACAAAAAACAAAGCTTTAATGAGGAATATTTAAATTTTCTGAATAAATTTAGCATCCAATACGATGAAAAATTTATTTTTGAAAATCTAAAATAATACCATGAAAACCCCAATTTTCTTTTCCTTACTACTTTTAATCGGATGTCAAAACAAACCTACTAATTCAGAAGCCGTTACAGAATTGCCCGTGCCGCAAGAAATTGCTATGATCACAAACGATGATGCTGCTGATGAACGTGCTCTTCGAACGGATACTATTTATCTTTCTGAAGATAAAAATAGTTCAATTACACATGTTTTAGCAAATCTTGTAGATCTAAAGGCCGATCAGGACAGCATAATGACTTCAAAGTTCAGATTGGATTTTTATCAGAATAAAAACAAATTGATTTCTTCTAAAGTTGTCATTAAAAATTACGAGAAAGGATCAGAATGGGGAGGCTCTATTGGTTTAACCAATACTTCTCATAAAAATTCTCCTTTCATACAGCTAGGTTTTGGATATCCTGCTTGTGGTTATGTACATGAAAACTATTTGTATTACTTCAAAAACAATTCTTTACAGCTTGTTCATCAATGGAATACCATGTCAGACAGCGGTTGGGGAAATTGGCTGGAAATTGTAAATCCTTCTAATGATTCTGATCCAAAATCTTTTTATTGCAAAACTGTTGCATTTGTGCCGGCAGATGAAGATGAGAACATGGACATGGGAGTTCTTACACACTCAGATTCAATTAGTTTTGAATTAAAAGGAAACCAATGGAGCAAGAAATTACTTTCGGCAAAAGACAAAGCATACTTTCAAAAAAAGATGACTTTTGATCAATTTAACAGTGCTGAATAAAACTGTCTAGAAGGCCTTATTCAAATTCTTTCTTAGGTAAATAATTTCTAAATTTGTAAAAAAAAACAAAGCAATGATTGATTTTATATACCAAGATCCTTATCCGATCTTAAAGGACGATACGCAGTATCGCAAAATCACCTCAGATTTTGTGAAAGTGGAGCAATTTGGAGAACGTGAAGTTTTAACTGTTGATCCAAAAGGTTTAGAATTATTAGCTGAAGAAGCTTTAACGGATGTTTCGTTTATGTTACGAACGACACATTTGCAAAAATTAAGAAAAATTCTAGACGATCCAGAAGCTACAGACAACGATCGTTTTGTTGCTTACAATTTACTTCAAAATGCTTCGGTTGCTGCTGAAGGTCAGTTACCAAGTTGTCAGGATACCGGAACGGCGATTGTAATGGCTAAAAAAGGAGAAAGCATCTTTACTGGTGTTGATGATGCTGAATGGTTGAGCCGAGGAATTTTTAATACATACCAAAAAAGAAACTTACGTTATTCGCAGATTGTTCCGATTTCGATGTTTGAAGAAAAGAATTCAGGTTCAAATCTTCCGGCTCAAATCGACATTTATGCTAAAAAAGGAACTTCTTATGACTTTTTGTTTATGGCAAAAGGCGGAGGATCTGCTAACAAAACATACTTATACCAACAAACAAAATCTTTGTTGAATGAAAAATCATTAGATGAATTCATTCGCGCCAAAATTAAAGATTTAGGAACTTCTGCTTGTCCTCCATATCACTTAGCTTTGGTAATCGGTGGAACTTCTGCCGAAGCAAACTTAAGTGCTGTTAAAAAAGCTTCTGCAGGATATTATGATCATCTTCCAACTACTGGAAACATGGCTGGTCAGGCTTTTCGTGATCACGAATGGGAAGAACGTGTTCAGAAAATCTGTCAGGAAAGTGCTATCGGAGCACAGTTTGGTGGAAAATATTTCACACATGACGTTCGTGTAATCCGTCTGCCTCGTCACGCAGCTTCTTGCCCGGTTGGATTAGGTGTTTCTTGTTCTGCGGATAGAAACATCAAAGGAAAAATTACCAAAGACGGAATCTTCGTTGAGCAGTTAGAAGTAAATCCAAAACAGTTTTTACCAGAAACAGCGCCGCATTTAGAAGCTCCTGTAGAAATTGATTTAGATCAGCCAATGGCAGATATTTTAGCTAAATTATCTCAATATCCAGTTAAAACACGTTTAAAATTAAACGGAACTGTAATTGTTGCCCGAGATATTGCTCACGCCAAAATCAAAGAATTATTAGACGCTGGAAAACCAATGCCTGATTATTTCAAAAATCACCCCGTTTATTATGCTGGTCCTGCTAAAACACCAGACGGAATGGCTTCTGGAAGTTTTGGCCCAACTACTGCCGGCCGTATGGATGTTTATGTAGATGAATTCCAGAAAAATGGTGGAAGTATGATTATGCTTGCAAAAGGAAATCGTACCAAACAAGTTACGGATGCCTGCAACAAATACGGCGGATTCTATTTAGGTTCTATTGGAGGTCCTGCAGCTATTTTGGCTCAAGACAACATTCTTAAAGTTGAAGTAGTTGATTTTGAAGAACTAGGAATGGAAGCTGTTCGTAAAATCACAGTGAAAGATTTCCCTGCATTCATTATTACAGATGATAAAGGAAATGATTTCTTTGCTAATTTATAATTTTTTGCCACAAAGGCTCTAAGACACAAAGTTTTTTATAAAAGTTAAACCGCTCATCGAGCGGTTTCTTTATTTCTATATTAAATAAAACTAGCGTCTTAGAGCCTTTGTGGCAAATCAAGCACTTAAATCTTGCTTTTCAAAAGCTATAAAATGCGAAACTTCTCCTTTTAGGTTATAAACTGGCGAAGCATCAATTTTACATTTATATGTTTTCCCATTTTTTCGGTAGTTATCCAGTGTTTTTTCAAATGGAATTTTCTTCGCCAAAGCTTCTCTGATTTCTTTCAAAGTCTTTTTTGAAGTAGCAGGTCCTTGAAACATCTTTGGTGTTTTACCTAAAATTTCTTCTGCTTTGTAACCCGTCATTTTTTTGATACCACTCGAAACGAAAACAATTTTCAAATCTAAATCAGTTACCACAACAACTTCTTCTTTGATTCTTTCTTTGATATTCAGCTTTTTTTCATCCCAGGTAAATTGAGTAGAAATCTGATCCACCTTTTCCAAATCAGCAGTTAAATCTTTTAATTCTTTTACATATTCATAATGAAAATCCCAAGAAAGAATCGGAACAGTATTTCGTTGCAATAAATCGTCAGAGTTTGTATCTTTCATATAAACCTAGTTTAGATCATCAACAAATGTTTTCCTCCAAAGGTAAATTAAAAACCCCATTAACCCCTAAAGAATACTGTGATATATGTGTTAAAAATAGTACTAAAACGTAAATTTTAGTTGTACAACGACAGCCTTTTTTTCTTCGGTATTCAAATTACTTAAAGAAATCCCAAGTAAACGAACCGAATCTTTCATTTTTTCCTGATATAACAATTCTTCTACGTTTTCCATAATCAAACTTTTATCCGAAATAAAATAAGGTAGCGTTTTACTTCTGGTCTGCTGCGAAAAATCGCTGTATTTTATTTTCAAAGTAATTGTTTTACCTGAAATATTGTGTCTTTTCAACCGTTTTTCCAATGAAACTGCAATTCTTTCCAACTGTTCCATCATAAAAATCTCTGATGAAAGATTGACATCAAAAGTGTGTTCTGCCGCTACAGATTTGGTAATTCGAGACGATTTTACTTCACTGTTATGAATGCCACGAACGACATTGTAATAAAAAGCTCCCGATTTCCCGAAGTGTTTTTCTAGAAAATCTAGAGATCTACTTTTTAAATCCGTTCCTGTAAAAATCCCAAGTTGATACATTTTTTCGGTTGTCACCTTCCCTACTCCATAAAATTTACGAATCGGCAGATCCTCCAAAAAAGCTTCAACTTCATCTGGATTTACGGTTTTTTGTCCATTGGGTTTATTATAATCACTGGCAATTTTAGCGACAAATTTATTGATTGAAATACCCGCAGAAGCTGTTAGCCCCACTTCATTAAAAATTCTGCTTCGAATTTCCTGTGCTAGTAAACTTGCACTTGGATTTCCTTTTTTGTTCTGAGTTACATCTAAATATGCTTCGTCAAGCGAAAGAGGTTCAACTAAATCAGTATAATCATGAAAGATTTTATGGATCTTGGATGAAATTTCTTTATAACGATCAAATCTCGGGCGGACAAAGATAATATCCGGACAGTATTTTTTAGCCAAAACCCCGCTGATTGCACTTCTAACACCAAATTTTCTAGCTTCATAACTTGCCGCTGAAACCACTCCTCTATTTTCTGAACCGCCGACCGCAACGGGCTTTCCTCTTAATTCAGGATTGTCCATCTGCTCTACCGATGCATAAAAAGCATCCATATCGATGTGAATGATTTTGCGATATGTTGGTATTTCAGACATGTTGCAAATTTACTGAGGAAAAACAATAAAAAAATGTTGTAAATAGTTATAAATCATATCAATTTTTAAAGAATGTAAATTCAATGAGTGCAAACCAATTATTCTTTTTATTTTTGTTCTTCTACTCGAAAAATTAAATAATGCGAACATTTGTTATAGGTGACATTCATGGCGGATTACTTGCACTTGAACAAGTGATTGAAAGAGCCAAAGTTACTACAGAAGATACTCTAATTTTTTTGGGCGATTACGTAGACGGCTGGAGTCAGTCTGTTGAAGTAATCGACTATTTGATTCATTTAAAAAGCAAACAAAATTGTGTTTTCATTAGAGGAAACCATGATCAGCTGGCGTTGGACTGGCTGGAAGAAAGACACGATGATTTTGACGAAGAAATGTGGTACAAACATGGCGGAAAAGCTACTGTTGAAGGTTACGCAAAAATTTCAGCAGATAAAAAGAGAACACATATTGAATTTCTAGAAAATCTTCAAGACTATTATCTTGACGATCAAAATCGTTTGTTTGTTCATGCAGGATTTACCAATTTAAACGGCGTAAAATGGGAATACTTCTCTAAGCTTTTTTACTGGGACAGAACGCTTTGGGAAACTGCCCTTTCGTTAGATCCAAAATTAAAAGAGGATGATGTAAACTATCCGAAGAGATTTACCGTTTATAAAGAAGTTTACATTGGACACACCCCGGTTACAAGAATTGGACAAACAATTCCGGTAAACAGAGCCTGTGTTTGGAATGTCGATACGGGCGCTGCCTTTAGAGGTCCGCTTACGATTTTGGATATCAATACGAAGGAATACTGGCAGAGCGAGCCCTTAAACGAATTGTATTTTAACGAAAAGGGTAGGAATTAATTTATTTAAAATTTATTTTTGCTTTTCAAAATAATTAATATTTAAAAATTTATGAAAAAGGTTATTACACTCTTGTTCTTAGTTTCATTCGGATTTATCAATGCACAAAAAGCCTTCACTGGTAAAGGTGATACTAGAGTAAACGTTGGTGCTAATCTACAAGATGGTGGATCTGGAATTCAGGGATCTATTGATTTTGGTTTAGGAGAGAACTTCTCTTTTGGATTTGTTGCAAACTATTTATTAGGCGTTGATAATTTTAACGGTTTCTACCACGGAAGCACTGTTTCCTATAGTAATGCAGATCCAGATTTTGGCGATCGTTTTGATGCTAAAGCAAGAATCAATGCTAATTTATCAAGCGTAATTGGTGTTGAACAATTAGACGTTTATCCTGGATTAAGTTTAGGTTTACATAATTTTGGTGGTCATGTTGGTGGTCGTTACTTCTTTACTGACGGATTTGGTGTTTTCACAGAAATCGGATTCCCAATTGCAAAATATGGTTCAAACAATGATCCTTTCTATCATTTGAATAATCAAGCTACTTTTAGTTTAGGAGCTTCATTTAATTTATAATTTTTTTTGCCGCAAAGGCACTAAGTCACAAAGTTTTTTAAAAGATGAAAACCGCCTTATTGGGCGGTTTTCTTTTTTTGCTTTAAAAAATTTACTTTGAGTCTTTGTGCCTTTGTGGCAATTTCTCCTAAATAGACATTTCCGGAATTTCTCCTTCAATAATCAAATCAGCTTCGGTTGAAGCGATGATGTGCTCGACTGAGATACCTGGCGCTCGTTCTAAGAGCTTAAAACCTTTTTCTGTTACTTCGAGAACCGCAAGCTCTGTTACGACTTTTTTAACGCATCCTACGCCCGTTAATGGCAAAGTACATCTTTTTAATATTTTTGATTCCCCTGCTTTGTTCACATGCATCATCGCAACAATAATATTTTCGGCGGAAGCCACCAAATCCATTGCGCCTCCCATTCCTTTTACCATTTTGCCTGGAATTTTCCAATTGGCAATATCTCCATTTTCAGAAACTTCCATTGCGCCAAGAATCGTCAAATCTACTTTTTGGCTTCGGATCATTCCGAAACTAAACGCCGAATCAAAGAAACTTGCTCCCGGTAATGTTGTTATAGTTTGTTTTCCTGCATTTATAATATCGGCATCTTCTTCACCTTCAAATGGAAAAGGTCCCATTCCGAGAACTCCGTTTTCGCTTTGGAATTCTACTGCAATATCTTCTCTAACATAATTTGCAACCAAGGTTGGAATTCCAATTCCAAGATTTACAAAGTATCTGTCCTTAACTTCTTTTGCAATACGTTTTGCTATATCTTCTTTTGTTAACATATCTCTAATGTGTTAATTAGTCCATTTTATAATTAGATAATTGATTTGATCATCCTAATTCTCTAATTCTTTTTTGCAAAATAATTCCAAGTTGCCTTGGTTATATCTGCGATTATTTTCTCTGTGTCTTCTCTCTTTTCTGTAATTTCTTTTAAATAAACAGAAACAATGAGATGTTTTCCATTTGGAAGTTTTACAATACCAACATCGTTCATAGCAACTCTCAAATTATGATCATTTGTACCTGAAATTCCAGTTCTATGCGCTAATTCTGTTCCTTCAGGAAGTCCTGCTTTCATCCACGTTAATCCTCTTGAAGTTTCTATCATGATTTGATACAAATACTTTGTCGTGGTTTCTTTCAGAATCTCTCCTTTGTAGAATTTCTCCAGCAATTCTGTTGTTGCCAAAGGAGTTGTTGTATTTATATAAAGTTTTTCCCAAGTTTTCATCTGTTCTTCATTCACTTTAATGACAAAGTCTTGGATTCCCTGCTTATTTATAAATTTCTGAACTTCTTTAGTTCCTCCAACCAAATTGATCAAAATATCACATCCGTTATTATCGCTATGTGAAACGCTATATCGAAGCAATTTATCTAGAGTCAGATTTACATTTCCGTTTGGATAATCCTCCATCATCGGACTCCAAGTATTTTCATGTAAATCTTTCTTTTTTATGAAGATATCCTGAGTTAACGAAAGCTTTCCTTCATCCACTTTATTTAAAACAGCCAATGCAATATGAAATTTAAAAACACTCATTAAAGGCATTTTCAAATTTCCATTAATACTTAAAGTATCTTTATCTTCAATGTTTTTTATTGAAACTCCAACAGTAGCATTTTTATTCGCAATAATCTGTTTGAGTTCTTGACGAAGTTCATTTGTTTGAGCAGCAGTTTTCAATGAAATAAAAGAAAGCATTAAGCAACAAAAAAGGTTTTTTATCATTTTTTAATGAATCAAAAGTTATTTTATGGTTAGATTATACTTTAAATAACACTATTTAATTACCATATTATCAAAACATATACCTATACAATTACACCTTTTTTCTAACTGTTAGCTGTTCAATTCTCTTTTCAAATTTCTCTCCCTGAAAGATACGCTGTACCATAATTCCCGGAATATGAATCTGATTTGGATCTAATGAACCAACCGGAACTAATTCTTCAACTTCCGCGATTGTGATTTTTCCAGCACCTGCCATACAAGCATTAAAGTTTCTGGCAGTTCCTTTGAAGATTAAATTTCCTGCTTCATCACCTTTCCAAGCTTTTACAATAGCAAAATCTGCTTTGAAAGCTTCTTCCATGATATGCATTTTCCCGTTGAATTCTCGAGCTTCTTTTCCTTCAGCCACTTCAGTTCCGTAACCTGCTGGCGTAAAGAAAGCTGGAATTCCGGCTTGTGCTGCACGACAACGTTCTGCCAAAGTTCCTTGTGGAGTTAACTCAACTTCTAATTCTCCTGAAAGCATCTGGCGTTCAAATTCGGCATTTTCTCCAACGTAAGAAGAAATCATTTTCTTGATCTGCTTCTTTTGCAATAATAATCCTAGTCCAAAATCATCAACTCCTGCATTATTAGAAATACAAGTTAAATCTGAAATCGATGTGTTTACCAAAGCTGCAATGGTATTTTCAGGAATACCGCACAATCCGAAACCACCAAACATGATGGTCATCCCACTTTCAATTCCTTTAATAGCATCCTCAACGTTATTTACTTTTTTTGTTATCATAACAAACTGTCTTTATTACTGTATATTTTTGATAAAAATAAGATTTTTAGATTGAATTATAACGATTTCGTAAAAATAAAACCCAAATAAAAATCCCTTTACTAATCTTTTATAAAAGAGCAGTAAAGGGATGATATATAATTAATTAGCTTTTATTGCAACATTGTCACAATTCAAACTCATCTGTATTTTGTTCTGTTGCCGTAGTATCTTTCACAATGGTCGGTCTAGTATAACAATCTACTTTTATTGAAAGATTAGCTGGACGCTCAAATTCACCTTTGGAAATCTGAAGATTTTTATCAGCATAACATTTTTTCATGAAATACCCCCAAACAGGTAAAGCTGCAGTTGCTCCTTGTCCATAAGTCAAACTTTTGAAACGAGCAGAACGATCTTCACATCCAACCCAAACTCCAGTTACTAGATTTGGAACCATTCCCATGAACCAGCCATCAGATTGATTTTGCGTTGTTCCTGTTTTACCAGCAATTGGATTTGTAAACATATATGGATAACCTGTCCAGCGATTATCTCCACTTCCACCGCCTTGCGTACGTAAACGTACACCAGAACCACTTTCAGTAACCCCTTGAAGTAATTTAATTACAGCAAATGCAATATCTTTATTTAAAACATCGTGAGACTCAGGAATCGGTTCATAAATAACCTCACCGCTTTTGTTCTCGATTCTGCTTAAAAACTGTGGTTTTACATAAACTCCTTGGTTTGCAAAAGTACTATAAGCCGCAACCATGTCTTCAACCGTAATATCAACAGCTCCTAGAGCAATTGAAGGCTGTACTGGAATTTCTGTTTTAACTCCTAATTTCTTAGTCAATTCTACAACTGCTTCTGGACTTGTTCTGTCAATTAATTTAGCCGAAACTGTATTAATCGAAGCCGCTAAAGCTTGTTTTAAAGTAACCATTCCTCTGTATCTGTAATCAGAGTTTCTTGGTTCCCAATCGGCTGTAACATGATGACGTCCTTTGTGAATCATAAAAGGGCCATCTAAAATAGAATCACAAGGAGACATATTAAGTTCTTCAATCGCAGTTGCATAAACGAAAGGTTTGAATGTTGAACCAACTTGTCTAGCTCCCTGTCCTACGTGATCATATTGAAAATATTTGTAATTAATACCTCCAACCCAAGCTTTAATTGCCCCAGTCTGAGGTTCCATTGACATCAAACCAGATTGTAAAAAGTGTTTGTAATAACGAATAGAGTCTAACGGTGTCATAGTTGTATCTCTTTCACCTTTCCAAGTAAAGACACGCATTTTTGTTTTTACTTTAAACGAAGCAATGATATCGTCTTCACTTTTATCCATTTCTTTCATTTGAGCCCAACGAACAGAATTCTTCATTGCCTGCATCATGATTCTGTCTGTTTCTGCTTGAGTAATATTTACAAAAGGAGCATTTTTATTTGTTTTCTGCTCAATAAAAAATTGCTGTTGAAGGTTCTGCATGTGTGCAGAAACTGCTTCTTCGGCATATTGCTGCATTCTCGAATCTATCGTAGTATAAATTTTAAGACCATCCTTGTAGATATCATAGTCTGATCCGTCTGGCTTTTTGTTTTCAGCAACCCATTTCTTCATGTAATCACGAAGATATTCTCTAAAATAAGTTGCCATTCCTTCACGATGGCTTTCTAATTTAAACTTTAAAGCTATTGGTAATGCCTGATATTTCTCTTTTTCTGCTTTGGTAATCATCTTTGCTTTTACCATCTGACCCAAAACTACATCACGACGGTTTTTTACTCCAACAGGATTTCGAAGCGGATTGTAAAGAGATGAATTGTTAAACATCCCCACTAAAATTGCCGACTCGTCTATCGTTAAATCTTTAGGATCTTTGGAAAAATAGGTTTGAGCTGCTGAACTAACACCAACAGCATAATTTCCGAAGTCATAAACGTTGCAATACATAGCCAAAATCTCGTTCTTGGTATATTGCCTTTCCAAACGAATAGCAATAATCCATTCTTTTATTTTTTGCACGATTCTAAAAGGCAGAAAGCTAGATCCTCCACGATGAAATAACTGTTTTGCCAATTGCTGTGTTATTGTACTTGCTCCTCCATTGGTTCCCAAAGAAAAAGCAGCACGTAGAGTTCCACGACCATCAATTCCTGAATGTTCATAAAAACGAGCATCTTCAGTTGCGACTAAAGCATCTACTAGGTTTTTAGGTAGATCTGAATATTTAAGCTGTGATCTGTTGGTTTTAAAATATTTACCAATTACCACACCATCAGAAGAAATAATTTCTGTGGCAAGGTTTGAATCTGGATTTTCTAAATCTTCAAATGAAGGCATAGATCCAAATAAACCCCAAGAGGCAAATAAAAAGAAAGCTAAAATTCCAAGTAAAGAGTAAGCAAAAACTCTCCAGAATTTCTTTTTGTAATAATTAATATCTTTATTAGATTGATTGTTTTTTTTAGTAGCCATACCTATTTTTCTAATCTTTTTGTTCTATTCTGAAACCAACGTCTGTAATTCCTTCTAAAGCATCAACACCAGTGATTTTGCCTGATTGTCTAACAGCTTGTTTTATGTGGACTTGATATTTCCCTTTAAATTTGACATCTTCTTTGTAATACAACTTACTTTCTTTGATATCAGTAAATCCGTTCCCCAACAAAGTTCCATCTGGAGCTGCCATTTGATATTCTAAAGTATCCACTTTTGTAAATCCGCTTGGCGCTTCGATCGCAACAATCAAAAATAAATTATTAAACGGATAATTGTTGTTATCTCGTATGTTTACAAACAAATTGTATTTTTTTGTAGAATCTAAAACTGGCAGATTAAAGGTTACAACACTGTCTTTGTGCCAAGCACTTCCAACAGATTTATACTCATCAAATACCCTCTTTTTATCACACGAAAAAAGAAGAATAGCTGCCAAAAGAAGAATTCCGCTATTTTTTATTCTCATTTTTAGTATTCGTTATTGGTTTTCTAGGTTCAGCAGGCTTGTTTTCATTTGAATTTTGCTTGTTCGAATTATTTTGTTTATTCGGATTTTGCTTGTTCTTATGATTTTGCTTGTTGGGATTATTAGGCTTATTCTGCTTGTTGGGATTCCCATTCGGATTGTTATTTCCTGCAGGTTTAGCGTTATTATTCGTGTTTTTTTCCTGCTGTGGTTTTACCGGAGCTGCAACACCAGCCGCTTCCGCATTTTGTTTGCGTTTGCGGTTTGGTTTTTTCTTTCTTTTTGGCTGGTCAAAACGAGTCAAACTCTCTTGTCCCATTGCATTATTAAAATCTTTTTCTGGTTCTGCAACTACCTCAACAGCAAAATCTTCTAAAGAAGAAACTTTGTTTTTCTGTTTATTTTCTGCAATAATTTCTTTTACCTGATCAATTTTTAAAACATGCCAATTGGCGAAGTTGTTTGTGTAAGCAAACCACATCAATCCTTTAAAAATATCTTGTTTTTGACAAACAGCATCTCCTTTTTCCGTAATCAGCTTAGTATCATAATCTGGAAAATCCTTCAATGCATCCATGTAAGTATCTAACTCATAGTTTAGACAGCATTTTAATTTCCCACATTGACCCGCTAATTTCTGTGGATTCAATGATAACTGCTGATAACGAGCTGCAGAAGTATTTACGCTTCTAAAATCAGTCAGCCAAGTAGAACAGCAAAGTTCACGTCCGCAAGAACCAACGCCACCTAAACGAGCTGCTTCCTGACGAAAACCAACTTGTTTCATTTCAACTCTGGTACTGAATTCTTTAGCAAAATCTTTAATCAACATTCTAAAATCGACACGATCATTTGCTGTGTAATAAAACGTTGCTTTTGATCCGTCTCCTTGAAATTCGATATCTGAAATTTTCATTTCTAATTTATGCTGAATTGCCAATTCACGTGCACGAACTTTCATTGGTTCTTCGCGATCGCGGGCTACAGACCAAATATCGATATCTTTTTGAGATGCTTTTCTGTAAATTTTCGGAACTTCATTACTATCCGGATTAACTCCTTTTTTCTTCATTTGAATTTTAACCAATTCTCCTGTCAAAGTAACAATTCCAATATCATGTCCTGGTGAAGCAACAGTTGCTACAATATCACCAATACTTAAAGTTAATTTTTCTGAATTTCTAAAAAATTCCTTGCGTCCATTTTTAAAACGAACCTCAACACAATCAAAAATCGCCTCTCCATTAGACGGACTCATGTTTGAAAGCCAGTCAAAAACCGTCAATTTATTGCAGCTATCGGTGCCGCAAGTCCCATTATTTTTACAACCTTTTGGTGCACCACCATCTGAGGTTGAACAACTTGTACATGCCATAATTATATATGTAGTGCTGCCAGAATGCAGCTTAAGTTCATAAACGTTTGATCGGTAAAGATAGTATTTTTTTTATTTGGCTATTTATAGATTAATTCTAAAGGGTTGTTAAATAAAAAAAAGGTCTCTTAATTCCCATTTTTATTAAAAACCAACTTAAAATATTCTAAAAAAACCTTATTCTGTCAATTTTAAAACATAAAAAGACAATTTTAATTTCAATTCTGAGATATATTTATCGCTTTTTGTGTTTTATCTTACAATTATATTTTTTGAAAATCCAGATGAATTCTCGACGCAATCAAAATTCATTAAAATAGTAATCAACAAACTGAAAAACTTATGGAAGCTTATCGATACCAGGACGAGAAAAGTGATAAATTCTGGCGAATTGAACAGGATGAACCTGCATTTGCGGTCAATTATGGTAAAACCGGAACAACTGGAAAATATCAGATCAAAGAATTTGACAGTGTAGAAGAGTGTCAAAAAGAGGTTAAGAAACTGATTGATTCTAAAAAGAAAAAAGGGTATAAACTTTACCCAGAATTTGATCTTAATAATCACTATTATTTTGATGATGAAGAAATTGGACTCCATCCTTTAACCTCACATCCAAAATTCCGTGCCCATTTTAAGGATGAATTTTATTATGACTGCGGCGATGAAGAAGCTCCTTTTGGAAGTGATGAAGGTTCTGATACTTTGGCCCAAATAACTGAAGATTTGCGTAAAACAAAAACTTTTGACTTTACTTCTTTTCCTAAGAGACTGATTGAAGAGTATTGGGATATGACGTATCTGCCAGCTGAGGATATCTCTCGTGAAAATATAGAACAGTTAGTAAAAACCGATGAAATGAATCTCACACAAAGTGATATGGTAACATATGCTACCGCTTTCGCACAAATCAAAATCACAGGAGAGGTAGATGGAGCATTAAAAGTATTAGCCCTAAATGCCATGAAGCGAATGGAAATTATAGCCGAATTGTTAAAATGGAATACAACTGGTAAACCATCTGAAATTGGCACAAAAATGATGCATGACTTAGAGCAATTTCACGAAAAATAATCTCAAAAACCCTATTCTGTCAGTTTTACGACTTAAACTGTCATTTTTAATTTTTATCCTGAAATATATTTACGAATTTTATGTTTTATCTTACAGCATGGTTTGCGAAGTCAATAATTACAAAGTAAACCGCTATCAAAATTTATCATCATTTTTAAATATATTTCAAATGCAGACAAACCAGATTGAAAATTTCCTTTTTCAGGGAAAATTTGACGAGGCTAGAGAATGCCTAAATAACGGAGAAAATTTTAACGCACAATACCTTCAAAATAATTTTTCTCAAATCGCCGCCAAAATTATTGAAACCAAAGAAATTGATTTCATTGAAAGATTGATAAAAGCCGGTTTTATTGAAACCGACATCTATGAATTGGATAGTTTTGACAAATCTATCTTCAATTCCCTTTCCCGAAATATAAAAAATGATGAGGAATCTATTTCTTTCTTCAAAAAGATCTTATCGAAAGTGGATAATGTGAACGACGAAATCAGCGATCAGACTTTATTGGGATATTGTATCGAGAAAGAAGCTGTTCCGGAAGTCATTAAAAGTTTAATAGAAGATTTTGGCTGTAATGCCAATTATAAAAGCAATTCACAAGAAAATTTAATTCATAAAATTGTTAATAATTATTCTTTAAATGCTGAAAAAGGCACAGCGTATATTAAAACCCTTCTTGAAAACGGAGTTGACATCAATGAGAAAAATGTAGTTGGTACAACGCCTTTGATGTATGCCATTAAAAGACATAAAAAAGAATACATTCCGATGTTGTTAGAAAATGGAGCAGATCCAAATGAAAAAGACAATCAGGAAAACAGTTCTTTTTATTATGCTGTAGGCGAACAGTTTTCGATTCCGATGTATGAACTTTTGGCCGAATCGTCATCTACAGATTTTAACAGCATCAACAAAGACGGTAGAACTTTACTAACTGAATTTATCCGAATGATGTCTGATTCTGAATATGATTTGAATTCTTTACAACGATTATTATCAGATGGCGCCGACTTAAATCACTGTGCTACTTATTATGGAAATCCAAAATCGGGTATTGATTATATTGCCGAGAAAAAGTCGGGTATCCTAAAATCAGCATTAGACAGCGGATCAATCGATGTTAACGAACAGGATAATCAGGGAAATACCATTTTACACAAAGTTTGTGCTTTCAATGTAAACTATGACGCAGAAGCTGCCAAAGAAATTTACAGAAAAGTAAAACTGCTTCTTGAAAATGGTGCTGATAAAGATATTACAAACGATAAGGATGAAACAGCTCTTACGCTTGCTTCGGGAGATAATTTGAAAATAAAAACTGTTGAGCTTTTAATGAAAGCTTAAACTTCTCCGCTAGTAAAAAAACAATTTAAACACATAGAAACATAGTTTTGAAACTTTAGAATTGTGTTGAAAAGAGAGCAAAAGAAACAAGTTTCCACACATAGCCAAACTATGTGAATTTGAATAAGTCAAACGCCTTCTTTAATTTTCAATAAACTATGTCTCTATGTGTTTAAAATAATTATATAAAACTAAGATTCTATGTCAATGTCATTTATAATTGCCTGTGAAAACGGCAACCGAAAAATAGCTGAATTGTTACTTCAAAACAAAGAAGTAGATGTAAAATATACCGACGAAAAAGGAAGAACCGCTCTTCATTATGCCGCACACAGAGGTTATCTCGATATTGTAAAAATATTAGCTGAAGACGGTGCCGATATCGATTATGAAGATCATGCAGGAGAAACACCTTTGTTTTTCGCTTGTCTTCAAAAACAAAAACAAACTGCTTTGTATCTTTTGGATAACGAAGCCAAAATTGAAATTAACGATAAAAACGGTAACAGCCTGTTACATTTGACTGTACAGACGGCTCAAATCGAAATTGCAACAAAGTTGCTTGAAGCAGGGACTGACGTTAATCTTCTGAACAACAACGGAGAAACACCATTATTACTGGCTTCGGCAAGATTAAACCGAGAGATCATCCAATTGCTTTTAGACAAAGGTGCAGACATTAATGTGACCGACAAACAAGGTAACACACCATTGCTTTATGCGTGTTATACCAAATCGATTCCGATGGTCACTTTACTTTTGGACAACGATGCCAATGTGAATCATGTCAATCATGCTGGCGAAAACGCTCTTTTGATCGCCTGTTATGAAACCAACCGAATGCTGGCCAAATTATTGGTCGAAAGAGGTGCCGATGTATTTACGTCAAACAACAACGGTTATTCTCCAATTTGGTATGCCTGCGCGAACAATCAAAAGGAAATTGTGGCCTTGTTTTTAGAAAATGGTGTTGATGTAAATTACAGCAAACCTGTCGCTGGCGATACTTCGTCAATGAATGATTATTTGGATTGGGTGGTAAGCGCTTCTAATATTTCGAATGAATCCAGTTTTTCATTAAACAACAGTTATACTTACGGCGGAGAAAGTCTGCTTCATGTCGCTACCAAAAAAGGAAACCTCAGCATGGTTAAATTACTTATTGAAGCTGGAGCGAATATTAATATCCAGGACGAATCTGGAAATACGCCTTTACATTACAGCGCCGCGAACGGAAAGAAAGATGTCGTTAAATATTTACTGGACAATAAAGCCGATGCTTCTATCGTAAATGTAAAAGAGCAAAAAGCAATTGATTATTCGAATGTAAAAGGTTTTAATGAAATTACTGAGCTGATCTTGAAATATGCTCCTTCCGGAACAACTATTACGCCAATTCAAACTTCTAAAGCTGAAGAACCAAAAGCGGATGCTGGAAATGTCATGGAAGCAAAAAAGAAAGCTTTACTAGACTTAAAAGAGCTTTTGGATGCGGGAATTTTAACTTCAGAGGAATTTGATGCGGAAAAAAGTAAAATTCTGAAAGGATAATCTTTTTATATTTTCTGACAAGTTCAATGCAATAAAAACCTAATAATCATTCTATGACTCAAATTATTTCTAAAGAAAACCGTATAGATGAGCTTTTAAACTTTGGATTTCCAAAAGAATTTATAGAAAACATAGGAAATATTCCTGAACTAGCCTATCGTGTGCAAGATGCAGAAGGAGCTTATTTTTATTTACCAACGATATTGAACTATACCATTCTAAATGGAAAAAGAATTATTCCAATTTACGGTTCAGGAGAAAGTTTTTGGACTATTATTGATGATAATGAGTCCCAAAAAATTATAAAATTTGAACTGGAATGTGATCAGATTTATATCGATTATGGAAATAATTGGGAATTACTACTTATGGACATCATGATTGAATATTTTGATGATCATATTGATGATGAAATTAGCATTGAAAAATTCCAGTTGGTAGCCAATAAAATAGGATTTAGTAAAGCCGAAGCGTTATTCAAATTAAGAAATCTTTCGATAGACGAATACAACGAGAAATATGAAGATATGGAGCTATGGCGAAATGAAATAGCACAAGAGTTGAAAATACTGAATTAAGAATAAAATAGTAAAATATGACAACCCAAATTAAAACAATCATTACCAATCTTGAACAATACATTCAAAAAGCATACGAAACGGGAGATAAATATGAATTTATAGATCCTGCTTACGAAATACGTGACGAATTGGAAGCGATGGAAGATAATTTCAACGCAATAGAACCCATTTTTGAGCTTATTGAACGTAGTCCGGATATAGATTATGGCGGGCCAGGCCCGTTAGGCAGTTTTATGGAAAATCATTATAAAAACGGATACGAAGAATTGCTTTTACAATCTATTGAACGTAAACCAACAGAATATACTTTGGGCTTATTACATCGTCTGATAAACGATGACAATAATGCTGAACATCAAAAATACCTGGACGTAATGAAGAGTATTTCTTTAAATACAGCATATCCGCAAAATATTATTGATAATGCAAAAGACAGTTTGACCTATTTTGAATAGATCAAAGATTAGATTTCAAAGAACTTGTCGATTCCGACATTTTAGCTTCGGAAGAATTTGATGATGAAAAAGTAAAATCTTAAAAGTGTAAATTATAAACGAACTCAAAAAATGAAAAAAATCTTAAATACCACAACTCTATTTTTAGTATTAATCGCGACAGCACTCGTTTCTAGCTCTTGCAACAACCTTTCGCCAGAAAAAACCTTTGAAATCGCAGCGTTAAATGCAAACCTGTTGTCTCGTTTTGGCAGTAAAGAGATAAATGAAAAACTACAATCGGAACCACAAATTTATGATGAAGGCCAGAAAAAGATGATTCCTTCTTCTTATTATGATGCCTTTAAGTATGATATAAGCAATCTAGAAACGAGATTTCAAACTATTAAAGATATAGCCGAAGACGATGACAATAAAGAATTTCTTCAGGCATCAAAAGATTTGTTTACTTATGCAATCGCGAAACAAAAAGAAGGTTATCTGCCCATTGCGAAAATGAAAGACGAAAAAGCCTCTCCTGAACAAATTGAAAAAGCAATTGCCGATTTTGACGCTTCAACCCAAAACGACATAGATGCCAAGTTTACAAAATTGATGAATGAGGCAAAGGCATACGCAGAAAAACACAATATTAATGCTAAAATTGGAATTTGAAAAATTCTGAAAATATAAAATTTAGAGATTTTTTTAAGCGAGTGCACCAGAGATTCAAAAAATGAAAACAAAATTCATCTTTATAATTACAGTACTAGCTGTATTAAATTCTTGTAGTAAAAGAAATAATCCTGTTGTTGCAACAGAAACACCAACTGCTGATACTACAACGACAGAAAGTTATTTCAACTCTGATACCACTTTATTTGCTAAAGGACATTCATTCCAAGTTACAACCATTGACCCTGATTTAGAAAATAGTGATACGCTTTTGGTCATGGTTAAAAAAGACTCTTTAAAAATTTTTCAGACCTACATTGAAAAAGGAGGACTTTATAATCATGAATTTATAGATTTTAATAATGATGGTAATTTTGACATCCTTTTTTCTCGTGGAGACCAGAGAGGCGAACATGAACTTTATTTGTATGATTCATTAAATACTACGTTTGTAAAATCCAGAGGTTTTGAACGTATCCGTGAGTATGTTCGACTAAAATCTAACTCAAATTATTGGTATAGCTATAGTCGGGCAGGTTGCGCTGATATGAATTGGACAAGCAAGCTGTTTACTTTCAAAAATTTTGAGACAGTTGAACTAGGCTATATCTATGGAAAAAATTGTGAAGATGAAGAAGAACCGCAAAGTATTCAGATTTCCAAAGTACTTAAGAATGATGAAAGCAATTTAAAATTGACAAAAAAACTCCCGTACTCAGTCTTAGATGATACAGACAAATGGAATTTCATTGAAGAATATTGGAATAAGAACTATCAGAAGTTCAGATAAGGTTTATGTTAGATTGAATAGCTAAAAAAATCTTTTGTCAAAACATTAAAAGTAAACTTTCCTACTCCCTTTTTAAGTTTATTAAAAACTTATTCTAATACAAAAAGAGCCTTTCACGGCTCTTTTTGCGTTTTGCATTTCATACGTTTATCAGATTCGGCTTTAATATCATAAACTTGATAGCGCTAATTTGTAGTTTTATCAACCACGACATGAAATTTGGCAATTACAAGGAAAATATTTGGAAGTGTAACACAAGATTCGAACATGACAAAATTGAAGTTTGAACATACCACCTGCAAGGAAAACTTACGAAAAGAAACCCCTTTTAAAGACCTTATCACATCTAAATTTGTCATTTATTTAGTGGTTTTAGTATTGGTATATTTATTTGCACTACTATTATTTTACATCAATCCGCTTTTTGATTTTGGTTTATTTGGTTTCTTTGTAGCAGTCGGTTCATGGAGTTTGTTTTACACGGTATCACAAGATATTATAAACCAGAATCTGTTTGCGCAATTTTTTTCATTAAGTTTTATTATTATCCTTTTCAGCGGAATCCTTATCCTTTTAACAGAAAGCAGTTTTTATAATTTCATTATCACAGGATATCCGCTTCTTTACATTCTTTTCTTTCGCCTGTTATTGTTGCTGTTTTATAAAGATTTTGCAACCACTTATACAAAACCAACCATTCTTTTTGCATCAAGATACAGCAAGTGGACGCATGAAAACGCAGACCGTTCCTATATTGTTACCAAAAAAGAACTCCTATTTTCCAATTTGCTTTTTTTTGGAACTCCTGCCATTGCTGGTTTGATTGCCTATTTTATAATTGTGTAGTAAACTTGCTAATTCCAACTTTTTAAGTTTATTAAAAACTTATTCTAATACAAAAAGAGCCTTTCACGGCTCTTTTTGCGTTTTGCATTTAATAGGTTTATCAGATTCGGCTATTAAATAAACAACAAATCGAAAATACATCTGAGGTGGTCAGAAGGAAGGAATTAAAGGGAAATGAATAACAATATAAAACTCTATCAATTTCTAAAGGAAGAAACCGGTAAAACAATTACGGACACTTCGCCCAATTGGAAAATTGAAAAAGATTTAGGGATTTATGGAGACGAAGCCGAAGAATTTATAACCCGTTTTTCAAACAAGTTTAATGTAGATATAAGCGATTTTGATTTTGTCGCATATTTTAATTCCGAAACAGACGTCATAAGCTTGCTCATAAGCCGTCTTTTTTATAAAAAAGAGAAAAAAGAACTGACAATAAACGATTTAAGAGAAGCTATAAAAAAAGGAAAATTGACATAAATAGCGCAGTCTTGCGAAAACCGAGCATACACTTATCAATTAACTAGTGACATTAATAAAAACACACAAAGAAAAGCGCCAGACAAATAAACGAACAACACAACCAATTATAAAATGGAAGACAAATCAATATTAGATATCGAAATAAACAGCGCAAAAGATATTGCGTTTTTAAAAGACATTAATCTTGACGAGATTGAAGATTTACGTTTATATGTTTTTTGCCCAATTCCACTTCGGTTTTTAAAAAATTTCAAGAACCTTAACAGACTTTTAATTGGTGGAAGCGTAAAAGACTATTCGCCGGTTTCAGACTGTACAACTTTAGAAACTTTATATATTTCAACCAGCGGTGCCATTGATAATTTAGATTTCATAAAACCTCTTTCTATCAAAACCTTGGAGTTAGAATGTTTTAGAACAAAAGCAAAACCGTTTATTATTCCAAATTTAGAAACGATTGAATCGCTGAGCATCTCAAGTGTTTCAGCAATTGTTGATTTGTCTTTCTTGTCTGAGTTTGCAAACCTGAAAAAACTCTCTCTTTTTGAACAGCAGTCAAAAGTGTTATTCGACTTTACAAAACTAAAGAAATTACAGGTTTTGCATCTTACCAATATGTTTCATTTAAAAAACTTTCAGGAGTTAAAAACAAAATGCAATTGCCTACAAAAACAAACAATGAAACGAAAAAAATATTTAGGAGCTGTATTTGCAATTCCAACAACAAAAAAAGAATATTTAACAGGTATTGTAGTAAGGGAACAAGGTAGTATTCTTTTGGGTTACTTTTTTAAAACAATCTATCAAACTCCACCAAATCAAGATATAATAGACACCATCATTAATGACGATATTCTCTATATAAAACAAGTAAGCAATATGGGTTTAAAAGATGGTTCGTGGAAAGAAATCGGACAACTTGAGATAGATAAAAGCAAATGGATAATACCAGTTTTTACACTTCAAGACATCCTAACAAAGGAGTTTTATGCTGTACAAGTAAACGAAAAATTAGACGAAATTGCTAAAAAAAGAATTACTGAAGAAGAAAGTAAAAATATGTATAAAACCGGTTTAGCCGGAAGTATTTTTATGGAAGAGTTTCTATCCATGTTAATTTATAAATAATTCTGGCAATCTTTCAGATTAAATGGTTTTATAAAATAGAAAGTAATTATAACAGCTATAAACCAAAATAATCCCACAATTATGAAAATAAATACACTTTTGTTATTATTCATACTGAGCAACTGCTGTTTAGCTCAAAATAATAATTGTACGAAACTAAACGAATCAATTATTCAAGGAAATAATTCCCTTTCTGAAAAATTAATTGGTAAAATACCTGATGTAAATTGCAGAACAGACGTTTCTCCTTTATCAACAGCTTGTTTGTATGGTAATTTAAATATTGTTCAATTGCTGATAAAAAAGGATGCTGACGTAAATTTAATTCAATACAATAATGATAATAAATCAGAAGGTAGTGCAATATTCAGTGCATTATCAATTTGCCCTCAATCACTTGACCCTATATTAATTGATGTAGCAAAATTAAGCTTAAATAAAGTTGCAAAACCAAAATCGTGTTCCATTAAAACGAAAAATGAAATTGCCCTGCTTTTAATTAAAAGCGGAGCAAATTTAGATATAAAAACAGAAGATAATACAACCGTGCTAATGGCCTCAGCTATGAACAACAGGCATCAATTAATACCATTAATTTTAAAAAAAGGTTTAAATATTGATGCTCAAAACAGCTATGGCAATACAGCACTTATTTACGCAGTTTATTCTGGAAATATAGAAACAGTCAAGTGTCTGGTTAAAAACAAAGCAAATTTACACGTTAAAAATAATTTAGGCAAAACAGCAATTGATATAGCAAAAGAGAATAATGCTGAAAATATTTTACAATTATTACAATAATTCTACTAAAAAAAGTAATTCATCCATAAGCAACTATGAATTTTGATATACATTAAAAAAAAAAAAACTATAAGGAACAATTCTCGGAAGATGAATATGAAGATGCTACAGAGCTCTTTCTTATTTTAGAGGAGTTTAAGTTTCTGTATGTTGGTTATATTAAATTAGATTTTGGAAACAATAAAATATTAAAAATAGATTATGATTTTGAATTTATTGTAGAACACACGGAGTTTCTGGAAATATTAGATTATCTAAATAATGAAAAAATAATTAAATACACTATTTGGGTTTGCGAACAAGGAGCAGATTATTACCTAAATCATGAAAAAAACAATGATTTTATAATTGTTTCTATTGTTAAAGGTAAAAATAGCGGACTAGATAGTAATGAATTCAAAGTTACTGTCCTAATTGATGATTATAGAAAGGAATGGGAAAGATTATTTAAAAAATTATTTTCCTTTATCACAACTAAACTTCCAAAACATAAAGATACAATCGCAAGATTATATCCAGATTTTTAAATCAGCTTCGAAAATTATTGTTTTACGAAGTTTCTTAAAAAAAACTTCAAAAAAATTAAGAGATTGCTGTGCATGCTGAAAAATAACAGTTGCTTGTTTGGGAAGACTTTGGAGATGAGGTAAATTAAAACTTATTTAGACACAATTATAGCTTATAAAAGCTGTTTTTGTGTTTTTCTTTTTGCACTTTTATCAGATTTTGCTCTCCAGCTGGTGCAAGTATAAGAATGTTTGATATTGAAGCAGAACATTAAAAAGGACGGATTTGTGGTAGCGTAACTAACGCTTGGTATTTTTTTTAAATTTGAAAACAGTAAAAATGTTTCCATTAAATCACTAACAGAAAGGAACTATGGCCAAAAAAATGTGTTGAATGCAGAAATTACGATTGTATCGGTTGAAGAGAAAGATTATATCTCGCTCACAGATATGGCAAACGCAAAAGAAAGCCAAAGCCGTGCATCTGACATAATAAAAAACTGGTTAAGAAACCGTTATACACTTGAATTTTTGGGAACATGGGAGCAAATATACAACCCCAATTTTAAAGTGGTCGAATTTGACCACTTTAAATCGCAGGCAGGATTACCAAGTTTTGTACTTAGTGTTTCAGAATGGATTGAGAAAACAAATGCTGTAGGCATAATTGTAAAAAAAGGAAAATACGGTGGCACGTATGCACATAAGGACATTGCCTTTGAATTTGGCTCGGCTATTAGCGTTCCTTTTAAACTGTATTTGATAGTCGAATTTCAACGGCTTAAAGCAGAAGAACAAAAACAACTTGGCTGGACAGCCAAACGGGAACTGGCAAAACTCAACTACCATATTCATACAGATGCTATCAGACATAATTTAATTCCAAAAGAACTTTCTTCGGCACAAACCTCTATCATATACGCCAACGAAGCCGACGTTTTGAATGTTGCATTGTTTGGAATAACAGCCAAACAATGGAGAGAAGCGAACCCTTCCTTAAAAGGAAATATCCGTGATTATGCTTCAATTAACGAATTGATTTGCCTGTCAAACATGGAAAGCCTGAATGCCCTTTTTATAAACGAAAAAATGCCCCAAAAAGAAAGATTGATAAAACTCAATAAAATAGCCATTCAACAAATGAGCATATTGCAAGATGTTGAAAAACGAAAATTATTGAAATAAAAGAAACATAAAACCCTAATTTTTTGTCTTTACAAATCATGCCCCACTACCTGACAAATTCCTTCGTGTGGCTGTATGTTGCTTAAAGCTCGTTTTATGAGTAGTTAAAAAAACCTTCAAAAATTAAGAGATTGATGTGCATGCTAAAAAATAACAGTTGTTTGTTTGGGAAGACTTTGGAGATGAGGTAAATTAAAACTTATTTAGACACAATTATAGCTTATAAAAGCTGTTTTTGTGTTTTTCTTTTTACACTTTTATCAAATTCAGCTTTTTAGATAAAAAAGCAGTTCATAGTTTGTGTCCACAACCTAGATTCACATAATTAATACCAACGCAATATGATTAGATTATTCGGTAAAAAAATATTTTTTGATGTGTCTTGCATTGACTTTAAAGAGGTATGTTGTAAACTTCCTGATGGAAAAATAATTCCAAGTATTACATCTGTTCAAGAGAATGAACATGCTACGGTAAAGGATTTCATGAATCTGCATAATTTTAGGATATCTCTACTTGACTTAAGCCCAGACAACATTGTTTATGTCAAAAATTTAGGCACAATGGGAATTAGTTTTAAAATGGATAAAAAAACGACCCTGTATTTTAACTTTGACTTGAGAGATGATAAAACGCTCCAATATATTCTGGGGATTTTTTTTACAGAAGGACTGCTTTTTCATGATAAAAATAATTATGACAGATGTATCTATTTAAAATTTAGAAATGAAAACAATCAGTTTACCCAAAAAATGAATCAGTTCATTCCAGATGTCATTCATAAAATTGCATTTAACGCTATTTCAAACAATCCTGAATACAAAGATTTGACTGTTAATGAACGAAAAGATATTATGATTAACCATCCTGAAATTGCTTCAAACATCTATACTACATATCAAAAATACTGGAAATTAGAAACCCTATAGCGTGGATTTGCACCCGAGCGATAGCGAACTGACGAAGTAATCCGTACACCTAAAGTATATCAACAAAGTGAAAGAGAGAAAAAAATAAAAACTATGAGAATAAATAAGATCGCTAATTGGAACGGACATAGATTGCAAATCTGCACTATCGGCTGAAATAGAAAATAATGAAAAAAATAGCGATTGATACTAATTTCAATTTTTTAGGCCCGTATTATCCCGCATTATCTTTTGATGAGGTAAGAAAATTAAATTTAATTGAAGGTGAGAAAATTATAGCTTTCCAAGATAATGATGAGTGGGAAGGAATTATTCATTTTGATAAAACACTTCCGCAAATGTACCAATGGTATATAAAACTGCTATTTCAAAAGTAAAACAAATGCTGTTCGGTATGTTGTAACACATTTACTAGCGCTTTGCTACGAAATACTCTTTTAAAAAACAAACAATAAAACATGAAACAAAACAGATTACTTCTATTAACATTACTAATTCTATTGACTGGCTGTTTTCCTAACATGACACCAGATAAAACTGTACTAAGTTCCTTCAAAATAGGCAATGCTACAGTTGAGCATTTTAATCACTCTTCTGCATATGCCGAAACGCCGGATTATATTACAATAACCAAAGGAAAAGTGGTTGATACCATATGTATTGCTACCAACATTGCTGTTGTGGCAAAAAATCCTGAAAGTGCTGTAATTACAATTGGCTTTTATGGAGTACCTAAGTTTTACACGAAAACCATTCAGTTGCCTAAAACTGTTTTTGAATGTAAGATTGCTATTGATACTACTTATAAAAAAAAGCTCCATTAAAAGTAGAACAACTTCTCTATAGTAAATTGTTTCCCTTTATTAAAACTTATTCTGGTAAAGAGATAGCTTTTAGTAGCTGTTTTCATTTTTAGATTTTGATACTTTTATCTGATTATGAAACCATTGCACTTCAATAACGATTCCCTAAATTCACAAACAAGAGACTTGAGTGAGCACGAGAGATATCATCCTGTTATATCGTTTTCAATCAGCCTTACCATCACTACTTTTATAATTTTAATAATTGGATTTTTTTACTTCATATCTACCTTTAGTTTTGGAGGAGGAGAAACTTTAAGTGAGATCGAAATGGAGCATATTCTGCTACTATATATATCCATCCTGATTTTTGCTGTTGCACTCTTTGTTACAATATTTTACCTGCGAACTGGTAAAAAATATACGGCATTGGGAATACTTGTTCTTCCCATTCTACTTGTATTTTCCTCATCAAATTATTTACTAGAAAACAATTTCAATCATACTGATTTTAGTAAAACAATTTGGATGCAGTCTAAGCAGAAGCCTGAAAAAATGGCCAAGACTTTAGTTAGAGAAAAAAAATTGATTGGCCTAACAAGAACACAAGTAAAAGATATGTTGGGAGAAGGCTTAAAAGAATATGGAAATACAGGCACCGGTTATAGCAGAATAGAATATTGGGTCTCAAATAACTGGACATTAACTGTATTGTTTCAGAAAGATAAAGTAATTGAATCTGAACTCATGCTTCCTTATTATAGCTTGTGGTCACGTTAAATGTACTTCGTTCTACGAAGTTATTCTAAAAAGAAGAAACATTCAAAAATTAAGAGATTGCTGTGTGTTCTAAAAAGAATATTAGCTTGTTTCGAGAATATTCGGTGGGCGGGGCAATCAAAACAACGGTAAACTTACAAAACAGATTAACAAAACTAATTTAAACAGCTATGAATTGGGATAATTATTTATTAGAAGAAAAAGCACCTTATGGTACATTCGCTCATTTAGGTGTTTTTGAAGGAGCAGTTAGAGGCATTTTTGATTTATCAGAATTGCCCGAAGACACAATATTTTTAGAGCTTTCAACTCCTCTTAAAAAATTCAAATTAAAGTACACCAACTTATCATTATTAATTGGAAATGATAAAATCGAATCTATAAGAGTGAACGATATTGACGAAGAACGTATTTCGGTTTTTTCAACAATGCCCAATTTAAAACATCTACATATTAGTATTAACCAACAGGATGAAATTCCCAGCCTTTCATCCCTGAAATCTGTTGAGATTTTAATACTTGCCAACATCAAAAGAATGCAGAATATAGACTTTGTACAGAACATGAAAAATTTAAAAACACTTTACATGTATGGAGTAAATAATCTATACGACCTAACTCCCATTGCTACATTAGTCAACCTGCAGGAACTCTATATTGACCACGGAAAAATGAGCGGTACTGGTAAAGCCGTTAAAAGCATAAATTCGTTAAAAGCATTGACACAGTTGAAATATTTAAGATTGGTTGTGGCAATAGAAGAAAAGAATGTTGATTTGAGCGTATTGTATGACTTAAAGAAACTTCAAAAACTTATATTGCTTCCCCGATATTTAAAGAATGGAAAAAAAGAACTTTTAATGAAAGAATTGCCACTATTAACCGATCTATAAAAAGTATTCTACGAATGCTTATGCTAGATGAGAGATCCAGGCACTGGCAAAAACGAAATAGAATATTGGGTCTCAAATAACTGGACATTAACTGTACTTTTTCAGAAAGATAAAGTAATTGAATCTGAACTCATGCTTCCTTATTATAGCTTGTGGTCACGTTAAATGTAATTCGCTCTACAAAGTTATTATAAAAAGAAGAAACATTCAAAAATTAAGAGATTGCTTTATGAAACCGGTAGACTTCGCACAACCTCAATAAATAACTTGATGTCAATACATATCAATAAAATTAATCAATTACTATGAAAAAAATTATTCTGATTCAGCTTATATTATTCGGATTACAATTGACATCTTGTGCTCAAAAAAATGAACAATCTCCAATGTCAAGACAAATAAAACAATATGAAAATCAACCAATATACCGATTGAAAATTGCAAGTTCCCTGTCTTATGTAGTTACAATAAATGGAATAACAACTGCAACCAAAAATCAAAATGCAGGAGATGATAGGTGGTTTCTAATTAATAATTGTATTCCAGTTTCAGGGAAACAGGATATTGAAGTAACAATTTTTCCTAGAATGAATGAAAAAGGAACTCAGCATATTCCTTTTTTTGAAAATAATGATTTTTTTGAACTGGAGATTGAATTAACAAATTTGGGAAAAGAACCCAAAATAGTATATGAATATGAATTGCCCCAAATGGAATTAGGCAGCAAAAGCAGTTATAAATTTAAAGACAGCTTTAAAGCAAACGTACCGTATCAACTTACAAATTGGAACACAGGAAAAGAGTTGACAAAGATCGATAGTACGTGGCTAAAAAATGAGGTTCTAGCATCTTATAAAATGCTTAAATCGTATTTTGAAAATCAGCAAGGAGAACAGTTTGTCATACTGGTTGATAATGGTATGTATAATATTGCCCAGAGTGCTTACTTAGATCAATTGGAATATGAAACAATGAAGACCATTAAGGCAAATTTTATTAATGAAGAACCTTGTGTTCTGGAAGAACTGGATAACTATGAGCTTGTAATCTCGGCAAATGGCAAACTTGTTTCTTTACGAAGAAATGATGGCTATAATATGGGCGAAGGAGTACTACGAAGAAAATATATAGAAAATGGACAAGAAGTGGTTCATATAGATGATGTCGTATTTTATGCTCCTCAAACAAAATCCTCTGCAACGTTTCCAAAATTAGAGGTTATCATGTATCAAAATCTCGAAAAGCCATTTAATCCTTAATACTTTTTGTATAAATGTTTAGAACAGTATTAAATAAATTCAATATGCAAAACTTCCTTTTTATTATCGTTTTTATTTTATCTATTCCAATATACAGTCAGAATGTAAATAATAATCAGACAATAGATGAAGTAAATAGTCTTGCTAATACAGAAAACAATCTTAAAATTATAATAGGAAAAACAGACAGAAAAACAATAGTTGATTATTTAAGAGAACCTGATAATGACTTTAAAATAAGTGCAGACGGAACCATGGTAACAACGGAAACTAAAAAAATACTTTTTTGGAAAAGAACAAAAACCCACATTTCAGGAACTGGTTATTCTGTAAGCAGATTAGCTTATAAAAAATATGGTATCTGTATTAATTTTTCTCGTGTTGCTTCTGGAGAAGATCAAAACACAAGCAAAGTGACTGCTATTGAGATTTTTGACAATAAAAATTTAGAAGGAAAAAGAAGTACACAAAACGCCTGGTATTATTACGGCGATTTTGAACCTTTAGAACAAGCAGCAATGTTCAAAATATTTGGTAAATCATTCTTAAAAGACGATGATGACGAAACCGAAACGTATAAATATACTTTTACAGATAAAAACCTAAACTTTACTTTTAGCAAAAAAGACAATCAATTACTGAGTTTAGAGATTAAAAAATAATATTTCAGTTAAAGACTTATTCTAACAAAGTAATGACTTTTAGAAGCTCTCATTATTTTTTGTTTTAGATATTTTTATCTGATTATGAAACCATTACACTTTAATAACAATTCACAAAGTTCACAAGCAGGGCATTTACGCCAGCAGGACAAATACCATCCGATTGTATCTTTTTTAATCAGCCTGAATATCACTGCTGTGATACTGGTAATTATTGGATTTTTTTATCTCATATTTACCTTTAGTATCGAAGGAGGATAAACTTTAAATGAGTGATAAACGGATTTAATAATCCAAGATATTGTAGAAAAATGTGGTAGAAATTCTAATTAAGTTGAGGATATTCTCAAACCTTAATAAGGTTTCCAAACACTTATGATCGCAAATCCGTGCTATCGGATATTGACAAAGAAAGTTAGAGAAAAAAAACAATAAAAACATGGAAACACAAAACAATATGCTCAAAGAAGATCAGGAAAATGGTTCGTTTGGCATATTTGCATTAGTCTTAATCATAATAAACGCATGCTGTCTTCATGGACTTTTGATGTCATTAAATCAGGAAAACAGTTTTATCAAAAAACTTTGGATACCAAATCAATTAATAAGCATTTTAGCCGTTCCTACTTTTATATTTATTTGCCTTATCACTATCTGGATAATAGCTCCGGCGAAAACACAAATGAAGCAAATTTTTAAAATAGCAGGAATTATTGGTATTGTTCTTTATTTACTTTGTCTGTTGTTTATTATATATGTGATTGGGATGGCAAGAGCATGGAATCATTAAAACAGTATGAAAAACATAAAACATTTTAGAGAGAAAAGTATTATTTCGGCATTGATATTCCTTTTTATAGTAATAGTTGGAGCACATAAATATGTTTCCTACTATTACCACGAAGACAAATGTTACGAATGGCATGCTAATGCGCAAACCACTATTGGTTTGCCAGTGATGTTTGCTAAGTGCAGTTTGCATCATACAGGACATTACGAAAAGAATTGCGATAAAAACACAATGCTTTATGGGGATAATGATGATCGTGCAATAAGTTGCGGAGGCTCTGGAATTGGCGATGGAAAAGATCTATATCCGGACAACTTAAAGATATTGTATTACTCATTTAATGAAAACAAATTTTATGGCGGAACTTTTAAACTTGATTATAACAAGATATTGTCCATTGCAGAAAAAATGCGCAAAGCTGTTCAAATAGAATACGATTTAAGTCAAAATATTGTTTTTGAAACAACAGTTTATCCAAAAGGCAAAGTAGAGGTTTCGATGAAAAGCTACATAAAAACCTCGGTAGGAAAAGCAATTATTGGAAGTTTTCAAGCGAAACCTGAAAACCACGATTGGTCTGTATTTGCAGACAGCGATTATGCTAATAAGAGAAGCGTTAGTAAAAATACATCAATAGCTGTTCAACGGGCATTATTACTGAACAAATACAACTGGAAAGTTGATATAATACTGCCTGCAGAATGTACTATTAAAAAACTGGATGTGGATGTTTACGGAAATAAATACCTGGAAATGGATACGCTTAAAAATTCCAAACTTCCCAGTTACGGTAATTTTGTCTATTTGCCCCAACAATTATACTTAAACTGGAAGAGAAAAGATACGATTGAATTTAGCACAGAACTTAATTTTGATGAAAAAGAAATAATTAAAGCATTTGAAACTATCCACACTAAAAATGATACTGTTCCTATTACAATGAAGCTCATCGTAAAAGATGATACAACAGCCGTAAGAGCAATATTATACAATAAAGGTAAAAACATTGAACTCAAAAATATAAAGCCCTCAGGAATTTGGAAGCAGAAAATATATCATTACTAATATAATTGAAAGAATTCATATAATGTGACTATGAAAAACATAAAAAAATACGTTTATCTATTTTTGTTTTCAGTTATACTAAACAGTTGTCAAACAAATACTCAAGATTACCACCCCGCTACCGCACGAATCCTTTCATGTGGCGGTATAGAAAATAAACGTTCTTAAAATCATAGAATAATTAACAAAAGTAAAAAAATGAGAATTTCATTAACATTATTGATTTTTCTATTTATTTCTTGTAAACAAGATGCGGAGAAAAAATCTGCAACAGAAATAAAAGAAAATTTAGAAATTTCAAAAACTGAAAATATAAAAATCGAACCACAAGCTGAACCAAATACTTTAGTTGAAAGTTTTAAAGAATTTAGAAATGCAATTTATCAAAGAGATAAAGTAAAAGTGAAAGAATTTATAGATTTTCCAATTTATAATGACAACAACGAAATCTGGTATTTGGGAAACATGGCTGATGACGAATTCTTTAAAAAAGCGGGAGATAAAGTTATACCTTTTCCAGAAACGGAATTCGATAAATATTATGACAAAATATTTTCAAACTACTTTTTAAGGGGAATTTTAAAGATAAAAACTGGAATTTTATTTAGCAAAGGAGAATTTGAAACTATTGAACTTACTGATAAAGATACAAAATTTAAGATTTATGCAACTTACAATGATAAGGAGAATGAAATCATATTGAATTTAGCAATAGAAAGTCCGATTAAAGTAAATGATGGAGAAAATGATTCAATAGAGAACTCAGAATCGAATGTAATTTACTATTTCAAAATAGAAAACGGGAAAGATATAAGATTTAAACAAATAAGAGTTGCTGGATAAAAAATGAACCTCTAAAAGGGTTTAATTTCGAGGTGGGTATTCCTGCTCCTTTACTAATCCTTTCGTGTGGCGCAAAGAGAATCAACAAAGAATATAAAACAAAACCATACAAAATGAATACAGATATTTTTAGCCACTTTACAAAACAGAACATACCACACGAAAGGATTCGTTCGGTAGCAGGGGGGCTGGTTTGATTTTGCAACACCCGGAGTAAAAACACCTGCTGTACCCGCTCAAAAATATCTTATTAATGGCGATACACTTATAGGGAGAAATAAAGATTTAAAATTTGTTCTTGATAAAGATTTAACAGCAAGATATCAGGGGAAATAAAAGAATTACAATTTAATTCTTTTGTAATGTTTAAGATATAGATAAATATGAGAAGTCCGTAAAAACAATTAAACTTAAAACATCGAGAAACCAAGATATTCAGTTGACATTGTTTATTCATTTGAAATTAAAACTGATAAATACTTAAATCTGACAGAACACAGAAAAAACAAAAGATATTTTTGATAAATTTTAAAAGTAAAATGCATGAAATTATTTTGGAAAGTAAATTTATTCATAAGTATAGTAACATTTGTATTATTTACAATTCCTATAGTGTTGGATTTAACTAACAGAACTATTTATTTTATAAGTGACTTTTCTAATCTTATCTATTTATTAGATCCGTATTTTGAAATGATTCAAATGCCTATATCTTTTTTAATAGCAATCTATAATAACAAAAAAATATTTTGGATATTCTTTTTAATAATGTTTATTCTTTTTGTCATAAAAATGGGATTATTTATTTATGTATTAGGATCTGGTTTGTAATTAAAAACATGGAGATAATTTATAAATCCTATTTCGATAGCAGATTTAAAATCCCTGCCCGTAAAGCATATCGACAAAGAGAGAAAAAAAAACTTTTGAGAATAAATAAGATTAACCAATTGCAACGGGCACGGATTGCAGTCAAAAAAAGACATTAATACTAAAACACTATACAAAGAATCTTTAGAAAACACCAAAACTAAAATGAAAAATCGGGCATATTTTGTCCGATTTTTTTTAATTTAATAACTTAGTAAATTAAAATCTTGTAATGAAAAAACTTATAGTACTCTTTCTACTAACAATTATAATTTTTACAATACTCACCTACTCCACTGCCAGTCTGCAAATGAAAGTAGACGGAAATGATATGTATGGTTTTCCGGCTTCGTTCTATGTTCTTTATGGCGGAATGGTAGCGCCCGCTCCAACATCAGAAATGACGAATTTTGTTTTTCTAAATTTAATCCTTGATATTGCTGTTGCTTTTATATTGGCAGTTATCGTTTTGATGTTTTATAAGAAAGTGACAAAGAAATTCGTTAAAAAATAATCTTAAAAACCATTAAACGATGTTTGATATTGTATCCATAATTTCGAAACATACAGCCTTTTTAGAAGATCAATTAAAACAAATTAACGCTAATCAGAGAAAAAGCATTGCAATTGCCTTTGCTCAATTCTATTTTTTATTACCTGATGTTACGGAATGTTTAGAAGAACATCTTAATGTTAAAATCACTAAAGAACAGTTTATTGCTGACTTAAAAAATGATAATCTTCAATATCTAAAAGAAGCGTTACAGAAATATGACAATGATATAGATCCATACTCCGAAGATTTTGTAGAATTAGAACCAATAGAAATCAATATTTTAAGCGGACTAGAAAATTGTATCTACAATCCTGAAAAACCGCAAAATGCTCCTTCTAATTTCTTATTAATTATTGATATTCTGGATTATTATGAAAATTTCTCAGATAATCCAGAATACTGGAATAAATTGCTTGAAGAAGAAATTCAATTTCAAAGGGAAATAACAGAAAGAATGGCAAACGGAGAAATCCCGGAAGAAAACCTGTATTACGAACGATACAAAAATGTGGATTTTGTGTTATAAATTCCCCTTTTGAAAACCTAAAATAGTATTGACCAAAATGAAATATTCATTTTTACTTTTTCTTCTTATTGGCAATTTTGTCTTTTCACAAACAGAAACGCAAATAGAAATAGATTCAATTCCGAGAATTACATTTGAAATTAATTCCTCCGTCAATGTTTCGGACATTCGTGATATTGATTTTACTAAAGAAAAACCCAAATGTGAGTTTGAGCTAAAAGGAAAAATTCCTTTGAAATATGCTTTTTTTCTCGAAAATGATTCGATAGCATCTCTGCATCAATTTAAAAAAAATGAACTCAAATTTCAGGAGAATATGGATTATCAGCCTTTTATGTGGCTTGTTGATGATAACTTAATATTCTCGAATTTTAAAATAATGGATTTTGATTATGATGGTGATGACGATTTAGTTTGCTGGGTATATTCTAATGTAAATGGAAATGAATGGACGGTTATTTTTATTAATGACCAAAAACAGCAAAAACTAGTAAGGCTTTACAATACAGCTGATGATACTTACATTTGGAACAGACCCGAATTTGACAAAAAAACGAACACTATAAATACAGAACTGTATGGCAGTGCCTTTGGAACATCAGAAGAAAGCAGTTATAGATTACAGGATGGTCTTACTATAATTCCGTTAAAAAAACATTTTCAGGATCGAACCGGGAAACGAATGTATGATTATAAGTATGTTGGAAAAAACGGAAAATGGAAATTAATCTCTAAAACCAGTTCAAAAAACTAACCACCAAAATACTATTTGTTTATGAATAAGTTATTTAATAATGTATTTACAATTATTTTACTGCTTGGAATTGCGAGCTGTAATAAAACCAAAGAGAAAACCGGAGCTGTTCAGGTTTCAGAAATGCCAACCGTCGAAGAAGTCTTTGAAGGAGATACAGTTCAAGCAGAAATAAAGAAAAAACCCGAAGACTTCATTCCGAAAGGATATATTCCTTTTGACACCATCACAGGCGATTTTAATAAAGACGGATTAGAGGATTATATTTTAATTATTAAAGGAACAGATAAAAGCAAAGTAGTTCAAGATGAATATCGAGGCAAATTAGACCGAAACCGCAGAGGATTTATAGCTTTAATCAACAAAAATAACGGCTACGAGCTGGCAGTTAAAAACTACAGTTGTTTTTCGTCTGAAAATGAAGAAGGAGGCGTTTATTATGCCCCAGAACTTGACCTCGAAATAAAAAACGGGAAACTATATATTGCCTACCGACACGGCAGATACGGCTATTGGGAATATACTTTTAGATATCAAAACAATGATTTTGAACTGATAGGTTATGATGCCAGCAGTAACCACGGGCCAGTTACTCTAACCGAAACCAGCATCAATTTCCTGACCCGAAAAAAGATTGTCAATCAGAACGTTAACGAAAACACTTACGACGGCGATGAAATTTTCGAAAAAACCGAAACTAAACTTCCTCAAAATAAACTTCTTAGATTATCTGATATCAGTGATTTCGATGAATTAGATGTATCAGATAACCGATAAAAACCTCAACAAGACAACAATTATGAGACTAAAAATTTTAGTTCTTTTCATTTTATCAGGAATCTCAACTGCAAGTGCTCAAAAAGCTTATCTCATTCATGATTTCATGAAAGGTTATACTTTGTATTTTATTCAGCAAAAAGCTGGCTCCCAAATAAAAGAATATTACAAACTTACCGAAGATAAGGGCACAAAAATGGTTTTAGAGTTTGGTGCGAAGGAATTGGCGAAACCACAAACAATCAAAACAGCCAAAGAAGTAACTTTCAAAAGTCTTTCTGACAAGAATATTCAAATTCTAGGCGATGTAAATTTTGATGGAAAACCTGATATTATTATTCATGAAACACAAATTAATGATGATGATGGCTGTTATTATCCAAGGGCATCATCTCATATTTTTATTAATACCGAAAACACATTTACAATTAGTCAAAGTATTAGCGATGTTTATAATGATGCTAATTGTATGCGTGGCGGTTCGTTTGATATCGATGCAAAAAACAAACGTATTATTACATCGAGTACCTGCGGTGCAGCTTGTCATGGTTGTGAGCATTACAGCGTCTCGGGTAAAGAGGCTAAAATGATTTCCAGCTTTGATGAAGATGGATTTGCCCAAGGGCCTTTCTCTAAAATAACAGGTAAGAAATTAGAAAACAACAAATGGGTTTCTTTCAATTCTTTATCTATTTACGAACCAAATTTAGATCCAGATAAAATACTTGCTTTTGATACCAAAAATGGCAAAGGGCGTATATTGTTGTTTAAAATAGATACTATCTTATATTATGCTTTTCAACAAAACGACGAGTATAAATTTATTTCTTTTGCTCATCCGTCCAGTCCTGAAAAAGCCAATAAAGCCATCTTTAAATTCAGAAAACAAAATTCAAGTTATGAACTTGAATTTAACAGTGGCAGTATAAAACATCTGGTTTATGAAACAGCAAATAGCGTCGGCATTAAAATTAATGTCAACGGAAAAATTTCCGACTGGCAAGGAATGACTAAAACTGGAAGTTTAGAAGCATTGGTTAAAAACAAATTTAGTAATGTTATAAAAGAGTAATTGGTTTTTAAAACAAGAACTAAAATTTGTTATGTTTACTTACGCTAAACATATAAAAAAGAACATAATATTCCATTTTAAATAAACCCAAAACTAACCAAAATGAACACCGAAAATGTACTTGACCAACCAAAAGAGGAAACAAACTATTTTTATCACTTTAATTTTTCAAAGTTTAAGGCGATCACTTTTCCTCTGGCAATTATTGCCGTGCTTTTTGTTATTAAACAACTTATCATAAATACTTTTTCCGTTTCCAGTGCTGGAGGATCTGGATTATCAGGTATGCTAATCTCTTTTCGAGGACCTCAAAATTTACCTTTATGGGCAAATATTTTGAATACAATAATCAATGCCCTAATCTTAATAATAGCACTTTGCTGGGAAGCTGTCAATGAAAAGAAATTCGATAAAATAAAATACCTTCTTTTGTTATGCCTGCCAGCAATACTATCAGACATCATTTCTACTTTTTCAGACCTTCATGAATCTTATGATAAGAGTTCTTTTTATATAATTTATTTTACTCTAGGTTATTTGTACCCTTACGCACTATATGGTGCGTTAAGAGGAAAAATACTTTATGGGAAAAAAATCAATTTTTTAGGCTATCTAATAGGAATGTTTACTTCTATAAATCTAGATGCTTTATACCAAAAAATAGTTTCTATATTAACTTTCCGTGATTTTTACGGCTCTGTTTCGTCTTATGAAATAATATTTTCAAAATTATTTGCGATACTGTCTTTTTTCTACTTTATGCTTTTATTAGAAGCGGGATTTTCTTTTAAGAGTTTTATAAAAATGCCTGATACTGCTTTTCTAAGTTATAAAAAATTCGTGATGCATTTTTCCTTGCTGTTTACTTCATTCCTTGCTGTTCATTTTGTTTTTACAGAACAATTCTCTGTGAATTGGTTCAGTTCTTTGGCACCAAGTATTTCGAGAACTTACTATGATATATATACCGTTATTCGCGTGGTTTTTCAAATTACATTTGTCTATTTATTATTCTCCCAATTACTGCTTTTGCAGTTAGGTGCTTTACATAGAAGACCTTTATGGATTTACCTATTGAGCTTTATACCTGTAATTAATTTAATTCCGTTATTATTCTTTTTTCGCAAAAATACTCCATTGACCCATGCTGAATATTTAGAAATAGAACAAGATGAAAATCAAAGAAAATTATACTTCCAAGCATTTCTTTTGTTTGTAATAAGCGTTTATGCATTTTACAAATTTATAGGACTTGGCTTAAACCGTCAGGACTTAATTTGCTTAACTGGGATAGTTATTGCATTGTATATTTCTATAATCTATTTTAGAAAAGGTGTTTGGATAGGTTTTGCAGTATTAGCTCTAGGAACTCTATTCTTTTTCTATCAGGAAATCCCAAGTGGTTTCTATTATTTCTGCGTCTTTTCTTATGGGGCAATTGGAATATATAATCTTCATATTGCCATATTTTGGGAATCTCCAGAATGGGCTGAAATTGATGAAAATATCGAAACAGTAAAAATCGAAGAAGCATAAACATCATCATTGTAATAAATTCTTACAACGTATTTTAACCAAAAAGAGTCGCAAAATTGCGACTCTTTTTTTATGTGATTCAAATATTCCTAAGTCTCTTTAACCGTAATAATCTTCACTGGACAAGCTTTGGCCGCCAATTCACAACTTTCAACAATCGTATGATTTTGAGATTTCAGCGTAAAAAATCCTTTTGCATTTTGCGAATGAATCAAAACCGATTTCCCATCTTTTTTTGACATTTGAAAATGAACCGGATCCATCTCCACACAGTAATTACAGCCAATGCATTTATCTCTTTGTAAAGTAACAATAACCATTATGCCTCAACGATTTTATAGAGTTTATCAGACATTCTGATTCGAAATGGCAGTTTAAAACTACAGTCATCGCCTTTTGTTGCTTTTTCTCCAGCTGCATCGTTTACAAACATCTCATCGATAATCATTTCCTGAGCGCCTGTAGTTGGCCCTGTAACTAAAATTTTATCTCCAATTTTAATATCATAGGCTTCAATCTTAAACTGCCCAATCTCAGCTTTTGGAAAATAGTGTGTTCCTTTACCCACATAAACCTTCTTCTGAGTTGCTGCAGATCCTGGAATATCACTCCATTCTCCTAATTCCTGACCTAGATAATATCCCGACCAGAATCCTCGATTGTAAACGGTTTCTAAAGCTTTCATCCAAATTGCCGTTTTTTCTTTAGAGAAAGTGCCATCGTAATACGCATCAATAGCTTCACGATAGCTTTTGGTTACGGTTGCTACATATTCCGGCGCACGGCCTCTTCCTTCGATTTTTAAAACTTTAATTCCGGAATCAATAACTTGATCTAAGAAATCCAGCGTACATAAATCTTTAGGCGACATCATGTATTCGTTATCCAATTCGATTTCGAAACCAGTTTCCTGATCAATAACGGTATATTTTTTTCGGCAGTTTTGTTTGCAAGCACCTCGATTTGCAGATGAATTATGCGAATGTAAACTCAAATAACATTTCCCCGAAACCGCCATACACAAAGCACCATGTCCAAAAATTTCGATTTCGACTAAATTCCCGTTTGGCCCTTTGATCTGTTCTTTTTCAATTTGATCCGTAATATTCTTTACTTGGCGTAAACTTAATTCTCGACTCAAAACCATTGTATCAGCAAACAAGCTGTAGAATTTAATGGTTTCAATATTCGTGACATTCAACTGAGTTGAAATATGAACTTCCATTCCAATCGATCTAGCCATAGCGATTACCGCTTGATCTGAAGCAATTACGGCTGTAATGTTTGCTTCTTTGGCTTTCATCAATAATGTTTTTACAACCGATAAATCGTGATCATAAATAATGGTGTTTAAAGTAAGATAGCTTCGAACATTTTTAGCTCCGCATCGACTGGCAATTTCTTTTAAATCGTCAATCGTAAAATTCACTGTCGAACGTGCACGCATATTAAGCTGTTCAACTCCAAAATATACGGAATCACAGCCATTATCTAAGGCAGCCTGAAGCGACTCAAAATCTCCCGCTGGAGACATGAGTTCAATTGTATTGTTAATTGTCATTTTTGATTCTATTATTTCAATGAAATGATTTTTCAATCAGTCATCTAACAATTGACAAAAATAATGTGGGTGTAGATTAGATTCCTATGATTTATATCATAGTTTATATTTTAAAAAATTATCGCAGTATATTCTCTTATTAAAAAAAAGCCCACAGTTTTAACCGTGGGCTTTGTTCTATATTATCAAAATTTAACGTAAATGCCGTAACACTCCTATTTAATTCAATCTAAAATCTTATATACTTTATCTGACAAACGAATACGAAATGGAACCTCAAAAGTAACTTTATCACCAATTTTAGCAGACTGAGTTTCTTCACCATTAACAATGATTCTATCCAAAACCATTTCCTGATCACCCGTAGTTGGGCCGGAAATTAAGATTTTATCACCGCTGTTTAACTCTTGGTTCTCGATAGTAAACTGTCCAACCTGAGCTTTTACATAATAATGCTCCGCTTTTCCAAGAAGGACTTTCTTTACTTTTATTTTCTGACGAATATCGGCCGGCTTTTGTGCTGTAGCCAATGCAGTTTCTGGCAATTCTCCTGAATGTTTGAATTTTAAGTTTTCAGATTTTCCTTTTCTGAATACTTTATTTCCAACTTGTTTACCTGTTCTTAAACGAACCTGATCTACTAAAGGCATGTGAATTATTTCTAGACATTCTGTAGAACAGCAGTTTTCCATAGCAGCTTTACAATCATCGCACTGAATAAACAATAAATGACAGCCGTCATTTTCGCAGTTAGTGTGATTATCGCAAGGTTTTCCGCATTGGTGGCATTGCGAAATAATATCATCTGTAATTCTTTCGCCTAGACGATTATCAAATACGAAGTTTTTACCAATGAATTTACTTTCTAAACCTTCTTCTTTCAATTGTTTAGCGTAATTGATAATCCCGCCTTCCAATTGATAAACGTTTTTAAAACCTTGATGTTTAAAATAAGCACTCGCCTTTTCACAGCGAATTCCTCCAGTACAATACATTACCAGATTTTTATCGTCTTTGTGATCTTTAAGCTGTTCGTTGATGATTGGTAAACTCTCTCTAAAAGTTTCAACATCTGGAGTAATCGCACCTTTAAAATGTCCCACTTCACTTTCGTAGTGATTTCTAAAATCAACTACAATAGTGTTTGGATCATCAAGAATTTCGTTGAATTCTTTGGCTTTCAAGTGAACGCCAATATTAGTAACATCAAAAGTTTCGTCATTTAAACCGTCAGCAACGATTTTATGACGCACTTTGATGGTCAATTTTAAAAAGGAATGATCGTCTTGCTCTACGGCAACATTCAATCGTATGTCTTTCATGAAATCATAAGCTTCAAGAGTTTCTCTAAAAGCTTCAAAATTTTCTGCAGGAACACTCATTTGAGCATTAATTCCTTCATGGGCAACATAAATTCTTCCTAGTGCATCTAGTGCATTCCAGGCAATGAATAAATCGTTACGAAATTTTTGTGGATCTTGAATTTTGGCATACGCATAGAAAGACAACGTTAGTCGTTGTTTACCGGCATCATCAATCATGATGGCTCTTTCTTCTGCGCTCAAAGTGTTATACAGTTGCATGCTATAAACAGTTTTAAGTTAAGAATAAATTAATTACGAATCTATAAATGGAATAAATTCGGGCGCAAAGGTAAGGCTTTCTTTTCAATTTTAAAAAGAATAAAACTCTTGATTTTAAAGCCATGTAAACAAGATATATTCATTTAAATTCTAAAACCGTAAACAAGCAACAATGTTGCATTAATAAAAAACAATCTCTGTTTATCAATTGGTTACAAAAATTCATTAAATTTATGTGGTACAATTTTAACATTTGTGATTATGAATGCTTTAAAACTACCAAAACCAATCCTTCCCCTCTTCTTTCTTTTAACCTTATTTTCTTCCTGTAAAAAAGAACAACCCAAGGCGCCACCTCCGATGCAGGCTCCATTCGTAACGGTCAAAAGTGAAGATGTCCCCATTTACAAAGATTTTGCGGGACAGACTTTTGGAGATTTAGACATTGAATTAATCGCAAGAGTTGATGGTATTCTGACCGGCATTCATTTCAAAGAAGGTCAAAGAGTCAAAAAAGGCCAGCTTTTATATACCATCGACCCGTTAGAATATGATACCAAAGTAGAGCAAGTGCGCGGACAAGTTGCGGGCGCTCAAAGTAATTTGGTAAATGCCGAAGAAGAACTCAAAAGAATACGACCGCTTGCTGATATGAATGCAGTGAGTAAACGTGAGTTGGATGCGGCTGTAGCCAAAGACAAAGCGGCACGATCTAACTTAAACAGCGTACAAGCCAGTTTAAGAAACCAGCAGATTGAACGAAGCTACTGCGATATTCGATCTCCAATCGATGGCGTCATCGGACTTTCGAATGCCCGATTAGGCGATTATATTACCCGAATTGGAAATGATGCTAAACTCAATACTGTTTCGAAACTAGAAAAAGTAAGAGTTCAATTTACAGTTAGTGAATCTGATTATCTTCGTTATCAAAAACAAGTCAAAGCCGGAGAACGTATTACTGATCTCGCTTTAATACTTTCTGACGGAAGTACCCATTCTGAAAAAGGAAGTCTCAATTTCTCCGATACCAAAATAGACCCAACAACAGGAACAGTGACTATTGAAGCACAATTTCCTAATCCAGACGGTACTTTACGTTCGGGACAATTCGCAAAAGTCCGTGTTTTACTGCGAACTCAAAAAGATGCTATCGTTATTCCTCAAAAAGCCGTAACCGAAATTCAGGGACTTTTCCAGGTTTCTATTATAGATGAAAAAAACACTATACAAACCCGAATGGTCGAAGTCGGACAAAAAATTGGTGTCGACTGGATTATTACCAAAGGTTTAAAACCCGACGAAAAAGTCGCTATTATTGGCAATCAGTTTATTCAGCCCGGATCGACAGTTGTTCCAGTTCCTTATGTAGCCGACAAAGATAAAAAGCAGATTGCATCATCTCTAAACAACTAGATTATGGATAATTTCTTTGTACGCAGACCAATCGTTGCTATTGTTCTCTCCATTTTCATTGTTTTAATTGGAAGTCTTTCTGTCCTTTCGACTCCTATTGCTCAATATCCGGAAATTGCACCGCCTTTGGTACAAGTTTCAACGAGTTATCGTGGTGCAAATGCCTTAAATGTGGAGCAGGCCGTTGCAACTCCTATCGAGCAAAAAGTAAATGGAGTTGAAAACATGCTTTACATGCAATCCACCAATACAGGTGATGGGAGTATGACGTTAAATATTACATTTGATATGGGAACCGATCTGGATAATGCCACCATGCTAACCCAGAACCGAGTTAACGAAGCGACCAACAAACTTCCAAATGATGTAAAAACTACAGGAGTTACCACGAAAAAGTCGCTCTCAATGCCGATGCTCATTTTGTCCTTGTATTCTCCCAACAAAACCTTCGACGGAAACTTTCTGACCAATTATGCCAATATCAACATTGTAGATGCTTTGGCCCGTATTAAGGGAGTTGGAGAAGTTACGCTTTATGGAGGAAGTAATTATGCCATGAGAATTTGGGTCAAGCCCGATATTATGGCCAAATACAACTTGACAGTTCCCGATATTATACGATCAATCCAAGATCAAAATGCCATTGCGCCCGGAGGAAAATTTGGCGCTCCGCCAGCAACTGAGAACAATGAGTTTACTTACAACGTAATGCTGAAAGACCGTTTGGTCAATCCTGAAGACTTTGAAAATATCATTTTAAAATCAAATATCAATAATCAGCAGGTTCGTTTGAAAGATATTGGAACCGTAACTCTAGGTACAGAAAGTTATGCTTCGATTGCGAAATTAAACGGAAATCCCGCAGGAACAATCGGAATCAAACAAATGCCGGGTTCCAATGCATTGGAAGTGGCCGAAAACGTAAAAAACACGATCGAAAGACTCAGCAAAAGATTTCCGCAGGATTTAAAATATCGTGTTTCATTAGATACAACTCTCGCCATTTCTGAAGGAATCAACGAAATCATGCACACTTTGGTCGAAGCGATTATTCTGGTAATCATCGTAGTTTTTATCTTTCTCCAAAACTGGCGCGCGACTTTAATTCCGCTTTTAACCGTTCCTGTTTCGCTAATTGGGGTTTTTATGCTTTTTCCGTTACTTGGATTTTCCATCAATGTACTTTCCCTTTTAGGATTAGTATTGGCCATCGGAATTGTCGTCGACGATGCCATTGTGGTTGTTGAAGCCGTAATGCATCATATCGAACAGGGGATGTCGCCTCGGGAAGCCACCAATCAGGCGATGAAAGAAGTTTCGGGACCTGTAATTGCGATTGCGATTGTATTGACCGCCGTGTTTATTCCCGTCGCTTTAACACCCGGAATTACAGGACGACTCTATCAGCAGTTTGCTATTACAATTGCTATATCGGTGATTTTCTCAGCTTTAAGTGCTTTAACCTTAAGCCCCGCTTTATGTTCACTTTTATTAAAACCAAATCAAGAAGCAAAGGGCTGGCTTGGAAAATTCTTTCACTGGTTTAATGATAAATTTGGAAAATTCACTAATAAATACACTGGCTTTTCTGGTTTTCTAATTAAAAAAACTGCCCGAAGCTTAATCTTTATCGGAATAGTTGTTGGGGCAATTATTTTGCTTGGAGGAAGAATTCCGGGCGGTTTTGTACCCGAAGAAGATCAGGGCTATATGTTTGTAAACATTGAACTTCCCGGCGCTTCTTCATTAGAACGAACAGGAAAAGTGATTCAGAAAGTGGAACATATTTTATCGCAGAATCAGGGCGTTGAATATTATACTTCGGTGGCGGGATTTAGTTTAATCAAAAACTCGGTGGCAACCAACAACGGATTTTTCTTTGTCGCTTTAAAAGAATGGAAAGAACGCGAACAAGATGTTTTTCAGATTTTAAAGGAAGTCAACGGAAAAGTAGTTTTCGGAATTCCCGAGGCCACAGTCTTTGCCTTTGGTCCTCCACCTATTACCGGAATTGGAAATGCTGCCGGATTTTCGATGATGCTTCAGGATCGGGAAGGAAATACGCCGCAGTATCTTTTTGAAAATGCGAAGCAATTTATGGCAGAAGCTAAAAAAAGACCTGAAATTGGAACGATTCGAACGACTTTTAATCCTAACGTACCACAGATTAGTTTAGACATTGATCGGGAAAAAGTTACCGAATTAAATCTTTCTTTATCAGATGTGAACCTTGCGATTGGTGCCAGTTTAGGAGGGCAATACATTAATGAATTCAATAAATTTGGGCGACAGTATATCGTACTGCTTCAGGCAGATCCAAGTTACACCGTAAATCCCGAAGACATTAATAAGATATTTGTTCGGAGCAAAGACAACAAAATGATTCCGATTTCGAGTATTGCCACAATTCGAAAAGTAAGCGGCCCCGAATTTACAACGCGTTTCAATTTGTACCGCGCTGCCGAAATTGGAGGAACTCCCGCTCCTGGATTTACTTCAGCGCAAGCCATGAATGCTTTACAGGAAACGGCAAGTAAAGTACTTCCCGCAGGAATGGGTTACGAATGGGCGAACATGAGCTATCAGGAAAAACAGGCCGAAGGAAAAGGAAATACGGTTTTTATCATGGCACTTCTTTTCGTGTTTCTAATTCTCGCCGCACAATACGAAAGCTGGAAACTCCCTTTCAGTGTTTTGCTCGGAACGCCTTTTGCTGTTTTCGGTGCTTTTCTGGGTTTATACATCTGTCGATTGCTCAGTCCGGATTATGTGAATAACGTTTTTGCCCAAATTGGTTTGGTAATGTTAATTGGTCTTGCTGCCAAAAATGCGATTCTGATTGTAGAATTTGCCAAAGAAGAATATGAAAAAGGAATGCCTGCAAAAGAAGCGGCTTTATTCGCTGCAAAATTGCGCTTCCGCCCAATTCTAATGACGGCCTTTGCTTTTATTTTAGGAGTAGTTCCCTTATTAACGGCAACTGGAGCTGGAGCTCAAGCCAGAAAAGTTATGGGAATGACCGTTTTTAGCGGTATGCTCGTTGCCACTATTCTAGGAGTTTGCTTGATTCCTGTGTTGTTTGTTTTTATTGAAACCTTCGGAAAGAAAAAAACCGATGAAACCGATGAACCTAAAAAGGATGAACAATGAAAACTCTAAAAATACTTCTAGCGATATTTTTGATAGCTGTTTTCCCTTACGGATGTATGGTTGGGCCAAAGTATGCCAAACCAGAACAGCCTCAGACAGATTCTTTCCGTTATAGTAATCAACCTGCCGATAGCACAAAATCGGTTACAACTATAAAATGGTCGACTATTTTTAATGACAATGTTTTAATTGGTTTAATCGAAAAAGGAATTCAGAACAATTACGATCTAAAAATTGCCATTGCTCGTTTAGAACAAGTACAAGCCAATCTCGGAATGGCAAAAGCCGATTTATATCCTTCTTTTCAATATACAGGTCAGGTCAATAGTGCAGAAACCTTTATGCAACCTTCTTCTATATTTGCCAATATGTCTTGGGAATTGGATTTCTGGGGAAAATACCGTCATCAGACTAAAGCTTTACAAAATGAACTTTTAGCCTCTGATGAAGCTCGAAAAGTAGTGTTATCTAATATCGTAAGTGCAATTGCCATTTCATATTTTGAACTGCGTGACTTTGATAATCAATTAGAAATTACCATTCACACTTTAGAAACCAGACAAAAAGCGTACGACATCATCAATGAACGTTTCATAAGCGGTTATGTTGCAGAATTAGATAAAGTGCAAATCGAACAGCAAGTTGCCATTGCCGAAGCCAATATTCCGTTAATCAAAAGACAGATTACGGCTTTAGAAAATTCTATTTCAATTCTAGTTGGACAAGTTCCCCAACCAATTCAGAGAGGAAAAACCAACAGCGAATTATTAATTCTGACTGAATTTCCAACTTCGGTTCCATCTGCTTTATTAGAAAACAGACCTGATGTGAAACGTCAGGAATATTTGTACAAAGCCGCTTTTGAAAGAATTGGTGTTGCCCAAGCTATGCGTTATCCATCATTTAATATTGGTGCGCTTGCCGGTTTTGCGAGTATTACGGTTGGAGATTTATTTAACGACGGTTCTTATACACAAAATGTTGGCGCTGGAGTTGCAGGACCGATCTTCAACTTCGGAAAAAACAAACGACGCGTTGAAGTGAATAGACAAATTGCTGAAGAAATGAAATTCAATTTCCAAAAAACCTTTTTAACCGCGATTTCCGAAGTCGAAAACTCACTTCAAAATGTAGCCATGTTTAAAGAAGAATGGACAGCCCGAAACCGACAAGTAGTTGCGGCTCAAAAAAACTATGATTTATCTAATGCGAGATATTATAACGGTTATGTTTCTTACCTAGAAGTTTTAGATGCACAGAGATCTTTGTTTGAAGCCCAATTAAGCCTCTCACAGTTAACTCAAAAACAACTAAGTTCTATGGTTCAATTGTATAAAGCGCTGGGCGGAGGGTGGAATTAGTTTTTTTGAGTTGCTAAGGTTCTAAGGCGCTAAGATTCTAAGTTTTTTACATTGAGTTATCATTCCTGCGGAATGTTTAATCGGTAGAAAAAACGTAATCGCCTGTATTAACGTTCCGTAGGAACGTAAAACAACAACAATACATTTTTTTCTACCGACAAGATGTTCCTACGGAACATATAAAAATAAAAAAGGTCTGTTTCAAAATTGAAACAGACCTTTTTTTAAATTTTTCACCTCCGCACCTTCGACACTTTGAATCTAAAAAACTTAGAATCTTAGCGCCTTAGAACCTTAGCATCTCTAAAAAATTAACAAAACTCGTTAAACGCATCTTGCAAATTCTCAGCGATTAGCTCAGCTGGACGTCCTTCGATGTGGTGACGCTCTAACATGTGAACCAATTCTCCGTTTTTGAACAAAGCCATAGATGGCGATGATGGAGGAAAAGGAAACATATGTTGTCTTGCAGCATCAACCGCTTCTTTGTCAACACCAGCAAAAACTGTGATAAGGTGATCTGGTTTTTTAGCTCCCTCTAAACTCATTTTTGCTCCTGGACGTGCATTTCTAGCAGCACAACCGCAAACAGAGTTTACAACAACTAAAGTGGTACCTTCAGCTTTGATAGCATTCTCAACAGCTTCAGCACTATGTAAATCTTGAAAACCTGCAGCTGTTAATTCAGCTTCCATTGGTTTTACCATGTCTAGTGGATACATATTCTTGTCTTTTAAATTTTACTTTTGAACTGCAAAGTTACAAAGTTTACTCGCAACTCCTTAATTTCAAGTATAAAGTTTTGTTATAGTTCGATTGATTTAGTCGAAGGTTGTAAAGTCATAAAGTCGAAAGTCAAAACTAAACCATAAAAAATTCTTTTTTTACTTTGTCTAATTTCTTTCTAATCGTTATTTGCCAAACTTCATTTGGTATGGATAAGTCTCGTAAATGGCGTTATCTTCATTAATAGAAAAACCTTTTTTTGCATCATCTCTCGCAATTTTAAATAGAGCCATTACTTCTTCTTGAGATTTCCCTTGCTTTAACCAGCATATCGCTTTATAAGCTTTGGCATCTGAAAATTCCGGATAGATTTTTAGCGCTTTATCAAAAATCGCAATCGCTTCATCCCACTTTTTAAGTTCGTATTTGGCAATTCCCTGATAGAAATAGGCTGTTGGATGTTCTAATTGTTGTCTGTTTTTATAAATATCATTTACATAGTCGTCGAAAAGTTTCTCTGCTTTTTCATATTCGTTCAATTGCAAATAGCATAGTCCTTTGTAAAAGCTAAAAGAATGATCCATAACATAGCTATTTCCATATAATTTAATGGCTTCGTCAAAATCTATGATAGCTTCTTTGTAATCACGTGAAAAAATACATTTCATAAAAGCTCTGTAAGAAAGCCATCTTTCTTTATTATACAAAACAGCTTTATTTAAATAAGGCATTCCAACTTCATACTTTTTGCATTTGAAATACGGCATTGCCTTTTGCTGCCATAAATAAGCAACCGTACTATCTTTTTTTAGACCTTGATCCAGACAGTCCTGCCATTCGCTCATTTCAATAGTATAATTATGTTTCTCGGCACAATTGGTTAGAAATTCTTCAATAATGACATCATGAGCTTTATTGGTCGACACTTGTCCGAAAGAAAAAATAGAGATAAGAAAACTGAAACCTAGAATAATTTTTTTCAATAGTTAGTGATTTAGAGTTATGATTTATTTGAAAGAAAAATCACTCTAAATAACGCTTTAATAAATGGAAATTTTGGGCACTTTAAAATAACTTTAACATCTTCTAAAAAAGTACTCTCTTCATCTAAAAACTTAAAAATCAATTGCGGATTTCCTTTTTTAAACAAAGAAGAAAAAATAGCACTTCCCAATTCGTTATGACGATACAGAATATCCAAAAGCAGTAAATCATAAAACCAAAACCGGTTTTTTTTATGAAACGCTTTCATATTGAGCGATGTTGAAGAAACACTTTGAAGAAATTCAATCAGCTGTGAAGATTTTTTATCCGAGTTTTTAAATGTATAACCCGTACTCGCTTTTGTCCATCCACCGGCAGTTCCAATATTTAAAACACGTTTCGTATTCTTTTTCCAGAAAGGATAACAGGTCATTGGAATACTTCCCTGCTCTTTTTCAATAATTTCAAATTGGTTTATTCCTTGCTTTTCTAGATAACGTTTAATTTCATTTTCGTACTCTGAGGTTTCAAGCAGTTTTTCTGAGAACAAAGTATATTCTACCAAAGCTTCCGTTTTCGAAGTTGGCAAAACATACATAAATCGTGTATTTCCTTTCTGTTCAACCGAAAAATCCATAAAAGTGACCTCTTCTGGATTAAAAACTTCGTTTTCTGTTCTCACAAACCAACCAACAAAATGTTGTTGCAAAACAGGATATTTGGCTTGCCTTTCGGCGAAAGCCTTGGCATAAATGCTGTTGAATAAATAATCGCAGGTATATCGATTTTCTTCTGTACCCACAAAAACATGTGTTTCGAGTTCGTTGATATCGGTTACTTTTTCGTGTAAAAAAGAAATATTTGACTGACTAGAAATCTTTTCAAAAACAAAACTATAAAAATCTAATCCATTGATTTTATTATAGGTATATGGCTCTAATTCAAGATCTCGTTTAAATTTTTCATTAGCAAACAGAGCCAAATTCCACTTTTTAGTAATAACCGAATTCCAAATAGAATCTTCTTTTTCCCAAAAGCACCAAGTTCTGTCATTTATCTTCTTTGAATCCTGATCTAACAGCAAAATAGACTTATCTGAAAACTTTCTAGACAAAATCATTTTATAAACTGTCATTAAGGATGCCAGTCCAGTTCCAGTAAAAATGTAGTCGAAATGTTTTATTTGCGAAGAGTTCATTTTCAAAAATAAGAAAAAATTATTTGTTCCGTTTTTCAAAAAAACCAAAAAAAAGATGACAATTATTGTTTGGTTTTACCGTTTGCTTACAATACCATTTAATTCTATCTTTAGTATTCCAAAAACAAAATCTCTTTTGTATGCATAAACTAATTCTTTTCATCAAGACTTATGAACCTGATTTTAAAACAGTTTATAAGCTTTTGGACTCTATAGATAAGTTTAACAAAGACAATATTCCGGTAATTATTTCTGTGAATGATGATCACTTTAATCTTTTAAGACCAGATTGTTTCGAAAAGTATAAAGTTTATCGCGATTCTGAAATTTTCAAAACTACAATTACTGAAGGATGGCGCTATCAGCAAATAATAAAATGTAACGTTTATCATCTCAATATCTGCGAAAATTATGTTGCCATAGATTCCGATTCTATTTTTATACGAAACTTTTATGTTTCAGATTTTATGTTTGATGCGAACACGCCTTACACTATCATGCAGGAATCGAAGGATTTACTTGAAATGACCGAAAGACTTCAAATGGATTCTCAAACTATTTTCTTCAAAAGAGCATTAAGAGATACTCGTCCTTTTTTTGGAAACAAAGGTAAAGAATGGGATTATGGTCCTTCGCCCTATATTTGGAATTGCAAAGTTTGGGAACATTTTAATGAGGTATTTTTGAAAGATCTCAACCTAGACTTTGATACATTTTTTACTCAGATTGACAAAAAAAGCTACTCTCCAAGTGACTGTGTGATTTATGGAGAATATCTATTGAAAACCAGATTAATCAATATAATTCCAGTCGGAAGTTTATTTAAAGTATATCACTATAAACAACAATATGCAATAGAGAAAAACCAGCTTAATATGGAGCAGCTGAGCAAAATTTATCTCGGTTTGATTCATCAAAGCAATTGGAAAAGAAAGAAAAAGAAATGGTACCGATTTTTTCAATGAATTAAAGAAAAACGCTATTCTAAAAATTCTTCAGATGAAAAAAACAAGTAAAGTCTATTTAGTATTTCTAAACGGCAAATCTAATGCAGGAGGTGCCGAACGCATGGTACATTATTTGGATGAGTATCTTAAACGCCGAGAAATTTCGACTGAAATAATTGATGAAGATTTTTTAAAAAACACTTTTGCAGGGAAATTATATTGGAAATCATTCAATATCAGGCATTTTGAGAAACGAAGAGCTAAATATATTGCGAGATTTATAACTGCCTTTCTTTGGTTAACATATCGTCCGAATAAAATCGTAATCAGCAATGGAGAGCCAACGGCTTATTATCCTACAGATTACGTAATTTCTAATGGCTGTTATCATAAAATGGAATTAGACTATGGCCGAAAAGATTCCAGATTGAGCAGAGTGGCTAAACTTCAAATGAAAGCCTGTAAAAATGCCAAGAAAATAATCGCTGTGGAATCGAATGTCAAAAAAGATTTAATACACTATTATGGGATAAACCCAGATAAAATCAGCATTGTTCCGAATTGTATTGATCAAAATAATTTCTATCCCATTCCAAAACAGCCTTCCAACTTTAAAACCATAGCATACATTGGAAGACTAGAACACGGAAAAGGTATTACTGAATTACAAGATCTGGCACAACTTGTTGAATCACAATCCGACTGGAAACTGCTTATTGCCTCAAACAATTCTTCTAATACGGAACTTTTTAAGAATTTACAGAATACTAAACTTTTAGTTGGATTAACAATTGAAAACATCAACAAACTAGCCTATTCCTGTGCTGACATTGTTTTTTATCCGTCCTATTCAGAAAGTTTTGGAATGGTAATCATAGAAGCACTTGCCTGCGGAAAACCCATTGCAGGAAATGCCGTTGGCATTTTACCTAAACTGGTTGAAGAAAAACATCCAGCCTGTTATCTTCTACCCAAAAAAATAGATGAAACTATTTTTAATTTTTTCCAAGATTGTATTGAAGATTCGAAACAATATAAATCGGAAGAAATCCATGAAATGACAATGAAGAAATTCAGAATCGAATCGTATTTCGAACAACTGGATCAGCAATTTTTTCATCAGAATACTTAAATTAGCATAAAACAGATAAAAAACACTTCCCTCATGAGAATTTTATATTTCTATCCCGAAAATCCACTACACAAAACAAAAGGAAATAATGCGAGAGCGTTGGCTTTGTTAGAATATTTCAAAGACAGAAATATCGAAGTTGATTTTGTAGGTGTCGAAACAGATATATTTGGAACAAATGAAATAAAAGCTCTGAAAGAAGAAAAACTAATTTCTAATGGCTATTTCCTTCCCATTTTTATTCGAAAGAAAAACAAACTGAAGTATTTTTTTTATTACTCACTTCCTAACAAAATAAAAGGAAAAATTGGTTTGTTTGATAATATTCGTTCGGGTCATCTAAATGCTTTTAATAAGGTTCTTAAAACAAACAATTATGATGTTATTTTGATTTCATACGCATACTGGTCAAAACTAGTTATGAATAATCCTCATATCAAAGAAGCAAAATTGATGATTGATACACACGATTTCTTAACCTCGCAATTTCAGAAAAAGAAGAATTTCCGTTTAGGAAAGTTTTTTGAAAAAGAAATCGAAATCTTAAGTCATTATGACAAAATCCTAGTCATTTCTGCCGAAGAAAAATACCTTTTCTCTCAGTTTATTGATAAAGAAATTGCGTTGGTAACACATAGTTTACCGCAGAAAAGTGCTTTAAAAACTGAGTCAAAATATGATATTATTTACGTTGCAAGTGAAAACGAACACAATGTTAAATCGGCCAAATGGTTCTTCGGCCAAGTTTATCCCCTACTTTCAAAATCACTTAAAATTGCTGTAATTGGAAAAATCGGCAAATTTATTGGCGAGCATAACAATGTCGAAAAAATCTCTTTCATTGAAAATCTAGATGATGCATATCGTGAATCTAAAATAGCAATATGTCCAATGCTCAGCGGAACTGGAATAAAAATTAAAGTTATTGAAGCTTTGTCTTTTGGAATTCCCGTAGTTTGTAATGAAAGAGGTGTCGACGGATTAGTAAACAAGACTAATAATGGCTGTTTAACTACAAATGACCCTAATGAATTTGCAGCTTATATAAATGAATTATTAACCGATTCCAATTTCTATAATAAAATCCATTCTGAAGCGGTTTCCTATTTCAGCAATCATCATAGTACTGATGCGACTTACAACGTATTAGATGATGTATTCAAATTATAGCGTCTCAAATTTTAAAAACAATTCTTCTAAAGCCTGATTTGAAAAAGGCTTAAGGCTTTGTTCGGAGTTTTGATGCAATTCCTGCCACAGGGTTTTATTGTTGTACAAATTAAGAATTGCCAGTGCAAACTCTTCTTTTGCATCGTAAATCAAAGCATTCCTTTGATGAATCAGTTCCATTCCCTCTGCTCCAATCGAAGATGTGATAACAGGCAAATAATACTCAAACGCCTGTCCTATTTTCCCTTTTACACCTGCGCCATATCGCAAAGGTGCAATCATGAATTTGTTTGCAGTAAAAAAAGGCTCTATGTTGCAAACATGACCTGTAAAAATAAATCTTGAGTCTTCTATTCCTTTAATATTTTCATTAAGATTCCCAATTATATTTACTTTTATCTCATTATTTTCTTTCCAGACTATCGGCATTATTTCATGATACAAATAATGAACAGCATCAATATTAGGTTCATGTTTCGAGCCTATAAAAAGTATGCCTTCTCGATCTTCAAAAAGCAAGGCTTTTTCTTTGCTTATTTTTGGATAATGAATGTTGGGAATGGTTATGAGCTTATCGACATCAATATATCTTGACATAATTTCCTTTTCCACATTAGAAATGGTCGCTACATAATCTACCTTTCCGGTTAATTTTGTTTCGATGAAAAAGAATTTCAAAAAGTTTTTCCAAAGTGAAATACGCTTCGGATTAATTTTAATAGCTCTTTTATAACGTAAAAAATGAATATCAATCATATCGTAAAGCGATGTGGCTTCAGGAAGAATTTTAGATACTTTTTTTAAGTTAAAATAAAACGATTTCCCGCCATAATACCACACAAAATCAACTTTCGGAAGCGATTTTACAAAATCAAAATAGCTCGAATATTGACTGTTTTCTACAAAAACAATAGCTCCAAAATCGCTAAAATAATCTACATAACCATTGTCCCTAAAAGTATTTTTTGAACAGATAATACAATTGTAATTTTTGTTTTTAAAAAATAATATGATTTCTTTTAATCTGTTAGAACCCGAATCATGTGCAGGGGCCGGCATATGAAGATTAAAAAAGACAATTGTTTTATTGTCCGGATTATAAGTATTATAGTTTGGTATTGATTGATCAGATTGTTTTTTAACTCCTTCTTTTCGTGTATAGTATCGTTTGATACTTTTAAATATACCCATATGTATTCTGTTTCGTCCCTATTTTTTACAAGTCTGACTATAAATTATAGATAACCAAAAATGGATTTGGTTGCGTTTCTTTTTAAAAAAAAATACTTTTTCTTTTAAACTAAAACTCAATTTGCTTTTTCTTTATTATCTGAAAAGCATTAAAACTTATAAAATCAAAATCCAAAAGAAAATATTCTCCATTGATTTTCAGCGATTTTTGTTTCCGAACAGTTTTTTAACTAATTTACAAATTAATTCACAAAACCACTGTATAAGAGCAACTTATATTAAAACAGTATGTAAAAAGAGCATTTTTTAGTAAGAATCTATTCGAGAAGTTTTACTAGAAAAAATTTAAAATCATTAGGTGACAAATAATTCGAATATTGAAAAATAATCTCATTTTTCTCATTCAAAACACATAAAACAGGATAGACAATTTGATTGTTTATAGTTCCAAGCTCTAGAGCCAATTCATTAACTCCAATGTTATTTCCAGAAGGTTTGTATTTAAAAACCTGATTAGTAAAAGTAATATCTCGTTTTTCTTCGGCATTAAAATCAATGAAATAGAAATCTGAATTAAGTTTATCAATGATTTCTTTGTTTTTGAAAGTTGTGGTTTTCATTCTTTGGCAAAACTGACACCAGTCGGTATGGATAAAAACAATGATTTTTCGTTTTTGAATTTGCTGTAAACTCTCTATTTCTTCAAAAGAATAGCTTTTCAGCTGACCAAAACCGATTGCCGAAATCCCTAAGAAGAAAATAAATAGAATTAGCTTTTTCATTTTTTTAGTGAGTCTGATTTCTATTACTAAAAATTTTTAAACACATAGAAACATAGGTTTTTCTATTTCTATAAAAAGATAAAAGAAGAAGCTAGCTTCCACACATAGCTATGTGAATTGATGCAAGTGAAACGCCTTTCTACACAAAGCTAAACTATGTTTCTATGTGTTTAAATTTTACCTCAAAGTATATCGCAATCCCAAGAAGCCGCGAATCGTTTGATTCTGCCCATAAACATACGTTGTATCAAAAGTCAAACCGTACGGATTATCGGGCGTAACCAAAACTTTCCCGTTTGCATCGTATTGCACATTTTTATCAAAAGGATCATTGGTTCTTGAAATCAAAAACGGATTATTTTGTTTGGGAGTAAAGTTCAGCAGATTTTTGACACCTCCATAAACTTCAAAATTCTTCCAGCCCGTATAGGTAAACTGAATATTCTGAATACTGTACCAAGGCGAATTTGGATTTCTCGGATCGTATTCGCTCAACAAAGGCAATTTCATCGGACTGTAAACATTTCCGGTATAATCCAGTAATAAATTCCAAGGTTCAATTTTGTATGAAACTGTCCAAGTTCCTGTAAATCTTTCAGTCAGAAAAGGTCTTTCTGAAATTCCATCCTCCACATTTTTATTGTCCAAAACCGTTGCTCCCAAAATAAACTTTAAACCATTGGTAAAATTAACATCCACATTGGTGCTGATTCCCTGACTGATCGCATAACCATCAATATTGTCATAAATGATTTTATTTGGATCGGTTTCATAATCTGAAATGATTTTATTGCTAAAACGGGTATAAAAAGCTGTAGTTTCAATTCCCATAAAAGTTCCATTTCCGAAGTTTATTTTCTGAATATAATTCAAATTCACATTTACTGATTTCTCTGGTTTCAAATCATTTTCAATCACAACATCTCTCGAACCCGTTAACGCTGCGTGATCTTCGGTAAATAAATTGACCACTCTAAAACCTGTTCCGGCATTCAACCTGAAAATAGTATTGTCATTGGCTTTAAAGCGATAGGCAAATCTTGGTGTAAAAATCGAACCGTGAATTGAATTATAATCGTAGCGTGCGCCCAGCAAAACCTGACTTTTTGGAGAAAAGGTTATTTCATCCTGCACAAAAATTCCTGGAAGCCAAGTACTTTCAGCATCTTTTGTGGCTGGTGTATTATCATCGTAATAGGTATATCGGCTTGCGATTCCTGCCAATAAATCATTTCGTCCGATTTTTTTATCCCAAGTTAATTGAAGAAATCCGATTTTTTGATTGGCGATGTATGAAGTGGTTCCGTAACGGCTGTCTTGATAATGCACATTTCCAGAGAAAGAAAGCATTAATTTCTCCTCAAATGGCAATTGATAACTTCCAATCAATTCTGCTCTTTTGGTATAAATGCTTTCTCCGTAAATTTCGTCTCCTCCACGATATTTTTTCTCCCAGCGAACGTCTCCGCCCCAGCGATCTTCGTACATTGCACGTGCGGCAATGGTAAAAAGCCTATTATTATTGCGCTGAAAACTCCATTTATTAAAAACCGAAATTCGTTCAGAAAGCGTTACATCGGTAAAATTATCTTTGTCTTTATCAATTACTTGGTCATAATTGAAGTAATTAATTCCTAAAAGTGAAATCGCTTTTTGGCCAACATTAAACTTCATTCCCAAATCCAGATTACTTTCAAAATAAGAAGTCGTAAAATAATCAGCTGAAAACATCGGGGCATTGGTTGGATTCTTGGTAATAATATTGATCAAACCTCCGACCGCTTCGCTTCCATAAAGTGATGATGCTGGGCCTTTTACGATTTCTATTCGTTCGACCAAAGAGTTCGGAATTCCCGATAGGCCATAAACCGTCGAAAGACTGCTCACAATTGGCATTCCGTCAATCATTACTAAAGTATAAGGGCCTTCCAACCCGTTTATATGAATATCTCCTGTATTACAGACACCGCAATTCAACTGTGGACGAACTCCATTTATGTTTTGAAGTGCATCATAAATGCTTGGTGTTGGATTTTTCTTAAAGAAAACTGGCGAATAAACCTCAACGGGAACCGCACTTTCTAGTCGTTTTACTGGTTTTAAAGTTCCAGAGACCACTACTTCATTTAGTTCGTTTTGGTCTTCTTTTAATTCAAAATCCAGATTGAGATCTTGATTTTCTGATATTGTTATTTTTTGGATTAAAGATTTGAATCCAGTCGAGTTTACCGCAATTTTATAAGTTCCCGCCGGAATATTTTCTAACTGATAATGACCAATTGAATCTGCTTGAGTTTTAAAGTTTGTATTTAACAAACGAACATTAATTTCCTGCACAACAGGACTATCTGCCGTTACCTTTCCAGATATATTTTGTGCGTAAATGCTTTTTGTATAAATTATTAATATTGTCAAAAATAAATATTTCATTCTTTTAAAATTAAATTTAGACAAAACTAAAAATTAAATTTGACAAACAATTATTCTTCAGGCAGAAATTTTTAAACGGATTGAATTCAATATGTTAGAATTTTGATTTTATCGAGCAAAGTCACAAAACACAAAGTTTTTTTAAACCATATAAGTTATATAAGAAAATGTAAGTCTAGTTTTAAATGAACTTATATAACTTATATGGTTTATTTTCACTTTGCGTAATCTTCGTCAATTAGTTCTTTATTAATGACCGCTCCGGCAAAAGATCCTGTAGAAACGGCAATAGCAACTGAGCGCATTGGAGTTGTACAGTCTCCACTTGCAAAAACTCCTGCCACATTTGTTTTTTGCATAGCATCAACTTTTACCAAACTTTGTTCGTTGAGTTCACAGCCTAGAGCTTCAGGAATTGGACAATGCTGTTCGAAAGGTGGTTTGGCATACACAGCTTTTACCTCAACTTTTTGCTGATTTTTAAAAACTATATTCTGAATATATCCTCCTTGATGTTCAAAAGATTCTATTTCATCTTCAAAAATCTGAACGCCATGATTTTCTAAAGTTTTGATTTTTTCCAAAGTCAATTCTGATTTTCCATTCGTGCACAATCGAAGGTCTTTTGTCCAATTCGAGATCAGTTTGGCGTATTCAAAGCCCATTTCACCATTGGCAATAATCGCAGTTTTTTCATTTTTAACTTCATAGCCGTGACAATACGGACAATGCAAAACCGAAATTCCCCAACAATCTGCAAAACCTTTAATTTCAGGAAGCAGATCTTTAACGCCACTTGCAAACAGGATTTTTCTTGAATTGAAAGTTTTACCAGATTCTGTAAAAACCTCAAATCCATTTTCATTTTTAATCGCTTTTACCACAAGTCCGTTAAAAAAATGAATTGTTTTATAAAGATCGACTTGTAATTTGGCTTTCGCCGAAATTACAGCGGGCTTTTCGCCGTCTTGTGTAATAAAATTGTGCGAATGTGGCGTTTGTCGGTTACAAGGCAAACCACTGTCAATAACCAAAACCTCACGCAAAGCACGTCCTAAACTCATTGCTGCAGATAAGCCACTGTAGCTTCCGCCAATGATAATCACGTCATATGTATAATTGTCTTTCATAATTTTAACGATTTAAGATGTTCTTGATATTGGAAAAAGATCCTTTTTTGGAAACAAACCTTCTTGATAATCTATAATTTCATCTTCTGTACAAAGGCATTTTTTAAGTTCGTTGAGAATCTCCGTCTCTTTTATTTTCTGTCCGATAAAAACAAGTTCATTAAGTCGGTCTCCAAAGTTAGCCGTCCAGCGTTCTTCTATAATATCCTGAAATTCAACAAAATTATTAAATGTCATTCGCTCACTTAACGGCATACTCGCCCACCAAACTCCTGCCCCTTCCGCTTTCATTGAACCTCCAGCCTGGCTCCAGTTAATTGCCTGCTCTGGTCGGGATGCCATCCACAATAATCCTTTACTTCTAATGATATTCTCTGGAAAATCTGAAGTAATAAAATTCCATAATCGATTGGGATGAAATGGCCTTGAATCTCTAAACACAAAAGAATTGATTCCGTATTCTTCGGTTTCAGGCGTATGGATTCCTTCTAATTCTCTGATCCAACCTGCTGAATTTTCCGCTTCCTCATAATTGAATAATCCCGTATTTATAATTTCGTTCAGGTTTACTTTTCCTAAAACCGAAGTGATTATTTTCGCCACAGGATTCAACTTCTGAATTGACGCTTTCAACATTTGTAATGATGCTGTATCAATAAGATCGGTTTTATTCAAAATAATAACATTCGCAAATTCGACCTGATCAACCAAAAGATTGACTATCGTGCGAGTATCGTTTTCAATACTGGATAAATTTTGTTCCTGCAAAGTTTTAGCCGAACCAAAATCTTTAAAAAAGTTAAAACTATCCACAACAGTTACCATCGTATCGATGTAGCTAAACCTTGACAAATCAATGCTAGCATCTTCATTTACAAATGAAAAAGTCTGAGCGACCGGTATTGGCTCGCTAATTCCTGTACTTTCAATAAGTAAATAATCAAATCTGTTTTCCTTTGCTAATCTTTCCACCTCGATCATTAAGTCTTCACGCAGCGTACAGCAAATACAGCCATTTGTCATTTCAACTAACTTCTCTTCGGTTCTTGACAACGTATTTTGATTTTTTACAAGTTGTGCATCAATATTAACTTCACTCATGTCGTTAACGATTATGGCCACTTTCAATCCTTCTTTATTATGAAGAATATGATTTAGAAGCGTCGTTTTTCCTGCTCCAAGAAATCCGCTTAACACTGTAACAGGGAGTTTTTTCATTTGTGTATGTTTTTATGATTTTTATAATTAATCAAATGGCCGATAATCATTCCGATGCCACCGAAATAAATCAGATCCAAATGAATCTCTAAGAATAAATCAGTCAAAATAGTGATCCAAATCAGGCTCATGGAAACAATCAAAATCGACGAAACCAAAAGAGTTGATTTTTTCGTAATTTTGAAAATTGCAAACAAACCTATTGAAGCAAATAGTAAATCGATAATTGGACTGTGACTCAACCCTAAAGGAAGAATCGTTAAAAGAGGAAAAACCAAACAATGAACGAGACAAATCGTTGCGCTTGAAATTCCTAAAATATCGTAAAAGGGTGTAGTCAATTTCTTCATTTTGTGTACTTTTACTTAATGCAATTTTGTTGCAAATATACAGATTAAATTCAAACGCAACATTGTTGCGTTAAATTTTTTAATTTATAAAAATGAAAACAACACGTAATACTACCGCGAAAACAGCTGTATTAGAGGTATTTGAGAATTCTAAAACGGCATTATCACACACCGAAATTCAAAAACAATTGAATGATGTCTGCGATCGCGTGACCATTTATAGAATTTTAGATCGTTTGGTTAACGATGATATTATTCATAAAATCTCCAATTTGGACGGCACGGTTAAATATGCCAAATGCAATCATTCGCATCAGCGCGTACACATCCATAACCATGCTCATTTCAGCTGTGAAAACTGTCACGAAATTACTTGTCTTGAAAATGTGAAACCGAGCTACATTATGCCGCACAATTATAAAGTGAACGAAATAAACTTTACATTATCAGGATTGTGCCCAAAATGTTTGAATTCTAACATTTAAATTTTAGACTCGCCTAAAAATATTGTTCCGCGAATATCATTTTTCTATATATTTGTGAAAACAATACATTTACAATGAGTAAATCTTTAGAAGAAGTCCACGAATCGGTTTCTACAGAACATAAAAAAACAGGTTTCAGAAAAATATTAGCCTTTTTAGGCCCGGCTTATTTAGTAAGCGTTGGTTATATGGATCCAGGAAACTGGGCTACAGACATTGCCGGCGGAAGCCAATTTGGTTATACTTTGGTCTGGGTTTTATTGATGAGTAACTTAATGGCTTTGCTTTTGCAAAGTTTAAGCGCAAGACTTGGAATTGTAACACAACGAGATCTAGCACAGGCTTCGCGAGAAACTTATTCCAAATACATCAACTACATTTTATATTTTCTGGCAGAAATTGCAATTGCCGCCTGTGATTTGGCCGAAGTGCTCGGAATGGCAATCGGAATTAATCTTCTTTTTGGAATTCCGCTTTTTGAAGGTGTTTTGATTACCGTTTTAGATACTTTCATTTTATTGTTCTTAATCAACAAGGGAATCCGTAAAATGGAGGCTTTTATTATTGCTTTGGTAGCGATTATTGGTTTTTCTTTCATTTTTGAAATGATTTTTGCCGAACCTGAAGTTTCTAAAATTATCGCTGGATTGGTTCCTTCTATTCCAAATTCAGCTGCCTTATATATTGCAATCGGAATTATTGGAGCAACGGTAATGCCTCACAACCTTTACTTACACTCTTCTTTGGTGCAAACCAGAAAATTCGATAGAAGTCCAGCGGGAATCAAACAAGCCTTAAAATACAATTTGATTGATTCAACTATTGCTTTGAATTTGGCATTCTTCGTCAATGCTGCCATTTTAATTTTGGCAGCCGCCACTTTCCATAAAAATGGAATGTTTGAAGTTGCCGAGATTCAGGATGCACATCAATTCCTGGAACCTTTGTTAGGCACAAAATGGGCACCAATCTTATTTGCCGTTGCCTTAATCGCTGCAGGACAAAGTTCAACCGTAACGGGAACACTTGCAGGACAGATTGTGATGGAAGGTTATTTACACTTAAGAATTCAGCCTTGGGTTCGTAGAATTATAACCCGTTTAATTGCTATAGTTCCTGCTTTGATCGTGATTTGGATTTATGGCGAAAACATAACTGGAAAACTTTTAATTTTAAGTCAGGTTATTTTAAGCCTACAATTAGGATTTGCGATTATTCCGCTGATTCATTTTGTGAGTGATAAATCGAAAATGAATGGTTTTCATATTTCTAGAACCACACAGGTTGTTTCTTGGATTATTGCTTTAATTATTGTCTCATTGAATGCTAAGTTGGTTTATGACGAAATTACTTCATGGCTGGCAAGTTCGAATCATCCAATAATTTTATGGGTTACGGTAATACCGCTTGCGATTGCTTTTGCTGGATTACTGCTTTATATCGTTTTTAAACCTTTTATCGCAAAAGCCAAATCTAAAAAAGTTATTAATCACTCGCCGCATAACCTAAAACTTCACTTTACGCCAAAAGAAAGTCAGAGCATTAAAAATATAGCCATTTCTGTAGATTTTTCTCATGCAGATGAAGCCGCATTAAACAAAGCCTTTGAATTGGGTGGCATTGATACCGAATATACTTTAATTCATATCGTTGAAACTGTGGGTGCGTTAATGTACGGCGTTCATGTTCACGATCATGAAACAACAATAGATGAAAAACTATTATTGAAATACAAAGAAATGCTGTCGGAAAAAGGATTCAAGATCAAAACAGAACTTGGTTTTGGAAAACCCAACAATGTAATTCCGAAAATTATAAACGAAGGCAATTTCGACATTCTCGTTATGGGAACCCACGGTCACACTGGATTGAAAGATATTCTTTTTGGCACAACGGTAGACAAATTGAGACATAAAATTTCAATACCTTTGTTGATTGTTAAATGAAGATGCAAAGTTTCAGAGTGACAAAGTAACAAAGTTTTTAGCTTTGTCCCTTTGCAACTCTGTCTCTTTGTTACTCAAAAAGAAAAAAAATGACCTTTTCAGAAGAAAACTACCTTAAATCGATCTATCACTTAACGGCGGCTTTAGAAACAGAAGTCAGTACGAATGCTATTGCAGAAATCATGGAGACTAAAGCTTCTTCGGTAACGGATATGTTGAAGAAACTGGCGGAGAAAGATTTGGTTAATTATAAAAAATACCAAGGGGTTTCGTTAACCGAAAACGGAAAACTAGCCGCTAAAATGATTGTGAGAAAACATCGTCTTTGGGAAGTGTTTTTAGTGGAGAAACTAAATTTCAGCTGGGATGAAGTTCATGATATTGCGGAACAGTTGGAGCACATCAAATCAGAACAATTGATTAACCGATTAGATGATTTTCTAGGAAATCCGACTGAAGATCCACATGGAGATCCAATTCCAGATGCTAACGGCCGAATTATTAAGATTGAAAAACATTTACTTTCCGAGTTATCTGATAACCAAACTGGAGTTTGTGTTGGTGTGAAAGATACTTCTTCGGAGTTCTTGAAATATCTCGATAAACAAGGAATTGCTTTAGGTTCTAAAATTGAATTTCTTTCTAAAGAATCCTTCGATTTATCGGTCAAAATTAAGGTTGATGAAAGGGAATTATCGATTTCGAATAAAATTGCTTCTAATTTGTTTGTAAAGCTGGTTTAGTGGGCTGTTTTCGTAGAGATCTACAAGGAAGTTCTTAGAACATTAACTATATCAATATTCTTTAGCCGTTTGTGAAACCCATTTTCCTGCTGTATCAACATTTTGTCTCAACAATAAATTTAGCTGGCCAACATGATGCTGAACATGTCTCATGTTGTACAAAATCATTTCAATTCTGTTATAATTCTTCTTCTTTGTGATGAATCTTTCTTTTGAAGTTTCTTCATTTAATCCTTCAATTAAAAAGAAAACCTTTTTACGAGAATGCTCAAGATATTCAAGCAATTCTTTTTTTAGGTAAATTCTTTCCGGTAAAATTCCTTTTGGATTAAATTCAGATAAAGAAAATGGTTGTGGTGGAGAAAATTCGTCTGGTTTTACAGATGAATAATAATCAAGCCAGAAAATGGTGTGATAAGCAGAATACCAAAAATCTTTTTTATCCCAAAAACTCTCAGGACAAACTAAGATTGAACTCTCAAGCATGTCTATCACAGCTCCAAATTGTTTCCATAATATTTTCTTAAGTTCCTCCATAGTTTAATTTTAAACAATCCCTTTTTCAACCATTTCCAGCATAACCGGCGATGCATTTTTAAATGTAGGCGGCTGTTCGATAATACTTCCAGCATTCTTTTTATTTACTTTAAAAGTAACGTCATTATCTGTTGTAAACAAAAGCGCAGTTAAAAACGGTTTTTTGATGTAAGTCCCTAAAACCAATAAAGCTTCATCTAAAGTATGAATACTTTCGATTTCTTCTGTCTTGTATCGGGTAGTTAATGAGATAGAAAACGTATGATCTTCGTTGAGAACCAATCGGAAGTAAATGTTTTTAATTTCGGTATCGCCCATTGTTTTGGCCAATGTCAGTTTTGCGAAAGTTCCGTTTTGGATGCTTTCTTTAACTCGTTCACAAAAAAGGGCAAATATTGGTTCGTACATTTTTTTTTTAAGGTGCTAAGGTTCTGAGATGATGAGGTTCTAAGTTTTTAAAACCTTTGTCTATTATTTAAACGCAAAGGTCGCAAAGATTTACGCAAAGGACACAAAGATTTTAGAAAAACTTGCGAACCTTGCGCTGTCCCTTGCGACCTTTGCGGTTAGAAAATTTTATTTCCCTGTAAATTCAGCTTTACGTTTTTCTAAAAAGGCTGTTGTTCCTTCTTTAAAGTCTTGGGTTCCGAAACATTCTCCGAATGATTTTATTTCAGTATCGAAACCATTTTTACCATCTTTAAAGTTTGCATTGATGGCTTTTATGGCTTTTCCAATGGCAAAAGGCGCATTTTTAATGATTTTCTGAGCGATTACGTTTGTAAACGATAGTAATTCTTCTTGAGGTACGACATGGTTTACTAAACCGTAATCTTTTGCTTGTTCAGCAGTAATCATCGCTGCGGTCATAATCATTTCCATGGCACGGCCTTTTCCAATTAATTGCGGTAAACGCTGTGTTCCTCCGTAACCTGGAATCAATCCTAAAGTTACTTCTGGAAGTCCCATTTTAGCATTGTCTGAAGCTACTCTGAAATGACAAGCCATCGCCAATTCTAATCCGCCGCCAAGAGCAAAACCATTAACGGCTGCAATAACTGGTTTTCTTAGATTTTCTATGAAATCAAATAAAGACTCCTGCCCTTCTGCAGCTAATTGTGCGCCTTCAACAGTGGTATAATTCGCAAACTCCGAAATATCAGCTCCAGCTACAAAAGCTTTCTCTCCGCTTCCGGTTAAAACAATAACACGAACATCATCATTTTTGGATAATGAGTCAACAGCATTACTCAGATCACTAATCGTTGCTTTGTTTAAAGCATTTAACTTAGTTGGTCTGTTAATGGTAATGGTAGCCACTTTTTCTTCAATTGAAATTAAGATATTTTCGTAGTTCATAACAGCTGGTTTTATGAGTTTGTGATGGGTAAAGAAACCCTGAAAGTCGTTCCTTTTCCGTAAGTTGATTCAAAGGTAATTGTTCCTTTGTAATTTTCTATAATGTTTTTGATAATTCCTAGTCCAAGTCCCATACCGCTCGTTTTAGTGGTAAATTTTGGTTCGAAGATTCGTCCGATATCTTGTTTTTGGATTCCGATTCCGTTGTCTTTTACCGCAATTTCTACATTATTGTTACGTCGTTTTACGGTAACTACAATAGACTTTTGAAACTGACTTTCCGGAATTGCCTGTGTCGCATTTTTAACCAAATTGGTAATAACACGAATCAGTTGCGTACGATCCATTTTGGAAATGATTTCTTCTTCTTCTTTTTCGAAAACAATATAATCTTCGTTAAAAATATCCAAGGCTAATTCTACAACCTCAACCACATTTAAAGTTTCATTTTGCTGCGCCGGCATCGAAGCAAAGTTCGAAAATGCCGAAGCCACGGAAGTCATTGTATCAATCTGTTGAATTAAGGTTTCGGAGTAATCATTCATTTTCTGCTTCACGTCTGGATCACTTGGATCAAACTTTCTTTGGAAACTCTGAACCGTCAAACGCATCGGCGTAAGCGGATTTTTAATTTCGTGTGCGACTTGTTTTGCCATTTCGCGCCAAGCTTCTTCACGTTCACTTTGTGCCAGTTTAATGGCGCTCGTTTCGAGTTTATCCACCATTCCGTTATACGCTTTGATAAGGAAATTGACTTCTTTGCTATTCGCTTCTAAAACAATTTTCTCGTTTTTCTGATCCAGATTGGTTTCTTCCAAACGATCTGAAATGGTTTTAAGCGATTTTGTGATATAAGTCGAAAGGAAATAAGCCAATGCAAAAGCCACAATCAACATAAAAGAATACACCTGACTCAGGCGAATCAAGAAAGTATTCAACTCATTATCGTAGTAACCGTCGTCTTCTAAATACGGAAGGTTTAGAATTCCGAGCGGTTTGAATTTCTCGTCTTTAATTAAACTGTAGGATGATCGGTTTTTGACTCCGTCAATCGTCTTAATGTCTACAAAACGTTTTTCAATTGAGGAACGAACTAATTTCAGAATATATTCCGGAATTGGCGGAGCAATTTTATCAACCGCAAAAGACTCTTTGGATGATTTTAAAAGTTTTCCGTCGAGACTGTAAATATTGATTTCGATTTTATGAATCTGCGCTAATTCGTGGATTTTATCTTTAAAAATCAAATCCAGATTTTGCGTTTTCAGCGGATAAGTTGTAGTCGCCAGAACGTAATTGATATGCTCTTTTACCGCATTTTCTTTTCGTTCCAACCGTTCCTGATGGTATTCTTTTGCCTCAGTTTTAAACTGAATAATCGAAATCGAAGCCAATAAAAAAGATGCCACAACAATCAATACAATCATCGACAGGAAAATCCTGGTACGAAGCGAAAGCATTGTCATTTTTATGTTGAGCATGATTTTAGTATTCAGTGTTCAGATTGTTAGTGTTCAGTTATTTTGCAAACGTGTAACTTCGTTTTAAAGTTATAATATATAAAAATTTAAAAGACAATGATTGTAAACTGATCACTAAAAAACTGACCACTGCCAACTATTTTCTTTCTCTAATTCTTTTGTAAAAACGGAATCCCAGCATTATTAAAACCGAGAATAAAACAATTCCGATTACGCCGAAAATCCAGTTGATGGCACTTTTTAAAACTACTAAAAAAACAACAGCAAACAAAATAATCGTTGCGCCTTCGTTCCATAAACGCATGAAATTGTTGGAATATTTTACCTCATCTCTCTGTAATTGCTTAAAAATCTGATGACATTTTCCGTGATATAAATATAAAAGAAAAACGAAACATAATTTTACGTGCATCCACGGCATTTTGATCCAAACGCTTCCTGCATCTGTAAAAAACAGCATCCAAAAAGCAAAGATACTTGCCAAAACCGCCGACGGCCATGTAATAATATACCACAAACGATAGGCCATTATTTTGTATTGCGCCTGTAGAATTTCTTTTTCTGGTGAAGGTTTGTCATTGGCTTCTATTTGGTAAACAAACAAACGCACAATATAAAACAAACCCGCAAACCAAGTTATCACAAATATAAGATGCAGTGATTTTAGATAATTGTAATATTCCATTTAGAAATGTCTTTTTTCTTTACTCTTTCCTCTATTTCGCCCAATCATTAATCCAATTGGAAACCGTCTGGCACCATTCGTCATCATCATTCAAACATGGAATTGCCAAGAACTCTTCTCCCCCATTTGCTTCAAAATCTTCTTTGGCACGCATGGCGATTTCTTCCAAAGTTTCTAAACAATCTGAAACGAAAGCTGGTGTTACAACTGCCAATTTCTTGATTCCTTTTGCAGGCATGTTATCAATTTCGACATCGGTATAAGGTTCTAACCATTTATCTCCTGCTAAACGAGATTGAAAAGTCAAACTATATTTATCTTCTGAAAGACCTAATAATTTCACGACTTGTTTTGTAGTTTCATAACATTGGTGACGATAACAAAATTCGTGCGCTGGCGAAGGTGTGTTACAACAAGATCCGTCAATTTTACAATGTGATTTCGTTACATCGGTTTTGCGAATATGACGTTCTGGAATTCCGTGATAGGAGAACAATAAATGGTCGTATTCAAATCCAACCAAATGTTTCTGAATAGAATCTGCTAAGTTTTTGATGTAATCTGGTTTGTTATAAAATGCCGGAACATCAGTAAATTTCATGTGCGGGAATTTTTTCTTGCGAATTTCTTCGGCTTTTACTAAAATAGTCAAAGTGGAAGCCATTGCATATTGCGGATATAGTGGAAAAAGCATTACATCGGTAACTCCTTTATCGCTCAATTCCTGAAGTCCTTTTTCGATTGTCATACTTCCGTAACGCATTGCTAACGAAACTGGGACATTTACTAAAGGTTGCACTTTTTGCTGCATTCTTTCTGAAAGAACTACTAAAGGCGAACCTTCTTCCCACCAAATTTTTCCGTAAGCATGTGCTGATTCTTCTGGTCTTTTTCTTAAAATAATACCACGAACTAATAATGCTCTCAATAAATACGGAACGTCGATCACGTATTTATCCATTAAAAATTCATCTAAATAAGGTTTTACATCTTTTGGAGTTGGACTTTCTGGAGATCCCAGATTTACTAATAATACACCTTTCATTATGTTCTTTTGCTTTAAGCTTTTTATTTGTTTTTTAATTTTCGGCAAAAGTAAACGCTGTACTTTATTCGAAATATGATATTTATTACTTTTTAATTATTGTCGAATATCTAAAATCAATTTCTCTCGCAGATTCGGGAGATTTAGCAGATTTTTATTTTGTGCAAATTCGTGAATCTGTGGCGAAAAAAATTAGACATTCGCATTTATCGACATCAAATATTTTTTTGGAGTTGTGGCAAACTTTTTCTTGAATGCTGCTATAAAGTGACTTCCTGTACTATAACCTATTTTAAGTCCAACCTCGTTTACATTATACGAACCGCTGTCTAAAAGTTTTCGGGCGAAATCCATTTTGTAATCGAAAAGGAAACCATAAACCGTATCGCCATAAATTTGTTTGAAACCCATTTTAAGTTTTTTCAAATTCAAACCAATTTCGTCTGCTAGTTCTTGCAATCCTGGTGGTTCGGCCATATTGGCGATAATAATTTCTTTGGCTTTTCGGATTTTCAGCACATTGTCTTCGTCAATCAAAAACGGACATTGTTCTGCATTTGGATCCTCCGTTCTGTTAAAATACAAACTCAACAATTCGTATCCTTTTCCTTTATAATAAAGGTTTTTTATGGACGGATGTAGATTGTAATGAAACAACTGACTCAAAACAATCGCCATGGATGGACTGATATTTCCTTCGTTATAATACTTTTTATCCTTATTGTCTGGACTTAAGAAAGTAATATAGTCGGCTTCGGCAGAAAACAACGCGTGAAATTTCTTAATGGATACAATTACCGAAATTGCCCATGAGTTTGGAGCCAATTCTAAATTGAGCGGTAATTCTTTCTGCGGATTGTATAAAAGCAATGATTTTTCCTCTTTCAATTCTAAAGCATAATTGCCTTGATTGAATAAAAATTTTGCATTTCCTTTTATTCCGAAGTGAAACTGTATCAGGCCAGTACCTACTATTTCATGCTGTGCATAAAATGGTTCTGAACCATCGTTTTGAAAACGAATCAGCGTAAAGTCGTCTTCAATTTTTATAACTTCTTGAGAACTCATAGCGATATTTTTTTGAAACGAAAATCAAAACAAACTCAAAATGTTATTTAGAACGACTCTAAACTAATCACTTCAAAGGAGTTGATTTTGCTACAAAAGTAGTCCTTTTTACTCAAAAACACCTATTTAGGTTCAAAAAAACATACAGCGACATAAAAAGTACTTTTAGCGTTATTTTTATCACTGGTATAGTAATAATTTTGTTGCACTTTTATGAAAGTGAATTTATGGAAAACAATAACGTACCGAAACACCTTTATTTTTACTCAGTTGGTCTGAGTTATAAAAAAGCTGATGCTGAGGTTAGAGGTCAATTTAGTTTGGATGCAGTTGCGAAAACGAGATTACTGGAACAAGCTAAAAACGATGGAATAGAAAGTTTATTAGTTACTTCAACTTGCAACAGAACCGAAATTTACGGTTTTGCTGAACATCCATTTCAATTAATAAAATTAATCTGCGATAATAGTAACGGATCTGTAGACGCTTTTCAAAAAGTAGGTTTCGTTTACAAAAATCAAGAAGCTATTAATCATATGTTCCGTGTAGGAACTGGTTTAGATAGTCAGATCTTAGGAGATTTCGAAATCATCTCACAAATCAAAACTTCTTTTATTCATTCAAAATCAATGAATTTAGCCAATGCTTTTATGGAAAGATTGGTAAATGCAGTGATTCAGGCAAGTAAAAGAATTAAAACAGAAACTGAAATCAGTTCTGGTGCTACTTCGGTTTCTTTTGCTTCTGTACAATACATCCTTAAAAACGTTGAGGACATCAGTAATAAAAATATTCTACTTTTCGGAACTGGAAAAATCGGAAGAAATACATGTGAGAATTTAGTAAAACATACTAAAAACGAACATATCACTTTAATCAACCGTACTAAAGACAAAGCAGAGAAATTAGCAGGAAAATTAAATTTGATTGTTAAAGATTATTCTGAATTACATTTAGAACTTCAAAAAGCCGATGTTGTCGTTGTTGCAACGGGCGCACAAAACCCAACGGTTGACAAAGCAATTTTGAATCTTAAAAAACCTTTGTTGATTCTGGACTTGTCTATTCCTAAAAACGTGAATGAAAACGTAGAGGAATTAGAAGGTGTAACTTTAATCCACATGGATTATTTGTCTCAATTGACAGATGAAACTTTGGAAAACAGAAAATTACATATTCCAGCTGCCGAAGTGATTATCGAAGAAATCAAAGAAGAATTTGTTACTTGGATGAAAGGCCGAAAATTTGCGCCAACTATCAATGCGTTAAAAGACAAACTAAACGCAATCAAAGCTTCTGAACTAGATTTTCAAAGTAAAAAAATTGCCGATTTTAATGAAGAGCAGGCTGAAATCATTAGTAACCGAATCATTCAGAAAATCACTACTCATTTTGCCAATCATTTAAAAGACGACGATACCATGGTAGACGAAAGCATCGAATGGATCGAAAAAGTCTTCAAAATAAAAGCATCTTAAATAAAATTTAAACCATATAAGTTATATAAGTTCATTTAAAAACTGTGTTTTACTCAAACCTCTTAAATTTCCTTATATAACTTATATGGTTCAAAAAACAAAACATGGCTGAAAAAACAATCAGAATTGGAACACGCGATAGCGAATTAGCACTTTGGCAAGCACACACTGTAGAGAAAAAACTAAATGATTTAGGTTACAAAACCTCAATTGTTGCGGTTAAATCTCAAGGCGATATTATTCTGGATAAACCTCTTTACGAATTGGGAATTACTGGAATTTTTACCAAAACGCTTGATATTGCGATGATCAATGGTGATATTGACATTGCGGTGCATTCGATGAAAGACGTTCCAACAGCTTTGCCAAAAGGAATTGTTCAGGCGGCTGTTTTACCAAGAGCGAATGTTTTAGATATTTTAGTCCATAAAGGAAATCCTGATTTTACAAATCCAAGTACCATTGCAACCGGAAGTTTACGTCGTCAGGCGCAATGGTTTAACAAATACCCAAATCATACTGTTGTTGATTTACGTGGAAATGTAAATACTCGTATGCAAAAATTACAAGATAATGATTGGGACGGAGCTGTTTTTGCAGCTGCAGGTTTAGAGCGAATTAATTTAAAACCTGAGAATTACATCAATCTTGATTGGATGATTCCAGCACCGGCGCAAGGCGCAATGCTTGTGGTGGCAATGGAAAATGACAATTATACTTTGGATGCCCTTTCTCAATTAAATGATATCGAAACTGAAATTTGTACGTATATTGAACGTCAATTTTTGAGAACGCTTGAAGGCGGATGTACTGCCCCAATTGGAGCTTTGGTGACTTATAACGAAGATGAAGACACATTACATTTTCAAGGCGTTTTACTTTCTATCGACGGAAAACAAAAACTGGAAATTGACAAAACGGTAGATATTTCAGAATGGAAAAAACTAGGTTTCAACTCTGCTCAGGAGATTTTGAATAATGGAGGAAGGGAATTAATGCAGAAAATCAAAGAATCTCTGAAGAAATAATGGCAAACCAAGTTCAAATAGTATCTACAAAAATATTATCTCCTCTTCACAAACAAGAGTTAATGAAATATGGCGTTGAATTAATCGAAGCTGATTTCATTAAAACCGAAAACAAACCTTTCGAATTAAAAGACCTCAACGAAAGTTTGATTTTTACAAGTCAGAATGCTGTTCGTAGTGTTTTATCAGATCCAAAATCAGAAGAACTAAAAAAGAAAAACGTGTACTGTGTTGGACTTAAAACTAAAAGTCTTTTAGAAGAAAATGGTTTTAATGTTATTGCCTACGCTGGTTATGCTTCAGATTTAGCCGAAATTATCACTTTGATTTATGGAAATGAAAGTTATACTTTTTTTAGCGGAAATTTAAGAAGAGATACTTTGCCCGAAGCTTTAAAAGAAAACGAAATTAAATTCAATGAAATTCAGGTTTACGAAACTACGCTTCAACCTCAGAAAATAAAAGCAAATCCAGAAGCTATTTTGTTTTTTAGTCCGTCCGGAGTTAAAAGTTACCTGAAACATAATACTATCAATAAACAAATCTGTTTCTGCATCGGTGATACCACTGCAGAAGCTTTATCAAAGATTACAAAGAATATCATCGTCGCAGACCAACCCACAATTGAAGACATGATCGAAGATGTAATTCACGAATACAAATAAAAAACCTTTGCAACTTTGTCACTTTGCGACTTTGCATCTAAAATAAAAAACATGTTAAAAAACGACCTATTTTTAAAAGCATTAAAAGGAGAAACAGTACAGCGTCCACCAGTATGGATGATGCGTCAGGCAGGAAGATATTTACCAGAGTTTAGAGAACTTCGTGATAAATATGATTTTTTCACACGTTGTGAAACTCCAGAATTAGCTGCTGAAATCACAGTTCAACCTATCAGAAGAATTGCTCCCGATGCTGCGATTTTATTCTCGGATATTCTGGTTGTGCCTCGCGCAATGGGAATTCACGTAGAATTGAAAGATAATTTAGGGCCGATTATTCCAAATCCGATTCGTTCTTTAGCTGATGTTCACAAAGTTTATGTTCCAGATGTAAACGAAACTTTAGGCTACGTTTTTGATGCGGTGAAATTGACTAAAGAAATGCTGAATGATGAAGTGCCATTAATTGGTTTCGCAGGTTCGCCTTGGACAATCTTCTGTTATGCAGTTGAAGGAAAAGGTTCTAAAAGTTTTGATATTGCAAAAGGATTCTGTTTTTCTAATCCAGCTGCTGCGCACACTTTATTGCAAAAAATCACAGACACTACTATTTTATATTTAAAAGAAAAAGTAAAATCGGGTGTAAATGCGGTTCAGATTTTTGATTCTTGGGGAGGAATGCTTTCTCCTGTTGATTATCAAGAATTTTCATGGAAATACATCAACCAGATTGTTGATGCTTTAGCAGATATTACGCCAGTTATTGTTTTCGGAAAAGGATGCTGGTTTGCGCTTGGCGAAATGGGTAAAAGTAAAGCTTCTGCATTAGGAGTTGATTGGACTTGTTCGGCTAGAAATGCTCGTTATTTATCTGGTGGAAACATTACGTTACAAGGAAATTTCGATCCGTCAAGATTACTTTCTCCAATTCCAACTATCAAAAAGATGGTTCACGAAATGATTGACGAATTCGGAAAAGATAAATATATCGTAAATTTAGGTCACGGAATTTTACCAAATATTCCTGTAGATCATGCAAAAGCGTTTATTGACGCTGTGAAGGAATACGGGAATTAGTATTTCAGTGTTCAGTCTCATTTGATTTCCTGCAAGGTTTCCAAAACCTTGTAGGTATAAAAGTTCTTTTTTACATTTACAGTAAAAACTTACTTTTTTTAGCAAATAAAAATGAAATTGGAAACACTTGATAAGGATTGTTATTATCATATTTATAATAAAGGAATTAACGGAATAACCATTTTTGAAAATGACGCTAATAAACTTTATTTCTTAAAGCAATTAGCTAAATATACAGAACATAAAATTTCAGTTTTTGCATATTGCTTGATGAATAATCACTTTCATTTAGTTATTCGCCTAAATGTAGAAGAGAAAGAGGTTACACAAGCATTTTCAAACTTATTTAATTCTTATGCTAAGGCATTTAATAAACAAACCAACAGAACAGGAAGTTTATTCGAAAAGCATTTTAAAAGGATAAGGTTAAAAGATGAAAATTATTTAAGACGACTGATTCTTTATGTTCATTTAAATCCGAAACATCATTTCGATTTGGATTTTATGAATTTTAGATTTTCGTCCTATCAAGCTTTTTTATCAAATAAAGAAACCAAAATAGAACGAAATGAAGTTTTAAATTTGTTTGGAGATTTTGAAAATTTTATCTTTTGTCATAATCAAAAGAATGATTCTTTAAACGAAACGTATACTTTTGAGTAACTTAGATTTTTCCTGCAAGGTTTGCAAAACCTTGTAGGTTTATAACTTATTAAAAAACAAAAAGTATAACCTAAAGAAATACCTACAAGGTTTTGGAAACCTTGCAGGATGAAAAAAATATGCTAGCAAATCTAAACCTCAACAGAAACTCTCCCTTTTCATTTATTGAATATGGATTTCAGGCTTATTACGCCTATGTGTTTCTAATGGTTTGGATGCATCCGGAATTACATCCAGTAAGCCTTATAAACGATTTAGCCATTTTAATGGCTTTTGAATTTATAATGGTGCATTCGGGAGTCTTTATGGCAGTTATGCCTAGAAAATGGTCTCTTTTTGTGTTTTTTCCGCTGTATGGTTTGTTTGCTTATTCTTTTAATGAATCGGTCGTTAACACCAATATTTTATATATTTATCTGTTGACGGTTTTAAATAGAATGCGTTTTGCTTTTTCAAATGTAGCTCCGGAAGTCAGAATATATCAAATGGGAAAATCTGCGGCGAAAGCCGTTTTCTACTTTTTCTTAATTCTAGCGGTTTGCATTGGAAATAATATAGTGCCTCAGTTTGGATTGACACCAGAGTTTTTAGAAAAATCAGATTATTTCCAAACAGTAAAATCAAGCGGATTGTTTATAGAAAAACCCTATGTGCCGATCTGTATGGGTTTTATATATTATTCGTTGCCGGTTTTATATTTTGTTTATCGTGTGATCAAAAACTTAGGCAAAAGAAGCGAAACTTCTTTTACAAAAAAGCCCATAATGACATTTCAAAAAACAACTATAAGCAACAAAAAATTCTAAAACATTATGCTTAATAAAGGTTTACGAGACGAAGAAAAAATAAGAATTGATAATGTCCTCAAGACGTTACGAACTCTTATTTATGTGCCTTATCCTTTGAGCCAATTACAGAAATCAGATATTGAAAACCAGCTAAAAGAGTTTGGTCTTACCATAACTACTTTAATTGAGTATTCTAACGAAGAATTAATCACGTTGCTAACTCGTCTTCATTTTGACTGGGAACAATTAGAACAATTTGGCGATTTATTGATCGAATTTTCAAAAGAAGAAAACTATCATTTTGAAGAGAAAGCCTTGGCTGTTTATCAATATATCCAAACAGAAAGCAAGGTTTTTTCTTTTGGAATCAATACTAAAATCTCTTCCTTAAAAAGTAAATTGCAATGAGTTTTACAGATTGGAAAACAGACCGAATTGAAAATATTCTTCCTGAAGAGTTTTATAAACTAATTGATAAAAATAGAAATCATATCGGAAAAACTTTTCCTGTAACACTTGCTAATTCTGATTCACAAGAAAATGCCGAAAATTTTATAGCCGTTAGTAAAGACAAAGAAAGAAACAGCGAAGGATATTATTTTTATGCGAGGGAAAGTATAACCAATAATCTAATTGGTTATTTATGTGTAAAAACAATAGATTATCGCATTTCTAAATGCGAACTAGGTTATTTTATTGACGAAGATTACCAAGGAAAAGGAATTACATCCAAAATGGTTTCTGATGCACTTGAGTTTTGTTTTAACGAATTGTTGATGAATAAAGTTTTCATTTGTACATCAGAAGTTAATTTAGCAAGTCAGAGAATTGCATTAAAACACCATTTTAAACAAGAAGGAATTTTAAGAGACGAATTTAGAAACGGCGATGGCGAATTGCAAAACTCCGTTTACTTTGGACTTCTCAAATCAGAATATATTAAATCATGAAAGACAAATTTTACGCATACATACAAAATTTACAAGATCAAATCTGTGCCGGATTAGAAGCCGTTGACGGAACAACAAAATTCCGTGAAGATTTATGGAAACGTCCTGAAGGCGGAGGAGGAAGAACTCGTGTTATTGAAAACGGAGCTGTTTTCGAAAAAGGTGGTGTAAACATTTCTGCCGTTCATGGAAAATTGCCGGATACCATGCAAAAAATGTTTGGTGTTGGCGAAGCCGATTTCTTTGCCTGTGGATTAAGTCTGGTTTTACATCCCAAAAATCCAATGGTTCCAACCGTTCACGCGAATTGGCGTTATTTTGAAATGTATGACGAAACTGGAAAAGTAATCAATCAATGGTTTGGCGGCGGACAGGATTTAACGCCTTATTATTTGTTTGAAGAAGATGCAAAGCACTTTCATCAAACGTGTAAAACCGCTTGCGATAAACACAGTTCGGAGTTTTATCCAAAATATAAAAAACAATGCGATTCGTATTTCTGGAACGCACACCGAAATGAAGCCCGTGGACTTGGCGGTTTATTCTTTGATTATTGCAAAGCAAATGAACAAATGTCAATGGAAAACTGGTATGATTTTGTAACCGAAGTAGGTAACAGTTTCCTTGAAGCTTACGTTCCGATTGTGGAAAGAAGAAAAAATTTAGAATATTCTTCAGAACAAAGAACTTGGCAGGAAATCCGTCGTGGCCGTTATGTTGAGTTTAATCTGGTTCATGACAAAGGAACTTTATTCGGTTTAAAAACCAACGGAAGAATCGAGAGTATTTTAATGAGTTTGCCTCCACATGTGCAATGGGTGTATGATCATCATCCTGAAGCAGGAAGTGAGGAAGAAAAATTGATTAATGTATTGACGAATCCGATTGATTGGGTTTAATTTTATTCCACTAAAAAAATTTATTTAACACATAGAAACATAGATTTATTGACCTATCTTAGAGGTGTTTTTAGAAAATTACATTTTTTCCACATAGCGCTATGTGATTTATTTGGAATGAAATGTCTTTTTTAAAACAATCCAAAAACTATGTTTCTATGTGTTTAAAACTAATTTACACTACATTCTTTACCAGCATTTTTGGATGTTTCGCCCAAAGCGATTCCCTGCGAAATCCTTATTTTAAATCTTACAACGATAAAATCACGGCTAGTGTTTATTATTTAGATACTTCCAATAGTTTTCAGATTGCTTCAGATAATCCGGAAACCAAAATGTATGTCAATCTTATTCCCAATCGACGAGAGCAGATTGGTTTTAACTTAAACTACAAAATCATTGATGTCGGTTTTGGCTTTGCGCCGAAATTTTTGAGTCAGAATAAAGGCGATTCCCATTCCAAACATTTTAATTTCAATACCCGTTTTTATTTAAAAAAATGGATGCAGTCCTTTACCTATATCAACCAAAAAGGGTTTTATATTAAAGATGACAACATTACAGCGCAATTGCCTAGTATGAGGACTATGAAAATTGGCGGATCGACAGCTTATGTTTTCAATGATAAATTTTCGTTTAAAACCTTGGTAAGTCAAAACGAATGGCAGACTAAAAGTTCTGGAAGTTTCATTCCAACCTTCTCTTTTTATTACACCAATTTAGATTTAAATACGCCCGATTCATCACCAGGAGATATTTATGTTTTTACGCTCGCTCCTTCCTACTTCTACAATTTTGTGATTAGCGATCGGGTTTTAATTGGCGCGGGACTTGCTTTGGGTGCGGGACTGAATGTGATTGATAAAGATACCTCAGCTTTATATCAAGCCGATTTCAATTTAAAATTAGCCTACAATAAAGACCGTTTCTTTGCTTTTGCAACTCTAAACACCATCAGTTTTGCTCAGGACGATAAAATTGATCCGAGATTAAATGATAATATTGTGACCTTAAAACTTTCTGCAGGTTATCGATTTGATCCTCCCAAAAAAGTAAAAGAGGTTTATGATAAAGTGAATGAGAAAATTGGCCTTTAAAAAACCTACTTATTCATAATCAATAAGTTGTGAAAATTGCTTAAATTACATGGATTTACAAAACTTAAATTCATTATTATGGCAAATGTGAACCAGGAACAATTAAATCGGATGCATTTTGGAAAAGGATTTATCGCAGCATTAGATCAAAGCGGCGGAAGTACACCAAAAGCATTATCGCAATATGGCGTTCAAGAAAACAGCTATTCTAACGACGAAGAAATGTACACTCTTGTACATGAAATGAGAACTAGAATTATTAAAAGTCCCGCTTTTGACAGTGATTATATTCTAGGTGCTATTTTGTTTGAAAACACCATGGATCGTAAAATTGATGGTCTATGGACTGCCGATTATTTATGGGAAAAGAAAAATATTGTTCCTTTCCTGAAAGTAGACAAAGGACTAGCTGATTTGGCCAGCGGTGTTCAATTGATGAAACCCATTCCGAATCTGGATGAATTGCTGACCAGAGCTGTAGAACGAAATGTCTTTGGAACCAAAATGCGTTCTGTAATCAAAGAAGCAAATCCCGACGGAATTCGTGATATAGTAGAACAGCAATTCAGAGTTGGTTTACAAATTTTCAAAAAAGGATTAATTCCTATTATCGAACCTGAAGTTGACATTTACAGTCCTGACAAAGAAAAATCAGAAAAGATTTTAAAAGATGAAATCCTAAAACAATTGAATTCTCTAGACAAAGAAGTAAGAGTAATGCTGAAATTATCTATTCCAACCGTAAATAATTTCTACGGCGAATTGATAACAGATCCGCATGTGGTTCGTGTTGTGGCATTATCTGGCGGCTATTCCCGAGAGGAAGCCAATACAAAACTGGCTCAAAACCATGGCTTAATTGCCAGTTTCTCCAGAGCATTGTCCGAAGGTCTCAGCGCAGGTCAATCTGATGCTGATTTTAATGCTGTTCTTGGTGATACCATAAAAACCATTTACAACGCTTCCATTACTTAAAAGCTATTCTTAATCTGTGGGCATAATTATTTCAACACATAGAAACATAGTTTATTAAAGATGTAAAAAAGGCGCTTCACTTGCATTAATACACATAGTTTAGCTATGTGTGGAAACTAGTTTCTTCTACTCTCTTTTTTCAATATAAAAATCTATGTTTCTATGTGTTAAAATATTCTCCTTTTAGTTTCATCCAACAGATTCTCTTACAAACAAAAATCCCCGAAATCTAATGTTTAGGGGATTTTTGTTTTGAACTTTATTTTGAAGCCATCATATCATTGGCCAAATCTAATGTTTGTAAAATGATATTTTTATCGTTTTGCAAAGAATTTAATTTCAGAACAAACTTGAATTTATTATCAATCAGCTTTTTAGGCGATTCCATGGTAAAATCTGAAAACTGTGATGCGAATCTATTCATTTTATTTAATTCATCGTCTTTTGCATTTTTTCCGAAAGCTTTAATAGTCTGTGAAATATTTATTTTTCCGAAAATAGCATTCTTGCTCAAGTCTTTCTTTGTTTCTTTCACAAAAGAACCACTTCCTTTGCTAAAATAATCCAATGTATTACTTACCGCTACAACGTCTTTATCTTTTAGAATGTAAATATCGCCATATTCTTTAGTCCCTAAAATCTGGTAATAATTTCCGTTTTGAATCAGCATTTTTTTGCGAACGCCTAATTGCAATAATTTATCTCCAAAAGTCGGATGCGTTGATGTAAAAACTACCGAAAATAACGGAATTGTTTTCTTCACTTTCTCTTCCGTAATTTTTTCCTCGTAATTCTCATCATAATCATATTTTTTGGTCATTACCTCCACTTCTTTCACATCATATAAAAAAGCGCTTAAATCACCATCAAAAAGCTTCGCTGTGGCTTCTTCATCAACTATGGTAGAAATTAAATCTGTAATGATTGCAATATCTTCTTTAGTAAACTTTGGATTCTGAAACATATCAGTCATTAAAGACGGAAACTTTTCGAGAGCTGCTTTGGTGTTAATATGATAAGACATATATCCCAAAGGTTTTTCAGCAGGAAAATAATTAAAGATGTTTTTGTTGATTTTTCGATCTCCAATTTTGCTTACTGCCTCAGCAATTTCTTTAGAATATTCTACAATCTCTTCGATTCTCGCATTGTCATTATCAAAATAGAAATCAAGGTTTATTCCTTTTACAAAATTCCCGAAGTTCTTTTGCATTGGAAGATATTTATCATAACCTCCAAAAAGTCTCATCGGATAACTATACGCAGAATATAAAGTCGAAATCATACCGCCGTAATCTACCCAAGAAGAAATATCAGCTCCAATAGTAATCTTAGAAGAAGTTGGCGCCGTAAAACCATTTTCGAACAGACGTTTTATAATTTCACTTTGGTTTTCTGCCAACTTTCTATCAAATTCTGCTTGTTCTGCTGAGTATGCTTCATAAGGATTTTCGTCGTATTGGTCATCTTCCAAAATAATATCTGAAGCTTTTGGTTCAACATCAGATACAGCTGGCGCTTCTACAATAGTATCGTTTTCATAATAATCTATTGTCGCAGCAGAATCGACTGCTCTCATAGCAGCCTCTTCATTATAAAATTTCGTCGGAAGTCTTTTGGTTAATTCAAATATCACTAAATAATCATCATTCCATGCCAATGACTTTTTAGCTCCTTTTGATGTAAAAACAGCATATTTCCCAAAATCCTGAATAGTGTTATTCTCTGCTTTTAAATTCTCAACTAAATACTGCTTTACAGCTTCTTTGTTTTTTATCGGAATGGTAACCTGATAATAGGGAACGCTGTCTAGAAAACTTCCATGAATGGTAATCTTCTGATCTAATTTGATAATCGAAGTATATTTTCGAAGATCAAAATCAGGTTTTTTACTAGTGAATTTTGTAATAATGGGATGATTCAGCACTTGATTAACATCTACTTTTTTCGAAAGCTGATTTCCGTTAAACTGTACAAAATAATCGTATTTATCTAAATTGGCCTGACCAAAAGTCAGCATCGAGGTGAATAATAAAAATAAGGAATAAAACTGCTTCATAAATTAAGGCGTTAATTGAATTGTATTGTTCATTAGGGTTGATTTCTTAAAAACACTGTACATGCTTTGTTTTAAAAAAACCGTTTTTTTGTTTTTCGAAATTTTACTGTTTACATTATCAGCAGTTAAAATGTCCCGATCAAAAGTGTAAATAGAAGTAATAGAGGCTTCTTCCAAATCTTTCTTTTTCTTCGGATCGTTGACTACTTTTTCTGGAACCGGATAAGAAGCGATTCTTTCAAAAGTTTTCCCGCTTCCGCTAAAGTGAATCTGTTCACGCTGATTGTTTATCGTATTGACAACAGCATTTAATGCTTTCAAATTGGCATAATTGAGTTTGATAATGAAAACATAATTGCTAAAATCGGTTTTGGTCGTCACATTGGAAATACCGTCAATCTTCAATGCTTTTACTTTAAAATCATCTAACTTTTGGGTAATTTCTTGTTCATTCGGAATTTTGACGCCATCAACTTCTTCTAAAAAAATAGCCGATTTGGTTTTAAACCAAGATTTTGAGAAATCGATCATCAAAGTATATTCGCCACTTTGATCGTCGTGATGTTTGATTCTTTCTGTAATCTCAAAACAACTTGTTAAGAGCAGACAGCAAAATAAAGCGAGAATTTTCTTCATCTTACAAATTTAGATGGAATTTTTAAGAAATCATACTTTCCCCAAGAACAATAAAAAAGAACAAACTTTTAGATAATATTAACGGATTCTATAGCTAGCTAAACGCCTTATTCTGTTGATTTTTATTTAACTTTGCGCCACTTAAAAAGTAGAACAAACTTTAAAAAACAAAAAACACAACTTCATTTTTAGAAACAAAGATTAATCAATCTGAAATCTAAAATCTAAAATCTAAAATTATATGTTCCCATTACAACGAGGCAGACGATTAAGAGTAAATGAATCAATTCGTTCTTTAGTACGTGAAACCAGTTTAAGTCCGTCGGATTTTATGTTTCCAATGTTTATTGCTGAAGGAGAGAATGTAAAAGTAGAAATTCCATCAATGCCAGGAATTTTCAGAAGATCTATAGATTTAACAGTTGAAGAAGTAAAAGAACTTTATGATTTAGGAATTCGCGCGGTTAACATTTATGTAAAAGTGAGCGAAAACCTAAAAGACAATACTGGAAAAGAAGCTTGGAATCCAAACGGATTAATGCAGCAAGCTATTCGCGCCATAAAAGCCGCTTGTCCAGAAATGATCGTGATGCCAGATGTGGCTTTAGATCCTTATTCTATTTACGGTCATGACGGAATTATAACAAATGGCGATGTAGAAAATGACAGCACAGTCGATGCTTTAGTAAAAATGGCCGTTTCTCACGCAGAAGCCGGTGCCGATTTTGTTGCGCCAAGTGATATGATGGACGGACGCGTTTTGCGCCTGCGCGAAGGTTTAGATGCTGCCGGATTTCAGAATGTTGGAATTATGAGCTATTCTGCTAAATATGCCTCTGCTTTTTACGGTCCATTTAGAGATGCTTTAGATTCTGCTCCAAAAGAAGCTGATGTTGTTGTTCCAAAAGATAAAAAAACATACCAAATGGATTATGCCAACCGCATCGAAGCAATCAAAGAAGCTTTGTCAGATGTAGAAGAAGGTGCAGATATGGTTATGGTAAAACCGGGAATCGCTTATTTGGATATTGTTCGAGAAATAAAAAATACAGTACACGTTCCTGTAACCGTATATCAGGTTTCTGGAGAATATGCTATGATTAAAGCGGCATCTGAAAGAGGCTGGCTTGATCACGATAAAATTATGATGGAACAATTAATGTGCATCAAACGTTCTGGTGCCAATCTTATTTCAACATATTTTGCAAAAGAAGCGGCAATTTTATTAAACAAATAAAATGAAAAGAATTTTATTTTTATCTGCCGTTTTATCCTTTGCATCCTGTAAAAAAGAAGGTTCTGAAAACACAGACCATACAAAAGAAGCCTATTCTGAAGGAGAATCGGCAAAAGCCAAAACACCAGAAGCTTTAGGAAAAGAAATTTTTGAAGGACGAGGAAATTGTACCGCATGTCATCAGCCGGATCAAAAAGTAATTGGGCCAAGCATTCAAGAAATCGCTAAGATTTATAAAGACAAAAAAGGCGATATGACCACATTCTTAAAAGGAAACGCTGATCCAATTGTAGATCCAAGTCAGTTTTCGGTAATGCAGACCAATTTTGCCATTACAAAAGAAATGTCTGACGAAGAGTTAAAAGCTATTGAAACGTACATCTACAGTCATTTAAAATAATTACATGTTCCGTAGGAACATCTCATCGGTAGAAAAATTATGTTGTAATCATTATTTCACGTTCCGTAGGAACGTTTGATTGGCATCATTTTTTAACAATCCAAAATATAAAACGCTCCTACGGAACGTGAAAAAACGGGGTGGATAATATTGTTTTTCTACCGATGAGACATTCCTACGGAATGATAACAGATATGAAGTTTTAGACACAATAATATAGCAAAATGGCTGTCTCGAAAATCGAGACAGCCATTTTTATATCATTAAAATACTATTACCAGATTTTAACTCGTTTTTCTGGTTCCAAATACATTGGATCTCCTTTTTTGATTCCAAATGCCTCATAAAAAGAATCTAGGTTTTTAATTGGCACAACCGCTCTGTACATTCCCGGAGAATGCGGATCTGTCTTTACCTGACTTTTAATCGCTTCATCACGAGATTTAGTTCTCCAAACTGTAGCCCAAGAAATAAAGAAACGCTGTTCTGGCGTAAATCCGTCAATTAAACCTGGATTACCGTGTTTTTTCAAGTACAATTGCAATCCATCATAAGCAGCGTTGGTTCCTCCTAAATCTCCAATATTTTCGCCTAAAGTAAATTTACCATCTACAAAAATTCCAGGAAGAGGTTCCAATGCGCTATATTGTGCTGCAAGGTCTCCGCCAAGAGCTGTAAATTGTTTTAAATCATCAGCAGTCCACCAATCTACTAAATTTCCTTCAGCATTGTAGCGTGCTCCCGAATCGTCAAAACCATGAGAAATTTCGTGGCCAATTACTGCACCAATTCCGCCATAATTTACTGCTTCATCAGCCTGATAATTATAGAAAGGAGGTTGCAAAATTGCTGCTGGGAATACAATTTCGTTATAAGAAGGATTGAAATATGCGTTAACTGTTTGCGGCGACATCCCCCACTCTGTTTTATCAACTGGTTTACCTAGTTTTGCTAAGTTTTCAGCATAAGCCCATTTCGATAAGTTTTTCATATTATCAAAATAAGTACCGCCTTCGTTTACATTTTTAAGCTCTAGCTTTGAATAATCTTTCCATTTATCTGGATATCCAATCTTAACCGTTAATTTCTTTAACTTCTCAATTGCCTTTACTTTAGTTTCTCGCGACATCCAAGGCAACGCATTGATTCTATTTTCGTAAGCCTGCATTACATTGGCAATCATGTCTTTTGCTTTTGCTTTTGCTTCAGCAGGAAATAATTTTTCAACATATAATTTACCTAAAGCTTCTCCAGTTGCTCCGTTGATTACTTGCAACGCAACTTCTTCACGTGGACGCTGTTTTAAAGCTCCTGTTAATGTTTTTCCGTAGAAATCAAAGTTGGCATTTTCTATTTCTGTAGTTAAAGTTGATGCAGATCTGTTTAATAGCGACCATTTCAAGTACTCTTTCCAAGCTTCTACTTTCTTTTCTGTAAAAGTCTTTTCCAAAGCAATCATATAACGTGGTTGTGCGACAATTACAGTGTCTAATTTTGTCATTCCAATTCCTGTGAAATATTTCTCCCATTGAATAGATGGTGTATTCTTTTTCAAATCAGCAACCGCAGTTGGATTGTATTGTTTTCTTCTGTCTCTTCTCTCTACACGATCTAATCTTGGTGCGGACATTTCAACTTCTAAAGCCAGAATTTGTTTGGCACTTTCTTTTGCTTTTGCTGGAGATTCTCCAATGTATTGCAACATTCTTGCAACGTGAACTTCGTATTTTTCACGTTTTTCTTTAGAATCTTTATCATCAGAGTTGTAGTAATCTTTATCAGACAATCCTAAATTACCAGGTCCTAATGTCACCGAATTTTTATTACTGTTTTTAGCATCAGCACCAACATAAACTCCAAAAAAACCTGATCCGCCTGCAAGCTGCATTTCAGTAATATAGTTTTGAAGATCTGCAACATTTTTAATGGCATCAATTTTTTTCAAATAAGGCTGAAGCGGTGTAATTCCTCTTTTGTTTCTGCCAACAGTATCCAAAATAGTATTGAACAAAGCAATTGCTTTACCTTGATCTGTATTGGATTTATACTTTGGATCTTTTGAAGCTGCTTTTAAAATAGCAAGTGCATCATCATCCGTTTTCTGACGCAGTTCATTAAAACTTCCCCAAGAATTACGATCACTTGGAATTTCTGTATTATCTAACCACGCACCATTTACGTAACGGAAAAAATCCTGGCTTGCAGTAACTTTAGGATCCATATTGGCAATATTAATTCCAGGTTCCTTTGGTTTGTTATTTTGTGCTTGCACTGCTGTTAATGAAAACATTGCAGAAACCACACAAAACATTGGTTTGGAAAGCTTTTTAATCATTTTTGTTTAGTTTTTAAGTGTATTTACAAACATATTGTTATTATTTTTAATTCTGTGTTAAAATTTTAGAATATATCATTGTAAGAAATATATTTCTTTATTTGACTGGAAAATTATAAAAAAAACGGCGCTGAAACAGCGCCGTTTTTAAAATTTTATTTATTTCATTACCAGATTTTAACTCGTTTTTCTGGTTCAACATACATTTTGTCGCCTTTCTTAATATCAAAAGCTTTGTAGAAAGCATCAACATTTTGAATTGGCACATAAGCTCTATACATTCCTGGAGAGTGTGGATCTGTTTTCACTTGGTTTTTGATAGCCTCATCCCTAGATTTTGTTCTCCAAACGGTAGCCCAAGAAATAAAGAAACGCTGTTCTGGAGTAAATCCGTCGATTAAACCTGGATTCCCATTTTCTTTTAAATACAATTGTAAACCGTCAAAAGCAGCATTAATTCCACCTAAATCTCCAATGTTTTCTCCTAAAGTAAAATGACCATCCACATGAACTCCTGGCAAAGGCTCAAGCGCACTGTATTGATTTGCCAAGTCAGTTCCTAAAGCAGTAAATTGTTTTAAATCGTTTTCTGTCCACCAGTCAACCAAATTTCCTTCAGCGTTGTAACGCGCGCCTGAATCATCAAATCCGTGAGAGATCTCATGTCCAATTACAGCGCCAATTCCTCCATAATTAACTGCTTCATCCGCTTGGTAATTGTAGAAAGGCGGTTGTAAAATCGCAGCTGGGAATACAATTTCGTTGTAAGATGGATTATAATAAGCGTTTACTGTTTGCGGCGACATTCCCCATTCTGTTTTGTCAACCGGTTTTTTCAATTTATCAATACTTTCCTGGAATCCCCATTTTGATAAATTTCTCATGTTATCAAAATAAGTTCCGCCTTCACCAACACTTTTCATTGTTAAAGCCGAATAATCCTTCCATTTATCAGGATATCCAATTTTAATTGTGATTTTGTTTAATTTTTCAATCGCTTTTACTTTTGTTTCAGGTGACATCCAAGTCAAAGAATTGATTCTATTTTTGTAAGCTAAAATCACGTTCTGAATCATTTTCTGTGCTTTCTCTTTTGCTTCGGCAGGGAATAATTTTTCTACATATAATTTCCCAAGAGCTTCTCCAACAGTTCCATTAACTATATCTAGTGCTCTTTCTTCAGCAGGAAGCTGTTTAATTGCTCCTCTTAATGTTTTGCTGTAAAAATCAAAACGTGCATCATTAAGTGCTGTAGATAATTGACCAGAAGCTCCGTTTAGTAAATCCCATTTCAGGTATTCTTTCCATGCTTCTACTTTGTTTTCAGTAAAAACCTTTTGCAACGCTGTCATATACTTAGGTTCAGAAACAATTACAGTTTCTAATTTTGTAATTCCTAAACCAGCAAAGTAGTCATTCCATTTAATCGCTGGAGTTAATTTCTGAATTTCAGCCACCGTCATTGGATTGTATTGTAAACGGCTGTCTCTTCTTTCTACTCTATTTAATCTTGGTTGAGACAATTCTGTTTCTAAAGCAAGAATCTGTGACGCACTTTGTTTTGCTTTTTCAGCAGATTCTCCAATAAACTGAAGCATTCTTGCGATATGCAATTCATATTTCGCACGTTTTTCTTTAGAGTCCTTATCATCAGAAGTATAGTAATCTTTGTCTGGAAGTCCGAGTCCACTTGGCGCAAGATTTACAGAATTTTTAGAACTGTCTTTATCATCAGCTCCAATATAAATTCCGAAGAAACCAGAACCACCTTCTTTTTCCATTTCTATTAAATATTTCTGAACATCAGCAACATTTTTAATGGCATCGATTTTTTTCAAATACGGTTTTAATGGTTCAATTCCTCTTTTATCTCTTCCTATTGTATCTAAATAGGTATTGAATAAATTAACGGCTTTCCCTTGATCGGTATTCGATTTGTATTTCGGATTTTTTGCGGCATCTTTTAAAACCGTCATTACGTCTTTGTCTGTTCTTTTGATCAGCTCATTAAAGCTTCCCCAAGTTGTACGGTCACTTGGAATTTCTGTTTTATCCAACCAAGTTCCATTTACATATTTAAAAAAATCTTGACTCGGGCTGACTTTGGTATCCATAAAAGATACATTAATTCCTGGTTCTTTTGGTGTGTTTTGAGCTTGAACTGCTGTTAGCGAAAACATTGCAGATATTACACCAAACACAGGTTTAGCTAATTGCTTTTTCATAAAAATTTATAGTTTAAGGGAAAATACAAACATATTGTTATTATTTCAAAATTTGTGTTAAAATTCTAACTGCAAAATCAAAAAGAAGAATAAATTTCACAAATAGACATTCTAACCTTATTTTACTTAGTTGCAGATTCATTATAAAAGTTACAAAAGCCTGTTAAAAAAATAACGCAGTAAAGTTTTTAGAATCTGCTTTTTGTATTTTTGCACCAAATTTTTTTTATGAAATCGATTTTATATAAATACCGCAAATTCTTTATTGTTTTAATAGTGTTTTCGGTGATTACGATATCTTTATTTTATTCTGCCTTAAAGCCTAAAAAAACACTTCCAATTTATAATCCTGCCGATGTAAATCCAGAATTAGTCGACAGTACCGTTCAATATAAAAGCAAATATCATACTATTGCCGATTTTTCTTTTGTGAATCAAAATGGCGATACGATTACCCAGAAAAACTACGAAGGCAAAATCTATGTTGCCGATTTCTTCTTTACAACTTGCGGTTCTATTTGTCCAAAAATGACAACCAATCTTGAAGAAGTTCAAAAGGCCGTTATCAATAATCCAAAAGTAATGTTGCTCTCTCATACGGTTTTTCCTGAAGTTGACAGTATTCCTGTTTTAAAAGCTTATGCCATTAAACATGGCGTTGTAGACAGTAAATGGAATTTGGTTACGGGCGATAAAAAAGAAATTTACACGATGGCTAGAAAATCTTATCTGGCTGTAAAATTAGGAAGACCAGATCAGCTTTATGATATGGTGCATACAGAGAATTTTGTTTTAGTCGATCAAAAAAGACGTGTTCGTGGTTTTTATGATGGAACAAACAAAGAAGACATGAAACGTCTTTTAGAAGACATCGAATTCTTATCAAAAGAGTAAAAACCCCTTATTTTTAGAAACATTTAGCATTTGTCGAAGGGTTAAATGCCTTGCCTTAAATAATAATTGCCTACTTTTGCAATCTAAATTCAATCTAAATAAGCTTGCAAAATACAATCCACACTCTGAAAAAAGGCGAGAAAGCCATTATCAAAGATTTTGATATCGATCTTATTCCACTGAAATTATTAGAAATGGGTTGCCTCCCTGGCAGCGTAGTTGAATTACTGCAGATTGCTCCTTTTGGAGATCCATTATATTTGGATATTAACGGTTCGCATGTGGCGATTCGTATTGAAACGGCTCGTGAAATTGAAGTTGAACTTATTCAAAACAATTTATAATGAGTGTTCAGAATATCAATGTTGCCCTTATTGGGAATCCAAATACTGGAAAAACTTCTGTCTTCAATCAGCTTACAGGTTTAAATCAGCAAGTTGGAAATTATCCTGGAATTACGGTAGAGAAAAAAATGGGTTTTTGCAAATTGCCTCATAATATCAAAGCCAATATTCTAGACTTACCTGGAACGTACAGCTTGAATGCAAGTTCGATGGACGAAAGTGTGGTTATTGAACTTTTATTAAACAAAAATGACAAACTATACCCAGACGTTGCTGTTGTGGTAACGGATGTTGAAAATCTGAAAAGAAACTTACTGATTTATACTCAAATCAAAGACCTTGAAATTCCGACGATTTTGGTGATCAATATGTCTGATCGTATGGAAAGAAAAGGGATTTCCTTAGATATTCCATACTTAGAAGAAAAATTAAAAACCAAAATTGCCTTAGTAAGTTCAAGAAAAGGTTTAGGAATTGAGGAATTAAAAGAATTGATTGTCTCTTATAAAACCATTCCAAACGAACCTTGTTTGAATGCTTCAGTAATTGATCCTGAATACTTTCAAAAGTTACAACACGCTTTTCCAAACCAATTGATGTACAAATTGTGGCTTGTCATTACACAGGATGTAAACTTCTCTAATTTAGACCGAAACGAAATCCGCAATACTTTCACGAAATCACATTCAGAATTAAAGCGTTTACAGCAAAAAGAAACCATCAAAAGATATCAATTTATAAATGATGTTTTAAAAGAAGGCTTAAAAATTGACGTATCAATTGCAACAGATATTCGTGCCAAATTAGACCGCATTTTAACGCATAAAGTTTGGGGTTACGTTATTTTCTTTGCGATTTTATTCCTAATTTTTCAATCCATTTTCAGCTGGTCCACTATCCCAATGGATTTCATTGACAGCACTTTTGCTTCCTTAAGCAGCTGGGTGGCCGCAGAATTGCCAAGTGGTATCTTAACCGATTTACTTTCGCAGGGAATTATTCCAGGAATTGGCGGTGTTATTATTTTTATACCACAAATTGCCTTTTTATTTCTTTTTATTTCGCTTCTAGAAGAAAGTGGTTATATGAGCCGTGTGGTTTTCTTAATGGACAAAATAATGCGCAGATTCGGACTTTCAGGAAAAAGTGTCGTTCCGTTGATTTCAGGAACGGCTTGCGCAATTCCAGCGATTATGGCTACTCGAAATATTGAAAACTGGAAAGAACGTTTGATTACGATCTTAGTAACGCCATTCACGACTTGCTCTGCAAGATTACCGGTTTATGCGATTATTATTTCATTGGTTATCCCTAGTAAACGTGTTTTTGGAGTTTTAAATGTTCAGGGATTAACTTTAATGCTGCTTTATGTTTTAGGATTTTTTATGGCTATTTTATCTTCTTATATTTTAAATAAAGTTTTAAAATTAGACTCTAAAACGTATTTCGTTGTCGAAATGCCAAGCTATAAAATGCCTCTTTTGAAAAACGTTGGAATCAATGTTGTCGAAAAAACGAAAGCGTTTATTGTTGGCGCAGGTAAAATTATCTTAGCAATATCTGTTATTTTATGGTTCTTGGCTTCTTATGGACCTGGAAAAGAATTCAATGATGCTGAGAATATTGTAAAAGAAAGATTTGCCAACACTACTTTAGACGAAACTCAATTTGAAAACGAAGTAAACTCCCAAAAATTAGAAAACTCCTATATCGGATTAATGGGAAGAGCAATCGAACCAGCGATTCAACCTTTGGGTTACGATTGGAAAATCGGAATTGCTTTGATTAGTTCGTTTGCTGCTCGTGAGGTTTTCGTTGGAACATTGGCAACTATTTACAGCGTTGGAGATACTGACAACGAATCGACCATAAAAAGTAAAATGCAGGCAGAAGTCCGTCCAGATACAGGAAAAAAAGTATTTGACTTTGCAACGGGAATTTCTTTACTGTTGTTTTATGCTTTTGCAATGCAGTGCGCCAGTACACTGGCCATTACCAAAAAAGAAACCAACTCATGGAAATGGCCTGCAATGCAGTTAGGCTTCATGAGTGCGTTAGCTTACTTTAGCGCATTAATTGCGTACCAACTTTTAAAATAAAAAGTTATGATTCAGGAAATAATAGCCTTTGCCATACTTGGATTAGCAGTCGCTTTTTTGATTAAGAAATATTTTTTTAAATCGAAAAAGAAAAAAGACTGCGGAGGCGGAACAGATTGCGGATGTAGTTAATTGTTTATACTGAAGAGATTCACAAAATGCAGTACAAAGCTTCACAGAGATTTTAATTCTTTGTGAAGCTTTTTCTTTTATAATCCATTACATACTAAATAATTACCCTTTTTTATTACTTTAAAAACTTCTGAGGGATAATTAGCTTTCAGCTGTCAAGTATTTTTGAAAAATTAAAATACAATAAAAATGACAAAGTTTGAAAAAAATGAAATCATAAGAGACAATCGAGTTACAAGATTACTTTGGTTTTCGTTCGGATTTTTATTCGCTTTTATAATCATGTGCCTTTTAAAATCCAAATTTTAAGTATACAAATTATTATATTTTTTTTTTAAAACAACTGAGCAATCTTGTACCTTTTTTAATCGGCAAAGTAATTATATTTTGGTTAAACACTGATTTATAAACTATTTGTACTTTGACATTCTATGCAAAAATGGGAGATGATAGAATTACTAAATTTCTATGATTTTATTTATACCCTTTTACTATTCATAATAAAAACTTCTCTTCTTGCATTCTAAATTATTGTGGTTCAAAATATAGTATTTAATTTTTAGTCTGCTGTTTTAATTTTAATTTAGCAAAGACTAACATGTTTTTGATTATATAAAAACCACTTTTAAAATGAAACCAAAAACAATCTTATTTGCTTTTTTAATCTTTTGTATGGGATATAACGGATTCTCTCAACAAAACGCAGAAATCAAAAAGACAAACGACAGCACTATTGTAAGCTCAGATGGAGTGCCATTATTTCTAAAAGTTTCAAGAAAAGGAGAAGTTTGTATTTTTGTACATGGTGGTCCTGGAGCATGGAGCAAATCTTTTGAGGAGCTTGGCGGCAATGTTCTCGAAGATAAATTAAAAATGTGTTACTATGATCAAAGAGGATGCGGACGATCTCAATCCTCAAAAAATAATAATTATAGTCTCGATCGCATGATTGATGATATTGAAGATATTCGTTTGTATCTTAATGTTCCCAAAGTTTTTGTGATGGGACATTCCTTTGGCGGTATCTTGGCAACTAAATATGCAGAAAAGTATCCGGAACATGTAAAAGGCTTAATACTTCTGAATGCTACTCTGGATATTAATTATTCTTTACGCAATCAAATTTCTTTTATCAGCAAAACAATTGACGAAGACATTCCTTTTCAAAACAGTGATTCTGTAATAGATACTTTTTTTGAAGCTAAAAAGCGTCTCAGTAAAACAGACCTGAATTATAAAATACTGTCTGACAATAAAACAAACGTTGAAAAACTGGACAAGCTTGATAACAGCCAAAAAAGAAACTCTGCTTTTGCACAACATGCTTTAATTAGTCCTGTTTATTTTAGTGATTTTACAAAAGAAACCGCTCTCATTAAAGTTCCAACACTTATCATAACCGGCACAAAAGACAACAATATTGGTCCAGAGCATTATAAATCATTCCTCTTTCCAAATCAGGAAGTAAAAATAATTGATGGTGGACATATTTTGTATTTTGAAAAAAACAAAGAGTTTAAAAATACTGTTCAAGCATTTGTTAAGAAAATAGAGTTAAAAGATAAAAGAAACAAGAAGAAAAACTAAATCAAGTCTGAACACTGAGACTGAGACTGAAAACTAAATCCTGAACACTTTTTACTTAATTCCTTCCCATTCTGCATAAAACTGCGCTAGAAAAGATTCCATAAAACGATGTCTTTCTGCAGCAATTTCTTTTCCTTTTTCGGTATTCATTTTATCTTTTAAGAGTAAAAGCTTTTCGTAGAAATGATTTATAGTTGGAGCATTATTCTTTTTGTACTCCTCTTTTGTCATATTGGTTACTGGAGCAATTTCTGGATTGTACAACGCTCTGTTCTTAAATCCGCCGTAATTAAAAGCTCTTGCTACTCCAATTGCACCAATAGCATCCAATCGATCAGCATCTTGTACAATATCCAATTCGACAGAAGAGAACTTTCTTTCGAAATTTCCACCTTTATAGGAGATATTTTCAATGATATTGACAACATGAGCAATTATCTCCTCCGAAACATTTTCTGCTTCTAAAAACACTCTTGCTGTTTTTGGTCCAATAGTTTCGTCTCCGTTATGAAACTTACTATCGGCAATGTCGTGTAATAAAGCTCCTAATTGAACCACTGTAAGATCACATGCTGTATCTTTTGCAATCAGAAGAGCATTTTTGTATACACGTTCAATATGAAACCAATCGTGTCCGCCTTCAGCATCATTTAGTTTTTCTTTTACAAAAGCAATGGTTTTAATAATCAATTCTGAAGTACTCATACAGAAGTTTTTACAGTTTAAAAAAAAGTTGATTGTTAAAGATTATAAAACCTTCAACAATCAACAAATATATCATAAAGCAACAATGTTGCGTTTTAAGTTCCAAGTTCTAAAATCCCAAATTCTAATCTAAAATCTAAGATCAGAAATCTAAAATTTTAAAGTCTAGCAGGTTCTACCCATTTAAAGATGTGCGATTCTTTTGGAATCACAATTCTCTCAGAGATTTTAGCCATACGTGCAGGTAATTTCATTAAATAATCACGTGCTTTTTCTGCTTCATCAGTCAAATTAGAAATTTTATCAATCTCCCATTTGTTCATTAATTTCTGCATGATATCTACATAATCTGTTGCTGTATAAACACCAATACGCTGTGCAGAATCTGAAAACTGCTCAAAAGCAGTGCTGATTTTTTGTCCAGATTCTCTTAAAAAGTGAGCTGGCATAACGATTTTTTGCTTCATCATGTATTGAAAAGCCAACATCATTTCGCTAGGATCAACCTGGAAAATTCTGGTAACAAATTCACTATATGCATGATGATGACGCATTTCGTCACCTGCAATCATTTTACACATTTTAGACAATTTATTATCTCCAAATTTCTTTGCAATCTGCGATACTCTATTGTGAGATACATAAGTGGCTAATTCCTGAAAACTAGTGTATACAAAGTTTTTGTACGGGTCAGTTCCAGTTCCAATATCAAAACCGTCGTTGATCAAATGCTGTGTCGTCATTTCGATTTCACGCATGTTTACACGACCAGACAAATACAAGTATTTATTTAAAAGATCTCCGTGGCGGTTTTCTTCTCCGGTCCATTGACGGATCCATTTAGACCAACCATTACCACCATTTTCTACCTGATCTACTCCTTCTACATCCATTAACCAAGACTCATATGTAGGCAAAGCTTCTTCGGTGATTGTATCACCCACAAGCGTAACCCAGAAATCGTATGGTAATTCTTTAGCAATTTCGCGTAATTCTTTTACCTCCTCAAAGAAATTTTCTCCTTCAGAATTTGGTAAAAAATCCGACGGTTGCCAAATTTTTTCCACTGGAATTAAATACTGTTCAACGAAGCTATCCACGTTTTTTTCCAAAAACTGCATTACTTCTAATCTAATGTTTTTTATAGACATTACTTATTTTAAATTTGAGTTTACGTTGTAGCTCGGACTAAAACCTAAACCTGTTTATACTCATTTATTCCTTCTTTAACTGCTTTCTCAGTAATTTCCATCAACTCTTCAAACTTATAGTCTTTTACAGCCAAAGCCTGGTGCGCCGTAAATGTCAAATGGTTTCCTAAACCAACTGGAAACATTCCATACTTTACTATTTTCCAGGAATTATTAATACTTACTGGTACAACATACGCAGATGGTGCGTATTTGCATAAAATTTTTAAACCGCTTTGAGCGAATTCTTTTGGTTTACCCGTTTTGCTTCTTGTTCCTTCTGGAAAAATAACGGCAGATCTTGTGTGTTTTTCGATATATTCAGACAAGCCTTTGATAACTGGTATCGCTTGTTTAGGGTCTTTACGGTCAATTAAGACAGATCCTCCGTGTTTCAGATTATAAGAAACACTCGGAATTCCGCTTCCTAATTCCTTCTTACTTACAAATTTACAATGAAAACGTCTAAAGTACCAAATCATTGCCACGATATCGTACATACTTTGATGATTTGCCACAAAAATAATCGGAGCACCTTTCGGAATTGTGTCTACACCTTTCACTGTATATCTTGTCCCTACTAAATTTGTACATTTTAGAAGACAGAAATTCAGATAATCTACACTTTTCTTGTGTGCCTGATATCCGAATAAATTTAAGCAAATCCACTGAATTGGGTGAAAAACAACCAAACATAAACCAAATAATAAATAATAAATTACCGATATTGGATAAGAAATAATTTTTTCCATGCTTCAAAAATTAATGCGCAAAAGTAGTAAATATATTTTTAGACTTATTAAAATTGAAAACAATAACCGATTTTCTGGTTTAATTGTACCTTTGTCGCAGAATTTGCAAATCTTTTCTGAATTAAATGAACTTCAAATACCCTAAAAACGAGCGTTTAAAAAGCAAAACCACTATTGGATTACTGTTTTCTGAAGGAAAATCGGTTTCCAAATACCCGCTTCGTTTGGTTTACCGTCAAGCGGAAGAAAATTCAGAAGAACAGACTAAAATTGGTGTTTCGGTTTCCAAGAAATATTTCAAGAAAGCTGTTGACCGCAATTATTTCAAAAGAGTTTTAAGAGAAACCTATCGTTTGAACAAACATTTGCTTTTGGATAATCTAAATGAAAAATATTCGATTATGCTTTTTTATCAGACCAAAGACCGATTATCTTACGATGAAATCAACACCAAAACGATTCAGTTATTTGAGAAGTTTACTGCTCAGATAAACAAAACACAGGATTCTGAACAGAAAACCGAATCGTAAATCCCAAAACGTAAGATTAATAATCAAATTAGACAAAAAAATCGTAGTTTTAGCTCTAAATTGAAATTTTATGCGTCGACTTTTCTTTTTATTGGTTTTGGTTTTAATTCTTTTAGGTTGTAGTAAATCTTCGGCTTCAGCAGAAGAAAATTATGCTATCGCAACAGTCCAGCTTCCTCCAAAAAGCAGTTCGGATTCTTATGAAAAAAGTGCAGATCCAAAAGCTCCGCCAGTTCCAAAAGAGAAAGAACAAATCGAGCAAAAAATCATAAAAGAAGCGACTTTAAAATTCGAAACTGATAATTTAGAAAATTCATTCAGTCAAATTCAAAAAGCCGTTTCGAATAGTAAAGCAAGAATTATAAACGATTCTGAAGGAAAAGATTTTGCCACACTTTTTAGAAATCTTACTATAAAAGTACCAAGCCAGAATTTTGACCGTTTTATAAATGATGTCTCCAAAGGTGTTTCTTATTTTGAGGTTAAAAATATTTCTGCTCAAGATGTTACAGAACAATTTATTGATCTGACTTCAAGGCTAAAGACCAAGAAAAAACTAGAAGAACGTTATCTTGAAATTTTAAAGAAAGCAAACAAAGTCAGCGAAATTTTAGAAATTGAAGAACAGATTTCAACCATTCGTGAAGAAATTGAAGCCAAGGAAGGTCAGCTGAAATATTTAGAAAGCCGTGTTTCTGAAAGCACGATCACCATAGAATTTTATAAAACAATTGCCGAAAAAGAAGGCGTTAAAATATCATACGGTTCCAAAATTTGGAACGCAGTTAAATCAGGATTCTATACTTTATCCGATTTATTGCTTTCTTTATTAAGTGCCTGGCCGTTTGTAATTTTAATTGTAGTATTTGCCTATTTTATTAGAAGAAGATTAAAAAGAAGAAAAAAAGAATAATCATGTATCCGTATTTCAAAAAGAAATTTATTATACCAGTCGCTGCGGCGGGAATGTTGTTTGTGGGAACCAGTTTTAAAGAAGATTTCTTTGAAATTGCCAAACAGATTGAGATTTTCACAACCTTATTCAAGGCCGTAAATACGAATTATGTAGACGATACCAATCCAGGGGATTTGATGGATAAAGCCATTAAAAGCATGCTGGCAAGTCTTGATCCGTACACGGTTTATTTTAACGAACAGGATGTTGTCAACTTCAAAATCAATAATACAGGAGAATACACAGGAATCGGTGCTTTGATTTCCAGAAAAAAAGACCGTTTGGTTGTTCGCGAACCTTACAAAAATTATCCTGCTGACAAAGCCGGATTAAAAGCGGGCGACGAAATTATCCAGATTGGCGATGTTTTGATTGCCGATTTTAAAGACGATGCTTCTCAATTATTAAAAGGAACAAAAAACACTAAAATCAATATCAAATACCTGCGTCAGGGAAAACCTAATACTACTGTTTTAGTTTTGGATGAAGTCGATATTAAATCGGTTCCTTTTTACGGAAAAATTGATGATAAAACCGGATATATAGTTTTGGCACATTTTAGCAGAAAAGCTTCAAACGAAGTAAAAGAAGCTTTAGAGAAATTAAAAGCAGACGGCGCAACACAAATCGTTTTAGATTTAAGAGGAAACCCTGGAGGATTACTAAACGAAGCCATTGATATCTGTAATTTATTTGTTCCAAAGAATGAAGTTATTGTAACGACAAAATCCCGAATCGAAAAACACAACAACACTTATAAAACACAAAAAGAACCAGTCGACACTCAAATTCCGTTAGCGATTTTAGTAAACGGAAGAAGTGCTTCGGCATCTGAAATTGTTTCCGGTGCTTTACAGGATTTGGATCGCGCCGTGGTTTTAGGCAGCAGAAGTTTCGGAAAAGGTTTGGTACAACGTTCTGTTGATCTGACTTATGGAACGCAATTAAAAGTGACTATTTCGAGATATTATACGCCTTCGGGCAGATGTATTCAAGCTTTGGATTATGCACATAAAGACAAAAACGGAGTTGCAACAAAAACGGATGCTAAAAACTTTAACGCTTTTAAAACTCGAAAAGGAAGAACGGTTTATGACGGTGGCGGCGTTTTACCAGATATCGAATTGGAAGAAACTAAAACTAGTGCAATCGCAACAGCTTTGATTAAAAATGATGGCGTTTTTGATTATGCAACAACGTATTATTATAAAAACCCAAATCTTGGAGATAAAATTCCAACCATCACAGATACAGATTATGCTGCTTTCAAGCAATATTTGAAAACCAACAAAATCACATTTGATACAGAAACCGAAGTGGCTTTGAAAAATACATTAGCCGCAGCAAAAAATGAAAAAATTGACGAAACTATTGCTCCCGAATATCAGCAATTATTAGCGGCTTTAGAAAAAAGCGAAACGACTTTATTGGATAAAAACCAAAAAGAAATCAAAAACATGATTCAGGAAGAACTAATTAAGAGATACCAATATCAGGAAGGTTTGTATCAGTTTTACATCAAAAACAATTCAGAAATTAAAAGAGCTGTAAGTGTATTAAATAACCAGACAGAATATAAAACGATTTTAAAAATGTAGAGAATGGTTGCCGCGAAGGCACTAAGACGCAAAGGGTATTCTTTCTCATTTTAGGATTAATTAAACTTTGCGACTAATGCCTTCGCGACAAAAGCAATAAAAAAGCCACTAAGAAATACTTTCCAAGCGGCTTTCAAAAAACAATGGTTTTGGTATAGTTAGCTTATGTTAAAAAAAATTATAGCTTTTACTAAAATAATCTAACATCAAAAATACCAACCTATTAGTTTTAATACATCCAATAAAAGTTATTAAAATATCAGATTAGGGTAAATTTTTTCAATGTGATGTTTTTCTCTTTTATATTTTATATGATTTCAAAAAATAAAAGAATATTCTGCTTATTTTTTTAGCATAGCTCCCGTATCATCTCAATGTGCGGAATATCATCTTCTAAATACATTTCGCTTGTCTGTACAAAACCGTGGCTTTCGTAAAACTTCTTTAGATATAATTGTGCTCCAATCGTTATTTTGTCTTTTCCAAAGTTGGATTTAATACCTGCAATAGCTTCTCGCATTAATTCGTGTCCCCATTTTCTGTCTCTGTAATTGGCATCAACAACTACCCTTCCGATTGAAGCATTATCAAATGAAATACCAGCATCGAATAAACGGGAATAGGCCACAATTTTGCCTTCATATTCTCCAATTAAATGTAAAGCTTTCTTGTCTTTGCCGTCAAGATCCAAATAAACGCAGTTTTGCTCTACTACAAAGATTTCACTTCGCAATCTGAGCACATCGTATAGTTCGTTTACATTTAATGCCTCAAAAGGCTTTATTTTCCATTTTAACATTTCGCTGTTTTTTTGCCACGAAGGCGCTAAGGCACAAAGTTATTCTTAAGATTGCGTTTGAATCTTGCAAAATCACAAAGTCGCTAAGTTTTTTTCTACTAAGGCACAAATCTGCCACAAAGGCACTAAGACGCAAAGTTAAGTTTTATTTTCAACTGAAAATATAAAAGGCGCTAAGACACAAATACAAGTTTCGTTAAGAACTGAAACAAAACCTTTATGCCTTAGCGCCTTTGTGGCTGAAAAAAATTACTTCTTCTTCATTAGAATTTCCATGCTTTTATATTCTGTACCATTTTTTGTATCGTACATTTCCATTTTTCGTGTTTTTGGATCTACAATGGTATAAACTTCCCGGTAAGATGATTTTTTTGCGGTGGCTGGATCTACAAATTCTCCTTTGAATTCGACACTTTTTGTACTTTCGTCATATTTACCAATTCCAACCATCATTCCGGTTCCCATGTTATCAATAAAAATAGAGGTGTATTCTTTACTTGCATTATTGAAAGCCAATGTACTTTTACCTTCAAACGGAGCGCCCATTATTTTTCCGACATAATTTGCTTCTTGATAACGTCCGCCTAAAATCATTTTGATGGTCGCCACTGAGGATGCTTTTTCGGGTTTTCCATTTGGTTCATACCAAAAGGTCATTTCACAATTCCATGTTCCTACTTCATCAGCCATTAATTTATGAGGTTCGCCCGGAGTTGCAAAATCTTGCCATGCTTTGGCTACTGCTGCAGAGTCTGCTGGTTTTTCGACTACTGACTCTTCTGTTTTAATGCTGTCTGAAACTTTTGGTTCGGTTACTGTTTCGGTTTTTACTTCTTTTTTACAAGAAATAAAACACATTACAAACAATACTACTGTTGCGGTTAATTTTTTCATAACTATTTGTTTTTATGTTTGTTACAAAAACAAAAGTAAGAAATATATTAAAATGTTTTGTTTTTGGTTTCAGCTTTGATGTTTTACGTTTATGCGAATGTTTGTTTAACCGCAAAGAGCGCTAGGGTTTTACGCAAAGCACGCTAAGTTATTTGTCATTATATAAAAGTAAAGTTCGCAAAGTTTTTTAAGCTTTGCGAACTTTGTGTATATCTTAGCTCCCGATAGCTATCGGGATTGCGGTTAAAATTAATCGCAAAGAGCGCGGTGGTTTTTCACACAGATTAAAGGGATTTTCTCTTTTTGCTTTTGCCACAAATTACACAAATTAGCACAAATTTTTTTTATAATTTAAAACTATGAATTGGCGTAATTAGTGAAATTAGTGGTAAAAAATATCTTTGAGTTCTTTGCGTAAAACCTTGCGAACTTTACGGATAAGAAAAAACTACCTCTTCTCCACTTTAACCGATTTGATAATGGCTTCTAGCTCCAGCATTAAATCTCGTTCTTGATTGGATGGTGAATAACAAAAACCTTCAATAACCAAAAGACGGTTATACATTTTATCTACAATAGCATAATTGATAAAAGGACCTGCCATAAAATCGTTCTTTAATTCCCAAGTTCCTTTGGTTTCAAAAGCTTCTTTGCCATCTAAAGTTACTTTTGAAAAATAAGGTGCATAAGCTTCGCTCGTAATCATAGGCGTATTGGGTTCACGACCTTTTATGTAGCGTCCGACAGAATCGCGCATGCGTACTATGGAATTGACGATATCTTTCCTTTTTTCAAAATTATGCAATGGTATTTGATAAACCAGTAAACTTGTATTACCACTAATAATCTCTTTTTTCAGCCAGATAAAATTCTTTTTGTGCAACATATATTCATATCCTGTTGGAATCTGAATATTCATGTGGAATTTATTCTTGATAATTGCTGGATTCAAAAGTGACTTGCGGTTATCTTCCTGCACTTTTTCAATTTCGGCATTGCGAATCTGCCTAATTATTTCCGCAGAGTTTTGTTCGATGCTACAGATAAGATCATCGATTGATTTTTCGTATATACGGAAAGTATTGTGGGGTAATGTTTTACTGTGAATGATTTCGAATTTTTCGGCCGTTGTTTTTTTAACCACGATAATACTTCGGCTGTCAGTCACAAATCCTTCCAGCAGACGCGCTGGATATTGGTTGATGGTAAAAAGTGGTTCTTCTTGTGTAAGTCCTAGAACCGGTGAAGCAAATTTATTTCGAATACTATCACCTACTTCTCCATACCATAATTGATCATCAATAATAATTGAAATAGTATTGGGTTTTCCAGAAACAGATTCATCTTGTTTTCCTCCTTTAAGACAAGAAATCAATAAAAACGGAAGTAATAGCAATAAAAAATGGGTTTTATTCATTTTCTTAATTTATGAAATAAAACCCAAATTTAAATAAGATTTTTCTTTTATCCGTTTATTTTAAGTTTCATTCCCGGTTTAATATCTTCATCTTTAATGTCATTCCATTTTTTTATATCTGAAATGGTTACTCCAGGATATTTTTTAGAAATGCTGTATAAAGAATCTCCTTTTTTAACGTAATAATCTTCACTAACGTTTTTAGAAGTTGCTTTTTTCTTGAATGTATCAACCGAGTTTGATGCAATTGCTGTTGAAGCCGGCTCTTCTATCACTATTGCTGCTTTAGAAATAATTAATGTTTTTCCTAAACCAATGTTATTTGAAGTTAAATTGTTAAGTTCTTTTAACTCCGCAATAGTCGTACCGAATTTCTTTGCAATGCTGCCTAAATTATCTCCAGCTACCACAACATAGTCCATATCTACAGCTGTTTTCTCTTTATTTTCTGCAGATGCAACAGCTTGTTCTCTATCTACAGCAGGAATTGTCTTAACAGGAGCTTCCTCTTCAGATTTAATTTTTAAGCTTCTTCCAATTGCTACTGCATTAGTTTTCAAGTTATTCCATTTTTTAATTTCTGAAATACTCACATCATATTTAGCTGCAATTGCTCCTAAATTATCTCCTTTTCTAACTTTATAAAATTCGAAATCCCCTTTCTCAACTGCTGCTGGTTTTGTCGCAGCTGGTTTTGCTTTTGGAGCATATTTCACAGCCAGTCTTGAAGAAGTCGATCGAAACTCTGTATCATGTTTCACATAAGCATAAATCTGTTCTTCATTGGAAACAAAAGTTGCGATTTTATCTTTTGGAAGTCTGATAAAATGCTGTTCTCCTTGATAATAAGGAACCACATTCATTTTATAAGATGGATTTAAAAGCTGAATCTGAGATTGTGGCATGTCTAACAAATCGGCAATCTGTTTGAAAGACATTTGATTTTTGATTGCTATCGTATCGGTTTCAAAGTTTTTAACGACAGCTCTTTCTGGGTTAATTCCGTGTTCTTTATGATATTCAAAAAGATACATTGTTGCTAAGAAAGCGGGAACATAACCTTGAGTTTCTTTTGGAAGGTAATTACGGATGTCCCAGTATTTGGTTTTTCCGCCAGAACGACGAATTGCTTTAGTAACATTTCCTGGTCCTGAGTTGTAAGATGCTAAAACCAGTTCCCAGTCACCAAAAATATTGAACATCTTGGTCATGTATTCAGAACAGGCAGCAGTAGCTTTAAGAGGGTCGCTTCTCTCGTCAATATACGAATCGATTTTTAAAGCGTATTGTTTTCCGGTTCCATACATAAACTGCCAAAGTCCCGTGGCGCCCATTTTAGAAACTGCTTTAGGATTTAAAGCAGATTCTACAACGGCTAAATATTTTATTTCCAAAGGAACATTGCTTTTTGCAAAAGACTCCTCAAAGATTGGGAAATAATATTCTGATAAAGCCATTAATCGAGAAAACGATTTTTTACGGTTCTTAAGAAATGACTTTATTATATTTTCTAAACCTTGATTGTATTCAATCTCAAAAGGTGATTTCTCATTCATCGCTGCCAAACGCTGTTTTAGCAATTCGGTCGGCAGTTCTTGATCAACAGTAACGTCTTTGTTGATGGTTTGAATGTCTTTGGTCAGGTCGTCATAAATATCCAAACTTACTAATTCGTTCATCCATAAACTATCTACTTTTGAAGCTAGATCGTTTCTTTTGAATGTACTTTTAATAGAATCTAAATATGTTAACTTAACTTCTGGTTTACTTTCTAAAGTTGATGCTGTTTCTTGTGAAAAGGCAGCCATCGTAAAGAAAGCAGAAACCACTATTGATATTTTCCTTACAATCATATAACATTATTTTAAAATTCTGTAATTCAAATAATTACGAGAAGTGTACTTTTGCAAAAATAAACCCTTTATCGAAGAAAACTAATTAAAAAAATGTTAATTGTGATATTTTAGTCTAGAATCGCAGCGATACCAGGTAAAATTCTTCCCTCTAACATTTCAAGCATAGCCCCGCCACCAGTAGAAACGTAGCTCATTTTATCTTCAAATCCGAACTGTTTTACAGCAGCAACAGAATCTCCTCCTCCTACTAATGAAAATGCTCCGTTTGCAGTAGCTTCTGCAATATAATCTCCTAATGCGATTGTTCCTTTAGAGAAAGTTTCCATTTCAAAAACGCCTAATGGACCATTCCAAAGAATTGTTTTAGACTCTAAAATTACTTTTTTGAAGTTCTCCAAAGATTTTGGACCTGCATCCAAACCTTGCCATCCGTCAGGAATTGCAGTTACATCTACAATCTGAGTGTTTGCTGTGTTTGAGAAATCATCTGCAGCAACAACATCAACCGGAATATGAACTTGAACATTTTTCTCTTTTGCTAATCTTAAGATTTCTAAAGCTAAATCTAGTTTGTCATCTTCGCAGATTGATTCACCAATTTTTCCACCTTGTGCTTTAATGAAAGTAAATGTCATACCTCCACCAATAATCATGTGATCTACTTTATCTAAGATATTTTCTATAACCGTGATTTTAGACGAAACCTTAGAACCACCAAGAACAGCTGTTACAGGTTTTTCACTGTTTTTAAGAACTTTGTTTAAACTGTCTATTTCTTTAGCCAATAATGTTCCGAAACATTTTTTGTTTTCGAAAAACTGTGCAATGATTGTAGTCGATGCGTGCGCTCTATGAGCTGTACCAAATGCATCGTTTACATAAATATCTCCAAGAGAAGCTAATTCTTTAGCAAAAACAACATTTCCTTCTTCTTCTTCAGCGTGGAAACGTAAATTTTCTAATAAAAGAACTTCACCTGGCTGTAAGTTTTTAGCAGCTGTCTGAGCTGGCTCTCCAATACAGTTTTCAGCAAACTTAACTTCAACTCCTAAAATTTCAGAAGCTGTTTTTAAAATATGTTTTAAAGAGTATTTTTCCTCTGCACCTTTTGGTCTTCCTAAATGCGACATTAAGATTACACTTCCGCCTTGTGCTAAAATAGCATCAATAGTTGGTTTTGCTGCTTCAATACGTGTAGTATCCGTTACATTAAAATTCTCATCCAACGGCACATTAAAGTCTACACGGATAATTGCTTTTTTATTTTTAAAATCGAAATCGTTTAAAGTTTTCATCTTGATAATTTTTAGTTTTTTTTAGAAAGAAAAACAAATATAGGACTTTTAGACTTGTAATAAATTCGAATAAACTAAAAAAGAAGCAAGAAAAAGAACGAAAACGTTATAAATTTACAAAAAAAATGGTTTATTTAAGAATAAAAACAATTTTAGACCACAATTCAATACTGCCTTTTATAAAAAAACCTTTCCTGTCAACAGAAAAACAGGAAAGGCAAAAAATGAATTAGGATTTATTTTTTGTTTTTGGACGATGAATTAGTCTTCTGTCTGAATAAAACAAATAGACAAATTGTTCTGAACTGGAAACATGATGGTTTCATATTCGTTTTGACTTTCAACGTTTTTAGAAACCAAATAATTTCCTTCAATAATTCCGAAATAATTTAATAAAGGCGTGTAAAAAGTAATTCCAATTTTGTGTTTGGATATATCGGTTATATCTGTATTTATAATGTCCAACTGATAATTGAGAAAAGGAAAATAGTTGTTACCTAAAACATCTGTAACACGATGAAAATTTCCTTTTAATTGTTCCACATAACCGCTCGCCGCGATTCCTGTTAAGAAATGCAGCTGTTTTGCTTTTTCGTTTTCACTCAGTAATTCTCGAAAGGTATTCTTCGGACTTGTTCTTGAATTGAACTGCTGGCTCTGCATCTGGTATTCTTTGAATGTATCTTCAAAAACATATTTATCCCACAAAGAAGAGGACGAATTATCTATAATAATACGATAAGCCAATTTTATTCTGGTGATTTTCATGAATTAAGTGCTTTTAATGGAACTTCTATCACCATTATAATGGCATTTTCTGAAAGAGCTTCCCATTCAATTTTACTAGTTTCCCTTAAAGCTAATCCGTCTTTGGCTTCCAAAAGTCGGTCTTCTACTTCAAAAGCACCGTTGAGTACAAAAACAAAAACACCATTTTTGGAATTTCTCAAAGTAAACGATCCGTGTTTTCTTCCATCGTATATTCCGATAAATCCAAGTGCTCTTTCCACTTCAAACAAAGAATAAAGTTTGTTATGTAAACTAAAATCAAATTTATACTGTTGGAAATAGTTCTTGAAATACTGTTTTCCCATATCAAATTCGATTTCGAGATAACTCACATTTTCATTATCATAAGGATTAAAGATTTCAACATTTAATTCGTCATCAGCGGCGAGAACCCGAATTTGATCTACACGCAAAAACTCAGCATTGCCAATACTATCTTTATATTCGATTCCGCCAAACAGAGGCAGAATAATGACATTTGTTTTTGATTTTATAAGTCGGGTAATGCGTTGCTGTGGTGCCAATATTACCTCATTCAAAATTTTTAACGATCCAAATGCATTTCTAGATAAATCCTGATATTGTTCAAAATTAAAAGTCGCAAAACAATTGTGTTTTCCTGAATTGAAAACGCCTCTTAAATCGGACTTATAAATTTGGGCTTGAATCTGCGCTATCATGGTAAACTATTTTAAAAAACTAACTTGCAACGTTGATCGTATGCGTTAGAACATACCCTTCACTGATACTTCCTGTAACTGTTCCTAATTCATTTGCCACTGAATCAGAGAACACATTGTCAGACGCATTATAAGTGTAACCAGACAATCCTTTGGTATAACCATTTGCCGTTGATGCGTTTACTGTAGCCACTGCACTATTGGTTCCTTCTGGAAATGCAATTTGTGTTACCAATAAAGAAGTACCGCTTGCATTGTAAATATGAACGTGAATATGAGTGGCACGACCTGAATACCATCCTGGAAAAATAGACGTAAAAGTTACCAAGCCATTTTCGTCTGTAGTTTGTCTTCCTCTTAAAAAGTGATAAGAAGTATAATTGACAGACTGCATTGATGTTCCTCCGTATTCTGAATAATATCCATCTTTATCGCAATGCCAAATATCGACAATCGCGTCTTTTAGTACAGCACAACTTGCTTTGGTATTTTTGATTGTGATTTTAATAGTAAAAGCCACTCCAGTTCTATCCATCACAATATTTGATTTTACCAAAGATGATGGTGTAATGGTTGGAAATGGACCTGCGGTTTCTGATGGTGTTACCGAACAGCTGCTTGAAGATGATCCAGACCCTGAACTTGAACCTGAATCTGTTCCAGTTGATGCCTCTGATGAGTCACCATCTTTACTGCATGCGTTTATAATTGGAATGGCCAAAGTACCAATTCCTACTAAACCCAAGCCTCTTAAAAATTCTTTTCTTTCCATTTTTTTGTCTTTTTAAATGTTATTCAATGAAATGATTAACAGTTATTTTGAAGTAAAATTATTGGAAATTGAGACGTTGTAAAAAGTTTGAGGTAAACGTTATAATTTATGAGGTAAACAGATGAAATATATTTTTTTGTAATAAAATTCTCTTTCAAAAATTTAATCATTTCCCTTCGAAAAGAGTAAAAAAAGCTTCTTCGTAACTTGCACTAATTGGAATTTCGACCTGATCAATGTAAATGATTTTGTTTCTTATTTTAGAAACTTTGGAAATGGGAATAATAAAGGAACGATGTACACGCACAAATTCAGTCTCAGGCAATTTTTGAATGATTGCTTTTAAGGTCATACGTGCAACAACCGTTTTTTGATCTTTGATATGAATCTTTACATAATCATCCAAACCTTCAATATACAAGATATCCGAAAATAAGATTTTAATAAGACTGTAATCGGCACGAATGAAAAGATACTGTTGCTCGATGTTTTGGTTTTGCAGTTTCCATTGCGAATACGCTTTTTCGGCTGCGAGTTGAAATCTTGAAAGGGAAATTGGTTTTAATAAATAATCGGTTGCGCTTAATGTAAAACCTTCAACAGCAAATTCAGAATAAGATGTTGTAAAAATGACCATGGTTTTGTGCGGTAGTTTTTTATAAAAATCTAATCCAGAAATCGATGGCATGTTGATATCCAGAAAGAGCAGATCGACAGGGTATTTTTTTAGATATTTAAATGCTTCATCCGATTTTGTAAAAGTCCGTTCCAAATCTATGTAATCAATAGTATCACATAAACTCTGAAGGATTTCTAATGCTAATGGCTCGTCATCTAAGGCTATTGCTTTTATCATCGTATTTTAACGCTCAAATTTACGACATACTTTTCTGCTGTATCTTCAATCATTAAAGCATGTTTGTTAGGATATACCAACTTTAATCTTTCCACTGTATTCTGAAGTCCAATACCAGAATCAGATTGAACTGAGAATGTCTTTTTATTAGAAACGTATAAAGTTAGTATTTCTTCTTCAATATCAATTTTAATATAAATTTCGGAAGTCTGATCGGGATTCACACCATATTTGAAAGCATTTTCTATAAAAGAAATTAAAATAAGCGGTGTTATTACTTTTCCGTGTGTGCTTCCTACTACTGAATAATTGATATTTACTGTATTTCCTAAACGTGTTTTTTGAAGAGAAATAAAATTGCTGATGTAATTGATTTCTTTGGTTAAATCGATAACCTCATCATTAGAATTGACCATAATGTAACGCATTAGCTCGGACAATTGCACCACAGCATCTGGTGTTTTGTCATCTTTTTTTAAGGCAAGCGCATAAATACTATTCAATGTATTAAACAAGAAATGCGGATTAATTTGTGCTTTTAAAAAGGCTAATTCAGATTTTACTTTTTCTTTCTCCACACTCTGCAGTCTTCCAGAAATAGCAAAAAGCAGACTGGTAGCTACGCCAATTAGATATACAAGTGTCGTATGCCCGTATTGAGTTGGTGGTCCTCCCTTAAATCCAAAAGACATGGGGTAATTCCCATGCGGAGGTGGTGGAAATCTTCCATCAAATGGTTTAGGATGACCGGCAAACTTTCCTGAATGGTATTCGAAATCTAAAAAGTTTCGGCTTGGATGATCCAAAACAGTTGAAATCCAAAGAAAGAATAAAAGAAAAACGATTACGATTAAATAGTACAGAAGCTTTTTATCTGAAAAGTAAAGTTTCGGAATTAAATAATAATAGTTGAAGTAAAAAAAACAAAGAAGCGTGAAATAGATAAAGAAGTAAATCCTGTCATGCGCATCGGTGTACAAATGCGGTAATGAAAAAACGGTATTGGTTGACGTAAATGCGTACGGCAAAAATAAAAAAGCGAGGCACAATACTATGTGTTTCGCATAAAATGAAAATTTTGCTTTCATGGTTCAAATTTGGTTTATACCTTTTTGAAAAACAAAACGATAAAACTCAAATTTAATGTTATTGCAGCTTTATTTCAAATTATTGCGGTAAAAACACCTAATGTTGCGACTCGCTTTAAAATGATAGCCTTTTTCGGGCTTACAATATAATCGTTATTTGACGATTAATCGTGAACTGGACTCTGCGTACAAGGACAGTTACTGATAGATTGTAAGAAATCAAATCCAATTGTAATTGAATGTGTTCCTGAATTGTAAGTACCAAGACCGTTAAACATTAACTGGTAAGAGTAAGCAAAATAGAATTTTGATTTCATAAAACCAGCCATTGGTCCCATTGCTAATGGCTTTGGAAACTGGTCATTTAAGAAACGGTATGAAACTCCGATCCAATAATAATCTTCGTAACGATTGTAACGTCTGTATTTAAAGTTAAAATCGGTTGTAGAACGTTGGTCACTTGCAAAATACTGCAAGAAAACGGATGGTTCATATTCTATACGTCTATTTTCTCCGTCTCTAAAAGTAAATCCAGAATATACCTGAAAGTTTGAAAGCAAATCTGGCTCTACTCCTCTGTACTTATCTGTATTTTTCTTCAAAACGTTGTTGGCATTAAAACTAAGATAAAATCCTTTATGACGATACAAAGCACTAATGTCAAAGTTATTATTTGAATTGTAACGATTGTCGGTAATCGAAGGATCTAAAGGTACTGGAACACCATTCACATCTCCAGTAAAGTTTCCTGTTTCTAAACGAAAACTATTGAAGTTATATGAAATACCAAATGATAGATATTTTTCAGAATAATAATCTAAAATAAGGTGGTGAGCAAACGAAACTTTAGCTCCGGTTTGTCTTGTATTACCATTGCTATCGTTATACAACGAAATACCAACCCCAGAACGATCTAGGACACGAAAATCTGCATACAATGATTGGTTATCTGGCGCATCTTTAATTCCGACCCACTGCGTTAAACCATTGGCTCTAATTCGGAGGTTGTCTCCAATACCCGCATAAGCAGGCGAAAGAATAAAAGGGTTATCAGCTAAATACTGCGTAAACACTGGTAGGTTTAACTCTTGGCTGTAACTTGTTGTTACAGCCATGAGTACTAAGGATAAAATAAACTTTTTCATTGTAATAATTTTTTTAGATAACATCATTGGGGCTATAATTTTGTTATCTGTATAATGTGAAATGTCCAACAAACTCTCTATTATCTTTTGGATCATTTAGTTTAAGAACATACCAGTAATCTCCTGTTGGTAATTCGTTTCCATGATATCTACCATCCCATTTTCCTCCAACTCTATATTTACCAACTACTCTACCGTATCTGTCGTAAACATCGAATGTTAGATCTTTGTAAGCCAATGCACCACAATCAGGACCAATAGTATTATTAGAACCGATACCATCTGGTGTAAAGTAGTTTGGCATACAGAAATCATAGAATTTACCTTCAACGTCTATTGTAGCCTCACAACCGTTTTTGTCTCTTACAATCACTTTATAAATGCCTGATTTATAGATTCTATAAGTGTTTGATGAAGAGAATGGTTCTCCATTAAAACTGTATTCATAAGGCGCAACACCTCCAGAAGCTTTCACCGTAATCGTGTTAATTTCTGTAGTCTGCTTCGTTACATCTATTAGACTTAATGGATCAACTGCATTTACATCAAACAATTCTGTTGATACTTCACATCCGTTAGTATGTCTTACTGTAACATAATGTGGTCCTGCAGGAACATCTATAAAGATATTACTTGGCTGGAATGCTCCAGTATCTAATGCATAACTGATTTGCGTTGGATCTGTATTAGACTTATCTATCGAAATAACAACCATATTAGACTGTGCATTGTTCACACAATCGTAAGTTACTTCATACGTAGGATTAAGTGTAACTGGCAATGCCAAATCGATTGTAATTTCTTGAGAACATTGGTTAGCATCTACGATATAAACAACATGCGTTCCACCTGCAAGGTTAGAGAATACAAATTTAGTTTGTGTAGTATCACCTGGAGTAAACGGTCCATTTTGATTGTCTAAACTATAACTGTATGGCATTGTTCCTCCAATTATATCAATTGCAAATTGAGCATCATGTTCACCTGAACAATGTTCTTCTTCTCTTAAAGTAAGATCCTCTGTAATTTCAATTGGATCTGGTTGTGTGATTGTCTCTTCGTAATCTTGGTAACAACCATTTTCATCCTGAACTCTTACGATGTAAGTACCTGGTCTTAAGTTTTCAAAAATATTAGAATCAAAGAACTGTCTTAAATTTGGTGAAATTGCATAAACATATCTTCCTGTTCCTCCTACAGCATTAACTGTTATCTTACCGTTGTTGAATCCTGAACAAGTAACATTAACAACATCTAATGTCGCTGTTAAAGCTTGTGCCGGTTCTGTAATCTCAATTATCTCAGATGGCTGAGTACAATCTAAACTTACTGCTCTAACTCTGTAGAATCCTACAGGTAAATCTGTAAATTCACCAGGATACGCTTGCGCTGGAGCTGGCGTAATTGGATTTCCGTTTACATCTGTTAAAATGTAAGTGAAATTACCTAACCCTCCTTTTGCAATAGCCGTAATTGTTCCTTTTACATCTCCAGTACATTGAATATCTGTATGGCTTAATGTTTCGAATACAATTGCAGGAACTGGATCAAAAGTAACTCCGTTAGATACTACGCTTAAACATCCGTTTGTATCTCTTACATAGTATGTATAAGTTACCTTAGCTGTAGTTCTTGGTAAATCAATTGGAACAGAACTAGTAAATGATGTTGGATTATATGTAATTCCATCAACACTATAATAGTAAGGAGCAGTTCCTCCTGTTGCAGTAAGGACAACTCTTGGCGTAATTTGACAAGTTTCTGTTCTATCAATAGCTAAAGAAGCTTTAACAACATTTGGCTGTCTAATAGTAATTGTATTTGATACATTACTACAAGTCCAATCATCGGAAGCTGTTACTTGATAAGTTCCTGCACCTAATCCAGCAAATGTTCTGCTTGGCTGCGCTGCTCTAACGATTTGTGTTCCATCTGCTAATGTTCCACGTAAAGTAAATGTATAGTTACCAGAACCTCCAGTTACTGTATTTACCGTTATTGTAGCATCTTTATCTTCAAAACAAAGCAGTAATGTTTTATCTGTTGCGATAACAACACTAATAGGTGTTGGATTTACCAATGGAACACTAAATGATGCTTCACATTTACCGTCTGTTACATAAACAGTATAGTTACCTTCTACTAAATTCGCAAAAATAGGAGAATCTTGATATGGAGTGATAATATTAGTACCAATTCTTAACTCGTACTTGTATCCTCCTGGCCATCCACCTGTTGCAGACGCTATAATTCTACCATCATTATTACCTGCAATACAAGTAATATCTTTCTTAGTTGCCGTTACAGCTAAAGCTGCAGCTGGCTGTGTAATAGTAAAGTTTTTAGTTGCTTCACAGAAAGGTGTATCTAATAGAATACCTGTAATACTGTAAACTCCATATGACAATCCAGAAATTGTAGTTGGACCAGCTGTTGCAGATGAACCACTTCTTACAATTGTGTTTGAAGCGTCACGGATCACGTAATCAAATCTACCTGCACTATTAGGATTGTTTGCATTGATTAACAAGTCTACGATAGTAACATCTATACTACCATTGCTTCCATTATAACAATTTACATTTTGAACATTCTCAATTTTAAGATCGAATGTATTTGGCTCATTTACATAATGAATGTATTCAACACTACAATTTGTATCTAAGTTAGTTACTGTTATTAAATAGTTTGCAACTGGTAAACCTGTAAACCTACCATCATTATTCCTTTGCAATGGATATAAAGTTCCAAGCGCTCCTGTAGAAGCATCGATATCTACTACAGTATATTCTAAATTAGTTGGTGTTCCTCCGATTGAGCTAATTGAAACTGTAATGTCCTCTAGATTATTACATGTAATAGCACGATCAACATTTACTGTGATTTTGTCTAAAGCAATGTATGGATTGATCACAATTTGTGCAGGAGCAGTTCCAACACAACCTTTATCATCATAAACATTAACAATATAAGTTCCACCTTCCAAATCGTAAATTGTATACGTTGGTTTATCTGAAAATTGTTTAACCTCGTTTGGAGTACCTACTTTTATAAATTCATAATTCGCATATTTATTAGAACCTCCCGTTACACCAGAAACTGTAATAGTAGCAAAGTTGTTTGAATTACTTCCCGCATTACAATTGAACTGTGAAACTGCTGGTGCAGGAACACTGATTAGTAATGGTGTATCAACATCGATCTCATCTCTTGCTGGACAACCTCTACCAGAAATAACATCGATTACGTAATGACCAGCAGCTAAACCAGTAAAAATATTAGATTCTTGATAGGTAACTCCTCCATCTATACTGTACATATATTTCGGATTATCATTAACCCCTGCTGAAGGTGTTGTCATAGTCGCTGTTATAGTACCATCAGAGAATGTAGCACATGTTACTGGTGTTGATGTCAATGCAAATCCTGTAATTGTTGTAGCTCTCTCAATAGTTTCTTCAACTTGTGCAGGACAACCCGTTGTTGTATCTCTAACATAGAACGTGTATGTTGCTGGTGCTAAATTTGGAAATATTGGATCTGATCCAAAGTTTGTACCATCAATACTATACTCATAATTTCCGCTTCCTCCTACTGGATGTAATGTAATTTCTCCATTAGCGTCATTACATGTTGGAATTACTGAAATACTTGTACTTACAGACAATTTTTCTAAAATTTCAACTCTGAAAGGAACTGCATTTGTACATCCGTTTTTATCTCTTACAGTTACAAAATATTCTCCAGGCTGATCAACAGTAAATGTTCCTGTTGGCTGGAAACCATTTCCAATGCTGTATTCAGCACCACCTGCAGTTGTTGCAGTAACTGTAAATGTATAAGTTCCTGTTGGACTTGGACATTGGCTGAATGCATTTACTGAAAGATTAGATGGACTTAAATCTTCTGCAATTGTAACATCTAATTTAATAGCACAATCGTTTTTATCTTTCACCCAAACATCCCATTCTGTGTTTGTTGCTGGATCAAGAATTGCAAAACTATCTGGACCGTATACTGGCGTTCCATTATCTTGAACGAATGCATAACTTAAACCTCCGCTTCCTCCAGAAATAGTAGTCAAGTCGATTGTAACTTTTGAACCTGTGTTAAAACAGTTTTTATTTTCATTTATTACAGAGAATCCTGTCAATGGATCTGGTTCTGTAATAACTACAGGAATTGTAGTTGTAAAGTCACAACTTGGATAAGCTGTTTCTACAACATGAACCGTATAGTCATTTCCAGCCGCTAATCCATGAGGAAGTACGAATGAACTTGACGTTGTACTGTCGCCTGTTCCTGTAAGTGGCGGTGTTAAAGGATTTCCTCCTCTAAGGATCTCATAGGTATAAGGTCCTGCGTAACCTGTAACATTGATTTCGATTGCTCCGGTTGAGTTACCGTTACAATCAACATTTGCAGCAGCTGTAGCAAAAACTTCTAGAGTATCAAATACTGGTACTTCTATAGTATTAGACAAAATACTGCACTCTGTATTATTATCAAAAATTTCAAAATGATAATTACTTCCAGGTGTTGTTGCACCATAAGTAAATCTGTCATTCGTAACAGGAACTAATCCTCCCTCAGCAGCACCATCACGGTATGCTTGGTAAGTAAATCCTAATGGAGTATTTGTTCCACCAGTAATAATCACTTGAATATCTTGTTGATTGTTAATACAATCCATTGGTGGATTCAATTTAGCCGCAACAGCAGAAACCAATTTAGGGAACGGCTGAATTGTGATTTGATCGCTCACTATACATCCTTTTGCATCTTTTACATAGTATGTAAGTGTTTTTGCGAATCCATTATCAGATACTCTAAACTCATGTTCATCTCTCCAGTTTGTGCCGTCTAAACTATATTTATAATCAGCAAAATCTAAAGGTATCTTACCTGCTCCTCCTCCTGGAGTGATTGTAACTGTTTTCTCATTGAAAGTTGTACCTGTACATTTAAACTCGTCTTGCTCTAATAGAATTGTAACTGGAGTTGGCGCAAAAATTTCTGTTTGATGTGTTATTGGACATCCTTTTGCAGAACGAACAGTTACGTCATAAACACCAACCGTTAATCCTGTAAATACTTTGCCATTTTGAGTAACTGGGCTTCCTAGAGGAGCCGGCGAAACTTTAGTCAATGTATATTGATAAGGACCTTCAACATTCGTTGTTGGCAATGTAACTGTAATCGTTCCATTATTAAGAGTTCCTTGAGAACCAGTACAATTTGGTGCTGTATTAGACAACGTAAAATCTGGATCTGCTGGAATAGCCAAGTCAATTGTTACTGGTTTAGTACAACCTGTATTAACGTCTCTAACTGTAACGGTATAATTACCTGGAGCTTGGTTAATAAATACAGGGTTATTAAACTGTACTGGACTTGTAACTCCTGTTGTGTTATTTACTAATGTATATTCAAAATTAGTTGTTGGAATTCTAAATCCTCCGGTAACGCTAACTGTAATAGTACCATCTGCCGTTCTACAAGTTGGAATAGTCGTAAACGAACCTTCTATTTGTAATGGTTCATAAATTTCAATACCTGTAACTGTGTTACCACAACCGTTAGAATCTTTTACTCTTACAGTATGTGTTCCTGATGATACATTTGGAATTGTAAATGTCGTTGCCGTTTCTCTTTCCCAATCACCACCATCTAAACTATAATCATAAGGACCAACACCTGGACTTGTTAACGTAACTGTGATACCGAATTTTCCTTCCACAGCTGTACATTGAAGTGCAGAAACTGCTGTAATTACTGGTTCTGGATCTCTATTAACAGTTACTGTACCAGCTTGGATACAGCCATAAGCATCACGTACATATACTAAGTAATTTCCATCTTCAACATAGAACGTATTTGTATTATGAGTACCAACTATGAAAGAAGAAGCCAATGGACGAACGTCTGATGCGTCTTCTCCTATTGCCCCATTATCTGGGAAAATTTGATATAAATACGGAACTGCAGTAATACCATTTGCAGGATCAGCAGCTATTGTTGTACCTCCTTGTCCTGAAGCCGTAACTACACCTTTATTAGGATTACAATTAGCATTTTTACTTGTACTAACGTTAATTTTCAAATCGGTTGATGACTCTCTAATCACAAATGTTGTAGTAGCTACACTACAACCTGCATTTGTAGAAGTTCCTGTTTCTTTTACTAATACATAATAATTACCAAAATTCAGTGCTGGAGTTGTTATCACTACACTACCATTTGCTGGTACCGTAGCTGTTCCTGTCGAACCTGCTATTGGTGTACGAGTAAATGCATCAAAAACCTCATAATCTACTGTAGTTGGTGTTCCATAAATACTTGTTACAGTAAATGTAACATTCCCGTCAGCCGCTGTCTTACAAGTTACATTACTTGGTACTAAAGCATCAGTAGTTAATGTAGAGTTAGTTGGAATTGGTGATGCTTTAGTTTCAAAATAATAACATTTTGTCGCATCATCATATACAACAAAAGTATATGTTACCCCTGGTGTTAAATCGTAGAATGTAGCATCTTTACTACCTGGTGTACTTGGCGGACCAACTGTACCAGGAGCATTTTCTGGAATCCAATCAGCTGATGGGTAAGGTACTACTGTACCTTTATAAATACTAAAGTAGAATGGTCCATTTCCTGAAAATGCAGAACCTACCGCTACAGTAGCAGTACCACCAGTTGTACAATTAGCTGGAGGGTAAGTAACAGTAATATCTAATTGATTTGGAGGTGATGCCACTAAAACATCTTTATATTCTACTAAACATCCGTTAGCATCAGTAATTTTAACTTGATATAATCCAAAATCTACAATGTCAAATTCAACAGAAGTAGTTCCAGGGCTTACTTCAGTTTTATCATAATTATAACCTGTTACATGGTAAGTATAATTAGGAGTTCCTCCTGTTACACTGTTAATAATAATCGATCCTTTAGAAACTCCTCCCAATGGATCACATGTAATTGGTACAATCGTCTTTGTTACAACAATTGGCTCTGGACCGCTAATTGTACCAGGCATAGAATCTGTACATCCATTTCCATCAGTAACAGTAATCATATAACTTCCTCTTGGAAGCCCAGTAGTTTGTGTTCCAAAATTAACGTTAGGTGTTACATCAGTTTTAACGACACTATAAACAAATGGACTTACTCCTTTAGTTAGATCTAAAGTAATATTGAAAGATCCAGTTTCATCAGCACTACAATATACTTGATCAACCTGAACAACAGCTGTTATATCAGGATCTGTTTTAGGCTGTAATGTTCTTGTTGCAGTTGTGGTACATCCTGCAGCATCTGTAAATGTAAATACATATATTGTAGGTGTAGTTTTTCCTGCTGGAATACCACTTGCATCAACATAACTAAATGTTCCATCAGTAGCAGTTACATTATGTGTAGTTGCAGGAGATTCTGGATTTCCGTCAATTGTAACAGTATACGTATATAACGGATTACCTGTTGCTCCTTGTGTTCCACCAGAAACTTTACCTCTAATTTCAATATTTGGCGTATTACATTTTGGACCAGCAAATAAGCTAGTACTTGCTGATAATTCAGTCGCAACAGTTTGTTCTGGCAAATCTATAAAACAACCCGTTGAAGTATCTCTAACCGTGATAACATATTTACCAGGCTCTAAATTTTCGAAAGTTCCATTATTTTGAGTCGTTCCTCCATTTAAGGCGTATGTATAATTTGCTTGTGTATTTGGTGTTACATAAATAGCTGCTTTTCCAGCATTTGTGTAACAAAGATTTGTTGTTGCAGCAATAGTTGCAGTTACATCAGGTCCAAGTATAATAGTAAATGTTCCATTTTGTTCACAACCTTTTAAATCTTTAACAGTATAGTTGTAAACACCATTTTCTAAGCCTTCAAAATAGTTATTGTTTTCTTGTACAATTGCAGGACCTGTTGGAGGTGTTATAGTATAAGTGTAATTTGTATTCCATCCTCCAGTTACATTAATTGTAGCCGTTCCTAAATCAGCACAAGTTTTTGGCGTAACTGTTGCTGGAGTTAAAGCCAATGGATCTACCGGCTCAGCTACGTGCTGAGTTCTTTCAACATAACAATTTGTTGTTCCATTGGTTACTCTAATAGAGTGATTTCCTGCATTTAAATTCGAAACAGTAATATCAAAAGTTGTTCCTGTTCCAGGAGTTGTTCCTGTTTGAACATTTGCTGTGACACCATCAACTACATATGAATAAGGTGTATTATTACCAAAACCACTAATTGTAAATGTAACAGTACCAGTAGATGCGCCTTTACAAATTACAGTATTATCTACATTACTAGAAATAGATATTTCTGGTAATTTATCAATTGTGTGAGATACTTGTTTCTTACAATTATTTTCGTCCATTACCTCAAACATATAGGTTCCTGGCGCAAGACCCACAAATGTAGGGCTTGATTGGAATATTGTTTGAGAAGCCGTTGGTGAAACGATACGGTATTGGAATGTTGCCATTGTACCTTTTCCACCAGTAACTGTCTGGATTGTAACATCTACTGTATTAGCTGGACATCTTAATGCTGTATTAGAGAATGTCATAGCAGTTGGAGGCGTTAGAGCATCAATACGTCCCGCTGTAACTGTTAATGGACATCCTTTACCATCTGTAATATCTACAGTATAATTTCCTGCAACTGTTAAGCCTGAAAATATACCATCAGTTCTTGTCGCTACAATTGTTGTTCCTCTTTTTAAAACAAAAGTATATGAACCATTACCATTTGTTGCTGTTGCGGTAATAGTAGCACCGTGATCACAATTATATTGAGGGTCTATTGTTGCAGAACCTCCTAAAGCAAGCGGAGCAGTAATTGTAACATCGATTTGTCCTTGACAACCTTTATTGTCTCTTACATAGAAAGTATGTACTCCTGCTGATAAGCCAGAGAAAATTCCAGTTGTATTCGTAAATGTAATATTGTCAGAACTGTATCTGTAACCGCCTGAACCATTCTGTGCTCTTAATACAACAGATCCATCTGATAATCCGTTACAAGAAACTGGTACTTTACTAACTTCTGAAAGTGATGGATTTGTAATAGGATCAACAACTGCTGTCATTCTTTTTGTACATCCTTTTGAATCTGTAACCTCAAAAATATATGTATCTGCAATTCCTGTTGAATACGTAAATGTAGTTCCATTTGGTGTTGTTGGCTGTACAAGTGTACCTGTAGCATTACCAGAAACTAAACTTACCGTATATGGAGGATATCCGTATGAAATTGTTCCTGTAACTACAGCGTTTCCTGTTGTTGGAGAACAATCTAATGTTTTGATATCTTTATCAACGCTTAATTCTCTTTCAATTCTAAAGTCAATAGGATCTATTGGAGAACAACCTACAGCATCAGTAACGATAATTCTGTGATCTCCTGGCTCGATATTGTTAAATACGTTAGAAGGTGTTTGAGCTGGTTTTCCATCAATGCTATAACTGAATGGACCAGTTCCTCCTGTAACGATAACGGTTACTGAAGCTTTGTTTGTAGCATCATAACAGAAATCTGAATTAATATCTAATGCTGCACTTATTGCAGGTGGCGCAACTACTTGTACAGGAGCCCCTATTGCGCTGACACATTTATTAGCATCTCTTACAAATACTTCATAGTCCCCTACTGGAACGTTAGTAAAGTCTGTACTAGATTGAAATGGTCTATATGAAGTTCCATTAGCATATCTTAATTCATATTCGTAAGCTGGTGTTCCTTCTGAAGCTGAAGCTCTAATTGTAGCCCCTACAGAACATTTTGCAGCAACAAGTACCACACCTCCAGCTAAAAGAGCATTTGGGGCTGTAATTGTTGGTGTAAAGGTTTTTGTACATGTTGCTTCTGTCGTAGCATTGTAACGAACTCTTACATCATACGTTTTAGCCTCTAAGTTTGTTACAACATAAGGGCTTACTTTTACATTGATCCAATTTGCTCCTCCGTCTACAGTATAATCATATCCGTAAGTTGTATCGAAATTAGTTGCTGTAATTGTAATTTCACCATCATTTGGCGCACCAGTTCCAGCACAAGAAACATTTTTAGTGACATCAGCAGTTCCTGTAAATGCTTTTCCTGTTGGAACAATAATCGTTAAGTTTTTTTCTTTGATACATGATTTTGGCAATTGATACACTTTAATATCATCAATAGCACCATCATTACCATTATATTCTGTACTTCCAGATCTTACTCTAAAGATTAAGGTTGTATTATTTCCTGGATTTAAAGTTACTTCCCTTTTTTCCCATTTATTCGATCTTAAAATTGTTGGAATAGACGGAATTCCTGTTGGATTTGGCGTTGGAGGAATTGCTGGTGCCTGTGCAATAACATTTCCGTTAGTATCAACCAATTCGAAAGCGAAACTTGGATCTACACCACCACTAAAATCAGCTCTAAATAAGTTTGCTAAATAGGCTTCTACAATTACTGGCTGACCTGGAATAACATCATTAATTTGTTTACTGTATAAAACTCCATTTGGACCTGCTGCACCACCAATATTAACAGCTAAGAAACGTCCAAAAGGATGTGTTCCATTTGAAGTATGATCTCTAAAAGGATACCAAGCTGAGTTGTTTGGTTCAATTTGTCTTGTTACTACATATTGATTATCTTCTAATGTTCCTCTTTTATCATCACAATTAGAAGGTAAATCTAAATCATGATAACAATAAGCAGCAGCAATACCAGGAGATCTTGTATTATAACCAATACCAAAATCTTCATTTAATAAATTACTAAAAGTTGGTACCGTTACAAGATTATATTCTACACGAATACTATGCGATCCTGGAGCAACATTTAAGAATACGTTTGGCGGAACATTTGTATTTGGCGTTGTACTGCCATCAATATAATACTTGTAATTATAATTTTCTGCTCCCGGATTATCAACAATTACTGTACTAGTAGCCGAACCGTCACAATTAAAATTAACTGGAGTTTCCACTGAAATTGATGGTTCTGCAGGTTCGCTGTCCAAAACAATACCTTCCATTAAGAAAGTACATCCATTCGAATCTTTAATATAAAGATTATAAGTTCCTGGCGCTACATATTTCTCATTCTCTGGCTGCCAGCTAGCTCCTCCATCAAAACTATAAGAATAATTTGGCACTCCTCCTTGTGGATTTGTAATACGTAATTTACCAAATCCATTTCCTGATGGATCACAACCTGCTAATTCAGAAACCCCAGCTGATGCTGTTAAGGCAGTTCCCGGTTCATCGACAATAACGCGTACTGCTGGTTCTATACACTCTACACCATCGTAAATGTATTTTACAATGATATCATAATTTCCTTTAGCTAAATTGGTAATTGGAGCAACAGAACTATAATTTGTTCCTCCGTCAATACTATATTCAATAGTATATCCAGAATTTGCAGGAGATATTGCTACATCTATTGAACCGTTACTTTCTCCGTAACATTTTGCATCGTGAGGTGTAAACGTCACGGTAGGTTTTGGAACATCTTCAGCTTTTACTGTTACTGTTACAGAACAAGAGTTATAATCTGTTACTATAATAGTAAATTCTCCATTAGGTGGCAATGGTCTAGTAAATGGAATAATAGGATTTGTGCCATAATCTACCCCATTTACTGTATAGTAATATCTAGCTGGAGTATTGGCTGGTGCACCTGGAGGTAACGGAACTGGAGTTCCTCCAGAAGCCTGTATTGTAATTTCACCATCTCCACAAGCAAGTGTTTTTGTAACATCTGCTGTAGCAGTTAATTTTTTATCGTTTATTGTAACTCTCTTTGTTTCTGAACATCCATCAGATGTAGAAACTGTTACATCATAATCTCCCGCAGCAAGATCGAAAAACTCATGATAGTTTGGAGTCGTTTTTTGTCCAGAATCTCCCACTATATTTCCTGCAAGATCTTTGGCAACAAAATGGTAATCACCATTAACGTTATCTGCAGATGCATAAATAGATCCCTTTCCTTCACAAAGTGCATCTTTTGGTGTTACTGTAGTTTTGAAAACTGCATTTAAAATAGTAACATCAATTGAAAATGGACAAGAAGATGTTTCTGTCGTTGCCGCATTCTGCTTAACATGTACAGTATAATCATTGGTAACCAAATTATCAAATACATTTGAAGTTTGATAATCGGTTCCATTTATACTATAAGTATAACCCGTTCCTGGCTGCGGATTTGTAACTGTAATTCTACCTGGAGTATTACAAACTACATCTTTTTTATCAACCGCAATTTTTAATGGGTTTTTGAAAACACTAAAATAGAATATGTTCTGACAGTTATTTCCATAAGATACAACTACTCTATAAGATCCCGATTTATTGGCAGTAAAAGTTGGTCCATCTGGCGCTGCTTGTGTCCAATTGGTCGCATCTTCATAGGCACAACTTGCAGGGAATCCTGTTGGAGGTACATCTGTAGTAACCTGCCATTTTACAGTAGTATCGGCTGCAGTAATTTTAGTATCAATAAATTTTGAATCGTTTTCACCACATAAGAAAATCTTTGGGAACTCTTTTCTATCATTGGTACATAGGTAAGGTCTTCCTGTAGCTGGATCAATATTATCTGCATAAGGACTAACAGGATTATCATTAGCACCTACAGCATAATCTGTTACAGTATAAGTCTGCAAAATACCTTTACAATCTGGATTCCCTCCAGTTTGAACAGTATATTCTCCAGCTTTTGTAACCGTAATTTGTTGAGTTGTGCCGACAGTATTTCCTGCCTTATCTTTCCAAAGATAAGTTGTATATCCATTAGCTGCTTTTAATATTGCGCTACCGCAAAGTGATACTGCTCTATGAAATAAACAATCTTCAATACCAACCAAAAAGTTAGTTGAAGTTGGATCTCCCACAATACATCCTGTATTGAAAGAATAACTTCCATCTCCATAAGGTTGTCCATTATTCGTTGGATTTATTGTTCCAAAATATTTGGAAGTTGCAGTATTTTTAATAATGTTAGAACAAGCATCTACTAGTTCGTTACAATCACTAACAACTCTAACTCTAAATTTTAAAGTATAAGTAGAACCTCCTTGTTTAACGATAGCATCTGGCACTGAAAAAACAAGTGTTCTAGTAGCGGCATCGTATGAGATATCTTGTACTCCATTATCTTTTTTAATGATATCAACAGCTCGGTCAAAAATTACATTTTGCGGCAATACATCTGTAATAGTAAAATTTTTAGCATCATCATTTCCTTCATTTCTAAATCCAATTTCATAAATCATTTCCTGACCCAATGTTACTGGCTGACCTGCTAAATCGTATTCTTCACGAACACCAGCTGCATTTGTACGAACACCTTTTACAACTTTCGTTAATACAATTTTAGGTTCAATAACATCAACCGCAAAAGTTGTTACAAAGGCACCATATCCATCACCATCAGTTGTCAATCTTAAAGTAGCGCCCGTTTCTCCATTTGGTATAACCGCATTTTTAACTCCATTAACATCGTTTTGAAGAGTAATATGGTCAATATCAAATCCCATATTGTTTATACTCTTAGGATTTCGATCTAAAATAGTAACTCCACCACTACTTATCGATGCATTAAAGAAATTATTCTCTTCATTTACAGCATCTTTTAATTTAGTCCAGGTTGTTTTAGAATTTGCTTTAATACTAAAACTATCTCCATCAATATGTTTGTCTCCTTCTAATGCGGCTACTCCAATTTTTGCTTTTACTGGAAAACCAACAGGCAAAGTTTGAAAACCATTAATAGTATAAGAAACATCCTTGTCTTGTGCTCTTCCCGGATCCACCCCAGCGTAACCATCAAAAACAGAAATAAATTTACTTGGAAGACTTGGACTTTCATAAATTACAACCAAAGTCCATCCTCCAGCTCCACCACCATTTCTCTTACCTCTTGCTGCTCTAACATTAGCAACATAATATTCACCGTTCGCATCAGGTAAATCTTGTAGCAATTTTGTTACATCACTAAAACAAACGTATGGTGAATCTTTAAATGAGTCTTCTACTCTATTACCATTCTTTTTATAACCATCAAAAATTACTTCTCTAGTATTGGTTTTGCTCGCTGTTATAGTTTTATAAAGTCCATCACTATTAGGAAGTTTAAATTTAACTGTATTCCAGTCCTCTTCCCTTAAAGAACCTGTATATTTTTGATTTACATCTGTACTTCTTTCATAAGGATAAATTGCTGACCAATACAAACCAGCAAATACAATGCTTTTACAAGAATTGTCTATGGTCAATTTCGCCATTGTAGAGTTAAAAGTATCAGGGTCATTATCTACATCTGAGTACTCTACATAGAAGTCATTATTATTTCCTGTACCATTAAAATCAAGATTAGCTTCTGCAGTTAAAGCGGCTAAATTGGTTACTGTTCCAGTATAACGAACACCATTAACAGGACTTGCAGGGCTAAAATCTGCAGGATTTTCACCTTTTCCTGTAGGATAAGGCCTTGCTCTATTATTTACTTTATTAATAACTGTATTACCAATTAAAATAATGTCTCCTTTTACTTTTACATTTCCACCTGTAAGTCTAGGAGAGAAAGGAGTTCCTACCTGAGCATTAACATATCCGAAACATAAGAATAGTAGAAATCCAAAAATAGCTCTCCGGTTTTCTTTTACTTTAACAAATAGTGGCTGAAGCATTTGTTTTTTATCAAATGATTCCACTAGTTTTTCAAACTGTTTTTGAGTATCAGAAACAATGTTTTTGATAGAACTAAAAACAGTTTTAACTGATTTAAAAATAGTAGGTTTTTCCATAGTCCTTTTTATTTACCCTGTAAATTATTCTCTAAGGGGCTTTAAAGAATAATACAATTAGTACTCTAAAATATTTATAATCTTAGTTCTTCTTGAGTTTCAAGAAGAACCGTTCCTCAATCTTTTTTAATATTAATTCTCCACTTTTACGATGGCCATTTTGCCATTGTATGGTTTATTTCCTTTTGCTTCTAATGCTTTTGTTGCATCCTGTAAACCATCAAATTTTTCATAATAGATGTAATATTTACTTGTTGCCACATTGTAAAAGAAATTAATATCTGTACGCCCTGCTGCAACCGCTTTAGTCAAGAACTCATCTCTTTTCTCTACACTACTGTGGACAGCGACAATTAAATAATAACCGTTTTCAGAATTTTTAATATTCTTGATAATCTGCATGTTTGACTGTTCTTCTCCAAAATCAAAATCATTAGCAGTCATTGGTGCATTACTTAATTTCGTTGTTTCCTTAATACGTTTAAGAGCAGCAACATCCTGTGCATATCTTCCTTGATCATTTTCATAAGCCGCACGTTTAATTCTACGTTTACGCTCAATTTCAGTCTCTGTTTTAATACGTTCTAAATCGGCTATTAAAGCAGCACCTTCTCTCTCCATTTGCAATTGAGCCGCTTTCAACTCGTTTATCTTATCCAGATATGCTTTATTCAACGGATCGTTTTTAGGGAACTTTTTAAGTCGGTCGTTATACAGAGCCGTTAATCTGTCAATCTCATTCTTCATGCTCTTGTTAGCATCAGCAATCTGAAGTTTTAATGCTTCTATTTGACTGTTTTCTGCTGCAACACTCTTGAATGGTTTTGGCTCTCTGTAAATTCCTCTTTCACTTAAATCATTCTCTTCTTTTAAATCATTTAAATCTTTTTGCTTATTAGCAACCGTAGCTTTAAACTGACTTAATAAATCGCTTTGAACCTTGCTTGTATTTTCAACAGACTGCGTTAAACTTTCAATTGCTTTTCCTGTATCATCTTTCGCTTTTGCTGCAAGCGCTGCCGCTTCAGCATCGGCTTTTGCTTTTTCAGCTGCTAGCCTTGTCTGGCGTTCTTCCTCTTCTCTTAAGCGTCTTGTTTCTTCCTCTGCTTTTAACTTTTCAGTTGCTTCTGCATCTGCTTTTGCTTTTGCTGCTGCTAAAAGTCTTGCTTGCTCCGCTTGCATGTCAGCTTTCGCTTTAGCATCGGCAGCTAATTTTGCTTGAAGTGCTTCAGCATCTGCTTTCGCTTTCGCATCAGCGGCCAATTTAGCTTGGCGAGCTTCTTCATCAGCTTTTGCCTTTGCATCGGCAGCTTGTTTTGCTTTTAATGCTTCTGCATCCACTTTAGCTTTCGCATCTGCTGCCAATTTAGCCTGACGGGCTTCTTCCTCAACTCTTGCTTTCTCTTCAGCAGCTTGTTTTGCTAGTAATGCTTCTGCGTCTGCTTTCGCTTTTGCCTCTGCCGCTAATCTTGCTTTTTCTGCTTCCGCATCGGCCTTAGCTTTCGCATCGGCTGCTTGTTTCGCTTTTAGTGCTTCTGCATCTGCCTTGGCTTTTGCATCTGCAGCCAATTTAGCTTGACGTGCCTCTTCTTCCTCTTGTAATTTTTTCGCTTCTGCTTCCGCTTTTGCTTTTGCAGTTGCTTCTGCATCGGCCTTAACTTTTGCGTCTGCTAATAATTTTGCTTGTAAAGCAACCATATCAGCTTTTGCTTTTGCCTCTTCTGCAAGTTTAGCTTCAGCATCTGCTTTTGCTTTCGCATCAGCGGCTAATTTAGCCTGACGAGCTTCTTCTTCTACCCTTGCTTTTTCGTCAGCAGCCTGTTTAATTCTCAATGCTTCTGCATCGGCTTTCGCTTTTGCTTCGGCTGCTAATCTTGCTTTTTCTGCTTCAGCATCTGCTTTTACTTTCGCATCCGCGGCTAATTTTGCCTGACGAGCTTCTTCTTCAACTCTTGCTTTTTCGTCAGCCGCTTGTTTTATTCTCAACGCTTCTGCATCGGCTTTTGCTTTTGCTTCAGCCGCTAATCTCGCTTTTTCAGCTTCTGCATCGGCCTTAGCTTTGGCTTCTGTAGCTTGTTTCACTTTTAATGCTTCTGCATCCGCCTTAGCCTTCGCATCAGCATTCAATTTCGCTTGACGTGCCTCTTCTTCTTCTTGTAATTTTTTCGCTTCTGCTTCCGCTTTTGCTTTTGCAGTTGCTTCTGCATCGGCTTTAACTCTAGCATCTGCTATTAACTTAGCCTGTAAAGCTTCCATGTCCGCTTTTGCTTTAGCATCTGCGGCTAATCTTGCCTTTTCTGCTTCTGCATCCGCTTTTGCTTTTGCGTCAGCCGCTAATCTTGCTTTCTCAGCTTCTGCGTCTGCTTTAGCTTTATTTTCTGCCTCTAATTTGGCTTTAGCTGCAGCTTCCGCATCGGCTTTAGCCTTAGCATCTGCAACTAATTTAGCTTGAAGTGCCTCTGCATCTGCTTTAGCTTTGGCTTCTGCTGCTAATTGTGCCTGACGAGCTTCTTCAGCTTGTTTTACCTTTAATGCTTCAGCATCAGATTTTGCTTTTGCTTCAGCTGCTATCAATGCTTGTCTTGCCTCTTCATCCGCTTTTGCTTTTGCTTCGGCTGCCAATCTTTCTTTTAATGCCGCATCTTCAGCAGCTTTTGCTTTCGCATCAGCAGCTAGTTTTGCTTTATTCGCAGCATCTATAGAAGATTTTGTTTTAGCTTCTGCAGCTGCCTTCGCTTTTGCTTCTGCTGCTAATCTTGCCTGTAATGCATCTGAATCTGCTTTTGCTTTTGCATCGGCTGCAATAATAGATTGTAAATCTGCTGCCTCAGCTTTTGCTTTTGCATCGGCTTTACGTTTTGCTTCTGTAGTCTCCGCTTTTGCTTGATTATCTGCTATTAATTTTTGTCTTGCCGCTTCTGCATCGGCTTTTGCTTTTTCAGCCGCCGCCAATCTTGCTTGTCTTGCTGCTTCTGCATCCGCTTTTAGTTTCTCAGCAGCAGCTAATCTTGCCTTCGCAGCAGCTTCAGAATTTGCTCTTGCTCTTTCAACCGCAAGCTGTGCGGCTGTTTTTTGCTGCGTTGGCGTTGCCGCATTTGCTGCAGCTGCTTTCGCTTTTGCAGCTTCAGCATCGGCTTTAGCCTTATCTGCCGCATCTAATTTCGCTTGTAAAGCTTCAGCATCTGCCTTAGCTTTTGCATCTGCAGCTAATTTTATTTTTAAAGCTTCTGCGTCTGCTTGCGCTTTATCAGCTGCTAATTGTTCTGGCGTTTTTTGTGCTGCGCCTGCTTTGTTTGCTGCCGCTTGTGCTCTTGCAGCTGCTGCAGCATCAACTCTTGCTTTATTATCAGCTGCCAGTTTTATTCTGCGTTGTTCTGCATCAGCTCTTGCCTTATCAGCTGCTAATTGCGCTTGTGTTTTTTGTGTTTCAGCAACAGCTTTATTTGCGGCTGCCGTTTGTGCTCTCGCTGCAGCTGCGGCATCTGCCTTAGCTTTTGCCTCTGCTGCAAGTTTTATTTTAATAGCCTCAGCATCTGCTTTAGCTTTATTGTCTGCTTCTAGTTTTGCTTTTGCTTTCGCTTCGGCATCTGCTTTTGCTTTGTTATCAGCCTCTAATTTAGCTTTCGCTTTTGCTTCTGCATCTGCCTTCACTTTCTCTGCTGCCAAAAGTTTTGCTTGTTTTGCTTCAGCATCTGCTTGTGCTTTTGCTTCGGCAGCCAATCTGTTCTTTTCAGCGATTTCAGCTCTGTTTACCTGAGTTGCTTCTGAATTTTGTTTAGCTGGAACTCGTTTTGGCTTAGCTGGATCAATCAATGATCCTTCATCATCATCTCCGTAATAGTAATTTCTGTTTTTGAATTTGTAGGCAATTGCGAATTCATGTGATCCGCCCATATTAGAGAAATTGCCCATTCCTCTTTCGTAATTATATTCTATAGCAATACTTGGAGAAATATTGATACCAAGTCCTGCCGAAACTCCATATAATGTATTATATCCTGCTTGAGCCCAAACTCCTTGCTGAAGGGTAAGCATACCCAAACCAGAAATAACTGTTTTGTCTTTTTTTAATTCTGTTCTTACAATACCAGAGAATTTACTTCTGTCAAAAAAACCATAACTATCAATATAGCCAGTGTACATTGCATGTAGTTGAATGGCTCTTTCGGGATCTTCTTTTACCATTCCTGACCCAAAATTGTACAGTACTAAGTTGTTAATTGCCAATCCAAAATCCAAAAATTCTGTACCGTAATTAATTCCAGGATTTACTGTAAGCAAAGTACTTTTTGGAAAATCACCCTGTAGAATTGTAGAATCATCAGAAATGATTTTTCCAGTATTTAATCCGCTTTGATAAACGCCTACATTTAAGCCAAAAGTCAAATTACTGTCCTGTTCTAAAACAATATTATGAGCAAAGTTTCCTATAGCTCCAAAAACGGTCATTAGTCCATAGTTCTGTTGAAAAAGACCTGCCGCAAATGCTTCATTTTCTCTAAAACGTCCAGAATAATTAAACAAATAAGTCTGCGGTGCATCCTCAAATTGTACCCATTGTCTTTTGTTGTAAAAACTGATATAAGGGTTTGATTCACGAACAAAACTGAACGCTGGATTGATTATATACCTGTTAAACTTTAAAGAATTTCTGATAGGTAACGAAAACGAAACAACTCCATCCTCAGAAGCGTTCTGAGCATAGAGTACATTTGATAAACCATAAAATAAAGTGATGAATAGTAGGATTTTCTTCATATTATTTTATAACCGTTATTGATCCTTTTTTTTCACTTGCGTCGCCTTTAATGACATAGTAATAAACCGGATTTACATTTTTAAAATCTACATTGCTTTGAGGCCAATCGCCTTGATAATTCATAACATCGAGCACTTTGTCTCCGTTTGAACTTATAATAATGACTTGGGTATTTGCATTTTTGTATTCATCAGGAATATTCCAATACGGGTTCAAACCGCTTAACTTGATAATATTAGGAATAACACTCGATGGACCTGAATCTCCGTTTATTCTAAATGAAAATTCTTTGCTGGCAACACAACCTGCAGCCTGAGAAATCTTTACTTTATAATTACCTTTTACTGTAACCAAGTAAGAACTACTTGTCTCTCCAGAAATAATATTGTCGTTTAAGTACCATTCGTAAGTAGCATTTGCAGCATCTGTAGTAACGGTTACATTCAAAGTTTCACCTTCGCTTAATTTATACCCATCTTGGACATCAATACTTGCATCAAATCCGTTGCTTTTAAGATCAATTGTTCCAGTTGCTTTACATCCACCAAAATCTACATCAACTGTATAAACTCCTGATTCGTTTGTAGAATAAGTACGAGTAGTAGCTCCTGTAATCACTGTACCATTCTTTTTCCAAACATAGCTATTTCCAGAAGTCGCTGTCAAAACAGTTCCTGATCCACTAGCACAAAATGGATTTCCTAAACTTGAATCTATTGTTACTGCAGAACCCGATGAAGATGTAGTAACAATAACACGATTAGAATAAGATAACGAAGTACAGCTTCCGTAGTTAGTTTCAACATAATAAGTACCCGGTGTTGTAACTGTATAACTTGAAGTGCTGTTTCCTGCCAATAAAGTTGGTGGTACACTTGTTCCATTATCTCTATACCAATTGTATGATAATGAAGGGTATTTTAACGGAGAATCATTTTCTGGTGTTGTAGAATCTGGATCTATAGACAATACAAAACTACCTCCAGCACAAAAAGAAGCATTTCCATTAAAATTATTAATAGTATACTGTTTATCGTGTATTTTATAATAAATAGGAAAAGAACTCTTTTGAGTTGAAGAGAAAAAATTAGTACTGACAACTCCCGTCGAGCTTCTAACTCTTAGTTTGTAAATATCAGAACCAACTATGTTTTGTGGAACATTGAAAGTTATCGTTTTTCTATCTGGAGCATCATCTTTCGTAACTCCTGTTAATTTAATTGGAGTAGTAAAACTTCCATCTTTATCTGATAATTCTACTTCGAATGTTGTCCCAGTGGCAAAACCACTGTGAAGAAATGTCGCATCGTATGTCTGGCTCGTAACACCAGCACATATCCTGTCAAAATTTAGGATCTCTGGTGTTATTTTTTGAGCATAGACATTCGATTCAGCAAAAAATAGGATGCTAAATAGAATTAAAACTTTAAAAAAAGATAAAGTAATTTTTTGAATCATATAGTGCGTGTTCTAGCTAAATCTATACGCTCAAAAAACAAAATATCTATGAATGTTTCTGAAAAATCATACTTATAGTTTTCGATTATATCCTTTGCCAAAATCGAAGTAGCTGTTAAAGATGAATCTTCTTTACATTCGTTTGATACCGAATTTGATTCAGCGGCAATAGTAAGGCTATCCTTGGGGGTGGACATCCTTACTATTAACTGATTAAAATTATCTGAACTGCTGTTTTTAATTACAGCATTATTAGTATTGTTTTGGTTATTTTCTACTAACGCTACACAGCTATCAGAACCAGCTCCCGTTGTAGGTTTTTGTGCTGTATTCTGTGCGTATAGAGTTAACGAAATAGGTGAAACCAAAAATATTATATATATAAAATATTTTTTCGTAGATACCATTATGTTTTGATCTTTATTTGGGTCCGTTAGAGACGATACATAAATTGTGTCTGGGGACTTAATTAATAAAATTTACGCTCGGAAATAAAAATCGAAATCTATTTATCTATTGCCGCTTGAAGCCGTGATTTTTCCTAATTGTAATCTGTAATCTGGTTTTTTAGGGTTTGCGATATCAATGAAAGTTTCATTGTTACTGCTTTGAGAATAAACATTAAAGAATACACTGTTACCATACCAGCTCTCTAAATCTTCGTTGTTAGAATTGTACTCAGTAAAGATGTTTCCGTTACATAAGTTAAAGTACATTTCTTCAAATTTGATTTTTTTAAGATTGGCATCGTTGATCTCAATTTTACTGTCTAATAAAACAGCAGGATTGAATCCAGAGATTACACTACGCTTTAATTCAAGAGAAGCACTTTCTGCAACATAAACACATTCTTTAACTAACCCTGCCTGGATATCAGATTTAATGTTTTCACTGTCATTAAGCATTGTGATATTTGTAGCAGCTACAAGAGTTTGTTTTTTTGTAAAGTCTGTTTCGTTCTTTTTCTCATAAGATTTCACCTCCATACAACGAGATCCATCTTTGTTACTTGATAAGTAAGAAGATCTAATTGCTAAAGAGTTGAATAAACGACATTGTACACCTTGTGTGAATTTGAAGTCGTCATTGATAGATTTATAAGAAACTAATTTTGATGCATTAACATCACCACCAAAGAAAGCGAATGAATCACCTCCAGAGTAGCTTACCATAACGTTGTCAATAACTGTTTTGCTACCAACTCCAGCAATAGTTAAACCATTGAATGTATCTGCACCTTTTACTTTTTTACCTGCAAACTCGATTCTCACGAATCTTAAAATTCCAGAGTTTGAAGCTACGTTGTCTCCACCATAAGTAGTAAGTGTTGGATCTAAATCAAGGTTGTAAGAACCTACGTTTCCAAATTTATTGATTGGTGCATCACCAAGGATTACAACTCCACCCCAGTCTCCAGCTTTTTTCATGCTGCGGTTTGAAGTAAATACAATTGGATCTGTTTCTAAACCATCTGCAATAATTTGTGCACCTTTAGTAACTACCAATGTTCCTTTTGTTTCGAAATCACCAATAATTAAAGTTCCTGGTTCAATTGTTAAAACAGCATTGTTTGTAACATATACGTTTCCTTGCAAAACGTAGATATTTCTTTTCAGCAATTTAGTATTAACAGAAATGTTTCCTGCTAAAATTTGGTTTGCTTCTCCATAGTCCACTTTGTTGGGCTTAAATTCGGTCCAGTTATTCAACCAATTGTTGTAGCCCATAATTCCTTTCTCTTGTTGAGCACTCATACTCGTAACCGTCAAAAGAACGCAGATTAATTGAGTAATTTTTTTCATGATAAGGGGGTATTAGGGTTAATAATAAATTTAGGTATGCGTAAACGAAAAAACTCCTCTCGAACTTTCCGAAATTATCAGAACCTTCGAGAATGAGTCTTTTTTTATTTTGTTTTTCAAAAGCATTCCACTTAGATTTTATCCATCTACGTAAAGACTTCGAAAAAGGTTTTAAAAAAAAATTAATCTTTATTACATTTCGTTCAAATCGTTGAACTCGTGTAATGATTTCAATGTACTTTCGTAAAATAAAATAGCTGCGATTAAATTTCCTTTGTCAGAGTAAGGCATCATCTTTCTTTGGAATTCTACAGTTGTGTCCAAAAATGTTGATGTACCAACTGCTTGGGCATCTAACACTTTTTTGTGTTCGTTATCGTCTGGAATACCAAGATCGGCCATAGTAACTCCCGGTTTTGTAACCAAAGCAATGTAAGGAAGAGTTTTTACTAAAACTTTAATACGTTCGATATATAACTCCAAAAGTTCCCCCTTTTGCATACCACTTAATTCTTTTTGATCATGGTATTTACGAATAAGAGCTGTTGTACTAATAATACTTCTTGGCGCGTTTTTAGCCTGTGCCGAAACGGCTGCAGTAGTTAAAATAAAAAGTGCACTTAGCAGAGTAATTTTCCCTTTCATAGATTCTTATTTATAATTGGTTCTTGATAAAAACAAAAATATAGAAATTAACTTAAACTCCAAGTGCAATGATTTATTTTTTCAAAAAAAAACCTTAAAAAAACCTTAAAAATCAGTCTTATGTCGAGAAAATGTGCGTTTTAACGGGCTTTTTGTTAAAATCGTTAAAGTCATAATAGTAAGATTATAGCTATAAAAAAAACGTCTTTTCCTTTTTAAATAATAAAAAAAAACTTACGTTTATCGATTTTCTCAAAAAAAATATTAACAAAAACATCTCGATAACTGCTCATCTTGAGCTATTTATTAACAAAATTATTCTCGATAACGACCAAAAAAAATCTTAAAGAGCACCTAGATTTTGAAAATTATGAGTATAAAATAATCTTTGACTTGAAAATTTTTGACTACATCATTTTCTTCTATCTTTGCTTCATGCAATTTTCTCAAATTTTAGGTCAAGATTATATCAAAAGCCACTTGATAAAAAGTGCTGCTTCTGGTAGAATTCCGCATGCACAATTATTTGTTGGTCCAGAAGGAAGCGGTACATTAATAACTGCCATTGCCTATGCCCAGTATATTTTGTGTGGGAATACAGGTAATGAAAATTCGAACGGAAATGATTCTTGCAATCTAAAGTTTGATAACATATCGCATCCCGATCTGCATTTTATATATCCAACCGTTACTACCGAAGATGTAAAAACAAAACCGAAAAGTTTAGATTTTATACAAGACTGGCGAAGTTTTATTCAGGAAATGCCTTATGGAGGTTTATTTGACTGGTACAAAATTCTAGGTGTTCAAAACAAGCAGGGAGAAATTCGTGTCGAAGATGCGCAAGAAGTTTTAAAATCGCTTTCGCTGAAATCTTATGAAGGCGGTTACAAAATTATGATTATTTGGATGGCAGATAAAATGAATATTGCCGCTTCGAATAAACTTTTGAAACTTTTAGAAGAACCTTCAGATAAAACTATGTTTATTCTGATTTCTGAAAATGAGGAAGATATTATACAAACCATACGCTCACGCTGTCAGGTAATTCATTTTAATGGACTTCCAGAAAAAGTAATTGCTGAGGCTTTAGTAGATCGCGAAAATACTGATCCCAATTTAGCCAAAAAAATTGCGCACCAAGCGCAGGGAAATTTTAGCAAAGCTTTGCATTTGTTAAAAGAAGACGATGACGATTTACCATTTGAGCAATGGTTTGTCAATTGGGTACGTGCTGCCTTTAGAGCAAAAGGAAACGCGGCCGCTATCCAAGACTTAATTTCTTGGAGCGAGCAAATCGCTGCGCTGGGACGCGAAAGTCAGAAAAAATTTATTCAGTACTGTATAGAAATGTTTCGTCAAGCTCTTATGCTGAATTATCAAGCATCGAGCTTAGTTTACATAGAGCCAAAAGTAGATAAATTTAAATTGGAAAATTTTGCTCCATTTGTTAATGGAAATAATATCCACGAAATATTCAAAGAACTTTCAGATGCTATGTATCATATTGAAAGAAACGGAAATGCAAAAATAATTCTAACCGATTTATCGATCAAACTCACACGTTTAATTCATAAAAAATAGATTTCAAATGAACAATATTGCCTCAATTTTAATTTTAGCTTTTTTAGCTTTAACTTTCTTACAGTCAGGTTACGAAAAAATATTTTATTGGAATGATAATGTAACTTGGCTCAAAGAGCATTTTTCGAAAACAATATTAAGAAATCATGTTCCACTGGCATTAGCACATCTTTTAATTGTAGAGTTAATTTCTGGAATTTTATGTGTTGTTGGCGGTATTCAATTATTCACAAATAACGGACGAGAATTTGGTTTATATGGAGCTATATTTTCATGCATCTCTTTGTTAATGATGCTTTTCGGACAAAGATTAGCAAAAGATTACGATGGCGCGAGAACTATTGTAATTTATTTTATACCAGCTGTAATGGCGGTTTACTGGTTGAATTAAGACAACCACAATTTTTAAATTTTTAGATAAAAAAAATGAATCCAAAACATCCTTCAGAATCTCTAACTATTTTAACTGATTTAGTTTTACCGAGCGAAACTAATCCTTTAAACAATCTTTTTGGTGGTGAATTATTAGCCCGAATGGATCGCGCTGCAAGTATTGCCGCCCGCAGACATTCGCGCCGAATTGTAGTTACTGCTTCTGTAAATCACGTTGCTTTTAATAGAGCCATTTCGCTTGGAAGCGTTGTAACAGTCGAAGCAAAAGTTTCAAGATCTTTCAAAAGTTCTATGGAAGTATTTATAGACGTTTGGGTAGAAGACCGCGAATCTGGAAATAGAACAAAAGCCAACGAAGCCATTTATACATTTGTGGCTGTAGATGATACTGGAAGACCAGTCGAAGTACCACCAATTGTACCAGAAACTGAACTAGAAATCCAACGTTTTGATGCAGCTTTGCGTCGTAAACAACTAAGTTTACTTTTGGCAGGCAAAATAAAACCCGCTGATGCCACAGAATTAAAGGCTTTATTTTTGTAATGAAAATTGTGACAATTTGGAACAATTGGAAATAATGAAACTTCAAAAAAAGGAGTAATTTTACAATTTACAAAACAAGCCAATAAATTTTAAGAAAGAATTTTCTTAATTTTATCCGGAAAGGCAAAAATAAAAATTTAGATAATTTAAGAAAATATGAGTTCAGACAAAGAAGCCAAATTAAAAGCGTTACAGTTAACACTTGACAAACTTGACAAAACCTACGGAAAAGGAACCGTAATGAAAATGGGCGACAGAGCCATTGTAGAGGTAGAAACGATTTCTTCAGGTTCGCTTGGTGTTGATTTAGCTCTTGGCGTTAATGGTTATCCAAAAGGAAGAATTATTGAAATATATGGTCCAGAATCTTCTGGAAAAACTACTTTGACGCTTCATGCTATTGCTGAGGCTCAAAAAGCTGGAGGTATTGCTGCTTTTATTGATGCGGAGCACGCTTTTGATAGAAACTACGCTGAAAAATTAAATGTTGATATTGAGAATTTAATCATTTCTCAACCAGACAACGGAGAACAGGCTTTGGAAATTGCCGAAAACCTAATCCGTTCTGGAGCTATAGATATTGTTGTTATTGACTCTGTTGCGGCTTTGACTCCGAAAAGTGAGATTGAAGGTGAAATGGGAGATTCTAAAATGGGTCTTCACGCACGTTTGATGTCTCAAGCTTTGAGAAAACTTACTGGAACTATCAGTAAAACAAATTGTACAGTATTCTTTATCAACCAGCTTCGTGAAAAAATCGGTGTAATGTTCGGAAATCCGGAGACTACAACGGGAGGTAATGCTTTAAAATTCTACGCTTCTGTACGTTTAGATATTCGTCGTTCTGCTCAAATTAAAGACGGTGAAAACGTAATTGGTAACAGAACAAAAGTAAAAATTGTTAAAAACAAAGTGGCACCGCCTTTTAAAACTGCCGAATTTGACATCATGTATGGAGAAGGAGTTTCTAAAACTGGTGAAATCTTAGATTTAGCGGTTGAATTTGACATCGTTAAAAAAGCAGGATCTTGGTTCAGTTATGGTGATACCAAATTAGGACAAGGTCGCGATGCTGTTAAGGCGTTGATAAAAGATAACCCAGAACTTGCTGAAGAACTGGAAATTAAAATTAAAGAACATATCAAAGAATTAGCAAACGCATAATTCTATAAAGCATTCTGATTTTAAGTCCGATAGATTTTACCATCTATCGGATTTTTTGTTTTTAAGAAAAATTTGAAATCGAAACGCAACCTTTTTATTAAATCTCCATCTTATAAAAAAGCAAGTCTCCAAAATTGATACGCCATATATCAATTTGGATTTTTTTAGAATTTACATTGGTTGGTTATTTGAACAAAAATCCGTTAGTTATTGGGTACTAACGGATTTTTATTATTTTTTTACTTTTTTGACGCAACCTTTTTAGCTTTTCCATATCTATACTAATGTGACATTAACTTGAGTTATAATTAAACTCTTTATTATCAACCATTAATATTTTTAACCATGAAAGAAAAAATAGAATTGTTGTACAGTAAAAACCGAAGAAAAACCAAATTGAAATTTAAAAAAGTATTACGTTTTATTTCCGAAAAGATAATTCACAGATAATAACTTTTGAATAAAAATAGGGGGTTTTTAATTCAAAGAAAAGCCGGTAGATTTTTAAGAAATCTACCGGCTTTTGTATTTTAAATTATCTGAGAAATTCTATTTTTGAAAATCAATTAATCCATTGTAAATTATGGTTCTAACTTGATCTCTTAACTCTTTTCTGTGATCAATAGTTAGATCTTTTGTTTCAATGAAAGGAAGAATTCTTGCGCGCATTCTGCCAGGACTTCCACTTAGAAATGTATATGAAAAACGTTCTTTATTATCTGCAAAAACAATTGGCACAATTGGAATCTGGTGATCAATTGCCAATCTAAAAGCTCCGTCTTTAAATTCATCTAACAAAATACTTTCATCATCTGGAACACCGCCTTCAGGGAAAATACAAATACTTAACCCTTGGTTTAAACGGCTTTGAGCTCTTTTAAAAACTTCATTTTTACTTCTTGATGAATTTCTATCAACTAAAATACAAGTTCGTTTATAGAAAAATCCAAAAAGCGGAATCTTCACCAGCTCTTTTTTACCAACAAAAACAAACGGATTCTTAATTAGAGCAAGCATAAGCATAATATCGGTCATCGAGGTATGATTGGCCACAATCATGTAACTTTTGCCTTTAATAAGCTTCTGTTCGCGTTTTACGGTATAATAAAACCCCATTCCGAAAAGAATAAATTTTGCCCAAATTCGAGCCATCTTAAAGAAATATGGATATCCTTTCTCTGAAACTATAGAAATCAGTAAAAATGGCAGCATAATCAAGATTGGAATCGCCATTAAGACGTAAAACCAAACGCGCCAAAGAATCCAAAAAGCAATTTTAAGTATTTTCATAGCTTCAAATGTAATAAAACGGAAATGAATTTTAAACAAGAATTTGACTAGTCAATTATTCAACGCAAAGAACACAAAGGATTTTCGCAAAGTTTTAAAGTTTTTTTGCTTTGCAATAAGTTCACAAAGCTATGTCGTTAAATTATTGGCAACTCTTCTAATGCCGTTCTTTAAAAGACTTTCGTTGAAATTTATAAGTAGACCGAGTTTAAAATTTCCAAGTTTTAAGTATGTTAATGTTTGAGCCAAATGGTTAACAGTGAGTGATTCTACGCTTTTTATTTCGACTAATAATTTGCTTTCTACAAGTATATCAATACGATATCCACAATCAAGCTTAACTTCTTCAAAAACCAATGGCAAAGCTTTTTCTTTTTCAACAAAAAGCCCACGTTGACTTATTTTATAAAACTGTCTCGTCCTGAAATAAGTTGACATAAAATTGACTTATTTATGAATAATCCAGAATTTAAAAAAGAGCGACGTAGTCAGCGAGATTACAACTTAGGCTTTAAATTAGCCGTTATTTCGCAGGTAGAAAAAGGCGAACTTACTTACAAGCAGGCGCAGAAAAAATACGGAATACAGGGAAGAAGCACAGTTTTGGTTTGGTTACGAAAATTTGGTAACTTAGACTGGAGCAAACCTAATCTTCTTTTTATGTCAAAATCAAAAGAAACTCCGGCACAGATTATCAAAAGATTAGAAAAAGAACTGGCAGATGAAAAACTGAAAAACATGGTTCTTAATACTATGATTGATATTTCTGACAGTCAATATGGAACTCAAATCAGAAAAAAGTTTTCTCCCAAACCATCAGAAGCATCCGGCAGGAAAAAGGAATAAGTATGTCCTATGCCTGTAGATTATTTGGGATAAGCCGACAATCGATTTATCAGCATGAATCACGTTTACTAATACGCGAAGAACAATTGCTCAAAGTTAGGGAACTGGTTGAAAAACAAAGAAGAATAATGCCTAGATTAGGCACAAGAAAACTTTATTTTTTATTGGAGCATTGTTTTGCTGAAAATGGAATTAAAATCGGTAGAGATGCATTTTTCAAGTATTTAAAAAGAGAGCAGCTGCTTATAAAGCCTGCAAAGAGTTATATTAAAACAACTTTTTCTAAACACTGGCTTCATAAATATCCTAATCTTCTAAAAGATATTAATGTGCATAGGCCCGAACAGGTCTTTGTAAGTGATATAACTTATGTAAAATCATATGAAAGAACCCATTATCTCTCATTAGTTACAGACGTTTTCAGCAGGAAAATTGTCGGCTATCATTTAAGTGACGATATGAGTGCAGAGAATGTTGTTAAAGCCCTGAAAATGGCAGTTAAAAATAGAAAAAACAAACTTGCACTTATACATCATTCAGACAGAGGGCTTCAGTATTGTTCCCAGATTTATCAGAATGAATTAAGAAAGAACAATATTGAACCATCAATGACCGATGGATATGATTGCTATCAGAATGCTTTAGCAGAAAGAATCAATGGGATTTTAAAGCATGAATTTTTAATCTATAAATGTAAATCAGCAGTAGAATTAAATAAATTAATTAAAGAATCTATAGAATGCTATAATCAAAAAAGGCCGCATTTAAGCTTGAAAATGAAAACACCTAATTTTGTATATCAAAAAA
>NZ_WWEM01000039.1 GCF_019308285.1 Flavobacterium quisquiliarum
TTGATCCTTATTTCCTGTCAGTATTTCTGTGAACGTTTTTCGCTGTTGCGGGTGCAAAAGTACACAACAATTCCAGTTACGCAAGGCTTTTTCCAAACTATTTTTATTCTTTTTCTTAACACTCTCATAACTCGCAGGTTATAATCGAAGTTTTTTCTGCTCCTTGTGGGGTTTTTCCTCGTTTGGCCATTGTTTCTCTTGTTTTACCGCAAAGGCGCCAAGTCACAAAGCCTTCTTTTCTACACTTTTTGATATTGAAAACACGCAAAGGCGCTGGGTTTTTAATTCGCTTTCTTGTCAAAACGTCTTTTGCTTCCGAAATTTTCTTCTGAAAACTGGTGTCCCAGCCCCGATAGCAGTGGAAATCCTTTTGTTTTTTCCTTTAAAAAGCAAAAGATTGAAGCGCATAGCGGGAAATAGCTCCTCAAAATTTAAATTCCAATTGCAATGCCTTAAATCCCATCTCTCTTTCATATCCATGATGCGCACTAGACGCACTGCGGTGCGTCTCTACGGAAAATCGGAATTACACTAATTATATATACATGTATAAAAACAAACCCGACAGGTTTTAAAAACCTGTCGGGTTGAAATCACACTTTAAACTCTTCTACTATTTAATCAAAGCGAATAGCTTTTACTGGAGATATCTTAGTTATTATATAGGACGGTATCAGCAGCACCATAAAACAAACTCCAACCGTAAGCAGATTTAATAAAAGAATATAAATCCAATTTAAATATACTGGCGCCTGATTCACATAATAATTTTCAGGATTTAATTGCACTATTCCGAACTGTTGCTGCACTAACAAAATCGAAATACCGATTAGATTTCCCCAAAACAATCCACGAAGGATTAAATAAAAAGCATTATATAAAAATACCTTTCTCACCGACCAATTGTTCGACCCCATAGATTTTAAAATCCCAATCATTTGAGTTCTTTCCAAAATAAGAACTAATAAAGCAACAATCATATTAATAGTAGCCACAAGAATCATAATCGCTAAAATGATTATGATATTAAAATCAAATAATTTTAGCCAATCAAAAATATAACTGTATTTCTCTATAATAGTCTTTGTATCTAAATTAGAATTTGTTTCTTGATAGATTTGATTGCCTACATTTTTAATATTATCAAAATCTTTTACAAAAACTTCAAATGCTCCTATTTGATCTGGATTCCATTTATTGATTCTCTGAATATGACGAATGTCTCCAATAATATACGTGGAATCAAAATCTTGAAATCCTGAATTAAATATAGCCGCAATCTTAAAACGACGACTATTTGGAAGTTTTCCTTGTTCTTCTTTTACAAAAAAAGTATTAAATTGATCGCCTACTTTTAAATTTAGCCGATCTGCAAGAAACTTTGAAATAATAACATCTTCATTCAATGTTTTCGTAAAATCCGGAAGTTTACCTTCTACTATATATTCATTAATATTATTCCAATCGTAGTCTGGACCTACTCCTTTAAAAACAATTCCTTCAAAAGCATTCTCTGTTCTGATAATTCCTGCCTTAGTCGCGATTGCCTGAATATGGCTTACTTCTGGCACCGATTTAAAATCAGGATAAAAATCTTGTTTTTTCGAAATCGGAACTAAAGTCACTTCAGAATTATTATTATCAAAATTCGAAATTATAATCTGCCCATTAAACGCCGAAACTTTGTCTCGTATTTTTTTCTGTAAGCCTATTCCCGTAGCAACAGAAACAATCATCATAATCATCCCTATCGCAATTGCGGAGATAGCAATTTTAATAATTGGTGCTGAAATACTGCTCTTATTTTCCTTTGCAGTTATTAATCTCTTGGCTATAAAATATTCTAAATTCAAATTGATAGTATTTCTTTAGATTGTTTAATCATTCTTTTTTCAAAAGTACACCTTAAAAAAAAAGAAAATGTTCTTTAAGACAATTAATCTAATTATTATAAAGGAAGTTTCTTTTTCATCTCTTCCACTATATTATAAGCAGCAGGACAAATCTCAACATTTTTTAATGTTAAGTTCGAAATCTGATAAAACTTATTTCGATCAGTATGCGGAAATTCACGGCAAGCTTTTGGACGCACATCGTAAATCATACAGTAATTTTCATTATCTAAAAAAGTACACGGCACACTCTGCAAAACATAATCCTTATCTTCATCGACTCTAAGATATTGTTCAATGAATTGCTGCGGCTTCTGTCTAAAATGTTTTGAAATTCTCTCAATATCTGCCAACGTAAATAAAGGACCTGTTGTTTTACAGCAATTAGCGCATTTCAAACAGTCTGTTCTTTTAAATTCCGCTTCATGCAAATCCTGCATAACGTAATCTAAATTCTTAGGCTGTTTCTTTTTGAGCTTATCGAAATACTTTTTGTTTTCGTTATGCTTATCTTTGGCTAACTTATGCAAGTTATTTAAAATCTGTTTCAAGTTTAAAATTTAAAGTTGATCTGCAAAATTAAACAACTTTGAACTTGAAACCTTAAACTTTGAACTAAAACAATGAAAGATCTTTTCGGAAAAGCCATATTTGATTTCCACACTAACAATTCACCTGAAGACATCATAACTGAAACTTCTATTTCCGAAGAAGACGAGATGAGCGTGGAATATCTTTTTCGTACTTATAATGAAATGCCAAAAATCGAACAAAAAGCGCTTCAACTGGCAAAAGGAAAAATATTAGATGTGGGATGTGGCGCAGGGAGTCATGCTTTATCACTGCAAAATGAGAGAAGTTTAGAAGTAACCGCTATTGACATTTCAGAAAAAGCAATTGAAACCTGTCTTTTAAGAGGAATCAAAAACGCCAAAGTTGAAAATATTTTAGATTTTGAAGGAGAAAAATTCGATACTATTTTACTTCTGATGAACGGAACCGGCATTTTTGGCAAACTAAAAAACTGTAATAAGTATTTAACTAAATTAAAATCTTTATTAAATCCTGGCGGACAAATTCTAATTGACAGCTCTGATATCATTTATATGTTTGACGAAGATGAAGATGGTGGAAAATGGATTCCTTCTGAAAATGATTATTATGGAGAACTTGTATTCAATATCAGTTATAAAAACGAGAAAGAAGAACCTTTTGATTGGCTTTATTTAGATTACAACACACTTCAAAATGCTGCAATTGCTAATGGATTAAAATGCGAACTCATTCTTGAAGGAGAACATTACGATTATCTAGCCAAGCTCTCTATTTAAACCAAACAAATTTAAACTCATGAAAGAATTAGATTTAGAAAAATTAAAATATCCCATTGGAAAATTCACAGCACCTAATGATTATTCATCCGAATATCTCTCTGGAAAAATTGAAGAACTGGAAACATTTCCAAAAAGATTAGAAGAAGAAGTTATTCATTTGACAGAAGAACAACTTAATACACCTTATCGTCCTGAAGGATGGACAATCAGACAAGTTATTCATCATTGCGCCGAGAGTCACATGAATTGCTATATCCGAATTAAATGGGCTTTAACTGAAAATAATCCAGTAATTAAAGCTTACGATGAAGTACTCTGGTCCGAATTAAATGATAATTTAACGATGCCAATTGAACCAACTCTCGAATTATTAAAAGGCCTTCATTTTAGATTAGGTTATATCATGAGAAATTTATCTGAATCTGACTTGGAAAAAACTTTTATTCATCCTTCAGACAATTCAGAAAACAAACTCAAAAAAATTATCGGAATGTATGCTTGGCATGGAAATCATCATTTAGCACATATTACCACTTTAAAAAAATATAAAAACTGGCAATAGCTTAAAAATACAACTGTCTTTTAAACAAAAAAATCTCTTCAATAGAAGAGATTTTTTTGTTTAAGGTATATTCAAATACTTATGTGTTTGTAACGAAACTCGCCATTTTGGATTATTCATGACATAATCGACAATAAGCGGTGTCATTTCTTCTTTTTTACTCCATTCCGGTTGCAAAAACAAAATAGCATTATCATTAACTAACTCAGCCTGTTCTTCTGCAAAGATAAAATCATGCTTATTATAAATAATAACCTTTAATTCATGTGCATTATCATACACCGTTTGGGTTGGCAATTTATTTTTTTTAGGAGAAAGACAAATCCAGTCCCAAGTTCCTGAAAGTGGAAAAGCTCCAGAAGTTTCAATATGAACTTTTAAATTTTTATCTTTTAATCTCTGCGTCAATAGTGTCATATCCCAAGAAAGAGGTTCTCCTCCTGTCACCACTACCGTATCAGCATATTTTGCTGCATTTTCCACGATTAAATCAATACTTGTCGGCGGATGACTTTCAGCATTCCAGCTTTCTTTTACATCACACCAATGACACCCAACGTCGCATCCACCAATTCTAATAAAATAAGCAGCTCTTCCTGTATGCGAACCTTCTCCTTGAATGGTATAAAATTCCTCCATCAAAGGAAGCATAGCTCCTTTATTTACCTCTAATTGTATTTCTTTTGATAACATTACTCTATTTTAAAGTGCAAAGATAGTCAATAATATACGTAACAAAAAAACCGATAGTTTATTGAACTATCGGTTTTCTATTTATTTTAAAATTCTAAATTATTTTAGAGCTTTAACAGATTGAGCAGCGTAAGTATTTGCTGGATCCAAAACTAAAGTTTTATTGAAATATTCAACAGCTTTAGCTTTATCTGTATTTGCATAAGCAGCACCAATTGCATTATAAGCCTCAATAACTTTTTTAGTTGTTGCAGGTTTTGCTAATTCTTCTGGACCTTTAGCAGTTATTTTAGCTACATACTCTTCATAGTTTTTGATGATCATGTCATCTTTATCTAATGCACTGTTGATTCTTCCTTTGTACAAGTAAGCTTCGTCATACGATGGAGATACTTCAAGAATTTTATCAAAAGTAGCATTTGCATTTTCTAAAGCAGCTTTATCACGGCTTTCAACAGGTTTACCAGCATTACCGTAATAAACAGAAATTCCATAATATACGGCATCATCTAAATAATTCTTAGATTCTTTATTATTTGCACCAAGCTCAAAAATTGCAGCTGCTTGATTGTATTGTTTTTTACCAAACAATTCTTTTCCAAAATCAGCAAATTCTTCAACTACTAAAGGCTCTAATTCAATTGCTTTTTTGATGTCAGCTAGACCTGCATCAAAAGCAGCTTGATCTATTGTACCGTCAGCAGCTGTTCCTTTTTTAATTTTTGACAATCCTAAGTAGTAGTAATCTCTACCAATAGCTTTATTCCCTGGCGCTTTAATAAAATCTTCAATAGATTTAATAGCCACATCAACATTTCCATTTTCGTAAGCTGCATATCCTAAATATCTGAAGATTCTAGGATTTACTTTATCTTCAGCAATCATTTTGTTTGCAACAGTTTCTAACTGTTTGTAATCTTTAACTAAGATCAAGAAATCTGCATGACGCATTTTAGAATCTAGAGAATAATCTGTTAGACTTAAATATTTCTCATAGTTTGTAATTGCGTTTTGCAAGTTTACTTTTGAAGTAGAAGGCTTGTTTCTTGCCCATTTGTAGTAAGTTTCAGCAAGCTCTCTATAAACTGGACCATAATTTGCATTTATAGCAATTACTTCATTGAATGATTTTATCGCTTCATCATAAGATTTAGCTCCTTTTAACAAAACACCTAATTGCATTTTTGCTCTTAACAAAGTATTGTCAGCAGCAAAAGCATCACGATATGATTTATAAGCATCATTTTGATTCTTATCACCATAGTATGCATCTCCAATAGCTAAAAGAGCTTGAGCATTTTGAGGATCAACTAATAATGCACGCTTTAAAACTTCAATAGCATTTTTGTAATCTGGATTATCAGAATTCATATATGCTCTCGCGATGTAAATAAACTCATTTACATCTTTTTTTCTCATGTCTTTAGTTGCTAGAGCAAAATTAGCTTGTGCTGCTGCTGTATTTTTAGCATCCAAATCCAATTGACCTAAACCAATATAGCTTAAGTTTTTCTTATCCGAAGCCTGCAATCCATTGTTGTAATAGATTTTCGCAGAGTCCACTACAGATTGATTTAAATAAACGTTACCTAAAACAAAATTTGCTTCTCCATCAGATGGTTTAGCTTTGATAATTGATTTAAGGATAGTTTTTGCCTTATCAAACTGTTCTGCATCAATTGCCTTTTTTGCTTCGTTGATGTCTTGCGCATTTGCCGCACCAGCTGAAGCAATCAATGCAAGACTAAAAATTTTAAATTTATTCATCTTTATCGTAATTAATTTATTCTTTATCTTTTATAATTTCATTTCTAATTTTAAGCTTACGCCCTGGAGTTTTATATGGCAACAAACCTGATTTCAAAACTATACGTTGACCGATATCTCCAGCTACAAATGAGGCAAATCCCATTCCAAGTCCTGTATAACCTTGACAATTAATAATAAACAAATCGCGTGCCAATGGATATTTTCCCAATGCCAGATCATCTTGCGTTGGACTATAATATTGATTATCATTCAAACCTTTTACACTTAAAACATTAATTTTCTTGATAGTCTCAATCATATCTGGAGTTGGTTGATACAACCAGTTAACTCCAATAACGCCAATCATTCCGTCATTTTCAGAAACAAACTTGATTACTTCATTGTTTGTTTTAAAAGAAAAAACTCCTGTCTTAGGAACTTCCGTTACTTTCGCCAGATCTTTCATATAACGCACTGTGCTTGAATTAGGATTGTCAAAAACTAAACCTTTAATTTTAGAGTCCGACTTTCCTTGTATAAAATCAATTACACTTTTCAACGCAATTAGTGTATCATTATTGTTTTTATTAGAAATAAATGCAATCGCATCATGAGCAAAAGGCGTTACACGAGGATTAATCTTATTTTTTTCAAAACGAGCTTTCTCTTCATTTGTTAAATCTCTTGTTGTGATAGCGACTTTAGATTTTTGATTTAATAAATCATTTATTACTTCAGCCTCTGACTTAGATTTAACATTAATTTTTGCATCATAGTAAGTCCCTTCAAATACAGCAACCTGATCATCTACAATCTGCTTTACGGTTTCATCAACCGCAACGTCAAGCGATCCTTTTAAAATGGTTTCTTTTTCAGCTTCATTTTTGCTTTTTTGGTTGCACATGGCAAACAAAAAGACAAAAACCACCAAACCTAAAGTCCTACTATATTTCAACATAATTATTATTCCTTTGAATTAATTAATCTTAAAAATCGTATTCCAGAATATACAATCAGTAAAGTTCCGAAAGCATATCTGTACTTCCATTCCATGTTAAGCGGGAGCTTTTCCCAAAACATGATCATTAAACCGAGTACAAGATAAATTAAAAAAAACAGTATTCCTAAAACAAGAAGAAATCGCTCTTTGAGCGATTTCTTCTGAATATTATTAAGTATATCTTTTAACATTATTCTGCAGATTGAATAGTAATAGGTAGAGAGTATAATACCCTAACTTTTTTACCATTTTGCTCGCCAGGAGTCCATTTTGGACATTTTTTAAGAACACGAATTGCTTCTGCCCCTGTACCGTAACCGATATCCCTTAAAACTTTAATGTCGGTTAATGAACCGTCTTTTTCAACTACAAACGTAACGTAAACTTTACCTTTTAAACCTTCTTCTTCTGGAGTTTTGTAATTGTTTCCTACGAATTTGTAGAATTTTTCAATTCCCCCTGGGAAATCTGGTTTTACTTCGATACCAGCTGTGTTATATACAGTGTTATCTTCTTGAATAACCTCTTGAACTGGTCCTTTACCAACTGGCTCATCAACAGTTAAAACTGCATCTGGATCTCCTTTGATGGTTTCTGCACCAACTTTTTTGTCTTTCAAATCCACAATTTTTGGTGGATCTTCAGTTACTTCTTCCGCTTTCGCAACCACAGGTTTTACGAATTTTACCTGATCCACTTTTGGTGGTGGTGGCGGTGGTGGCGGTTGATTTGGTTTTATTTCCTCTTTTTTCTTTGGAGGTAATTTTACCGTTGCAATCTTAATATCGTTGTTTACTTCTTCTTCTTGAGAATCAGGTAAAAAACTAGCAATAAGAGGTGCAGCAACAGCAAAGCTAAAAATAAGTGAACCAATAACAAGCGCTTTCACAGTTGTTTTTCCGTTCGATTTTCTCAGCTCGTATGCTCCATATATCTTATTACGTCCTTCGAATACGATATCAAGCCACTGATTTTTTATAATATCTAATTTCATATCTCTTGATTTTTAATTTGACAAAAAAGATTATTCCGCTTTTTTATCTATTAATTTCGTTTCCTCTGGTGAAAACTCAGGAACAATAGCGTAAGTATCTACTCCTGAAATTGCCATCTCGTCCAACATATCAACTAAATTACGGTAATTTGATTTTTTAGTTGGTTTAATGATTACGATAATTCCTTGATCAGGTTTTCCCTTAGCAGCAGAATAAGCTAAAACATTTTTCTTTTGTTTTAACAATTCTCTACGAATACCATCTTTACCATACGCAATGTCTTTAGGTCCTACTTTAGGAGTTGCTAATAATCCCATATAGTAAACAATTTTGTTATCACCACCTAACATTACTGTCATAGTACGATTCTCATCTACTTTAGTATCCTTTTGTTCCGGATTCTTATCATCTTTATCTGGCAACGACAAATCCATCGATTGAGGTTTTGACAACGAAGTAGTTAACATAAAGAATGTAATCAATAAGAATGCCAAATCCACCATCGCCGTTAAATCGACTTTCGAATTCTGCTTTTTACTTCTTACTTTACCGCCTTTACCACCACCGCCGTCGCCGGTATTTAATTCAGCCATTTAGTGTATTTTTTTAATTAAAAGTCTTTCCCTCTAGTTCCTGTAACTAAGTTAAAGGAATTGATTTTCTGATCTTGTAAAATATCCATAATTTTTTTGATTTGTGGATATTCTTCCTTCGCGTCTCCTTTAATAGCAATCTGCAATTCTTTATCATCTAAATCAATTGTAGCTCTTCTAGAAATAAGAAGCCATTCTTTTAATTGATTGTCTAATGAATCCAAAGGAATTCCAGGTTGATTTGCTTTGGTTCTGTCCGCCGCTTTCATGTCAATGATCTGCTTTAAACCTGTAACAGGAACACCAAAATCGTCCATCAATGCAAATTTGGTTTTATCGTCTTCAGAGAATTCGATACCATATTTTGCACCAATTCCTTCAAGAGTTCTTTTACGAATCTCTCTTCCTTTGATGTCAAAAAATACTTTTCCTTTTCCTACTGTAATAATTGCCAAATCAGTATCTGGTAATTTAGTTTGTACAGTAGATGCCGGAGTATCTACAGGAAGTGCTTCTGGCACTTTAGCAGTAGCGGTCAAAATAAAGAACGTTAGCAAAAGGAATGCAACATCACACATCGCAGTCATATCTGTCGATGTCGACTTTTTTTTCATTTTTATTTTAGCCATTATCTTTTATTTTATTTTTTTGATAGTAAATATCAAAAATTAATTATTGTCTTAAACTTCCTCTGAATTTTCTGTAAGTATTAACGATAGTAGTACCAGCCTCATCGATAGAGTAAGTTAAATCGTCAATTTTAGCAGTAAAGAAGTTGTAAGAAACAATTGCTAAGATAGAAGTAGAGATACCTGTTGCAGTGTTGATAAGTGCCTCAGAGATACCTGTTGCAAGAGCAGCTTGGTCAGGAGTACCAGCAGAAGCTAACGCACCAAACGCTTTAATCATACCAGATACAGTTCCTAATAATCCTCCTAATGTACCTAAAGATACTAAAGTAGAGATAATAGTCATGTTTTTCTCTAACATTGGCATTTCTAATGAAGTTGCCTCTTCAATTTCTTTGTGGATTACTTCTGAAGCTTCTTCGCTGTTGAATCCTTCTTTTTTAACATCTTGGTATTTTACCAAAGCAGATTTAATTGCATTTGCAACTGAACCTTGTTGTTTGTCACATGAAGCGATAGCAGCCTCGATGTTTCCTTCTTTAATACTTCCTTGAACACTTTTCATGAATTTGTCAAGGTTAGTTTTTCCAGCAGCTTTACCGATAACAATAAATCTTTCAATAGAAAAAACAACAACCATTAAAAACATACCTAATAATACTGGTACGATGAAACCTCCTTTATATACTTGTCCTAATGTATTGATTGGATGTCCTGTTTCTGGATTACCTCCTTCGAAGTTCGCAGAATCCCCCATGATTACTTTCCAAATAAACACCCCTACTAAGATACACGCTACAATAATGATTCCTGTGATCATTCCTCCGCCATTTGAAGTGCTTTCTTTTTTAACTTTAACGTTTGCCATTTTTTTTAATTTTAATAGTTTTAAATAATTTTTATTTTTTAGTTATATTTAACTTGTAGAGGAGCAAATTTATACGTTTAGTTTAAATAAAAAAACTTTTTTTAATTTAATTGACCGAAATTTAACTTCGATTTAAAAAATATCTCATTAAATTGCCAGCATCATTTTTTAAATAAAACAAAAAAAAGGACGATAATTAGAAAAATTACAACGTTTTAGTAAATATTCAAAGATTCCTTTGATATCTTCTTAAAAAGCTGCGAAATTTTTTTTTATTAATTTTTCAATCAAAAAAAGCTTTTTCTTACTAAAAAAAACCACATAAAATGAGCTCAAAAACAAAGCAATACTCATATAACCAACTAAATTACAAATAAAAAAATGAATAAAAAAGACAATTTTATTGCAGATATAAATAACGGATATTCTTCAAAGGGAGACAGCATTATTTTGGGAGGGGCAATCCTTGATGGTGAGCCAATTGCAGAAGCACATGTAAAGATCCCATTAAAGACTTTAAACCGCCACGGACTTATTGCAGGAGCAACTGGAACTGGTAAAACTAAAACAATCCAAGTGTTTTCAGAACAATTGTCTAATGCGGGAATTCCTGTTTTAATGATGGACATAAAAGGGGATTTTAGTGGTATTGCAAAAGAAGGAAAAGAAGAAGGTTTTATTACCGAAAGACATGCAAAAATAAATATACCTTATAATGTAAGCGCATTTCCAGTAGAACTGATGTCTTTATCAAAACAAAGTGGAGTCCGACTTCGCGCTACAGTTTCTGAATTTGGCCCTGTTTTATTTTCCAGAATCTTAGACCTTAATGATACTCAGGCTGGAGTTGTTGCTGTTATCTTTAAATACTGCGACGACAAACAAATGCCATTACTTGATTTAAAAGACATTAAAAAAGTAATCAATTATATTACCGAAGAAGGCAAAGATGAAATCGCCGCTAGTTATGGTAAAATCTCCACTGCTACTACTGGAACTATTCTTAGAAAAATAATCGAATTGGAGCAACAAGGCGGTGATTTATTCTTTGGTGAATTATCTTTTGAAACCGACGATTTAATGCGAATTGATGAAAACGGTAAAGGTTACGTAAATATCATCCGCTTGACGGATATTCAGGATAAACCTAAACTGTTCTCTACTTTCATGTTAAGTCTTTTAGCTGAGATTTATCAAAAAATGCCTGAAAAAGGAGATGCAGAACAACCTGAATTAGTAATTTTTATAGATGAAGCACATTTAATATTTAATGAAGCCAGCAAAGCTTTGTTAGAGCAAATTGAAACTATTGTAAAATTAATTCGTTCTAAAGGGGTCGGCGTCTATTTTGTAACTCAGAATCCGATGGATGTTCCTAGCGGTGTTTTGGCTCAATTGGGATTAAAAATTCAGCATGCATTAAGAGCTTTTACAGCAAATGATCGTCAAGCGATTAAAAAGACTGCTGACAATTATCCAACTTCACAATATTATAAAACGGATGAATTATTAACGAGTTTAGGAATTGGTGAAGCATTGGTTACAGCACTTAATGAAAAAGGTATTCCGACCCCGCTCGTTGCAACCATGATGCGTGCTCCTCAAAGCCGAATGGATATTTTATCTGCTTCAGAAATTGATGAAATAAACGGCAAATCGAAATTGGTTAAAAAATATGCTGAAGAGATTGACCGTGAAAGCGCTTTCGAAATCCTGACTAAAAAACTAAATGAAGCTGCTGAAGTTGCTTCCCAACAAGAAGAACAAGCTCCAGCTAGATCTTCAAAATCGGAACCAAGTACGGCTACTGTTGTTGGAAAATCGGTTTTAAAAGTCGTAACCAGCGCTACTTTTATACGAGGTGTTTTTGGCGTATTGAACAAAATATTTAAAAAATAAACTTTAAACCATATAAGTCATATAAGTTTATTTAATAATCAAATTGGAATTTTATATGATTTTCAAAAATAAACCCGACAGATTTCAAAAATCTGTCGGGTTTATAATTTACACTAAATATATTAAATGAACTTATATGACTTATATGGTTCAAAAAATTTATTTCTTTTGGAGTAACTCTAGAATTTTGTTTTCAACTTCTGGGCTGTTCCAAATGTTTTCGATGTTATCGATTCTTAAAACTTCTTCCATAATTCCGTTTTGATAATCTCCAATTGCTAAAGCTTCGGCATACGGACGATCACTGAAGGTTACTCGGCTGTAAAGCGGAATCCATTTGTCTGGATGTTTATCTGAAAAGACTTTTTCTATTTTCTTTTGCAGCAAGAATTTCTCATCTGCTGTTTTAGTACTCATTTCTAAGAAATTTCGATACGAAAGTTCTGCAATGGCATCTGCGTTTGGTTTACGTGAAATTTGATATTCTGCAAAAATCTTTTTCCAATCATCTCCGTACTTTTCAATCATTTCGTTTAAAACCGTGATATCTTCAAAGCCAGCATTCATTCCTTGCCCATAAAACGGAACAATAGCATGGCAAGCATCTCCAATTAGAGCGATTTTATTTTCAAAAGTCCACGGAAAACATTTCATGGTTACCAAGGTACTGGTTGGATTTTTGAAGAAATCATTTGCCAATTCTGGAATTACTTCAATTGAATCTGGAAAATTTTTCTCAAAAAAATCTTCTACCATTTTACGATCTGTAAGTGATTCGAAAGAGTTTGCTCCTTCAAAAGGCATAAATAAAGTACAGGTAAAACTTCCGTCCAAGTTTGGAAGCGCAATCAGCATGTATTCTCCCCTTGGCCAAATATGAAAAGAGTTCTTGTCCAGTTTATGTGTTCCATCTGAATTGGCTGGAATATTTAATTCTTTATATCCCATGTTTAAAAATTCCTGAGAATAATTAAACATACTCTGACGCTGCATTCTGTGGCGGATTCTAGAAAATGCTCCATCGGCACCAAAAACCATATCAAATTTTCTTTCCTCCCACTCGCCTCTTTCACTTTCTCCAATATGAAGTGTTGCGTCATTCAGCGTTACATCCCAAACTTTTTGTTCAAAATGAAATTCGGCTCCAGCTGCTTCCGCAAGATCAATCATTTTGCGGTTTAGCTTTCCTCTTGAAATCGAATAAATAGATTCTCCTTCCTGTCCATAGTTTTGAAAATTCAATTTATCCACTAAATGAATGGCGCGTTTGTCCATCGGAATCGCAATCTCACGCACTGAATCTCCAACACCGACAGCATCGAGAGCTTTCCAGCCACGATTAGACATTGCTAGATTAATAGAACGGCCAGAAAAGTTAATCTGACGAATGTCGGGGCTACGATCATATACATGAACGGTGTGACCAGCTTTTTTTAGATAAATTGCCAGCAGTGATCCTACAAGTCCAGAACCTACAACTGCAATTTTTAGTGAAGTTTGCATCAGGGATAATCTAATATTGGGTCGTAAAAATAACTAATAATTGTACATGAGCTTTAAAATAACTCAAATATTTGCCCATAAAGTCCAATATTTAGTTGGGCATGTCCCCGCAAAAAAATCGGGGTCGGGCTTTCGGCTATATCTTTTATTCCGTTTCACTTCATAAAAGGATACCGCCTCTATCCCTCATGCTAATCCGTTTTCATAACAAAATCCCGATTTATTCAATTTATTTAGATTTTCAAAAGAACTAATTTAGCTTCAACCACAACGATCTATCTTTCACTATTAAATTAAAATTGATGAACAGCGAACTTTTACAATCTGAGATTATTCTGGAAAACGAGAAAGTATTATTGATTCCATTTGAGAACGAAAGAAACATCGAACTCAAAGAAATTATTTTTAATGATGAAATCTGGAAATACATGGGAATGTATGTTCGAAACGATCAAGATTTCGAAAACTATATTCAAAGTACATTAAAACAAAAAGCAGACGGAATTTGCTATCCTTTTCTAATAATTGATAAAACAACTGACAGCGTTGCGGGAAGTACTCGTTACGGTTATATCAACCATGGAAGTGAAAAATGTGAAATCGGCTGGACTTGGTACGGCAAAGATTTTCAGGGAACTGGATTAAACAAAGCTTGTAAATATGAGTTGCTGCATTTTGGTTTTGAACAAATCCAGTTTAGAAGAATCCAATTCAGTGCCGATCTTGAAAACGAAAGATCGCAAAGAGCTATTGAAAATCTGGGCGCTTTAAAAGAAGGTTTGTTCCGAAACAATTATATCGATTCTCAAGGAAACAGTAGAGATGATGTTTATTATAGTATTATTTTGGAAGAATGGAAAAATACTAAACGAGATTATTTTGGGGAGTTTGTTTAATAAAAACTTATAATTAAAAAAGTGTTATTTTAGTCTGCGATTTAGTTATACAATAAACTAATTAAAGAACAAACTAAAATGAACCTCTATTCAGAACATTATCTATCTCAAAAAACAGAAAGGTTCATCAATAAGATTTGGTGTCTGGACAACAGCATCGGCGAAAGCCTGATTGAAAACAAACTCGTTTTACCAAATGGCTGTTTTAATCTCGCCATTGTAACTGGAAACGGAATCGAAGTCCATACGAGTAAAAACAAATACGAAATGAACGAAGGAATTTACTTCTGTTCTCAAATGACTAATAAAGTTTTAGTTAATATAAAGTCTAAAACTAAAGTCACTATTGTTCAACTTCATGCGTGGACACTTTCGATGTTTCCAAAATACGATTTAAGTAATTTTGTAGATTCGATTCTAAAAATTGACGCTTCAGAATTACCTTTTAAAATTGAGATTAATACTGATATTGAAACTTTATTAGAAACCATTAATCTTTATTTTGAAGAATTATCCAATACTAATCCAAACAAAAACAGTATTGAAAAAATAGCCGATTTTATTAAATCACACGAAGGCATTTCGGTTTCTGAAATTAGTTCTACGTTGAAGAGTTCACAGCGTTTATTGCAGATTAAATTTAAAGTTGCGACAGGATTAACCATTAAAAAATACATTCAGATTTTAAAGTTTAGAAAATCGGTTGACCAAATGGTGAATGCCGATTTAGAAAAGATGAGTCTGACCGAAATCGCTCTTTACAACAAGTACTTTGATCAGTCACATTTTATTAAAAAATTCAAAGATGTGACCAAAACAACTCCTAAAATGTTCGATCCAACTTCCTATTTCCTTTCTCAGAAAAGATAAGATTTCGCTTTTATACAATTTTGTGAATTCTGATTGGATTATTTTTGCAAAATCATCAATCAATCAATCAATCATCAATCACAATGAAAATTAATACTTCCTTTTTTCCATTAAAAATCTTTTTAGTAGGAATCTTATGTTTGCAATTCCAATTGGGAATTTCTCAGGAACAAAAAAACTCTCCATTGTACAAAACCATTATGACAAAAGACAGTCTTCTTTTTAATATTGGCTTTAATACCTGTGACATTTCTGTATCCGAAAGCCTTTGTAGCGATCAGTTGGAATTTTACCACGATAAAAATGGGCTTTCTAACAAAACGGATTTTGTAAAAACAATGAAAAACGGCTTATGTGCGTCTCCATCAACGTATCAATCTAGAAGAGAACTAATTGACGAAAGCACTAAAATTTATCCATTATATAAAAATGGGGTTCTGTACGCTGCTTTACAAAACGGAATTCATTATTTCTACGAAAATAAAACAAACAAAGGTGAGCCATTTTTAAAGGAAAATGAAAAACTAGTTGGAAAAGCGAGATTTTCCCATCTTTGGGTTTTAGAAAATAATGATTGGAAATTAAAACGAATTTTAAGTTACGATCACCAACCAACCAACTCTGTAGAAGAAAAAAGTGCTCTTTTTGACAATGAACAGGAAACCGAAAAATGGCTGAAAGAAAACAATGTTCCAACTTTAGGAATCGGAATTATTTCTGACGGAAAACTAAAACAGGTAAAAGTATTTGGCAAACTCAAAAGAAATGTTTCTGCTCCTTATAATACAATCTGGAATGTGGCTTCGTTAACCAAACCTGTTACAGCAGTTGTAACCTTAAAATTAATCAGCCAAGGAAAATGGGATTTGGATGAACCCCTTTCGAAGTATTGGACAGATCCGGATATTGCAAAAGATCCTTATTTAAAACTGCTAACAACGAGATTTGTCTTGAGTCATCAAACCGGTTTTCCGAATTGGAGATCTAATAATGAATCTAAAAAACTGGATTTCAAATTTAAACCGGGAACACAATATCAATATTCCGGTGAAGGTTTTGAGTATTTGAGAAAAGCTCTAGAAAAGAAATTCCATAAGACTTTAGATCAATTAGCATCTGAATTAATCTTCGAACCTTTAAAAATGAATGATTCTCAATTGGTTTGGAGTGATAAGATTGATCTTTCCAGATATGCCATGAATTATGACAATCAAGGAAATGCTTACGAACCCACAAAAAACAAAACTGCAAATGCTGCAGACGATTTATTAACGACAATTGAAGACTATGGCAACTTCCTTTGCAGTGTAATGAACAGTGAAGGTCTAAGCCCGAAAGTTTTTGAGGAGATGATTTCGCATCAGATTTCAACTAAAAAAGATAAATATTTTGGTTTAGGTTTTGAAATCTACGATCTCGGCAATCAAGATTATGCTTTATCTCACGGCGGTGCAGACAAAGGTGTTCAAACAATTGTTTTTATGCTTCCAAAAACCAAACAAGGTTTAATCATCTTTACTAATGTTGATGATGGTTATAAAGTTTATGGAAAGACAATTCAACATTATCTAGGAGAAATTGGAAACCGAATAATTTCCATTGAAACAAAGTAAATGTTAAATCATAAAATATGATACCGATGATCAATACATTAGTACTTTTTATGCTGTTTTTAAGCAGACAGGCGCTTGCCTATACGAAAAATGAACACATCCGAAAAAACCTTTTACATAACGAAATTATCGAAATGGATCATCAACTTTTTGATTATGCTTTTAATCAATGTGATGCTTCTCTTTTTAGAAAAATAATTGCAGATGATATCGAATTTTATGATGATCGATATGGATTAAACATCTCTAAAGGTGAAAATGTAAAAGATTTAATTGGCAGACAAACTCGTTTTCAAAAAGTGACAAGAAAGTTAAATTTCTGCTCGGTTGAAAAACTAGGTGATTTTGGTGCTTTGCAAATTGGTGAACATACCTTTTTATCTAATGATATTCCGCATTTAACTGGAAAGTTTATTCATGTTTGGGAACGAAAAGCTAAAAGTTGGAAATTAAAAAGGGTTATCAGTTATGAACACAAAGCCTTTCAGGACAATTTGGATTAAATTTTAAAATAAAAGTAAAAAAACTGATTGATTTATGAAACCAAATCAAAAAACGATCGTCTAAACTTTTGAGATCATTAATTTATTACAAGTGAAAAAATTGTAATTTAGATTTAAAACACTGAATATCTTTTCATTACAAAGTTTCAATCATCAATCAAAAACGAATCATTTTTATTAATCCAAAATCCATAATTATCAATCATTTATGAAAAAATCAATCAAACTTATTGTACTCTTTGTTGCTTTTCAATTCTCAACATTAAGTGTTTTTGCTCAAGATAAAGCAAAACAAATCGAACAACTTTTAAGCAAATACAACGAATACGGACAATTTAATGGCTCCGCGCTCGTAGCAGAGCATGGAAAAGTTATATTTCAACAAGGTTTTGGCCAGGCGAATATGGAATGGAATATTCCAAACCAGCCTGATACAAAATTCAGATTGGGTTCTATCAGCAAACAATTCACGGCACTTTTAATTGTAAAACTGGCCGAAGAGGGAAAATTAAAACTTGACGTTCCTATTACGACTTATCTTCCGGATTATCCAAAAGAAAACGGAGATAAAATAACCACTCATCACTTATTAACGCATACTTCAGGAATTCCAAATTATACCGATTCGCCAAATTTCTTTAAAGACAAAGCTCGAAATTATTATACTCCTGAAGCTTTTGTAAAAACATTTTCAAGTCTTCCTCTAGAATTTACACCAGGCGAAAAATTCAGTTATAGTAATTCTGGATACTTTTTATTAGGGTATATCATCGAAAAAGTGACTGGTAAAACTTACGAGCAATATTTACAGGAAGTTATTTTTACTCCTTTAAAAATGGTTAATTCTGGTTACGATCATAGCGATGTAATTTTAAAAAACAGAGCTGCCGGATACGAAAGAAAAGGTAAAATAATTACCAATGCCGCTTATGTTGACATGAGTATTCCATATGCTGCCGGATCTTTGTATTCTACTGTTGAAGATTTGTATTTATGGGATCAGGCATTATATACGACTAAACTACTTTCAGCAAAATCAATGGAATCGCTATTCAAGCCTTACATAAGTTTGGGAAGACCTGCTTATGGCTACGGATGGTTTATTGACGAAGTAGACAATGGAGATAAAGGAAAATTGAAAACTATTGGTCACGGAGGCGGAATTAACGGCTTTAACACTATTATCTCACGTTATCCTTCAGATAAAAACCTAATTGTTTTATTGAATAATACTGGCGGAACGGTTTTAGGCGAAATGAACGATGCTATTTGTGCCATTTTATACAATCAAAAGTTTGAACAGCCAAAAAGATCTTTAGCATTTGAGCTACTAGAAACATTCTCTAATAAAGGAACAAAAGCTGGAATAGACTCTTATAACAAATTAAAAAACGATCCGACTTATAATATTAAAGAAAATGATATGAATAGGGTTGGCTACCAATTATTACAAGACGGAAAAAAGAAGGAAGCAATTGAAATTTTTAAAATTAACGTTGAAACTTTCCCTAAATCTGGAAATGTTTATGACAGTTTAGGAGAAGCTTACTTAGCCGATGGAGATAAAAAACTGGCTATTGCCAATTATACAAAATCGGTTGAATTGGATCCTTCGAACGAAGGAGGAAAAAAAGCGCTCGCGGAGCTTTTGAAAAAATAAAATCTAATAATACTTTATCCATAGCACTTACAGAATCTTCTTAAAATTGATTTTGTAAGTGTTATTTTTTGTAACAACTTGATCATTCAGTTTGGAGATTTATTGTTGAAAGCACTATTTTAGCCCTACCCTAAAACAATAAATTAACCTATGAAAAATTTCAAAAAGCACAGTTTTCTGACTGTTTGTTTCTGCTTGTTTATTTCTTTTAAAAGCATATCTCAAACCAATTACACTTCTGCGAGAATGCCGTCTCAGCAAAATAAAATTATTATTGATAAAATTGTAGAAGCTACTCATTATAAGAATTATGTAGTCGATTTTTGTCTGTCTAAAATAAATGAAACTTCTGCAAAAGAAGGCTGGAACGAACAAAAAGCTATGGAAATTACCCAAAGCATTAATTATAAAAATTTCAGAGATGCCATCTACAACAGTTTTGTTGTTTTTGATGAAGTAGAACTGGAGACTTTATTGAAAGCATACGAAAAAGACACCGCTTATCAGACTAAAAATGTAATGACCAATAATAAAGTCCTCATTAATAATTTGAACATTTTTGCCAATGATATTGTTTTGGGGAAGTATGTTTCTAAGTAAAGGTTCAAAGTAACAAAGTAACAAAGGTTCAGAGGTTTTAAAAAATGAAAACCTCTGAACCTTTTTATTTTTAGATTTTAGTTAGAAAAACTTGAAACTTGAAACAAAAAACTAATTCTTCGGTTTCAGAACCAATTTAGTTGACGTTTTTATAATCTCTTCTTTATTTAGTTTCATTTTTCTGAATTTTCCAGCATTGTACATTTCGGCCTGATCATCATAATGTTTGCTGAATGGATTTCCGGATTGTCCTGTTGGCAAAATACTCCAGCTGTTTTCGATATCAGAGAAATCTACAATCCTTCTGGTTGAAGGCCCGCCTTTCGTATAATATTTTCCTTCCTCATTAAATCCGAAGAATAAATTATTGATGACTTCGTTTGAACCTGGAGAATTAAACGGACCAACATTAAATAATCCTCGAAGTGCTTTCACTTTTCCCAACGGATGTTCATGTTCAACTGTGTGAACTTGTCCCCATTTCCAATCTGAAACTTTATTTCCTAACTGATTTTGTAATGCTTTAACCGCATCGTGAAATGATTTAGTAACGATTTGTTTTCTAGTTTCTTTTACATTTTTGGTTTTAATATTATCCCACCAAACCGAATTTTCATTTTTAATCTGATTGGCGATAACTTGTTTTCCAACTGAAATTCCGAGAAATAAATTGAAGTTTTCTTTACCCATTTCGTCTTCAAAAGTATTTTTTAGATACAAATAAATCCATTTGTTGTAAATCGTTGGCGCAACATCTTCCAGATTGGTTGTGCCCTTCCAAGATTTTAAAACATTTATGACCTCTTTTTCTTCAGTTGAAATAGAAGTAAGATCCGTGTTCGCAATCAAATTCTTTACTGTTTCCACTGCAACATCCGAAGTATTATCGTAAATCATTTTACTGATGGCTTCTTTATCCCAATCTGATTTTGCATCCAGAATTCCAGATATCCTTTTCGCACGATCTTCCGGCAGATAATATCCAGGATACAAATAACCATCATCTATAGTTTCAGGCTGATTATTAGCAGAATAAACATAACCCCATTCTGGATTTTCTGCTGACGGATTTTGTTCGAAATCTAAATATTTTACAATATCATCTTTCCCGCTTGCGCCGTCTAAAATTAAATGGGTGTTTACACCTTCATTATGTCTGTATAATTTTCCTGTTGCCCACCAACCAACATTTCCTTTAGCGTCTCCATACATTACATTCAATCCCGGCGCTGCGATTAAACTGGCTGCTTTTTTAAATTCTTCTTTGTTTTTAGCATGCGAAAGTCCATATGCCGCATCCAGAATCTGAATGGGCTGATGCGTATAAGTCCACATCATTGCAATTGGATTTTTCTTTTCCAGACGTTCCATAAAATCATTCATAATTGGCCCATGACGACTCGATTTAATCGTCAGAACCACATCTGAAGAATCTTTTACTTTTATTGTTTTTTTTCTGATTTCATATTTTGCAAAACCAGTTGGTATCTGATATTGATTAGTATCGTCAGCTTTATTTTTTTCCTGATAAAAATCGATATCATCATTTTCAAACATCGTTAATCCGTAGGCATAATCACGGTTATGTGCCAGTAAAGGAAATGGAGTTCCGGCCAAATAACAGCCGTACAATTCATGTTGTGGCGTTACCAAATGCGCTTCGTACCATGTTGCTGGCTGAGAAAAACCAATATGTGGATCATTAGCAAAAATTACTTTTCCGCTTTTTGATTTCTTTGGTCCAACAACCCAGCTGTTACTGCCAATAAATGGTGGAATTGGAGACTGATTCAACATTGCTGTAATCGATTTTGAAATCTCGCTATATTCTTCTGTTTTTTCTTTTGAGATTTTAATTCTCGTAGTATTAAACTCGCCTTCAATGCCTAAATCTTTCAAATAAGAAGCTCCATATTTATTTTTAATATCAGTCAATAACGGGTCCGTTTTTTGAGCCATCGCAAAACTGAAGGACATATATCCGAAAATATTATAAACGTCTTTTATGGTAAACTTTTGTTTTTTAACTCCAACCAAAGTAAACTCAATTGGCGTTACGCCTTCTTCCATATATTGATTAATTCCGTCCAAGTAATCCTGAGTCAGTTTATAACTTTCACTGTTTTTGTCGAGTTTGGCAATCGCTTTCTCCGAAGCTTCTTCGATCCCAATTCCTGCAAAAAACTGATCATTTTTAAGTGCAACTCCACCAAAAATTTCAGCCAATCTTCCTGGAGCAATTCTTCGAAGCAATTCCATTTGCCATAATCTTTCCTGTGCATGTACATAACCAAGTGCTGTCATGGCATCTTTTTCTGAGTCGGCGTAAATATGTGGCACTCCAAATTCATCAAAATATACTGTTGTGGGTTTATCCAAATTTTTCAATTGTAACTCTCCTTCGTATTTGGGTTTTAAATGAAAAATATAACCACACAAACCAATTCCAAGAAGTACAATTAGTACCAATAAAACCAACAGAATCTTTTTAAGTATTTTCATATCGCACAAAAAAAATATAAATAAATGAATTCTAAAAAATGATGTAACAAAATTGAAGAATAATGTAAATATCCTTCTTTTTAAAACTCTAAATTTATGTATTTAAAATTAATAGAGTAAATGTCAATCTATAAAAAAATAGCAATCGGAATAATTTCTTTGTTTATCATTGTACTTTTAGCCAATTTTGGACTGAATTACTGGATTAAAAAACAGCTTCCGATTATTATCCATGAGAAGAATAAAACAGCCTACAATATCAATTACGAAAAAATAGAAGTTTCTCTTTTCTCCCGAAATATCTACGCACAAACTTTATTGGTCAATCCAAAAAACGAACCGAAAGACAGTAAAAATGGTCTTTTTACCAAAATAGAATCCATCACAATCAAACACTTTAATATTTGGGATCTGGCTTTTCGCGATATCATTCAGGCCGAAAGTATTATTATTAATAAACCCCGAGTAATTCTGTATAAAAAAGGCGAAAAACTTTTAAATAACAGCAAAAGCATTAAAAACGAAATCGTCGAACCATTTCAAAAAATTATAGGCGTTTCGAATATTTATCTGAATGACGGAACTGTTGATGTGGTTTCTTTGGATACTCAAAAACCTATTTTCAGCATTAAAAAAATCCTCCTGAAACTGGAAGGAATTTTAATTACCGATGCTACATTAAAAGAAAAAATTCCGCTTCAGTATAAAAGTTATGCTTTGGTCTGTGATAGTTTATTTTATCGCCCGAGCGAATTTTATCACATCACAATTGGTAAAATCAATACTGAAAAGAACTTTTTAGCAATTAATAATTTTGCTAATATTCCGCAGTTTTCCCGTCCAGAATTTGTGAAAAGACTAAAAACAGAGAAAGATATTTACACGCTGAAGGTAGATTCAGCCAGTATTCAAAAAATGGATTGGGGATTTAAAAATGATCGTTTTTTCTTTAAAGCCAACTCGATTGTGATAAATCACTTTGATGCGAATATTTATCGTGGAAAAATGCCAAAAGACGATTTGAGTAAAAAATATCTGTACAATCATTTATTACGAAATATAAAATTTCCGTTGCAAATTGATACGCTTCAAGTCTTAAAATCAAAATTGGTTTACGAAGAAGAAATAGATTTTTCTAAAGGCCCAGGAATTTTAACTTTTGACAAATTCAACTTGCAGGCAACCAATCTGCGAAGTGGTTTTGGGTTGAAAAAAACAGCTGATGTCAAAATCAAAGTAAAAACCATTTTCATGAAAAACTCTCCGCTCGATGTAGATTGGAGTTTTAATGTTTTGGATAAAAACGACGGATTTCATATTCAGGGCGTGATTTCAAATTTTGATGTGAGAGCTATGGGACAGTTCAGCAAACCTTATATGAATGCTTCCTTTACCGGAGTTTTCAATAAATACCGTTTTAATTTCTATGGAAATGATAATATTTCCAAAGGAAATGCTTCTCTCGATTATGATGATTTAAAAGTGAAATTGTACAAAAAGAAAAATCCGGAGAAAGAAGCCAAACTAAAATCGGCAATCGCTAATTTATTGGTAAAAAACGATTCTAAAGACAAAGCTAAAACTGCCGATGTTGAAATCGAACGAATTCAGGAAAAATCATTCTACAACTTTTTATGGCGAAGCATTGCGGAGTCTTTGAAGAAGATTTTGATATGATTTTTTTTCGCCACGAATTCACGAATTTTATTTAAAATGATTGTGTTGACAAACAATATTACGAATTGTAAATAAACATCGCCCATGGTTTCAATCACAGAGAACATATTGTGGGAATTCATTATGGAAATTCGTTGTTTTCCTGCGGTTTAAACCGCAGGCTATGCCGCCAGACATTTAAAATAAAATTCGTGAATTTGTGGCTAACAAAACTTTACCCGCAAACCTGACAATTATCAGGTTTTAGAAAAATGCTTTTTTCAATATTTGCCTTTATTTTAACCTAAAGACAAATGACAAAAACGCCTTTACACACTTTTCATATTCCTGTAATGGGGCTTGCGTACACGATTGACAGTCCGATTCGTGTGGCGCAGTACGGGATTTCGTCTGTTATTGCACTTGCTGATGATGACTTGATTGAAAAGATGCGTAATTTTTATAGCACTAAATTCAATATCCCGTACGAAGAAATCACACAGAAATTTCATGACTACCGCGCCGAAAGAATTACTTCTTATCTCAATTTAGTTGACAAAATCGTTAAAGAAAAATTCGAAAATTTCAAAACTGAACTAGCCGAAAGCAAAACATCTCTTGAAAATTTCATATCGATGTTACCTAATACTTCAGACATTAAAAAAGGTTTTCAGAATTTATTGGATGACGGAATTTCTTTTAAGGAAAACATTCAGAATTATATTGAATCACATCTTTTTCCAGGCGAAATTGATGTGAACATTATGACGAAATTGGACAAAGATAACTTCGAAAAAAACGAACAGCTTCCAGTTGAGTTCAACGATGCACACGCCGCCTTAAGAGGTTTTGCGAACAGTAATTTAGAATCTTCTGTGGTACTTTCAGCCGGAATGAATCCGAGATTGTTTGGTTATTTCGAAAATTTCGCAGCCTTTTTTCCAAATGAGAAAAACGAACTAAAAAAGAAAATTATCTTAAAAGTAAGCGATTTTAGATCGGCAATGATTCAAGGAAATTTCTTGGCTAAAAAAGGGCTTTGGGTTTCAGAATACCGAATTGAGTCAGGATTGAACTGCGGTGGCCACGCCTTCGCTACCGATGGACTTCTTTTAGGTACCATTTTAGAAGAATTCAGGCAGAAAAAAGAACAATTAGTACAATCTGCCCACGATTTAATGATTAAAGCTTTACAGGCAAAAAATCAAGCTTTCCCAGAAAAGCCTTTAGAATTAAAAATCACAGTTCAAGGCGGTGTGGGAACTTCGGAAGAACATGAGTTTTTATTGGACGAATACAAAGTCGATGCTGTTGGCTGGGGATCTCCATTTTTACTGGTTCCTGAAGCTACTTCTGTAGATCAAGAAACTCGTAATTTATTGATGAATGCCAAAGAAGACGATTTTTACCTAAGTAATATTTCGCCTTTGGGAGTTCCATTTAATACTTTGAAGGGGACAACAAATGAATTCCTGAAACAAAAAAGAATTCACGAGAATAAAGCGGGAAGTTCGTGCCCTAAGAAGTTTTTAGCATTAAGCAAAGAATATGATCCACATGGAATTTGTACCGCTTCTAAAAAATATCAGGATATTAAACTCGAAGAATTAGAAAACAAAAAAGACAGTTTATCTGCAGAAGACTTCGAAAAAAGCAAAATCAAAATAACAGAGAAATCGTGTTTGTGTGTTGGTTTAGCCAATGCTTCTTATCTTGAAAATGATATTAAAATAAAAGGTCAGGCACAAGGTGTAGTAATTTGCCCAGGGCCAAACTTAGCTTATTTTGATCAGGAAGTTTCTTTAAAAGAAATGGTACAGCACATTTATCAGGGAAAATCGGTTTTAAGAACCGACCGACCTAATTTGTTTGTGAAAGAATTAAAAATGTATGTGGATTATTTTAGAAATGAAATTGAAAATATTTCGGGAGAAGTAACTGCCATTCAAATAAAAAAATGGAATTCATTTAAAGCGAATATTTTAGAAGGAATCGAATATTATCATAAACTATTCTCTTCTACTTTTTACTTTAAAACGGATGAAAGGAAAATTAAAGACCAATTCGATTTTTATAAAACAGAATTAAATGCCATTCAAATTCCTACGCTGGAATTAGTATAAGCTAAACCGCCGATTTAGAAATTCTAAATCGGCGGTTTTATTTTATAGAAATTAAACTCTATTCTTTCTTTTTGTTTTTACTGTCAATAACAGCACCTGTTCCTGTTCCTAAAGCAGCACCGGCTAATCCACCAATAATAGCACCTTCGCCTTTTTTCTTACTCACAATTGCTCCGGTTGCAGCTCCTACTCCAGCACCAATTACAGCACCTTTAGCAGTTGCACTCCATCCTTTCTTTTTAGTCGTCGTTGTGGTAGTTGTAGTTTGCCCATTTGCTGGCTGTTGTACCACAACCACTTTTTGAGATTCAACTTTCTGCTCTTCTTTTATCTTCGCCATTTCAGTCTTCATTGAATCGATAACACGTTGTTTGTTAATTTCAACTTTCATGGAATCAATACTGGCTTGTTTGGCTTTGTTTACATCTTCTTTACTTTGATGCTGACATGAAGTAAAAATTATCGCTGCTAATAAAATATATAAGCCTTTCATGATTGTAGTGATTTAAAATTATACACTACAAAATACGGAATATCTGCTATAATAGTTATTACAGAATTCTTTTGAAAATTTATAAGATTAGAAGATTTTGTATTGTTTCTCGAAGAATTTTTACTGAAAGTTTAAATGATTTAATCTCGCAGAGGCGCAGAGGGGCAAAGTTTATTCTCATTTTTGTGGTTAAAGATTTTTTCACGCAGATTTAAAAAGATTTAAGCAGATGTTCGCGGATTATTTATAGAAATCATTTTAAATCTGCTAGAATCTGCAAAATCTGCGTGAAATAATTTACTTCCCTAAAATCCCTTTTTTCAGAATCTGTCCAAAGTCATACATATCTTCGTAAGAGCAATATAATGGAACTGGTGCCAGACGAATTACGTTTGGTTCACGCCAATCTGTGATCACTCCGTTTTTCATTAAATAGTCGAATAAAGCTCTTCCTTCTCCGTGCAAAAACACTGATAATTGAGAAGCTCTTTCTTCTGGGTTTGTTGGTGTAATGATTTCGAAAGTACTTTCGACCTCCTTGTCAATTTCGTGAAGAATAAATTCTAAATACGACGTAATATGATCGCGTTTTTTAATTAAAGCATCCATTCCAACTTCAGCAAACATTTCTACAGAAGCTAAGTAAGGTGCTAATGAAAGAACTGGAAGATTACTAATCTGCCATCCGTCTGCCCCATGAACGGGATCAAAGTTTGGTTCCATTTTAAAACGGCGTTCTTTGTTATGTCCCCACCAACCTGCAAATCTTGGAAGTTCAGAATTATGATGATGTTTTTCATGAACAAAACAACCAGAAGCATTTCCTGGACCTGAATTCATATATTTATAACTGCACCAAGCCGCAAAATCTACATTCCAATCATGCAGTTCTAATTTAATATTTCCTGCTGCGTGTGCTAAATCCCAACCTACTTTTGCTCCTGCTTTTTGTCCAGCTGCGGTTATCGTTTTAATATCGAAAACTTGTCCGGTATAATAATTTACGCCGCCAATTAGAACTAAAGCAAGCTCATCCCCAACTTCTTCAATTTTGGCTAAAACATCTTCCAAACGAATATTGTGTTCGCCTTCGCGACGTTTGATTTCGACAATTGCATCTTCTGGTTTGTAACCATGAAAATGAACCTGGCTTTGAAACATATATTGATCTGATGGAAAAGCTTTTTCTTCGCAGATAATTTTGTAACGTTTTCCTTTTGGCTGATAAAATGAAACCATCAACAAATGAAGATTCACCGTCAAAGTATTCATCACCGTAACTTCTGAAGGAAGTGCTCCAACAATTTTACTCAACGGTTCAGAAAATCTTTCTTGATAATCCCACCAAGGTTTCTCTGCATAAAAATGGCCTTCAACAGCAAGTTCTGCCCAGTCATTCATTACTTCATCTATGTAGGCTTTGGTACGTTTTGGCTGTAATCCTAAAGAATTTCCTGTAAAGTAAATTACTCGTTTGTCATTTACTTTAGGAAATATAAATTGTTCCTGATAATGGTTTAATGTGTCTTTCGAATCTAGCTCTCGTGCAAATTCGCGTGTATTTTGAAAAGTCATTGTGTTTTTGTTTTGTCTGCTAAAATAACACCTTTTGAAATATTTCGAATAAATTTAACAAGTTTTGCTTTTTAAAGTATTCAGTGATCAGATTTTTAGTGGTCAGAGCAATCTAAAACTGAATACTAAAAATCTGACCACTGAACACCATAAAAAAACCCGTCATCACTGACAGGTTTTTAAAATTCTGAAACAATCTCAGATTATAATATTAACATCGCATCTCCGTAAGAGTAGAATTTGTATCCTTCTTTGATTGCTTCTTCGTATGCTTTTTTCATTAAATCATGTCCACAGAAAGCAGAAATCATCATTAATAATGTTGATTTTGGTGTGTGGAAGTTTGTAATCATACAGTTTGCAATACTAAAATCGTGAGGAGGGAAAATAAATTTATTTGTCCATCCTTCGTAAGGATTTAAAGTATTTGCAGAAGAAACAGAACTTTCTATTGCACGCATAGAAGTTGTTCCTACAGCACAAATACGTTTTTTCTTTGCTTTTCCTTCGTTTACGATATCACAAGCTTCTTGAGTAATGATTAATTCCTCAGAATCCATTTTGTGTTTAGATAAGTCTTCAACCTCAACTGGGTTAAAAGTTCCTAAACCAACGTGTAAAGTTACCTCAGCAAAGTTTACTCCTTTGATTTCTAATTTTTTCAAAAGGTGTTTTGAGAAGTGTAAACCAGCAGTTGGTGCTGCTACAGCTCCTTCTTCTTTTGCGTAAATGGTTTGGTATCTTTCAGCATCTTCTGGAGTAACGTCTCTGTTGATGTATTTAGGAATTGGAGTTTCTCCAAGTTCTGTCAATTTGTTTCTGAATTCTTCATAAGAACCATCGTATAAGAAACGTAAAGTTCTTCCACGAGAAGTTGTATTGTCGATTACCTCAGCAACTAATGAATCGTCATCACCAAAATAAAGTTTATTACCAATACGGATTTTTCTAGCAGGATCTACTAAAACATCCCATAAACGTTGCTCTGAATTTAATTCTCTCAACAAGAAAACCTCAATTCTAGCTCCAGTTTTTTCTTTGTTTCCGTACAAACGTGCAGGGAAAACTTTTGTATTATTTAGAATTAAAACGTCTCCGTCATCAAAATAGTTGATCACGTCTTTAAACATTTTATGTTCGATTGTGTTTTTTTTACGGTCAATTACCATTAAACGAGATTCATCTCTGTTTTCTGCTGGAAATTCAGCCAAAAGTTCTTTCGGTAAATTGAAATTGAAGTGTGATAATTTCATATTTGAATTGTTGATTTTAGAGTGTAGCTTTTAGATTTGTTTATCTAAAAATTTAAATCGGATGCAAATATACGATTGTGAGATAGGCGTTGTCAAGTGTTTTGACGTTTATTTTCAAAAGTCCTTGATTTTGTGAGGTTTCGAGATGAATTAAAAATGCTTTTTTTGAACCATATAAGTTCATATTAACTGGATTTTTTAAAAACTGGATTCTATATATTAAACCCGACAGTCCCGAAGCCTCGGGATGAAAACCTGTTGGGTTTGCATTTGAATACGCATAAAAAAACCTCTGGTTTTCGACCAGAGGCTATTTAATTAAGCTTTATTTTAAATGAACTTATATAACTTATATGGTTCAAAAAATTTTACAATTCTGAGATTTGAAAGTTTAGCGCTTTTAAATCACTCCAAAAATCCGGGTATGATTTCGAGACCACTTCAGCATCATCAATAATAATTGGAACTTTAATTGCTAAAGGAGCAAAAGCCATTGCCATACGGTGATCGTTGTAGGTTGCAATATGCACATCATGGTTAATAGCTCCTGAAAGCTCTAAAGTCAGACTATCATTAGTTACCGAAATATTCGCTCCTAATTTTGTCAATTCAATTCTTAAAGCTTCTAATCTGTCAGTTTCCTTAATTTTTAAAGTATGAAGACCTGTTAAGTGACATCCAATTCCTAAACCTAAACATGTTACAACTATTGTCTGAGCAATATCTGGAGTATTATTCAATTCAAAATTTACGTCTTGATAAGTAAAACCAGCTACTTTTTCCAAAGTCATTTTATTGTTTTGGAAAGTCGTTTTTACACCCATTTTTTCATAAAGAGAAACTAATTCTGAATCTCCTTGTAAGCTGTTTTCTTTGTAACTGCTCAAAGTAATTTTTGCAGCATCTGATAGTGCTACTAAACTAAAGAAATAAGAAGCTGAACTCCAATCCGATTCTACAACCATTTCTTTTGGTTCCACAGCTTCTTTTGGATAAACTTTGATTACATTTCCTTCAAAACTTGTTTTGATATCTAAATCATTCAACAGAGCCAAAGTCATTTTGATATATGGAATCGAAGTAATTTCTCCTTCTAAAGTCAGTTCTAAACCATTATCTAATTTAGAAGCTACTAATAAAAGTGCCGAAATATACTGACTGCTTACATTTGCCGCCAAGTTTACTTTTGAAGCCGTTACCTTTTTTCCTTTAATTCGGATTGGCGGATAACCTTCTTCTTTTTCGTATGAAATCTCAACACCTAATTGTCTTAAAGTATCGACCAAAATTTTGATTGGACGTTCCTGCATTCTGCTAGATCCTGTCAAAACTACTTCTCTTCCTTCGTTAACCGAAAAATAAGCTGTAAGAAAACGCATTGCTGTTCCAGCATGGTGAATGTCTACAATTTCGTCATTTCCAGCTAAAGCTTTTTGCATTACTTCGCTATCATCAGAGTTTGAAGTATTGGCTAAAGTGATATTTGGGAATAAAGCTTTTAGTAATAATAAGCGGTTTGTTTCGCTTTTAGAACCTGTAATATTGAGTTGCGAATCATCAATGGTGAATGGTGAATTCGTCGTTAATTTTAAATTCATGATATTAGTTATGAGTTGCGAATTATGAGTAACATAATCCAAGCGCGCAATTTACCACTCCTCGCCCGTAAATCAAAATTCACGCTGAAATTTCACAATTATTTCAATTTCTCATTGTTTTTGTGACGATCTTTATCTCTAACCGATTTTAAGTCCATTTTTTTATCAAAAGCAGCTTGTAAATCGATTCCTGTTTGATTGGCTAAACATAAAACAACGAAAACAACATCTGCTAATTCTTCGCCTAAATCTTTGTTTTTATCACTTTCTTTTTCTGATTGTTCTCCGTAACGGCGGGCAATAATTCTGGCAACTTCTCCAACTTCTTCTGTAAGTTGTGCCATATTAGTTAATTCGTTAAAGTAACGAACTCCATGTTCTTTTATCCAAGTATCAACATCTAGTTGTGCATTTTTCAAATCCATTTTTTAAGCTTTTTTAAGGATAATTTTTTCGTTTTGACTAGCAAGCATTTTTTGAAACAATGTTTTTAATGCATTGTAGTGCTCAGCTGCAAAAATACTATTGTTGATGTCTTTTGTAAAGATAAATTGAATTTTGTTTCCTTCACTTAAAACATTTAGGGATAAACTTATAGCATTTTCTTCCAAAGAAAGTCTTGTTGGTTTAGGAAGTATCTCTATAGTGTAGCCTTCTGGAATATCTATATTTACAAAAAGCTTTTCTTGTTTAGGATATCCAAAATAAATTCCCATCTGCCTATTTTCCTGTACAAACGGATTTTTTGAAGGCGTGTAAAATAACATAGGGCTTATGTAAAGTTTGCCGCCAATACTCTCAACGAAATTATTCGTTTCAAAACTAAAAGTCTCCACAATTGGATCAGATATATTGGAAATTTTATTTGTTATTCCATAATCTGAAATCTTCAAATCTCCCAATTGTTGCTCTAATTTTTCTAAATAGCTGTCTTGATTTCTGTTTCCGTTTTGAACTCTAAATTTATAAGCTTCATAATCTGTTCTCTGAATTCTTACTTTACCGTTAATCTTTCCATCTTCATTTAATTTGATAGTGATACTTGCATTTTCTTTAGAGGGTTTTATCGGAACTAAATCAATTTCTTTGGAAGTCCCATCACTTTTAATTAATCTCCCTTTCCAGTTTAAAGTGTTTAGAGGCAATATATCTGGTGATGTAAATTTTCTGGAAGCATCTAATAGAACTTGCTTTTCATCTATTTCTGCTGCAACAATCACATAATTAAATCCTGTTCTTGTTGGATAAACGGGAACTCCATTTTCGACCGTACTTACTAAAACTGGATTTGCTTCTATTCCTGCCCATTTCAACATATTGAGCAAGATAAAATTGATTTCTGCTATATTTCCGGTTTGATCTGTATAGGCTTTTTCAACTCCTTTATCTGTATAATAACTATTTTTTTCATTCCAGTTCATTTTATTCTGTACGTATTGAAAAATAACATTCATTCTCTCTTTTGGAGATTGAACATTCGCAAGTATCTTTTTTACATCTTCGAGCAAAAAACTATTTTTATTAATTTCTTTCCCAAAATGGTCATCTTTAAAAATTGTTGAAGCCACACCTTCCCATGTAATCGTATAATCTTTTACAGGTTGTTCTGGCATTCGGACCCTTTCCAACTCATGTTTGATAGAGCCTCTGTAATTTTCGATATTATTGACATAAGGTTCTTCTTTTAAAGCTGGAATATCTTTTCCTGAATAAAAAGAGTCTATCTGCTGGTATAAAAAATTTCTGCTCTGACCATACTCATTTTCATAACTCTGACTTCCTGATACAATTTTAGAAGTGTTTTCTATGGTGCTGGTACCTACTAAAAGAGCTTTGTATATATAAAATTCCGGAAACTGCGTTTTGTATTCAAAATAATTTACTGGAATACTAAATTGAAAATCAAAATCTGGAAATTGAACAATATTTTCTGACTTTAGAACATATTTATATTCTAGAATAGATCCTACTTTGACATTTGGAAATGTTATTCCTTTTTCGTTCCAATATTCATTGATTTTTCTTTTAAATGTTCCCTGATTTTCCAGCTTAGTTTTTTCAATTTTTCCATTTTCTAAATTGTAAGTCACAGCATTCGAAAAAGACAGCAAATCTTCATTTAAGTTTTGGTATCCAACATAATACTGTACTTTTTGGTCGGCCCATTTTAAGCCTTCTTTTTTGTATATTTTGATTTTAAATTCATACGTATGAACTGCTGAGAAACCAGTTTTATAATTATACGTAAAAATAGTTTTTCCTTTTTTGAATAAAATTGCTGCTGGTGCCGAAGAATCTATTGGATGTACTTTTTCCTGAAGTTCTGCAACAGTAACTTTTCCAAGCTCATATTTTTGAGCTAGGACCTTAACATTGTTCCAAAAGAACACAAAACATATTAAAAGAAAACGAGCCCGCATCTTAAATACGTTTTAAAACTATTTTCTCTGTTTCTTTTGCAACCATTCCTTTGTAGTACTCTTTTAACATATCATATTGCTCATTAGATACAATCGCTTCGTTTATTTGATGAGAAATAGATAATTGCAATAAACTCTCATTTTGCGCAATGTGATATTTAAATACCCCTAAATTATCCTCCATGGTCAAAGCTCCTGATTTTGGTAATGACTCAACCGTAAAACCATCTGGAATTTTAATCGTTATATTAAATTTATCCATAAATGGGTATCCGAAATCAATTGGATACTCTCTTACTTCTTGTTTGAAAGGATTACTTGTTTTAGCAAAAAACAACATTGGATTAATGTAAATCTTATCTCCAATTAGATCGCATAAATTAGAGCCTGTAAATGAAAAAGATTCAATGGTAGGAAGTAAAAGTTCTTTTTCATTTGTTCTGCTGTAATCACTAATTTCAATCTTGCCACTTTCATTTTCAAGTTTTTCGAGATAAGCATCTTGTTTTACGCTTTCAAAATTATTTCTAAAAACCATTGCATTGTACTCTGTACATTGCCTTCTAACTTTTCCATCAATTTTACCAGTTGGATCAATTGTATAGTTTACAAAAACATTGTCATTAGAGATTGTATTCGGCATTAAATCAACCGCTTCAGAAGTCCCGTCTTTACGAATTAAACGTCCCTGCCAGTTCAATGCTCTTAAGGGCAAGATATTTGGTGATGAATATTTAGAAGAAGCATCTAATAATATATTTCCTTGATCGGTTTCTACTGCAGCAATTACATAATTAAAGGCTGTCCTATTCGCAAAAAAAGCAATTCCGTTAGAACGTGTGCTCACCAATACAGGATTTGCTTTCAATCCTGCATGACGGAGCATAGCTGTCAGCATTAAATTGATGTCGGCAATATTTCCTGTTTTTTCTTTGTATGCTTTACGTACTCCGTTATCACATGCATATCCATGAATACCGTTCCAGCTCACATTTGCTTTTACAAAATTTAAGATCATAAAAATCCTTTCTTCGTTGCTTTTTGCAGCGGCCAACAATGCTTTCAGGTCTTCTTCAAAATAACCTGTTTTATTTAACTCTGGTCCAAAGTCATCATATTCATAAATTGTTTTTACTACTGAATTCCAATCTGTTGAATACGGTTTTATTGGTTGATTCGGGAATTTAGTCATTGCCAGTTCAAATTGTAGGCTTGACATATAATTATTTACATTATTCACAAAAACTTCATCTTTCATGGCAGGAAAATTTTCTGCAACATAAGTAGTTTTTGCCTCTTGATACTCTTGCTTAAAAGTAGAAAAGGATGGTTTTCCCGAAACTAGATCTCTTTCTTTTTCATTAACCGTAAAAGATCCTTGGATAAATTCAGATTTAACTTTTGGGGAAATATATCCTTTTTGTCTCACATTATAAACAAAGTATTCTGGAATATAAGTTACATACTCTGAATAGTTAACTGGAATTTCTTCTTGAAAATCCCAATCGCGCATAAAATTTAAATGACGGCTTTTAATTGTATATCTGTATTCGATAACAGAACCTTCTTTTACATTAGGCAGTGTAATTTTTTTGTGCCCACTATACTTACTTCGGTTTTCCTTAAAAGTACCTTCTGCTTTCAATTTAGTTTTTTCTATTTTTCCATCGACCAAATTATAGGTTACTGCATCTGAAAAAACTACAGATTCCTCAACTCCTCCAGAGATGTAATAAAAAACATCTTGGTTAGCCCAGTCGTAGCCTTCTTTTTTATAAATTTTAATTCTATTTTCTACATCAGTAACAATTATAAAACCCTGGTCTTTATCATAAATAAATCTAGAAGTTCCTTTTTTATACAAAATAGCGGCAACAGCAGCCGAATCTTTTGGGTGTACTTTTTGTTGAAGTTCTGCGATAGATACTTTTCCTAATTTAAACTCTTGCGCTGTAACAGTTGAAACGACGAGCAACAGAAATAATGCATTGATTAGTTTGAGTAATTTCATTGGTTGGATAATTTATGTTTTTGGGTTAATTCTTGGTTGATATATCTTATAGGTTATTCTTTGAGTAAATTTGTTCTTCAGACTGATTAAGCGAAATCTGCCAAACCTGTTAAATACGCTTTAGAACTATTTTTTCTGTTTGTTTGGCAATCATTCCTTTGTAATAATCTTTTAACATCTCATATTCATCACTGCCAACAATAGCTTTGTTAATTTGATGTATTATGCTTAATTGTAAAATATTTTCCTCTACAACAATGTTAAACTTAAAACTCCCTACATTGTTCTGCATATTGTAAACTGCTGCTTTGGGCAGAGTTTCTATTGTGAAGCCATCTGGAATTTTAATCGTTATATTATATTTATCTAAAAATGGAAAACCAAAATCTACAGGATATTCTCTAATTTCCTGTTTAAAAGGGTTTTTATACTGTGTAAAAAACAACATCGGATTTACGTAAATTTTACCTCCAATTACTTCACACAGATTATTTCCTTTAAATGAATAGGTCTCAATAATAGGAGCTAGTAAATCTTTCTCATTCGTTCTTAAATATTCACTCACTTCGATTCTCCCACTATTGTTTTCAAGTTTTTCTAAATATTCTTCTTCTTTTAATTTTTCAAAATTTTCTCTCGATATCATTGCATTATAATCAGAACACTGTCTTCTGGTTTGTCCCGATATTTTGCCTTCAGAATCAATATTATAATTTATAAAAACAATATCACTGGATGCTCTCTTTGGCATTAAATCAATTTCCTGAGAAGTTCCATCATTTCTTATTAATCTTCCAATCCAATTCAAAGCCCTAAGAGGAAGTACGTTAGGCGTTGAATATTTATCCGTAGCATCTAGCAAAACATATCCATTTGGAGTTTCTACAGCTGCTATAACATAATTAAAAGCATTTCTGCTTGGAAAAAAAGCAATTCCATTAGAACGTGTACTTACTAAAACGGGGTTTACAGTTAATCCTGAATAACGGAGCATTGCAATCAGCATCAAGTTAATATCTGCGACATTTCCTGTTTTTTCTTTATAAGTTTTCTTAACTCCGTTATCGCAGCCATATCCGTTAACGCCGTTCCATTTCACATTAGATTTTACATGATTTAGAATCGCCAGCATTCTTTCGTCTGTTACATTAATTCCTGCTAATATTTTATTGAGATCTTCTTCAAAATATCCTGTCTTGTTTAATTCTGGTCCAAAATCATCATATTCATAAATTGTTTTCACAACCGAATTCCAATCTGTAGAATATTCTTTAATCGGCTTGTTTGGAAACCGTACGAATGACAATTCATGTTCGATACTTGCTCGATAGTTATTAATATTATTAACATAGTTCTCTTCCTTCAATGCTGGAAAATCGTGTGCTGTATAAGTTATCTCTGTTTCTATATAATTTACTTCCTCCTTACGAGTTTCAGTTTGATTCATAAATCCAACTATTGTACTTGTTACGACAATAGATTTTGATCTTGTTGTAGTTGCAATTTTTGGAAATACATATCCCTTTTGTCTCGGTTTAAAAACATAATATTCTGGATATATCACTTTAAACTCCGAATAATTTACAGGAATAGAAGTCTGAAAATCCCATTCTCGAATCATAAAATTACTAGAGGACTTTATTGTATATCGAAATTCGATTACAGAACCTTCTTTTACATTTGGCATTGTAATCTTTTTTTGCGCTGTATATTTTGAAAGTACTTCGTCAAAAACCCCATCGGTTTTAAGCTTTGTCTTTTCTATTTTGCCATTTACCAAATTGTAAGTAACAGCATCTGAAAAAAGGACTTTTTCATTTAATGTGTTATTGTAGTACCAAACCTTTTGATTAGCCCAATCATATCCTCCTTTTTTATAAATTTTAATACGAGTTTCTACATCGGTCACCATGCAAAAACCTTCATTTTGATCAAATTCTAGTCTAGATATTCCTTTATCATAAAGAATAGCGGCAACAGCAGATGAATCTTTTGGATGCATTTTTTGTTCAAGCTCTGCAATTGAAACTTTTCCTAATTTAAACTCTTGTGCTGTAATTGCCGAAACGAAGAACAGCAGAAATAGTACACTGAGAAGTTTGGTTAATCTCATTGGTTGGTTTTGGTTGAGTTAGTTTTTATTTTGGGTTAATTCTTGGTTAATATTATTTTGGCGTTATCATTTCGGGAAACTTGCTCCATAAACAATCGATATTCATCATATTCTTTATTTGAATATTTTCCTTTGTTTAGAAACATCGATCTTTTATAGGTTAGTTTGTTAGAATCATTTTTGATGATTTCGGTTTTATACTCGCCAAATTTTCCTTTCAGCTCATAATTTTGCGGCAGAAATTCAATGCTGAAACCTGCAGGAAGATTGATTTCGATTTCATCTGTATCTAAATAGCCACGCTGAATTTGGAATGGATTTTTACGGTTTCTTATTCGTTTTACGTTATCTGAATTTTGGTTAAAAGCATCAACCGTAAAAATCATTTTATTCCCAGAAATTACTCCATAATTGGATGCTGCTATTTGAACATCTTCTGTAAAACGAATATTCTCTTTATCATTCGTAAAAGTAATTTTACCCAATTTTAGATTGTTTATATTTCCCCAATAATCCTTGTAATGTTTCTCTTTTTCGTGAGGCTGAAAAGTTTCAACTCTCGATTTAGAAGCATATTGACTACCTTGAGATGCTATTTTTAAATTACCCGAAAAATCACCGTTTTCATTAATGGTATAAGTTCCTTTACCGTTTTGAGTATTTCCTTTATCCTCATAGATTGTTGTACGAACAATTTCTCCTCCTTGAGGTTTAACGACCAAAACATCTCTGTCGTCTGTAAAAGTTCCTTGGTAACCAAAAGGATCATCTTGACTTGTACATTCCAGCCATATATAATTGTTTCCATTTGGAACCGCTAAAATCATGTGATTGCCTTGCATGGAAACAAAATCAGATTGAATATTTGACTTATAACGATCTCCATACAAAATAGTATTATAAGATGGAACATCGACAACTTGTAAAAGTGCTTTTGTATAATTGGATAACGCCTTACAATCTCCGTAGCCTAAACGATCAACATCTGAAGCCAGCATAGGTTTCCAACCACCAATACCTACAGCTATATTTACATATCTTGATTTTTTCTGAACATAATCGTAGATAATTTTTGTCTTTTTAACCAAGTCAGTTTCATTCCCAACCAAAGCTTTAATCTTAGTTTTAGTTTCTTCCGGCAATGTCGTAGTTCCTGCTAGAATCTTGTCGCCATACCATTTCCCAAAAGCTTCCCAAGTGGTAGCTGTACCATCAACTCCCTCTAAATGGAAATGTTCCAATCCCATCATTACTTTAGGATAAAGATCTGAAGGATATGGACTGTAATCTTCTGCTTTTTGAGCCAATATATTATGGGCTTCATAACTAAGTTTCGTATCAGTATCAACTGTTTTTTTTATTTTAAAATCTTCGAACTGAAACTCTTTCTTTTTAAAACCTAAATTATTTGGAAAGGATACATTTAAGATGCAATTCTCTACGCTAACATTATAACCGCCTATGAAATACCATCTTGGTATAAAAGCTGTGTTCGATGTTTCGATTTCACTGCTATACGCAACTGTAAATGGGTACGTAATTGGGGTATAATCTAAGAAAAGTACACGATTGTCTGAAAAAAGCGTACTGCCACTTGCTGCACTTTGGTCTTTAAAATCCTTTCGTTTTATTTTTTTAATTTCGTTACCAAATGCATCATATACAACAGCTTCGATACTTTTTATATAGGTTGATTTATCGTAATACTCATAACCATCTATTTCATTAAGCCCTTTTTGATTTAAAACGGTAATGACTCTTTGCTTTTTAATATTCATGCTTCGCTGCGAAAGAATATTAATATCCATTTGATCTAATCGAAGAACAGCATTTGCATTGTCTTTAAGACTGTCAGAAATTTTAAGAATCGAATAATTATTCTTTTGAGCAAAAGAATGAGAGGTAAAAATTAAAAAAAATAATGCGTAACAGAGGTTTTTCATTAGTAGGTATTTTCTCCAAATATAATTTTTTTTGAGAAATCCTTAACAAACGTTTAATAATATTTTACTCCCTATTTTTACTGTCTATTAAAATCGTGACAGGACCATCATTTAGGAGTTTTACTTTCATATCTGCACCAAAAATTCCGGTTTGTATTTTTTTACTAAATTCTTTTTCCAATGTTTTAACAAAGTTCTCATACATCGGAATTGCGAAGTCTGGTTTAGCAGCTTTTATATAAGATGGGCGGTTTCCTTTTTTGGTAGAAGCATGAAGTGTAAATTGGCTTACAACAATAATATCTCCGTCAATATCTTGAACCGAACAGTTCATGACATCATTTTCGTCTCCAAAGATTCTCATTTTAATGATTTTTCCAGCAAGCCAGTCAATATCTTCTTGGGTATCGGCATCTTCAATTCCAACTAAAATCAATAAACCTTTTTGTATATCGGCTGTTTTTTGACCATCGACTGTTACTGATGCTTCTGAAACTCTTTGGATAACTACTTTCATTTTTATTTTGATCTAAATGCAGCATAATTAATTAGCCACAGATTACATGGATTAAAAAGATTCTAAATTTTGGCGTTAGATGTACTGCAGTTCATGTCTACAATAAACAATCATATTCTACTTGAGATTTTTGGAATTTGGAGTTTTAGAAAAATTGGAATTTACTTATTTTCTCGTTTCATCACTAGCTGCACGATCTTCACCATAAGTATCTGTGCGGTAATGTTCTTCATCTCCTTCCAAAATTTTCAGATAACTATTGTAACGAGACCAAGCAATTTCATCTTTTTCTAAAGCCGCTTTTATGGCGCAGTGTGGTTCTTCTTTATGCAAACAATTGTTAAACTTACATTGATCTTTCAATTTGAAAAATTCCGGGAAGTAACCACTGATTTCTGATGGTTCCATATCGACAATTCCAAAACCTTTTATCCCTGGAGTGTCAATAATTCTAGCATCAAACGACAAATCGTACATTTCGGCAAAAGTTGTGGTGTGTTGTCCTTGTTTGCTTTGTTCTGAAATGACAGAAGTTTTTAAATGAAGACTTGGCTCCATAGCATTTACCAAAGTCGATTTTCCAACTCCCGAATGTCCAGAAAACATGCTTACTTTGCCAATCATCATTTCTTTCAGTTGGTCAACACCTTTATTTTCTGTTGATGAAATTCGGAGGCATTTATATCCAATTTCCTGATAAATATGCTGGAGATACAATTGATCGTCTAAAGTCTGATCGTTTAGTGTATCAATTTTATTAAAAATAAGAATAGCTTCAATCCCGTACGCTTCTGCAGTAACCAAAAAACGATCAATGAAGCTTGTCGTCGTTGGCGGATTGTCAATCGTAACCAATAAAAAGACCTGATCAATATTAGAAGCAATAATATGAATCTGCTTAGACAAGTTGACCGATTTACGAACGATATAATTTTTTCTTTCATGAATATTATGAATCGTACCCGTAATGGCATCCGATGTTTCCTCTAATTCATAATCCACAATATCGCCTACAGCAATAGGATTGGTACTTTTAATTCCTTTTATTCTAAATTTCCCTTTCATACGGCATTCCACAAAATCTCCATTTTCAGATTTTACGGTGTACCAACTTCCTGTAGATTTATATACGGTTCCTGTCATTCTTTTACTTTAGATTGCTGATTTTAGATTTTAGATTCAAAACCTAAATCTTCGCAAAGATAAATGAATAATTTTAAACATAGCCCAAGGTTTCAACCGTGAGCTATATTATACAAAACAAAAATCCCCATCACTTCTTTCAAAGTAATAGGGATTTTAAAAAACAATCTATTTTTAATATTTTGCTATAAGAAAACTCAAAGTCAAAGTTTAGTATAAACTTAAATTATCTTATATCACTTATAGGATTTAAAGAAAATTATGCGTTGAAAATTTTCTCTTGGTGACCAATACTTTCTTGGTGAATTGCTTTGAACATTCTTAAAACGAATTCTTCAGTAAGACCTTTTTTCTCTCCTTCCAAAATCATTTTTCCTAAGATTTCATTCCAACGGTTGTTTTGAAGAATCGCAACGTTTGCGTCTTTTTTAACCTGACCAATTTCGTCAGCTACTTTCATGCGTTTTCCTAACAACTCTAATAAGTTAGCATCCAAAACGTCGATGTTAGCTCTTAATTTTTTCATTTTTTGGCTGTACTCGTCTGTAGTATCATCCGTTTTTCTGATAGTCAAATCTTTGATGATTTGTTTCAAAGCATCTGGAGTAACTTGCTGCGCTGCATCAGACCAAGCGTTGTCTGGATCGATGTGTGTTTCGATGATCATACCATCGTAGTTCAAATCTAAAGCCTCTTGCGTTACTTCAAAAATCATTTTACGATCTCCAGTAATGTGAGATGGATCGATGATTAATGGTAAATCAGGGAATTTATTTTGTAATTCGATAGCAATCTGCCATTCTGGAATGTTTCTGTATTTTGTTTTTTCGTAAGTAGAGAAACCTCTGTGGATAACTCCTAATTTCTCGATTCCAGCCATGTGTAAACGCTCAACACCACCTAACCATAAAGCTAAATCTGGGTTTACTGGGTTTTTAACCAAAACAATTTTATCAGTTCCTTTTAAAGTATCTGCAATTTCCTGAACTGCGAAAGGATTTGCCGTTGTACGTGCTCCAACCCATAAAACATCGATATCGTATTCTAAAGCTAATTTACAGTGCGCTGCAGTTGCTACTTCAGTTCCCATTAATAAACCAGTTTCAGCTTTTGCTTTTTGTAACCATTTTAATCCGATTTCTCCAATACCCTCAAATCCTCCTGGACGAGTTCTTGGTTTCCAGATTCCAGCTCTGAAAACACTTACTTTTGAATCTTTCAATTCGTGAGCAATTTTCAAAACCTGATCTTCAGTTTCTGCACTACAAGGTCCAGCTATCACAAGTGGGTGATTTAAATTGAAATCTTCTAACCACTTTCTCATTTCTTTCTTATTTTCCATTTTATTATAGTTTTTACTTTTTAATTGTTAATCCGTTTAATATCTCTTTTATTTTATTTGTGCTTTCCATTTCTTCAAAAATGGCGTTGTAATCTTCTTCTTTTAGCAAATCCCTAAACCGACTGAGGTTTGCAATATAAGCTTCTAAAGTTTCTAGAACATGTTCTTTATTCTGCTTAAAAATAGGTGTCCACATCGCCGGCGAACTTTTTGCTAAACGAACGGTACTTTCAAATCCACTACCCGCCATATCAAAAATATCTTGTTCGTCTTTTTCTTTATTCATTACTGTTTTCCCAAGCATAAACGAACTGATGTGCGATAAATGCGAAACGTAAGCAATGTGTTTATCGTGCGAAGTCGGATCCATATATCGAATTCTCATTCCTATTGAGGTAAAAAGATTCAAGGCTTTCTCCTGCAATTTAAAAGCCGTCTTTTCGACTTCACAGATAATGTTTGTTTTTCCTTGAAACAAACCTCTTATTGCTGCCGAAGGCCCAGAAAACTCTGTTCCTGCAATTGGATGTGTGGCGATAAAATTTCTTCTTTTCGGGTGGCTTGCTACCGCTTCACAAATTGGCTTTTTCGTCGATCCAACTTCAAAAACGATTGTTTTATCTCCTACTGCGTCCAAAACTTTAGGTAAAACCGTCAGCGCTACATCTACGGGAACCGAAACAATTACAAAATCGGCTTTTTGTAAATCTTCAAAACTTCCCGCTTCGTCAATAACACCTAAATCAATTGCCTGCTGCAAATGCTCTTCGTTACTGTCGATTCCTAAAATAGTCGCATCAGGATAACGCCCTTTGATGTCTAACACCATCGAACCGCCAATTAAACCTATTCCTATTACGTATACTTTCATATTTCTTTTTATTTGAAGCTGTTTCCTGCTATCCGCTGTATCTTTTATGGCGAACCCCGCCATAAAAGGATGCCGCTTCTATCAGGGCTAGGGCTTCTCGTTTTCATAAGAGCTTTACACTTCCTGCAAGGTTTTGAAAAACTTGCAGGAAATCTTAATACTAAAATCGATCTATCGCTTCCTGTACTTTTTCTTCTTTCACACACAATGAGAATCTGATATAACCTTCGCCGTTGCTTCCAAAAATGGTTCCCGGTGTAATGAAAATATGTTTCTCATATAATATTTCGTCAATGAACTTTTCTGCTGATTCGATTCCTTCTGGCAATTTCGCCCAGACAAAAAGTCCAACTCCTTCTTTATACACTTTACAGTTTAACTTTTCAGCTAATTTCTCCGTTAATTCTCTACGGCGTCTATAAATTTTGTTTTGATCTTCGAACCAAGATTTATCACATTTTAAAGCGGCAATTGCTCCTTTTTGAATTCCGTAATACATCCCGCTGTCCATGTTGCTTTTTACTTTTAGGACTGCATCGATAATTTCAGGATTTCCTAAAACCATCCCGACTCTCCAGCCTGCCATGTTAAAGGTTTTGCTTAACGAATTCAATTCTAAAGCTACATCCTTCGCACCTTCAACCTGTAATAAACTCATAGGATTATCATTCAAAACAAAACTATACGGATTGTCGTTGATTAATAATATATTGTGTTTTTTAGCAAAAGCAACCAATTTTTCAAATAACGCTAAACTTCCTCTAGCTCCTGTCGGCATGTGCGGATAACCAAGCCACATAATTTTTACTTTCGAAAGATCCAATTTTTCTAAAGCTTCGAAATCTGGTTCCCATCCGTTTTCTTCTTTCAAATCATAATAAACCGGAACTGCTTGAACCAAATTGGTTACCGAAGTATAAGTTGGATAACCTGGATTCGGAATTAAAACATGATCGCCTTCATTTAAAAATGCTAACGAAATGTGCATTATTCCTTCTTTCGACCCCATCAATGGCAAAATCTCATTATTCGCATTCACTTCAACACCAAACTGATCTTTATAAAAATCGGCCATCGCTTGTCTCATTTCCGGTAATCCCTGATAGCTTTGATAACCATGCCCGTTTTCATCTTGAATTGCCGCAGCGACTGCTTCAATTACTGCTTTTGACGGACTCAAATCAGGGCTTCCAATTCCCATATTGATGATCGATTTTCCTTCAGACATCAACTGACGAACTTCTCTTAACTTTGAGGAGAAGTAGTATTCTTCAACTGTGTCTAATCGTTTTGCTGTTGTAATCATGATTTATATATTCTCTTTTAGAGTTTCTCTTCTTTTTTGTCCTCCTGAGCGAAGTCGAAGGACTTTTATATTTTTCAATCTCTTTATTAAAATTAAAGGGCTTCGACTTCGCTCAGCCTGACAAAAACTTTTAACTTCTAACCTATAACTTTTAACTTTCTTATGGTCTGGTATTTTTATATTCTCCCAATACTTTAAAATACTCTGCCATGATATTTAATAATGCTTTGGCTTTTGCAAAATCTTCGTATTTCTCGAATGTCACGTCTACGAAGAATGAATATTTCCAAGGTGTTTCAATTTTTGGAAGCGACTGGATTTTTGTCAAATTCAATTTGCAGTCACTCATTACATTCAAAACTGCTGCTAAGCTTCCTCTTTTGTGATCTAATTCAAACTTAATAGACGCTCTATTAATTTCGCTTTCCGGCAAAAATGAATTTTGCTTTTTGATGATCACGAAACGTGTCATATTGTTTTTAATCGTTTGAATCGATGACGCGATAATATCCAGATCATACATTTCAGAAGCTGTTACACTTGCGATTGCCGCAATTCCTGTTAACTGCTTTTCCTGAATTCTTCTTGCCGTTTCGGCTGTATCTTTATCCTCAATCAATTTGATATTTGGATATTGTTTCAAAAAATCCATACACTGCAAAAGTGCCATTGGGTGTGAATGAACTTCTTTTATGTCCTCAATTTTCTGACCTTTTAAAGCCATTAAATTCTGCTGAATATTTAAATAATGCTCTCCAATTATGTGTAAATTATTCTTGTCAATCAAAGCATAATTCGGAATAATTGGCCCTGCAATTGAATTTTCGATCGCCATTACGGCCTGATCAGATTTTCCGGCAATAAGGCTGTCGATCAATTCTTCAAAAGACAAACATTCATCAATATCCACATTTTCAGAGAAATACTCCTTTACAACTTGATGATGAAATGATCCTTTAATACCTTGTATTGCAATTTTCGTTGTCATATAGTCAAAAAAAAATCCTGATTTGCATCAGGATTGTATATTAGTTTTATTTGTCTTTTATATTTTTCAAATAACCATAGCACAATCCTCACTTCTACTAAAGAAGAAATAAAAGTTGTTGCTAAAATAAAAACGGTTAGTTGCCATTTTGTTTGTGTTATTTTGTAAATTCTCTGCGAATGTATAAATTATTTTTAGTGCACCAAAAAAAAGATTGCATTTTATGAAACAAAAAAGGATTTCTTAACAAATTTAGGACGATTTGTATGATAATATAAAAATATGGGCTTTTTTTTGAGGTTCTAAGACACTAAGTTGCTAAGGTTCTGAGATTTTTTCGCCACGAATTCACGAATTAGCGCAAATCATTTTGGTTATAAAATTCAATTTCACAGATTTTAAAAAATAAAATTCGTGAATTCGTGGCTATTTTTCAATCAAAACAATCCTGAAACTGGTTTATTCGAAATCCCAATTTTTGAATAATCGAAATTCATCTTTTCTTTTAATATAGACGCATAGACACTTCTAAAATCTATTTCATATTTTAAATCGCCATTATCTAAGTCTGCTAGATTTGGATTTTTGCCTAAAATTGTGCCTTTGTTATTTCCACCAATGATGAACATTGGCGCTGCAGTTCCGTGATCTGTTCCATTTCCGTTATCTTTTACTCGTCTTCCGAATTCGGAGAAAACCACAACTGTAACATTTTGCAATAATTGAGCTTCTTTTAAATCAGAATAGAAACTAAATAAAGCATCATTTAAATCGGTTAGTTTTCGTTCGTGAATGGAAAGCTGATTATCGTGTGTATCAAATCCGTTGAGCGATGTGTAGTAAACTTTTGAATTTAGGTTTCCTTTTATTAAACGTGCAATCCATTCCAAGTTTTTCGATAGTTCAGTTTTAGGATAACTTATTTCCGTTTTAGATTTTGCCAACGCTTTCTGAATCTCATCTGAACCTTCTGTAACCGAATTAGCTATTTTTCGAACAAAATCTAAATGCGGATTTTTAGACAATGTCACATTCTCTTCTTTGGATTTTACCTTAAATCGATCTGGATCTTTTACCGTTATAAAATTCGGTTCAACTCCTTTCAAAGCTAAATTATCAATCGAATCTAAATTAATTCCGGCTGTTGCTTGATGTCCGTTGCATTGCAGATCTAAAAATCTTCCAAGCCAGCCTTCATTTATATATTTATTAGAATCCGTTGCCGTCTGCCAGATTTCCTGACTTCTAAAGTGTGAACGAATCGGCTCCGGATAACCAACATTTTGAATTACCGTTAAATCGCCGTTTTGCTGCATTTGGGCAAAATCTTTTAACGAAGGATGAAATGCCATTCCTTTATTCTTTCCAACAACCAAATCTTTATTTAAAGCAATCTTCGTTCGTAAATCATAATATAACGGATCATCGTATGGAATGAAAGTATTTAAACCATCATTTCCGCCATTCAGCTGCACAAAAACAACGCATTGTTCTCCCACAATCAAATTGTTTTGAGAACCAAAAGCGTGTAAAAAATCGGGAAGTACAAGTAATCCGCCTGTAAAAGTTCCTGTCAGTGTTAGAAAATTTCTTCTGTTCATGATTACTGCTTTTTAGATTAATTGATATTCTGGAAGTTTGGTGATGTAATTAAAAAGTCTGACCACCGCAAAATCAGCATGCGGATCTTTCGGGTCAAAATCGTATTTCAAAAGGTTTTCCATGTCTTTTTGAGCCGAATCGCTAACGGTAAATAATAACCGGTCTGACAATTCAGAAATGATGGTTTTGTTATTTCCTTCTGAATCAAAATTGACTTTTACCGCAACTTTTTCATATTCCGATTTTTCTTTTTCAACTCCGTTCATCATCGTTTTCAAAACTCTTCTATTTAGGCTTTTACCACTGCACAATAAATCGGCCGTATTATTTCTTTGAAGATAAATCTGTGAAGTCAACCAGGAATTTCCGCCATCCCAACCTTTTACATTAACCTGATTATACAAATCCATTCCCTGCTGTTTTACAAATGCCATAATCGCTGCGTCATCAACATTCTGTATCTGCAATTCCTCACAAAGCTGTAAAATATAAACCAGCGGATTTTTGATTTTATTTCCAGAATTTTCTTTTTTAAATTCTTCAGTAAAGATTTTAGTCAATAAAGGTTCAATTTCAAACTTTTGCTTTCGAAAATAATCGCCATAATACACTACCAGATCTTCGGGCGGATTATCATAGACAAACCATTTCAGAATTTTTCTTGTAATGAGATATGGAATGTTTTTTTGTTCGAAAATAATATCTACTAAATCATCTGCTTTCCAGTTTCCAGTTTTTCCGAAGTAAGTTTTATCGCTGTTGTCTTCGATATTTTTTCTGTAAACAGCACCTTCATCGCCAATATTCAATCCAGCCAAAGCTTTTGCACCATTTTTAATATCATTTTCTGTATAATTTCCAATTCCGATTGTGAATAGTTCCAGTAATTCACGGCTTAAGTTTTCGTTTACTTTACCTTTTTTGTTATCGCCATTGTCTAAATACCGAACCATTGCATTCGATTTCAGAATCTGTCTGGTTAATTCTTTAAAATTGCCAAAAGCATTTTCGCGCAAAATCATATTGTGCTGGTAAATCCAGTAATTGATTTTCACTTTTTGTGAAGTCGAAACAAAATGATTGTGCCAGAAACAAACCATATTTTCACGTAATGGAAATTCGTCATTACGCATTTTAGCAATCCACCATTTTTTGAATTCGGCAGTCGCTTGATTTTCTTTTTTCTGAATTTCCTTTTTGACTTCGGGTTCTGAAGTTTTGATTATTTCCCGAACTTGTTTCAACTCTAAAGTGGTTTTAGGTTGATCTTGCAGAAAGTCTGGAAGTGTTGTATCAAATTTCGAATTATAAGATTGCTTTAGAAATTTTTCTAAGCCGAGTTTTTCAATTTTTGAAGTTTGTTTTCCTGAAAAACCTAATCGTAAGGACCAAAGACTGCTTTTTTTCATTGTTCAGAAATTATTACAATAAGACTTGAGTTTCTTTTAAAGGTTTAATTTTAAAAGAGGCTAAGTTGCTAAGATTCTGAGGTGCTAAGTTTTGAAAAGTCTTTGGTAATAATTAGAACGGAGGAAATTGGGAGTTATTGCAGTTTTAAATTATAAAAAATGCTGAGAAAAGATTTTATTTTTTATTTTCTAAGTTCTCATTATAACTTTTCCATTTATCCCTTATTAATTTTGAAGAAAAAGGAATTCCTGAATTTAATCTTTGTTCCTTACACAAGCAATCTTTACTCTTATTTGTATGTCTATATTTTTTTGGCAGCTCTCCCAAACTTGCCTTAGTAAATTTCCAGCCAAATTTATTAAGAGCTAAAAACACCTGTCTATCAATATAGAAATCGAGTTCTTCAGAATATTTATATAAATTAGTATAGATAAATGATGATATCCAACCATCATGAATATTAATTATTTTCTTTAAGAGTGAAAAAACGGTATAATCTACTTTGCCATTACAAACATCTCTAATCTTCGATTTTAATCTTTCAAAATTAGCTAAAGATGGATAAATTTCCTTACCATCAAAAGTTACTGAAAGGAAAGTCAAAAAATCAACATCAATCTTTAGGATTTTAGTTTTTTCTCCTTCCTCTAAACTATGAATATCTAATTTTAATTCTTTTAAAATTTCGCAACAATCAATATAAGCTTTTTCACATTCTTCCTTAGTTTTGCAAAGAATTACAAAATCATCCGCGTAACGGACTAATTTATAATCCCTTTCAATAAGAAATTGATCAAAAGGCGAAAGGAAAATATTAGAGAACAATGGTGACAAAGGACTACCTTGAGGAATACCTTTACCTACATCTTGAAAATTAGACCTTTTTTCAACATCTATATCATCTAATCCTCCTAACTCCTGATTAAGTGCTTTATGTAATAATTTATTGATAGAATCATCTTGAAGCTTTGGATAAATGTAATTATTTAATAAATCCTCCTTGTTAACCTTGCCAAAAAAATTTATTAAATCTGCTTCTAAGGAATATATGTAACCATTTTTATAATGCTCGATGATTTTGAAAATTGCATCTTTCGTTCCAAGACCTTTTTGATAGGCAAAACTAAAACCATTGCTTTTTTCTAGTAATTCTTTAAATACTTCTTCAAGTTCTATAGCAATAGATTTTAATACAACCCTATCTGAAACTTCAGGGATTTGCAAAGGTCGAAATTTTCCATTATTTTTTGGAATTAAGACAGCTCTGTTAGGCGAGAAAAAGTATTTCTCTTTTAATAAATGAGTTGATATTGAAGAAATTTTATCATCTCTATTTTGTTCAAAATCTTCTATAGTTTCTCCAGAAATACCATGCGAAGTTTTTCTTGTCTTATCTAAATTTTCCCAAGCTTTTTTTAAAGACTCAACTGAAGATATTTTTTCTAATAATGTTTTTGACTTGTAGTTATATGATTGTAAAGACCCTTAGAATAACAATTTGTTAGTATGACAGACTCCACAAAATGAGCGCAGAACCCTTTAATGAAATGAATAGCCAAACAACTAATGAAGTTCGAACTAACACTTTGGAAAGGTGTTCTTGGGCAATCCTGACGAAAGATTGAAGAGCCAATCTAAAGTCGAACGCTAACTTAAATCGAAATCTAAGCTGGAACTCTTGAGCGTTAAAGACTGCATTTTTTTGGTTTGCTGGGTTTTCTCCAGTTTTGAATTCGATAGTGTATTCATAGTTTTCAAAATTAAGGTTTTTTCCGACATACGAAAGTTTTTTCGAAATTTCGCATTCTTTTTTAAATCCGCAGCTTTCTGCCTGTCCGCCTCACTAAATAAATAGCTTGGTGCCAATGTTTCTATAGGTTTCTGTCTGTCATACACAGTGGCATCAAACGAGATAGACACAGAACCCTTTAATGAAATGAATAGCCAAACAACTAATGAAGTTCGAACTAACACTTTGGAAAGGTGTTCTTGGGCAATCCTGACGAAAGATTGAAGAGCCAATCTAAAGTCAACCAAATTAATTCAAAGAACTAAATTTTAAATAGTTAAGTTTTTCTTTTAAATTAATTATAAAAAAGAAAAACTTAACCATATATTTTATCACGTACATTAACTTCCACACATCTCACAATCTTCAGGATCTGCCGCTTGTGCTTTTAAAAGCATCGCTTTGTAATCCTCAACACTGATTGCTTCAGTTTCTGCAACTAAAGAAGGAGCTGTTTCTTCTTTTTTATCATTGTTTAATGTGAATTTAATCGCATCTACAGCCGCTTTTGTTCTTAGGTAATACATTCCTGTTTTTAAACCAGACTGCCAAGCATAGAAGTGCATTGAAGTCAATTTAGAATAGTTGGCATCCTGCATGAACAAGTTCAACGACTGAGACTGGTCAATGAAATATCCTCTTTGACGAGACATATCGATAATATCTTTCATCGACATTTCCCAAACTGTTTTATAAAGATCTTTCAAGTCTTGCGGAATCTTATCGATGTTTTGAACAGATCCGTTATGACGCATAATTTCTTGTTTCAAATCTTCGTTCCATAAACCTAATTTTACTAAATCTTCTAGTAAATGTTTGTTTACTACGATGAATTCTCCAGACAATACACGACGTGTATAAATGTTTGATGTATATGGTTCGAAAGCTTCGTTGTTTCCAAGAATCTGAGAAGTCGATGCAGTTGGCATTGGCGCCACTAACAATGAGTTACGAACTCCGTGTTCTACTACTTCTTTTCTTAATGAAGCCCAGTCCCAACGGCCTGATAATTCTTCATCTTTCATTCCCCACATATTGTACTGGAATTCTCCTTGTGACATTGGCGAACCTTCGAAAGTTGAATATGGCCCTTCTTCTTTTGCCATTTCCATAGAAGCGGTTACAGCAGCGAAGTATAATGTTTCGAAAATCTCTTGGTTTAATTTTTTAGCTTCATCACTTGTAAACGGCATACGCAACATAATGAAAGCATCTGCTAAACCTTGCACACCTAAACCAACTGGACGGTGGCGCATGTTTGAGTTTTCAGCTTCTTTTACTGGGTAATAGTTTCTGTCGATAACTTTATTCAAGTTACGCGTTACACGTTTTGTAACATTGTAAAGTGCCTGGTGATCGAATTCTCCGTTATCAATGAACATTGGTAAAGAGATTGAAGCTAAGTTACAAACTGCAATTTCATCTTTAGATGTAAACTCCATAATCTCTGTACACAGGTTAGAAGAACGAATTGTTCCTAAATTCTTGTGGTTTGATTTACGGTTTGCTGCATCTTTATACAACATATATGGCGTTCCAGTCTCGATTTGAGATTCTAGGATTTTCTCCCATAATTCACGAGCGCGGATTGTTTTTCTTCCTTTTCCTCTGAATTCGTAATCTGTATACAATGCTTCGAATTCATCTCCGTAAACATCATATAATCCTGGACATTCATTAGGACACATCAAAGTCCAAGTTGAATCTTCCTGAACACGTTTCATGAATAAATCTGAAGTCCACATCGCGAAGAATAAATCTCTTGCACGCATTTCTTCTTTTCCTGTATTTTTCTTTAAATCCAAGAAATCAAAGATATCAGCATGCCAGGTTTCGATGTAAATCGCAAAACTTCCTTTACGTTTTCCACCACCTTGATCTACGTAACGAGCGGTATCATTGAACACTCTCAACATTGGAACAATTCCGTTTGAAGTTCCATTTGTACCGCGAATGTAAGATCCAGTTGCACGAACGTTATGAATAGAAAGCCCAATTCCTCCCGCAGATTGCGAGATTTTTGCTGTTTGTTTTAAGGTATCATAAATTCCGTCAATACTATCATCCTGCATAGCCAAAAGGAAACAAGAAGACATCTGTGGTTTTGGAGTTCCCGCATTGAACAACGTTGGCGTTGCATGCGTAAAGAACTTTTTAGACATTAAATCGTAAGTTTCAATAACCGATTTTAAATCGTCTAAGTGAATACCAACAGAAACACGCATTAACATGTGCTGCGGACGTTCTACGATTTTTCCGTTTATTTTAAGAAGATAAGAACGCTCTAAAGTTTTGAAACCAAAGTAATCGTAATTAAAATCTCTTGTATAAATGATATGAGAATCTAAAAAAGCAGCATTTTCCTGAATCACTTTGTATACATCATCAGCAATTAACGGCGCATCTTGACCATTTCTTGGATTAACGTAGTGATACATATCTTTCATCGTTTCTGAGAAAGATTTTTTTGTATTAGAATGTAAATTTGAGATTGCTATACGAGCTGCCAATTGTGCATAATCCGGATGAGCAATAGTCATAGATGCTGCAGTTTCTGCCGCAAGATTATCCAATTCAGAAGTCGAAACTCCGTCATACAATCCTTCGATAACTCTCATCGCTACCTTTACCGGATCTACAAGCTCATTCAAGCCGTAGCACAATTTTTTGATTCTTTCTGTAATCTTATCAAACATTACGGGCTCTCTATGGCCATCTCTTTTTACTACATACATAAGCTTACCTTTTATAGTTATTGAAAAAATGAAAGTACATAGAGAACGAACTCCAGCACTTAAACATTGCGTGTTTTTAAATTAATTTTAGAGAATTACCAAATTCTCAATAGTTACTTGTTTCAAATTCGAAAATCGAATTTAAATACGTCAAAAATTGCTATTGAACCTGCGACTTGGGGAAAGAGGCTCAACCTTAAAAAATAATCTGTAATCTTTTTTTAGTATCTCTAGAAGATAGACACTAAAAGTATTTTTGTTGTCTAAAAATCTGCATCAAATGAAATTTTCTGAGCATCACTGTCATTGTTCATGACACCTGACTTTTGATACTCCGCAACACGTTTTTCAAAGAAATTAGTTTTTCCTTGAAGCGAAATCATGTCCATGAAATCAAATGGATTGGCTGATCCGTAAACACGCTCACATCCTAATTCAACCAAAAGTCTATCGGCAACAAACTCTAAATACTGTGTCATTAAACCAGCATTCATACCAATTAAACTTACCGGAAGAGACTCAGTTACAAACTGTCTTTCGATATCCAATGCATCAACAATAATTTCTTTAATTCTTTCTTTTGGCACTTTGTTTACCAAATGATGATTGTGCAAGTGAACTGCAAAATCACAATGTACACCTTCGTCACGAGAAATCAACTCATTAGAGAAAGTCAAACCTGGCATTAAACCACGTTTTTTCAACCAATAAATAGAACAGAAAGCACCTGAGAAAAAGATTCCTTCAACAGCAGCAAAAGCAATAAGTCTTTCAGCAAACGAATCAGACTCGATCCATTTTAAAGCCCATTCTCCTTTTTTAGCAATTGCAGGGAATACTTCCAAAGCATTAAACAATTCTGTTTTTTCAGCTTCATCTTTAACGTAAGTATCAATCAATAAAGAATACGTCTCACTGTGAATATTCTCCATCATGATTTGAAATCCGTAGAAAAACTTCGCTTCAGCATATTGAACTTCATTTACAAAGTTCTCAGCCAAGTTTTCATTTACGATTCCATCAGAAGCTGCGAAGAATGCCAAAATATGTTTGATGAAATATCTTTCATCATCATTTAATTTGTTATTCCAGTCTGTCAAATCTTGGTGCAAGTCAATTTCTTCGGCAGTCCAAAAACTTGCTTCCATCTTTTTGTACCATTCCCAAATATCATGATGTTTAATCGGAAAAATAACGAAGCGGTTTTTATTTTCTTGTAATATTGGTTCGATTTGTGACATGACAGATTCTGTTAATTTTTGTATTGAATTTTGCGCTTAAACAAGCAGTACAAAGATTGTCAATTAACGGGAAAAATGAAAGGCAAACTTATTCACAATCTGCTGTAGTTTTTAACAACGCTAAAAATTGCGATATTTTTCAGACAATAATTAATTATTTGTAAATGAGATATTTAAAACTCGGAAATCTTCGGAAACAGCCGTAAAATATAGACTTTTAAATATAAAATGCAAGTAATTTTTAATAGTTTTCAAAAAAGATTTTTTGAGTTAAAAGTTTATTTTTTTGAGTTAAAAATATGTAGTCAAAAAGACTATATAACGGATAGGTATTTTTATGAATTTTTAAGCTCTTCGGCTACTTTTTCCAGCTCCATATACCAATCCTCACCAAAACGACGAATCAACGCTTCTTTGACAAATTTGTAAACAGGAACTTCCAATTCCTTTCCTAAAGAACAAGCATCATCACAAATATCCCATTTGTCATAATTAACTGCTGCAAATTCTGTGAAGTCCTTTACACGAATTGGGTATAAATGACAAGAAACTGGTTTTTTCCAGCTTACGATTCCTTGGTTATAAGCCTGCTCAATACCACAAAGTGCCGTTTTCCCATCAAAAATTACATAGGCGCAATCTTTATTATCGATAAGTGGTGTTTCAAGATCTCCATCGGTTCCTTTAACCCACGTTCCCTGTGCTTCGATCGCTTCGATTCCTTCCTTTCTTAAAAAAGGCTTTACTTTTGGGTAGATTTCTTCTAAGATTTTAGTTTCAGCCTCATTCAAAGGCGCGCCCGCATCTCCATCAACACAACAAGCTCCTTTACAAGCAGACAAGTTGCACACAAATTCTTTCTCCAGAATATCCTCTGAAATAATAGTTTTACCTAACTGAAACATGATATTAAAATACTCTAATTTATAAAGTGCAAAGATAGTCAAAGAAAGCAGATAAAAAATGTACCGCAAAGATTCGCAAAGGTTTCTCGCAAAGATTCACAGAGAATAATTCTATTTCTACTCTTTTATAATTTAAACTTCGCGAATCTTTGCGGAAAATTTTTGCGAAACTCTGTGGCAAAAAACACAATTGTTACAAATATCACTTTTTTAATACATAAAACATGTTTTTATAACAAAAATACATATTAGAGAAAAAACACCTAACTTTATTATTTACTTTTGCAGCAGTTTTTAAACGCTTAAAATCAAAATGATATGTTAGAAATCGACTTCAAAGAAATCATTACTGTCAGCATGGTACTTTTTGCCGTAATTGATATTGTAGGTTCCATCCCAATTATTGTGAATTTAAGAGCTAAAGTAGGCCATATAGAATCTGAAAAAGCTTCTATTGTTGCCGGAGCTATTATGATTGTTTTTCTTTTTGTTGGGGAAGGCTTACTAAATCTCATCGGTATTGATGTCCATTCATTTGCCGTTGCAGGATCCTTTGTGTTGTTTTTTCTGGCTTTGGAAATGATTTTAGGAATTCGAATTTATAGAGACGAAGAACCAGGTTCTGCTTCTATTGTGCCATTGGCTTTTCCATTAATTGCAGGAGCAGGAACTATGACTACTTTATTGTCGCTTCGTTCTCAGTTTCATACTATTAATATTATCATTGCCATTTTACTCAATATCATATTGGTTTACATTGTTTTGAAGTCTTCTAAGAAAATCGAAAATTTACTGGGAGAAAATGGACTTGGAGTGGTTCGCAAGACATTTGGCGTGATACTTTTAGCAATTGCTGTTAAATTATTCGCCGCTAATGTTAAAGGTTTGTTTGTCTAAAATTTATTTTTATACTTTTACCCCATAAAATTTCTAAAATACAACTTTAAGACATTTTTTAAACCTTAAAGTTTTACTTTATTATTTTAGACCAAACAGAAATAATCTTATGAAAATTTTTACTTCAATCTTAGTGCTTTTAGCATTGGCTTTAATCGTTTTTAATATTACGTTATTAGACTTTAAAAACCCTTTTCAAGGAGATAGTATGGTAGCTTTTATTGGAATAGCCGCTTCATTTTGCGCCGTTTTGATTCTTTTGATTTTTAGAATCTCAAAAAGAATCGAGGAGAAAATGAATGAAAACAGATAATATGTTTGATGTTTTAATCATAGGCGGTGGCGTATCGGGAATATCTTGTGCTCTTGTCTTAGGATCTGCAAAAAATAAAGCTTTTGTGACCGATAAAAAAATCGGAATTTTTACGCATCAAAAAACTTCTTCTCTGCAAGAAGCAATTTTTTATAATGCTTACGGCATTACACCGGGCAAATTAGGCTCTGAATTACTTACAGAAAGCACGCAGGATCTAGCCTCGACTTATCCTCATATTGAACAGATTCCAAATGAAAAAGTAATTAAAGTAGAAGGAACTTATCCTGAATTTACTGTCACTACTAATAAAAACTCCTACCAAACAAAAAATATCGTTGTGGGAATTGGTTCTGCCAATACTTTTGACATTGAAGGCTTAATGCAATATATTGAACCTCATAAAAAAGCACTTCCAGAAAAACAGCGTATTCAGTTAAAAAATGAAGATCATAAAGTTGCTGACGGTATTTACGTTATCGGCACTTTAGCAGGTTGGAGAAGTCAGCTGGCAATTGCTGCCGGAAGTGGCGCTGCAGTCGCAACAGATATTCTTACTTTATGGAATAACGGCGTACAGACTCACGCTCATGATAGCATTCGATAAATCTATTTTTTGAATTGCACTTTATTATATTTTGGTAATGGAGGTAAAGGCATTAATAATGTATCAGTATGCATTGAAAAAGCTATTATCGCTTTCTTTTTTTTAGCAAAAGAGAGAGTGTCTCTCATCTTTTCATATTTTCCCTCAACCTGATTTACTTTTAAAGTAACGTACAATTTCTTTATAGCCGAATCTATATTATTGCTTTTTTTAAAATAATACTGATAATATTTTTCTTCGTTGTTAAAATAAACAACTTTTAACCTAAACATTGGAGAGCTTTCCATACAGCCATCTTGCTTATAAGAGTGCACAAGAGCTTTATTTTCGTCTATTTCAGGCAAAAACTTCAATAAATCATTTAATAATTTCGAATCAATCTTCGAATGAAAATAAACTTCATTTTTATTAGGAGAGAATTCACACACATAACTTTGATTATCTCCCTCTAAATTTAGAATGGAATATAATTTTGGCTGAATGTAAAATTCCCCTTTAAAAGATTCTGTAGGGTACTTTAAATCCCAATTGTAACATATCAACTCAACACTTCTAATATCTTGCTGATTTGAAGAACATCCAAAAGTTAAAAAGATCAAAACTATCAGAAGCTTATTCATTTAATATTGATTAGTTTCTTTTAATAAGTTTCAACTACTACTTAACAGAAACAATTTCTGTTACTTTTATATGGTTCTCGTCGTCGGTTTTCCATTTTTCTCCTTTTACAGCAACTACATCTCCAATTTTTAATTGTTTATAGTTTTGAGGCCCGCCAACATTTACAATACTGATTGTGGCGAAATATACTTCTTTAGTATCTGTTGTAATTTTTGCGGTGTAACCGTCTTTTCCTCCTTCTATAGATTCTACTTTTCCTGAAATTGGAGCATTGGAATCATTTTTCATAGTGTTGCAAGAGATTACGAAAGCCATTATAACTGCTAGTAAAGTTATTCTTTTTAGATTTTTCATATATTTTAGTTTAACCGCGAAGTTCGCAAGGGTTTATGCTAGGTTCGCTAAGTTTTATTTTAAGTTTATATTATTTTCTTTTCCAAGATTCATGCCAGCCGAATACAGCTTCCCGCAATAACTTTTAGATTATTTTCAAATTGTTTCCATACTCTGATGTATTTGAAGACACCGTTTATTGGAGTTGTTTCGTAAGTTCCTTTTAATGAAATGGTAACAGCAACTACAGCCGAATCATCAATGATATTAATAATTTGATCCGAAGCTTCCAAAGAATCAATTTTCATTTTACCTGAGCGATACGAATTCAAATCAAATTCTTTAGTTATCGTTTGTCCGTCTGGAAGATTGAATAATAAATCATCGTGAAGAAAGGTTTCCAAAGCTGTAACATCCGAATTCTTAATAGCAGTTAGAAGCTCAACTTCTGTATTAATAACGGTTTCTATTTTCATGATATAAAAATTGATTTTATTTCTTCGGATTGAGAATGGTTTTAATCATGGCATCATCTTTTAAGATCACATCATAATAGTACAATTCTCCAAACAATTGTCGTGCAAATTCAGCCGTAATATAGCGATTTACTAATGCTTTGGTCTTGTCTAGTTTTAAATCTAAACCAGTCAACAAAATGTAGTTTTTAAACTTTTTAAAGTACACATCTGAATTCTTCATTTTAGCCAAAAACGTATTGAAATTATCTCCTGCAAAAGCATTTCTATCTTTGTCCAATTCTTCAAAAACAAAATGCCCGACAATTCCTGTCTGCAATAAATAGCCTACATTTTCATTTCCGTGCTCTGCTTCCATCGGAACAAAAACATCAGGAACAATTCCGCCGCCACCATAAACGATTTTACCTTTTGGTGTTTTGAATTTTAACGAATCGGCTACTTTTATACTATCTTTAGCATACAATTCTCCCGTCGTAATTCTGGATTCAGATTCTTTAAAATAATCTTCATTCCCTTTTTTATAAGGCTTTTGAATTGATCTTCCTGTTGGTGTGTAATAACGTGCTACAGTCAAACGAACAGCAGAGCCGTCGTTAAAATCCATTTCTCTTTGAACTAAACCTTTTCCAAAAGAACGTCTTCCTACTATTGTACCGCGATCATTATCCTGAATTGCTCCAGCTAAAATTTCACTCGCAGAAGCACTGTTTTCATTAATTAAAACATACACTTTTCCGGTTTCAAAACTTCCCGCTTTTGTAGCAAATGTTTTATCGATAGAACCATTTTTACTTTTTGTAAAAACAATCAATTGTTTGTCTTTTAAAAATTCATCTGCAATTGCAATTGCTTCTTCCATATAACCACCACCATTATCACGAAGATCAATTACAAGCGACTGAATTCCTTTTTGTTTTAATCTCGTTAAGCCTGTTTTGAATTCGTTAAAAGTAGTTTCTGCAAAACGATTTATCTTGATGTAACCGACATTATTTCCAATCAGTAAAGAAGCATCAACGCTCTTAATTGGAATAACATCTCTTTTTACTTTAAATTTTAATTTTTTCTGTTCTGATTTTCTAAAAACCGTCAATTCGATTTCAGATCCCTGCAAACCTTTTAATTTTGAAAACAAACTATCTGAAGGCAGTTTTCTTCCGTACAATTTAGTTTTTCCGGCAAATAAAATTCGGTCTCCCGATTTCAGTCCCGCTTTCGCTGAAGGGCCGTTTTCAATTGGTTTTATAATGGCAACCGAATCTTTATACATATAAAAATTGATCCCAATTCCAACGAAATCCCCCTTCATGCTTTCTGCAACCTCAGCCTGTTCGCTTGGCGGAATATAAACCGAATGCGGATCTAATTTGGAAAGAATATTATCTACAGTAAGATTAACAATAGAGTCTGTATTGATGCTGTCAACGTATTCATTATTGATAAAATCAATCAGTTTGTTGAGTTTGGTTTTAGAGTAATTTTTAGCCAAAAGCTGATCATCGGCTGGAGCATTCATAAGGCTTCCAACAACCGTTCCCAGAGCAAAGGTTGCTCCGATTATTATGGGTAAATATTTCGAATTAAATTTCATTTACTCTTCTAAGTCAGGAATATGCTGTACTTCTACCCCTGCTTTTATTAAAAATTGAATTCCAGAATCATCGCGATATCCATCTTTATACACCACTCTTTTTATCCCCGACTGGTGTATTAATTTACTGCATTCTTTGCAAGGCGAAAGCGTAATATATAATGTTGCCCCTTCACAAGATTGTGTTGATCTTGCTACTTTCAGGATAGCATTTGCTTCGGCATGTAAAACATCCCAGCGTGTTAAGCCTTCTTCATCTTCACAGCAATTTTCAAATCCGGATGGCGTTCCGTTGTAACCGTCAGAAATAATCATTCGGTCTTTTACGATAATAGCACCAACTTGTTTTCTTTTACAATAAGAAAGCTGACTCCACTCTCTTGCAATTCGAAGATACGCTTTATCGTATTTATTCAATTTTTTTACTTCCATTTATTTTATCTGTTCCAAATCGGACTTTCGATAATCATTGGAATTACAACTCCAATAACAAAAGCCGACATTACCAGTGCCCAGTCGCGTTTTGAAAAACGAAAAACGGTTTGCACTATATATGATATTATTAAAACCACAAAAACCACTACGAGTTGTGCAGCTTCAATCCCTAAGGCAAACTCTCCCAAAGGTAACAATTTTGATGTTGCAGATCCTCCTAAAATTGTTTTGAAATAATTAGAAAAACCTAAACCATGAATAATACCAAAGAATAAAGTTATAAAAAATACCAGATTTACACTATCATTTTTTGAAGTCTTTCCAGCTGTAAATAAATGATACAGAGCCGTTATTAAAATCGTAATAGGAATTAAGAACTCGACCAGATTAACTTTTATAGTTACTATGCCGTAAACCGAAAGAATTAAAGCCAATGTATGTCCAATTGTAAACAACGAAACCAATAGAAAAATTCTTTTCCAGTCCTTAAATAAATATGGAACAGTTAGGGCGATTAAAAAAAGAACGTGGTCGTAGGCATGAATATCCAAAACGTGTTTTAATCCTATTTGAAAATAAATCCAAAATTGTGACATAGGTGTAATATAATTAAATAATTAGGGGCTGTAAACTTACGATTAATTTTCAAAATTAAAGATTTAGGCTATCAAATCCTTCAATAAAAATAAGTTAAATTTTATGAGAAATTTAAAATCAATAATTTAAAAATAGGATTATATTTGTTCTTTAAAACTAATTAATTATGCCATTTTCAGAATTATTTGATAACGAATTCAAACAAAGAAACAGAGGTCATTTCTCTGCAATTGTGCGTGTTGCTTTTGCTGACGGAAAAATAAGCCCAGAGGAACAGGAATTTTTGAATAAAATTGCTTCTACATTACAAATTTCAGACGAAGAATATAAAGAAATCCTTGCCGATCCTTGGAAACATCCTATAAATCCTCCTTATTTATATACACAACGTTTAGAGCGTTTGTATGATCTAGCCAAAATGGTTCATGTAGATCACCATTTAGGAGACAAACAAGAAGTAATGTTAGTTCGTATGGGACTTGCTTTAGGTTTTACTCCAGGAAACGTAAACTACATTGTTTCAAAAGCATTATCTCTTGTGGATCAGAAAGTAGATTTAGACACTTTCTTATTTGAAATGGAGAATATGAATAAATAGTATTCAGTAGTCAGTTTTTAGTGTTCAGTTTATAACTGATGAAAAATTGAAACGAAATTTAATTATAAACCCGACAGGTTTTGAAAACCTATCGGGTTTGTTGTTTTTAATCCTAATGATCTTGAAACCAAAAAACCTAACAGGTTTTTAAAACCTGTTAGGTTTGCGTAGTGACTGAACACTAAAAACTGACTACTGAATACTTTTATTCAGCCGCCATAAATTCCTCCGCCTTTTCTACCATATTATAGCTTCCGCAGAAAAATGGAACTCTTTGGTGCAGTTCTGTTGGCTGGATTTCCATAATTCTATTAAATCCGTCTGTTGCTTTTCCTCCGGCTTGTTCTGCAAGAAACGCCATTGGATTACCTTCATACAATAAACGCAACTTTCCTTTTGGCGCTTTAGAACTTGTTGGATAAATATAGATACCGCCCTTAATCATGTTTCGATGAAAATCTGAAACCAAACTTCCAATATATCTTGAAGTATAAGGTCTGTCACCTTCTTCTCGCTGACAATATTTAATGTAATTTTTTACCCCTTGTGGAAAATGAACATAATTTCCTTCGTTTACCGAATAGATATGTCCATCTTTTGGAAATTGCATATTCGGATGTGAAAGATAAAAAGTCCCTATTGCGGGGTTTAAAGTAAATCCGTTTACTCCATGTCCTGTCGTGTAAACCAGCATGGTTGAAGTTCCATAAATTACATAGCCTGCTGCCACCTGATTGATTCCCGGTTGTAAAAAATCCTCGCTGGTTACCGGAGTTCCAATTGGCGTTACTCTTCTAAAAACAGAAAAGATCGTTCCTACTGAAACATTCACATCAATGTTTGAAGATCCGTCAAGCGGATCCATTAAGATCACGTACTTATTATTATGACAGTTGTCGCTCCCCTGAACTGTAATATAATCGTCGTTTTCTTCTGAAGCAATACCACAGACAATCTCACGGTTTATTAACGTCTGGATAAATACTTCGTTGGCATAGACATCTAATTTTTGCTGGTCTTCTCCTTGGATATTCTGTTCGCCCGCGGCGCCAATAATATCCACCAAACCCGCTTGGTTTACTTTATGATTGACGACCTTGGCAGCCAATCTAATAGAGTTGATAATTCGCGAGAGCTCTCCCGACGAATACTGAAATGCTTTTTGGTTCTCAATAATAAACTCTCCCAGTGTTTTATTGCGTTCTTCCATTGCTAAATCGTTATAGTTTTATTTTTAAGTCACAAATATCGCTTATTTTGTGAGAATGATTTAAAAATTATTTTGTTAGTTTGCCCTTATTGTATATTTGCTAATATTTTGCGAAAAGCAACTTTTAAAATGATTTTTATTTGATAATAATTAAATAAAAATACGAATACATAAAATTGCTTCTTTCAAATGTTTGTGAAAACAAATTCTATATCGGGAAAAAGCAATACTATAAAGGACAAAAAAATAAAGTTTACCAATTATGAATATTAGAAAAGGAAATCCTGAGGATATGAAATCGGTGTTGGAGCTAATTCAGGAGCTGGCAATATTCGAAAAAGAACCTGAAGCTGTAGTGATTACAGAAGAAGATTTAGTTCGTGACGGATTTGGAGAAAAACCGCTTTTTCAGGTTTTTGTGGCAGAGATTGAAAACGAAGAAAAACAAAAAGAGATCGTTGGAATTGCTTTATACTATTACCGTTATTCGACTTGGAAAGGAAAAACAATACACCTTGAAGATTTAATTGTAAAAGAAAAAATGCGAGGTACCGGTTTAGGTTCCGCGCTTTACGCCGAAATCATGAAACAAGGAAAAAGAGATGGAGTTCGAAGAGTAGAATGGAATGTTTTGGCTTGGAATACACCAGCCGTTAATTTTTACAAAAATTCCGGTGCAAAAATCCTTGACGATTGGCAGGTCGTTCAAATGGATGAAGCTGGAGTGAATGCGTTCTTAGAAAAATTATAAAAGTCTTTAGCCACTAATTCACGAATTATTATTTTTTAAAATCTTAGTGAATAAAAAATTCGTGAATTGCTTCGCCTCTTCGCTATCGCTCGGGTCGTGGCTAATAAAAAAAATAATAGATTTCCTCAAATCTAAAATCTAAAATCTAAAAAATCTAAAATTAAAAATGAGAGTATTTAAATTTGGTGGTGCGTCGGTGAAAGATGCAGATGGAATTAAAAACGTATATGACGTTTTACAAAAAGTGGGGTATGAAGATGTAATATTGGTTGTTTCCGCTATGGGAAAAACAACAAATGCTCTTGAAGTGGTTATCAAGAATTATTTTGATAAATCGACAGAGTTGAATTCTTCTGTACAAGAAATCAAAAAATACCACAATCAAATCTTATTGGATTTATTTGAAGATGAAAACAATGACGTTTTTGCAGCTGTAAATGCGCAGTTCGCTGAATTGGAATATTTTTTAGCACACAATAAATCTCCAAATTACAACTTCGTTTACGATCAGGTGGTGAGTTTTGGTGAATTGATTTCTACCAATATTTTAAGTCATTATATGAATTTCAGAGGAATTCAGACACAATGGCTTGATGTTCGTAATTTCATTAAAACGAATGCCAACTACAGAGATGCGGAAGTGGACTGGGAAACGACGCAGCAAAATATCAGCAAAAATGTTCCAAGAAAACAACTAAATATTACACAAGGTTTCTTAGGTGCTGACGAAAACAATTTCACGACAACTTTAGGCCGTGAAGGTTCTGATTATACTGCTGGAATTTTTGCTTACTGCTTAAATGCCGAGAGCGTAACCATTTGGAAAGACGTTCCTGGAGTTATGAATGCCGACCCTCGTTATTTTGAAAATGCAAGTTTACTAAACCAAATTTCATATCGTGAAGCTATCGAATTAGCATTTTACGGAGCAACGGTTATTCACCCAAAAACGTTACAGCCGTTACAGAAAAAAGAGATTCCTTTGTATGTGAAATCGTTTGTGAATCCTTTATTAAAAGGAACCTGCGTTTCTAAAGGTGTTGATTTGGAACCACAATATCCATGTTTTATTGTAAAAAGAGAACAGCTTTTAATCTCTCTTTCTTCTATTGATTTCTCTTTCATTATGGAAGAAAACATTAGTGAAATTTTTGGTTTGTTTCACGAGTTTAAAATCAAAGTAAACTTAATTCAGAACTCTGCCATTAGTTTCTCTGTTTGTGTAGAAGATAAATTTGGAAATTTCCCTGAATTAAATGCTATTCTTTCTAAAAAATTCAAAGTTGAATATAGTGAGAATGTAACATTATATACGATTCGTCATTTTACAGAAGAAGCTGCACAAACTGTTGAAGCTAACAAAGAGGTTTTACTAAAACAAGTTAGCCGTGAAACGATGCAGATTGTGACTAAAGAACTTAATTAATATTGCTTTATAAAAGGTAATTATTTCAATTCAAATATATTTTAGAAAGGCTTCACTTAATTTGTGAGGCCTTTTTTAATTTTGTTTTTTTTCCTTATTCAGATACTTAATGATCTTCTTCAAATCTTTAATTTGTAATTCGTATTGTTTTATTATTTTTCTATAAACAGTCATCAAGGCACGTTCCGTTTGACGTTCTGCATCAAATAAATTTTCACTCGAATTAATGCCTAGTTCTTCTTTTACTAATTCCTCTGGGGCTCTACCAAACAGCTCACAAATGTTTTTAAAATGATTTGCCCACGAAGTACTGTCCCCACGTTCCATTCTTGCATACGCAGATTGTGAAATATTTAAATGATCTGCAACCTGTTCCTGTGACATGCTTTTAGATTTACGTAACATTTTTAAATTATTTCCTACAATTTTATTCATAATTTAATTATTTTTACAAATATAAATACAGGAATTATCTTATAATTATTCGATTATAGGTTTTTATTACCCTATTTTAGGGTAATATTTGAATTATTTAGAAAAGATTAAATTGCATAAATAATTATTGAAACCATGAAACCAAATCATACTAAAACATACATAATAATCAATTACATTTTGCTTCCCCTCTATGCATTATTAATGTTTAGAATCATGTTTTTTGAAGATAGCGATTCTTTTCTTGAAAAAATAATAGCTAACAAAAGCAATCCTATGATGTATTTGGCAATTCTATTATCAATCCTTACTTCGTTATGTCTTCGATGGGGTACGAAATTTCCAAAACAAACCAATTAAAAATATGGAAATACTAAATCTTTTATCAAAAAACCCAACAGTTATCCTTGTATTGTTTGTGATGCTTATAACCAAAATATTTCCTCCAAAGAATATAAATTCTTTATATGGTTATAGAACAGCAAATTCAATGAAAAGTAAATCCAACTGGGAGTTTGCTCAAAAATACAGCACTAATCTTTTTCTAGTTCTATTATCTCTTCTGCTTCTCATTCAAATTACATTGTACATAATTTACGGCAGTACCAGATTCACTGAATTGTCAGTACTTATAGGTTTGATATTGTTTGTTATAATTGTTTTGTACAAAACAGAAAAAAAATTAAAACTAAACCATTCTAAAAGCAATGAATAACACAACTTTACTAATCTCTTTACTTGTAATTATTATTGCATTAGGTTATCGATACAGTAACAAAACAAAATGATCCAAAAAACATGAATCACAACCATGAACCATCTGAAGAAGAAAAAGATAATTGGAGCCAAGATCCAGACAATTGGATATGGGGACTTTTTTATTATAATCCTAAGGACAAAAGAATATTTCCTCCGAAAAGGATAAAAGAAATGGGATGGACAGTTAATTTTGCTAATCCTAATTCGGTTTTTCTTTGTGTTATTATGATTCTCATTTTAATGATTTTGTGTGAAAGCGTAAAAAGATAATTTACCCATTTTCTAAAATTATATGAAACCAAAAAAAAACCTTTTATTGACTTTCCTTATTGTTGTTCTATTATATATCTGTTTTGACTTAAGTTCTTTATTTCAAAAAGATAGTCTTGAAGATATCTCTTTTTCAGATTTTAGATACTCAATTGGCCCTGCACTGACATGGTTTGCTGTCTTTTTAAATTACAGGGTAGAAATCAAAAAAGAAAAAGAGCCTAAAAACATATAACTTACCTCGCCCTAGTATTTTCGGACTGTTCAATTTCAGATTTTGTATAAGTGGTCTTTTTCGAATTTCCAAAATTATAAGTTGCGATCAATTTAAAATAATTACTGGCATAAGTTCTATGGTAATAAATTTGAGTCTGGCCAACATTATAATCTCCAGAAACCATAAATTTATGAAAGATATCATTGGCTGAAAAGTTGAGTTTTAAAGCGTCTTTGAAAAAATTTCTTTCGATTCCTAAAGTTACGGTCGAACGGCTGTTTTCATTTCCTAATCCATAACTTCTGTCGCTTAAATACCAAGCTAAAAGTTGCAGCTTAAAAAGTTTAGGAATTGTAAATGTATTATTGCTATAAAAATAAAACTGAGGTTTTACCGGACTAAAAACAAATGCATAATAATTATCTACAGATTTCTGCCAGCTAACACTAATAGTATTCGTAGAATTCCACCATCTATAATTAAAAGATCTTGAAAGCGAACTGAAAACAGTATGCCCTTTTTCCAGATTTAAAGCTCTCAAAATATAACTATTTGGTGTATCGCCACGCAACGCCGCTGCTGAAATCGGGTCAATTTTATAAGTATAACCCATTTTAAAATCGAACTTTTTGTACATCGTCCCAATTTCAAAAGCATGTGTTTTTTCCGGAAGCAGGTTTGGATTTCCTTCAATAGTTGTAAACGGATCTTGATAAATCACATACGGATTTAAAGCCTGATATCTAGGTCTTGTAATTCTAGCAGCATAAGAAAAGTGCCCTTTCCAGTCCTCTGAAAAATCAAAATTCATAACTAGGTTCGGAAAGAAATTACCATAGCTTTTTTCGAATTTCTGAATTCCGTCTGTATTGGTAAATAAATTATAACTTGTTTTTTCGGCTCTTGCACCAAGTGAAAAATTGATTTTATCATTCCATGTTCTGACATAATTGAAATAAGCAGCAGCTATTTTTTCATTATACTCAAAATCACTCGAAAGTTTATCATCCAATTCAAAATTGACATCATCGCTGGAAACCAAAAAATCTGTTCCAGAATTTATGGCTGCATAACTAAATTTGGCTCCTAATTCTAACTTTGTTTTTTCATTGATTTTTTTGGAATAATCTGTTTGGATGGCCATTATATTAATTCGGCTTCCGACATTATTTTTCAAATATCTATCAGAATCTGTTTCTTCAACCAAGCTATTTTCTTCAATAAAATCTCTTATGGTTTGATTATAATTAGAAAATTGCGATCCGACAAATAAGGTTGAACCTTTTTTTGTGGTCAAGTTATAATTCAGATTAATAAACTGATTCAGTAAAACATCATTTTTGTGTACATCGGTAGCATAAAAACTATTTCCAGAATTATTAACAATAGCGTTTCTGCTTTCTGTAATACCTCCTAAGTCATTCACATTTCCACTATAGGCTAATGAAATATAAGCTTGAGAAGAAAAATTATATTGCAGTCCGAAACCAAAATTGGAATAGTTATTAAATCTTCTTTTCCAATCCGTCGTCAATTCTGATTTCATAAATTCTTCCGGATTCGGACGAGTTCTTGTCGTGTACAATAATTCCCGATTCCTGCCTAACTGCAAGCCATAATTACTGATAAAAGAAAATTTTCCTTTAGAATAACTAAAATCAAAAAGTGTATTATAACTTGTTCCTCCAAATTTAGAAACCGAAACATGCTGATTTGCAGTTCCCATAATCCCGCTTTCTATATTTTGCTTTGTAATGATATTAATTACTGCTTTTCCTTCGGCATCATATCGGGAAGAAGGATTTGAGATGACTTCAATTTTCTGAATTTGCGAAACCGGAATTGCAGCAAATCGTTCGTAATTAATCAAAACTCCGTTGAGATAAATAATAGCTTCCCCTTTTCCTAAAACATTAATTTCTCCATCGGCAACGACAACATTTGGCACTCTTCCTAACAATTCGTTTACTGAACTACTTGTTGCGAGAACAGTTCCATTGACATTAACATCAATATTTCCATTTGCTCCATATTTTAATAAGGAAGCCTGTCTTTTTATAACCACTTCATTTAACTCATTGTGTTCTTTTTCTTTAGTCTTTACAGTATCTTGAGCAGACTTTAATAACTTCCCAAAAAGTACATCATCACTATAAAAACTTTTATCTGTAACTTTTTTTATGCGCTGGGCTTTTACTTCTATTGATAAGAAAAACAGGAAAAAAATACAAATGATAACTAATTTTAGAAATCTCATAAAAATTTAACGATTAACGGTTTGACTTTTATTTGAAACAAAAGTCATCCGAAAATCAATAAATGAGGTTGCAGAAAGTGAAATCAGGAGTACGAATTTATAAATCGATACTCTAGTTTAGGCCTGTAAAGCCTGTATTTGATAGTTTAAAGGTGTAGTTCCGGTATGTTTTTTAAATGCAGCAAAAAAAGTTGATTTTGAATTAAAACCTACATCATAACCAACCGATTCCAAAGTCAGTTTATCATTTGAGGTTATGATTTTGCAAGCTTCATTAATTCTAAATTCGTTCACAAAGCTGGTGAAATTCTTTCCGAGGTTATTATTTAAAAATTGTGATAATTGATGGCTCGAAATATTAATTTCCTGAGACAAATCCTGAAGACTTAAGTTGGGGTTTTTATACAGACTCTTTTCATTCATTATATTTTCCAGCTTTTCCGAAATAATGTTAGCTTCAGTAGAATCAATTTTCTTTCCTGAATTCTTTTGAGCATTCAACAAAAACAAATCGTCGGTTTTTTTTCTGTATAAAAGAATAGAAATTATCAGATATAAAATAAAAGAGAAAACTACCGCTCCGCTGATGTAAGTTGCAGCAGAAGCGCCCATAATCGCTAAAAAATAAAAAAGGAATAATAGAAAATTTCCCAGAAAAAGGGTTCCGAACCACATTTCAGACGGGCTTGTTTTTTGTTTAAGGCTGAAAAAATTCTTTAAAACGCCTCTAATTGTAAATCCAGAGAAAACGATATAAACAAACCATTGAAAGTAAATGATGATGATGAGATAATTTCTCCATAAATCGGAATGGTTTTCATACGGATATATAATTCCAACTCCAACAATCAGAGTTCCCCAGAACAGCAGTATCATTTTCCAAAGTTTTGGCATTATATGAACTTCTTCTACTCCGGATTTTAGAAAATAATACAAACAAGGTCCAATGAAAAAACAAGCTGTAAGTCCCAACTGTAAATACATTCTTGGCAATTCAGGGTGAAAATAAACAAACACCGATTTCCCAATTCGAATACTTAAAGCAAATAAAAGCGCGCCCAGAAAATAATTGGTCAGGTATTTTTTCTTGGTAAAAAAGAAAAAATAAATGCCCAATATAATTCCGTTAAAAGAACCCAAAGCACTAAAAAAGAATAAAAGTTCTTTACTGGTATCCATAATTTATGTTTGTTATATCCTGAACAAAGCTAAAAAAAAGATTGATTTACGATGAGAATAATACTTCAAAAATATATTTGACAACTATATTTAAAAATGAAAAAGTATTTTAAATCCATCCATTTGTCAATAAACAAAAGCCTCACGATTTCTTGATTATAAATACTACTTTTGACTTTTCAGAGTTAAGGTATTATGTTGAAAAAATTATTGTTTTTGACGGTTTTCATTTGGTTTTCGGCCCTTCAGGCTCAGGAAACTGAATCGTTATACAAAACCAAAAAAATAATAACGACAAAAGATACTATTCGGATTGAAAATGTCAGCATCAATTCGGGTTTCTTTCAGCTTTTAAATACTAAAAAAGAACCAATCGATTCGTCTTTTTATAAAATTGATTTCCAAAAAGGCTTTTTACTCTTAAAAGAAAACTTTCCCTCAGCTTCTGATACTTTAATTGTCAATTATCTCAAATATCCGGATTTCTTAACCAAAGAATACAGCCTTTACAAATCGGATCAAATTGTAAACAGCGATGTTGGAACCGAAAAATTATACCGAATCGATAATAATGCAAATGCCAAAAAAGTAACACCTTTTGACGGATTAAATACTTCCGGAAGCATTACACGAGGAATCACTGTTGGGAACAATCAGAGCACGGTTTTAAATTCCAATCTGGATTTACAGATAACTGGTAAAATCTCAGACAAAGTAAGTCTTCGTGCTTCTCTTCAAGATAATAACATTCCGTTGCAAGATGGCGGTTATTCTCAAAAACTCGATCAGTTTGATAATATTTTCATGGAACTTTTCAGTGACGATTGGAGCATTCGCGCAGGTGATGTTTTTTTAGAAAACAGAAAAACCCAATTCATGAATTTCAATAAAAAAGTTCAGGGACTTTCTGCCAGTTTTGATTTTGATACCGAAAAAAGCAAAACGAATGTCTTTGCTTCTGTTGCTTTTGTAAAAGGACAATATGCCAAAAGTACCTTTACAGGTCAGGAAGGAAATCAAGGACCGTATAAACTAAAAGGACAAAATGGCGAATTGTACGTTTTGGTAATTTCAGGTTCTGAACGTGTTTACGTAAATGGTGTTTTATTGAAACGTGGCGAAAACAATGATTATGTTATTGATTATAATGCTGGTGAAATTGTTTTTACTTCGCTTTTCACCATTACTTCAGAAATGAGAATTAATGTAGAATACCAATATTCTGAACGAAATTACAATCGACTTGTGACCTACGCAGGCGCAACACACGAAAACAAGAATTGGAGTTTTGGCGGTTATTTATATTCTGAAAATGATTTAAAAAATCAGCCTTTACAACAGAATCTTTCTCCGGAACAAGTCCAGATTTTAAGTGAAGCAGGAGATGATATTAATTTAATGAAAGCGCCTTCTGCCTACGAAGACAAATATGCCGACAATAAAATTTTGTATAAAAAGATTATAATAAATTCGGTTGAAGTTTACGAGTATTCGAATAATCCGCAAGATGTTTTGTACAATGTGAGATTTAGTCAGGTTGGAGCCAATGCAGGAAATTATATCATTCAAAACAATAATTCGGTAGAACGTATTTATCAATATGTAGAACCTATAAATGGTATTTTACAGGGAAATTATGAACCTATTGTACAGCTTGTTGCGCCAATGAAACTTCAGGTTGCCTCTTTTTTAGGAAAGTATAATCCAAACGAGAAAACTTTGGTCGATTTTGAATTGGCTGTCAGCAACAACGATCAAAATTTATTTTCTCCAATTGACGATTCTAATAATGAAGGTGTTGCTTTTAAAACCAATCTTAAAAAAAGACTTTTTTCCCGAAGCTGGAGTTTAGATGCCTTTGCTAATTATCAATATGTACAGCAGGATTTTAAATCTATTGAACGTTTGTATAATATTGAATTCAACCGCGACTGGAACTTAACGGGAACACTTTTGGGTAATCAGAGCCTTTTGGTTACGGGTTTTAATTTTGATTTGTTTTCAAATAAAAAAAACTCAAATATTGGTTTGGTAACGTATCAATTTGAGAAATTAGATTTCAGTGAAAGTTATACAGGTTCTAGACATACGACTTCGGCTTTATTTAAGATAAAAAATTGGACAATTGAGAATAATGGAAGTTTTCTGAATTCTGATGCCACAGCTTCAACTTCAAAATTCATTAGAAATCAAACCAGAACAAAATATCATTTTGGAAAAAATTGGGTTGGAGGAACAATGCAGCTTGAAGACAATCAGGAAAAGGATAAAGTGACCAATCAGTTTTCGGCTTTAAGCCAGCGTTTTTCAGAATATGGAGTTTTTACTGGACGTGGCGACAGCACTAAAGTATTTGTAGAAGTTGGTTTCCTGCAAAGGCGAAACGACAGTTTGCAAAATGGACTGTTACAGCATGTCAATAATTCTCAGACCTATTATTTAAAGTCCAAACTAATTCAGAACAAAACAACCGATCTAGCGGTTTATGCGAGTTATCGAAATCTGGATTTTACAAATCAATCCAGACAAAATGAACCTTCTTTAAATTCGAGAGTTTTATACAATGACCGTTTCTTTAACCAATTAATGCAGATTGGAACTACTTACGAAACCAGTTCCGGAACTATTGCACAGCAGGAATTTACGTATGTCGAAGTGCCAACGGGACAAGGTGTTTATACCTGGAATGATTATAACGGCAACGGAATTCAGGAATTACAGGAATTTGAAATCGCAGTTTTTCAGGATCAGGCAAAATATGTAAGGATCTTTTTGCCGAATCAGATTTACATCAAAACCAATCAAAATAAGTTTTCACAGTCTTTAACTTTAAATCCGTTGCAATGGCAGAACGAAAAAGGTTTCAAGAAACTGCTGTCTTACTTCTACAATCAGACTTCTTTTATAATGGATCGAAAAGTAAAAAGTGAAGGAGAAAAACTGGAACTGAATCCGTTTAATTCTTCTGAAGAAAATATTTTAGGTTTAAATTCGAGTTTTAGAAACAGTTTATTTTACAACCGAGGCCGTCAGAAACATTCGGTTACCTATTCTTATCTTGTCAATAAAGGAAAAAGTCTGCTTTCTATTGGTTCACAAAATGTCCGCAATTATTCACATCAAATTCAATATACGCATTTGTATCAAAAAAGCTGGTTATTTAATTTCTTTACTAAAACCATCAAAACTGATTTGGTTTCAGAAGATTTTGAAGAAAAAAACTATGATATTAATGGCTGGCAATTGGCACCAAAAGTGAGTTATTTGTTTTCAAAAAACACTAAACTAGATTTCTTTTATGAACTTCAGAACAAGAAAAATCAAATAGGCAATTTTGAAACTTTAAAACAAAACCGCATAGGAACTTCGTTTTCTTATGCCGGCGAAAAGAAAGTAACTGTAAATGGCGAGTTTTCTTTTTATGAAAATAAATTTAATGGTAACGAATTTTCATCCGTAGGTTTTCAAATGCTCGAAGGACTTCAAGCAGGATCTAATCTAGTTTGGAAACTACTTTTACAAAAGAACATTACATCATTTTTAGATGTTAATTTGAACTATCTAGGACGTAAAAGCGAAACTGGAAATACGATTCATACTGGCAACATTCAGCTTCGAGCATATTTTTAATGCACTGCGAAAAAGGTGACAAAAAAATGTTTAACTTTAATTGAAAATTTAAACGTATAACCTTATGAAAAAATTAGTATTAATCTGTTTATTAGTTGTTTTCTCTTCCAATTTCTACGCCCAAGAAACAACTGCAAAAGCGGCAAAAACAAAAACAGAAGCTTCAGCAAAAAAAGCAAAAGCAAGTGCAGACAAAGCTTCGGCTGATGCCAAAAAAGAAGCAACAAAATCTAAAAAAGCAGCAGATGACGCCAAAGCAGCTTCCTCTAAAGCAAAAAAAGAATCGACTGACGCAGCAAAAAAAACTGCCGACAAAGAAGCCACAAAAGCAAAAGCCGATGCTAAAAAGGCGACAGTTGCATCTGACAAAGCTAAAAGTACAGCAGATAAGGCTAAAGCCGATGCAAAAAAAACAACCGCTAAAGCGGACGATACTAAAGCGGAAGCTAAAAAAACCAAGGCTAAAGCTGATGACGTAAAAAAAGATGCTACTGCTGCTAAAAAATCTGCCACAAAGACTTTAAAGGAAACTAACGAAAAAGCACCGTCAGTTCCAGACAAAGTTACTGGCGAATACAATGGTAAAAAAGTTTACACTGGCCCAAGAGGCGGGAAATACTACATTAACAAAAATGGTAATAAAACTTATATTCAGGATTAAGAAAGATACTGAGATACTAAGATGCTAAGTTTCTAAGATATTTACTTAGAATGCTCCAATTAAGAACCGAACATACGTTCGGTTTTTTTATATTATAACTAAACCTACAAATTTCCTTATTAAGGTCATTTCAAAAAATCGAAAATTACTTAACATACAGATAATCTTATTTAAGAAAATGAAAATATTTTTGAAACACCCCTGTAAATCTCTAGTGTTTATAAGAATATAGAGTTAATAATTTAGTAATACCCTCGAAATAACATCCAAAACATATTTCTTTATCTTCGTTTTTAAAAAGCATTAAAAATGAGCATTGATTATTCTGCGAATAAAACTATTTTAGTCGCTCCATTAAATTGGGGTCTTGGCCATGCAACTCGTTGTATTCCTATTATAAAAGCGCTTCAGGAGAATAATTATATTCCGATTATTGCCTCAGATGGGGTTGCGCTGGCTTTATTGCGAAAAGAATTTCCTTATATACAGACTTTAGAACTTCCTTCTTATCATATTGAATATGCCAAAAATGGAAAAAACTTTAAATGGAAGCTGATCAAAAACCTTCCTAAAATGATTACTGCCATTTTGGATGAGAAAAAAATGGTCAATACTTGGATTAAAAAGCATGGAATTGATGGTATTATCTCTGATAATAGATTGGGAGTTTTCAGTAAAAAAGTACCATCCGTTTTTATGACGCATCAGTTAAATGTGATGACAGGAAATACAACTTGGTTTACGAGTATATGCCATCAGAAAATCATCAAAAAATATACGGAATGCTGGGTTCCTGATACCAATGATGAAGTAAATCTTACTGGCGAGTTAGGTCATTTAAAAACTGACGAACTAAATTTAAGATATATTGGTCCGCTAAGCCGAATGCGAAAAAAAGACACTCCAAAAATATATGATTTGATGATTATATTGTCTGGACCAGAACCGCAGCGTACTTTCTTAGATGAAAAACTACAGAAAGAAGCAGCAAAATATCCAGGCAAAGTGGTTTTTGTTCAAGGGATTGTAGATAAATCTCAAGAAAAGTGGCAGGCTGGAAATGTTACTTATTACAATTTTATGAATTCGAAACAGCTGGAACAAACCTTTAACGAAAGTGAATTTGTCCTTTGCCGCTCTGGTTATACCACTGTAATGGATTTGGCTAAATTGGGCAAAAAAGCTTTTTTTATTCCAACTCCAGGACAATACGAACAGGAATATCTTGCGGTAAAACTGCAGGAAGAAAATCTTGTGCCTTATGCAATGCAAGACGACTTTACTATTGAAGATCTATCAAAAGTAAAGGCTTTTAAAGGACTATCTCAATTTGAAAACAATATAGACTGGGATTCCTTATTTTCTGTTTTCGAAAATAATTCTCAAGCATAAAAAAATCCGTTTAATCTGTGTCTATAAACGGAACACGGATTAAACGGATTTGCTTTCGCAAAAACGCGGATTAATGCAGGTTTTATTTTTTTAGAAGTTAAACTGCGCTTGTAATCTTAGTACATTTCCTTGTTGTCTGTTTATTGGGAGTGCGCTGTCTTCAAAAGTTCTGTCAGCAATTACATATTCTGCTGTCAACTCAAAAGCTTTGATGGGTTGCCATTCTACACCAAATTCGTAATCTCTTACCACGTAGCTTCTCGCGTCTTTCTCATATTTTTTACCTCCATCATAATATTGAAATTTGGCAAAAGGATAAATACGCTGTTTTTTAATATCCCATTTATAATTTAATAAAACGTAACCTCCGTTTAGATCTGTTTCATCAACTGTATTTGTAGTGGTATTGTATCTTGGTCCTTTCCCAATATTATATTCCGTCTGGATTCCGAAAGGTCTTGGATATAAAACGAATGTTGCTCCTACCCTTTGATCTTTTACATATTGCGGATCATTTACCGTAACACCTGAAGAAATTTCTCCAGTAAAAGCCCATTTTCCTGTATAAGCTTGGATTCCTGGTTCGATAATCTGGCTTCCAATTACGAATGGATATGTAACTCTTGTAACGACGTTTAGATCACGATTTCCATCTAGCTTATTAGCAATTTGTCCGTTGTAAACCCCAAAAGCAAATACCCCAAAATCTCCAGAACCTTTGTAACCATCTTTTACCAGCATTTCAAAACGTTTTCTTATTTCGGCTGGAGCCCAATAAAAGAAGATTCCCAAATCACGTTCGTTTAATATGGAACTATTTATCGCATCAGCACGATCCATAGTTAAACGCTGTGAACTTGACTGCATATTTTCGAATCCGTAAGGGATTTTACTTTGTCCAACACGAACACGATATTCTCTTTTCTTATCAAAAGAAAGATCGAAATACAAATCACGAATCTGAACGAAGTTCTGAATTCCTGTACTTGGCGAACTTGCAAAATCAGGCTGGAAATAGAAAAATACATTTGGATGAACTTGTCCTGAGAACACTAAACGGGCACGGCGAATAAAAAGTCCGTTATTTGCTTTTGCATCTGGAGCTGTCGAAGTTGTTCCCCAGGATTTATCACATTGTTCGCAAGAAACTTTATCATTTGTAGAAAGCAGACCATTGTATCGAATCTGTGCATAACCTCTTAACGAGATTCTATCATACCAATGTTCTTCAATTCCTCCTCCAGATTTTGTGTCTGGAAGTTTCGCTTTGTTGATAGAATCTAAAATACGCATTACTTCGTTTTTTACATCCTGCTTATTTAATTCTTGTTTATTTGTTTCCTGTGCATTAGCAGCACAAGTTAACAGTAATAAAACTGCTAGTAATTTTCTTTTTATCATTAGTTCTCTAAATCCCTTAAATTCAGGATGCAAAGATGGAGCACCTATGTTAAGAAATCATTAACCAGATGTTACTATAATAAAAATTTAATGTTACCGACTGAATCGGAATGTTTATTTATTGTTAAAACCCTTTGTTTTAGGACTTTCCGCAAAAATCAGCTTACGATTTTTTAACCTCAGCTTTTGGGTTTTTAAATGCTTTTTCGAGCGTAAAAGAGAATTCTGAGCCAATTCCGAACTCACTTTCTACATAAACTTTCTCTTTATGCGCTTCAATAATATGCTTTACAATCGCCAAACCTAAACCAGAACCTCCTTCAGAACGCGTTCCACTTTTGTCAACTCGATAGAAACGTTCAAAAAGTCTTGGAATATTTTGTTTCTCAACTCCTTCTCCATTATCGCTAATACGGATTAAGACTTTTTTCTTTGTTAAATTTACCACACCAACTTCTGTTAAACCACCTTCTTTTCCGTATTTAATAGAATTCACAATCAGGTTTTCTAAGACTTGTTGAATTCGATCCTGATCTCCGCGAATAATTACAGATTGAACATTCTTGCTTTCAAAAGCTAGTTTTATTTTCTTTTTATCGGCTTTCATTTCCAATAAATCAAAAACATTTTGGATTAATTCGACAATATCAAAATCGGTCATATTTAGATTTAAATCACCTGATTCCAATTTGGTAATCATATCTAAATCTTCAACAATATATATAAGACGCTCCACACCTTTTTCTGCGCGTTTTAAATATTTTTTTCTAATATTTTTATCATCCATTGCACCGTCAAGCAAAGTCGAAACATAACCTTGAACAGTAAATAGAGGTGTTTTCAATTCGTGCGAAACGTTTCCTAAAAACTCTCTTCTGTATTGTTCACGAATTTCTAGCATTTCGATTTCCAGTTTTTTATCGGTCGCAAACTTTTTCACTTCGCGTGAAAGCGTCTCCATATCCGTATTAATTGGCTGATTGATCAAAGTGGTAGATTCTAACAACGAAACCTCATCGTAAATTTTCTTCACTCTTCGATAAATGAATCGTTCTACACGATATTGTAAAACCAAAAATGAGAATATATAAATGACGATAATGAAAATTATTCCAAATGCAACTTGATGTTGTAATTGATTCTTATAAAATAAAGACATTAACATCAGCACAAATGCGGTAGTAAAGAGACTTATATACAAAGCCGATTTTATGGCGAATTTGTATGTTTTTTTAAAATTAATTTTCATTGAAATTATTTAACCATTAAGAGATTGTTTTTCACCATATAAGTGATATAAGTTCATTTTACTTTTGACTATAAATGACTTAGCACATGTAAACGCTATGTTTACATGTGCTAAATATAGTAATTTTTAAAAAATGCGAACAACAAATTAAATGAACTTATATCACTTATACGGTTCGAATTTTTATAGGATGTTATACCTCAAATTTATAACCAACACCTTTTATGGTTTTAAAAAGGTCTTCGCCAATTTTTTCGCGCAGTTTTCTGATGTGAACATCAATTGTTCTTCCTCCAACTACTACTTCGTTACCCCATACTTTATCCAGAATTTCATCTCTTTTAAAAACTTTTCCTGGTTTTGAAGCCAATAGATAAAATAATTCGAATTCTTTTCTTGGCAAAGCAATTTCTACATTGCCTTTTATGATTTTGTATTCTTCACGGTTAATCTCGATTCCGCCTACATTTAAAGTATCAGTAACAACTTCTTGTTCTTTTAACCTTCTTAACAACGCCTTTACTTTAGAAACCAATAATTTTGGCTTGATTGGCTTTGTAATATAGTCATCAGCACCAGCATCAAAACCAGCCACTTGAGAATAATCTTCACTTCTTGCTGTAAGGAATGTTATGATAACATTATTTAGTTCAGGAATTTTTCTGATATGCTCGCAAGCTTCCATTCCGTCCATTTCTGCCATCATCACATCCATAATAATTAATTCTGGCAATTCTTTCTGAGCTTTAGCTATAGCATCTTTTCCATTAGAAGCAGTAACAATTTGATAGCCTTCCTGCGCAAGGTTATAGCCAACGATTTCTAAGATATCTGGTTCGTCGTCAACTAATAAAATCTTAGTTTGTGTTTTTTTCATAAATAGCAAAAATTGAGATTTTTACATCAAATCTTTTTAATTATTTATCCGATGTTTTTTATTTCACGGGGTAAATATACTAACAAAAGAACCTTTAAAAATTGGTGTTAACGGTAATTTAATCTGGTAACAATTTGATAATCTTAAACACACAAAAACATAACAAGTTGGTAACATCGACTTCACGGTGCGGTTCTTTCTTTGCACCAAAATAAATTAACACAACACTGAACAATGAAATTCAATTTAAGATTTCTATTTATCGCATTATTTATCTGCACGATTTCAATCGCGCAAAACAAAGGTACGATTTCTGGAGTTCTAACCGACAAGGATATGAACAATGATCCGTTACCATTTGCTAATGTTTTAATTAAAGGTACAAATATTAGCGTAAATACCGACGTTGACGGAAAATATTCTTTGAGCGTAAATCCAGGAAATTATACTCTTGTTTTTAGCTTTTTAGGATATGAATCTGTAGAAACTCCAGTCGCTGTTAAAGGAAGCGAAACTGTAGTAGTGAATCAAGCTCTTTCTTCGGGAAGTTATACGCTTAAAGATGTCGTGGTACAAGCGGCGGCTGTAAGTAAACAAAAAGAAACGGCTCTTTTATTAGAGCAAAAAAATGCGGTTGACATCAAACAAACTATTGGTGCGCAAGAACTTTCTAGAAAAGGTGTGGGAGACGTAGCTGCTGCTGTAGCTAAAACATCTGGTGTTTCCAAACAAGAAGGAAGCAACAACGTTTACGTAAGAGGATTAGGTGACCGTTACAACTCTACTTCGATGAACGGATTACCAATTCCATCAAATGATCCACAAAGAAAAAACATTGCGCTAGATCTTTTCTCAACTGATATTGTGGAGTATATTTCAATTGACAAATCATACGGAGCAAAAATGTATGGTGACTTTGCTGGAGGAAATGTAGATATCGTATCTAAAGATTACCGTGGAAAAGGAATGTTTGAAATTTCTTTAGGATCTAAAGTTAATACTAACGCAGTATCAAACTCAAGCAATTTCTTATTACAACAAGGACCAAGCAAATCTGGTTTTGTTTCTTACGGAGTACCAAACAATCCTTTAAATAGTTTTAGTTTTGAAAACAGCTTAAATCCTAAAAAAGAATCTCCATTTGGAGGAAACTTTAACCTAAAAGCTGGTAAAACTTTCAACATTGGCGAAGAAGGAAAATTAAGTCTTTTTGCTACTGTTGGTTTTGGAAATGGTTATGAATTTAGAGAAGGTCTTAGTCAAAGTGTAAATGCTCAGGGCGCTTCATTAAAATCTTTCCAACAAGAAAAATTCACTTATAACACCAATACTACTGGAATGTTCAATGCTAACTACCGTTTGAACAAAAACCATAAAATTGGATATAACTTTTTGTTTGTTAATACATCTGAACAAACTAGAGATACTTATTACGGAAGCGATCGTGATTTTGATAATGATAATGCTGATCTGCTTGTTCAGAGAGGTACATTTACACAAAACACAGTTTTTATCAATCAGCTTTTAGGAAATGATAAATTAACTGATAAAATTGATTTGGACTGGGGTCTTTCATACAACACTGTAAAAGGTGATATGCCGGACAGAACTCAAAACAAAATGTTCCATAACCCAACGACAGACGTTTACACACTTGCTCAAAGAACTACTACAGACAACCAAAGATACTTCCAAAATCTTACAGAAGATGAGGCAGCAGCCAACCTTGCATTATCTTACAAATTAGGAAATGAAGATGGCGAACCAAAAGGAAAAATTACTGTAGGTTATAACGGAAGATTTAAAAAACGTGATTTTGAAGCTATTCAATTCAACTTCAACATCAGCCAGACTGGTCAAAACACAAGTGTAAATCCAAATAATTTAGATGCCTTTTTTAACCAAGCAAATTATGAAAGTGGTTTATTCTCAACCGCTTCTTTTGCAGGAATGACTCCTCAAACTTATGATGGTAAACAAGATATCCATGCTGGATTTGGTAATATCGAATACAAATTCACGGATAAATTCAGCTCTGTTATTGGTGTGAGATACGAAAGAATTTCTCAAACAGTTAACTGGAGAACACAACTTGATGCAGGCGGAGGAACAAATACGTTTGAAAGAAATGAATTTTTACCAAGTGCAATCTTAAAGTATGAATTGAACGAAAAACAAAATCTTCGTTTAGCTGCTAGTAAAACTTACACATTGCCACAGTTTAAAGAACGCGCGTTATTTATCTATGAAGATGTAATGGAATCTGTAATTGGTAACCCAAGTTTGTATCCTTCACAAAACTACAATTTGGATCTAAAATGGGAAATGTTCCCGAAAAGCGATGAGTTATTCTCTGTAACTGCTTTTGGTAAATATATCATGGATCCAATCAACCAAATCATTATTGCTTCTTCTACAAATGATATCTCTTTTGTAAATATTGGAGACACTGGTTATGCTTATGGAGTTGAATTCGAAGCAAGAAAAAATATTTTCGAAATCGAAGGAGAATACACAAATAAACTTTCTTTTGGATTTAATGCTTCGTTAATGAAAACTCACCAAGATATTGATGCTGACAAAGTAAGAGAAGAAACAGATGGAAGATTAAATATCAATACTACAGACAGCAGTTCAGGATTTACGGGAGCTTCAGATTTGATTTTAAATGCTGATTTGTCTTATACTAAAAACTTCAGAAACGACTCTGGAATTATGGCAACTCTTTCGTATAACCATTATTCTGATAAGCTTTATGCAATTGGAAACGAAGGAAAAGGAAATTTAGTTGATAAAGCTATGGGATCTTTAGACCTTATTTTAAAAACAAAATTGACTAAAAGCTTTGGAATTGATTTTGGAGCAAGAAACTTATTGAATCCAGAATTTAAAAGAGTTCAAGAAAATGCAGGTGGAGACGTATTGGTTTTCAACTACAAAAAAGGTCTGACATTCGGATTGGGAATGAACTACCAATTCTAAGAAACACACAGGAAATATTGGGTTATCAATTCCTTAACGTTAGAATAAAAAACACATAACAAATAGATGACAACGGCTTAACGTTGATTAAAGCTTAAGTTCTAATCTTTGCATAAACACAAACTAATTAAAAAAGTAATGAAAAAAACAATTTCAACAATTTTCGGTTTAGCGGCATTATCGCTTGCAACACTTACAACATCTTGCTCAAGCGATGACAACAAAAACGACGGACCAAAATCTGATTTCGTAGTAGTAAGAGACAACTTACAAGGAGAAATCAACAGTGGTGAGGTAGTATTAGAATCTGGAACTTATAAACTAACAGGGAAATTAGTAGTTAAAAACACTGCTAAACTTACAATCAAACCTGGAGTTATCATTGAAGCAACTGCAGTAGCAGCTGATCAATTAGCAGCTGTAAGATATATTGCTGTAGCACAAGGAGGACAAATCGATGTTCAAGGAACTGCCTCTAGTCCAGTTATTATGACTTCAGAAACAAAAAAACCAGCTGCTTGGGGTGGTTTAGTAATCTGTGGAAAAGCACCAATCAACAAAGGAACTACTGCTAGTGCTGAAGTTTCTGATTTAACTTATGGTGGAACTGTAGCTAATGACAACTCTGGATCAATTAAATATTTAAGAATTGAGTACCCAGGTTTCTCTTACAGCAGTGACAAAGAATTTAATGGACTTTCTTTATTTGGAGTTGGAAGCGGAACTGTTATTGATTATGTACAAGTTTACGAAAGCTCTGATGACGGATTCGAATGGTTTGGTGGAACTGTTAGCGCAACTCACTTAGTAGTTTCTAACAAAGATGCTAATGCAGTTGGAGATGATTTATTTGACTGGACAGAAGGATGGAACGGAAACGGTGAATTTTGGTACGGAATCAGAACAAATGGAGGTAACAGAGGTATCGAAGCTGACAACAATTCTAACAATCACTTAGCTACTCCAATTTCTTTCCCTAACATCAAAGGCCTTACTTTAATTGGTGGACCTTCAATTGGTGGAGAATCTCAAGGAATGAAATTAAGAGTTGGAACTAAAGGTAAATTTGACAACGTAGTTTTAAAAGGATGGGCTACTGGTTTTGATGTTCAACATGACGAAACTCTTTCATATGTTGGAGTTGATTTATTAGCAACTAATGTTAAATTCGAGGATGTAACACTTAAAGTAAAAGGTACAGCTACTTCTACTGGAACTGTTCCTGATATGACTAAACTTTTCACAGAAAAAGCAGATGCAACTGGAGCAGGAAACGGATCAGGAGTTCCTACTTGGACTGCTGGATGGACAAAAGGTCTATAATCTCGTAAGACAAACAATATTCAAAAACACTCTAATTTTATTAGGGTGTTTTTTTTGCTTCATTGCAATTAGGCATTCTCTAATGAATTCGGACACAAAGTGTTAAAAACATCATAAATTTCAGGATATTTATTTTTGGCGCACTTTTTGTAATTTTTTTTGTATATTTACGATATCCAAATACACGCGATGGCAAAAAACTACTTTTATATTACATTCTTATTGGCATTTTTCTTTACTGTAAGCGTTTCAGCGCAAGACAGCAAGCAATTACCAAAACCTCAGGAATCTACTTCTATTGAGGGTCTCAGCTTGTATCCTAATCCCGTTACAAACGGAAAAGTGTACATATCTTCTAAGAACGATTTAGAAAAGGAAATTATTGTGTTCGATATTTTGGGTAAAAAAGTACTTCAGGCTCATTTAGTAACAAAAGAGTTAAACGTTTCAGATTTACCTCCAGGTGTTTACATTATAAAAATAAGCGAACAAAACGCGTCAACAACACGAAAACTCATTATACGATAAAAGCTCCTTTGGAGCTTTTTTTAGTTTACAGTCTCAGTCACGGTTTTCAGTTTAGATGCTTTGTCGAAAACTGCGACTGAAAACTGCGACTGAACACTAAATATAATATCTTTGCAAAAAAAAGTTTTGATTACAGCCAGCGATATATTTACCATTTCGAGTCAGAAACAATTTGAAAAAATAGCACTAAAAGTGTTTCGTTTTCAGCACGAAAACAACAAAGTGTATCGTGATTTTTGCGATTTTCTAAAAGTGAATCCACAGCAGGTAAAATCATTACAGCAAATTCCTTTTTTACCCATCCAATTTTTCAAAAGCCATGATGTAGTTTCGAATAACGATTCTGCACAAGTTACGTTTACCAGCAGCGGTACAACCGGAATGATTACAAGCCGACATTTAGTGACCGATGTTTCCCTATATGAGGAAAGTTACCGCAAAGGATTTTCGCAGTTTTATGGCAATATCGAAGATTACGTTGTTTTAGCCCTTTTACCGTCTTATTTAGAGCGTGAAGGCTCTTCGTTAATTTATATGGTAGAAGATCTAATAAAAATCTCGAATCAGCCTGAAAGTGGGTTTTATCTGCACAATCACGATGACTTAATTAAAAAATTAACAGAATTGGATGAAGCAGGCCAAAATGTAATCTTAATTGGCGTTACTTATGCTTTATTAGATTTAATCGAAAAACATCAATTCAATCTTCAAAATACCATCATTATGGAAACTGGAGGCATGAAAGGAAAACGTAAAGAAATGATTCGTGAAGAATTACACGAAATTTTATGTAAAGGTTTTGGAGTTTCTTCCATTCATTCAGAATATGGAATGACCGAGCTTTTAGCACAGGCGTATTCTTTAGGTGACGGAATTTTCGAATGTCCATCGTGGATGAATATTCTAGTACGAGATCCAGAAGATGCACTCACTTACATAAAAGACGGAAAAACTGGCGGAATCAATGTAATAGATTTGGCCAATATCAATTCTTGTTCCTTTATAGCAACCCAAGATTTAGGAAAAAAAAATCCCAACAACTCTTTTGAGGTATTGGGACGTTTTGATAATTCTGATATTCGTGGTTGTAATTTGATGGTTTTGTAAAAAAGGTTAATTTTCGTCAATTACACCAATACTGTCTATTCCTTCTTTTTTGAATAGTGCTTTTTCTTTTTCTCCTTTATTTTCCAAAAGCTTGTAAACACCATAACAAGCCAAACCTCCGCAAAGCACAAAAAATATATTCCATCCCGGGTTAATAAAACTATCGTCGGCTACATTATCAACACCGCCAATTAGAACAGACAAAAGGCCAACAGCAAAACCTGAGACGAGTGTGCCACCATAATATGACGCTATTCCAATACCAAAATAGCCCCATTTACTCTTATCATACTCAAGAGCTAAACCGGTAAATCCTTTCCAAATCCAGTAAATAAATAAAATTCCAATCATAGTTATTAGGTTAGTTTATCGGGAATAAACTTAATAAAAAAAGATTTACGTTTTCATTACCAATAAATTAAAATAAAAAATCCCAATAACTTCTAAAAGTTATTGGGATTCATAATATGTTTCAATTAAAATAATTAAACCACTCTAATCACAAAGTAATTTTTCTTTCCGCTCTGTAATAGCACAAACTGATTATTGATTAAATCGTTTGTTGTCAAAGTAAAATCTTCTTTGATTTTTTCTCTATTTACAGAAATAGAATTTGCTGTTAAAGCTCTTCTTGCTTCTCCGTTAGATTTAAAGAAACCAGTTTTTTCGTTTAAAACCGTAATAATATCCAATCCGTTTTCTAAATCTGCTTTTGTGATTTCAGCCTGTGGAACTCCGTCAAAAACTTCTAAGAAAGTGGCTTCGTCCAATTTCTTCAAATCTTCCGCAGTTGAATTTCCGAATAAGATATTGGATGCCTGAATTGCTTTTTCCAATTCTTCACGATTGTGAACAAAAACAGTAATTTCTTCAGCCAGTTTCTTTTGTAAAACTCTTAAATGTGGCGCTGTTTGATGTTCTTCAATTAATGCATCAATTGTATTTCTATCTAAGAAAGTAAAGATTTTGATATATTTTTCAGCATCAACGTCTGTTGTATTTACCCAAAATTGGTAGAATTTGTAAACAGAAGTTTTATCTGCATCCAGCCAAACATTCCCTCCTTCAGATTTTCCAAATTTAGAACCGTCTGCTTTTGTAATCAAAGGTGTTGTCAAAGCGTATGCTTTAGCATTTTCACCTCCCATTCTGCGCACTAATTCTGTTCCCGTGGTAATATTACCCCATTGATCAGAACCTCCCATTTGCAGCACGCAATTGTTGTTTTTATATAAATGATAAAAATCGTAACCTTGAATTAACTGATACGTAAACTCTGTAAAAGACATTCCTTCTCCTTCTCCACTAAATCTCTTTTTTACAGAATCCTTAGCCATCATATAATTTACAGTGATACGTTTTCCAACTTCACGTGCAAAATCGATAAAAGAGAATTCTTTCATCCAATCGTAGTTATTTACCATTACTGGCGCATTTGCTTCGGTTGAATTAAAATCTAAGAAACGAGACAAAACACTTTTAATTCCAGCAACGTTTTTAGCCAAAGCTTCTTCATCAAGCAGGTTTCTTTCATCAGATTTACCAGAAGGATCTCCAATCATTCCAGTTGCTCCACCCACTAAAGCAATCGGTTTATGACCGAAATTCTTTAAGTGAACCAATAAAATAATCTGAACCATACTTCCAATATGCAGTGAATCTGCCGTTGGATCAAAACCGATATACGCAGAGGTAGCTTCTTTTAGTAATTGTTCTTCCGTTCCAGGCATACTATCATGATATAACCCGCGCCATTTTAATTCTTCAACTAGATTCTTCATTTTTTTAAAATAATTTGCGCAAATGTAATCAATGTCAATGGTAATGGCAAAAAAGTCTGCCACGAAGACACTAAGGCACAAAGTATTTGTTTTTTACTATGGAAGTATCGTGTAAAATAAAAAACTTTGCGCCCTAGCGCCTTTGTGGCAAAAGCAAAAAACCTTTGCAACTTTGTCCCTCTGCCACTTTGCACCTTAAAAGCAAAAACTTATCTTTACAAAATGGTATTAGTAACTGGAGGAACTGGTTTAGTCGGCGCGCATTTATTACTTCATTTAATTGAAAATGGAGAAAATGTTCGGGCTATTTACAGAAGTCAAAGCAACATTGCGAAAACCAAATCGGTTTTTGATTTTTACAAAAAAACAGACTTGTTTGAAAAAATTAATTGGCTTGAAGCCGATGTTTTAGACGTTCCTTCATTAGAAATTGCTTTTATTGATATTACAGAAGTTTATCATTGTGCCGCTTTGATTTCGTTTGACCCAAAAGACGAAGAAAAGCTTAGAAAAACGAATATCGAAGGAACTGCAAACATCATTAATTTTTCGATTGCCAAAGGAATAGAAAAATTCTGTTTTATCAGTTCTATTGCTGCCTTAGGCGATATCGCTCCCCACGAAACCCACATAACTGAAGAAACCGACTGGAATCCTGAAAAACCGCACAGCGATTATGCTATTTCTAAATATGGTGCAGAAATGGAAGTTTGGCGCGGACAACAAGAAGGACTAAATGTTATCATTGTAAATCCAGGAGTAATTTTAGGTCCGCCCAAAATGATGAGCGTTTTTGAACAAGGAAGCAGTGAGATCTATCAAAAGGTTTCAAAGGGACTTTCTTTCTATACTCTTGGAAGCACTGGTTTTATTACGGTTGATGATGTTGCTAGAATCACTTTCGAATTAATGAAAAGCGACATCGTAAACGAGCGTTTTACTTTGATTGCTGATAATATTGTTTTCAAAGATATTTTGAATACTGTTGCAGACACCTTGAAAGTAAAAAGACCACATATTCATGCCAAACCATTTTTTATGAATATGCTCTGGATTCTGGACGGAATGTTTTCAACTTTATTCTTCAGAAAAAGAAGCATTACCAAAGCAACAGCAAAAGCCTCTTATTCTAAAAATTTATACTCTAGTGAAAAAATAAAAACCGCTCTAGGAACGGTTTTTACTGATGTGCATGATTATATCAAAAGACAATAATTATTTTATCTGTTTTGCATTTTGTCTTCTATGTTGCATTTGAATCCTTTTTATAGAATCAATATTGATTTTTGGAGTTGTTTTTTTCACAGAATCTTTTGACTCTTGCTTCAACTTCTTTAATTTTTCTTTATTTGCTTTCGCTGCTTTTTTCTCATCAATTTTAGCTAGAGAATCTGCTGCTCTTTGATTTACCGCTATTCTTTTGTTCACTTCATCAAACATATCTTTATACGTTTCATAGTCGGAAGCGTAATAAATATTATTCTGGGCAAACTGAAGACTATCAACTTTATATTTTTTCAAAATAAACTTGGTCGGATCGTTTTCAACAGAATCCAAAGACAATGGCTTTTGATAGCGCATAGCTTCCAAAAGCGATAAATCGTACATAATATCAATCATTTTGCTCTTATCGATAAGCTTTTCCGGCTGTTTTACGAGCTCTTTTTTACAGCTTATAGAAAGAAACAAAATCAATACTATTAAGACAAAATTCTTCATAGTTCTTTTTTTTATCTGTCAAACAATAATCTTTTTCCGGCTCTAGTATCTTTCACTTTAAAATTATTATACACCAATTCTCCGTTTACAAAAGTGTGTGTAATTCTAGATTTAAAAGTAAAACCTTCAAAAGGAGACCAGCCACATTTGTATAAAATATTATCTGATTTCACGCTCCAAGGCAAACTTGGATTTACGATAACTAAATCGGCATAATATCCTTCTTTAATAAAACCTCTTTTTTCAATCTTGAAAAGTTTAGCAGGATTGTGGCACATTTTTTCCACGATTTTCTCCACGCTGATTTTTCCTTGATGATGCGCTTCAAACATTGCCACAACTGCATGCTGTACTAACGGACCTCCAGAAGGTGCATTTAAGTACGACTGTTGTTTTTCTTCTTTTGTATGAGGAGCATGATCGGTTGCAATAACATCGATTCTACCATCATTTAAAGCTTTCCAAAGTTCTGCTCGATCATCAGCCGTTTTAACAGCAGGATTCCATTTAATGAAATTTCCTTTTGTTTTATAGTCTTCATCTGTAAACCAAAGATGGTGCACACAAACCTCAGCCGTAATTTTTTTCTCTTCTAATGGAATTTTATTGGTAAACAATTCCATTTCTTTTGCAGTTGAAAGATGAAAAATATGCAATCTCGCTCCAGTTTTTTTAGCTAACGCAACAGCTTTTGAAGAAGAAATATAACAAGCCTCAGCGCTTCTTATTAAATTGTGAGCCGTTACAGGCACATCATCACCGTATTGCTCTTTAAAAGCGGCAAGGTTATTTTTAATTGTAGTTTCATCTTCACAGTGAACTGCAATTAACATTGGCGTACTAGAAAAAATCTTTTCTAAAACTGCTTCATTATCCACCAACATATTTCCAGTTGATGAACCTAAGAAAATCTTGATTCCAGCAACATTTTTGGGATTGGTTTTTAAAACCTCTTCCAAGTTATCGTTTGTTGCTCCCATCATAAACGAATAATTCGCAAATGATTTTTGAGAAGCAATTTGATATTTATCTTCTAAAATTTCCTGCGTAACCGCATTCGGAACGGTATTCGGCTGTTCGATGAACGAAGTAATTCCGCCCGCAACCGCAGCTCGAGATTCCGATTCGATATCCCCTTTATGTGTTAACCCTGGCTCTCTAAAATGCACTTGATCATCAATTGCTCCCGGCATTAAATAATTACCTTCGGCATCCACTACTATGCAATCTGATGTTTTTAATGAAATGCTGTCAGCAATTTCAACAATCAGATCATTTTCAATTAAAACATCACCTTCAAAAATTGTCCCTTCGTTTACAATTTTGGCATTTTTTATTAAAATCCTGTTCATCGTGCTTGGTTTATAATGAATTGACTAATTTTCTTAATCTTAGCGAAATTACTCCAAGTATTGCTTCTTTAATAATAGCATTACTCATTTTAGAAACTCCTTTTGTTCGGTCTGTAAAAATAATAGGAACTTCGGTGATCTGAAATTTGGCGCAGTACGTTCTGTATTTCATTTCAATTTGAAACGCATACCCCACAAATTTTATTTTATTTAAATTGATTTTCTCTAGAACTTCTCTTTTGTAACATACGAAACCAGCAGTGGCATCGTGAATCTTCATTCCGGTAATAAATTTAACATAAACCGATGCAAAGTAAGACATTAAAACACGACTTAAAGGCCAGTTAACCACATTTACCCCAGTTACATACCGCGAACCAATTGCTAAATCTGCTCCACCAAAATGACAGGCATCATATAACTTTTCCAAATCATTTGGATTATGAGAAAAATCGGCATCCATTTCAAAAATGAATTGATAATCTCTTTCCAAAGCCCATTTAAACCCATGAACATAAGCTGTTCCTAAACCTGATTTTTTAGTTCTTTGTTCTAAAAAAAGTTTGTCTGGAAATTCTTCCTGCAAAGCAATTACTTTCTTTGCTGTGTGATCAGGAGAATTATCATCGATAATCAATAAATGAAAAGCTTTATGCTGCGAAAGTACAGCTCTTACTATACTTTCTATGTTCTCGATTTCGTTGTATGTGGGAATTATGACAATACTATCATTCATTTTTTCTGGGTAATTTCACGGCAAAAGTAAACTTTTTATAGCATTTGATTCATAATAAATATATAATAAAAGTATTGCATCAAAAAATTACTAATTTTGTAACGCTATGATTGAACAACTTCATCCTCGAATTCTTGAAAACAAAGACTGGGCAACACTTTTATTTGTGCTGACCTTTGCTGTTGTTGCCATGACAAAATCGGCTTACGAAACTAGATTCAGTGAATTTAGTAAACTTATTTTTTCTGACAAATATGCTAAGATTTATCGCGACAACAGTCACATGAAAAGCAGCTTTACGGTTGGTTTGTTTTTTGTACAAATTATTTCGTACGCTTTTTTCATTCTGCTTACGATGAACATCTTTGAACATGCTTCTAAAACCGACTGGATTTTGTTTATTCAGATTGCCACTTTCCTTCTTTATTTCATTTTAGGGAAATATTTAATTGAAAAAATTGTAGCGACTTCCTTCAATATTGATGATTTTGTAGAACTATTTAACCTACAAAAGGTAACTTACAGGACTTATATAGGCGTTTTGATCCTTCCAATCAACGCTATTTTGTTCTATTACAACAATATTCCGCAAATAATACCACTTATAATCATTGGTATTTCGCTGTGTATTAGTGTATACTCCTACTTTATTTCAATTAAAACGTATCAAAACGTAATAATCGGCAAGTTATTTTATTTTATTTTATATCTTTGCGCTCTCGAAATAGCCCCTTATTATTTTCTTTATTACTGGATAACAAAAGGGAGTGCTTAGAAAATGTTTATAATATGAAAGTGAAAACAATTTTGGTGTCACAGCCTGAACCTAAAGTGGAGAATTCTCCTTACTTTGAGCTCCAACACAAACACAAAATAAAAATTGATTTCAGACCATTTATTCATGTGGAAGGGGTTAGCGCAAAAGAGATTCGATTACAAAAAATCGATCTTAATCATTACACTGCGATCATTTTAACAAGTCGAAATGCTGTAGATCATTTTTTTAGAGTTGCTGATGAAATGCGTTACAAAGTTCCAGAAGGATTGAAATATTTCTGTCAATCTGAAGCCGTTGCATTTTACCTTCAAAAGTATGTTGTGTACAGAAAACGTAAAATTTACGTTGGAGCAAAAGATTTTGCAGATTTATCTCCGCTAATTAAGAAGTACAAAGACGAGAAGTTTTTACTTCCTGCATCTGACCAGTTAAATGCAGATGCTCCTGTAACATTAAACAGTCTAAAAGTAGATTGGGCACAAGCAATTTTCTACAGAACTGTAATGAGTGATTTATCTGATTTAGCAGACGTTTATTACGACGTTTTAGCTTTCTTCAGTCCAACCGGAATCAAATCATTGTTTAAAAATTTCCCAGATTTTAAACAAAATGATACTCGAATTGCTGTATTTGGAAGCACAACTCAGAAAGAAGCTTTAGACCACGGATTAAGAATCGATATTCTTGCTCCGACACCTGAAACTCCTTCGATGACAATGGCGCTTGAAAAGTACGTTGCAGAAGCAAACAAAGGAAAATAACCTGACCAAGAGAAAAATATACAAATTTTTAAAAATCCAAATTCCAAATTAATCACTTGGAGTTTGGATTTTTTGTTTTTTAACCAATTCTTAATTCCGTTCGTTTCCTGTGGTTGAAACCACGGGTTATGTTTTTGGAATTTGGAATTTCTAACATTGAAATTTTATTCTTCCTTCATTTTAACTACATTTGATTTCTATTCTAAACCCAAATCACAAGAAATAGTTTCAAATTGTAAGTTATGAAAATCAACTCCCTTTTAATTGAAATTGACGGTATCGATAAAGAGATCCTCCGCTACTTAATGGACGATGCCCGAAAACCAATTTTACAGATTGCCAACAAAATTGGAATCTCCGGCGCAGCAATTCATCAGCGCTTAAAAAAACTGGAGCAATCTGGTGTTATTTCTGGATCTAAATTCACAGTAAACCCAAAAGTTTTAGGCTATAACACTATGGCTTTTGTTGGAGTTTATCTGGACAAAGCATCTAGAAACTCCGAAGCTGTAAAAGAATTAAGAAAAATACCTGAAGTTTTGGAATGTCATTATACTACCGGAAACTGGTCGGTTTTAATTAAAATCATTTGTCGCGACAATGAGCATTTAATGTCTCTTTTAAACAATAAAATACAGGCTATTGAAGGCGTTTCGAGAACCGAAACGTTTATTTCTTTGGATCAGCAGATTGACAGGCAGATTCAGCTTTAGAAAAAAATTCCAAATTTTCAAATTCCAAATTCCAAAAACATAGCTCGTGGTTTCAACTACGGAAAAAGAAAGGTCATAAAAAAGAAAAATTCCAAACCCAATAAAATTGGAATTTGGAATTTTATGATATTGAAAATTAAATTTATTTAATTCCTTCTGTTCCCTGCATAAATCGAGATATAGTACAACAACGTTGCTATAGAACCAATCGCAGCCACTACATAAGTTCTGGCGGCCCATTTTAACGCATCTTTTGCTCCTGCTTGTTCTTCTTGCGTAAGCATATGTTTGTTTTCCAACCAAGCTAAAGCTCTGTTACTTGCATCGTATTCTACGGGAAGTGTAATAATGGTAAACAAAGTTGTTGCTGCAAAAATGACAATTCCAACTAACAATAAACCTGGAAAAACTTTGATCATCAAAATTCCCGCAAGTAAAATCCATTGTACAAAATTGGAAGCCACGCTTACGATAGGCACTAATTTAGAACGCATTGTCAACCATTCGTAACCAATTGCATGCTGCACAGCATGACCGCATTCGTGCGCTGCAACTGCAGCTGCAGCCGCATTTCGATGATTATAAACAGCCTCACTTAAGTTTACTGTTTTATCTGAAGGATTATAATGATCTGTCAACTGACCTAGAGTCGAAATTACACGAACATCTGTAATTCCGTTATCTGCAAGCATTTTTTCGGCGATTTCTCTTCCGCTCATTCCGTTTCTTAACTGTAATTTCGAATACAATTCAAATTTACTCTTTAGCTGAGAGCTTACCAGCCAGCTGAACAACATGATTGCTCCAGCAATAATTAGGTATCCTGATCCCATTTTTTTGTGTTTTTAGATTGATTTTTAAATTTACAAAACAAACATCAAATTGCGAACCATTTTAACAAAATGTCATTTTGACATTTTTAAACCAAATTTGTCTCAATTCAGCATATTATTCTTCAGCAGAAAAGCGATTAATTCTGCCACATTTTTCATTTTATACTTCTGAAGAATATTTCGGCGGTGTGTTTGAACGGTCAAAAAGCTCAAAAACAAATCATCTGCAATTTCCTGAGTCGATTTTCCCTGCGAAAGCAATAATGCGATATCGCGCTCTCTTCGACTCAAAGCAGGAATACGTTCCAACTCTTCAGATAAGGGCTGACTGATTATTGTTTTTACTTCTTCGCTAAAAACAATTTCGCCAGCAATGGCTTTATAAATACAATTTTTGAACTCATCAAAAGAAGCATTCTTTAAAATATACCCATTTCCTCCGTTCTGAATAAACTGCATAACCAAACTTCTTTCAGACTGACTGCTCATCCCAATAATAACAATTTTAGGATGCTTCTGCTTGATTGTTTTGCATAGATCAACTCCATTAATTATGGGAAGAAAAACATCCATCAAAATTAAGTCGACTGTATTATCTTCAATGTAATCTAACAGGGCTATCCCCGATCCAAATTTTTCTACGATTTTTATGTTTTCAAGATCAGATAACAAACCTGAAATTCCTGAAATTACAATTGGATGATCGTCTACAATTACCGTTTTATATATCATGATTTTATAAACTATAATTAAATTTTCAGCTCAATATAAGTTGACGTTCCTTTACCAATTTCCGAATCAATTTCTAATTTTCCATTTAAAAATGCGACACGGTTTTTGATGTTTCGCAATCCCATACCTTCTCTCTTTTCTGCATGCTTAATATTAAAACCTATTCCATTATCTTCAACAGTAATAAAATAAACATCTTTATTCTGAGAACAGGAAACTAATATTTCTGTTGCTTTTGCATACTTTAAAGCATTATTTAAAAGTTCTTGAATGATTCTAAAAATCATCACTTTAAAATGTTCTGGAACGCTGGATTTTTTTATCAAATATTGCAATTCAATTACAGTTTCTGAAGTAGAATGTGAAGCACATAGATCTTTCAATGCATGTTCGAGTCCCAGTTTCATTAAACTTTCCGGCATTAAATTCTGAGAAATATTACGAAGCTCCTTAATAGAATCATTCAGCATTTCGTTAATATTTGGACTATTTTCTTTATTATCACGATCTGCAATATTCAAATGCATCTTCAAGCCCGAAAGCATACTGCCGAGTCCATCATGTAAATCTCTGGCGATTCTTTTTCTCTCGATTTCCTCTCCTTGTATTAAAGCATTTGAAATAGATAATTTCTTTTCATTTTCAAGCACATCCAACTCCTGTTTATGATTGACTTCTTTTTGATAGCTTAGTTTTTTCTGATAATTGTTCCAACTCCACAGAAACAAAACTGTCAGAAATAGTAAAAAAGAAAGCACTGCAAAAAGCATCATATTCAAACGATTATTATTAACCTGCAAAACTGCTTTTTCATTTTCTGACTGAAGCAAAGAAATCTTTTTCTCGCTTTCCGCCTTTTTGTATTTCGCTTCAAGCTCTACAATTTCGTTTTTTAATTTATCGCCATTAAGACTATCATTTACAACATTGTATTTATTAGAATAATAATAAGCTTTCGAATATTCTTTTGTAGCATTATACACCTTTGATAGTTCTTTGTAATAATTTTTCTTATCTATTATAAAAGGTGTTTTTTCTATTAGATATTCTATATTACTTTTTGCCTTTTCATAATTTTTAAGTTTAAAAAGAACTTCATATTCAGCAAATTTCAATCTGTTTAAGGCAATCAGATTATTATGTTTTGCAGATGATTTTATTCCTTTATCAAAACTTACCAAAGCTTCATTATGTTTGTTTTGTTTGGCATAATAAATCCCTTCCGAATAAAAATAAGAGTCGTTCAAGTTTGATTCTGGATAATCTTTTAAAATCTCGAATGCTTTATCCAGAATACTTTTAGCATCATAAAAATGTTTGAGCTCTACTAAATTCTCAGCATTAATAATATAGGTTTCCATTCTGGATTCTGCCAATGTTGCTGATTTTTTGGTTGCACTTTCAATGTATTTCTGTGCTTGATCGAGATATTCAGCAGCTTTTTCCCTTTCACTATTATTCATAAAAATGATGGCAACTGCTTTATTTAATGCACTGATTAATTCGTAATCACCACTTTTTTTAGCAATAGGAATCGCCTCATTCACCAGCAATTTCATATAAGCGTTTTCATTATTCTTACGTTGCTGCATAATACCATAATTCTGCAGTATCACGGCACGAAGTTTATAAGCTTCCTTATTACGGTATTTTTTAAGTTTAGTATTGGCTTCCAATAAAGCTTTTTCAAAACCCTCCAAATCGCCTTTTTCTATAAAACTGTAGGCATTATAAAAAATAGAAGCATCTTTTAGAAAAGGAAATTTGACTTTAAGTTTATTTGCCTGTTCAAGATATTCCTTAGATTTTTCAGCATCCTGCGCCATTAAAAACAGTTTTGATAATCTAAAGCTATTCAAACTTTTAACACTGTCGGATTTTGTGTTTTTTGTGATTTTGACAATACTGTCGATATAAACAGTATCATCATCTAATGAAAGAATGACTTGTGAATTGGAAATTGCGGTAAAAAATAAAAAAAACAAAAAGGCGTAGAGTTTCTTCATAGATGTGGCATTTACTCAAAGTTATTAAAGCTTAATGACTTTCAAAAAGAAATCTCCTGCTTTTACCTGATATCAGGTAATAAAAAATACATTTTATCAGGTATTGCCGTCCGCAGGATAAGCATCTAACTTTGTTCTGTTATGAATATTAATTAAAGAATTTTATTATGAAATCAGTTTTGAAAACTTTAGCAATTGTATTGACTCTTGCTTTTACAGCAGTTTCTTGCAGTAGTGATAATGACGATAATGGATCTGGAAATAACTCAAGAGATGTAAGATATGAAATTACTGGAAATTACACAGGAAATGCTTCTGTTACATATTTTGAAAAAGGAGGAAATGCATTAAATGAAGACATTACTAAACTTCCATGGACAAAGGAATTTACTGCAGAAGCAAAATCGATGGGAGCATCATTAAGCGCTAGCGGTTATGGTGGTCAGGCCGGACAAACTTTAACGGGAAAACTTTATATCGGAGGAAAATTAGAAAATGAACTAACTGCTACAGCAAATAGTGACGGAATCATTGTATTATCTCTTACTCCTTATGTTTTTCCTCTTTAAGAATTAGTTTTAGAATTTAGATTTAAGTTTTTGGTAAAAAGAAAGCTTCGTAGGGGAAATTACGAAGCTTCTTTTTTTTTATGATTCCAATTGATTGTTTACTTCTTCAAACTTTTCAATTAAACTATTTAATTTACTTTGCTGTTTTTTGATTTGTTTTGGACGAATATAAAACCAATTAAACAATATCCACAACAAAGTTATTCCATACGTCAAACTTGCTCCCAAAAGCGACATTCTGCTGGCGTATTCATACATATACAAACAAATTCCTAGCGTAAGTGCTATAAAATAGAAACTCATCATTTTAGTTTGTAAAAACTGCTGTTTCTTTTTTATTTCAATCAATTTCTGAAGATAGTCGTGATTGCTTTGTTCTGCATCAATATGATTGTAATTCTTTAATAATCGATTATAAATTACTAGGTAAATTACCATTGCTAATAGAGTTACTACGATTCCTATTTTGGTCGAAATAAACTGCGGCTGGTAATAAATCCATATAAAAATTATAAAAACGCTTGTCGCAAAAAGTAAAATATTGGCAAACCATAAACTTTTTAAAGCCGCTTTTTTAAACTTCCCTACCCTTTCCAGCAAATCTTTCATATCGGGCTGACTTACGGTCTGCTTTTTCCATAAATCTTTAAAATCTATATTGTTATCGTTGTTCATTTTCTTTAAATTTTTGAGTCAGTTTTTCTTTGATTCTGTGAATTTTCACTCTAACATTCGCTTCTGAAAGTCCGATGATTTTGGCAATTTCTGCTTGCTTAATATCTTCTAATTCCAACGAAATAATAATACGATCGGTTTCAGGCAATTCTGCGATACATTTATATAAAAACTGAATTTGAGGTTCAAATGAGGTTTGTTTTTCTTCTGAAAGATGAACTGGAAGTTCTGATTTTGGAAAACGTTTTTGTTTTTCAATCTGCCTCAGACAATTGTTAGAAGCAATCCTGAAAATCCATGTCCCAATCGCCGATTCGTTTCTAAAAGTTTCTAGTTTCTGCCAGACAATTATAAAAGTTTCCTGTGCCAAATCCTGTGCCACATCATAATCATTCACAAATCCCATGCAGAGCCTGAAAATTCTATCCCAATATGTTTTGTAGATTTTTTCGAATTCCATTTTAAGATTTTATAAAATTGTTTAACTGCCCCATATACCAAGCGGTATCATCGTACATAATAAAGTGCAGACCAGTTGCGGCATACTGAAAATTAGCGGTCTTTAAATTTTTATATTGACCTTCAATTGCTGGTTTTAAATTTATAAAATAAGATTCTAACAGAATTAATGCTGGACATTTAATCTGTTCTATTTTTTCTCTTAAATCGATATTGAAAAAGTCACAATACATTTGCCCAAAAGTTGTTCTATCTGATTTTACACTCCAATCTACCACCATATCCAGCTTAGACGCATCAGCTAAAAGTCTTGGCATTGTCTTCTTTTGCATATCGTAAAACTGATCATTGGTCATTCCTGTCATTTGATTTACAGTTGCTGAACAATCATTATTTTCTTTTGATATAAATGTGGAATCATTCAAAGCTGCCAAACAAGGAATCGCATCCACTACCACAATTTTACTTATCAAATCTGGATAATCGGCGGCAATTGCAAGCGCAAGTCCACCTCCCATACTATGGCCTACTAAGATTGGCTTTTCAATATTATTTTCTTTGATATAATTGGCAATTCCATTTTTCCAATTTTCAAATGAAGCATTTGGCTGTGCTTTTCTTCCCGCAAAACCAGCCATTGTGAGTGTATAACAAGTAAAATCACTTTCGAAAGTAGCTTTGGTTTCATTCCAAACATCTCCAGAAGAAGCAAAGCCAGGAATAAATATAATAGATCGGTTTCCATTTCCAGTTTTTAAAACTTCAAACGGAAAATGTTTTGTTTGTCCGAAAACATTTAAACATAATGCAGAGAATAAGAATACGATAATTAAGATGATATACTTTTTCATTTTTAATAGTTTTGTTTTAAGTTGTTAATTAAATCGGATCCATGCTTTTGATACGACAACTATTAAAATGTTACAACTTAATTTAAAATTTCAATGAAAAAACCCCAAATCCCAATATTGGTGTGGATTTTTAACCGCAAAGTGCGCGGAGGTTTACGCAAAGAACGCAAGTTTTTTTTGCCACAAAGGTGCTAGGTCGCAAAGTTTTTTCCTCAATCTTGTCATTTCGACTGAAAGGAGAAATCACGCAAGAAACTCCGCAAACTGAATCGCCAATCTTTGTAGAGCTACTTGTGGAGATTTCTCCTTCGTCGAAATGACAAACGGTATTTATTGTCAGTCTGAGCGAAGTCTAAGACCTTACGTAACGCAAAAGCCCTTCAACTTCGCTCAGGGTGACAACGGTATAAAAAAATCCCAAACCCCAATCGTAAAATTGGAATTTGGGATTTTTAATATTTAAAATCAAATCGGTTTATCCAACCAAATTAATGATTTTTCCAGGAACAATAATCACTTTATTTGGTGTTCTACCGTCTAATTGTTTTTGTGTTCTTTCGTCTTTCATAACGATTTCTTCGATTTGTTCTTTGGTTAAATCCAAAGGCAATTCGATTGTGAAACGCATTTTTCCGTTGAAAGAAACTGGATATTCTTTATTTGTTTCAATTAAATGTTTTTCATCAAAAGCTGGAAACGCCACTTCAGAAATTGAAGTTGTATGCCCTAACTGAGCCCATAATTCTTCTGCTATATGAGGCGCATAAGGAGAAACCAAAATTGCTAATGGTTCTAAGATCGCTCTTGAATGACAATTTTGAGAAGACAATTCGTTTACACAAATCATAAACTGAGAAACTGAAGTATTGAAAGAGAAATTCTCGATATCTTCTGCTACTTTTTTGATGGTTTTATGCAATGATTTTAAGTTATCTTTTGTTGGTTCGTCGTTGTTTACGATTAAGCCATTATCATCAAAATACAATCTCCATAATTTTTTCAAGAAACCGAAAACTCCCGAAATTCCGGCAGTATTCCAAGGTTTTGCCTGCTCTAATGGCCCTAAGAACATTTCATATAAACGTAATGTATCTGCACCGTATTCTGCACAAATATCATCTGGTGTAACTACATTATAGTATGATTTTGACATTTTTTCGACTTCACGGCCTACAATGTATTTTCCGTTTTCGTCAAAAATAAATTCTGCTGTATTGAAATCTTCTCTCCAAGTTTTGAATTTTTCAATATTTAATTCATCCGAAGAATTAACGAAATTTACATCAACGCGAATTGGCTGTACATTTTGACCTTCAATTTTATTTTTAGATACAAAAGTATTTGTTCCTTCCAATCTGTAAACATAAGCCGTCGTACCCAAAATCATCCCCTGATTGATCAGTTTTTTGAATGGCTCTTCAGTTGGAGCAAAACCTTTGTCTTTTAAGAATTTGTTCCAGAAACGAGAATACAATAAGTGACCTGTTGCGTGTTCGCTTCCTCCAATATATAAATCTACATTTTCCCAATAAGCCAAAGCTTCTTTACTTGCAAATTCATTTTCGTTGTGCGCATCCATATAACGCATCCAATACCATGAACTTCCCGCCCAACCTGGCATTGTATTCAATTCTAATGGAAAAATTGTTACATTATCAACTAAATCGGTATCAACAACTTTATTTTGTTTTGTATCCCAAGCCCAAACCGCTGCATTTCCTAATGGAGGCAAACCGTCTTCAGTTGGCAAATATTTCTCTACTTCAGGCAAAATAATTGGCAAGTGCTGTGTCTCAATCATTTTTGGAAGACCATTCACATAATAAACTGGAAATGGCTCACCCCAATAACGCTGACGTGAAAAAACAGCATCACGCAAACGGTAATTAGTTTTACCTTTTCCTTGTCCGATTTCTTCTAATTTATAAATCGCTTTTGCTGTTGCTTCTTTGTAATTTAATCCGTTTAAGAAATCAGAACCAGCAATTTCAACGTTGTCTTTTGATCCGTAAGCTGCTTCAAAAATATCAACATTAGCGAAGATATTTTTGATTTCCTGCATTCCGTTTTGACCTTTAAAGAAATTAGCAAATGCGTAATCTCTTTCGTCTCCACAAGGAACAGCCATTACAGCGCCAGTTCCATAACCCGCCAAAACATAATCACCAATCCAAACTGGAATCGCTTCTTTTGTAAATGGATGCTCAGCGTAAGCTCCAGTAAATACTCCTGAAATCGTTTTTACATCGGCCATGCGCTCACGCTCCGAACGTTTTGCTGTTTTTTCGATATACGCTTCAACAGCTTCTTTTTGTTCTGGAGTTGTAATTTTAGCAACCAAATCATGTTCTGGCGCCAAAGTCATAAAAGTAACTCCAAAAATGGTATCAGGACGAGTGGTGAAAACTTCGATTACTTCATCATGATTTTTCACATTAAAAGTAACCAAAGCACCAACCGATTTCCCGATCCAGTTTCTTTGCGATTCTTTGATAGACTCACTCCAGTCAATATCATTTAAACCTTGAAGCAAGCGTTCGGCATAAGCAGAAATTCGCATACTCCATTGTGTCATTTTTTTTCTTATAACAGGAAAGCCTCCACGTTCTGAAACTCCGTTTACAATTTCGTCATTTGCCAAAACAGTTCCTAAGCCTGGACACCAGTTGACTTCGGTTTCTGCCAAATACGTCATTCTGTACTGCAACAAGATTTTTTCTTTTTGATCTTCAGAATAGGCGTTCCACTCGTCAGCAGTAAAAATGGCTACATTGTCGTCGCAAACTGCCTCAACTAATGCATTTCCACTTTCTTCAAAAACAGTTACAAGCTCAGAAATGTCAAATGCTTTTCCTTGTTTTTTGCAATACCAAGAATTGAACAATTGGATAAAAATCCATTGTGTATGTTTGTAGTAATCTGGATTTGATGTACGCACTTCACGCGCCCAGTCAAATGAAAATCCGATTTTATCTAACTGTTTTCTATAACCAGCAATCTGCTTTCCTTCTTTGTCTACTCCACCATCAATATTTACGCGTGTTGTATCTTCTGGACGCTGTCCTGTCTGAATCGCGTACTGTTCTGCTGGTAATCCGAAACTATCGTAACCCATTGGATGCAAAACATTGAAACCTTGATGTCTTTTAAAACGAGAATACACATCTGAAGCTATATAACCCAGCGGATGCCCTACGTGTAATCCTGCTCCAGACGGATAAGGAAACATATCGAGAACATAATGTTTCGGTTTAGCTTCGCTCAGTTCGGTTTCACCTCGGGTTTCAGAGTTATTTTTTGCTGCAAAAGTTTGATTTTCTGCCCAATATTTTTGCCATTTGGCTTCAATTTCGTTTGGATTGTACTTCATTTCTAAGTGACTAAGATTCTAAGTTACTAAGGTTCTAAGCTTTTCACTAAATTAATTAAGTCGCAAATTTACATTTATTGCGCATTGTAGCAAAGCTATTTCATTGACAAACAAATAAAATATCAAATTACTTATTTAAATTAAGTAAAAATACGTAATATTGAATTTAATATTAACCGCTAAGTAACTATGAAAACACAAAATTACATTCTTATACTTTTGATTGCATTTTCATGCACGATGTGTAATTCTTCTAAAAAAGATAAAGAAGAAAACATTTCAACAGAACAGGCTTCAAAAACAGAAAAACACGAACATAAAACTCTAACTGCTGAAGACAGTTTAAAATTAGTCAATCATCAAATTGAAATAAAAGGCGATGTCGAATTTCCTCTTCAACTAACAATCGATTCTTTAAAGAAAATGAAAGTAGTTACCATTGAAAATCTCAAAATAACGGGTAAAGGCGGTGTAATTAAAAGAGAAGTCAAAGCTTGCAAGGCTGTTCTTTTGAGAGATGTTTTAGATAAAGCTAAAATCAAACAAACCGATCATAAAGACAGAAACTTTTATATTGTAGAAAGAGCTTCCGACGATTATAAAGCAACTTTTTCGTGGGCTGAAATTTTCAATAATCCAACGGGAGATAATGCTTATATTATTTTTGAAGAAAACGGAAAACCAGTTAAAAATGGCGAAATGATTGGGCTTTGCAAAAATGATATTGCCACTGGACCTCGTCACGTTTATTGGCTTAAAAGCATTGAAGTTTATAAAATAGAATAAGATTCTGAGACGCTGAGATTCTAAGATTTTTTTAGCCACAGATTAAGAGGATTCACACAGATTTAAAAAATCATTTCAATCCTTATTAATCTGTGGTTTCATTTTTTTATTTTGCGAACCTTACGAATCCAGATAGTTATCGGGATATCATCCTTGCGGTTAAATTTCACGCAAAGCTTTGCGGTTAAACCCTAACTTATTCAAGATTTAAATCGTACTTTTAAGGATAAAAGTTTGTTATTAACTTTAAATAAAGAAATTCTTTATTATTTTTACCACATAATTTAAGCAGACTATGAGTTCTAACTTTGATAAATTTCAAAAACGCAGGTTAATTTCCTCTTATTTTTCAGTAGTTTTAAGTGTATTTCTAGTATTGTTCCTTTTAGGAGTACTGGGATTATTCATTATCAATTCTAAACAGCTGGCAGACGATTTTAAAGAAAAAATCGCGATGACGGTTTTCTTCAAAAATGAAGCAAACGACAGTATTATCAAAGCATTTGATAAAGAACTTAAAAGAGCTCCTTTTGCACTTTCATACGTTTATGTATCTAAAGAAAAAGCAGCAAAAGAACATACTGACATTATCGGGGAAGATTTTCTAACTTTCTTAGGAGAAAATCCTTTATTGAACTCATACGATATTCACTTAAAAGCAGATTATGTTGAAAGAGACAGCATCGTGAAAATCGAAAACCGTTTCCGCAAAAACACCATGATTTCTGATATTGTTTACGACAAACAATTGGTAAATCTGGTAAATGACAACATCAGAAAAGTAAGTATGTGGATTTTGATTATCAGTGGTTTCCTTACTGTTATTGCTGTATTATTAATCAATAGTTCACTTCGTTTATCCATACATTCGAATCGTTTTATCATTAAAACCATGCAGATGGTTGGGGCCACAAAAGCTTTTATCAGAAAACCTTTTGTGATGCGAAGCGTAAAATTAGGAATGCTTGGCGCTGGTCTAGCAATCATTGCTTTAATTGCACTTTTACTTTATGTAGAAACTAATTTCCCTGGTTTAGGAATTTTAGAAGATAAATTCTTAACTGGTTTAGTTTTAGTTGGCGTTTTCGGATTAGGTGTTTTAATTACTTGGGTAAGCACACACTTTGCTACACAGCGTTTCCTTAACCTAAGAACTGACGATCTTTACTAATTTTAGATTTTAGATCGTAGATTTTAGATTTAAAAAAAGCGCCTTCGACCTCATTCAGGCTGACAAATAAATAAAAATGCCCTTATATTTAGGGAAACAAAATATAAAAAATGAAAAACAATAATAAAGAAGAACAACAAGTTCAAAAACAGGAATTCCTTTTTGACGGCATCAATTACAAAATCCTTTTAATTGGTATCGCTGTAATCGCCTTAGGATTTGTTTTAATGTCTGGCGGAGGAAGTAAAGATCCAAACGTTTTTAACGAAGACATTTTTAGCTTTAGACGTATCCGTTTAGCTCCAACAACTGTTTTGATTGGTTTCGGAATCACGATTTATTCTATTTTCAAAAAATCTAAATAATTATAGATTTAAAGATTTTAATTATCTGAGCGAAGCGAAAGAATCTAAAATCTAAAATCCAAAATCTAAAATTCTAAATGAATACACTACAAGCTATTGTTCTTGCTATTATTGAAGGAATTACAGAATTCTTACCTGTTTCTTCAACTGGGCACATGATTATCGCATCTTCTTTTTTCGGAATCGCCCATGATGATTTTACCAAGCTTTTTACCATTGTAATTCAGCTGGGTGCAATTCTTTCGGTTGTAATTTTATATTTCAAACGTTTCTTTCAAACCTTTGATTTCTACTTTAAACTTTTAGTAGCTTTTATTCCAGCGGTAGTTTTAGGATTGCTTTTAAGTGATTTTATAGATGGTTTATTAGAAAATCCTGTTACTGTAGCAGTTTCACTTTTAATCGGAGGAATTATTTTATTGAAAGTTGATGAATGGTTCAACAAACCAAACGATCCTGAAGTTTCTACTGAAATCACATATGCTAAAGCATTAAAAATTGGTTTATTTCAATGTTTGGCTATGATTCCTGGAGTTTCACGAAGCGGTGCAAGTATCGTTGGAGGAATGTCACAAAAATTAACTAGAACTTCAGCTGCCGAATTTTCATTTTTCTTAGCAGTTCCAACTATGTTAGGAGCAACAGCAAAAAAATGTTACGATTATTACAAAGCTGGTTTCGAATTATCTCAAGATCAAACCAACATGTTGATTATTGGAAACATTGTGGCTTTTGTTGTGGCATTATTAGCTATCAAAACTTTTATTGGATTCTTAACTAAAAATGGTTTTAAAGTTTTTGGTTATTACAGAATTCTTGCTGGAATCATTTTATTATTGATCCACTTTTTCATTCACCCGCTTACGATTATATAATGACACCTGAAGAATATTTAAACGGGCAAGTTTTATTGATTGACAAACCTTTAAAATGGAGTTCGTTTCAAGCTGTCAATAAATTAAAATACCTTTTGATCAATAAAGTTGGACTTCCAAAAAAGTTCAAAATCGGTCATGCAGGAACTTTAGATCCTTTGGCAACTGGACTTTTATTAATCTGTACAGGAAAATTTACCAAAAGAATTTCTGAACTTCAAGGTCAAGCCAAAGAATATACGGGAACTTTTTACATTGGAGCCACTACTCCATCTTATGATTTGGAAACTGAAATCGATCAGACTTTTCCAACGGATCATATTGATGAAGCTTTGATTCATGAAACCGTAAAACAGTTTTTGGGCGAAATCGATCAAAAACCACCCATTTTTTCTGCCATTAAAAAAGACGGCGTTCGTTTGTATGAACATGCGCGCGCTGGAGAATCGATAGAAATTGAAAGCAGAAAAACGACAATTCACGAATTTGAAATTACAAGAATTGCATTGCCTGAAGTAGATTTTAGAGTAGTTTGCTCTAAAGGAACTTACATTCGTTCCCTTGCTTACGATTTCGGAAAAGCCATGAATTCAGGCTCTCATTTAACCGTTTTACGCCGTACTAAAATTGGTGACTACGATGTAAAAAATGCAATTGATATTACTTTGTTTGAAGAAGAACTTCTAAAAAAATAAAAACTTATATGAAGAGAATTTTACTGGTTATTGCATTTACAACTTTCTTTAGTTCTTTTATACATAGTCAAGCCAGTAAATTCACTTACACTCAATTTGATATTGCTGTTTCTATAACTGGAAATCCAGATAGAGACAATTCCATCGATTCTTCCGAATCCAGTTATTCAAATGCTTTTTTTGTACCCAATGGTTTAGGCTCACAAATAGGCTATGGAGTTCATTATAAAAAATGGCTGACATTAGGAGTTCATAGCGGTATTGACTGGAAATGGGACAATAAACTTGTTGCTGTTCCCGTGTTTTTAAATCTAGGCTTAAATCCGAAAGTGGGCGTCGATACCCGAATTATGCTTCAAGTTGGTTACGGAAAAGGGTTCGCTTTAGGCCGTGGTAATTTAAATGGAGAATACAAAAAATTAAAACTCGGGATTGGATCCGATGATTTTACCATTTTTGCAGAAATCAGTGATTATGCATTTCCGCTTCACAATGAAAAAAGCATTGGTGCCATATCCTTTGGGGTAACAATTCAAGATTTCTTTTATTACAAATCAGAAACTTCAGAATAACGACTTTCTAAAAAAATAAAAAGCACATTACATAAAAACATAATGTGCCAGGCTCTTAAAATAAGTAATACTATTTCATACTTATCTTGAATTAATAGTGAGGCACATTTTTTCCTCCAAATAAAAATTGAGAGAAGAAATCATAAAACCTTTCGAATAACTTTTTCATAATAGTGCACTTTTAATTGTTAAACATTAAATTAAACACCAATAAAAAGAGTAAATCAGAAAGTTATAATAGAAGTGGGATTAGTATTACTAAGATACAAAATCTTATTTAAAACAAAAACACTTTAAGACAATTTTATCAACCAATATATTTGTTTATCAACACATTAAACAAAATCACAGGCGATTCTATTTAATATTCTCCATAATTTCAAGCAATTCTTCCTGTGTAGAAATTCCTTTATCAGCCAGATACCATAACTGAAGATCGGTTTTAATTTTTTCATCAATTGGTCCAACTTCCCTTTTATGCGTTGCCATTAACTCTGTTGCTCCTTTTGGTCTTGGTCCCCAATCTGCACGAACAATTCCAGCTTCTTTACAAATTATGATCACTTTCGGAATTGCTCGTCCTCCATTAGTCAAATATTGATTCATTAAATCATTGTTTTCATCTCGAAGCGCAATTCTAAGATCAATTCTTTTATTAGAAACATGAGCCATTTTTTCTAAAACAGGAAGAATCTGCGCAGCATCGCCACACCAACCTTCAGACAAAACAAGCCAGATGTAATGATTGTCTAAGTTTTGAAGTTTTTCAGCAACAGTCTCAGAAATTTTGATGGTTTTTTCCAGTCTGTTCATTCTCGCTTCATTCAATTTAGAATAATTAGTCAAACTTTCTGATTGTTCATTTCCCGTTGATTTTCCTTCAGTTAATAAATCGGTAACTAATTTTCGGTATTCAGCATAAGAATGACTATTAAACAATGCTTTGGCTACGATGCTTTTCATATTTGTTTATTTTTTTAATATATATAAAAATACAAAAATTAGAAAAATGCAGAAATGACATTTGTCACATTTAATAGTCTATTAAAATTTTATTGAAGACTAATTTGAAATGAGAATTCAACGCAATCCCGATAGCTATCGGGACTAAGATTTTATAATTATTATTGAATTAAGAAGCTTTAAAGTTCGCAAAGCTGTTTGAAGACAAAGATTTGCGAACCTTATGAATTGTAATAGACGCATCTATATAAAATTCTTAGCGCGCTTTGCGGTAAAAAACAATCCGTTTCATTTGCCTTTTAAAGGTTTTTTTTATCCTAAAATCGCACCTTCGATTAATTTTTTGCAAACATTATTTTTAAAAATCAGAATATGTCTATATTTGCACAAATTAACGCGACACACACATGAAATATAAAAGAATTCTTCTAAAACTTAGCGGCGAAGCCCTAATGGGTGATTTACAATACGGTATTGACCCAAAAAGATTAGCCGAATATGCAGACGAAATTAAGCAGATTCACAGTAAAGGAGTAGAGATTGCAATTGTTATTGGAGGAGGAAATATATTTAGAGGAGTTGCTGGTGCAAGCTCTGGAATGGATAGAGTTCAAGGAGACTATATGGGAATGCTTGCTACTGTAATTAACGGAATGGCTTTACAAGGTGCCCTTGAAGATAAAGGAATGAAAACACGTTTGCAGACTGCTTTGAAAATGGAATCTATTGCAGAACCATACATCAAAAGAAGAGCTGACCGTCACTTAGAAAAAGGCAGAATTGTAATTTTTGGTGCAGGAACTGGAAACCCATACTTCACAACTGATACAGCTGCTGTTTTAAGAGGAATCGAAATCAACGCTGATGTGATTTTAAAAGGAACACGTGTTGATGGAGTTTACGATTCTGATCCTGAAAAAAATGCCTCTGCTGTAAAATTTGATTTTATTTCTTTTGATGATGTAATCAAAAAAGGATTGAATGTTATGGACACCACAGCATTTACATTAAGCCAGGAAAACAAATTGCCAATCGTAGTTTTTGATATGAACAAAATTGGAAACCTATTGAAAATCTGCGAAGGCGAAAATATAGGGACTGTAGTAAATATTTAAACCGCTTTAGATTGAAGTTTATTGAAATTCTAAATATTCTTAAAAAAACAATCTTTAAAACATAAAAACAAAACTATATTAGTTGATTAATTAGATCATAAAGTTTTTTAAGCCAAAAACCAAATATCTAAAAATCTAAAATCTAAAAAAAATGACTGAAGAAATAGACTTTATTTTAGAAAGTACTGAGGAATCAATGAACGGTACGATTGCACACTTAGAGAAAGAATTTCTTAATATTCGTGCAGGAAAAGCTTCTCCAGCTATGCTTGGAGGTGTTTTTGTTGATTATTATGGTTCAGCGACACCGCTTTCGCAAGTATCTAAAATCAGTGTACCAGATGCAAGAACAATTACATTGCAGCCATTTGAAAAAAATATGCTGCAAGCAATTGAGAAAGCTATTTTGATTGCTAACATTGGCTTTAATCCAATGAATAATGGCGATATGGTAATTATTAGCGTACCACCATTAACAGAAGAGCGTCGTCGCGATTTAGCAAAACAGGCAAAATCTGAAGCTGAAGATGCTAAAATTGGTATTCGTAACTCTCGCAAAGATGCAAATACTGATATTAAAAAATTAGAAAAAGAAGGAACTTCAGAAGATATCTGTAAATCTGCTGAAGAAGAAGTTCAGAACTTAACAAACGCTTTCATCAAAAAAATCGATGAATTATTGGCTTTAAAAGAAGCTGAAATCATGAAAGTGTAATTAGTTTTATAATAAAATATAAAATCCGTCTGGTTTATTGTATCAGACGGATTTTTTTATTGCTATTTTTGCATACGAAAATTTAATTCTTTTCGTTTTTGAAACTATATCATTCTGTATGAAGCTATTTTGTTTTTTGACTTTGTTTTTTACGCTTACACTTCAGGCGCAAATTCAAATAAACGGAATCGTAACCGATTCAAACAACAAACCTCTTCCGTTTGCCACAATTACTACTTCAGAAAACAACAACACTATTACAGATGTTGATGGAAAGTTCATTTTCAAGATTAGTACATCAGCAAATTCTTTAACAGTCTCTTACGTTGGTTTTCAAAAGAAGACAATTGCATTAATCAAAAACAAAACCTTTTATGCTGTTTCACTTATACAGCAGACAGATGATTTAAAAGAAGTTATTGTTTCCAACGAAAATCCAGCTTTAACTATAATCCGAAAAGTAATAGCCAGCAAATGGCAAAATGATCCGCAGAAAAAGCTCAATAATTTCGAGTACAAAACATACAATAAACTTATTGTAACAGCAAATCCAGATTCTATAGACGGTAGAATTGATTCTTCTGCATCTTATAAAGATTTAGATAAAAAAACAATCAATGTCGATTCTTCTGATTATAAATTCAAAGAAATTGTAAGCAAACAGCATTTATTTCAAACAGAGAAAGTCTCTCAATATCAATTTACAAACAAAAAATTAAAAGAAACTGTTCTTGGCACTAAAATGGCAGGATTTAAACAGCCAATTTATGAAGTGCTAGCATTTAATCTTCAGTCAATTTCAATTTATGATCCTAAATATGAATTGTTTGAGACTAAATATGAAAATCCAATTTCAAACTCTGCAACATCTACCTACATTTATAAATTATTAGACACTGTAAGTATTAAAGGTCGTGACGCTTACATGATTTATTTCAAAAATAAGCTTAAGCGAAGATCATCTGGTTTAGAAGGAGTTTTATATATTGACAAAGAAAATTTTGCTGTCGCTAAAGCCGTCATGCGAATAAAGGGCGTTTTGGATATCAGCGGTATTCATGAATTTGAATATATTCCGAAAGAAAAAATCTGGTTCCAAAGCAATACCACTTTTAAAATTGTAAAAGGGAAAAATGATGATGACATTAGAATTCTTGGCGGCACCATTCAGTTTGACGGAGACGTTGAGGAAAACTTTGAGCCGAGAAAAAAAGTGGCTTCGGATTTTACCTATTTGATTTCTGAAAGTAATAGTTTTGATATTCGTGTCAACACCAAAAATCCCGTAAAAGATCCATCACTTTATATCGAAATTAAAGATGATGCTGCCAAAAAACCAGAAAGTTTTTGGGAAGCTTACCGAAAAGAAAATCTAGATTTAAAAAGCCAAAAAACGTATCAATTACTGGACAGCATTTCTGTCAGCAACCGAATTGAAAAACGTCTGGGAATTGGTCGAAAAATCATTAATGGTTTTTATCCGATTGGTCCAATTGATTTGGATTTAAAAAAGATTATCAGCTATAATAATTACGAAGGATTTCGTCTTGGTTTAGGCGGTATCACAAATGATCGTTTATCAAAAAACTTCCGAATTGAAGGTTATACAGCATACGGAACAAAAGATGGTGCTTTTAAATACAGTTTAGGAGCCGGGGTTTTATTAGACAAATACACCAATACTTGGTTTAACGGATATTACACCGATGATGTTCGTGAGATTGCAAGTACTGTTTTTGCAGTTGACAAACGTGTTTTTAAGATTTATGATCCACGCCCAATTAACATTAGTACTTTCTATGAATATACAGGATGGCGAGGTAATATTCAATCCAAAATTATCCCGAAAACTGAAGCTGTTCTAGAATTTTCAAGAAATTACATCGAGCCAAAATTTGATTATCTGTTTAATTACAATGGAAAATTGTATTCGAGTTATGTGATGACAACGGCAATGCTTTCTATTGTTTGGGCGCCTTTCAGCGATTTTATGCAGACTCCAACAGGAAGAAATGAATCGGAAAAAAGATTTCCTAGATTTACTTTTCAATACACGCAGTCTTTGCCGAATGTATTTGACAATGATTTTACTTTTAGCAAAATCGATTTTAAAGCAGAATACGAAAAGAAATATTTAAACCGTCAGAAAACAAGTTTGCTTTTCCAAGCAGGTCTAGCCATGGGAGATGTACCGATTACACATTTGTACAATACTTCTCCGAATAATTTAACTAAAGAAACGGTTATACAACGTATTACTTTTTCGGGAAGAAATGCTTTTGAAACGATGTTTTTTAATGAGTTTTTCTCTAGTCAATACTTAATGTTTCAAATTAAACATGGTTTCGACCGTATTACAATTCTCAAAAAGGTCAGACCTTCATTGGTTATAGTTTCCAGAATGGCTTGGGGTAATATGGAAAACCCTGAACAGCATGTTGGCCCATCTTACAAAACACTTGAAAGGGGCTTTTATGAATCAGGTTTAGAATTAAACAAAATTTACAAAGGTTTTGGTTTGGCTGGATTCTATCGTTATGGCCCAAATCAGTTATTGAAGTTTGAAGATAATATTGCGGTTAAGATTTCTTATGTCTTAGATTTGGGACTTTAAATAATTAAATTCCAATACAAAAAATCCAAATTCCAATTTTACAGCCCGTTTGTCATCCCGAGGAACGAAGGATCACACTAGAAACTCCGTAAAGTAAGTTACCAATCTTTGTCGAATAGCTTGTGTGAACCTTCGTTACTGAAAAAAAAATCCCAAACCCCAATCAGTAAAAATTGGAATTTGGAATTTAAAAAATTGAGATTTAAAACTATCTATGGCTTCAAAATCAAAACCGAAGGTGTATTATTCAGCCACGTACTTTGAGATTCAATTAGTTTTTTCCAACTATCAAGGCTAATAATCATTAAGTTTTGACCATCTAAAAACTCTTTTTTAATTGTTCTGTCATTCATAATCATAATATGATTTGGGGCAATCTGTTCTATAGATCGGATGGTTTCCTGAATCTCACGAGTACTTCGAACTTCTCCGCTTGCATCCAGAACCGTGATCTGAGAACCATTATTATTGATTAATTTTTTAGCATAATCTATTAAAAAAGCATCTTCTTTACTAAAAACAGGAATAAACACTTGATTCATTTCTTCTAAATCTTTATCAATAAAAATACCAACTGGCATTTTGGTTTTTGCAATTATATGACGTGTTCTTTCATCAAAAGGATTGTTTTCGAACAAACCTTCTTTTCCGGTAAACTTATCAATCAAACGATCTGGGTTTACAATTCGGGTTGTAAATCCAAGGATTTTTCCAAGCAAAGTTCCATCAAAGATAGATTGTCCAAGACCAACCAATAACAAATCATAATCTCCATGATTTGCCGAATCAATAATATCGGTATCAATATCATTAGAAACTTTAAAAAGACTTACAATCTTTTGATTTAAACGATTGGATTCTTCGATAACTGGAACCAGCATTTTTTTCTCATGATCTTTTACATCAAAAGAGTGAATTTCTGTACTCAATGACAAATGCATCGCTGTTACAATCGAATTGTCGGGCTGTTTTTTAACTAAACTATTAGCGATTTGAAGCAGTTTTTTCCCTCTTTCTGGTGTAGCAAACGAAAGCAGAATTTTATATTTACTCTTACTTCCTATTTCTTCTGGAACAGCGGTTTCTTTATCTTTAAAAATGAATCCGATAAAATCTAAAGCCGGGCCTGTCATAAAAGTCGTAACCAAAGCCATGATTACCATCATCGTAAAAATCTCTGTAGATAAAACTCCAAGATCGTAACCGATATTCAGAACAACAAGTTCCATCAAACCACGTGTGTTCATTAATGCTCCAATTGCTAAACTATCTTTCCAGCTTTGTCCGACAAATTTTGCTGCCAAAGCACTACCGAAAAATTTACCAGCTACAGCAACGGCAATAATTAAACCTGTAATTTTCCATAATTCAGGATCATTCAGCAAACCAATTTGTGTACGTAAACCAGTAAAAACAAAGAATAATGGCAATAAAACGATAATGGCTACATCTTCTACTTTTTCAATAAATATGTTTCTGAATTTATTGTTTTCCGGCATAATTGCTCCTGCCAAGAAAGCTCCAAATAAAGCATGAATTCCGATTAATTCTGCTGCATAAGCAGAAACCAAAAGTGTGATAAAGAAAATCGCAACAACTGGTTTATTCAAACTTTCACGAGTCGAATTTAAATCTCCAACACGTTTTAAGAACGGACGAACGATTTTCAACATAATAATTACGTATAAAATCGCTAAACCGATAACATATAACGAACTTGTAAATGAACCTGCTTTTACGATAGCAATTACAACAGCCAAAATACACCAAGCTGTAATATCATCGGCTGCCGCACACGTAATCGCGATGGTTCCTAGTTTTGTTTTCTGCATTCCTCGTTCCTGTACAATTCTGGCCAAAACCGGAAAAGCAGTTATACTCATGGCAATTCCCATAAATAATCCGAAAGAAGAAAACTCAACACCAATTGGGGCAAAAGTGTGGTATATAAAATAGGCTAAAGTTAATCCTAAAGCAAAAGGAATTACAATACTGGCGTGGCTGATTACAACCGCATCATGTGCTTTGTTTTTTAGTACTTTAAGATCCAATTCCATTCCGATTACGAACATGAAAAGAATTAAACCAATCTGGCTTAAGAACTGTAAGTTTCCTAATGATTCTTTTGGAAATAAAGCGGCTGAAAATTCAGGAAAATACATTCCAACCAAAGACGGCCCAAGAACAATACCTGCAATCATTTCTCCAATTACAGATGGTTGACCGATTTTTCTGAAAAACCATCCAAATAAACGGGCTACTAAAATGATCGTAACGATCTGCGCCAATAAAATGGCTAACGGATGCTGTAAATTATGAACCATAGAATCCAAGAAGTCATTCCAATGGTTGCTTTCGATTTGTTTTTTTACGATGTTGCGCCCCACTTCTAATGCGGCTCCTTTTGAAATTACCCAATAAATCAGTGCTGTAAAACCACCAATAATTGTAATGTAAAATACAGAGTTTTTAATGTTATTCATAACTCATTCTTTTGATTTATTGCCGCAAATATCAGAACTGAGTTTTAAGTGAAAAAGCAAATTACAGGCTAATTTTCAATGTATGTAACAAGATGGAAAAACTTTGTAATAAGTTATAATTTTACCTTTTTCAAAAAATCAGAACGATAGGTTTCACTTAAGATTAAGGCTGTATTTTTATTATTTTCTTCTAAATGATGAAGCACAATTTCGTTGTGATTAAAAAATTTTATCGCCTTTACCGCTACAATTTCTTTTTTGTTAATTCTACAGAAATCGGCGTCGGGTAATTCGTGTAAAAGAGTATCGAATTTTACATTCTTTAAATTCAGAAAACTTCCATCGGTAAGCAAAACTGTTTTATCACGGCTGTCACTTGAAGCTGTTGTGATGTATTGAATTTTATTAAAATACAGCAAAGTCTTTCCTTTATCTGTATTCAATTGCATGAACTTTTTGGAATTATCTGATTTATCGAAACGCTCAAAAGCTTTTGTAATGGCTTTTTGAAGACGTTCCAGTTTTACCGGTTTTGTGATATAATCCACAGCATCAATATTAAAAGCATCGGCAGCATAATCTTTATAAGCGGTACAGAAAATCACTAATTTATTATCTAACATTTCAGCTAAATTCAAACCGTCCATTCCTGGCATTTCGATATCAGAAATTAAGAGATCAAAATCCAGATCTGGAATATCAGACAAAAGTTTCTGCGGATTATTGAATGTTTTGACGATTTCCAATTCCGGAATTTGTTCGCAAAGCATTTTCAAATAAGTCAATCCCGGAAGCTCATCGTCCAGAAGCAAGCATTTCAGTTTTGTATTCAAGTAAATCTATTTTTAGATGAGCAATATAAATGTCGTTTTCTATAAACTTATCGAGTTTGAAATTATTCTTGTAAATAATTCGAAGGCGATGTTCTAAAGTCGCATGACCAAAACCGCTTCGCTCCTTTTTCAACACTTTTTTATCTGAGATTTTGTTTGAAACGGTCATAAAAAAAGCATTGTCTTTAAATTCAAAAACTACCGAAATAAAAGCATCGGCACTTTGAAGATCGGCGTGTTTAAATGCATTTTCGATTAAATCAATAGAAATCAAAGGCGCTAACAAAGGCTGATCGTACAATTTATCATCTTCATTAATATTGGTTTTAATCTTCAATTCAAAAAGTGGACTGATTTTAATTTTATTGATTTCGATTAGATTCAGTGCAAAATTGATTTCTTCTTTTGCCGTCACAAATTTCTTTTTGCTTTCATATAAAATATAATCCAAAACATTGGCCAGTTTGTCTAAGGCAAAATACGTTTGATAAGCATGCGACTGAATCGAATTTAAAATATTCTTAAACAAATGCGGATTTAGTTTTGACTCTAAATTCTCTAACTGAAGATCATTTACTTTTACTTCCAGCGCATAAAAACTCTTTTCGGCATCTTCTTTTGCTTTTTTGGCCTGCATCAATTGATAAATCATAAAACAAATGATGACAATCAGCAAAAAAAGAATCGCTAAAAAAATAAAAGTGGTCGTATTGTTATCCTGCATTGTGATTGTTGTTTTTGTCTTTGGCATCTTAAAATTCTTCCCTCCGAATTAAATTATCGAAGTTTTTTTAATCACTCGAAGTTATAAAAATTATTTTTCATGATTTTAAATTCACGCAAAGATGAGAAAAGCTATCGATTAAATACTAAAAATGAATTGTATTATCATAAACAATAAACTTTCAAATTTGTGTTAACGTTAAGTAAAATACAGTGGTTAATTTATGATTTCGAGCACTTTTCACTACATTTGCATCCATTTTTAAAGAATATATGAAAAACGCTGTCCAAGTCGGATTTTGGGAAAAACTGGCCCGAATTATACTTAAAAACAGAATAACTATTTTGGTTATTCTTTCCCTGTTAACTATTTTCCTTGGTTATCAATGGAAAAACCTGTCTATGACTTATACCGAAGCCAACTTGCTTCCAAAAGATCATATTGCGAATAAAGATTATCAAAAATTTCTTGATAAGTTTGGCGAAGAAGGAAACCTTATTGTGATTGGTTTTAAAGATCCGAAGTTTTTTACACCTAAGAATTACGCTGCTTGGACAGAATTGATGAATGGTCTAAAAAAAGCGAAAGAAGTTGATTTGGTAATTTCTTTGAATGACTTAAAGAAACTGGAAAAAGATACTGTAAATCAAAAATTTGTTTTAGCGCCATTTATTGAAGAAAGCAAAGTACTTGATCCAGCTTATTTAAAAACGGTTCAATACGATTTGTTTCACAATCTTCCTTTTTATGAAGGGCTTTTGTTTAACAAAGAAAGCGGGAGTGTTCGTTCTGCCATCTACATGAACAAAGCGCTGGTAAATACAGCTGAAAGAAAGACTTTTATCTTAAAAGATTTAGTTCCGAAAATTGATAAATTCGAAAAAACAACAGGAATCGATCTTAAAGTTTCGGGAATGCCTTACATCCGTACGATCAATGCGGATAATATGAAAGGCGAAATCGGACTTTTTATTGGAGCGTCTTTATTGACGGTTTCTTTAATTTTCTTTTTCTTCTTCCGTTCATTCAGAGCGACATTTATTTCAATTTGTATTTTAATTGTCGGCGTAACCTGGTCGTTTGGAACGCTTGGATTATTTGGATATAAAATCACGATTTTAACGGCTATTATTCCACCGCTGATTATCGTAATCGGAATTACCAACTGTATTTTCCTGATTAATAAATACCAGCAGGAAATTAAACTGCATAACAATCAGGCAAAGGCGTTACAGCGTGTGATTTCAAAAATTGGGTCTTCGACTTTGATGACCAATTTAACTGCTGCAATTGGTTTTGCAACCTTGATGATTACCGGAAATGAATTACTTTTTGAATTTGGATTGGTAACTTCTATCAACGTGCTTTCTGTATATACTTTGACACTTTTTATCGTGCCGATTATCTACAGTTTTATGCCATTGCCAAAAGCGAAACACTTATACCATTTAGACAAAACGTATATTTCAACACTTTTAAATGTGGTTGCGAATATCGTTAAAGGTAAAAAGACAATCGTTTACACTATTTATGCTATCCTTTTTATAATAAGTTTAAATGGAGTGAGACAAATGAAAGTATCAGGAAGTTTAATTGGTGAAATGCCGAAAACAGCTTCTTTCTTTAAAGATATTTTATTTTACGAAAAGGAATTCAACGGAGTTATGCCGCTGGAAATTATGATTGACACTAAAAAGAAAAAAGGTGTTATGAAGCCGGCTACAATTCGTAAAATGGATGAATTGCAAAATACCATTTCAGAAATTCCAGAATTAGCAAAACCGGTTTCGGTTGTAAACCTGGTTAAATATGCAAAACAAGCTTTCTATAACGGAAATCCTGAATATTACCAATTGCCAACTTCTCAGGAACAAACTTTTATTCTGGGTTATGCTAAAAATGCAACCAAAAACAGCAAAGAAAACTTAATGAAAGCTTACGTGGATTCGACTGGACAATATGCCCGAATCACGACTTTCATGAAAGATATTGGAACAGATGAAATGGCAAAAGTAGAAGGAAAATTACGCAAAAAAATTGACGAGATTTTCCCGAAAGACCGTTACGAAGTCACGATTACAGGAAAAGCTTTAGTATTCCAAAAAGGAACAACTTATCTGGCACATAACTTAATCGAATCATTATTGTTTGCGATTTTGACTATTGCAATTTTGATGCTGTATTTATTCCGTTCTTTCAAAATGGTAGCAGCTTCTTTGATTACGAATATTTTACCGCTTTGTATTACTTCTGGATTAATGGGTTATTTCGGAATTCCGTTAAAACCTTCAACGATTTTGGTATTCAGTATCGCTTTCGGAATTTCAGTAGATAATGCGATTCAGTTTATGGCGAAATACAAACATGACCTGATTCAAAACCGTGGAAAAGTGAAGAAATCTGTTTTCAGTGCCTTAAGAGAAACTGGTGTAAGTACTTTCTATACTTCTGTAGTTTTGATTTTAGGTTTTGCAACTTTTACTTTATCAAGTTTCAGCGGAACAATCGCCTTAGGAGGATTAATTTCCTGTACTTTGGTTTTTGCAATGTTTGCTAACTTGGTTGTATTGCCATCACTGGTTTTAACTTTTGAGAAGAAGAAAACTAAGAAAGAGGAATTGGAGAATTTGGAGAAATAATTTTTCTTTGCCATATAAAGATATTCGCCACGAATTCACGAATTAATTTAAAAACAAATTTTAATAATTCGTGAATTCGTGGCTTATAAATTTACACTAATACTCGCCTTAATAACAAAATAGAAGAAAAATAGCTCCTTTTGAAAACGAGTGCCCTAGCCCTGATCGAAGCGACATCCTTTCTATTTTTTCTTTAAAAATAGAAAGATACAGCGAAGAGCAGGAAACAGCTTCAAAAATTAATTATTATCGTTTATATTTGCAATTCGATATAAAAAACACTGGTTTTATTTTGATGTAAAATCAGCAATCTATAAATCTAAAATTAAAATGAGACACACAAAGGTTAAAGACTTATTAAACAGTACGACGACGCTACAGGAAGTGAATGCAAAAGGATGGGTGAGAACTTTTAGAAATAATCAGTTCATCGCGCTTAATGACGGTTCTACAATTAATAATATTCAATGTGTTGTTGATTTTGAAAATACACCGGAAGAAACTTTAAAAAGAATCACAACTGGAGCTGCGGTTTCTGTAATTGGAACTTTGGTTGAAAGTAAAGGTGCGGGTCAGAAATATGAAATTCAGGTGAACAAACTTGAAATTCTTGGAGATTCTGATGCTGAGAAATTCCCAATGCAGCCTAAAAAACACTCTTTAGAATTTTTACGTGAAAATGCACACTTGCGTGTACGTACAAATGCTTTTGGTGCGATTATGCGTGTTCGTTCGGTTTTATCTTATGCAGTTCACAGTTATTTCCAGCAAAAAGGTTTCGTGTATGTAAACACACCAATTATCACTGGAGCTGACGCTGAAGGTGCTGGAGAAATGTTCCAGGTTACTTCTTTGCCATTGGATAATCTTCCAAAAAACGAAGAAGGAAACATTGATTTCAAAAAAGATTTCTTTGGAAAACATACGAACTTGACGGTTTCTGGACAATTAGAAGGTGAAACTTTTGCAATGGCTTTGGGTCAGATTTATACTTTTGGGCCAACGTTTAGAGCTGAAAACTCAAACACTTCTCGTCACTTGGCAGAATTCTGGATGATCGAGCCTGAAGTTGCTTTCAACGACCTTGACGACAACATGGATTTGGCTGAAGATTTTATTCAGTACGTAATTAAATATGCTTTAGATAATTGTCAGGATGATTTGAAATTCTTGGAAGGAAGACTTTTAGAAGAAGAAAAATCAAAACCACAAGCTGAAAGAAGCGAAATGGCTTTGTTAGAGAAATTGAACTTCGTATTGGAAAACAACTTCAAACGTGTTTCTTATACAGAAGCAATTGATATTTTAAGAGATTCAACTCCAAATAAAAAGAAGAAATTCCAATATTTAATCAACGAATGGGGAGCTGATTTACAGTCAGAACACGAACGTTTCTTGGTTGAAAAACACTTTAAATGTCCGGTAATTTTATACGATTACCCAGCAAACATCAAAGCGTTTTACATGCGTTTGAACGACAACACTGAACCAGGAAGAGAAACAGTTCGTGCGATGGATATCCTTTTCCCTGGAATCGGAGAAATCGTTGGTGGTTCTGAAAGAGAAGAACGTTACGATGTTTTGGTTGAGAAAATGGAAAAACTAGGAATTGATAAAGAAGAATTATACTGGTATTTAGATACGAGAAGATTTGGATCGGCAACTCACGCAGGTTTCGGTTTAGGATTTGAGCGTTTGGTATTGTTTGTTACAGGAATGACGAACATTAGAGACGTAATTCCTTTCCCGAGAACTCCGGGTAGCGCAGAGTTCTAGGAAGTTTTGCCACGAAGGCACAAAGACGCTAAGTTACTTTTAAACTGAACGAATTAAAGACTCAAAAAAAAATTAAAATAATACCACGAAGACGCAAATTCACAAGTATTATTTTATTATTTGATAAAGATTTAAAAACTTTCAAAAAAAACTTTGTGCCTTAGTGCCTTCGTGGCAAAACCAAAAAAATATATGCTCTCTGAAAGAACGGAAGAAATTGGAAAAATAATAGTAAACTCAGCATTTAAAGTTCATAAGCAACTTGGACCTGGATTATTAGAAAGAGTTTATGAAGTTTGTCTAGCTCATGAAATTGCTAAAGCTGGTCTTGATGTAAAACGCCAAGTTGATATTCCAATCGTGTATGACGGAATTGAATTTAGCGAAGGCTTAAGATTAGATTTACTGATTGAAGATTCTATCATTATAGAAATTAAAGCAGTTGAGCAAATGAATCCGGTTTGGTAAGCACAAATTATAAGTCAGTTAAAATTACTGGATAAAGATCTAGGATTTTTAATTAATTTCAATGTTCCATTGATAAAGAGCGGTATCAGAAGATTTATAAATACGAAAAAAGTATTTTGAAACTCTCAGTAAAATTAGAACGCAAACAAAAATTTGTGTCTTAACGCCCAGTGTTAAAATAAAAAACTTTGTGTCTTAGTGCCTTTGTAGCAAGAAACAAAAAAACAAATAAAACTTTGTGCCTTCGCGCCTTAGTGGCAAAAAATAGCGCCTTAACTATGCTCAAGCAATTTTTAAATTTAAAATTATCCCAAAAATTATCTCCACAGCAAATTCAGCTGATGAAGTTAATTCAATTGCCTACGCAAGCTTTTGAACAGCGTTTATTAGAAGAAATGAACGAAAATCCGGCTCTTGAAGCTGGAAAAGAAGACGAATACGAAGCCGATGAATTTGCCAATGAAGACTACGACGATTATGATGATGCAGAATCTGACAGAATCGAAGCAGACGACATCAACATTGACGAATATCTAAGCGACGACGATACGCCTGATTACAAAACTCAGGTGAACAATTATAGTGATGATGAAGAACGCGAAACGCCTTTTGCTGCTCCAATCAGTTTTCATCAGGATTTAATCAATCAGCTGAATACTTTTATTTTAAACGATGAAGAACGCGAAATCGCTGAATTCCTTGTTGGAAGTATTGATGATATGGGTTACATTCGAAGAAGCGTTCCAGATATAGTAGATGATATGGCTTTTACTCAGGGAATTTATACTGATGAAGCAATGGTCGAAAAAATGCTGACTGTAATTCATGAACTGGAACCTTCTGGAGTTGGAGCACGCGATTTACAGGAATGTCTATTGCTTCAATTAAAACATAAAACACCAACTGAATATGTTGATTTAGCCATTGACATTATCGAAAATCAGTTTGATGCTTTTACGAAAAAACACTACGATAAACTTTTACAGAAATACAGTGTTTCAAACGAACAGCTTAAAAAAGCAATTCACGAAATTGAAAGATTAAACCCAAAACCGGGCGGTTCTTTTGCTGGAAATAATAAAGTTACTGAAAATGTAGTTCCAGATTTTGCCATCAGAATCGTGGACGGTGAATTGGAACTGACTTTAAACGGAAGAAATGCTCCTTCTCTGCACGTTTCTAAAGATTATCAGGAAATGATGCAAACGTATAAAGAATCCAAAGATAAATCGACTGCACAGAAAGATGCCGTTCAGTTTATCAAACAGAAATTAGATTCAGCCAAATGGTTTATTGATGCCATCAGACAGCGTCAAGAAACACTTTTTGTGACCATGAATGCGATTATGCATTATCAGGAAGAATATTTCTTAGACGGTGACGAAACCAAGCTAAAACCAATGATCTTAAAAGATATTGCGGATATGGTTGGTTTGGATATTTCGACGATTTCGCGTGTAGCGAATAGCAAATATGTAGAAACTCCATACGGAACTAAACTGATCAAGGAATTCTTTTCTGAAGCAATGAAAAATGATCAAGGAGAAGATGTTTCAACTCTTGAAATTAAAAAGATTCTTCAGAACACTATTGAAGAAGAAGACAAAAGAAAACCGCTTCCGGATGATCAATTGGCTGAAATTTTAAAAGAAAAAGGCTATCCAATCGCGAGAAGAACAATCGCAAAATATCGTGAACAATTGGATATTCCAGTAGCGAGAATGAGAAAGAAGATTTAAGATTATATTTCTAGATATACCAAACCTAACAGGTTTTAAAAACCTGTTAGGTTTTTTTATACCCTACAAAATTATCCTCATAAAACAAGAAACCCGACAGGTTTCTGAAACCTGTCGGGTTTAACAACGTCTTTAAAACGTTAAATTATTTATACTGATCTGGCAATATTTTGATAGCAAACAAAAACACTTTCTTTTTATCGCTATAACTATAATTCAGTGTGTAATCGTTATCCCTAAAAACCTGAAGCCCAGGATTTGATTTTGCAGTACTTAAAAGACTCTTTTCAATTTCTTCCTTAATTACATCCGTTTCTGCAGTTTCTTGTACTACATTCATCAAAGTCAAATTGTATTGAACCGTTCTTTCTTCAGTTAAGCTGACACTATCTAAACGAATGCCTTCCTGAATAGTCAGCGGACAGTTTTTATTATACTTTGTGACTAATTCCGTTATTTCAGTATTTGTTTCTTCTGCTTCTTCAGTAAGGAAAAATTGAAAATAAACCGCCACAACAAGTGCAATTCCAATAACAACTAACAATAAAATATTCGACTTTCTCATATTTTGTTTTCTTAATAAGATTAAAATTCAGAAGTTATTTTTCTTGATTTTTTTTCATTGCTTTAAAATACGCTGCACGGCTAAGCGGTTCGTATTCTTCCGTTTCTCCAAGCATCACCAGTTTATCATTATCTGTTTTTCTAAAACTGTAATTAGCTAAATTTCCGGTTCTGGTACAAACCGCATGCACTTTGGTTACATATTCTGCAGTAGCCATGAGTCCAGGCATTGGTCCAAAAGGATTTCCTTTAAAATCCATATCCAAACCAGCAACGATTACACGAATTCCCTGATTGGCTAAATCATTACATACTGTAATAATTTCATCATCAAAAAACTGTGCTTCATCAATTCCGATCACATCACAGCCTTGTGCCAAAATTAAAATATTAGCAGCTGCTGGAACTGGTGTAGAACGAATCTCATTAGAATCATGAGACACTACCATTTCATCATGATAACGGGTATCGATAGCGGGTTTGAAGATTTCAACTCTTTGTTTGGCAAATTGCGCACGCTTTAATCTGCGGATTAACTCTTCGGTTTTACCCGAAAACATTGATCCACAAATAACTTCAATCCACCCAAATTGTTCTTTGTGATTTACTGTATTTTCGAGAAACATTTTGTATTTTTCTGCCTTTAAAAATGAATAGTTTTTATTACTTTGTACTGGTAATAAATCGACGTAAAAATGTGCTGTTTTACATTTTTTCAAAAGTAGAAAAATTTTATCAAATCGGAGATCGGCAAACGCTTATTAACAGAAATAAAAAATATCTTTAAAAGATCTCCAGATTTATTTAAGAATAAAGACTTTCAGACATTAATTACACTAAAATACCGTATTCACTATAATTTCAACAGTTATGAAAAAAAAATTGGAAGCCGATTTAATCAGCATTGCACATCGAATTTTAAAGCTTAAAAATAAATCCGATATCAATCAATTGTATCTTGAAACTCAGAAATTATATGAAAAATTAGCGGTATTAAAATTTGTAGAAGAAAATTTCGACGCTGCAAAACCAACCATTGGGCAAGCTGATATTACTAACGAATTGGAAACTCTTTTCAATAAAGAAGAAGAAATAGTTCCAACCGTAATTGAACTTGAGGCAGAAATCAAAGAAGAAACTCCAGTTGTAGAAGAAACAATTCTACTTGAAGAAAATGATTCACCTGAAATTATTGAAGAAGAAACAGCTGAAGTTATTGAAACTCCTGAGCCAGTAATAGAAGAAACTCCTGAGCCAATCGCGGCAGAAATTATCGAACCTGAACCTGAAGCTAAAAAAGAAATAGAGAAGGTAGAAGAATCTAAAAATACTGTTGAAGAACTTTCGTTTACAACTGTAAGTGATTTAAAACCAATTCCAGATTTTAAACCTGCATTTGAATTAGATACACAAGAAATCAAAGAAGACGTTAAAGAGGAAATTAAGGAAAATTCTAAAACTGACAATTCTGCTAAACCGACTATTTTATTCGAAGATTTTGGAATTAATTATGCTGATGCACAGTTTGTAAAAGTGGACAGTTTTGAAGCCGTGCCTCCTACTTCGACGCCATCAATTAACGATTTCAAAGAACCTAAAAAAGCAGAAACCGCTATTCTTGAAACTACATCTCAACCAAAAGCAGTTAGCCTAAACGAAAAATTATCCCGAGGATTCCACATTGATCTAAATGATAGAATTGCCTTTACCAAAAATCTTTTCGGAAACAGTACAGAAGATTACAGTCGTGTTTTAAACCAACTAATGACTTTTGATTCTTACAGCGAGGCAAAAGAATTTATTGAAAACATGGTAAAACCTGATTACAATAATTGGGATGGAAAAGAAGATTATGCTGAACGTTTTATGGGAATTATAGAAAAGAAATTCGCATAAACATTTCACTTTTTACAGCTCAAATTTTACGAATAAACAACTATGTCAAAATTATATATCGTTCCAACGCCAATTGGCAATCTTGAAGACATGACTTTCAGAGCCATTCGGGTTTTGAAAGAAGTCGATTTGATTTTGGCCGAAGATACCCGCACAAGCGGCAAACTATTGAAGCATTTTGAAATTGGCACGCACATGCACAGCCATCATATGCACAACGAGCACAAAACCATCGAAAACTTAATTGCCCGTTTAAAAGCTGGCGAAACCATTGCTTTGATTTCAGATGCTGGAACTCCGGCAATTTCTGATCCTGGATTTTTATTGACAAGAGCCTGTGTTGAAAATAAAATCGAAGTAGAATGTCTTCCAGGCGCAACGGCTTTTGTCCCAGCTTTGGTAAATAGCGGACTCCCAAATGACAAATTTGTTTTTGAAGGTTTCCTGCCTGATAAAAAAGGACGTCAGACTCGTTTTTTGGCTTTAGCCGAAGAAACCCGAACGATGATTTTATACGTTTCACCACACAAACTCGTTAAAACTTTGGCTGAATTCATTCAGTATTTTGGAGAAGACAGACAAGTTTGCGTTTCTCGAGAATTATCAAAATTACACGAAGAGAATGTGCGCGGAACTGCAAAAGAAGTTCTGGCGCATTTTGAAAAAACCGCCCCGCGTGGCGAAATCGTCGTTGTCGTTGCTGGAAAAACCATAACAAAAGAGCCTAAGAAAAGTAAATTTTCTAAGGATGAAGAAGAATAAATAATTATTTCAGCCACAGATTGAAAGGATTAACACAGGTTAATTATAAAGTTTCGCACAAAATTAATTCGTGAATTCGTGGCAAAAAAAAAATCAAACTATAATCATGAGCATTCAAGCCTTTTTAGAAAAAGTAAAACAAACTCCAACACAAATCACATTTCCAGAAACTATTGCCGTAATCGAAGAAAATTACAATTTTACACCAACCGCTTTTCAAAATGGAACACAGCACAATGCTGCTGGAGAAAATTCAGGTTCTTGTAAATTATTTTCTTTTGCAAAACTGCAAAATTTAAGCAAAGACGAAACTTTAGCTTGTTTTGGAGCATTTTATTTTGAAGAAGTTTTAGGAGATCCAAACGGAACAAATCACCAAAATATTAGAAATTTCATCAACTTAGGCTGGGACGGAATTCAATTTGAAGGAAATGCTCTAGAAGCGAAGTAACAAATGTCAGGCTGAGCGGAGTCGCAGCCCTTACAAAACAAAATATTTTTGCCACAGATTTTACAGATTAAAAGGATTAAAAAAATCTGCCGTATCTGCAAAATCTGCGTGAAAAAATTAAACACATAGAAACATAGATTTTTATTTATGAATAAAAGAATTTAGAAAGAAAACTAGTTTCTAACACATAGTCAAAGTTATGTGAATTTATGCAAGTGAAACGCCTTTTTCAAGTTTCCAATAAGCTATGTTTCTATGTGTTTAAAAAAAAATTACCTATCAAGATTAAACGATTTCATAAATCTGAAATCTAAGATCTAAAATCTACAATTAAAAAATGCGTTGGACATTAAAACCAAAACCTTCTGAAGACAAAATCAAACATTTGGCCCAAGCTTTAAATGTTGAAGATTTTGTAGCAACGCTTTTGATTCAGCGCGGCATTGAAACTTTTGAAGATGCTAAGAATTTCTTTCGCCCTTCTTTAGAACATCTGCATGATCCGTATTTGATGAAAGATATGGACAAAGCCGTTGCGAGAATCGAAAAAGCGATTGAAAATCAGGAAAACATCTTGGTTTTTGGCGATTATGATGTGGACGGAACAACAGCGGTTTCTTTGGTTTCTTCGTATTTAAAATCACATTATCCACATATTGCTACTTATATTCCGGATCGTTACGATGAAGGCTACGGAATCTCCTATAAAGGAATTGATTACGCTGACGACAACGGAATTTCCTTAATTATTGCTCTCGACTGCGGAATCAAATCGATTGATCATATTGCTTACGCGAAAGCGAAAAACATCGATTTTATTGTTTGCGATCACCACAGACCTGGAGATTTTCTACCAGATGCAGTTGCTGTTTTAGATCCAAAAAGAGAGGATTGTAATTATCCTTATGATGAATTATGCGGTTGTGGTGTTGGGTTTAAACTGATTCAAGCTTTAGGGCAAAATCGGAATCAAACTATAGAAGATCTGGTTCCATATTTAGACTTGGTTGCCACAGCAATTGCAGCCGATATTGTTCCGATAACTGGAGAGAATCGAGTTTTGGCTTATTTCGGATTGAAGGTAATCAATAGTGAACCAAGACCTGGAATTAAAGCTTTGGTACATCAGGTAAAAAAGAAAGTTTTAGACATTACTGATGTTGTTTTTATTATTTCGCCACGAATTAATGCCGCAGGAAGAATCAAACACGGAAATCATGCTGTTGAATTGTTAACCGAATTTGATTTTGAGCAAGCACAGCAATTCGCCTCAGAAATCGAACAATACAACGCCGACCGAAAAGATTTAGACAAAAAAATTACCAAAGAAGCATTTCAGCAGATTTTACAGAACAATGAAGAAGAACGATTTTCGACTGTCGTTTTTCAGGAAGACTGGCACAAAGGCGTTATCGGAATTGTCGCTTCAAGATTAATTGAAACCTATTATCGTCCGACTTTGGTTTTTACTAAAAGCGGCGACAAATACGCGGCTTCTGCCCGATCTGTAAAAGGCTTTGATGTTTACAATGCGCTCGATGCATGTTCAGAACATTTAGAGCAATTTGGAGGTCACATGTATGCTGCAGGAATGACTTTAAAAGCGGAAAATTATCAGCTTTTTAAAGAAGCTTTTGAGAAATGCGTGCAAGAAACCATTCAACCCGAAATGCGAACTCCGGAAATCGAAATTGATGCCGAAATAAACTTCTCTGATATAACCCCAAAATTGATTCGGATTTTAAAACAATTTGAACCTTTTGGACCACAAAATATGACACCTGTTTTTATGACTACAGATGTGAAAGATACTGGTTATGCCAAAACTCTAGGTGCAGAAGAAGAGCATTTAAGGCTTTTCGCGAAACAGTACAACTCAGACGGAATCGCTGCTATTGGATTTGGACTCGGAAAAAAACTAAACATAACACAAAATCAAAATCTGTTTCAATTGGCTTACACCATTGCCGAAAATGAATGGAATGGAACTGTTTCAACACAGCTTATGCTGAAAGATATTCGAACAAATGGAAGAAATTAAATCCAACAAACCTGATCCTTATCAGGCATTGCGTTATAGAGAATTCAATGTGTTTTTATTATTGCGTTTTGCGATGGTTTTTGCCTGGTCGATGCAGTTTATTGTAATTGAATGGGAAGTCTACAGTTTAACCAAGAATCCGCTTTCTTTAGGAATTATTGGTTTAATGGAGATTATTCCCGCCGTTTCAATGTCTTTGTTTGCAGGACACATAGTTGATCAAAGAGAAAAGAAAAGTTTGCTGGTAAAATGTATTTTAGGATTTTCTGTAATCAGTTTTGGGCTTTTCTTACTCACTTGGCCAAAAGTAATTGGAGGTTGGTCTACGCATCTTATTTTGTATTCGATTTATGCTTTAGTATTTTTTGGTGGAATCGTACGTTCTTTTATGGGACCAACTATTTTTTCTCTTCTATCATTAATCATTCCTAAAAAAGTATATCCAAATGCTGCAACTTGGAGCAGCTCGGTTTGGCAGATTGGAGCTGTAATGGGACCAGCATTGGCGGGATTCTCTATTAATTGGATTGGAGTTCACTGGTCAATGTGTTTGGTCTTCGGATTCTCAATTCTTTCTTTAATTGCTTTATCGCAAATCAGTCAAAAACCAATCATAAATCCAAAAATGGGAGAATCTATAAAAGACAGCCTTATGGAAGGTTTAACTTTTGTATTTAAAAACAAAATTGTTCTTGGAGCATTATCACTTGATATGATTGCAGTACTATTTGGCGGTGCCGTTGCATTATTGCCCGTTTTTGCGCAAGACATCTTGAAAGTGGGTTCAGAAGGTTTCGGAATCCTAAGAGCCGCTCCTGCTGTAGGTGCTTTTATCACGATGCTTGTTTCTGCTTATGTGCCTTTGTATGAAAATGCAGGAAAGAAACTTTTAATTGCCATTTTTGTTTTCGGATTATCAATCATCTTATTTGGACTTTCTACTTATTTTTGGCTTTCTGTTTTCGCTTTATTTTTAAGCGGATTGGCTGACGGAATTTCGGTAGTAATCCGTCAAACGATTTTACAGCTTAAAACTCCCGATCATATGCGTGGACGTGTAGGTGCTGTAAATTCGATTTTTGTTGGTTCTTCAAATGAATTAGGTGCTTTTGAAAGCGGTGCAACTGCAAAATTGATGGGAGCCGTAACTTCAGTTGTTTTTGGAGGAAGTGTTACACTTTTAACCGTAATTGTAACAGCTTTAAAATCGCCAACATTTAGAAATTTAGATTTGAAAAGAGATATGGATGATCATAGTAAATTGGATTAAATGAGATCATTCTTTCTTTATTTATTTTTGATCATATCTCTATTCGTACAAGGGCAAAATCTTTACATCAAAACTTACGGGAACGAGAAAAACAAACCTGTAATTTTCATTCACGGAGGCCCAAGTGGGAATGCTACTTTGTTCGAAGGAACAACTGCTCAAAATCTAGCCAATCAAGGTTTTTATGTTATTGCTTACGATCGTCGTGGCGAAGGAAGATCTACAGATTCTAATGCAACTTTTACTTATGAAGAAGCTATTCAGGATTTAAATTCTATCTACTCAAAGTATCATTTGAAAAAGGCGGTTTTACTAAGTCATAGTTTTGGCGGTTTAGTGGCGACACTTTATGCTAATAAATATCCGCAGAAAATCAGCGCTTTAATTTTGGCAGGAGCTTTATTTTCGCAACAGGAAACTTACAATCATATTTTAAGTTCTATTAAAAAAATACATGACGGCGATTCTAAAACACTTAATAAAATAGCTTACATAGAAAAACTTGATAAAAATTCTGCAGGATATCGAAAACATTGTTTTGATTTAGCAAGTGATGAAAATTACTTTAAAATGCCAAATCCTACTAAAGCATCCAAAAAGTTGTATGCTAATTATGAAGCCAGTGAATTTTATAAAACGAATATCCGAAACAAAAATGCGCCTTTGCTTTTTTATCAAAACGAAAAACAAAATAATATCGACAGCCGACCTTTATTAAAGAAAATCAAAGCTGAAGGAGTTCCCATTTTGGCTATTTATGGAAAAGATGACGGCATTTTTTCATCGGCACAAATTCAATCTATAAAAGATATTGCTGGTGTAAATCATTTTGCTTTTCTGGACAATTGTTCTCATTATCTTTTTGTAGATCAACAGAAAGAATTTCTTTCTAATATAAAGAAATGGCTTAAATAACTTTTTTTGAACCATATAAGTGATATAAGTTCATTTAATATTGAAATTTATCAGATCAGCCTTCAGCTAAAAACTGAAGGCTTTTTTTATTATTCAATACTTCTCAAAATAAAATCTCTTTAATATGAACTTATATCACTTATATGGTTCATTTTTTTTTATTTTTTATGATTTTTTTATTTAGAATTAATTTAAATAATATTTATATTTGTTGAAATAAAAGGATTTACGATGAGAGAAATTGAACAGATATATCATAATAACTTTGGAATAGCTTTTTACTGGAAAGACCGAAACACTACTATTTCGGACAAAGTGCAATTGGTTTTTAAAGAAACCGGCTTTTATTTTACATTGGCTGAATTAAATCTTTTTTGCGATTTAATAGAAGATAGTATGATTGAAAATGCTTGCTGCGAAGCTTGCGAAATGAAATATTCCTGCCATAAATTCTTATTGAAAACACCTTGTAATTCGATTGATCTGGCTGTAAATATGACCGAATTAAAATCTATTAAAGATTTAGTTGAAGGTTCTTTATTCAAAATCGAATTAGATGAATATATCTACGGAGTTGGAATGAATTAAGAAGCATTCTAAATATTTTAACAACATTTTTTCATTATTGAAATATATTTTGATTCAAATCAAAAAAAAGTATATTTACAGCAATGAAAAAAGCTGTATTTCTATTCTCCACTATTTTCTTGGCAATTTTCTTTGTCAACTGTTCCAATAAATCAGAAGAATACATAGATCCTCGCGGCACCGATTATGCGGGTTCGGAAAGTTGTGTGCAATGTCATAAAGTACAATCTGAAATGGCGCTTCACAGTTCCCATTTTAAAGCTACTGCTCCTGCAATTTTAGGAAATGTTTCAGGCGATTTCGATTCTAAAAATCATACTTTCATTTATGATAAAGACACCAAATTGGTCATGCAAAAACGGGGCGACAGTTTGTATCAAGTTTTATACAAAAACGGAAAAGAACTTTCCAAATATAAATTCGAAATTGTTTTTGGAACTAAACATGCACAAACCTCTGTTTACTGGAAAAATAATAACACTTACGAATTACCAGTTTCCTTTTATCATTCAATAAACAATTGGGCCACAAGTCCAGGTTTCCCTGCTGATAAACCTTATTTTGACCGAATGGTGGTTAAAGATTGTTATGCCTGTCATAGTTCTAATATTAGTTCGCGCACGATTAACCAAAGTTCTGCAGACAAAAATTTCATGTCAATGGACGTTGAAGATGCCATCAATAAAAAAACAATTGTGTACGGAATTGACTGTGAGCGCTGCCATGGCCCAGCCAAAAAACATGTTGATTTTCATTTGAAAAACCCTAACATTAAAATCGCCAATAGCATTACAAGTTTTAAATCATTGAGCAGACAACAGAGACTTGATGCCTGTGCTTTATGCCACGCAGGAAATGATGGAATGAAATTAAAATCCCGTTTTGACTTTAAACCAGGAGATAATTTATCCGAATACTTTCGTGAAACCCGAAGTATAAATGACACTGCTACTTTTGATGTTCACGGAAACCAATTTAGGTTAATGGCACAAAGTAAATGTTTTATGAACAGCAATAAAATGGATTGTATTACGTGTCATAATCCGCATGAAAATGCATCTAAAAACATGGCGTCTTATTCTAAAATCTGTATGAGCTGTCATCAGGGATTAGAACACAATGAAACAACGCTTAAAACAATGCCTGAGAAATTATTGGCAGATAATTGCATAGAATGCCACATGCCCAAAAAAGCTTCGAACGCGATTAATTTCCAGCTTTCAAACAGCAAACAATTATCCAGTTATATTTTGAGAACGCACAAGATCGGAATTTATCCTAGTGCTAAAAAGTAATTATTTCTTGTACTCTAAAAGTTCAAATTTTTCTCCATCGAAAACACCATATGTTAAGTAACCAATCCAGTCCCCAAGATTTACATATTCTGAATTTTCGCCAACAGAACGAATCATTGGCAAATGACGATGTCCAAAAATAAAGTAATTGTAATGTTTGGTTTCTAACTTTCGTTTGGCATATAGAATCAGCCATTCTTTATCTTCACCTAAAAATTTAATGTCTTCGTCACCAGAAATCAATTTGTTTTTAACAGATAGATATTGTGCTAAACCAACACCTAAATCTGGATGAAGCCAACGGAAAAGCCATTTTGAAAACGGATTCGTAAATACCTTTTTCATTCTTTTATAGCCTTTATCACCAGGGCCTTTTCCGTCGCCGTGTCCAATCAGGAAGGTTTTTCCGTTAAAAGTAAATTCTTTGTTATCGTGATAAACGGGAATATTCAATTCTTTTTCAAAATAGTCGTTCATCCATAAATCATGATTTCCTACGAAAAAATAAATCGGGATTCCACTGTCGCGAATTTCAGCCAGTTTCCCCAAAACACGCACAAAACCTTTTGGAACGACTGTTTTATATTCAAACCAAAAATCAAACAAATCTCCTAACAAAAAAATGGCTTCTGCATCTTCTTTAACCTCATCTAACCAGGCAACAAATTTCTTTTCGCGCGGTAAACTCAATTCCTGAGTCGGCGCACCAAAATGCTGATCTGAAGCAAAATATATTTTTTTCATTGATGAAAGTTGGGAGTTATGAGTTAAGGGTTATGTGTTAGGTTTAGAGGTTATATAATATCAATTTCGACTTTGCCGTCTAACTTTTAACATTTAACCTCTAACTTTTTTACAAATTATCACTTGCATACCATTCTGCAAACGAAGATTCTGTTTCCTGAAGTTTTAATGAGAAAAGGGCAATTCCGGCAGGAAGTCTATTTTTAATTCGTTCTGCAAAATCAACCACCATATTTTCACTTGTTGGCTGGTAATCAACCAAAATCACATGGTGCCCACGGTTTTTTAATTCATTAGCCAATTCGATATGCGGAGTCGTTTGGTTAAAAACAGTTGCATGATCAAATTGATCGACGATTTCTTCTTTTACAATTTTCTTTAGATCCGAAAAATCAATTACCATTCCGAACTTTACATTCGATCGATCCGTAATTGGTGAGCCAATAACCGTTACCGATAATTTATAACTATGTCCGTGAACGTTCTTACATTTTCCGTCGTAACCGTACAAAGCGTGACCGGTTTCGAAACTAAACTGTTTTGTAATTCTGATATTACTCATCGATTTTTAATTTTAAGCTTGCAAATTTACAAATTAATTGCCGTTTTTGTCTCTTTTTTTAGCCCTAAGATACATCCACAAAGCAAGTCCGCCCAAAACAAGAAACGGAATGAAAGATCCAATGACAACGCCTATTTGATAACCACTGTCTGGAGCCTCTTTAATTTTCTCTGCAATGTCAACTTTTTGGAATAAGGAAATAAGTTTCATTTTAAATTATATTTATTTTTTATAGCCACAGATTAAAAGAATTAATTGGATTATTCTATCTAACTCTTCTTCTAAGTCTAACCAGTTCATAGAAACTTTACCGCTATATTTAAACACATAGAAACATAGCTAATTGGAAATTAAAAAAAGGCGTTTCACTTTCATAAATTCACATAGCTATTCTATGTGTGAGAAACTAGTTTCTTTCTAATTTCTTTTATTCACAAACTAAATCTATGTTTCTATGTGTTTATTTTTTTTTAGTTAGCAACTCCTTGTCAAAATTATATAGTTATTTCCCCAAAATAAATGACTTATATCATAGCTATTTTTTAAACTGCAGTAAAGCATTTCTGCTAAAATCAGATAAAACCAATTTGCCTGTAATTGCAGCGCGTTCAAACAAAAGTGATTCCCATTTTTCTGTTCCTTCCCAAATAATCTTTTTCATTTCAAATAAAGCTTCGGGATTATAAGAACTTAATTTTTGGGCAAAATTTTCGACATCCTGATCCAAATTCGCAGAATCACTTAAAGCTGAATAAAGTCCTTTTTCAAAAGCCCATTCAGCAGATTTCCATTCATGTGGTGCCAAAGTCATTTGAGTCATCGCCGTTTTTCCTATTTTACGAGAAACAGCAGGTTCAATAACAAATGGGCCAATTCCGATTGCCAGTTCAGACAATTTTATAGCACTTTCAGGAGTTCCAAAAACATAATCACAAGCCGAAATAATTCCGACTCCACCACCAACAGCTTTTCCCTGAACACGACCAATAATTAATTTATTGCAATTGCGCATGGCATTTAACAAATGAGCAAAGCCTGAGAAAAACTCTGTGCCTTGTTCCTCATTTTCAACCTGCAAAAGTTCATCAAAAGAAGCTCCGGAACAAAATGCTCTGTTTCCTTCACTTTTTAAAATAATAACAGAAACATTTTCATCTCTACTCAGCGAATTAATTTCAGTCGTAAGTTGGTTTAACAAAGCTCTCGGAAAAGAATTGCTGGCAGGATGTCCAAATTGTACCGTTGCAATTGTATTTTGAAAAGAAGTTTCTAAACTTCCATTTAGATTTTCTGAACTCATAAAAATAGATTTAAACGTAAAGTTACGCTTTTGAAAAATATTTTATCTGATTGATTTCTAAATTTGTTTTTTGAGAATTATTTGACTTTATTTGTTGACGCTTTGGGGGATTAGCTCATTTGGCTAGAGCGCTACGCTGGCAGCGTAGAGGCGACCGGTTCGAATCCGGTATTCTCCACAAAATCAAAACCCTTGTAAATTCTGTTTACAAGGGTTTATTTTTTTCTAAGGTTTTGCAATCTTGTCATTTCGGAACGAGAAATCACATTCGTGAATCGAAAAAGATTGACGATATACTTTGTAGAATTTCTAATTTCATTTCTCGTTTGAAATCACAAATCTATCTTTATTTCTCATTAGCTGAATCCTCAGCATCGACATCAACTTTTTCAGCTTTTTTGAAATCATTATTTAGTAAATTTTCCAATTTCTTTTTCTCTTTTAGATTTTTTCTGATGGTCAATACAACTAAAACAACAATCAGTAAAATCACTACTCCTATTACAACCCAATTAATTTCCATAATTTAAATTTTAATTAAAAGTAAAAATTTAAACTACTCACCATATTATCAAAAGGTTAAGAATAAAATTCTTGAATACTTATTTACAATTATTCAATTTGAAAGATATTTCTTTAAAAAGGTTTCTTATTTTTGTTTATAGCGTCAATCCTTTTTAAAAACGACAACACCGAATACTATAGCCAACGAAAATTCAAATACACTAAACACCAAAAAATGAAAAAAGAAATAGTAGACCGAATCCAGCAAATTGGCGGAAACATAGACAAAGTAAAAGGAAATTCATTACAGGAAGATTTACAGTCAATCGAATTCAGTCATCCTTTATATACCGACTATTATGAAGATGAACTATACGGAGCCGATGAATTTTATGCCGATAACCGTGAATTGTATCAGGAAAACAGAAAGGAATTTTATGACCAATTACTAAATCATTTTTTCTCTGATCACGAACTTCCGTACGGACAGGATTTTTACAGAAATTTTCTTTTTACCCCTTTTAAACAAGGCACAAAAGATTTTGAAGAGTTTGACGGATTAATAGATGAAGCTGAAGTTAGAGAAGTAGTTGAAGGTGGCGATTTAGATTTTATCTGTATTTGTTATTCCTATGGATATCCTGATCAGTTTTTTATCTGTCTAACAGATCCAAATCCCGAAAACCCGACAGTTTATTCTACCGATCATGAAGTCTTTTTCAGTGAAATTGAAAACGAAGGCACTCTCGAAGAATTTCTTAAGCGTTATTTGACCAAAGACGAGTTTTTAGAAATAGTCAAAAATTATATTGAGAATGAAAAAACAGATAAATAATTTTATTTGTAAAGGATTATGAATGAGAGAATTTCCAAAATAAAAAACGACGTACAAGACAGAGACTCTGAAGCATGGATTAAATTATGTCAATACATTGATAAAGTTTATGATGAAAACATCGAAGAATTTTCTCCCTTGGAGGCTTTAGGTTACGAATTGTATTCTCAAATATATACTTTACCTGAAAGCATTGCAAAGCTTAAAAAAGTAAAAAAAATATGGTTGTATGGTAGCAAATTAAAAAGAATTCCGCCGGAAATTGGAGAAATGGAATCTCTCGAATATTTTGACCCTTATACTTCATATGACTTGTTTTGGTTTCCTTATGAAATAATAAATTGTAAAAACCTAAAAAACAGCAGGGTGAGCACAAGAGTTTTATATGGGAACTACAAAAACAGAAAAGGATTTCCGTTACTTGACCATAACCCTGTACGATATAAAGGAAATTCATTAAAATGCAGTATCTGTAAGAAAGAAATCAGCTACAACGAAACAAACCAGTTATGGATAACGTTGCGAACTGGAACAGATAATCTACCATTACTTGCGAATTTATGCTCGAAAGAATGCGAAGAAAAACTTCCTGAATCTCCAAAAGGATATGTAGATCATGCCCATAAAGGAGGGAAAAATTTGAAACAGCCAACGTATGAAGAATGGGAAAAAGCTAATGTTGTTAAAATATCTTTGACAGAAATAGAGCAACAAAATAAAGAAGATGAATCGCCGAAATTATTAAAACTAATACGTAAAATATGGCAGTAACGGCTATTATCTTGAAAAATAAAATTATTCTGTTTTTCACGACATTACTACTAATGACATTATTGTTCTTCACAGCCTCTTTTATAGAAACTTACTGGGGAATGGAAAATCTGTCTGAAAGAATGTCCAACGGGGCTTCAAATGAGAAAATAGAGACTATGAATTTAGAAATTGCAAAAACAGATAAAGTTTTCAAAGGAAACATCAATTTAAAAACTCAGAAAGAGGTTGATGACTTTGGACAAAACAAATACACTTATATCAATGGAAATCTAATTATTGGCGATACTTTATCTTCAGATTTATCGAAGGAAATTCAAAATTTGAATGCACTTTCAAGTATCCAAAAAATCAACGGCGAATTATTGGTGCTCAAACTCAAAAATCTGGAGTCAGTAAAGGGATTAACAAACCTTGAACAGGTAAACGGACATTTTACTATTTCAGGATGTGAATTAAAAAAGATTAGCGGTTTTGATAAATTAACTACAGTGAACGGCGATATTACTTTTGGAAACAACAGTGGCAAATACACCGAAAATCCTTTAATAGAAATCTCCGGTTTTAATAATCTAGTTAAAGCAAAAAAAATATTTATCATAGGAAATTCGGGACTTCAAACACTGGATGGATTTAATCAGATTAAAGAAACTCAAACGGTTATGATTATGAACAGCGATATCAAAACATTAAATTGTTTTAAAAATCTGCAAACTGTACATGAAAATTTCAGCGTTGAGTACTCTGATTTACTAACCTCGATATCTTTAGAAAAACTGGAAACTGTAAATGGCTTTTTCGCTTTAAACGAAAACAAAACAATCAATGGAAATATTACGTTTCCAAATTTAAAAGTAATAAAACTGCTGTATTTTTTTCAGAACAAAAGCTTCGAAAATTATTGTCCGTTCAGTCGCCTTCTTAAAGAAAATAAAATTGAGAAAATAGAACTTCAAGGCAATAAATCAAATCCATCAAAAGAACAGATTATTACCAATTGTAAATAAATGGAACAATCACTATTAAATAAAACCATTCAATTTCTTAAAAGATCCCTTGCGATTCCTTTATTAATTTTTCTGACCACTTTCACAGAAATTTACTGGGCAATGGGAAGTCTGTCTGAAAGAGTATCCAGCGGAAATCCTGACAGTAGTTTTTTTGATGATGCTTATTTAATGTCTGTATTTACGACCATTATTCTAACGATTGTTTTTCTGTTACTCTATTTTATCAAAAACAAACCGATAAGAATCATAATTCAATTGCTATGTCTAATTTCAGTTTGGTTTTTCTGGAACTACACCATTTTTGTAGATAGAGAATCTTCCTGGAGCACTTATCTTTTTAACGAAGAATTGCATTATACGCTTTCACTTTCTTTTCTGGCTATTATGGTTTTATCTATTGTTGTAATTTTTTGTTTAAAATTTATTTCGAAAAAGTATGAGCTTAAATAAAAAAATAATACTGCGATTTTATCTTATTCTAAGCGCAATTTCCATATTGGACTGTGCCTTATATTATTTTAAAGCAATAAGTCTTCGGGGTTATTACAGTGATGCAATTTTGTTCTGGCTTTGGCTGTTTATGAGTTTTGTCATCATTATTGTTTTTTGGAAAAAGCTTTTAGCCAAACTTCTTTTAGTCGCTTTAGTAATAACATTTGCATTGAGTATTATTGCCATGATGCTTCCTTTTTATGCATTGGTAAACTCAACCACTTCATTAGGTTTATATATTAATAAAAATCTCAATGAAAATTACAGAGCTCAGATTGTAGGATATGGCCCAATGGTTTATCCATGGCTTGAAATCATTGAGAAAAAAGGATTTTTTGAAAAAAGAATTATTAAATGCACCGATTCAGAGCTTATGAATGATAATCTGGATATAAAGATCAGAACTGCAAAAGACATCATTTTTAAAAATGAAACCGATACTACCATTACGCTGACGCTATTTTATGGAGGCCCAAACAAAACAATTACATTTGATAAAAAAACAGGAAATGTTATCAAAATAAAAAACAATTGATTTATCGTTATGGACTAACATTTAATTGATAAAATGTCTTAAATCAATTAAACTTATTTCAACATATTGATGGCTTTTCTCAGCTCTTTTTCCTTATTTGTTTTTATAATTTTATCTATTTGATACTTACTAATTAGACAAAACTATGCGATACTTAAAATTTCTATTTCTCGGATTCTTTCTCATGCTTTCTTTTAATGGTAATTGTCAGGATAAAATTGTGCAACAGATTCTTGATCGTTTAAAAGCACAGCAAACCTGCTGGAATAATGGTGATCTTGAAGGTTATCTAGAATTTTATGCTCCTCTAGATTCTGTTCGAATGATTTACAGCGGCGGTGTAGTTTATGGAAAAAACAATATTGCCGATTTCTTTCAGAAATACTGGCCAAAAGAAAGAATGGGAAAACTAACCATGACCGATTTTGTTGTTGAACCTCTTTCAAAAAAAGATGCTTTTGTAAGCGCCAAATTTAGTGTCGAAGCTCCAAATGGAAAAAATAGTTCGGGACAATTTTCGGGGATAATGCGAAAAATAAATGGTCTTTGGTATTTGTATATTGATCATTCGGGATAAAAAGTTATAAGGAGGAAATCAACAATTAATCGATAATTATTTACAAAGAAAATAGCAAAACAATGACATTTTACTTTATTAAAACATGGTTGCTGATTATACTGTTCAGTCTTTTAATTTCAGGTGGTTTATTGTATCGTTTTTTTGAGATACAAGATGAGACTAAAAGTTTCTGGCTGATTATACTTTCCAATTTGTCCTTTTTTTTCTCTTTAAGATTTGTTTTGTTCTTGTCTCTCTCATCCGTTACCATTTTTCTGAACCATTATGAACCTATTAGAAAAAACAGATTTTATTCATTAGCAACTTATTGCCTGATTTCGTTTACAACATTGTTTTGTTTTATGATAGGCGATTTATCTGTAAAGGAATTTAATTCCGATATACTCCTATCGGGCTGGAATTTTTTAGCAATGCTGGTTTTACCTCATTTAATAATATGTCTCACTGCTTATTTATTTTTTAGAAGAATGTTGAAAAACAGAAAAATTGACTAAGCTTTCACTTTCAAGTTTAAACAAATTAAAGTACTTTCGTACATAACGAATAATAAATTAAAATCCACAACTGTAAAATGACAATAAAACCGTTCCTATTATCTGCCTGTTTTTTAATCTTATTATCTGCCTGCAACAAAAAGGAGTCAGCTAAATCGCAACAGCAGGACTTATCAAAAAATACAACTGTAGAAACCGATTCTTTACAGGAAGGTGAAGCAACTCCGAGAAAAGAAAGTATCAATTTGTTTACGGTTATGCCAAAAGACAGTAGTGATATTGCTTTTGTTTCGCTTTCGGATATTTATCCTGTAGACGACGAAAAAGATACTCTTGCTTTACCTAACATTGAAAAACTAGGAAAACATGATGCTCAGTATTTTGCTTTTTCTAAAAACTATAGAAAAAGATTTCTTTCTAAAACCAACATTCAAGAAACCGATTCTGTTTTTGTTTACGATTATGCCAAAAACAAATTGGCTTCTTTTTTAGTCAAAAATTTAAAAACGGTGGCGATGTTAAACGGTTATTCTTCAGAAGAAGACTGGCCATATCATAATTACGATTTTATGATTGGTTTTGAAATCAACAAAAAAAATCTAAATGGATTTAGTGAATATTATCGGGATGCTTTGGTCTATGTTGGTAAAGAAAATCCGTTTTCGAAAGAAGGTTTAAAACCAATTTCATGGAAAAAAATTGCTCAAAAAGAGTATCCGTCTAAATCTTTAAAAAAAGAAGATAAAAATACGCTAAAGGGCACCAACGCTGGAAATACTTATTCTTATCAAACAGGCAGTTATCAGTATTTTTTACAGGATTATCTAGATAGCAATAAAATAATTTATGCCAGACGTCTTTTAGTTACTGATTCCAAAACCAAAGAAATCATAATTGAAAAATTATACAGTCAAAGCGAAGGCACATCTCCTACTTCATTAAATTATGAAAACGGAGACGATGCTGTTGAACAATATACAGGAAAACTTTTTAAGAATAAACCAGAAGTTGTCTTTGGTTTTTTATATGAATCTTTTGGCTGTCCAGCCATTTCTATTATAGATAAATCAAACGAAGAAATTTACCTTCAATGTGATAATCGCCATTAAAATAATAATCTAAAAATATTTTTATGAGAATTTCAGCTTGGTTTTATAGTATAAATCTTCAAAAGTCCTTTGATTTTTACAAAAAGGTTTTTGATCTTGATGAAGAAGATTTAAAAAGTTCAAAAGGTTTTTCTGTTCCAATTGGCAACCATTTTGAACTTAAAATAAGTACCGAAGAAAGACCTCTAAACACAGGAAATATTGAGATAAATGAAGCCAATATAGGGGAAACATACGAAAGATTTATTAAAAATCATGTTACCGAAACTTCAGAATCAAATCCTCACAAAATGAAAAGCAGTACATTTTCCGGCCCTTGGGAATATCCCGACGGAATGGCATTATTCTTAAAAGACCCTGATAATCATTCTATTCTCTTTATGGAGTGGTAATGGGAATTCATGCCGGAAACTTTTTTATATCTAAAAACGAAATTTAAAATATTACAAAATCATGTCTGAATTAAGTTCTCTATTCTGTAAAGTAAAAATCACCAAACTTCAGCTTGACAAATTTTTAAGCAGTCCTCCCGAAAAACCAGAACTAAACGATAACTGGCTAAAATGGTGGGACAGTCGAAAAATGTATTCTAAAATGCCTCTGACCAGCAAATTACTTCGTTTTTATGACGATAATAATAGCAATGAAGAAATTCTCAACGGCTGGATTAGCTATCAGGAAGCAATGGCTTTTTCAGATTATGATGAAACTACCCAAGAATGGCATTGGGGAATTATGTTTTTTAGTGAAAATTATTTGGAAATGCTTCCAATGTTTGCATTTATCATTAGTCTGGAAAAATATGTAAGTGAAAGTGTAGAAAATATGGCAATTGTTTTTCCTTTCTTTTGGGGAGACAATGGTGTACATGTCTATATTCATTTTGAAGAAGGAAAAGCCATTTTAAGTCCAACGGTACAAACAACCTACGACATTAGTCCTGAAATGCTAACTTATACAAAAGAATACCTCAATAAAAAGTGGGATGACTTAACAAAAGATATGGAACTAGATTAAAAAATTCAATTATGGATATTACCCATTCTTTTACCGATTCTGTTTTTAAACAATATGTTCTGGAGAATTTCTCTCAGGATAAAACAACAATTCAAACAAATGATGTCGAAAATATTGTTTCACTGGATTTGAATGTACAAAAGTTAAAAAATCTAAACGGATTAGAATATTTTACTTCTTTAAAAAGTTTAAACTGTTCTTACAATAAACTTCAGTCTATCGATGTCAGCCATAATTTGCAGTTAGAAGAATTAATCTGTAATGAGAATGAAATTCTGTATCTTGATTTATCAGCCAATACAGCACTTCAGCATTTGAACTGCGGTTTCAATCGGTTAAAAAAAATAAATCTGAAACATAATCCTCTTCTAAAAGAGCTTATCTGTCATTGGAACTTATTGACCGATCTTTCTACAGAAAACAATCCGCTTTTAGAAGAACTCGACTTCTCATACAATCACATTTTTGGAATAGAATTAGGAGAAAAACCTCATCTTAAACATTTAGAATGCAGTCAGAATGGTTTATTGAGTCTCGATTTGAGCGGATGTATTTCATTGCAAACCTTACGATGCAGTAATAATGTACTCAAACAGCTTAATCTCCAAAACAACAAAGAACTCGAAGATTTACGTTGTTTTTATAATCATATTTCCATTTTAGATATTAGTCAAAATACAATGCTTAAAAGACTGTACTGTTCAGACAATAAAATATCTGGACTCGATACAAGTCACAATCCTAAATTAGAATCCTTAGATTACGCCAATAATCTTATAAAAGAAGAAGATTATATTATTGACGGAATTGCGGTTTTCAAATATGATATTTCGTCCTCAAATTATTCTGCTTCCTTAGTTTTTGAAGATTCCGAACTTTACGTTTCAACAGAAGCCCGAACCCAAAAAGAAATTGAAAAATTAAGTTCAATCATTACAAAACTGTATAAAAATTTCGCTCAGCTAAATCAGAAAGCTTTGGCATTTATTCAGCAAAAACATCCAGATGAAAATATTGAAATTCTAAAACCATCAGAGATTATTTTTAATGATGAAGAATCGTTCAAAATAGGTTACGATGCCGGCGATTCTCCTGCTGGCAGGTTATTTTTATATGTTTCTTTTGATGCAAAACTTAAAATGAGCGATGAAATAATTTATGAGACGTATTGATTTTTTCTTTTATTAAAAAATAAATAAAAGCCATTTCAAACAGAAGTGGCTTTGTTGTTTTTAGTTGCTCACTATTAACTTATTATAATACAATTATAACTTTTACTAGCTCTCTTCCAATACTTCTGCTTTTAATTTTATTTCCTTAACACAACCTGTTTTGGAACACTTATGCAACTAAAAAAAGAACTCATACAACAAGTACACAACATTATTTCCGATGCAAAAAATAGAGCCATCCGTTCTGTCGATAAGGAACGAGTGCTGATGTATTGGCAAATCGGAAAAGTGATTTTGGAAGAAGAACAAGACGGTAAAGAAAGGGCAAAATATGGCGAATTTATCATAAAATCATTGTCCAATGAACTCCAGCCCAAGTTTGGCAGTGGCTTTTCAGTAAGACAATTGGAGAGATATAGACAATTTTACAGAATATTTCCAAATACGTCCGCACTGCGGACGCAATTTAGCTGGACACACTATAAAACATTATTAAGTATTGCAAATGAAGACAAACGAACATTCTATATTGCTGAAACAGAGAAAAACAACTGGACAGCCAGAGAATTGGAAAGACAGGTAAACAGTCAACTATTTGAACGTCTTTTATTAAGCAACGATGTAAAATCGGTATTGAATGTTGCCAGACAGGAAAAGCTTCCAACAGAACCGAAGGATATTATCAAAGATCCAATGATATTGGAGTTTTTAGGATTAAAACGAGAAGCTTCTTACTATGAAAAAGATCTGGAAAATGCAATCATCACACATTTACAAGATTTTTTACTCGAAATAGGCAACGGATTTTCTTTTGTTGCAAGACAAAAGCGCATACATCTTGATGGCGATGATTTTTTTGCTGACCTTGTTTTCTACAATCGGCTATTACAAGCTTTTGTTATTGTGGAAATCAAAACAGATAAATTAACGCATCAGGACATTGGACAATTACAGATGTATGTAAATTACTTTGATCGTTTTGAAAAACAAGATTTTGAAAATCCAACCATCGGAATTTTGTTATGTGCCGACAAAAACGATGCAATGGCCAAAATAACCCTCCCTGAAAACAACAAAACAATTATCGCAAGTAAGTATCAACTATATCTCCCAACCGAACAACAACTAATAGCCGAAGTAAAAAAGGAAATAGAAAAATTGGATGATAAAGAATAATTTCTGTTGAAAAAATTTCTTTTAAATCTATTCTCTTATATATTTAATATAATATTTCAAAAGATACATCGGAAAAAAAGCTAACGCGACAGGAACATACATACCCTGAAAAGCATCATCAAAATTTAATACCATTTTTTCCAACATAACTAAAAGAAAAGAAGCAAGAATGGTAAATATCCAGTAAGTCTTTTTTTCATTTTCTTGGTCAAAATAAATAAATACAGAAGAAATAAAAAGAAGAACATAGAGAATGAGGTTAACAAAAAAGACCATAATTCCAGCTTTTTTGTCAAGATCATTTCTAAAATGATAATGTGTAAAGAATACTAATAAAATAAATCCAGCTATTAAATCTGAAATCAAAAATGTCCCCCATTTGACACTTACATAAGCAAAAATAGCTACGAAAACGAAGAAAACAAAATATCCAATCATATTGATTTTAATTTTTTGTTTAAAAAAGATTATTTAATCAAAAACCCCATCCTTATCGATCCATAAAAATATCCAGCATTGGTATCAATTCCGGGATCTCTTAATTCTCTTCCGCGATAAAGAAAAGAATACGAAATATTAAAATTGTTGTGTCGGTATTTTAAGCCGGCTTCTGCATTAAATCGAAGCGGTTCCAAGTCAAAAGTAACCGGACTTGTATCATTAAACATACTGCCTTCTATCGTGGCATCATAAAACTGATAATTGACACTTGGCATGGCATAAAAGTAAAACTCTCTAATATCTGTTTGTACCTGTGAGTTTACAGAAGCATGATACATATTAGAATCATAGATTGGAAGCAGTTTTTTAAATCCAAATCTCGCCATAAAACCAGTTGAAAGTCCTGTGAAAATAGTTCCTAAATTGGCTTCGGAATGAAAGTGCAAATCGACAAAATCATTGTGTTTTGATGGAAACATTTTTTTAGAATACATTACATGCGCCTGGACAGCAAAAGCATTATGCAATTGATTTTCCCAGCCATAGACTTTTTTGTATCCAATAATTTTATGAAATCCAACCTGAGTTTCTTCTCCCAAAGCATTTGGCCCCATAAATCCTAACTGGAAATTAGTCTTTAAAACGGACTCGCTTTGATAAAAGAAGCTTCTTCCAGCTTCTGCAAAAAGATAAGCAGTAAAAGGACGATCGTTTATATCGATTGCAGTTTCATTGATAAATCTCGGATTATAAATGTATTGTCCAACACGAAATTCTGTGACTTTCTTATTGATTTTTTCATTATCATTTTTTGATAAAAACCGATAAAAAAATTCCAATCCGTTGGTATAATACATATCGTTTTTAGACGAAGTGTATAAATCATTGTCTGATATAAAACCTATTTCTGAAGTTTTTCCTTGTCCAAAAGTCAACGTTGTGGTCAAGATCAGAAAAGCAAAAAGAGCTTTTTTACTTTTTCTCATCTCCTTTATAATTGATTTTTCCAACGTATCGCATTTCGCGGACAATTCGTTCTTTTCTTCTGTTAATATAGCTTGAAGAACCTGTAGCTTTAAATTTTCTCGGATTTGGAAGAATTGCTGCAATTCCCGCCGCCTGCATTGGCGTTAAACTAGAAGCATCTCGGCGGTACCAATGTTCTGTTGCGGCATAAGCTCCGTAAACTCCGTCCCCCATTTCAATACTATTTAGGTAAACTTCCATGATACGTTCTTTACCCCAAATTAGTTCAATCAAAACAGTAAAATAAGCTTCAAGACCTTTACGGAAATAACTTTTACCCTGCCATAAAAAGACATTCTTAGCGGTTTGTTGTGAGATTGTACTTCCTCCACGAATTCGGCGTCCGCGTTCATTACTTTTATAGGCTTTTTGAAGCGCTTTAAAATCGAAACCGTTGTGTGTTAAAAAAGTAGCATCTTCGCTGGCAATAACTGCTTTTTGCAGATTCATGGAAATTTTTTCAATCGGTTCCCAATCGTGGTCAAAGTAAACTTCTTTTCCAGCCCATTTATTTTCGATGGCACGAATAAGCATTAATGGCGTAAACGGAACTGGAACATATTTAAAAAATATAACCGACCCAATAGATATTCCAAAAAACCATAAAGCAGCTTTTATAAAAAACCATTTTATTCTTTCGCCCCAAGAACGATTTCCTTTCTTTGAAGCCGTTTTAGGTTTAGGTTTGCTTGCGGTTGTTGTTTTTTTAATTGGTCTTTTGGTTACTCCCATTATATTAAATCTGCTAATTCTGTTCCTATTAAACTGCCTATTGCCACTCCCATTCCGCCTAAACGCACTCCACAAAACACGTTTTCAGACAGTTGAGTTACAACAGGATTTTTACTATTTCCGATTCCCATAATGCCACTCCAACGGTGTGCAATCTGAAAATCCTGATTTGGTAAAATTACATTTTTCAGTAAATCTTCCAATTTATTTTGAATAATTTTCGTCTGACCAAATTCAGTTGTCGTTTCACCTTCAAAATCTAGGTTTCTTCCTCCGCCTAATAAAATTCGATCATTTATATTTCTAAAATAATAATACCCTTTATCTAAATGAAACGTTCCTTTTATGTCTAAATTATGAATCGGTTCTGTAATTAAAACCTGTGCTCGGGCTGGTTTAACTGCTCCATTTGTGAGAGATCCGGCAAAACCATTTGTAGCAAAAAGCAGTTTTTGGGTTTTAAAACTAAAATCATTTAGAACTACTTCAGCATGATTTCCTGCATCTGCGTAAGAGGTTACGGTTTGCTGATTGAGAATTAAAATATTCTCTGAAACTGCTTGTCTTAGTAATTCCTGCATCATATTTCCGGTATCAATTTGTGCTTCAAACGGATTAAAAATTAAATAATCCTGAACATTTCCAAATCCAAATCGGTCTGTTTCTTTGGTAAAAACATCTGTTTTAAAAAGTGGTTTTAAGATTTCGTTGATAAACGGCATTCTCGAAATACATTCATTAAACCCGAATTCATCTTCTTTCAAAAACAATTCATAGCCACCATGAGGTTTAAAATCTATTGCCGAATCTCCAAGTTTTTTTCGAAGCAACTGCAAACCTTTCCATCGTTTTTCAATCAGAGTTACAACATCTTCTTCTGAATGTGTTTTTAAATCTTCCAAAATTTCAGAAAGACTCCCGAAACAGGCAAAACCGGCATTTTTGGTACTCGCACCTTGCGGCAACATACCTCTTTCTAAAACCAGAATTTTAGCTGCTGGAAATCTTTCGCGTAAGCGCAAAGCAGTATGCAGACCAACAATGCCACTTCCTACGATAGTGTAATCTACATTCGTGAACCAGTTTTTTAATTCCCAATAACTTAATTCCATTTTTAGAGTTTTTTATAAAAATAATGATTTTTTTCCGCCACGAATTCACGAATTATATTTTGATAATCTTTGTGAATAAAAATTTGTGAATTCGTGGCGAAAAAAAATATCGCAGGTAAGTTTAGAATTTTAACAATAATTGGGATTTGGAATTTAACTAATTGGATTTTAATTGTTGTATTTTTAGCGCCACAAAAAATAGAATAATTGATTATGAAAAAAGTAGTATTAACAACCTTAATAATGATGAGTTTAAACGCTATCGGACAGAATGTAATGTCGCCGGAATTGTTATGGAAATTAGGAAGAGTAACACCTCTTGGCATTTCTAAAGATGCAAAAAATGTTGTTTTTAAAGTTTCTACACCTTCTGTTGAAGAAAATAAATCGTCTTCAAAATTGTATACGATTCCTGTAACAGGTGGAAATGCAGTTGAAATTAAAGACACTAAAGACATCTTAACAGACAAAAACATTTCTCCTGACGGAAAATATGTTGTTTATAACGAAGAAGTAAAAATCGACAAAGTTTTAGGTAAAGATTTTTATCCAAACCTGACAAAATCGGATGCGCAAATCTACGACGGATTAGATTACCGTCATTGGGATACCTGGAACGAAGGGAAATTCAACCATGTTTTTTATAAAGAAAATAAAGACGGCGCAAAAGGAATCGATATCTTAAAAGGCGAAACTTTTGATTCTCCGCAAAAACCTTTCGGTGGTGACGAAGATTATATCTGGTCGCCAGACAGCAAAAGCATTTTGTACGTTTGCAAGAAAAAAGCAGGAACGGCTTATGCTATTTCTACCAATACCGATATTTATGAGTACAATTTGGAAACTCAAAAAACGGTTAATAAAACAGATGGTAATTTAGGTTACGATACAGCGCCACAATTTTCTCCAACAGGAAATTTAACTTGGTTGCAAATGAAACGTGACGGTTATGAGTCTGATAAAAATGATATTATTGTTGAGTTTAAAGGAATGAAACAAAACTTAACAGCAAACTGGGACGGAACTGTAGATAATTTTATCTGGAGCAAAGACGGAAAAACAGTATTTTTTGTAGCGCCAATTGATGGTACAAAACAAATTTTTTCGGTTAATTTTCCTGGCTTGACTAAAATCGCAATCAATGTTCAGCAATTGACAAAAGGAGATTTTGACGTAAATGATTTAGTTGGATTTGCCGGAGATGATATCATCGTGACTAGAACAGACATGAATCATGCTGGCGAAATTTTTTCTTTTAATTTAAAGAAAAACACTTGGAAACAACTTTCTAATGTAAATACTGAAACGTACAAATCTCTAACATTAAGCAAAACAGAAAGACGTTACGTTACCACAACCGACGGCAAAAAAATGTTGGTTTGGGTAATTTTACCTCCAAATTTTGATGCTTCAAAAAAATATCCAACTTTATTATACTGCCAAGGCGGCCCGCAAAGCGCATTGACACAATCGTATTCTTTCCGTTGGAATTTCTCATTAATGGCTGCTAAAGGTTATGTAGTCGTTGCGCCAAATCGCCGTGGAATGCCAGGACATGGTGTAGAATGGAACGAGCAAATCAGTAAAGATTGGGGTGGACAAGTTATGGACGATTACCTTTCTGCAATTGATGATGTTGCTAAAGAAAGTTATGTTGACAAAAGCCGTTTAGGTTGCGTTGGAGCGAGCTATGGAGGATATTCTGTATTCTACTTAGCTGGAATTCATAAAAACCGTTTCAAAACTTTCATTGCTCACGATGGAGTTTTCAATACCGTTTCGATGTTAGGAACAACTGAAGAAGTTTTCTTTAACAACTGGGATTTTGGAGGTGCATATTGGGAAAAAGATAATGCTGTTGCTCAAAAAGCCTACACCACTTTCAACCCTGCAACTTTGGTTCAGAACTGGAACCGACCTATTTTGATTTTCCAAGGCGGAAAAGATTTCCGTGTGCCAATCGGACAAGGACAAGAAGCTTTTCAGGCTGCGCAGTTAAGAGGAATCAAAAGCCGATTTGTATATTTCCCAGAAGAAAATCACTGGGTTTTAAAACCTCAAAATGCTCAGGTTTGGCAAGGTGAGTTTTTCAAATGGTTAAGCGAAACATTATAATCGTTAAAAAATTATAAATAACAGCCGTAGATTTTACATAATCTACGGCTGTTTTGCTTTATACACCTTACAATTATATAACATTATCAGTAGTTTCACTGTTCTTAAAACAGATTTTTTTAGATAAATTGCAGGACATTATAATATTCCCAAATTTCCCCAAAAACCTTTCAGTAAAATATGGAGACCAAAAAAAGTTACACCGCACTTAAAGTTTTATTCAGCTATGTTGCTTTATTGGCTTTGGTCGTAACCGTCGGATGGTTTTTGTATTCGGAAAATGTCGTTTATAACAAACTGGAAGATAAAATTGCTTTCGAAAAGACCAAAATCCTTAAAGTCAGTAAACTTTTTTCTAATGTTTACAAAACGGAAAGTTTAGCGCGACAAACCATTCAAAGCAATTCTGAAAAAGATTTTAAAAATTATTTGATTGAAACCGATTCGCTTCGTCTTCGTCTTGATACTCTAAAACAAATTGTTACTACAGAATATCAGAAAACACTTTTAGACAGTGTGACTTTTCTTTTGTCTGAAAAGACCAAAAACATCAAGCAATTAAAAGAAATCAAGAATAAAGCAGACGACGAAACTTCGGTTAATAATGCGATTGACGAAATCACAAAAATGGAGTTTAACCTGAGAAAACTCGAACTGCAGGATTTTACAAAAAACCCAAATCAGTTAGGAAGTTATCAGCGAAGTGTTCTGCAACGCTATGTTGATTATTTAAACTCCAATATTCCGGATGACAGCACCAATACGCTGAGCAAAAAAGCTTCTGATTCTATTTTGGCGAATTCTAAAAAACTCTTAAGTACCGTAAAATTAAAAGCCGAAAAGAAAAAAGAATCTTTGAATTTTGAAGAAAATAAATTGCTTCAGAACGAAATGGCAATTTCTGATCAATTAAGAAAAGTACTTCGAATTATTGAACGAGAAATCATCATCAATTCGATCAAAAATAATTCATTAAAAGAAAAATCTTTAAAAAGAGTCAACGAAATTGTAACTGCTTCTGCTGTTATCGGTTTATTGTTAACTGTATTTTTCTCTATTTTGATTGTGAGTGATTATTCTAAATCTCAGGTCTATAAAAAACAGTTAGAAATAGCCAATTTCAAGACCAAAAATCTGCTTAAAAGCCGAGAACAATTAATCTCTACGGTAAGCCACGATTTAAAAACGCCTTTGAGCACCATTGTGGGATATTCTGAACTTTTAGGCAATTCAGATGTGAATACTAAGCAGTCTTATTTTATCAAAAACATCAAAAATTCATCTGAGTATATTACACAGCTGGTTCAGGATTTATTAGACTTCTCACAAATTGAGGCCGGAAAAATTTCGATTGAAAAAGTTCCGTTTTTACTTCCTGAAATCATTGAAGATGTTGCCCAAAATATCCAGACTGTTTACAAGCAAAAAGATATTGATCTTATTATTAATGTTGATGAAAAATTTCAGAAACGCATCGTTGGTGATCCATTTCGATTAAAACAAATTCTGACCAACATTATCGGAAATGCTTATAAGTTTACAGAACAAGGTCATATCCGAATTGCTGCTTATGCGGATGAAGAGGACACTTTTACTATCTCTATTCAAGATACTGGAATAGGAATTGAAAAAGCCAATCAGAAATTAGTTTTTGAAGAGTTTGCCCAAGCGAATGAAAACATTGAAAAAACATATGGAGGCACTGGTTTAGGATTATCTATCTGTAAAAAAATTATTTCTATTTTGGGTGGCAGTTTAAGCTTGGATAGTATTTTTGGAAAAGGAAGTACTTTTACAATTCAACTGCCTTTATTTTTTGATAATAGTCAGCCTGTTCAAAATGAGGCCATAAGCAAACCTCTGAAAAACAGCAAAAAACAGACTTTTATTGTAGTTGATGACGACATCAATCTTTTGAACTTAACCAGCGGTGTTTTAAAACAAGAACAACATCAAGTTTATTCTTTCACTAATCCTTTGAAAGCACTAGAAACCATTCAAAATACGCATTTTGATTTTGTGATTACTGACATTCAGATGCCGGAAATCGATGGTTTTATGTTTTTAGAAAAGCTAAAAGAACTCCCGGAAACTACTTTCAAAAACCAGCCTGTTATTGCACTTACCGGACGAACTGATTTAGATCTTTCGGTTTACAAAAATGCTGGATTTACAACGGTTGTCAAAAAACCTTATTCGCCAAAAATTTTACTAGAAACTATCCAGCACATTTTGGATCATGAAGAAATTCCTGTTGCAGAAACAATAGAAAATGATGAAGATAGTGCTTCTCAGATGTATTCGTTAGAAACTCTAAAGGACTTTCTAGGTCAGGACGATTCTGCTTTAAAAGAAGTTTTAAAATCTTTTATAGAAAACACTCATGATAATTTAAATCTTCTGAAAACAGCAGTAAGCGATACTAACCACGATGAAATAAAATCAATTTCGCACCGAATTGCTCCAATGTTCAGACAAATTCAGGCAAAAGAAATTGGAGAAATTTTAAAGACTTTGGAAAAAGAAGATTTAAATACGCTTGACATTAAAAGTATTTATTCTGATTTAGAACAAAAAGTTATTGTTCTTTTTGAAGCATTAAAACAGGAAATATAAAAAAAGAAAAAGCGCTTCAAATAAAGCGCTTTATTCTAATTCTATATTGTATTGTTTCAATTTGTTGTAAAGTGTTTTTCGGGTAATTTTCAGAAGCTTGGCTGCTTCAGACTTATTATTCTGCGCTTTCGATAAAGCATGAATAATAGCTTCTTTTTCATTTTCAGACAATGAAAAACTACCACTCGCTGCTGACTGCTTTTGAATTTGAAAGAATTCTGCCGGAAGCACATCACTTTCTATAAAATCGCCTCTAGATAAAAGAGTCGAACGTTTTACACAGTTTTGTAATTCACGTAAATTTCCTGGCCAACTATAATTTTGAAAAATCGAAACCACTTCTGGCGAAAATCCAATGATCTCTTTATTCAATTGTTCGTTGGCTTTTTCAAGGAAATAATCGGCAAAAACCATTAAATCTTCGTCTCGGTCTTTTAGAGATGGAGACTGAATCGAAAACTCATTAATTCTATGGTATAAATCCTCTCTAAAATCGCCATTTTTTACCGCCTCGCGTAAATCTTCATTCGTAGCTGTAATAATGCGTATATCAACGTTTATTTCTTTATTGCTTCCAACGGGCTTAATTTTTCTTTCCTGAAGCGCTCGCAACAACTGAATTTGGTTTTCGTATGAAAGATTTCCAATTTCATCCAAAAATAAAGTTCCGCCATTTGCCGCTTCAAAATAACCCATTTTATCACTTATTGCTCCAGTAAAAGAACCTTTTAAGTGACCAAAAAATTCGCTTGCTGCCAATTCTTTTGGAATTGCGCCGCAATCGACCGCAATAAAATTATTATTTTTTCTCTGGCTCTGCTGATGGATGCTTTTGGCAATGATTTCTTTCCCTGTGCCACTTTCGCCAATAATTAAAACCGACATATCTGTTGGACTTACCAATTGAATATGATCCCAAAGTTTTTTAGAAGCAACCGAAATTCCTCTCACGAATTCATTTTCAGGAGAAGAAGCTGTTTTCTTTACTGCTTTTTTCTTTTTAGCAGGAGCTTCTGTTTCTTCTTGCTGTTCTTCTTTTGGAGCCTGCAATGCATTAGTAATCACAAGCAAAACCTCGTCAGGATTGAAAGGTTTCGAGATATAATCGGCTGCACCATTTTTTATGGCTTTAACTGCAGTATTAACATCAGAGTAACCTGTCATTAAAATAACAGGAATATGTGGGTATTCGTTTTTAAATTCAGACATCAAACCAATACCGTCAGAATCAGGTAAGCGAAGGTCAGTCAAAATCAAATCAAAAGATTCGTTTTTAACCGCAGTACGTGCTTCTGCAGCAGAGAAAGCAATCGTTACATCAAACATTTTTTTAATTAGAAATTTTTCTAATAATTTACAAAACGCGATGTCATCTTCTATCAATAATATCTTGGGCATTTGCTTTTAGGGAGTTTTTTGCTAAAATAAGACTATTAAAATTGGATTTTCACAAAATTATGCAAAAAAAAAAGAGATTGCACGACGCAATCTCTTTTTCACCAAAAACATAAATCTAAATTCACCTAATTATATCTTCAACCAGTTACCATTGACATCTGAGTAAACAGTAGCCTTTTGGTCTCCAACTGATATTTCTAGTTTGTACTCTTTTTTATCATTTACAAATGCTTTATCCAGTTTTGCTCCCGGATAAGCTGCCTGCAAAGCTGTTTTTACAGCTGCAGGCACAGCATCTACAGCAACTTCTGTGTATTCTGACTGAATAACTACAGTCGTTTTAGCATCTTCTGAAACAGGCAATACATTGGCATGAATTGACATTGTTCCTAGAAGGATAACTGCTGATAAGATTAACTTTTTCATGATGCTGATTTTTTTAATTATTTTTTGATGATATTACCAGAAGCATCTGTAAAAATAGTGTACTTCTTGTCTCCGCTTGAAATTTCAAGTTTGTACTCGTTTTTCGCGTTTTTATAAGCTTTTTCAAGCTTAGTATTCGGGAAAGATTTTTCAATTGTTGACTTCACTGCTGCCGGAACGGCGTCTGCAGCTACTTCAGTATATTCATCTTGAATTAGTACTGATTGAGTGATCGAAATCGCTGGAAGAACTGTGGCATTAACCGATAAACTTCCTAAAACAATCGCTGCTGATAAAACTAACTTTTTCATAATATTTATGGTTTAAATTATTTTTTAAGAATGTTACCAGAAGCGTCTGTATAAACGATCGATTTTTCACCACGAACGGTTATCTCAATTTTGTACTCCTTTTTGTCATTTACCCATGCTTTTTCAAGCACTACACCAGGATAAGCTTCGTCTAAGCCTTTCTTTACAGCTGCCGGAACTCCGTCTACTTCTTTATATCCATCCTGATCATTAACTGTCTGCACCATTGGGTTGGTTGCAGCAGCGGTTTCTGCGTGCATCGACAAACTGCCTAAAACAATTGCTGCCGATAAGATTAACTTTTTCATAGTAATAGTTTTTTAGGGTTAGATTTAATTATTGTTTAATCCAAGTTCCGTCTGCGTTAGCAAAAAGATTTCCTGTTTTGTCTCCAACAGTTACTTCAAGCTTATACTCATTTTTAGTATTTTTAAACGCTTTTGTTAGAACTGCATCTGGATATGCTTTTTTAAGCGCATCTGTAATTGCAGTTGGAACTTCCACTACTTTAATTTCTGTATAATCATCTTGAATAGAGATTGTTTTTACGATAGTATTTGAAATTGGCGAAGTTGAAGCAAATGATGTTAAACCTCCCAAAACGATTGCGGCTGATAGAAATAAATTTTTCATGATAATTATATTTTAATGTTGTTAATTTGATCTTAGTATTCTTGATCTGGATTTTCACAAAACCTACAATTTAGATTATTTTTTAATCCAAGTTCCGTCTGCATTAGCGAAAAGATTTCCAACTTTGTCACCAACAGTAACATCAAGTTTATACTCAGATTTTTCGTTTTTATATGCTTTTGTAATTACAGCATCTGGATATGCTTTTTTCAAAGCTTCAGAAATTGCAGCTGGTAATTCTTCTAGTTTGATTTCAGTGTATTCTTCTTCAACAGAAATCGTTTTTACGATTGTATTGTTTACTTGTGTAGTTGAAGCGAATGAAGTTAAACTTCCTAAGACAATTGCGGCTGATAAAAATAAATTTTTCATAACGTATATATTTAAATTAATAGTTGTTTACGCTTTAGATAATGAAATTATTATGCCGTAATGAAAAAGAACTATGCCAAACCTCGTAAAGTATTGTTTTTAAAGGCTTTTATGAGATATAACAAAAAAAGCAAAAAGCAAAAAGGTGTGTAAAAGAGAAAAAAGGTGTGTAATAAGTAAACACTTAAAGTGTAACCTTGAAAGGAAATTTCAAATTTTAAAATTCCAAATTCCAAAGCTTTTGAGGGTAGAAGTTCCAAATTTTGGAATTTGGAATTTTAATATTGGAATTTATAAAGGCTTATAAAAGAAAAAAGGCTGTCAAAAAATTGACAGCCTTTTATAATTATTCTGGATTATTCATTTTAAATGTATCCATAAATGCAGTTGTATAATCTCCTGCAATATATTTTGGATCATCCATTAATTGTCTGTGGAAAGGAATTGTAGTTTTCACACCTTCGATTACAAATTCGTCCAAAGCTCTTCGCATTTTGCTAATCGCTTCTTCACGAGATTGTGCCGTTGTAATTAACTTAGCAATCATAGAGTCGTAGTTTGGCGGAATACTATATCCTGAGTAAACGTGAGTATCTAAACGTACTCCGTGTCCTCCTGGCATATGAAGCGTAGTAATTTTTCCTGGTGAAGGACGAAAATCGTTATAAGGATCTTCAGCATTAATACGACATTCGATAGCGTGTAATTCTGGAAGGTAGTTTTTACCTGAAATCGGAATTCCAGCAGCCACCATAATCTGCTCACGAATCAAATCATAATCAATAACTTGTTCTGTGATTGGGTGCTCTACTTGAATACGAGTATTCATTTCCATGAAATAGAAGTTTCTGTGTTTGTCAACCAAAAACTCTACAGTTCCTGCTCCTTCATATTTAATGAATTCAGCAGCTTTTACAGCAGCTTCCCCCATTCTAGCACGAAGTTCGTCTGTCATAAACGGAGAAGGAGTTTCTTCCGTTAATTTTTGGTGACGACGTTGTACAGAACAATCTCTTTCAGAAAGGTGGCAAGCTTTACCATAAGCATCACCTACAACTTGAATTTCGATATGACGTGGCTCTTCAATAAGTTTCTCCATGTACATTCCGTCATTTCCAAATGCTGCAGCTGCTTCTTGGCGCGCGCTTTCCCAAGCTTTTAAAAGCTCTTCTTCTTTCCAGATGGCACGCATTCCTTTTCCACCACCACCAGCAGTAGCTTTCATCATTACTGGATAGCCAATTTCTTTAGCTGTTTTTTGCGCATGTTCGTAAGATTCTAATAATCCATCTGAACCTGGTACACAAGGAACTCCTGCCGCTTTCATTGTCGCTTTTGCAGAAGCTTTATCACCCATTCTGTCAATCATTTCAGGAGCCGCACCAATAAATTTGATTCCGTGTTCCTGACAAATTTTAGAGAATTTAGCATTCTCAGAAAGAAATCCATAACCTGGATGAATTGCATCTGCATTTGTAATTTCTGCAGCTGCAATAATATTTGACATTTTCAAATACGATAAGTTACTCGGAGGAGGGCCAATACAAACCGCTTCGTCAGCAAATTTAACGTGTAAACTTTCTGCGTCGGCTGTAGAGTAAACTGCAACAGTTTTGATTCCCATTTCCTTACATGTACGAATTACACGTAGTGCAATTTCTCCTCTATTCGCAATTAATATTTTTTTAAACATCTTAATTTTAATTAGATAATTAGACAATTTGAGAATTAGATAATTTTAGATGTCTGCGATATTAATTCTGCCAGATCAATCTAAAATCTAAAATCTAAAATCTAAATTTATTTATGATGGATCTACTAAGAATAAAGGTTGATCAAATTCAACTGGAGACATATCGTCAACAAGAATTTTTACAATTTTACCAGAAACTTCAGATTCGATTTCGTTGAATAATTTCATTGCTTCAATTACGCAAAGAACATCACCTTTAGATACAGTACTTCCCACTTCTGTGAAAACTGGTTTGTCTGGAGATGGTTTTCTATAGAATGTTCCAATGATTGGAGATTTTATAGTAATATATTTAGAATCGTTAGCAGCTGGTGCTTCTGGAGTTACATTTACAACTGTTGGAGCTGTAACTTGTGGCACTTGTGCTTGAGGTAAAGCTGCCTGAGCAGGTAATTGCTGTACGTAAGTTGCCTCAGTTACATTTGTTTCTAAAGTTGTTCTGATTGTGATTTTTACATCATCCATTTCTAACTTCACTTCTGCAACGCCCGAATTTGCAACAAATTTGATTAGGTTTTGAATTTCTTTTAAATCCATAATGATTCGTTTTTAGTTTTAATTTAATTCTTATCGTAAGCCCATTTTAAATAGATAGATCCCCAAGTGAATCCACCACCAAAAGCGGCAAAAATAACATTATCTCCTTTTTTAAGCTTATGCTCAAAATCTGCTAATACTAATGGTAGAGTTCCAGAAGTAGTATTACCATATCTTTCGATGTTTACCAACACCTTAGAATCGTCCAATTCTAATCTGCCTGCAGTAGCATCAATAATACGTTTGTTCGCTTGATGCGGCACCAAAAAGTCAACATCTTGATTAGTCAAATTGTTTCTTTGTAAGATCAATTCGCTTGCATCAGCCATATTAGTAACAGCATATTTGAAAACAGTTTTCCCGTCTTGCATAATATTGTGCTGTCTATTTTTTACAGTTTCTTCGCTAGGCGGAATCAAAGAACCACCTGCAGGAATTTTAAGGAAATCGCGTCCTACACCATCACTTCTTAAATATTCGTCCTGCAAGCCTAAGCCTTCATAATTTGGTTCGAAAAGAACAGCACCTGCTCCATCTCCAAAAATAATACAAGTCGCTCTATCTGTATAATCTACAATTGACGACATTTTATCAGCACCAATTAGCAGCACTTTTTTGTAACGTCCAGATTGTACATAAGCCGCCGCAGTTGACATTCCATATAAGAAACTTGAACATGCTGCTTGTAAATCGTAAGCAAATGCATTTGTAGCGCCAATTTCTGTAGCAACAAATACTCCTGTAGAAGCCACCATCATATCTGGTGTTGCCGTTGCCATGATAACCATATCAATCTCTAACGGATCAATATTTGCTTTTGCAATTAAATCTTGTGCTGCTTTTATAGCAAGGTAAGATGTTCCTTTATCAGCATCTTTAAGAATTCTTCTTTCTTTAATTCCTGTTCGAGTAGTAATCCACTCGTCATTGGTATCAACCATTGTTTCTAACACTTTGTTGGTAAGAACAAAGTCAGGAACATAAGCTCCAACAGCGGTAATTGCGGCTGTGATTGTATTCATTATATTCTATTATTTCCTCTCAAATTATGATTAATTTGAAAAATTTTTAAAAGACTCGAAAATTACAAAAAAAAACGTAACGAATTTGTCTATATTTTCCTAAAAAACGAAAATTATAACCAACAAAAAAAACTCTCACTATGTGAGAGTTCTAGTATAATTTACAAAAACGTATTAAGCAACCGCTTCAGATTTATCGATAACAACTTGCCCTCTGTAGTACATTTTACCTTCATGCCAGTAAGCTCTGTGGTATAAATGTGCTTCTCCAGTAATTGGACATGTAGCGATTTGAGCTACAGTAGCTTTATAATGTGTTCTTCTCTTATCTCTTCTTGTTTTCGAGGTCTTTCTCTTAGGATGTGCCATTTTACTATATTATTTATCCGTTAATAGTTTCTTTAATTTTTCCCAACGCGGGTCAATATCTTCTTCTTTGTTACTCTCTTCCTTTTGTTCTTTTACACTCAATTCATTCAATTTAGTTAAAGCTTCAGTTTGCAGACTTCCATCTTTAACTCCTGGATGAATTCTTTTTTGAGGTACAGAAAGCGCGATCATTTCATAAATATACTGCGCAATATCTATCTCATGTTCACCATGTGGTAAAATCAATAATTCTTCATTATCATTATTGAACTCATCTCCAAAGCGAACAATTAACTTCATTTTTCCCTTTATAGGTAAATCAAAATCTTCGCCTGTTAGATCACAAGGTACATTTACTGTTCCTTTATGTTTGAATTCTAACTCTAACATAGTGCTCTTCTTTTCGAAAAGCAACTTGACTTTAATATCTGAACTTTGAAACTCTTCGTAATCAAAATTCTTAAAAAAATCATTATTTATCTGATACTCAAAATGGTGTTTTCCTAGTTTTAATCCTACGAAAGGAATTAAAAATTCTTTTGTTTTGCTCATTTCAACATCAATTTGAACAATTCAGTTCTAAAACTAGATATCTGAATTGGGGTGCAAAGATATAAAATTATTATAAATCTAATAATCTTATTCACCTTTTTTTGTTTATAACTGTTTTTCTTTTATTTTAAGAGGTTTTTGGCTAATCTCCTCATACTGATTACGCGAGCGAAAAATATCGATCGCAAGATAGACTGCTTCTTTAAACGAATTGTAATCTGCCATATCTTTTCCTGCAATATCGTAAGCTGTTCCATGATCCGGAGATGTTCTTACTTTATCTAAACCTGCTGTATAATTAACTCCTTTTCCAAAAGACAAGGTTTTAAACGGAATTAGTCCCTGATCGTGATACATTGCCACGATAGCATCATATTTTTCATATTGACCACTTCCAAAAAAGCCATCTGCAGGAAATGGACCAAAAACCATTGTTCCTGAATCGAATATTTTCTTTAATGTTGGTTTTAAAACCAAATCATCTTCTTTTCCAATTACCCCACCATCTCCAGCATGCGGATTCAATCCTAAAACTGCTATTTTCGGTTTAACAATACTAAAATCCTGAACCAGAGATTTTCGGATCGTTTCAATTTTTTTAGTAATTAATTCTTCCGTCAAATGCGAAGCCACTTCATTTAAAGGCACATGATCTGTAATCAGCCCCACTCTTAAATTATCCTGAACCATCATCATCAGTGCATTTCCTTCTAATTGCTGATCCAGATAATCAGTATGTCCCGGAAATTTAAAATCTTCAGACTGTATATTGTATTTATTGATTGGCGCTGTAACCAACACATCAATCTCATTATCTTTCAATGCCTTTGTTGCCGCAACAAATGATTTGATTGCATATTCTCCAATCTTAGGATCATTGGTTCCTAAATTAATATCTACTCCTTCTCTCCAAAGATTTAAGACATTTACTTTTCCAGGAATAACCTGCTCCAGCTTATCAACTCCATGAAATTGAACTGTAGAAGCAAAACTTTTTCTAACAAAAGAAAGAATTTTAGCATTTGCAAAAATAACCGGCGTGCATAATTCTAACATACGAGAATCTTCGAATGTTTTCAATATAACTTCGCTTCCAATACCGTTTAAATCTCCTACTGAAATTCCAACAATTATATTTTCTGCTTTTTTATTCATGAGCTCAGTGTATTTATTACTAATTTTGATGTGCAAATTTAGTAAAATAAAACCACAATGTTCACAGGAATTATAGAAACACTCGGCAGGATCCACGAAATTCAAAAAGACCAAAACAATCTTCATATAACAGTTGACTCTTCAATAACACATGAATTAAAAATAGACCAAAGCGTTTCGCATAACGGAATCTGCCTTACAGTAGTAGCAATTAAAGATTCTCTTTATACTGTAACAGCTATTGACGAAACGATTTTAAAAACCAACATAGGCGATTGGCTGGTTGACGACATCGTTAATTTAGAAAGAGGAATGAAACTTGGTGATCGTCTGGACGGACATATCGTACAAGGCCACGTAGACCAAACCGGAACCTGTATTAAAATCGAAGAAGCAAACGGAAGCTGGAATTACACTTTTGAATACGACAAAAGCCAAAACAACATTACTATTGAAAAAGGATCAATTACTGTAAATGGAGTAAGCTTAACAGTTGTCAATTCTAAAACAAATGAATTTAGTGTTTCAATTATTCCTTACACTTTTGAACACACTAATTTTAAAAATTTTAAAGTTGGAACAAAAATCAACCTTGAATTTGATGTAGTTGGGAAATATATCTCTAGACTTTATTCGATAAACAAATAATTCTCCGCAATTCTCATAAAAAAAGCTTCAAATTAATTTGAAGCTTTTTTTATTTGTTTTCTATAAATTACGGTAGCTCCTAAAGCTAAACCGCCAATTAACAATATTATAATATTTTGATCGATTGGCAAAATAGGTGTACCTGGCAAACCATCATCATCAAGAGGGCCTCCTCCATCATCGTCTGCATTCGCAGTACGAGCCGTAATTCCTCCATTGTCCGGAGGAGGCGGTGAGTCAGCGCCAGCAGACACAATCGATATATTTAGTAATATTAATGCAAATGCTAAAAATGGGGCTTTTAGATTTTTCATAAATTTAAACTGTTAAAAACAACAGGCTTATAATTATTTAACAAATTTATTTCAATAGAAATTTCGCACAAATACTGTTTTACCTGCAAAAATCTTGGACAAAAGTATAAGTTTTTTAAACAAAACCAACTTTTAAAACAAAAAACATCCAACAAATTTTAACACTTTTTTTTCGTAATCTTGTAATCCCTTTTCAGAAAACGTTGTAGTACATAAAAAACCTCATTTTCACAACCCTTAATAAAACTCACAACGCTATAAGAATTTCCTGATTTTCAAAAAATTAAAACACAAATTCGGACAAAATCTCTATTTGACAATTAGAAATAATCTAAAGTTTGAATTTGAACATCATCCTTTAACGCTTAAAAGCATTATTGTTCCTTCAATTCTAGCCACACAGACCTCCAATTCTTTTTGAATTTCTTTACTCCAAAACCTTAAAACAGTCCAATTTTCTGAAACAAGAAAAGCATTGACTTCTTGATCTCTTTGTATATTCCGTTCAATTTTCGGAATCCAATAATCACGATTGGACTTAATTCGTAATTGCTGTGTTTCCCAATCTTTTCCATGAAAAAATTCGCTGTCAACAAAAATAGCAAGTTTGTATTTAGCAAAAGTAATATCTGGTCGCCCAAATACTTTTTTATTATTCTTTCGATATCGGTATCCGAGATCCCATAAGGCTTTAGCAAGCCGTACCTCGTCTTTTGTTCCGGTACTTTTTATAGCCTGCATATTCCTACTCCTTTGTGGGGGAGTTAAATTATCCATCTTAAGACTAAATTTGTTTTTGAAAGCTAAAGTTAAGCTATTTTGAGGAAAGGAAATCTTTATTTTGAAATGACCAAAAACAAAAAAGCCCTTACATCTCTGTAAGGGCTTTGTGTTTCTAAAGAAGTGGTCCCACCTGGGCTCGAACCAGGGACCACCTGATTATGAGTCAGGTGCTCTAACCAGCTGAGCTATAGGACCGGTTTAGAGGATGCAATATTACTACTATTTTTCATTCACTCCAAATATTTTAAGACATCATTTAAATTTAATTTCAAATCTTTTGTTGAATCTGAAAAACGAAATTGATTTTCAACATCTTATTCAAAATCTAAAATGACATTTTTTTTTATTTTATTTCCTGACAAAGCTCCACTAAAACACCATTTGTGTTCTTTGGATGTAGAAAAACTACCAATTTATTGTCAGCTCCTTTCTTCGGAACTTCATTGATCAGTACAAAACCTTCATTTTTTAAACGGACAATTTCTGCTTCGATATCGTCAACATCAAATGCAATATGATGAATTCCTTCTCCTTTTTTCTCTAAAAACTTAGCTATTGGACTTTCTGGATTGGTCGCCACCAAAAGTTCTATCTTATTGTTTCCTGTCTGAAAAAAAGAAGTCAGCACACCTTCGCTTTCTACAGCTTCCATTTTATAAGACGGAACTCCAAGCATTTTTTCGAACAAAACATTGGCGTCGTCCATGTTTTTCACTGCAATCCCGATATGTTCTATTTTATTTACCATTTTTTCAAATTTATTGATTCACATAAGTATTAAAATAACCGCATTCCGCAATTACATCCTGATAATATTTAGTATCTGAATAGTCCTTTTTCAAAGCCTTGAATGAGTTCCAAGCTATAAAATTAACCTTATCATCCTGAATTTCCCAATAACTATTTATCGCGCTGTATTTTTTGTTGTAATAATCATTACGTTCACATTTCGAAATCAGATACAAACATTTTGCTTTTTGTTCTTTGTTGGATGCCGCTTCAAAAGCTTTTTGATAATACATTTTCGAAACCGAATTATTAGTAATCATATCTTTCATTGGATTTCTAAATGAATACGGACTCGATCCATAACCTACAATAGTAATTTCATAAAATGTTCTTCCGTTTCCAAAATGAGAGATATTATAAAATGCATTTCCAAGCAAAAGACTGTTGGTATAAACATCTTCTTTCTTTGCTAACTTATCCTGCATTTCTTTAATTGTACTTAAGAAATCCATATAAGTGTATTTTCTTTTTTGATAAGCGACATGATCACAATCGTGGCAATCTTTAATGCTTCCGTTAAACGGATTTCCTAAAAATTTATAATACTGAACTGAGTCGGCTTGTTTCATAAACTCAATTGCTTCTGGGATTTTATTTTTGAAAGTAGCTTGAACTGCTTGAAAATTATTAATGTCTTTTAATTTCAAACTATAAATTCCGGCACCAATTTTCTCAATTTCTGATTTATTAGATTTCTCTAAGAAACTTTTCATGGCCAATAAATCTTTTTCATTATCGTAAAATGAATTTCCATCGTTCCAATAACTATAACGGGATTCATTAAACAACTCTGCCATTACCATATTTGACTTTGATTTATACAAAGCAGCCAAATAGTTTTTACTCCATTGCGAAGCATTTTGATAACGGAATTCACTTCCTTTATACGTTTTTGGTAATTCAAAATAAAGCCAATTCAAATCGGCTAAAACAGTTTTAACATTCGTATCATCCAATTTATCAATTTTGCTCATATTATTTACAAAACGAAGTAATCTGATTTGATAACGCGCTAGTTCCGTTTTCGGAAGTGTTTTTTCTGCTTTAGTATAATTTTTATCTGCATTAGTATAATCTCCTTTTAAAGTCTGAAGATAACCAATCGCAATGTCCCACAAATACGGTCTCTGCGTATTTCCTGCAGCCGAAATTTTAGCAATTAAATCTAAAGCACTGTTATCGATTTTTGATTTGTTTTCAGTTTTGTTTTCGGCAATGGTCTGTGGTCTTCTCGGCTGGTCTTGACTTCCATCCTTTTGAAACGAATTATTGATTTTTTGTTCTAATGAATTTACCAAACGAGTTCCTAAATAATTTAAATGCTCACTTTTTGGATCTATTTCATAAATCTTTTCAATAGCTTGTTTTTCATCTTTATAATAACCGTGAATGGCCCAAAGCGCTGCTTTTTCATTATTATTTTTCGCCATTGCTAAAGCTTTTGTCCAATCGGATTCGTTTTTCGGTCGAAAACTATATGCTGTTACCACACGCAATTCTGGACATTTATCAAAAACCTGCGCATACAAATAATTCGAAACTGCATATTTTTTCTGCTTAAAATTGATTCCCGCTACATAAGCCAAAGCACGATAATACAAAGTATTTTTGGCAACAGAACTCTCTGTTTTATTAAAAAAGTCAATCGCTTTTTGTTTGTCATTGCTATAAAAACGAGCTTTCATGGTTAAAAACCAATATCTGTTTTTCAAGAAAGGATCAGACATCGTATTATATACATTTTCGATTGACTGAATCATTTTGGCATCCTTGAACGTTTTCTCCACAACTGGATCATAACTCCAATAATCTTGACCAATAGATACCGTTTCTATTTTTTGAGCCAAATATAAAAACTCGACAAAGTTTTTAATTTTATCCTCTTTCAAATTGATCTTTTTTCCCCATTTTAGAGAACTCTTATTCTCTTTCTTGGTTTTATAAAACACATGAAGATCTTCAATTTCTTCTTTGTTTTTGATTGTATTTTTATCATCAGAATAATAGCTTGGGTGCTCATCTCCGATCAAGAAATAATTTACCGTCGTTGTATCAGCCTTTCCTTTAAGATAATCGGCCCAATCTGATTTTATGTTTTTATTGAAACGAGAATTGTGCTGCGTATCAAAACCAATTCCGTAAAAAATTCCGCCTGATAAAAATAAAGGCGAATAGGATTTGTCTGCAAAAGTTTCGGGCGTAAAATTAGAATTGTAGCCAAAGAAATCCCAATCGTCTCCGCCAGCGCAGGCATAAATGATTCCGTATATCGAAAGTAAAGCAAGGCTAAAACTTAGAAATAACTTGTTCAAAAATATTCTTTTCATAATGGTTTAAATTGAATTCGTCTAAATCGTAAAATATAATTTCGTTTGGTTTTGCAGGCAGATTTTCATCCAAATCTTCTGCCATTTCTTTTAAATCTTTTGTTGCAATTTCTTCTATTTTCAACAGATCGTTTTCTTCATAAAAAATTCCGTTTTTATAATTAGACTTTTTAACTCTAAAAAAAATAGAATGTGTTTTTTCAAAATTTGGATCTTGCAGCAACTCTTTTGTATTCATTTTAGAACGCAGTCCGATTACTTTATTATTTCTAATGTGAACTCCCCAAGAATAAATCGGCAGAGCCAAATCAAGATGAAGCGGATATTTTTTTAAACTGCTCAAATATTTTTCAGCGACTTTTTGATCGTAAATTGAATTGAGAGAATCTGTCGCAATTGATCCCATATTGTAATACATTAGAACTCCCGAATCGACATTTGGAATTTTGGTCTTTTTAAAATATTTAACCTGATGGAGTCGAATTGTAGCCGAAAGTCTTTTCTTTGAAAGTTTTTTAAAAACTTCTATAAACTTTAAGTAGTTTTCTTTACTCTTCAATGTCCAGTCGCAGTCAATTTGAATTTCTTGGCAGACAATTTTATTCTTTGAATTGATTTGTTCTATAAAACCAAAAGTCTTTTCTGCCAGATCATTTACATTTAAATTAGGCTCAAGCATTACTTTATTCTGAATAAAAACGACAGGAACAATCGTAAATCCTTCTGAATTTTCATCAAATCGGATTGGAGTAATTGGAAAGGGTTGTTTTGTTTCTGATTGAAGTCCAATGTCAAAATAGCGTACATAAAGCTTTTTAACCTGATTTTCTTTCAGAACTGCTTTCTCTTTTTCAGAAAATTTGAAGATTGTTTTCCAGTAATAAAAGGAAATAATTGGGTTTTCGGTTTTACTACACGATAGCAGTAAAAAGAAAAATAGAACTGGAAAAATTCGTTTTAACAAAACCTGAAAATTACATTTAAAACCAAAAGTAAGAAATTATGCCGTTTTAAAATATTCGAAACGATAAAAAATCGAAGAAATGCAAAAGTCTTAAATCCTAATAAATGGATAAAAAATTTCAATTAAAGCAAATATAATCGTTATTTTGTGCAATCAAATTTGAAAAACCGTTATGTTGAAAAACGCTCTAAAATACATTCTATTTATTATTCTAATCTCAGTAGTAAGCTGCGCTAAAAGAGGCAGTATTACAGGCGGTTTAAAAGATACACTTGCTCCCGTTTTGGTATCGAGTTATCCAGAAAACTACAGCACAAATTTTAAAGGAAACACCATCATTTTAAATTTTGACGAATATATCAAACTGAAAAACAAGAACAAACAGTTAATTATCTCACCTCCATTTAAAAACGAGCCTATAATTACGCCTACTTCGGTTAGTAAATTTCTAAAAATTGAAATCCGCGATACTTTACAGCCAAATACTACTTATAGTTTAAATTTTGGACAGGCCATTACAGATAATAATGAAGGAAATGCATTAAATCAATTTAAGTATGTTTTTTCTACAGGACCTTATATCGATTCTCTTAAATTGAACGGAAGAATTAAAGATTCCTACGAAAAATACGTAGACAACTTTGTTTCTGTAATGTTGTATGAAGTCAATGACAAATTTAAAGATTCTGTTATCTACAAAGAGTTTCCACGTTACATAACGAATACTTTGGATAGTATGAGAACTTTCCAATTTGAAAATTTAAAAGAAGGGAAATATCTTTTGGTTGCATTAAAAGACAAAGGAAGCAACAATAAATTCAACCCTAAAGACGATAAAATCGGATTCTTAAAACATTATATTACGATTCCAACAGATACAGTTTATGAATTGGAATTATTTAAAGAAACATTGCCTTTAAAGACTTTCAAACCAATTCAAGCTTCTGGAAATAGATTATTGTTGCCGTATGAAGGAAAACAGAATTTCAAAAACGACAAACCAAAAATTGTTCTTAAAAATGGAAATGAAGTTCTTGAAACTATTGTAACACAATTTCCTAAAAAAGATTCTCTTCAGGTTTGGTTTAAGCCTTTAAAAGTAGATTCATTATCCATGGAAGTTTCAAAAGAGAGTTACAATAAAAAGTTTTCTCTTAAGATTAAAGCTTTAAAGAAAGACACTTTAAACATAAAGGCAGTGCAAAACGGTCAGATTAATTTTAGAGAACGTTTTACTATGGAAACCGAAACTCCATTGGTAAAATTTGATAAATCTAAAATCACATTAGTCAATAAAGATTCAACAGCCGTTGATTTTACAACAGAATATGATGAGTTTGACCAAAAGCTCTATGTTGATTTTGAAAAAAAGCCACTGGAAAAATACCATTTTACTTTCCTTCCAGGTGCTCTAACCGATTTTTATGAAAAAACAAACGATACCTTATCGTATAAACTATCGACAAAAGAATTTGAAGATTATGGGAATCTAATCTTGAATTTACGAAACGTAAAACGTTTTCCGATTATTGTAGAAATAACCAACAAAAAAGGAGATAACGTACTGGCAAGCGCCTATTCTGAGGGCGAAACCAAAATCTCTTTTAATCTACTTGTTCCCGAAGAATTTACAATTCGTGTAATTTACGACGACAACAAAAATAAAGTTTATGACACTGGAAACTTCCTGCAGAAAACGTATGCAGAAGAAGTATATTATTATCAAAAAGGCATTGATGTGCGGTCTAACTGGGATGTTGATGAAACTCTTGATTTAAGCATACCATTTAATCCAGAAGTCGAGAAAAAAGAAGATGTTAAAAAGCAAAAACAAGCCGAAAAGAAACGGAAAGCCTTTTAAAGCTTAAGTTCAAATTGGTCTCTATCTCCTAGAAAATTCAATTTTCTGCGAGTTTCCAGCATTATATTTTTATCCAATTCAGCCACAAAAACTCCCTGAGTTTCTTGTGGCTTTATGATATAATTTCCCCAGTAATCGATTAATTGGGTGTGACCGTTATGCTCAAAATCATTATCATCAAAACCAATTCTGTTTACTCCAGCAACATAACACAAATTCTCAATTGCACGAGCATTTAACAAAGTATCCCAAGCATTGATACGGACTTTTGGCCAGTTGGCAACATATAAAAGTAGATCGTAATTTTCGACATTTCGAACAAAAACAGGAAATCGCAGATCATAACAAATCTGGAGACAGATTTTCCAACCCAGATAATCCACAATTACTTTTTGAGTTCCAGAAGTATAAAACTGATCTTCGCCAGCCAATGAAAACAAGTGTCGTTTATCATAATATTGAAAATCTCCTGACGGAAAAACAAAAAACATTCTATTGTAAAATGCATCGTTTTCAGTTATAATGACACTTCCTGTAATAGCTGCATTTTTTTGTTTTGCCTTCAATTTCATCCATTCAAAAGTTTCTCCCTGCATAGTTTCTGCAACATCCGAAGCATTCATTGTAAATCCTGTAGAAAACATTTCCGGAAGCACAATCAAATTGATTTCAGAATCGATTTCATTAATTTTTGAATCGAAATTTTCTCTGTTTGCAGGAGCATTCTCCCAAACAAGATCAGATTGGATTAAAGCAATTTTCATATCAGAATATTTTTAGTTAAAGGTAGAAAACATTGGCGTAACCTTCATTCATAAGCAAGTATTTTTTAACATTATCATTGCAAAAAAAACGCAGTTTTTGCAAAAAAAATGCGAAGTGTAAAAATATTTTATATATTTGGAATTCCAACCACAATTATAACTAACTAAAATCCAACCACAAACCATGAGCATTCTCATACTCACTGCGTGCATTATTTTTTTAATTCTACAGATTGCCTGGTTTAAAATTAATCCGTTTATCGCGTTTATCATTACATCACTTTTGGCCGCGCTTTTTTTGGGATTGCCAATAGAAACGATTTCTCCTGTTTTGCAAAAAGGCCTAGGTGAAATGCTTGGTTCCATAACTTTAATTATTGTTTTCGGAACTTGCATTGGTAAATTAGCCGTTTCCTCTGGCGCAGCAAAAGTGATTGCCAAAACGGTCATGAATTGGACTGGAAGAAAATATGTTCGTTTGGGTTTAATGATAACTGGTTTCATCATTGGAATTCCGCTTTTCTACAGCGTAGGATTTGTTCTTTTAGTGCCGCTGATTTTTTCAGTGGCGCATCAATTTAAACTGTCAAAAGTATATTTAGGAATTCCAATGCTGGCTTCACTTTCTGTTGCACACGGATTTCTCCCACCGCATCCTTCGCCAATGGCTTTGAGCAGTATTTTAAAAGCAGATATTGGTTTGGTTTTGATTTACGGAATCATAATCGCGATTCCAACCATACTAATTGCAGGTTTATGGTTTTCAACCCGCTTTAAAAACATCAAAACCGAATCGGATCATGAAATTTTAAATGTGGAAGAAATAACTAACGAAGGTAAATTGCCTAGTTTTGGTTTAAGTTTATTCTCTGCCTTATTTCCAGTTTTTGGTTTAACAATTACGTCTTTACTACCGCTGATTTCAGATAATGAAAAATTAATTTCAATCTGCAAAATCATCGGAGATCCAAGTATCATAATGTTATTATCACTTTTACTCTGCACTTACACTTTAGGAATTAAAATGAACAGAAGCATGTCATCTGTTATGGATGATTATACACAAGCCATAAAAGATGTTGCACTAATTGTTTTAATTGTTGGCGGTGCAGGATGCTTAAAAGAAGTTATGATTGTAAGCGGTGTAAACGAAACTATTGTCGCTACTTTAAACCAAGTTAATATTCATCCATTTTTGCTGGCATGGATTATGGCCGCAATAATTCGTATTTGTGTGGGTTCTGCGACTGCTGCAGGATTAATGACTGCCAGCGTTTTATTACCTTTACTACAATCCAACGATCTCGATCCCAATCTGTTTGTACTTTCTGTTGGAGCTGGAAGTTTAATGTGCTCGCATGTTAACGATCCGAGTTTCTGGATGTTCAAAGAATATTTTAATATCAGTCTAAAAGACACTTTTAAATCCTGGACTGTAATGGAATCTTTGGTTTCTGTTCTGGGAATTGTATTTATATTTATTTTAAACGCTTTAATACATTAAAATCATGAGTTTAAATCCGCAAGAAAAATTCGAAAGTCTTGGTTTATCCCTTCCTCCCGCTCCACAGCCTTTAGGAATTTACAAACCGTATTTGGTAGACGGAAAATATCTATATCTATCAGGTCACGGCCCTGTGCAAGATGATAAGTCATTAATTATTGGACGTATTGGAGAAGACATGGATATCGAAGCAGGAAAATTAGCTGCAAGGCAAGTTGGACTGACTATGCTTTCTACCATTGTAACCAATTTTGGAAGTTTAAGCAAAGTAAAAAGAGTCATCAAAGTTTTGGGAATGGTAAATTGTACTTCGGATTTCTTGAGACATCCTTATGTAATAAACGGCTGCAGCGAATTATTTGCAGAAGTTTGGGGGCAAGAAAACGGAATCGGTGTGAGAAGCGCTGTCGGATTTGGATCACTTCCTGATAATATTCCGGTTGAAGTTGAAGCACTTTTTGAATTGTATTAATTAGATTTTTTAAACATATAGAGTCATAGTTTTTTTTTTATGTGTTGAAGATTAAAACAAAGGATTAGATAATCCCGCATAGTCTATGTTTATTGATGCAAAGTGAAACACCTTCAACCAGCATCTAAAACCTATGACTCTATGTGTTTAAAAAAAATTATGTTTACCATAATAACAACCAGCTAAAGAACAACAACCATGCAAAAGAACTGGTGGGAAATCAATTCCGAAACGCTTATCGATACTCCGTTTTTAGCAGTTTACGAAGATCGGGCAAGACAAAATATTGAAAAGCTTATTTCTTATGTCAAAGGCGACACGCAACGATTGCGTCCGCATATTAAAACGCATAAAAATGCCGAAATTTTAGAGCTTTTTAAAATTTATAATATCAAGAAAATAAAATGCGCTACAATTGCTGAAGCTGAACTGGCTTCCAATCAAAATATCGAAGACATTCTTTTGGCGTATCAACCGGTTGGGTTAAAAGCCGAACGATGGATTTCATTAATTAAAAAGTTTCCTGAGATTCATTTTTCAACCATTGTAGACAATATTAAAACGGCTTCAGATTTAAATGAAATTGCCAAAAGAAACAATCTGATTTTGTCTGTTTATTTAGATTTAAATACCGGAATGAACCGAACTGGTTTTTCCATTTCAGAAAATTGGATTGGGTTAATTGATCAAATTTCACAATTAAAAAGTATTCAATTTGAAGGAATCCATATTTATGATGGTCATATAAAAGGAAGTGTTGAAGAAAGAAATTTAGAAGCCTCTAAGTCTTTTGAACAAATTATCAATAAAGCAGAAAATTTTAAAATTGTTGCAGGAGGTTCTAATACTTTTCCGTTTTATGCCTTACAGGAAAATGTAGAATGTAGTCCGGGAACTTTTGTTTTTTGGGATTCTAATTATCAAAATAACTTGCCTGAACAGGATTTTAAGCCCGCATTGGTAATCGTTGGAACGATTATTTCTAAACCCACAAAAAATACAATTTGTGTCGACATTGGTTATAAAGCCGTTTCGTCTGAAAATCCGATTGACAAAAGATTGGTTGTTTTAAATGACGAAGATCTTATTCCAACCGCACATTCTGAAGAACATTTGATTTTTGAAAATAAAGGTCAGAAAGAATATCAAATCGGCGATATTATTTATGCTGAACCGTATCATGTCTGTCCGACTGTTGCCTTATACGATACTCTTCAAGTGGTCAACAAAAAACAGCAAATTTATACACAATGGCCCGTTGGTGCGCGAGGCCGAAAAAATACTATTTAATTTTTAATCTTATGTTTATACTAGACGCCCATTTGGATCTCAGCATGAATGCGATGGAATGGAATCGTGATCTGAGAAACGATGTTCCAACTTTACGAAAATTAGAAAAAGGAATGAACGATAAGCCCGACCGCGAACGTGCGACGGTTTCTTTTCCTGATCTTCGACGCGGTAATATCGGAATTGTTGTGGCAACTCAAATTGCAAGATTCGTAAAACCCGACAGTATCATTCCGGGTTGGAATTCACCAGAACAAGCTTGGGCGCAGACTCAAGGACAGCTGACTTGGTACAAATCTATGGAAGAATCTGGAGAAATGACACAGATTACGGATAAAAAATCGCTTCTAAATCATTTTGATTTATGGAACGACGGAACTCCAAACGACAAAAAACCAATTGGATATATTTTAAGTTTAGAAGGTGCAGATTCAATTGTAAATATTTCCTATTTAGAAAAAGCATACCATTACGGATTACGAGCCATTGGCCCTGCACATTACGGCCCGGGAAGATACGCCAACGGAACCGACGCAACCGGAAAAATGAACCAGAACGGAATTGATTTATTGAAAGAAATGGAACGCTTGAATATTATTCTCGATGCAACCCATTTATGTGATGATGCTTTTTGGCAGGCATTAGATCATTTTAATGGAGCGGTTTGGGCAAGTCACAACAATTGCAGGGCTTTAGTTGATCATAACCGTCAATACAGCGATGAGATGATTAAAGCTTTAATTTCTAGAGGAGCTGTTATTGGCGGTGCTTTAGATGCGTGGATGATGGTGCCAAATTGGGAAAGAGGTATTTCAGATCCAAAGAAAATGAATTGCAGTTTAGAAACCGCTTTCAAACACATGGATCATATTTGCCAACTGGCAGGAAATGCAAATCATATCGGAATTGGTTCCGATTTGGACGGCGCTTTTGGAACAGAACAATGTCCGTATGATTTAGACACAATCGCCGATTTGCAAAAATTGGTTCTGATCTTTAAAAATCACGGTTATTCTGATGAAGATTTAAAAAAGATCTTTCATCAAAACTGGATTGATTTTCTAGTCAAACATTGGGATTAAATTACAGTCAGATTTGGAAAGTTCTCTTTGTATAATTTTAGTTTTTTGTCATTCGGTTCTTCTTCGGTAATAACATAATTTATCTCAGACAAACTAGCGATTTTCATTTTAAGAACCGTATTTAATTTTTCTGTAATCGTTAAAACCGCTGTTTTTTTAGAAGCCTGAATCATTGCTTTTTTAACCTGAACCGTTTCCCAATCAGAATCAGAATAACCGCCGTCAATGTCTAAAGCATTTGTTCCGAGAACCAAAAGATCTGCTTTTATGTTGGCCAATTGATGAAAAGCTTCTCCGCTCACACACATCTGACTGTATGAAGAAATACTTCCGCCAATCATGATGGTTTTGATATTGGGTTTATCTAAAAGCTGTACAGCTGTTAAAGCAGTAATCGTAAAAACAGTCAAATTAAGATCGTTTGGAATTAATCGGATGAACTCGCGAATAGTCGTTCCTCCATCCACAATTAAAACCATTCCGTCATGAAGAAGGCCGACTGCTTTTTGAGCAATAACTTGTTTGGCTTCGACAGCATAAGTCTGATTAGATGAAGAATAGTGATATCCTTTGGTCATCGCGCCACCTTTTACTTTAATCAAAAGCGAGTCGGCGTCAAGTTCATTAATATCACGACGAACAGTATCTTCGGAAACACCAAGTTTAGCCGAAAGAGTTTCAAAACTTACACGCGTATGCAGATTGATCTCTTTTAGAATATGATTTTTACGTTCTTCTTTACTGTAATTTAAAACTTCATTTTCAGTGCTCATGCCGATTGTTTTTTTCTAATTACAAAAATAAACATTTCAATAAATATTTCATCGAAACCAAAAGCGGTATTATCAATAAAATCATTCAAAAACCAGTTTTAAAATCCTTTACCTATCTTTAAAATACCTTTTTACTAAAATTTAAAGTTTTTCTCTTATGAAAAAATTCCTTTTTCTCTTTTTCCTTCTTTCTTTTTCAAATGGAAATGCTCAAAATTCACAGCAGAACATTTCTATAATTCCAGCTCCCAACTTTTATAAATTGACCGGAGACAGTATTCGCATTAACGGAAAAGTTCAGGTGAATTTTATAAATAAAAATTTCAGCGAAAAGGAATCCAAATCGGCAAAAATTTTAGAATCGGCATTAAATGTTCAGGCTTCTTCAAAAAAATCAAATCTGAAAATTGAGTTTAATTCAGATGTAAATTTCAAATCAAAAGAGGGCTATAAAATTGAAATTACTTCGAATAAAATTTCCGTTTCAGGAAAAGAAGAAGGCCTTTTTTATGCTGTTCAGACTTTATTACAGCTTCTTCCGAACAAAATTTCAAGCGAAATAAAACTGCCATGCGTAATTATCGAAGATCAACCGCGATATTCTTACCGAGGCTTGCATTTAGACGTCTGCCGTCATTTTTTCTCTGTTGCTGTTATAAAAGATTTTATCAGACAAATGTCCAGCTATAAATTAAATAATTTTCATTGGCATTTAACAGACGATCAAGGCTGGAGAATTGAAATAAAAAAATATCCAAAACTGACGGAAGTCGGTTCAAAAAGAGCACAGACTTTAGTGGGGAATAAATTCGAAAGATCACCCTTCTTTTTCGACGGAAATCCGTACGGAGGATTTTATACTCAAGAAGAAATCAAAGAAGTCGTGAAATTTGCCGAAGATAATTATGTGAATGTTATTCCCGAAATAGAAATGCCAGGTCATGCTTCCGCAGCCGTAACAGCCTATCCAAATCTGGCTTGTTTTCCCGATCGTAATTATAAAGTTGTAGAATCTTGGGGTGTTTTTGAAGATGTTTTTTGTGCAGGAAAAGACGAAACTTTTACCTTTTTAGAAGATGTTTTGACTGAAATTTTAGCATTATTCCCAAGTAAAAATATTCATATCGGCGGAGATGAATGTCCGAAAACGAGATGGAAAGTTTGTTCGAATTGTCAAAAAAGAATCAAGGATTTAGGCTTAAAAGATGAACATGAACTGCAGAGTTATTTCATTAAAAGAATTGAAAAATTCCTAAATGCCAATGGAAGACAGATTTTTGGCTGGGATGAAATCTTGGAAGGCGGACTCGCACCAAATGCTGCCGTTATGTCTTGGCGAGGAGAATCTGGCGGAATTCACGCTGCAAAACTGAAACATCCTGTTGTAATGACGCCAGAAGGAACCGTTTATTTTGATTACAATCAAGGTTATTCACCAAACGAACCACTTACAGTTGGCAGATTAAGCACTTTAGAAAAAGTGTATCATTATAATCCAACTCCAGTTGACAGTTTAAGTATTGAAGAACAGAAATATATTATTGGAGTTCAGGCTAACTTATGGTCAGAGTATTTAACGAGTCCAGCAAAATTGAATTATATGCTTTATCCGAGAATTTTCGCTTTAGCAGAAATTGCATGGACTCACACTTCGACTAAAAATTACAATCATTTCATTCAAAATCAATTGCCTTATCATTTAGAAAAATTAGAGTTACAAGAAAGATTATATAAAGTTCCAACAGCTTTGGGTTCACAAGAAACGGCATTAATTGCATCAAAATATATTTTAGACTTAAAACCAACAATAAGAAAAGGAAAAATATTCTATACTATTGACGGTTACAATCCTGACGAAACTGCAAACTTATATCAAAATCCAGTAACCATAAATATTCCGAAAGGAGAATATCGAATCATCAAAACCATTCAAATCAGCGAAAGCGGTAAAAGAAGTTCTATTAATAAAATTATTGTCCGTAATCCAGATTTGAAATCAGCGTTAACTATTCAGCCAAAGAAAAATGGATTAAAATATGAATATTTTACAGGAACGTTTAAACAAGTTCAGGATTTAGAACTTGCAAAAGCCGTTAATTCCGGCATTTTAGAAGGCAAAATCAGTGCAGAGAAATGGAAAACAAAATTAGAGCGTTATATCGGTTTAAAATTCAACGGATATATCCTTATTCCAGAAACAGGAAATTATACTTTTTCGACGCTTTCAGACGACGGATCGAAGCTTTTTATAGATGATGAATTAATCGTTGATAATGATGGTATTCATTGGATGAATGAAGCTTATGGCACAATTAAACTGGAAAAAGGATTTCACAAACTCAACATCAGTTATTTTGACTTAACTGGTGGCACGATTTTAAACTGTTTTATTCAGAAAGAAGGTCAGCAAAAAGAAGAAATCAACGCATCACAATTGTATTATGAATAGAAACAAAAACGCTTCCAATAACGGAAGCGTTTTTTAAATATATCAATCGGTTTAATTAACCTTTTAAACTTGCTGCTAAATACTCACGGTTCATACGCGCGATATTTTCAAGTGAAATTCCTTTTGGACATTCGATTTCACAAGCTCCTGTATTGGTACAGTTACCAAAACCTTCTAAATCCATTTGGTGAACCATATTTAATACACGGTCAACTGCTTCAACTTTACCTTGAGGCAACAATGCATATTGAGAAACTTTTGCAGAAACGAACAACATCGCTGACGAGTTTTTACAAGTTGCAACACAAGCTCCACAACCAATACAAGCAGCTGCATCAAATGATTTGTCTGCATCGTCTTTGTTAATTGGAATAGTATTCGCGTCAATTGTATTTCCTGAAGTGTTTACAGAGATAAATCCTCCAGCGTGTTGAATTCTATCAAAAGAACTTCTGTCAACCACTAAATCTTTAATTACAGGGAAAGCTTTTGCTCTAAATGGCTCGATAAAAATCGTGTCACCATCTTTAAACATACGCATGTGTAACTGACAAGTTGTAACACCTCTGTCTGGTCCGTGTGCTTCTCCGTTGATGAATAAAGAACACATTCCGCAGATTCCCTCGCGACAATCGTGATCAAAAGCTACAGGCTCTTCTCCTTTGTTGATTAAACCTTCGTTAAGAACGTCTAACATTTCAAGGAAAGACATATCTGGTTCGATTCCATCGATAGGATATTCTACAATCCCTCCTTTATCTTGAGCGTTTTTTTGACGCCATATTTTTAATGTAAGTTTCATATTTATGTTATGTGTTATAAGTTAAGAGTTAAACGTCATAGGGCTACTACTCCATTTTCGTCTTAGCTAAATAATTTATGTATCCATTTAATATTGCTTTGGTTCTTTCGAACCTTTCTCTAAATTGTTGCAACAAATCTTCTTCAATATAATCCTCATCTAAAGCAGTAATTACTTGATTTAAAGCTTCCGTTAAAGAACCTCTCGCAATTCTGCAGAATTGAATATTTTCTTGATAATGATATCTGCCAAACCCTTCGGCAATATTATCACTAACAGATCTAGAAGATCGTTTTAGCTGACTTGTCAAGGCATATTTTTCGTCAATTGGAAATTTCGAAAGAATATTTCGAGAAACAAAGATTCTTAATTCTCGTGCCGCTTTCCAGCACTCTAAATCTTCGAACGACTTTAAACTCATAACCCTTACTCTTAACCTTTATTATTTATAACTACGTTGAACTAATTTAATATTTTCGTAATTAAGAGGTTCTTTGTGTAATACTGCATCACTTGGTTTTCCTTTGTATTCCCAAGCTGCAACGTATGCAAAGTTATCATCATCACGAAGTGCTTCTCCTTCTTCTGTTTGGTACTCCTCACGGAAGTGACCTCCACAAGATTCGTTACGGTGTAAAGCATCTTTCGCGAACAATTCTCCTAATTCTAAGAAATCGGCAACACGAGTCGCTTTTTCTAATTCCTGATTAAATTCGTAAGCGCTTCCTGGAACTTTTACATCTTTATAAAACTCTTCACGTAAAGCAGCAATTTCTTCGATAGCCTCAGTTAAACCTTTAGCGTTACGAGCCATACCTACTTTATTCCACATAATTTTACCTAATTTTTTGTGGAAATAATCTACAGAATGTTTACCGTTGTTGTTGATGAATTTATTGATTTGATCTACAACCGCTTTCTCAGCTTCAACGAATTCTGGCAAGTCTGTAGAAATTGTTCCCATTTTAATATCTGGAGCTAAATAATCTCCGATAGTATATGGTAATACGAAATATCCATCAGCTAAACCTTGCATTAAAGCAGAAGCTCCAAGTCTGTTTGCTCCGTGATCAGAGAAGTTAGATTCTCCAATTGAGAAACATCCAGGAATTGTAGTCATTAAGTTATAATCAACCCAAGTTCCACCCATTGTGTAGTGAACTGCTGGGTAAATCATCATTGGCGTTACATAAGGATCTTCGTCAACAATTTTCAAATACATTTGGAATAAGTTTCCGTATTTACTCTTAACGATATCAGTTCCTAATTTAGTAACTAAAGCTTTGTCATTTTCATTCAATCCTTTCACGTGAGCAGCTTCTTTTCCATAACGTTCGATAGCCGCCGCAAAATCAAGATAAACTGCTTCGCCCGTTTTATTAACACCAAAACCAGCATCACATCTTTCTTTAGCTGCACGAGACGCAACGTCACGAGGAACTAAGTTACCAAACGCAGGGTATCTTCTTTCCAAGAAATAATCTCTTTCTTCTTCAGATAAATCAATTGCTTTTTTCTTTCCTTCACGAATTGCCTGAGCATCTTCTAATTTTGCAGGAACCCAGATACGTCCGTCATTACGTAAAGACTCAGACATCAAAGTCAATTTAGACTGGTGATCTCCTGAAACCGGAATACATGTTGGGTGAATTTGTGTGTAACAAGGATTTGCGAAAAACGCTCCTTTTTTATGAATTTTCCAAGCTGCTGTTGCGTTACTTCCCATAGCATTTGTTGAAAGGAAAAATACGTTTCCGTATCCTCCAGAACCAATTACTACCGCGTGAGCAGAATGTCTTTCTATTTTTCCTGTGATTAAGTCACGAGCGATAATACCTCTCGCTTTTCCGTTCACGATTACAATGTCAAGCATTTCGTGACGGTTGTACATTTTGATTTTTCCACGACCAATCTGACGGTTCATTGCAGAATAAGCTCCTAACAATAATTGCTGTCCAGTTTGTCCTTGTGCATAGAATGTACGAGAAACCAAAGTTCCTCCAAAAGAACGGTTATCTAAAAGTCCGCCATATTCACGAGCCAATGGCACCCCTTGAGCCACACATTGGTCAATAATGTTAGCAGAAACCTCAGCCAAACGGTGAACGTTTGCTTCACGTGCACGGTAGTCACCTCCTTTTACAGTATCGTAGAACAATCTGTAAACTGAGTCACCGTCACCTTTATAATTTTTTGCAGCGTTGATACCTCCTTGTGCTGCGATAGAGTGCGCACGACGTGGAGAATCTTGGAAGCAGAATGCTTTTACGTTATATCCTAACTCAGCTAAAGTAGCCGCAGCCGAACCTCCAGCTAAACCTGTACCAACTACGATAATATCAAGATTACGCTTGTTAGCAGGGTTTACTAAATTAATATGATCTTTATAATTTGTCCATTTGTCCGCTATAGGACCATTTGGAATTTTTGAATCTAATGCCATTATAATTGATATTAATTATTGTTTGAAATGATGAAATAAAGCGATAATTACGAAAGCTGCAGGAACTACAACTGCAAACCAGTAACCTACTTTCGCTAAAAATCTAGAGTATTTGTTGTGCATCCCTACTGATTGAAGAGAAGATGCAAACCCGTGCCATAAGTGAAATCCTAAAAGAATGAAAGACACACAGTACAATGCTGTACGAACTGGGCTGTGAAATTTATGAACTAACTCTCCATAATACCTAGTAGCATTTGGCGTTTCACCTGCAATATACTTGTAGGTAACTTCAGGAAACCAAAAATCATAAAAATGCAATCCTAAGAAAGCCAAAATAACCAATCCAGAAATAATCATATTTCTAGAACTCCAAGAAGCGTTTGCAGCTCCATTGTATTTAGCATACGCAATTGGTCTTGCCGCGCTGTTTTGAGCTGTTAGAACAAATCCCATTACGAAATGGAAAATTACTCCGAATGCCAAAACTGGCTGCATTACATATTGTATCAGCGGATTGTATCCCATAAAGTGAGAAGCCTCGTTGAAAACGTCTTCACTCAAAATAGAAATAAAGTTTAGGGAAACATGCAGCGCTAAAAACGTGATTAAGAATATTCCCGAAAGAGCCATAGCTACTTTCTTTAAGATGGAAGCATTCAATAGTGCAGATTGTGCCATAAGTGTTTAAGTAGTTTGTTTTAAAAAATTAGACAAAAATAACTCAATTACAAAAGAACTACAACCATTTCGTTGTTATTTATAATGATTTTAAAATAGGCCTGCTCTACGTATTTTTACGTACAGAATTGAAGCCGCTAAAAAATAATTCATTATAGAAAACCTCAAATCACTGCTTTCTAAGCTATACCGAGAAAATTCAATTCTAAGTAGATTACCAAAAATTTATCATATTGTTATTTTATTCAAAGTTTTGATTTGTTTTCTTTAAAAGTTTCATCGCACATAAATTTTGTCTAGGTAAAAAATTGTCATTCCACAACATAGTTTTACCTTTAGCCGCTCAAAAATTTACTAATGAAAACAGGAATTGATGCTATTTCTTTCGACGTAGCAAACATACATTTACCCATAAAAACTTTGGCTGTAGCCAGAAATATAGAACCCGAAAAATTAGAAAAAGGTCTTGGCTTATTGAAAATGACTTTCCCAGACGTTCATCAGGACGCAGTTGTTTTTGGAGCAAACGCTTTAACCAAGCTCATCATTGACAATAAAATTGACTTAAAAGAAATCAGCCGAATTTATGTTGGTACCGAAAGTGGCATTGACAGTTCCAAACCAATCGCTTCTTATCTAATCAGCTTAATGGAGCAGAAATTTGGCGAAAATTCATTAGCAGAATGTGATGTAGTTGACTTTACTTTTGCTTGTATTGGAGGAGTTGATGCGATGCAAAACTGCCTAGATTTTGTAAAATTGAATCCAACTAAAAAAGCCATCGTCGTTACTTCAGATTTTGCAAAATACGATTTAAATTCTGGCGGAGAATACACACAAGGCGCTGGAGCTGTTGCGATGTTAATTACTGCAGACCCCAAAATTATTGCTTTTGATAATAATTGGGCAACAAGCACAAAAGGCGTTTTCGATTTCTTTAAACCATATAGAACTATATCTAAAGAAGAAATTACCCAAAACAACAACAACGATTCTTGGTTTGATAATTTAGAAGCCGAAATCGAAATCCACAAAGATCAGCCGGTTTTTGACGGACAATATTCAAATCAATGTTATATGGATCGTACGCGAAATGCTTACTTTTCATTCAAAAAATTAAAAAATACTACCGAAACTTTATACAACACTTGGCATAGTATCGTGATGCATCTACCTTATTCTTTCCAGGGAAGAAGAATGTTATCTGAAATTTATGCCTTAGATAGTGCCGAAAAAATTATCGCTGATAATATTGCGCCAGCAGATTATCAAACAAAAATTAAAGAAGTAGCAAAATCGGATGATTACAGAAGTTTTGTAACGGAAAAATTACAACCTGCCGAATTGGCTTCTTCATTAATTGGAAACCTTTATACAGGCTCTATTTTCATGGGATTATTATCGACTTTGGCTCATTTTTATGATACTAAAAAAGAAGTTTCAGGAACTAAATTCGGTTTCCTAGCTTATGGAAGCGGATCGAAATCGAAAGTTTTTGAAGGAACTATTCAACCAGAATGGAAATCGGCTTTAGAGAATGTGAAGCTTTTTGAAAATTTAGCCGAAAGCGTAGAGATTGATTTCAACACTTATGAAAGTCTTCATAAAAAAGAACAACAACAAAGCGTTAGAACTCCTAAAAACGAATGGGTTTTAGACAGAATCGAAAAAGAAGTTCCTGTTTTGATTGGAGCGAGATATTATAAATGGGTGGATTAAAATTCCAATTTTTAAATCCCAAATTCCAATAAATAGAAAACCGAAGTATTTGCTTCGGTTTTTGTTTTTATGCCCACATAGTTTGTCTTTTCGGAACGAGACTCGAGCGATAGCGAACAGGCGAAGCAAATCGCACTCGAAAATCGACATGCAAAATCACCAATCTTTGTAGAGTTACTTGCGGAGATTTCTCCTTCGTCGAAATGACAAGATTGAGTAAAAAAAATTCTCCAATTATGAAATTAATACATTGACTAATTCCCTAATTAGAAAACCCTTATTCCTGTATAAAAGAAACCATTGCATCTAAAGTTTCTTTCTGCTGTTGTTCTCTACTGATATCGGCTTTATCGTCTCCCAACTGAAATCCATAATAACCAAACTGGCAATGGTTTGCTCCTTCTATCCGCTGAAACTTTGTTCCTTGAGGTAACTTCGATTTGTTTTCCAAAATAGATCCTTCATCTGCAACTCCGTCTTTTGAACCGTAAATTTTCAAAACTGGAATCTCAATCGCTGCAAGAGAAATATCTCTGGGATGCGAAGTTCCTATTAATATCAACTTATCAATCAATTTAGGGTTTTCATAAACAAATTGCGCAGCCATTTTTCCGCCCTGTGAATGTCCAGCAAGAATATAGTTTTTCGAAGTATCTTCAAAAAGATGTAAATCTTTAGGTTTGTTATACCCTTTTGATGCAAGTCGCCAAGGCATTTTGATCAAATAAACCTTTATATTTTTATCCGCCAATCTGCGACACAGCGGCACATAAGCTTCTGCTTCCACCATTGCTCCAGGATAAAAGATTACAACGTTTTTAAATTCTTTTTTAGGCTCAAATAAATAATAATCAGAAGTACCTTTTACTTTAACCAAATTGTTAGTTTGTAAAAAAGATTTATCTACACCATCAGATTCATAAGAATAAAACAGCCAAATTGTAAATAGCAAACCTGCCAAGATCCATATTGTCTTTAAAATTTTCTTCAGCTTCCATTTTTTTGTTTTCATATTCAACTGATGTTTTTTAATGAAAATTATTCAGCGTCATCAACTTTATAATGTTGTTTAATTTCTTGAAGAATATCAAATACAACGTCAATATTATTTTCCTTGTATCTTCTTGCCCAAAAACTGTAAACCCAAAATGTACTCACTTTTATGCTGTAATCAGGATCTGGATCGCCTTTTGTATTTTGTTTAATTAAATGCAGCACCTTTTTCGAAGCAAACTTGCTGAGTTCTTCATAATGAAAATCAGGATACTGTGTGTTTTTTCCTAAAACCATTATTTTATAGATTTTATTTAAAGCCTCTTCTGGATTTTCAGTCCTATAAAGATCGTTATGACTTTCAATCAAAATATCTATAATAACATTTAGATTGGAATCGTAATAGGTTTCATCTGAAATAAAAGCATAAATCAAAGAACTATAGCTATCAAATGTTTTTTGAATTGATTCAGGGTTTCGCCCAATCATTTTATCAACCGCCGCCAAATCGTCATATCTATAAGAATAAAAACCTGATTCTATTGAGCCTCTCAAATAGCAAATCGATTCCTTTTTGTCCAAACTCAAGAAATCAGATAAAAAAAATCCGAAAAGCTCCTGAACCTTTGATTTGGTATAGGATTCATCAAAAAGCTCCATAAAATAATCTCCTGTTTCAAGATCCGGAAAACTCATTTTACTAAATCCGTAGTAATCGTAATCTGATTCGTTTTCATCATTCTTACTTTCTACTTTTACAGGAACTACCACTTTTGTAACCTTTTTTTCATTTGAAGGAGTTTCGACATCTTCTCCAAATAAATTTTTCAAAATCCCATATAAACTGTCACGATTATAGGATTTTACCATCAATGCGTTAGTCGAAGCCACAAATAATGATCCTGCAAAAACAATTACAGAAATCAAAATCATTAAAAATCCTAACAGCTTTGTTATTTCATTAACCGATTTTTTTATATGCAGTAAAAGGCTAATTAGCAAACTGGAGATGATTAAAATTGCTAAGGAAATAAAAAATCGATCACTAGAGTCATATCCCGGAATTGCTAAATCCAGATCTGAAACAATTGCCACAATAGAAACTATAAAAGCTAGAATTCCAAAACCGAGATTAATAGAAAAGGAATTTCTCCAAAATTTATCATTTGCTACATTCTTGCTTCCCTCAACAATTGTTGAATTGGAATAGAAAATACCCGCAATCAACATTTGAATCAGTACTGAAAACATCAATAAAATTAAAACTGATGAACCAATCAATAAAACAATAGTTGTTGGAAGTCGATTAAAATCGTTTGTGTAATGAAAATCATGAAGCACAAAACTGCCAATCAGGATTACTATAATTTGAATTATTAATATTGTTTTATAAGACTTTATCATTATTGTGTTTAATTATATATTTTTTACTTCATTTAAATTTTAGCAATCTCTTTTGCACGGACAAAAACATCTATCTGAACCTCATTCGGCAACATAAGAAATTTCTCAAAAATATAACCTTTTGGAATGCGTGCGTAAGAAATAGCAAAATAATTTATTGTGAAATAAAGCTTTATTCCTGCTTGTTGTTTTGTTTTTATGTTTTTTAAAATTTAACCGCAATCCCGATAGCTATCGGGATTGCGGTTAAACAACAAAAAATCAATCCTTCTTATGCTGTTCCGTATAATTTTGATTTCCTTTAATTCGGTTGTCTTCCTTGTGCATTCCGTTGGCCATTCCTAACATAAAGGCCGTTATGATAATTATAAATTTTCTTTTTATCCAATGAAGAAGCGGTGGCTTGGATTGCTCCAAACGTGTTTGTTTGTTTTGTTTATACATTTGGAAAATGATAAATGATTAGACATTATTATTTCATCTTATGCTTTGAGACAGCATAAAGCCTCAGAAATTAATTTTCTTAAGCGGTGTATAAACTTTTACTAAAATGTCTTGAAGTGATTATGTCATTTATAAAAACAGATTGATTTATAAATGATATTAGTTCCTGATGAAGCAGATTTAGTAATTTGAGCAGTTTCTTGATTTGAAAAGTAAAGACATTTTCAACATTTAGAAAATTTAAAACAATTGAAAATCGTATTTGATTCCAAGAAACAACCTGCCCGAATTTATAGAAACGAGAAATTTTAAGATCCAATTCCCTTCTTGAAACTCCAAATGAAGATTGATAATATTCTGCCGATTTAGATTGAGAATATAAAGTACCATCGCCCGCCATCACGACAAAAGCCAGAAAGAGTGCAATTAGGTATCTTATGTGTTTTTTCAATCTTTAAGTTTTAATTATGGAACGAAAATACAAATTTTATTTGTTCAGTAATTTTTCGGTTTGATTTTTATAAAGCAACAATCCCAATCCTAAAACAAAAACCGCACAACTTAAAACCATCAAAACACCGTTTTTCAAAGCAAAAAAGGAAACTCCAACAGCAACCGCACCAATTATTACCATTAAAGATTTTAGAGTTTCTGTTTTTATAAAAGTAAAGGCATGAAGCGCCAAACCAAGAAAAAGCAAAGAAGGCCCAACAGCTATAAATGGATAAAAAAGCAATGGAGAATTGCTAATATGCTGGCTTAGTTCCGCTTTTTCGATTTCGTTATTTCCGTAACTCGACATGATAAAATCGATTGTACAAAGCCCGATATGCGCAACAACACCTAAAGTTGTTAAAACAGAACCTACTTTATTCATCTTTGTTTTTGGAAATGCATCATTAAAAGACAATAAAAAACAGGCGCCTATTAAATTAAAACAATGTGCAAAATCTATCGATTCGCTTAAACTTGGCAATAGTTTAGAAAAGAATAAATAACTGATTAGAAAAAATACTAATCCTATTAGGCAGCGTTGTTTTGTATTCATAATTTTAATTCCGTTCATTTTTAAAGTTTCATTTCCATAATAGGCATAAATCGACCTTTTATAGACGTTTCGAATTCTCCAATTTTTATAAATCCCATTTTCACATAAAAATTCTCAGCATTTGGTTCTGAATCGAGAATTATTCTTTCTATTTTTTCTTCTTTTATTTGGTTTAAAAAATCGAGAACTAAATATTTTCCAAATCCTTTTCCAATATATTCTGGTAATATAAATAAATTATCGAGTTCGATTACTTTTTCATCTTTGAAAACATAAGAATAATATCCAAGAATTAACTCATTATCGACCAATTTAAAAACGTTATGATCCCTAATGTAATCTTGAGAAATGGTTAGATTTTTATCCCATTTCTGAATTTGTTCTTCAGAATATCCCCAATAGGCTTTTGACTTTTTGGTTATTGAAGTTAGGATTTCGTTGTCGGTTATGTTAGCTTTTTCTAGTGTCATTAGTTTGAAAATAAGTTTTTAGGCATCTTTAAAATTTAACCGCAATCCCGATAGCTATCGGGAGCAAAGAATTTTCAATCTTAAGTTATGCTGGATAAGCGCAAAGTTCGCAAAGCTTTGAACACAAAACCTTGCGAACTTTGCTTAAACCTTTGCGAGCTTTGCGGTTAAAAAACATCCCAATTATTTATAAATCGTAAACTTATTATGACTCAAAGTAAAACCAAGGTTTTCATAAATCGCCACATTTTCTACTCGCTTTTTATTTGTGGTTACTTCGATGCTTTTTAGATTATTTTGTTCTGCAAAATTTAAAATCTCATTTAGTAACAACCTTCCAACACCTTGGCCACGATACTTTTGATGAATAAAAAATTCTTGTATTTCGCCAACCAATCCGCAATGATGCAGAAGATTTTGGGTGTGAAAGCTAATAAAACCTAAACCTTCTATTTCGTTTTCGGCAATTAGATACAGATTTTTTGGGTTTGAAATATTTTCATTGAATATTGCTTTGAAAATTTCAACATTTAAAATTTCATTCTCTAACTCACAAATTGCTTTGTAAACGAAGTCTAGGTCTTTATTTTGGATTTTTCTGATTTTAATATTAAACTTCATAATGTCACAATGTTTTAGATTTCTCTGCAAAGTATTGTAATTGCTATAAAAACAAAACTAAGATATATTGAAATCGGAAATCCAATTCCTAATTCATGTTGCGAAATACCTTTGTAAAAAGGCAGTAATTTCAAAACAATAGCTGTTAAAATTGGAAGGGAGAATAATACCCAAAAAGCAACAAAATTATCAGGAAAAGAAAACAATCTTCTAAGAATAAAATAAGTCAAAATTGTTATTGAAACTAATGGAACTACAAACCATGCCCAACTGGCTTTTATAATAGCCGACATAGCAGATCCAAGTACCAATGTTAATATAAAAACAGTAAATCCGCCAAAAAACAAATAAAAGAATGTTGCCAAATATTGTCCTGATTTTTGTTTCGCAAAAAATCCCACTAAAATAAAAGACAGAATAACCATAAAACCAAAACCAGTCGTTAATCCACGATCGTTTTCTCTATCATATTTTGCCGCTAAAAACATCCAGACCCAAACTAAGAAAAGCGAAACCAATAAAAAAATGGCACTTTGTTTGACTGTTAAATATTTAACATCTGTACTTAATTTCATTTCTTATTAAAAAATTTGCTCCCTCAAGATTACACAATTCTAAATTCAAAACCTATTCAATAGTCAGAAAAATTGTATTTTTAAACACAGAAAACTATTTGCAAAATGTATCACACAAACTCCGTCTTGTTTTCTACATAAACTAAATAAGGTAAAAGAATTTTAAATATCTTTGAATCATGAGCACAGTAAAACCAAAACATATCGGCAGAAACATTAGCCGAATTAGAGAACTGAGAGATATGAAGCAGGAAGCGCTTGCTATTGCAATCGGTACAAACCAGCAATCGATCTCGATTATTGAAGGAAGCGAAAGTGTTGATGAAGAAAAACTAAACAAAATTGCACTTGCTTTAGGAGTTACACCCGAAGCTATAAAAAACTTTTCTGAAGATGCTGTTTTTAATATTATTGGAAATACTTATAATGATGATTCTTCTTCTATAAAAAACTATAATTGTACTTTTAATCCGTTGGATAAGCTTTTGGAAGCTATTGATAAGAATGAGAAACTTTATGAAAGATTGATTCAAATAGAAAGAGAGAAAGCTTCTTATTTGGAGAAATTGCTTGATAAGAAATAAAGATTTATTTTTATAAAAGAAAAACCGAAGCTTCCTTATTGAAAGCTTCGGTTTTTTTTATGTTTTTCATATTGTTAATGAAATGAATTGAAAATTTAAGTTATTAAGTATATTGAATAAAATAACAAGCAACCTTTGATATTGGCTCAAAAAAAACATAAAGATCTCCTCCGCAAAAATTTAATTCTTCAAAATAATTTTTATTCCAATCGTTTTCAGGAACTATAGTAGAACTTTTCATTTTTGAGCCATTGTGCAATTGACATAAAAATTTCATTTTTCTTCCGGATTTTGGACAAGTAGGAATATATTGTCCCTGCATCCAATTTGGCATTCCTGAATCTATATTACCAGAATACTCAACACTTTTTTTAAAATCAAATCTTTGCTCTTCAAAAATTATAACCGAATCTTTTTTAACCTCGTTAAAAGATGTTTCACAAGTCTCGACATCTTCTAAATTTAAAATAACCGGAAATGTATGGTCCGAATAATCAAGAAAAATTTCCTCAAAATTCAAATATAAAGGACAAGTTAAATGTATTTTAAACGGTAACCATTTAAAATTATCATCTTCATTATTAATAAATCCTAAATATTGAAAAGGAATACAGCAATTATTACTTGGACACTTGAATTCATCCGAAAAATCACCTCCTAATTGATGAAATCCATTTGGGTTTTCGTGAAATTTGAGAATATAATTAATTTTAAAAACTGGTAATTTGTATTGAGTTTCATCAGATTGCAGTTCTCGCTCTTTAATCCGGGAATAAACAGTCAATCCCTTCATTTCTTCATAATATTGATATGCTTTTGAAGGCTTACCATTTTCAAAAACCAATTCAATACCTCTGCCTAAACCTATTACCGTTTCTTTATTCGTAATTTGTGTCTCAATTATATCTTCATAATATTTCTCTCCATTAAACCGAATTTGTGTTTCTGCAATGTAGATTGACTTTCGTTTATTTAGAACCCTATTTATTACTTTTTTAATCATTAATGTAAGTTTTACTGGTTTTTCTCAAAACAACGATATACAAATTAATGCAATTTAAGACTCATTTCCTAAACGAAACTTCTTATGAAACCGAGTTTGCGTGAGGAATAGAGCCTTTTATGAAGCGGAGCGGAGTAAAAGATATAGCCGATAGCCCGACCCGGAGGGGCACGCCATTATTTAAGATGCTGAGATTTTTCAATCTTTGTGGAGTTTCGAGTATGATTGCTTCCCAGTTCGCTATCGCTCGAGTTTCCTTCTTCGAAATGACAAGATTATGGTTAACTATGACTTTGAAAAGAAAAAATCTGCTAAATCTGCTAAATCTGCGTGAGACAAAATCGCCAATCTTTGTAGAATTCCGAGTGTGATCTCTCCTTCGTCGAGATGACAATACTATGTAAAAAAACTTCGTGCCTTAGCGCCTTCGTGGCAAAACCAAAACAAATAAGAAAACTTTAATAAATCTATTATACGCCACTTCTTCAAAAATCATTAATTTTGAAAATTCGAAGTTCAAAAACGAAATAATTATGAAATATCATCAAATAAACAGCGCTCTTTTTGTAAAAAACCGCAGAAAGTTCATGGCTGAAATGAAACCTAATTCTGTTGCAGTATTCAACTCAAACGACATTTATCCAGTTAGTGCCGACAGTACTTTACCGTTTGCACAACACAGAGATATTTTTTATCTGAGCGGTGTAGATCAGGAAGAAAGTGTTTTGCTTTTGTTTCCGGATGCGCCTTGTGAGCACCAAAGAGAAATACTTTTTTTAAGAGAAACCAACGATCATATTGCAGTTTGGGAAGGCGAAAAACTGACTAAAGAACGCGCTTTTCAGGTTTCGGGAATTAGAACGGTGTATTGGTTACAAGATTTTCATAAAGTTTTGAACGAAATGATGACGTACGCTGATACGATGTACATCAATACCAACGAACATTACCGCGCATCAGTCGAAACTGAAACTCGTGAAGCTCGTTTTGTAAAATGGTGGAAAGAGCGTTATCCAGCGCATAACGTTGCAAAAAGCAACCCAATTTTACAAAGACTTCGTTCTGTAAAAGAAAGCGAAGAAATCGATTTGATTCAGCATGCTTGTGATATTACAGAGAAAGGTTTCCGAAGATTATTAGGATTCGTAAAACCAAACGTTACAGAATATGAAGTGGAAGCGGAACTGGCACACGAATTCATCCGCAACCGTTCTAAAGGTTTTGCTTATACACCGATTATCGCTTCTGGAAACAATGCGAATGTTTTGCATTATATCGAAAACAATCAGCAATGTAAAGAAGGTGATTTGTTATTATTAGACGTTGCAGCAGAATATGCAAATTATTCAAGCGATATGACCAGAACGATTCCTGTTTCAGGAAGATTCTCTGAAAGACAAAAAGCGGTTTACAATGCGGTTTTAAGAGTTAAAAACGAGGCTACAAAAATGCTTACGCCAGGAACACTTTGGAAACAATATCATATTGAAGTAGGTAAAATCATGACTTCTGAATTACTTGGTTTAGGTTTATTAGACAAAGCCGATGTTCAGAACGAAAATCCGGAATGGCCTGCTTACAAAAAATATTTCATGCACGGAACTTCTCACCACATGGGATTGGACACGCACGATTACGGATTGCTTCACGAACCAATGAAAGCGAATATGGTTTTCACGGTTGAGCCGGGAATCTATATTCCGGCAGAAAAATTCGGAATCCGTTTGGAGGATAACGTTGTGGTTCAGGAAAAAGGAGAACCGTTCAACTTAATGCGAAACATTCCAGTTGAAGCTGACGAGATTGAAACTTTAATGAATGAATAAATAAAAAAGAGGCTGTCCAATAATTTTTTGAACAGCCTTTTTTTTATATTGATATTTCTTGAAAACCCGCCTAATCAGACGCAGATTGTACGGATTCGCTAACGCGAAGACGCGGATTAAAACGGATTTTTAATAATCTAACTAAAAATTTATATAGACAATCCGTTTTAATCCGCGTTTTTACGAAGTAAATCTGCTTTATCCGCGTTACCAATCGATTTATTGCATTATCCATTAAGAATATAAAAAACTACATGTCGCTCCTCTGGAGCTTTATCGGTTCTAATAAATAAATTTTCTATAAATAATCTGGCTTCTCCGAAGCTGATTTTCTAAAATCAAAGAGATTGGAGAATACTTGATGAATAAACCACTTATAACTGAAAGTCAACGAGGTTGGTAAACTTAATTATAACCACAAATTGCACAAATTTTCGCAAATTAATTTGTGTGAATTTGCGTAATTTGCGGTTTTTAGCTCCGCTGGAGCTTTATCGTTTACAATAAATAGAATTTCTATAAATATCTGGCTTCTCCGAAGCCTAACCTGATTAAAAGCTGATGAATGAATAGACATAAAAAAAGCCCTTAATAAAAATATTAAGGGCTTTTTTAATTTTATAAATCGGTTATTATCCGATTTTTGAAATCTGCACATCCAATTGGAATTTACCTGCAGCTTCGTTTTCATCAATCAAGTCAAAAAGCTCTAAAGCTCTTCTTGCGTTTTTCTCTTCTTCTCTTTGCTCAGCTACATACCACATCATAAAATCTTCTGTAGCATAGTCATTTTCAGCTCTACATTTTGCGATTACTTTATTGATTGCTTGAGTAACTGCAATTTCGTTTTGCAAAGCAATTTCAAATACTTCTCTCAAAGAAGCAAATTCTTGCTGCACTTCTGGAATAGATGGCGTAACTGCAATCCCTCCCATATCTGTAATATATTTGAAAACTTTTAGAAAATGCTCTCTTTCTTCTTCGGCTTGCTTGTACAAATAAGATGCTGTATTTGCATAACCGTTTCTATCTAACCATGCAGCCATAGCTAAATATTTGTTAGAAGCATCGCTTTCTAATTTTGCCTGTAAGTTCAATATATTTTCTACACCTTCAACTAATGAAGTACGTGTTCTTAGTAAATCTTTCATAACCTTTAATTTTTATAGGTGTAAAATTACTAAAATTAAAGGAGACAGCCCTAACTGCCTGAAAATTTGGATTTAATCTAAGTAAGAATCTAAATAAGCTCCACATTTACCATATTACAAAGCATAGAATGTAAATTAAGGGTAAATTTAGTACCGTTTAGTAAATCTCTTAGTTGCACGATTTCGCAGATGGTAAGATTTCTGGAAAAATTTCTTTTGGTAGTTTCGATCAGCTGTGCATCTGACTGATCTGATAAATCATAAAGCATATTCAAAATGTCAACACTATTCACCTTTCTTTGAAAAATCAAAAAATCTTGAATCTTATAACTTGACACAGTATCAACAAAATTGATGATTATACTATTGGTCAAATCACATTGATAACTATATCCTTTTTCGGTTTCAAATAATACTTTGGTGGTCAAATCACTAACTAACATTCTGATAAAATATGATAACGGTGCAAAAATATATAATTTAAAGTAATTAAACACATAATTAAGACTAATTTAAAATAACAAAAATTGTTAATCTATTTAAAAATAGCCGAAGTACACTAAAAACTGTAACATTCTAAGGCGTCTTGAGTCTAATTTTGAAAACAAATAACTAAGAAATTATGCAAGCGCACGAAATAGATTATCAGATTTTTGGAGAAGAAATGCAGTATGTGGAGATAGAATTAGATCCGCAGGAAATTGTTATTGCCGAAGCTGGCAGTTTTATGATGATGGAAAACAATATCCAGATGGAAACCATTTTTGGAGATGGTTCTCAACAACAAGGTTCAGGTTTGTTTGGCAAACTTTTAAGCGCCGGAAAAAGAGTACTTACCGGCGAAAGCTTGTTTATGACAGCATTTTTAAACCAAGGTAATAGTAAAAGTAAAGTTTCATTCGCATCGCCTTATCCCGGAAAAATTCTTCCGATTGATTTAACTGAATTTCAAGGCAAATTTATCTGTCAAAAAAGTTCATTCTTATGCGCTGCCAAAGGTGTTTCTGTTGGAATAGAATTTTCTCAAAAACTAGGACGTGGTTTATTTGGCGGTGAAGGTTTCATCATGCAGAAAATTGAAGGAGACGGAATGGCATTTGTACATTCAGGAGGAACAATGGCAAAAAAAGTATTAGGTCACGGGGAGGTTCTAAAAGTAGATACAGGATGCATTATTGGTTTTACCAAAGATGTCGATTATGATATTGAATTTATTGACGGGATCAAGAATTCAATTTTTGGTGGTGAAGGTTTATTTTATGCGACTTTAAAAGGCCCTGGAACAGTTTACATCCAGTCGTTGCCTTTCTCAAGATTGGCTGACAGAATCATTGCATCGGCACCTAGATCTGGTGGAAACAGTCGTGACGAAGGAAGTTTGCTTGGCGGATTAGGAAATCTTTTAGATGGCGACAACCGATTTTAGTTTATAGAATGGCTTACAGAAATGTGAGCCTTTTTTTTAGCCACGAATTGCACAAATTATCACTAATTTCTTTGTCTTTTTAATTTCACTAATAAATTACTTTATAAATTTTTCATTGCTTATTTTTTATATGTTGACAATTATTTCAATTAGAACGAATCTATATAAAAAAGGGCAGTTCTTTCGAACTGCCCATCCCTAACACCTAACCAAAAGTGCACTTAATATCCATTATTCCCAAATTCTTTGGCATTTGAAATAGCATCCAAAAATGACCTCGGAATTGGTCTAACGATATGTTTACCGTCAACAAAATTTGTCCCAGCAATTGGATTCGTCTGATCTAGATAGGTTTTGGTTAACTTTCCTGTACGTTTCAAATCAATCCATCTTGTATGTTCGCCAGATAATTCTCTTGCTCTTTCTTTTAAAATAAAATCAATATTCATCTGACCGCTTGACACTAACATTTCATTTTCTCTTGATGTCAAAGCGGCTCTTTTTCTTAAAGTATTTACATAAGTCGAAGCTTTACTTTGATCACTATTTAAAATAGCGGCTTCCGCTGCAATCAAATACACTTCTCCCAAACGAATTATTGGAATATCTCCTAACCAATATTGATTACTTTGACAGTACAATGCTGCGGAGAATTTTCGCATTGCGGGAAAAATATTAATCAAATTTGGGTCGTTCGGATACATTGCTGGATCTTTATATTTATTAGTTCCAGGCTCAAAAATATCACTTGGATCAGCTACCAAAACAGGCATTTTACTTTTAACCACAGGATCGATATTCCAATTTGGAGTAAAAACAGCCAACCCTTCATCATTATTCATGTTAATTTGTTCCTCTATTCTTTGAGAATAAAAATTAACCGATGGAATTGCCTGTGCTAAAGTATTTTTAATGGTGTAACCTACTACAGAAGGATCTTTTTTGTAAGCTGTAGCCATTGTCTGTGTAATCGTTTTATTAGCTGCTGCATAAAACTTAAAGGTAAACGTTTCTGCAAAACGAGTATCTGCTGGCGATGGCACTGGCGAAAAAACTTCTGTCAATAAATATTTACTTGGTCTTAGCATTCGGCTATTCGCTCTTCCGTACAGAATACTGGTTGCTCCAGCTCCCCACTCAGCACCTCTTGTTGCTAAATCAGGCAAATAATACTGTCTTGTTCTTCCTCTGTTGTAGCCTTCAGGATTAAGTCCGCCTGGATCGATTCCCTGTGTGAACAGGAATTCTGTGTTTTTCTTGTTATTGTTCCCATCCCACAATTTGCTGAATCCTGATTTAGTATTATCACTTAAATATAAAGCTGTATTGTATTTTGTGGCGTTATTGATTAATTCTTCAGCGGTCTCCAAAGCCAATTTAGCATATTCTGAAACATCTCCTAATCTTGTTCGCTGCAGATATACTTTCGCTAATAAACCATACGCTGCTTTTTTAGCTACTCTTCCTTGTAAAGTCTGTTGAACTGGAAGATGTGCACAGGCAAATTTCAAATCTTCAATAATCAAATCGTAAAACTCTTTCTCAGAGCTTCGAACCGGTGCATTATCTGCTCCTTCAATAATCGATGATTTTGTTCTTAAAACCACGCCACCAAATTGCTCTACTAATATGAAATTACTAAAAGCTCTTAGAAAATAAGCTTCGGCTAATTTTGAATTCATTTCCTCTGTAGAAGAATACCCTTTTACATCTTTTGCATAATAAATTGCCGTATTGCAAAGATTGATAGTTGTGTATGCTGTTCCCCAAATTACTTTTATGTTTCCATCGTCTGGGTTTAATTGACTAGCATATTGTGCATAACCAATTCCGCTAGTACTTACATTTTCCCAAGAATCTGTTCCAGCTTCTGTAGGCGCTATATAATCTACCTTTCCGTGAAGAAAATAAAGATTCTCGTAGCAGCTGTTAATTAATCCTTCAAATCCAGGTCTTTCGCTATAGGATTTATCCAAAGAAACAGTGGTAAGATTTTTTTCGTCTAAACTGCATGATTGCAATCCAACCATCAAAGACATTAAGACAATTACTGATTTTATATTGATATACTTTTTCATACTATTATAATGATAAATTAAGACCAAAAACAACTTGTTTAAATAATGGGAACGAATCTGACCCTCCACTTTCTGGATCTACATTTTTCAACAAATGGCTTCGGCTAAAAACAAAAGGATTGTAAGACGTTGCATAAAGTCTCAGCGAACTTATTCCTGTTCTTTTAAGGAAATCTTCTGGCATCGAATATCCCAAAGTAATATTTTTGATTTTGATGTAAGAAGCATCCACCAACTCTAATGAAGATTGAAACTGCGTATTAAAACTACCGCCCGGTCTAGGAAAATCGTTTGTCGGATTGTCTTGTGTCCAATAACTATACGTTTCTGGTTGTGCTTCTTTGTTCCAATATCCTAAAACCTGAGCACGCATCATACCGCCATATCTTCCGTTTACAAATACCGTACAATCAAAATTCTTGTATTTGAATGTGTTTTGAAAACCAAAGAAATAATCTGGAACATTGTTTCCTACGATCATTCTGTCTTTTGTAGAATAAACGTGTACACCATTATCCGATACTCCATTAGCATCAACTTGTGGAACTGTTTGCAATTTTATATCTCCCGGTTTAGCACCATACAAAGCAGCCTCAGTTTCTTGACCCAATTGCCAGATTCCTATTTTTTTATAATCATAAAATACGCCTCCTGCAGCTGGAGTCTGTCCAATGAAAAGACCTTCTGAAATTAATTCGGCAACCGTTAAATTTCCTAAATCAATGTTCGTCAACTTTTCTGTAGCGTGCGTGTAAGTAAAAGATGTATTCCATTTGAAGTTTTCGGTATCAATATTTCTAGTATTGATAGAAAGTTCAAAACCTCTATTTTGAGAACTAGCAATATTAGAAGTCTTTTTATAAGGTGTTTTAGCATCATAACCACCTGAACTGGTTGGCAGACGACGATCCCATAAAATACCATCTGTATTGGTCCAATAATATTCTGCTACAAGATCGACTCTGTTATGCAATACCGAAACATCCAAACCTAAGTTTGTATTTGTTGAACGTTCCCAAGTTAAATCTGGATTCGAAATATGCTCTGTAGGCACATACATTGGTAAAGCTGTACTGCCTCCAAGAGAAAGACTGCTTGTTTTAGTTGCTGTTCTGGTTAAACTAGAATATGGATCAATATTTGCCGATCCTGAAACACCATAACCTAATCTTAGTTTTAAATTATTCAACCAAGAACTCGTTCCTTGCATAAAGCTTTCATCGCTGATACGCCAAGCCAAAGATGCAGATGGGAAAGACGACCATTTGTTTCCGTCTGCTAATTGAGAAACACCATCCCAACGATTAGTTAATTGAAATAAGTATCTTCCTTTAAAACTATAATTAAAACGACCAGCAAATGACATTCTATTAGACTGACTGTAAGCATTCATTCGTGTAGTTAGGTTTTTTACCGATCCCATATTATAAAACTGAAAATCGTCGTAGTCTATTCCGTTACCACCTAAATAAGCCCCTTCCGATCTGCTGTCTGCCCAAGAAGTGATTCCTGTCAAGCCAAAATCATGATCTTTACCCAATTTAAAATTATAGTTCAAAATATTTTCCCAGATATAACTATAAGCCAGCTCGTTATTATAAGTTGCTTCGCTTGCCGTTCTACCTTCCGTTAGCAGATTGTATGAATTTTTATTTTGAAAAGTCCCTGCTCTGCTTCCTGAAAATCGAGTCCCTAAATTAGATCTTAATTTCAAATTTTTAGCAAATTCAAACTCCATATAAGGATTAAACTGTACGTTATAACTCAACGATTCATTAGCAAAAGCCCCAGGGTAATTATTGGCCAAAATACTAATATTGTTAGGATCTCCTTCTATTGGATAAAGATTCACAATACCATTTTCATCAAATGGAACACCTAATGGGTAAACGCTGTAAGCCTTATTAATTCTACTATTTGTACTGCTATTTTTACGATAGTTTAAAATCAGTTGGAAACCCGTTTTAAATTTATCGCTAAATTTAAGATCAACTCCTCCTCTGGAATTAAAACTGTTTACTTTATCATTTTGATAGATTCCTTCTTCTCCAACATATCCTAAAGAAAAATATCCCTGAACTTTTTCAGAACCCCCTCTCATAAAAAGATTATGATTTTGCTGTGTCCCTACCTGTAAAGTTTCATCTATCCAATTTACATATTGTCCTTTTTCAATCGCTGCTATTGCTGAAGCATTTAATCCTAGATCTGTTAAACTAGTAGCTTGGTAACCATTGTCTAAGTAAAATCGGTCGCGTTTGTAACTCAACCATTTGTCTCCTGTAAGTGGAGCAGGAAAAGAAGAGAAACCATTTAATCCGAAATAGCTGTTAAAGTCAATTTGTGTTTTTCCAGCTTTTGCTTTTTTAGTAGTCACAATAATAACTCCATTAGCTCCCGAAGAGCCATATATTGCAGTAGAGGAAGCATCTTTTAAAACATCGATAGATTCAATATCATTAGGATTTAAATTGTTGATACTTGAAGGAATTCCGTCAACAATGTACAATGGATCTTGGCTCGCTGTCAAAGATCTGTTTCCTCTCAATAAAACTTTTGGAGAAGATCCTGCTTTTCCTGATCCACGTTGAATATCCAAACCAGAAACTCTCCCTTGAAGTGCTTCCATTGGACTCAAAACTGGACTCAAAACAATATCAGATGATTTCACTGTTGCTACAGCTCCTGTCAAATCTTTTTTCTTTACTGCGCCATAACCTACGATTACAACTTCATTTAGTGCCGAATTTTGCTCGTTTAAAATCACACTCAAAGATTTACTTTGACCGACTGTTACTTCTTTATTCTCAAATCCGATAAAAGAAAAAACTAAAACACTGTTTGGGCCGCTTACGCGAATGCTAAACTTCCCGTCTAAATCGGTTGACACTCCATTTTTAGTTCCTTTTTCATTAACATTCGCTCCTGGAACAGGCATATTTCTCGAGTCGGTTACAACTCCTGTAATTTCAATGCCTTGTTCAACTATAGTATTCAGCACTATACTTTTTTCCGGTAGATTTAAATTCTTTTTTTTCTTTACCAATATAATCTGGCGATCGGCTACACTATAAGAAATGTCAGTATCTTTAAATACTTCTTCTAATATCGCATCGATTTTCTGCTTCTTAACATTAAGGGTAATCTTTCTGTTCAAGTCAATTATACTGCTTTCAAAAAGAAATCTGTATTCTGAAACAGACTCGATTTTATTAAACAGCTTCTCAACTGAAGTATTTTTTACATCTAACGTCAGCTTTGTATTTTGTGAATAGACGCTCGCTTGAATTCTCATCAACGAAAGCATCAGTAATAGTGTGGTTAGTTTCATTCTTAGGCTGATTACAGGCAAATAAGGACTGAGCCAATTCCTTTTAATTATTTTTTTCATAATTTTGGATTGATTTTAAATGATTTAATCTCGATACATCGTTTGAAATACATTACTAAATCGGAAAATACTGGTACTATTTTCCGATTTTACTTCTTATCTTTCTTTAAAAAAATTACATCCTCTTCATAAATTTTGGTTTTTGGTTGGTTAGTAAATAGTTAGTTTATTTTTATCAGTTCCCCTTCTTTTCTATAAGTGAACCCCATTATTTTACTCATCGTTTCTAATACCTTATCTATACTTTCAATATTTTTATTGAAACTGGCATTAAATTTTTTATCTAAAATATCTTCTCTTTTATTTTCAATCTTTACATTGTAAGTTCGCTCAAGTTTGATCACAATATCTTTAAATGCTGTTTTTCTAAAGACGATTTCTCCATTTATCCATTCCGTGTAAAAACGCGTATCTACTTTATCAATATCGATTTCGTTTTTTTCATTATTCCAAGATCCTTTTTCACCTGGTTCCAGTATTGCTTTTTTATTCGTTTTATCAGATAAACTAACTGAACCTTCTACTAGAACTGTATTAATATCTGTATCTTCCTTGTAAGAACTCACGTTAAATTTTGTTCCCAAAACCTTTACATCAACACCTCTTGTTTTTACAATAAATGGATGTGCTTTATCTTTTGCCACATCAAAAAAAGCTTCTCCTTCTAAAACAACTTCCCGATTTTGTCCTTTAATAAACTGAACCGGATATTTCAAAGAAGAACCTGCATTCATATTTACCGATGTTCCATCTGACAGTTTTATTTTAAAAGTTTTACCATAAGGAATTTTAATTTCATTGTAAACCAATTTGTTTATCAATTTATCCGAACGATAATTAATTTCATTCTCTTTCTGTGAAGCTACTACTTCTCCGTTTTTCTTAATTATTTGCTGTTCTCCGTTAGGATTTAAAACCTGAATATCTCCATTCTCCAAAACCAACTGAATGGCATCTGAAGGAATGTCTGGCCTGGATTGTTTACCAGTTTTATATTGAAAAAGATAAACCAGACCTAAAAGACAAACAAAGATTGCCGCGTATTGAAAAATTTTTCTCCAGTTCATTACAACTGTCTTTTCATTTACATTTAATTTTTCTTCCAGTTCTTCCCAGTTTTTATCAGTATCTATCAATTCTGCATACGATAATGCTTCTTCCAGCAAACCATTACTTTGAAGGTTTTTTATTAAATCCTGTTCTTCCGGAGATAAAGATGCTATTGTAGTAGCATCAACATTTCCTTTGGACTTTATTTCCCTTAGGACGTTAATCAATTTTGAATTTGGAGTCATTTGTTTTTTAAATAGTGTTTCTTACATGTTCTAAAAAAATATTTTTAGGGTGACAACAAATCAATATTTTTTGATTTTTTTTACACATTACAAAAAAAAACTAACTTTTTATTTTACATTTGACACATTGTAATCCATTACAAACAAATAAATGACATTTGGAGATGCTGAATTATAAAGATTTTAAAGTATTTGAAGCCTTATACAAAGAACACTTTGTCTTTTTTTCGTTGGTTTCGTTTAACATTGTGAAGGATAAAGATGCCGCAAAAGACATTGTTCAGGATTTTTTTACCTACCTCTGGGAAAAAGAAGAAGCACTAAATTTCACCATTTCATTTAAAGCATACGGAACAAAAGCAATAAAAAATTTGAGTCTTCAGTATTTAGAAAAACATAAAACAATTAGCCTGCAAAAAACCAAAATAGTCACTCCAAAATCTGAAGAACAAACTGCTTTTGAAAATATAGAAGAAAATAAAAAACCAAAAATTCAAACCTTAATCGAAAAAATCCCTCAGTCCAGAAGAGAAATTTTTATATCGCATGTTGTCGAAGGATTAAGTTATGCTGAAATTGCAGAAGACCATAACATCTCCATAAACACTGTTAAAACACAAATGAAAAGAGCATACGCTTCTTTAAGAGAATCCCAAAACATCTCTCAGTTAAAATTCGTCTTGTATTTCATGTGGCTAATAAAATAGCGTATTTTTGTTATCAAAATTTACGTTTTGAATCATACTTTATACAAAAACACCAAAATATCTTTTTCCGATTCCGGAAAAGGAAACACAATTATTTTCCTTCATGGCTTTCTCGAAAACAAAAAAATGTGGAAAGACTATGTTGATTTTTTCTCCGATAAATACCGCATTATTACAATTGATTTACTAGGACATGGCGAATCAGATTCTCTAGGCTATGTTCATGAAATGGAAGACAATGCGAATGCAGTAAACGAAGTTTTAGAGTACTTAAAAATTGAAAAAGCTACAATTTTAGGACATTCAATGGGCGGTTATGTAGGTTTGGCTTTCGCCGAATTATATCCGCAGAAAATCCAAAAATTGATTTTACTGAATTCAACTTCTAAAGAGGACAATCCCGAAAAAAAAATCAACAGAACCCGTGCTATAAAAGCAGTAAAACAAAATTATGTCGCTTTCGTAAGTCTGGCAATAGCCAATTTATTCAGCGAAAACAACAGAACCCGATTAGTAGACGAAATTGAAAAAGTAAAAACCGAAGCTTTAAAGACACCTTTACAAGGAATCATAGCTTCATTGGAAGGAATGAAAATACGAAAAGACCGTGAATGGCTTTTACAAGAAAATCGTTTTCCCGTTTTATTAGTCTTAGGAAAAAAAGATCCGGTTCTAAATTACGAAGACAGTCTTTCTCAAATTGAAGATACAACAGTAGAATTAGTTTCTTTTGAGGACGGCCACATGAGCCAAATCGAGAACAAAGAAGCCTTAAAAACTGTTTTAGCAGATTTCTTCGAATAAAATCCAGCTTTACAAAATCAAAAAAGGCCATTTCAGACAGAAAGTCGAAATAGCCTTTTTTTTCTTTGTTGGGGGCAAAAAAATCGTTATAATTTGGTGATAATATCTTTTTTATATCTAGACAAAACTGCTCTTGTTAAACCAAGATTTGCTTTATTAGAATCAACAGCCAGATAGATAAAATATCTTCCGTCTTCAGAAAGGTCAATAATATGAATTTGATCCGTAAGTGTAATTAAAATATCATTAATTTTTTGATCTAATCCTAAAGCTCTGATAGCATTTAATTTTGCTTTAACCACTTCTAAGTTATAAGCAGAAGCCAATTCTGGGTCAAAATCAGGTCTTGCAGTAAGTGAACAATAAGACATTCCTGTTTCAACTTCAGTTACTGAAACGGCAATAAATCCGTTAATATTTTCTTTTAGATCGTTTTGAAAGTTTTGTAAAAAATCTGACATATTATATTTAATATTTAGTTTATAAATTTAGTTGCTAAAAATGGTATCCATTTTTCGAAGTAACAGCCCCATTTTACTCAAATCCTTAGAAAGTAACGCAATACAGTTATCATCTTCGTTTTTGATAGCAACGACAATACCGTCATTATTTTTAATCATAACTTGTTTAAGATCACCGTTATTTACGTCTTCTGACATTTCAAGGCACATCTTTAAGATCATTCCGATCATAGCTGCAACATTTCCGTCGTATTCTAAATTAACAGACTCGTTTAAGATTCCATCAATATTAAAACTCAATCCAGATTCTGCTCCAGTCTCTTGTACTAGTGTTTGTAAATCAATCATATTCTTTTATTTGTCATGTTTTTGGAAGGGTCAAAGATATTTCAATATTGACAATTGCTCGATAAACACTTGTTAAAAAAAAACAGATTGATAACAGACTGACTCACTTTTATTTATCGTATAATTAAACTTATTTTTTTGCAAAAAAAATGCAATAAAAATTAACATAAAAAACACATTATATTAAAATCGTAACATTTCACTTCATAAAACTCAATTCTAAAATTAACATTTGCAGAATGTTGCATTTACAAAATGTTTTTATATAGATTTGCAAAAAATTTTTATTTATGAAAACTGTTGACGAATTACGCTTTGACCTAAATGTAAAACTGGAGAAGTTTAGAAGATTTCGTATTGAAAACGGACATATCAATGATACGGCTTCTGGAGAAAAATCTAAAAAAGGTTTCTTCAAAAAAATATTCAGCTAAAAGCTCTTTAAAAAGCCGAACTTCATAAAAAGTTCGGCTTTTTTATTGATTTAATGACAATAACTGTTTTCTATTTTGTTTAGCGACCACTAATAAAATTGTCCTGTTTGCGGACAAATAATTCAGAACAGTTCTACTTTATTGCGACTGGTTTTATTTTATAATTTTTAAGACTAAAAAAAAATTCATATTTTTTCTTCAAAAGGAATACCTACATCAAATATTTCACCAAGCAGATTAGCAATTTCATCTAAATAAGAATTCAGTATTTGTGCAGTTACAACGGTATTTAATTCTTTCTCTTCTTTATACCCAAAAGGCAAAAAACCAGATTTTAAATTTTTAAACGAAATGATCCCTACCTCAATAGGTAAATTGCCAACTTCTTTTTCAAACATAAAGGCATACGCCAAAACTTGGATAATTTTATCGTTTTTAAGCTCCTGAGTCAATCCGTTCCATGTTTTCAATATCACATTAGTCTTTTCTACTTTTCCCGTCTTATAATCGATAATTCTAATTTTTCCATCACGTTGCTCAATTCTATCCACATTTCCTTTAATTAAAACAGGAAAGGGCAGTTTCGGATGAACAAATTCACGTTCAAATGTCTGTTCCAAAGCTATAATCTTAATCGCTTCATTATTTTTCACAGACTCCAATTCCATCCTCAAGAAATTAGAAACATTTCGTTTTGCGACTTCAAAAGCCAGAAGATTTCGCCCTTTTTTAATTTCTCCCTCTTTATAAACTAATTTAAACTGTTTTAAAACTTCATCATCCAACAGTTTAAAGCAATTTAAAAGATCATTCTCCGAAATAAATTTACCAACAAAAGGCTCATACAAAGCTTTTAAAGTTTCGTGGATAATTGTCCCTAAAGTATTCAAAGCAATATTCTCCTCCACTTCTTCAACTTCACGAATTCTTAGTATTTTCTGGAAATAAAACTCAATCGGATTTCGAATATAACTCGTCAATGCAGATGGCGAAAAACCAGTTATCGCAATTTCCCTTAAACGCTCCATAACCAATTCCGATTTTGGAACAGAAATAGGCTCATGCGCCACATTAGGCAGAACTGGATTGTAAATATCAAAAGTTAGATTATGCCTTCTTTGTTTCTCTACTTCCAACTGTGTAATAAAACGGCTTCTTTCACCAGCATCCAATCCATCGTTTTCAGTATTATAAATCAAATAGATATTTTTTGCTCTTTGAAGCAGATGATAAAAGTGATAGGTATAAATCGCATCTTTTTCTTTAAAAGTTGGAAGTCCCAATTCTCGTTTCACGTCGTAAGGAATAAATGAATTTTGTGATTTTCCAGCTGGAAATTTACCTTCATTCATCGACGTAATAATAACCGTTTCAAAATCAAGAACCCTACTTTCCAAAACCCCCATAATTTGCAGACCACGCAATGGCTCACCCTCAAAAGACACTTCAGCCAAATCAATAATTTGCTTATAAATAGCATGAAGCGTATCAATATTGTCGATATGATGGTGTTTAGAGTAGTAATTTATAAGTTTGTTAATTACCTTAAAGACACCATATACAAATGCTTTTGCAATTTTTTCTTCTTCATTATCATTACTGAAATGATCTTTTACAGCAATCAATAACGCTGAAATATTATTCAATACAGCAACAGAACCTTTTTCCCATTTTTCAAACAAAAGAGTAAAAAATTTGGATTGATCTGGATGAAGCTCTAGAATTTTTTGATGTGTAATAAAAGTATAATTATTCTCTTTGATAATCCTAACTAATGCTTGAGTACCAGCATAAGGCTCCACCAAAGGATGCGTTAAAACATCCAACACATCTTTATAATAAAAAACATAACTGCTTCCTTTTCTCGAAAGTGCATTGGTATGCATTTTAAACAATTTGGCAACCAAAATCTGAGACGGATTATTCTTACCCGAATAACCCATTGTAATATTTAAAGCTCCTACAGAAGAAGGAAGTGAATACAAAACCGGAACCAGCAAATTCTCTTCTCCCAACACAACAGCTACTTTGTCCAAAGATGCATTCGGATTTTCATTGATTAAATCCTCAATGATACTTCCCGCCAATTTTGCCTGTCCAATTGTTTTAGGAGTTCCAATAACCTGAATGTTTTTTGACTGCGAAAAATCATCTGCAATCCATTCAAAAGGATGCCCTTTATAATGTTTCCAGCTTTCTTTAAAACGTCTTAAAAAAAGTCCGGCATCATGATAAGGGTCATTCAAAAAAGTTTGATCTGCATCCCAAAATATTTTAGCCTGATCCAAAGCAAGGAGGTGCTGTACTATTTTTTCCTCAGCTGCATTTAAAGCATTAAATCCGGCAAAAATAAAAATGCGATCCCCAATAGTATTAGAAAAATGATTTAGATTATTTACCGCTTCCCGATACACCAAACCTTGATAACCGATAGATTTAAATAACAAATGATTATATAATGACTCGTAGTAAGAAGGAAGTAATTTCCAAAAGTCAATATAATTTTCGAGAAGTTTTGTTTTCTGATCTACTTCCAGCCCCCACTTTTTTATATCTTCAATATCTTTCAAGTAAGACAAGACATGAGAAGGATCTAAAAGATAGCGGTCAATTTCATTAAAATCCTGCAATAGCGTTTTGGCCCAATTTGCAAACAATTCAAACGACTGCTGATTTTTCTTTTCAGTAATAGACAAATAAACTTCATAAAACTCAAACAAAAGCTCAATTGAATCAATAGAACGAATAGATGCAACGTTCTGTACAAAGTCTTCAATACTTGTAATTTCTGGGGCAATTATTGTTTTATCTGTTGTATTTTTAAGAGCTTCAATTAAAAAAACTTTTGCTCTTTTATTGGGAAGAATTATAGTTATTTGAGAAAGTTTTTCAGCATAATCCTGAATTACAACACCCGCCAGCTTTTGAAGAAAAGAATCATTTACCATAGTATAAAAATAAAAAAAGCCATTCAATTAAGAATGGCTTTTCATATTTATTTAGGAACTAAATTATAGTTTTCCTTGGTATTTAGAACCAATGTGTCTAATTTCAGTTCTTCTGTTTTGAGCTTTACCTGCAGCAGTTTTGTTACTTGCAACTGGTTGAGAAGATCCAAATCCTTTAGCTTCTAAGTTTTCTGGATTAACTCCTCTTTCAACTAAAGCGTTTAATACAGCGTTAGCTCTATCTTGAGAAAGTTTATCGTTTACTTTAGCAGAACCTGTACTATCTGTGTGTCCTTCAATAGAGAATTTCGCGTTTGGATAGTTTTTAAGGATTTCTTTAATAGCATCTAATCTAGCTGGAGTTTCTTTGTCACCAGTTTTGAAAGTAGCTTTTCCTGAGTTGAAGTAGATTGCTCTAGCTTGAACTTTAAGATCTTCTAATGCAGCAGAAGTTACTTCTGGACATCCTCTGTTACTAGCAGGACCTGGAACTGTAGGACAGTCATCATCTTTATCGATAACACCATCTTTATCAGCATCTAAGAATGGACAACCACCATTTTCTTTAGGACCAGCAACTGTAGGACATTTGTCATCTTTATCAGCGATTCCGTCACCGTCAGTATCAGGACAACCTTTTAAAGCAGCTAAACCAGCAACATCTGGACAAGCGTCATCTTTATCAGCGATTCCGTCTCCGTCAGTATCAGGACATCCGTTTAATGCAGCTAAACCAAATACATCTGGACAAGCGTCAGAAGCATCAACGATTCCGTCACCGTCAGTATCAGGACATCCGTTGAATTGTTTTAAACCAGCAACATCTGGACAAGCATCGTCTTTGTCATAGATTCCGTCTCCATCAGTATCTTTACCTCCGAATTTGAAAACTAAACCTGCAGTGTGTTGGAAAACCGATCTATCAAGAGGTTTGTCTTCATTAGCAGCAACAGCCCATTTGTACTTTGTAGCTAACTCTAAACCAATAGCATCTGTAAACCAGAATGTAATACCAGCACCTGGGTTAACAGTTCCAAAACTGTTATCTCCAAAGAAAGTATAACCTCCACCAACAGATAACGAAGGATCAATCACTTTAGATTTGATTAATTCTTGGAAGCTGTATTTGATAGTAGCATCAATTCCGTAGTACATTAAGTCACCAGGATTTGTTACAACGTTTCCTCTTGAATCATGACCTGCAGCAGTTGGAGCAAAAGTAACCAATTTATCAATTTTGTTCACAGAACCTTGTAAACCAACAGAGAAACCGCTACCTACATATCTGTTTACACCAATGTAAGATAAAGAAGGAAGAATATTCCAGTTGTCTTTTACTGCGAATGGCTGAGAGAAGTGCTGATCAAAAAATCCACTTCCTGAACCTGAACTAGTCCTTGTATCCACAGCATTAACCCCAAAAGAGATCGCCCATGGATTGTTACTGTCTTGCGCGTGAGCATTTAAACCCATCGCCATCAATACAGCAACTAAAAGTTTGTTAAGATGTTTCATACTTAATTTTTTTAATTACAATTTAGTTAATTACAAGCAAAAGTAACACCAAATTTTTTAAATACAAAATGAAATGTTAAAAAAAACCTACAAAAATTTGACCAAAGTGGTAATTATATAACTTTTAACATTTTACCGACAACTGTAAAGGCTTCTATGGCTTTATCTAAGTGCTCCTTTTCGTGCGCCGCAGACAGCTGGACACGTATTCTTGCCTTGTCTTTTGGGACTACAGGAAAAAAGAAACCAATTACATAAATACCTTCTTTTAAAAGTTCATTTGCCATCGTTTGTGACAATTTTGCATCATACAACATTACCGGAACAATAGCCGAATCTCCATCAATAATATCAAAACCTGCTTTTTTCATGCCCTCTTTAAAGTAGTTGGTATTCCACTCTAATTTATCACGAAGTGTGGTATCTTTTTCTAACAATTCGAAAACTTTTATTGATGCACCAACGATAGAAGGAGCTAAAGAATTTGAGAACAAATATGGTCTTGAACGTTGGCGAAGAATTTCAATAATTTCTTTTTTTGCTGTTGTATAACCGCCCATTGCTCCTCCCAGAGCCTTACCAAGAGTTCCTGTAATAATATCAACACGTCCCATCACTCCTTTTGCCTCGAGAGTACCTTTTCCTGTAGCTCCAATAAAACCTGCCGCATGGCATTCGTCAACCATAACCATCGCATCATATTTATCAGCGAGATCACAGATTTTATCAAGTGGGGCAACTAAACCATCCATTGAAAACACACCATCTGTAACAATCAATTTAAAACGTGCTCCAGCTTCATTAGCTTTAATTAATTGCTGTTCCAAATCTTCCATATTGTTATTCTCATAACGATAACGTGCCGCTTTACACAAACGAACTCCGTCGATAATAGAAGCATGATTTAAACTATCTGAAATAATTGCATCATTTTCTCCTAACAAAGGCTCAAAAACACCACCATTCGCATCAAAAGCCGCCGCATATAAAATAGTATCTTCTGTACCATAGAAATCAGCGATCTTTTTTTCTAGTGTTTTATGAATATCTTGTGTACCGCAGATAAAACGAACAGATGACATTCCGAAACCGTGAGTATCCAATGCATCTTTAGCCGCCTGCACGACTTCTGGATGCGACGAAAGCCCTAAATAATTATTGGCACAAAAATTTAAAACTGTTTCTCCTGTTGAAATTTTAATCTCAGCACCTTGAGGAGATGTAATAATTCTCTCCTTTTTAAAAATTCCATTTTCTTCGATTGTCTGCAACTCACTTTGCAAATGCTCTTTAATTTTACCGTACATTTTTTTCATTTATTTAAAACGTTAAAAATTAACAACTTAACAAAAATAAAGCTTCGTTATTTCTTTAACATCTGATTAATTTTTTCACAAATTTACCACTTCAATTTGCGACCCAATATACACCAATGCCTTTTTTAACACTTTGTATCCCAAATCTTCAATCGCGTCTTGATATTCCTGAATTTGCTGTTGATATTTTGCGTTAACAGCTCCAGTTTTATAATCCAGCAGAAAAGCTTCTTTATTTTCTAAAAAAACAACTCTGTCTGGCTTTAAAATTCTTCCTTGTTTTTGAACAATGGTCTGTTCGTTTAAAACTGTATGACTTCCATTAAAACAGACTGCCAATTCAGGATGATTTACAATTTCACTTAACGTATTCAAAACCTGATCGACCTGATCATAAGTTACCAAGCCATTTTCCAGTGCTTTTGTTACCGCCAAATCAATATCTGACTTATCTTTTACAAAAGCCAAAATTTCATGCACAACATTCCCATAAGAAATTGCTTCCTGCTGGTGCGTTCCCCACATTAAAGCTTCTCGCTGGGCAATTTTTATGTTTTTCGGATTTAAAACTTCTTTTACTATCGGAATTGATTTTACCAAATCGACAGTTTTCGAGGCTTTCGAAAGCCTCATTTTATCACCGAATTCATAATTTAATTTTGCTTCATCATAAACCCCTTCATGAATTAAAAATTTAATAAAAAAAGAAGCCATATTATTTGGATATTCCCCGTCTTTTCTTGCTTCAAGCGATTGTGAAATCACATACAACTGCTCTTCTGCACGAGTCAGCGCCACATAAAGCACATTGATATTATCCAGCAGTTCTTCTTGTTTTTTCAAATTAAAAACTGCCGACGCACTTTCTCCAAAACTTTCCACGACACTGCTGTTATCTACAAGTGCTTTCGGAACTCCTAAATCAACTTCGTCTGTATCCAACCATAATTTATCTTTTGGTTTACGATTGTAATCTTCGTCTGCAAAAGGCATAATTACAACTGGAAACTCCAATCCTTTCGATTTATGAATGGTCATAATACGAACTGCATTATTTCCCTCTGGAGATGGAATACTATATTTTTCTCCATTTTTATCCCAGAAAACTAAAAAATCTGCTACACCTGACTGATTTCTAATATCGCGTTCCAACACAATATCTAGAAAAAACTGGACATAAGCATTCCCTTCTGACGGAAGAATAAATTTAGAAATTATAATTTCCACTGCTTCGTAAAGGGATTTCTTTCGAACATCTTTAAAAGAAAACGAAACATCAAAAGTTAAAAGCCAGTCTTCAAATTCTTTTTCTATTTTATGATTCATTCCCATCGCAATGAAATCATGAACCGGCATTGCCAAATCTTTTGTTGAAGCTAAAAAGTGAAGGAAATTTGCTTTTGACTCTAAATCAGCACTGTTGCTCAAATAACGAAGTAAATGAATAATCAACCGAACTTCTGAAGCATTTTGAACCATCAAAGTTTCGGAAGATAAAAGCGGCACTCCCTGTTCGGTTAAATAATTGGCAACTGCAATTCCTTGACCTCTTTTACGAGTTAAAATCACAATATCTTTATATTCGAATCCTTGCTTTACAACTTCATGAATGGTATTTAAAGTAGCAAGAACATACAAATCCGATTTTTCCACAACTTCTTCTTCATCAGCAGCTTCATTTTTTTCTGCAATTGGAAGAAAGGAAATATTGACATAACCGCCTTTTTTCGAGTTTGTATTTTGAAAACTATGATTTTCATACAAATCTTTATAATCTTCATTCGAAAACTCAGCTGAAATGAGCTTAAAAAAAGCATTATTAAATTCAATCACTTCGCTATAACTGCGATAATTGGTATTTAAATGCTTAATCTCTTTATCCGGATTATTGAACGGATTTACCTCTTTGCTCAATTCAATAAATTGTTCTGCTTTTCCTCCACGCCATCTATAAATAGATTGTTTAGGATCGCCAACAATCATCAAAGTGCCTTTATTTCCAAAATCATCTAAACCCGAAAGAGAATTATCTATTAATGGAATTAAATTCTGCCACTGCATTTCGGAAGTATCCTGAAATTCATCAATAAAAAAATGACGATAACGCTCTCCCAAACGTTCATAAATAAAAGGTGCCGGCTGATTCTGAATTTCACGATGAATGATCGCATTAAATTCAGAAATGGACAAAATATTTTGTTCCGACTGGATTTTCGACAATTCATTGCTAACCGTATTCAGCAAAGAAAGCGGTGTGATATTCTTCAAGAAAGCCTTATAAAAATCTCTTTTTTCAAAGTTTTGATAAACCTCTTTTAAAACCTGAAGCAATTCGGGAATAATATTCTCTATTAACGCCCTGTCTTTTGCAGTTTTATTAATGGCAATATCTTCAAATTCATGAAATGTTTTATTTTTCGGATTGAATTTCCCGTCGCGAATACTTTCTAAATGGTTTGGAAAAGTTCCTCTGGAAAATGATTTTGGATCAATTCCGTTTTTATCAATTAATTCAATTGCTTTAACAGCCAATCCTGCATTTGTTTCTTCTAGCCCCTTGCAGAGTTCTTGCATCTTTTTTTTAATCTCTACAAACTCTCCGATCGTTTTATCCTGAAAATGCAGAATTTCGTTTCGGTTATTTTCATTTAAAACCAATCTTCCAGTATCGAGAATTTCACGCGAAATATCCCAGCTTTTATCATCATCGGTTTTTTCCATTGTAAAATCGATGAGCAGTTTGGTCAGCGTTTCATCCTCTCCTGCCTGCGCAATAATGGCATCAACCGCTTCAACCAACAAATTCTCTGTATCCAAAGTAACTTCAAAAGTCATTGGAAGATTTAGATCATGTGCAAAAGCGCGAATAACCTTATGCGTGAATTTATCAATGGTAGAAATATCAAAAGCCGCATAATTATGAATTAAGTGCTTTATGATCTGCTGTGATTTGGTTTTAATTTTAATAACCGAAAGTCCTGTTTCGCGAGACAAGTCTTCCATCAAATCAACTGATTTTGGAGACGGATCGTCTTTGGCGAATTCAGACAGATTACCAACGATACGGCTTTTCATTTCATGAACGGCCTTATTGGTAAATGTGATGGCAAGGATATTTCTATAAGCATCGTTCTTTGGTGAAGAAAGAATAATCTTCAAATATTCCTTTACCAATGTATACGTCTTTCCTGATCCCGCAGAAGCATCATAAATAGAAAAAGACGGACTTTGCATAATTTGATTTTTTTGTATCGTAAAAATAACACAATAAAATTAAATCCCAATAATGAAAAATTCCAAATTCTAACATCTGTTTGCTGCGAATGCCTCAAATATTAGAATTTGGAATTTTGAAAATTTTAGATTTTTTAAATTTATGCGTGTTTTGGAAATGCTTTTTTATTGAAGACCAAAAGTATACCTACTCCGGTAGATATTGCCATATCGGCAACATTAAAAATAGCATTAAAAAAAGCAAAGTGCTTTCCTCCGAAAATAGGAAGCCACGTTGGAAGATTACCTTCCCAAATAGGAAAATAAAACATATCTACAACCAAACCATGAAACCAAGTTCCGTATGGAGCTGGAGAAAAGATTGTAGCCAAATTATGCGTACTGTCGTCAAAAATAACTCCGTAGAAAACAGAATCGATAATATTTCCTGCTGCACCAGCAAAGATTAAAGCAATAGCAACTATTAAATAAGTAGATTGACGTTTCTTCACCACATCAGAAAGCCACCAACCGATTCCGAAAACCGCAAAAATTCTAAAAACAGTTAAAATCAGTTTTCCATATTCTCCTGGGATTTTTGTCCCCCAAGCCATACCTTCATTTTCGATAAAATGAATTCTAAACCAATCAAAAATCATGACTTCTTCTCCAAGAACGAAATTTGTCTTGACATAAATTTTAGAAAGCTGATCTATAATTAAAACTAGGAAAATAAGTAAATACGCTTTTCGTAATGACATTTTATTATTTTTTTGATGGGCAAAAATAGCAATTAAATCAAAAAAAACGCTCCCAATGGAGCGTTAATTCTTTTCTGATAAGTAAACTAAGCTTATCTGCTAATCTAAACCCAATAAAGCTTACTTGTTCACAGGAGCTTTTGCTGCCGTTTTTGCTGGACTGTCGGAGAAAAAATCTGAGATAGATTTGAATATCCCTTTACTTTCTTTTCCGGCAGCAAGCTTCTTTGCTTCACCTTTTTTAACATCAGCTTTAAATTTGATGCGCAGTTTTTCAAAATCCTTCATTCTACGCTCTACGTCAGAGTTTACTTCTTTGAATTTCAATACTTTAGCCATAATGTAAGTTTTTTACAGTAAATAATTTAAATTATTAACGATTTGGTACTACAATGATACATAATTTAATTTATATTTGTTAAATAAAATTAACACTTGTTTAGGATGATTCAAGATTAATTTAAAACCAAATACCAAAAACAAACCGAATTTAACATTCCTCCCTAAATCCTACAAATCATGAATGAAATCACAACTACACTGAATGACTTTCTTGTCAGCACAAAATCAACGGCAGCATTAATCCTAAATGGAAAAGGAAAATTAATCACTTCCTTAAACCTTGACTACGGGGACAGTATCGCCGCCATGAGCGCCGCAATCTTATCAATGAGCGAAAAATTCTTAATTGATTTAGAAAAAGGCTCTTTAAAACAATTGTACCTCAAAAGTGCCGAAGGCGTTATTGTTGGAAACAAAATAAGCGGTTCTAATTTTATCGTAGCCTTTTCAAAAGAAGGCAGCAACTTAGCATTATTGATGCGTTCAACAGAAGAAGTATCTGCTGAATTAAGCAAAAATTCCCTACTGAAATAACATACATCTATTAACAAACAAACCCACATCACTATGAGTAATGACTTTTTAAACGTGTTTTTAAATGAAATGAAAACTAACGTAAACGGCTTTATTGCTGTCGCTGTAACAGAGATTGAGTCTGGATTAAGCTTTGGAAATTTAACAGTCGATCCAGGTTTTGACCCAGAACTTGCCGCAGCTTATAACCTCGAAGTTGTAAAAGCAAAACTAAATGCCGTAAAAGCACTAGGTCTAAACCAGGATATTGAAGATATTTTGATTACACTTTCGAATCAAATTCACATTATCGATATCTCTCCAAATAAAAAATTCATGATCTACTTAGCTGCAGATGCATCAAAAGCTAATTTAGGTATGACGAGAGCTATTTTAAGAAAACACAAAGCTGATGTTGAAAAAAATCTAGCTTAATAACTTTACTTTTCTTTACTGTTGAACTGTCTCTAACCAAGACAGTTCTTTTTTTGCACAGTCTCAGACCAATATCTTTTTCATTCTTACAAAAAGATATGGTTATTTTAGAACACAAAATTCACAAACATAAACATTTTCTTTCAAACCAAAAACACTTCAAACTAAGACAAATCACTAAAACATTAAACAAAAAAAACGCCCCTAAAAGGAGCGTTTAATTGGAGTTTATTTTTATTATCTCTGCAAGTTTTTAGCTTCGATACTCATTGTTGCATGAGGAACGATTTTAAGCCTTTCTTTGCTAATTAATTTACCTGTTACTTTGCAAATACCGTATGTTTTGTTTTCAACACGGAAAAGTGCGTTTTTTAGATCACGAATGAACTTCTCTTGTCTGATAGCCAACTGAGAGTTTGCTTCTTTAGACATTGTTTCACTTCCTTCTTCAAAAGCTTTAAAAGTTGGAGAAGTATCGTCAGTTCCGTTATTCAAATCATTCATATAGGCACTTTTGATCAAGTCAAGATCTTCTTGTGCTTTTTTAATTTTTGCTTGGATTATTTCTTTGAACTCCGCTAAGTCAGCGTCTGAGTACCTTGTAATTTCATCTATCATGGTATTATACTTTATTTTGAAATTAATATCATTGTTCTAATATCATCAAACTCAATTTCTGTGCCGTTTTCTAAAGCGTCAACAAAAACTAAGTCGTCTGTTAATGTTTCAGACTTAATATACTCTTCGTTTTTCAAAATGGCATCTTCTAAAATACCATCTCTTTTTATTTGTACCTTAATTTTATCAGTAACCTCAAATCCCGAATCTTTACGGATATTCTGAATTCTGTTTACTAACTCTCTTGCGATACCTTCATTTTTTAATTCTTCAGATATTGTGATGTCTAACGCAACTGTGATTCCGTTTGAATTTGCAACTAACCACCCTTCGATATCCTGTGATGTTATCTCGACGTCTTCTAGTGATAAAGTTACATTATTTCCAGAAATAACAATATCCAGCATTCCCTGCTTGTCCAGCTGATTGATCTGTTCTGCAGAAAAACCTTGTATCTCCTTAGAAATCAAGCCCATGTCTTTCCCAAAACGAGGCCCAAGAGCTTTAAAATTAGGCTTAATCTGCTTTACTAAAATACCAGAAGCATCGTCTAAAAGTTCGATTTCTTTCACGTTTACTTCGGCTTTTACTAAGTCAGAAATAGCTTCGATTTCAGCACGCTGATTCTCGTCAAGCACCGGAATCATTACCTTTTGCAGAGGTTGACGAACTTTTATCATCTCTTTTTTACGCAGTGATAAAACCAAAGATGAGATTGTTTGCGCCTTCTGCATTTTGCTTTCCAACGTTTTATTAACAAAGTTTTCGACAAATTTCGGGAATTCAGCCAAGTGAACACTAGCAAAATCCTCGGTTCCCGTAGATGTTGTCAAATCTCTGTACAATTTATCCATAAAAAACGGAGCAACCGGAGCGCTTAATTTACTGATTGTAAGCAAACATGTATAAAGCGTTTGGTAAGCTGCAATTTTATCTTTTGCATATTCACCCTTCCAGAAACGACGACGACATAAACGAACGTACCAGTTACTTAAGTTTTCCTGAACGAAATCAGAAATAGCTCTAGTCGCTTTAGTTGGCTCATAATCTTCGTAACATTCATCAACGAATTTGATTAACGAATGCAATTCAGAAATAATCCATTGATCGATTTCTGGTCTTTCGTTTAACGGGATTTCAGCTTCAGCATATTTAAATCCGTCGATGTTTGCATATAACGAGAAGAATGAATAGGTATTGTAAAGTGTTCCGAAGAATTTACGTTTCACCTCAGCAATTCCTTCAAGGTCAAACTTCAGGTTATCCCACGGATTTGCATTCATAATCATATACCAGCGTGTAGCATCAGGGCCGTTTTCTGCAATGGTTTTAAATGGGTCTATCGTATTTCCTTTACTCTTAGACATTTTAATTCCATTTTTATCCAAAACAAGACCATTTGAAACTACGTTTTTGTACGCTACTTTATCAAAAACTAAAGTTCCGATTGCGTGTAAGGTATAAAACCATCCACGTGTCTGATCCACTCCTTCAGCAATAAAATTAGCAGGAAAATCTTTGTTTCCATCAATTTTATCCTGGTTCTCAAAAGGATAGTGCCATTGTGCATAAGGCATTGCTCCAGAATCGAACCAAACGTCGATTAGATCACTTTCGCGCTTCATTGGTTTCCCGGAAGCAGAAACTAAAGTGATAGCATCAACAACATTTTTGTGTAAGTCAATTAAATCATAATTTGACTCAGCCATGTTTCCTATTTCAAAACCTTTAAACGGATTTTCTTTTTGGAAACCTGCTTCGATCGACTTTTCGATTGCATTGTACAATTCTTCAACAGAACCAATAATAACTTCTTCAGTTTTATCTTCTGTTCTCCAAATTGGCAAAGGAATTCCCCAATATCTAGAACGAGATAAGTTCCAATCGTTGGCATTTTTAAGCCAATTTCCAAAACGTCCTTCACCAGTAGATTTAGGTTTCCAATTGATAGTTTCGTTCAGGTCGAACATTCTATCTTTTACATCGGTTACTTTGATGAACCATGAATCTAGAGGATAGTATAATAACGGCTCGTCTGTTCTCCAGCTGTGTGGATAACTGTGCACGTATTTTTCAACTTTAAATGCTTTGTTTTCTTCTTTAAGACGAATTGCAATTTCAACATCTACAGATTTCTCCGGAGCTTGTCCTGCATCGTAATATTCGTTTTTAACGTATTTACCTGCTAAATCACCTAAATGTGAAGTAAATTTCCCTTGTAAATCTACCAAAGGAACTGCGGTTCCGTTTTCGTCCAAAACCAACATTGGCGGCACTTCTGGCTTTGCTTCTTTAGCTACTTTAGCATCATCAGCACCAAAAGTCGGCGCTGTATGCACGATTCCTGTTCCATCTTCTGTTGTAACGAAATCTCCTGAAATTACTCTAAATGCATTTTCAGCATTTTGATATGGCAATACGTAAGGCAACAATTGCTCGTAACGGATTTCAACTAAATCCGCTCCTTTTGTTTCAGTTAAGATTTTGTATGGTAATTTTTTATCGCCGTTTTTCACATTGTCAAAATCAGCATCATCTTCGCTTAAGAAATATCCTTTTCCGAATTGTTTTCCAACTAAGTTTTTAGCCAAAATCACATTGATTGGCTCAAAAGTATATTGATTGAAAGTTTTAACTAAAACATAATCGATTTTTGGACCAACTGTCAAAGCTGTATTTGATGGCAATGTCCAAGGAGTTGTCGTCCAAGCTAAAATGTGAATATCTCCAAAACCTTGCAAGAATGAAGGCAAAGTTTCTGGAAGCGTTTTAAACTGCGCTACAATTGTAGTATCAGTTACATCACGGTAAGCTCCAGGCTGATTTACTTCGTGAGAAGATAATCCTGTTCCTGCTTTTGGAGAATATGGCTGAATTGTGTATCCTTTGTACAACAAACCTTTATCATAGATTTGTTTCAAAAGCCACCAAACCGATTCCATATATTTTGGCTTATAAGTCACATACGGATCTTCCATATCTACCCAATAACCCATTTTTTCGGTCAAATCATTCCATACATCAGTATAACGCATAACGGTTTTTTTACACGCTTCGTTATATTCTTCGATTGAAATGGTCTTTCCAATATCTTCTTTTGTAATTCCTAATTCTTTTTCGGTACCTAATTCTACAGGTAAACCGTGAGTATCCCATCCAGCTTTTCTTTTTACCTGAAAACCTTTCTGAGTTTTATATCTGCAAAAAATATCTTTAATCGCACGCGCCATTACGTGGTGAATTCCTGGTAATCCGTTTGCTGAAGGTGGTCCTTCAAAAAATACGAAAGGTTCAGCACCTTCGCGAGTGGTTACACTCTTTTCAAATATATTTTCTTTCTTCCAAAAATCAAGAACTTCAGACGCCACAGTTGGTAAGTCAAGTCCTTTGTATTCAGTAAATTTTGTACTCATTTTATCCTTTTCTTAAACGAGGTGCGAAAGTAAGAAATTTTGAACTATTGACCACCAATTTCTTTAAATTTCACAAACTTTTGTTGAGATATTAGATACAAAAACAGAAGAATTGGTTACTTTCTGACATTATTCTCATTTTTTTTGAGATAATGAATCAAAAAATAACCAATTCTAAAAATAGCTTATCACTAAACTTTATTCTTATTTAAATCCTCCGAAATAAACTTCTTTCATAAAAATTCGATTTCCAAAAACAGGATTTATGTCCACTTTTTCACGGATTTCCTGATACAAAGTTTCCCCATTGAAATCTTCAATTTCGTAGTTAATTTTATGCGGAATTTTTCCTGAATTTAATGTTGCAACTGGACGATAATCACCAAACAATTTTCTTTCAAAAAAACTTTTATTACCGTTGTCGAACTCTGTTTTTTCGGTAGAAACAATATTAAAGTTTTCTTTATCAATAAAAACATGATAATCAGTCTTAGGAATTGTTCTGTTTCCTGAACTTAATGTTTTTTCAAAATAATTCAAATGATAACACAATCTGCCTTCATACATTTCATCATTTAAAATCTCAAAATTATTCCATAAATCGAGTCTTAAATCGGTAAGAAAGTTTACTAAATCAACATTCTTTGACAAATTCCCATAATCATAAGCTGTTAATTTTGCCCATTTGGCATTTATACCCGTTTCACGATCGTCATGGCTCCACGCTTCTGCTCCGTTTACGATTTCATAATAGGCTTCAGGCATTTTTTTCTTAAGAAGATAATGCGATGTTGTTGCCCATTTTTCTTCTGTTTGAGGAATATTTGTTCCTTCAATCGAAATTTTAGAAAACAAATGTGCTTTTTCTACTTTTTTCAGAGCTTGGCTTCCACCTAGATTTTCGACCACTTTTGCCAAAATATTAGCATTTGATTGATAAGGAATAGAATCCAATAAATTAAATCTTTGCGTTTTAATCTTTTCTAGATAGGCTTCGCGATTCGCTTTTTCGATTTCCCATTCTGCATCCTGCTGTTGGATCTTTTCAAAAAAAGCTAATCTCTTTTCTTCTTTTTCTTCAGCTATCTTAAGTCCCAATTTTTGAAGATCAGCAAAACGTGTGGTATGGCTTCTTATTTTTTTATCGACAAAAAAGCCATTATTTACTTTTTTAACTATCGAAGATCCTCTAGAATCCTGCTTATCATTCTCAATAAGCAAATTAGCATACAGCAACGCTTTTTCTTTATTTTCAAGCAAATAATAAGTTTCTGCTAAATTGTTTGTAACTATGAAACGAATATTTTCGTTTGCAGGTGAAGGCGGATATTTTACCAATAGACTTTCTAAATATTGTAAATGTGGCAGTAGTGTTTTTTCATCCAACCCTTTTTCAAGTGTTACTTTTTGCATCTGAGCCGTAATTTCATTCTCAAATGCCAGAAATTGATTGTACTCAGGATGTGTTTTTGACGTTACAAATTCAAACTTTATTTTTTCTTCGCCTATGGTGTACCTTAATTTAAAATTAAGGTAGTTTTGTATTGCTTGTACAGAACTGTAAATCACCGTATCTAATCCCAATTCTGCAACGGTGTAATTACCATCTTTTTCTGCTTCGGCAATTTTTTTATTATTCATCTCAACTGCAGCCTTCAGATTATCTTTTTGGCTACCCACAGCAATTAAATAGGATTCTACTGTATTAAAATCTTTGGTTAATAGAAGCTTATCTGCACACTTCGCTTCCATTTTTATTTTCACACTATAATTAGAAAATGCCTGAAATTTCCATCCATTTTTCTTTTTATCAAAGATACTATCGATTTTAGTGGCTTTATATTGCGGTAGTTCGATGGTTAAATAAATTCTCAGTTTTCCGTTTGCAGGATCTTTTATAAAACCTTCGATATTAAAATAGTTTTTCTTCAATATCGGCTCCTCTTGTATTAACTGCTTATCCATTTGATAAAAAGTGGTCTGCGTTAATGCATTATCAAGAACAGGAAATTCTGAATAGTTTATTACAGGTATATAAAATTTCTTTTTTTTGGAACTTATTTTTTCTTGTGCCTGAATTGAACCAATTACAAGCAAAGCTATTAGTAGTAATGTTTTTTTCATAGGCAAAAAAAAAGCCATCAGAATCAGATCCTGATGGCCATGGATTTTTTTATTTTTCTTTCTTGTTAAAGATTTGAATTGATTTATCAGAAACATAAAAAATATTCTGAGTTGCTGGGTCAATTTCGTAAAGAGGCTGATTATTACCGAAGATAATTTTATCAACTTCAGTACCGCTAGCTTTACTTACCTTAACTAAAACTTTTTCTCCTGTATCTGCTTTAGCAAAAATATATGAGTAATCTCTGTTTTGTTTCATTGCATTAAAACGAGAATTAAACTTCGTAGCAACAATTCCTAAAGCTGCAGATCCAGCGGCATAAGTTTTTGCCTGATCCTTATTTGTCTGATCTCCTTTTGCAACTGCAGTTCTCATGTTACCATCAGAATCGCGGTATGTCATAGTTAAATCAGCACCTTTAACTGAACTTACTGCAGAACCAACACCTAAACCAATACTTCCTGCAATTGCAGCACTTTTAAGTAAACGTCTTCCTGTTTCACCTGGCTGGCTATATGTCAAATGATATTTAACAGTTCCATCCATATTAACTCCCATTACCTCAACTGGTCCTGAAAGCACAACACCCCAAGGAAACAATTCGATACTGTTTAATTCTTTCTCTTTTTTGATATTAACTTTTGCAAATGGCTCTGGTTTATCGCTGATGCTTGGATCGAATTTGTACAATTTCTCATCGTTGTAAACTAAATAAGAGTTTGTAGTCTCGTCATAAGTTGGCAATACTGGACGGTTTTTGTCAAAATTGATGTTACGCTTCCAAAGTTTAACTCCAGTTTTGTAATCCACCATATTACCATAAGTCCCTGTTAGATACATTACTTTTTCTCCTACTTTACCTAAATAATAAATTGGATCTTCTTTGTCATCAGAAATTTCAATGAACTTCTTCCAAAGTTTTTCTCCATCTTTATTAATTAACATCATTTCATTTTCAGCTACATATAAGAAATCTTGATCGATTGGAATAACTCTTTTCAATCCGTCTCCACGAGCGTCTTTTTTCCAGATTTTCTCGCCTGAGTTTAAGTCATAAAAATTAAATCCGCTGAAATGCGCCACTAATAATTTTGTTCCCCAGTCTTCAAGATAAACTACTCTTTTTGTTTTGATAGATTCTTTCCAGATACTTTTTCCAGTTTCTGTGTTTAATACATTTAAATATTGTTTAGAAGAAAAAGTTCCCGCATTATTTACAACTACAATATTTTTGTTGTTTTGAGTCAGATAGAATTTTGAATAATCCTCTTCACCTTTCCAGTTTAATTTTCCTGTGTTTCTATCAAAAGAATATAGTTTTCCGTACAGTAGATAATAGATTACTGATCCGTGAACTGTTGCAGTATTGGTGTTAGCAGATTCTTTGAAAGAAAAGCTGAATAAAGATTTTGCTTTATCTACAGTAGTATTCCATTTTAACTCACCTGTTTTCATATCCAACAAAGCAATCGCCATATCTCCATCTTTTTTTAAAGTAAGCAGATATTCGTCTGTTTCAGGAATAAAGTCTGATTGTGTAACCCAAAAAGACTCTTTTGATGAATTGTAAACCACTTTACCAGAATCTGTATTAATGATAATGTATTTACTGTTGATATAAGCCTCAACATAAGGGCTTCCAGGAACGGTTGTTAAAGCGCTTTTTTCTTTAAAAACTTTTCCAAAATCAGGATCACTTAAAATGTCACCTGCAGATGTAGTTCCAAAATCTTCTTTTGTTAAAGTCCAGATTACTTTTTTTGTTTCAGGATCAAGACCTTTAATAGTTCCGCCCTCTTTAAAGACAACAACTCCAGTAATTCCATTCTGAACCAAATCTTGGACAGTGTTTTCTGTTGTAACTATTTCATCATATTTTCTTTGGGCAATTGATGAAACCGTTACCGACAGAAGCAAAATAATCGAAAACGTAATTTTCTTCATGGTAGATTTTTTTTAATTATTGGCAATATTTATTTATGAGAATGTACTTTCCTACTAAAAAACGGGATTTTTTTTTAGTACAAAATTACTGAGCAAATATATAAAAATAGAAATGCGATTATGAAAAAATTTCTTTCAAAATATCGAGCGACTTAGGCTTCTTAAAACCCTCTAAATGAGAAGAATAATAGTCGATTAGAATTTTCAAGAGTATTTGTCTTTCAATAACATGAAAGATTTTTTGGTCATTATCAAATTTTAGATCAATAAGTCTTTTAAACAAATTGGTTTCATGTTCAGAAAGTGCCGTAGAATTGTGGAAAACCGTAAAAACTCCCTCATTCATTTCAAAAAATGGCAATTCTATTTCTGCAAGATCTGGATAAAAGCCCAAATATTTAGTGATTTCTAAAAGTAGAATTAGATGAAAATTATAAATTTCATCATGATGATCCAGCCAGGTGAGTGCAGTTTCTAAAAACAAAAAAAGCTGTTCATTTTTTTCTTCTTCCTGAATAGAATAATGCAGCATTTCTGAAAGAAACATCACCATCGTACTTTTGACAATATCGGTATGAATACTCTGAAATGGAACAGCAGTCTTTATTTCCTTAAAATTTTCAAGTGTTCCTTTATTTTTATGAACAGCCTCAATTTCTAAAATTGAAAATGGCTGGAAATAAGCAATTTTCTGACTTGCCTTTCGACTCGAAAAAGCATCACGCACAAAGTATGATTTCAGTCCGCTCGAAAGCGTAAAGCACTTTACAATCAGGCTTTTTTCCTGAAATTTTAAAGAGGAGATTACTATGGCTTTGGTTTTGACTTGCACGAAATAATTTTAGATTGAAGATTTTAGATTCTAGATTGATGAAATCAAAATCTAACTAAAAACTGAGACTGCGACTGAAAACTATCGAATAATCATCACTTTTTTAACTTTGGTTTCACCGCCATCCTGCGCCGATATAAAAACCATATAAACACCAGAGGCCACTTTGTATTTACCAAAAGCTGTTGTGTCCCATTCGATTGTTCCGCCAGAAGAGGTTGTTTCAAAAACCAAGTTTCCTTCTATGTCAGTGATTTTAATATTGGCTTTATCAATTAAACCAGCAACTTTTACTGTTCCTGCATAAGTTGGACGAACTGGATTTGGATAAACATATACATTATTAAGATTGTCATTTGCTCCAGTTGCAATTCCATTAAACGAAACCATTCCTTTATTAGTAACAATAAAAACCTCACCTGTTTTGTTATTTATTTTAACATCATTTATATAGTTACTTGGCAATGGCGAATTGTTTATTGTAAAATGATATTTTGTTTCCTGACCATTTGAAGAAACCATAAAAATGCCTGAATCTGCTGTTCCAATCCATTTATTATTGGCTCCATCAACCGCTATAGAAGTAATAAATTGCTCATAAAGCAACTCCTGCGCTAAGCCATCTTCCGTAATAATAATCGGATTTGCTTTGAGCTGACTTTCCGATTGAAAATTACCAATATTCGACAGCACTCTTAATCCTTTTGTAGTACCAATCCAAAGCTGATTTTTGGCATCTAAAGCAATAGCTCTAACGTCTGCAATAGGAAGATTTCCAGTATCAGTACCAAAAGTCATTTTTTTAAATGTATTGGTAGTTTCATTAAAACCAACAACTCCATCACGATTGGTTCCAAGCCATTTTACATTATTTCTATCGATAGCAATACTTGAGTAACTTATATTTTCAGCAATATCAAAAATAGGAGTCATTGAATAACTTCCCCATTGTCCATTTGTTTTTAAAACTTTCAAACCATTATTGATACGGCTATTGGTAATCCAAAGATTTCCTGCTTTATCATAAGCATTTGCATTTATACGCACATCAATATAATCTGCACCTGCGTTTGTGATTGATTCTAAACCGCTGTTTTTTTCATTATAAAGAAAATTTGGCAGATCACTTTCTATCCTTAATAATCCTGAGAAAAAAGAACTTGCATAAACCTGCTTTTCATTATTTGGATTTACTAAAATTCTGGTAATCGATTTTGCATCATAAACTTCAGAATACGGAATATTCAACCAGCCTGATGCATTGAACCGGCTTATGCCATAGCTATCCAATGGATATGGATCATAGGACGTATCATAATCTCCATAAACTGCCCATACTATATTTGGACTTACATCTATCGAAAAAATATTATTCTTTACAGGTCCTGTTGGGGTATTATTTTCAAAAGCCGACACATTGCTAAGAGTAGAAAAAAACATTCCTTTCTCTTTAGTTCCAATAAAAATTCGATCTCCAACTGCAGTGGCACAACTAAAATTTAAAGTATTTTCTAAAACCTGAGAATTCGTAATCTGACGAGTTAAAACCATTTGATTGTTATACACATAAACTGTACTTGGCGTAGTGATAAACAAATTATGATTTTTTGCTCTCATATCAACAGAAGCTTGAGGCAATTGAAAAAAATTATTAAATGTATTAGAATTGTATCGATGAATATTTCCAGAATCGCTTATCGCAATAAGTTCCGTATCCAAAGCTTCGACACTAAACCAATTTCCTGCATTCACTACCAGCCACTGATTATAGTCAACTAAATTTGCGTTTGCAATATCTGCTCTTCTTATACCGCTTGATGTTGCTGCAAAAATAAATCCATTAAATAAAGTTGTTTGTTTGACACTAATTTCTGCACCATTATCGCCAATAAAATAAGTATCACCAAATTGCGAAGTAGTCAAATTAAACTGTACAATTCCAAAATCGCAGGAAACATAAACCACCCCATTGTACTCCATAAAATGATTGATTTTCTTAGTGTTTGCTGGGAGCTGTTTATTGATTATATCGACAATCTTTAACATGCTTCCGTCGCTTTCATTGATTAAAATCATCGTTCCATTTTCGTAACCAACTAAAGTTTTTTTGAAAGCTTCACTATAATAAATCGCAGAAATCGTCAGACCTGATAATCCGTCGACTGTAGTTATGGTTTTTAGAATGTTTGTTGAAATATTTTTAGAAAACAAAGCATTTTCTGAAGCTGCTAAAACAGTTGTCGAAGATTCTGAAACATCCTTGATTTCATTAAATGAAAAATACCCTTGCCAAGACAGTTTATTTTGAGCCTGACAAAACTGAATTATTGTTAAAAAGAAAACGCAGAAAAGTATTTTTTTCATCACTGGATATATTCGATTAGACAAATATACTACAAACAAGAGTATTTAATTTTTGACACCAATAAAAAATGCCTTCGACTTTATTAATCGAAGGCATCCTTATTATTACAGATAGATTTTTAAACTACACCTTGCGCAAGCATAGCATCGGCTACTTTAACAAATCCGGCAATGTTCGCTCCTTTTACATAGTTTACATATCCGTCTTCTTCAGCACCATATTTTTTACATTGGTTGTGAATTCCAACCATAATTTCTTTTAATCTCAAATCTACTTCTTCACTTGTCCAGTTTAAACGAATAGAGTTTTGAGTCATCTCTAACCCAGAAGCCGCGACCCCACCAGCATTAGCTGCTTTTCCTGGAGCAAATAATACTTTATTGTCTAAGAAAAGTTTAATAGCATCTAATGTAGAGGGCATATTGGCAGCCTCAGTTACACATAAAACACCATTATCAATTAACTTTTGAGCATCTTCTCCATTTAATTCATTTTGAGTAGCACATGGAATAGCAATATCCACTTTTACTTCCCAAGGACTTTTTCCTTTATGAAAAACAGCATTTGGATATTTCTCCAAATATCTTTCAGCTCTATTATCTCCAGTCGCTCTCATTTCAAGCATGTGGTCGATTTTTTCTCCCGAAATACCTTCTTCATCATAAATATATCCGTCAGGTCCAGAGATCGTAACTACTTTCCCTCCAAGTTCATTTACTTTAAGAGCAACTCCCCAAGCCACATTTCCGAATCCAGAAATAGCTACTTTTTTACCTTTAATTTCATGACCAATTGTACGTAACATTTGATCTGTAAAATAAACTACTCCATATCCTGTAGCTTCTGGTCTGATTAATGAACCTCCATAAGCCAAACCTTTCCCAGTTAAAACTCCTGTAAATTCATTTCTGATTCTCTTGTATTGTCCAAATAAATATCCAATTTCTCTAGCTCCAACACCAATATCACCAGCAGGAACATCTAAGTCAGGCCCAATATGACGGCATAATTCTGTCATAAATGATTGGCAGAAGCGCATAATTTCACCATCTGATTTTCCTTCAGGATCAAAATCAGAACCTCCTTTTCCACCACCCATTGGAAGTGTTGTCAAACTGTTTTTGAATACTTGTTCGAAAGCCAAGAATTTTAAAACAGATAAATTTACAGAATGATGAAATCTAATTCCTCCTTTATATGGTCCAATTGCAGAATTCATCTGAATTCTAAAACCTCTATTGACAATAATCTCTCCTTTATCATCTACCCAAGGAACTCTGAAAATAATTGATCTCTCTGGTTCAGCGATTCTCAAGAGTATATTTTTACCATCATATTTTTTGCGCTCAGATATAAAAGGAATAACTGTTTCTGCAAATTCTCTAACCGCTTGAAGAAATTCTGGTTCGTTTGGATTTTTTGACTCAATAAGAGCCATAAATTCATTTATTTTTTGTTCCATATTTGAAATAAATTTTCAGATAATTTTTGATTTATTTTTCAATTTCTAAACTCGAAAAAAGTTTAAGAAAACGTTTTCGTTTTAACATACAAAGATATATCAAATATTGTTTCAATGTTATATTTTTCACTTTTTTGAATCGATTTGTGTTTTTTTCAAACATTGCAAAAAAACGCATTTTACATGTAGGTCTTTACATGCAAATTACCTATTAAAAGTTAGTAAATTAAGTATTTTGATAGTTATTTTTCAATAGGATGATTTAATATTTTGAATCGAATATGTTTTTTATATATTTGCCGAGATTTGTAAGCCCCTGAAAAATGCCTAAACACCTATTTATCACATTACTTGCCGTTCTTAGTTTATCAACAGCGGCATCAGCTCAAGGACTAGCTCAAGAGATTGGAATTTATGCTGGACCAGTTACTTTACAGTCTGATTTTGGTGAGAGACACAACTTTGACACCAATGCTGGAAACTCTGGTTTTGGTATCGGAATTATGCACTTTATCAACTTCTCTGCCAATAACAACAGAGAAAATTACTTTACTGAACACTTTAAAGTTAGATCTGATTTAAACTTCAGCAGAACTAATTTAAAGCACTTTGGTCAATGGGTTGAAAGAAAACCGGATGGCATATTTGCACAGCAATTGAAAAACATGCATGCAAGTTCTACGATTGTTGGATTGGGTGCTCAAATAGAATTTTCTCCATTTATGAAAATTCACGATTTTGAAAACACAATTGGTAGCTTCAGTCCGTATGGAAGTTTAGGTTTCCAAGTAAGCTATTATTCAGCAAAATTAGGATCTCGTTTAGGAGACATTACACTTCCAACTGTAACTCCAGGGAAATATTTAACTCCTTCTGATGGTCGTGCTCACGGATTTTCTACAGAAAGTGGTGTTGTAGTATCGGCAACAGCAGCACTTGGTGTACATTACAAATTAACCACAATGAGCGATTTAATGTTTGAAACTCGTTTTCAAATGTACAACTCTGACTGGGTTGACGGTTTAAATCCAAATAAAGATATTTACAAAGAAAACAAATCTAACGACTGGCAGGTTTGGTTTAACTTCGGATATATTTACTACTTAGAATTCTAAAGAGTAATTTCAAAATATAAAAAATCCCAAATTCCAAAAAGTAAAATTGGAATTTGGGATTTTTTTATTGGAATTTATTTTTAAGCTAAAGCTTGTTCTAAATCTGCAATTAAATCTTCTGCATCTTCAATACCAACGCTTAAGCGAACTAAATCGTCAGTAATACCAACTTCTGCTCTTTTATCAGCAGGAATAGATGCGTGCGTCATCAAAGCCGGGTGATTTGCCAATGATTCTACTCCTCCTAAAGATTCTGCTAACGTAAACACTTTCAGTTTCTCTAAAAAAGCAATAGAGTCTTCTTTTTTCCCAGATTTAAAATCAAAGGATACCATTCCGCCAAAAGCTTTCATTTGCTTTTTAGCAATTTCGTGAAATGGATGAGTTTTTAAACCTGGATAATAAACCGTTTTAATCTTTGGATGATTACTTAAATATTCTACTACTTTTTCTCCATTTTCACAATGTCTCTGCACTCTTAAAGCTAAAGTTTTGATTCCTCTTAAAACCAAAAAACTATCCATTGGCCCAAGCGTTGCACCTGTAGCAAATTGTTGAAAATGTAATTGATCTCCTAATGCTGCGTCTTTTACAATTAAAGCTCCGGCAATAACATCTGAATGTCCTCCTAAATATTTTGTTGCAGAATGCATTACGATATCTGCTCCTAAATCAAGAGGTTTTTGTAAATAAGGTGTTGCAAAAGTATTATCTACCGCAAGAAGGATTTTTTTCTCCTGAGTAATTTTTGCTATTTCTTGAATATCTGCCAATTTCATTAATGGATTTGTTGGCGTTTCTACCCAAATTAATTTAGTGTTTTCGTTGATTAAACTTTTGAATTTTTCAATATCTGTCATATCAACAAAATGAAACTTAATTCCTGAATCTTTATAAATTCTTGAAAACATTCTATAAGTTCCACCATACAAATCATCCATTGCAATGATTTCATCTCCTGCTTTAAATGATCTTAAAATACAATCTGTCGCTGCAAGACCAGAAGAAAATGCTAATCCGCGTGTACCATTTTCAATACTCGCCAATGCGTCTTCTAAAGCGGTACGAGTAGGGTTTGAAGCTCGGCTGTATTCGTAATCTGCTAAAGGTTTTCCTGGACTTGTCTGTACAAATGTTGATGTTTGATATACGGGAGGCATAACAGCACCTGTACTTGGATCATGATGTTGACCACCATGTATTACTTTTGTATTGAATTTCATATGTAAATGTTTATTATTTTTTTATTGGTTATATGTAATTAGCATATCTCCATTGGTATTTGCGACCAATTTATGGTCATGCTCATTTCATATAGTTATAAATTTTAAATCCTTAATTCTTTTACAAATTTACCGCTTAATTTATTTTATCGCGTCACAAGTTCTTACCTTTGTAGATAATTAACACTTTTTGATATGAAAAATTACATATTTATAATCTTTTTGTGTTTGATTTTTACAAGTTGCAAAAAAGACCTTTCATTTGAAAATGAAACATTTGAAGAAAAATCTACTAAGCCGTGCAAAAATGATTGCCCGAGTATCACAATAGAAGTTCCAGTTGCCAAAAATAAAAAAGTAATATCAGACAGTATCAATAAGAGAGTTTTTGCTGTCATTAAAGAGATTGTATTTTTTGAAGAAGATTCGGTAAAAGTCGACGATTATAAATCATTGGCAAAATCTTTTATTGCTTCTTATGAAGAAATGCACCAGAAATTCCCTCAAGACACTTTTGGCTGGGAAGCCAAAATAATTGGGAACATAGAATTTCAATCGGAACAGATTTTAAACTTAAAAATTGATCATTACACTTTTACAGGAGGTGCTCATGGCTATCAAGGTTACCGCTCTTTGTTATTTAATCCGAAAACAGGAAAAGCTATTTTCAACAATCAATTATTCAAAAACGAAAAAGAGTTTAAGGCTTTCGCCGAAAAGGCATTCCGTTCAAAATATAAAATTCCTGAAACAGCCAACATTAATGCAACAGGTATGATGTTTGAAAATGATAAATTCCAATTGCCACAGAATATCTTTTACACTTCTCAAGGTTTACTTTTATATTACAATTCATACGAAGCTGCTTCTTATGCAGACGGCCCAAAAGAGCTTATATTTTCTTATGATGAAATAAAAAAATATTTGAATTTTCAATAGACAACAATCCAATATTTCAATATTCTGTATGCAACAGCACTATGGCTTATCTCTAGAGAAAAACCTTTGTTTCTCTGAACCTTTGCCCCTTTCTACTGCACATCATATTTCATCTTACGCAAAACCCTTAATGCTTCTTTAAACGAAGAGTATACCTGTTTATAAGGTTTTAGAAGTAATTTAGCGTCAATTAATTTTTGTCTCGCATCTTCAAAACCATTCAAATGACAAATCATAAAAGTGGAAGGCAGATTTTCGAGATCTTTCATTTCGCGCTCCGATAATGTAATTTCTTTTTGAAGTTTTGCCAGCAATGCCATATTCGAATTGTAAATATGATATAGCATTTTTCTATTAAACTCCGGTGGCTGAAAAAGCATCTGACGATCTATTTTATAATAACCATTATCAAAGAAATGAATGGTTTGCTCTTCCAGCGGATAATAACTCGTTTTGTCATTTAAACCTAGAGGCACATATTCTGTAATGGTAAAGGTATCATCGTTATATTCAATAGTAACAACATCTTGTGCCGAATAAAAAAGTTTAATTTGTTCGTTGATTAATTCTATATCAACACGCGACAGAAACGTTTTTTCTCGCATTGTTTTTGGAACTCCAGCCCAGCAAATCACAAATAATTCTTTAAAGACATAGTATTTGGGCGACATATCTTTATGTCTGAAATTCATAAAATCGATAACGCCGTCAAGAGTATATTGAATACTGTTTCGGGAACTATTTTCGATTCCAATAACCGTTTCTGTATTCTGATTGCTTTTTTCGATTTCCTCGTGTTCTTCCAGCGGAATCGAGTTACTACCACGTCTTATGAAAACACTATTTGCTAAAATCGTATGAATTCCTTTTTTAAAGTATGAGATTTTACTTTTAGGTTTAATGGTAACCAAACCAATTACTTTGTCTTTTGGAAGATTTGGAAAAGGGACATTTTCGTATTGAATTTTAGGAGGATTTTCGAGAAAGGCATTGACCAGATTCTGAATTCGGCTGTCATCGAAGAAATCATCACCGACAATTTCATTATCCTGATCTTCTACTCCAACTACGATATAAGAATTATTGTTTGGATTTGAGTTTGATAAAGCACAAATGTGTTTCAAAAACTTACCTTTTCCTTCTCGAGAATGAAGATTCAACTGCCTTTTTTTATCATAAAAACTGCTTTCGTCATTATGAGCCAGAAGATTTTTAATTAAAAGGCGTTTATTGATCATAATCTAGTTTTTTGGCTACTAATTTACATTAATTAAAACTCGTAATCATTTAAATTTCATTCCATTTCATAACTCTAAATATAAAAAAGACGCACTCAAGTGCGTCTTTCTACAAATTTCATTAAATACTTTTCTTGACAATCGTCGAAGAAGCCTGTGCGGTACTCATTACGACTAAATCTGCAATATTTACATGATAAGGTCTTGAAATCACAAAATGAATAATATCGGCAATATCTTCTGCCTGCAGCGGATCAAATCCTTTATAGACATTTGAAGCTCTTTCGGCATCGCCTTTAAAACGAACTTCACTAAACTCGGTCGCAACCATTCCGGGATGAATACCGCCAACCCTAATTCCGAATGGATTTAAATCGATTCGCATTCCAGCTGTAATGGCATCAACTGCATGTTTAGAACCACAATACACATTTCCGTTTGGATAAACTTCTTTAGCGGCTGTTGAACCAATATTGATAATATGTCCAGATTGTCCCTCCACCATCTGCGGAATTATCGCTTTTGAAACATATAAAAGTCCTTTTACATTAATATCGATCATCGCATCCCAATCGTCTAAATCTCCGTTTTGAATGGGATCTAAACCGTGGGCATTTCCGGCATTATTAATTAAAACGTCGATTGTTGAAAAATCATTTGGTAAAGAACCAATCTTCTCTAAAACATCTTCTTTATCACGAACATCAAAAGCTAGAGAATGAACTTCTGTAAAAGCCGAAAGTTCTTTTTCAAGTTCTTCTAAACGATCTTTACGTCTTCCGCAAAGAATCACTTTATAATTGTTTTTTGCCAGAATCTGGGCAGTTGCTTTTCCAATTCCGCTTGTGGCACCAGTAATTAAAACTGTTTTTTTCATTTTAAATATTTTGTTTTAACACATAGAAACATAGATATACTTTGCTTAAAAAGGCATTTCATTTGCATAAATTCACATAGCTATGTGTAAGTGAAACGCTAAATTCATCTTTTTAAAAATATAAAAAATCTATGTTTCTATGTGTTTATTTTTTTGCACTCTAACTGAATACTAAAAACTGTAAACTGAACACTAAAAATTAAGGCACATCGTCGCCCATACTTTCTGTCCAGATTGCAAACCAGTCTTCTGTATCCATATCCAATTCAATTGCTTTTGACAAGGATTGAATTCTTGCAATATTTACAGTTCCTGCAATCGGAATTACTTTTGCAGGATGTTTTAAAATCCATGACAATAAAAGTGTATCAGCGCCTAAGTGATATTTCTCCAATAAAGTGGAGAACAATTTTTTCAAACGGCGAGTTTGTTTTGTGTCTTCTCTAAAAACAGTTCCAAGCGGATTCCATGATAAAGGACGAATTCCGTTAGTCTGCATATAATCTAAACTTCCGTCAGTCATAGCTTCGTAATGTGTTGCTGAAAACTGTACTTGATTATAGCTTACTTCTGTTTTTTGGCGAATTAATTCAGTTTGTGAACTTGTAAAATTTGAAAGTCCGAAATCAATAATTTTACCTTCTCCTTTTAATTTCTCAACTGCTTCAGCGATTTCATCAGCCTGCATTAACGGACTTGGTCTGTGCAGTAAAAAAACATCTACATAATCAGTCTTTAAATTTTTCAAAGATCCTTCAACCGACTTAATAATATAGTCTTTAGAATAATCGTAATGTTTGATTTTGTTTTCAGGGCGTTTATCCGCAATCATCTGAATACCGCACTTCGTAATTAATTGTAATTTTTCACGTGCAATCTTGCTTGCGTGAAAGGCTTTTCCAAAATCGGCTTCGGTCGTGTACGAACCGTAAATATCCGCGTGATCAAAAGTCGTAATTTTGTTTTCGATACTTACCTGTATCATGTTTTCCATTTCTTTGGTTGTAAGGTTTTTATCCCAAACTCCCCAATTCATAGTGCCTGAAATTATAGGCGATAAGACTGTTTTGCTCATAATAGTTATGCGTTATTTTTGGTAATAATTATGCTTTAATAAAACATAATCATCAAAGTTCTTAAAAATATAAAAATAGATTCACAATTAGTCCTTAAAATTAGGTGTTTGGTCGAAGTTTTAACCATTCTTTAACATCTTACTTATTAAAAAATATTCAATTTGCACTCTCAAAAATTAGGCGTTAAAATCAAGGTTTTAAAAATATTTATATGGAAGAAAATACAACGACTTTAGACATTAGAGCGATAAATGAAAAAATTGAAAGAGAAAGTGCTTTTATAGACCTTCTTACAATGGAAATGAACAAAGTTATTGTGGGTCAGAAACATATGGTCGAGCGTTTATTAATCGGATTGCTTGGACAAGGACATATTTTATTGGAAGGAGTTCCAGGTCTGGCAAAAACTTTGGCGATTAATACGCTTTCACAAGCGGTTCAAGGTTCTTTCAGCCGTATCCAGTTTACGCCGGATTTATTACCTGCCGATGTTATCGGAACCATGATTTACAACATTAAAGCAAACGAATTCTCTATTAAAAAGGGACCAATTTTCGCCAATTTCGTACTTGCCGATGAGATTAACCGTGCTCCTGCTAAGGTTCAGTCAGCACTTTTAGAGGCGATGCAGGAAAAACAAGTTACAATTGGTGACACTACTTTCAAATTAGACCGTCCATTTTTAGTATTGGCAACTCAAAACCCAGTTGAACAAGAAGGTACTTATGCACTTCCTGAAGCACAGGTTGACCGTTTCATGCTAAAAACTGTAATTGACTATCCAAAAATTGACGAAGAGCGTTTTGTAATCCGCCAAAACTTAAAAGGATCTTACGAGAAAGTAAATCCGGTAGTTTCTGTAGATCAAATTTTACGTGCGCAAGAAGCGGTTCGTGAAGTTTACATGGACGAAAAAATTGAGAAATACATCTTAGATATTATTTTCGCTACGCGTTACCCAGAAAAATACAAATTAGCCGATTTAAAACCGCTTATCAGTTTTGGAGCTTCTCCTCGTGGAAGTATCAACTTGGCTAATGCTGCAAAATGTTATGCTTTCATCAAACGTCGTGGTTATGTAATTCCAGAAGACGTTCGTGCCGTTGTTCACGATGTGTTACGTCACAGAGTTGGAATCACTTACGAAGCAGAAGCAGAAAACATTACTTCTGTAGACATTATCAACAAAATCGTTAACGAGATTGAGGTACCTTAAAAAAAGTGCTCAGTGTTCAGGTTTTAGTATTCAGTCAGCAAACTGATACTTTGATTCTTGAACACTAACAAAAGACAGAAAGACCTTTTAGAATTTGAACTTACTGAACACTTTCTAACTGATCACTGAACACTAAAAAAAATGGATACAAAAGAGCTTTTAAAAAAAGTACGGAAAATAGAAATCAAAACGAAAAGACTGAGTAATCATATCTTTTCGGGAGAATACCACTCTTCATTTAAAGGACGAGGAATGACGTTTAGCGAGGTGCGTCAATACCAATACGGAGATGATATTCGTAACATCGATTGGAATGTAACCGCACGCTACAACGAAGCTCACGTTAAAGTATTTGAAGAAGAACGCGAATTAACCATGGTTTTAATGGTTGATATTTCGGGTTCGGAATCTTTTGGTTCTAAAAATCAATTTAAAAAAGACATCGTAACCGAAATTGCGGCAACGATGGCTTTTTCGGCTACACAAAACAATGACAAAATTGGTTTAATCTTATTTTCTGATACTGTAGAATTATATATTCCGCCCAAAAAAGGACGTTCGCATGTACTTAGAATCATTCGTGAATTGATCGAATTTGAACCAAAGAGTCATAAAACCGACATTGCTCAGGCTTTGAAATTTTTATCCGGAACACAGAAAAAGAAAGCGATCATTTTTATGATTTCCGATTTTATGTCTGATTCTTACGAGCATACTTTAAAAATAGCTTCTAAAAAACACGACATCACAGGTGTTCGAGTATACGATATCCGCGAAGAAAAAATTCCTAATTTAGGAATGGTAACGATGCTGGATGCGGAGACTGGAAAATTACAATTGGTTGATACACGTTCAAAAGCAGTTCGCATGAATTATGAGAAACATTATCAGGAAAAATTGAATTATTTTAAAGATACCTTCCGTAAATCTGGAGCAGGAATTGTCAACACCAGAGTTGACGAAAATTACGTAACTAAACTATTAGGCTATTTCAAATCACGATAAAAATCTGGCAATTTTGATTAACAAATCAAAAATCGTTAATCTAAAATCAACAATCGTTACTCAAATGAAATTTAAACTTTATATATATTTATTGTTCTTTTCTACTATGATTTTTGCGCAGCAAAAACCAGTAGAAACCAGCATTGATACTACAAAAAACAAAATTGGTGCAGAGTTTAAACTGACACTTAAAACTGTCGTAAGCTCAAAATCAAAAGTTGAATTTCCAAAACTTAAAAATATTGGGCCACTAGAAGTTATTCAATCTTATCCTGTTGATACGGTTAAGAAAGATGACAACTATGAGCTAGTTAAAAAATATGGTTTAACGCAGTTTGATTCTGGTCGTTACACGATTCCAAGTGTTAAGATTTTAATTGATAAAAAACCTTTTTATTCTGATTCTCTTAAAGTTGAAGTGGCTAATGTAAAGGTGGACACTTTACAGCAAAAAATGTATGATATCAAAGATATTTCTTCTGTAGATGAAGGAATGGGAACTTGGTGGATTTACGTTTTAATTCTTTTAGTTATTATCGGAATTGGGGCTTTTGTTTATTGGTATGTTAAAAAACGTCAGCTGAAAAAGATTGAAGAAGAAGTTTATAAAACTCCTATTGAAAAAGCGACAAGTTTATTAAACAACCTTGAGAAAAAAGAATTAGTTCAAAAAGGAGAAATCAAAGAATATTATAGTGAATTAACCGATATCGCCAGAAATTATATCGAAGAAGCCATTCACATTCCAGCAATGGAAAGCACCACTTCTGAATTGATTCAAGCCATCAGAACGGCATCGACTCAAAAGAAAATGACTTTGACGCCTGAAACGGTTGAGAATTTAGAACGCGTTTTACGTCAGGCCGATTTGGTAAAATTTGCTAAATCAAAACCATTAGATTTTGAAATTACTGATGATAGAAATAAAATTCAAAAAGTAATTTTAACGTTGGATAATGCAATTCCAACAGAAGTTCCTGAAGATGTTGAAGATCAATTATTGAATGAAGCGCAAAGACAAAAACAAATACAGGCACAGCTTTGCAAAAAAAGAAATGCACGAATTGGTTATTCTGTTGCAGCTGTAATCTTATTGTTGTTTGTAACTACAACTTATTTTGTGGTTACTAAAGGTTTCAATTATGTAAAAGACAATATAATTGGCCATCCTTCTAAAGAATTATTAGAAGGAGAATGGGTAAAAAGTGCTTACGGAAGTCCCGCTGTTTTGATTGAAACTCCAAAAGTTTTAAAAAGAATGGATACTGAAAAAGTACTTCCAAAAGAAACGATGGCGTTGATTAAAGAAATGCAGCTATTTGTTTATGGAAGCATGATTGACAATTTCTATGTAACCGTTTCTACCGCCAAATTTAAACAGCCAACTGATATCGATTTGGCAAAAGCCCTTGAAGGATCTTTAAAAGTAATGGAAGCTCAGGGTGCTCAAAATATTATTGTAAAACAAGAAGATTTCCAAACAAACGAAGGCATTCAGGGAGTTAAAGGTTATGGAACAATGTCTATTCTAAATCCGGCAACTAAAACAAGTACTAAAGCATATTACGAATTGCTACTTTTCAAACAAGATCAAGGTTTACAGCAAATCCTGATTTTACATGAAGAAGGTGATACTTATGCAAACGAGATTACCACTCGAATCTTAAATTCTGTTGAACTTCAAAGAGCAAACAACTAATGGGCAATTTCAGTTTTTTAAATCCAGAGTTTCTTTGGTTGTTTATATTAATTCCGATTGCGATAATCTGGTTTTTATTGAAACGCAACCAGCAGTCGGCTACCTTAAAAATGAGTTCGACGGCAGGATTCCAAAACAGCGAATCTTTATTGGTTAAATTAAGACCTTGTTTGTATGTTTTCAGAATTTTAGCTTTAAGTTCGCTGATTATTGCACTGGCAAGACCAAGAACTGTAGATATCAGCAATCAGACTAAAACAACAAAGGGAATTGATATTGTTATGGCAATTGACGTTTCCGGATCTATGCTGGCAAAAGATTTAAAGCCTAATCGTATGGAAGCTTTAAAAAGAGTGGCAGCCGATTTCGTTGAAGAAAGACCAAACGACAGAATTGGATTGGTTTTATACGCTTCTGAAGCTTACACCAAAACTCCGGTTACCAGTGATAAAGCAATCATTCTAGAAGCTATAAAAGGCATTAAATACGACACCACTCTTCAAGACGGAACTGGAATTGGAATGGGATTGGCAACTGCTGTAAATCGTTTAAAAGACAGTAAAGCAAAAAGCCGCGTTATTATCTTACTGACTGATGGTGTCAACAACGCAGGGTTTATTGAACCAGAAACTGCAGCCGATATTGCAAAACAATATGGAATAAAAGTATACACAATTGGTCTTGGAACTAACGGAATGGCAGAATCGCCATACGCTTATGCACCAAACGGAGGTTTCTTATTCAAAATGCAGAAAGTAGAAATCGACGAAAAACTGATGAAAAATATTGCTCGTAAAACAGATGGAACCTATTTTAGAGCAACCAGCAACGATAAATTAGCAGAAATATACAACGCAATCAACAAATTAGAAACCACTGAAATTCAGGAATTGAAATTCTATGATTATGATGAAAAATACAGAGCTTTTGTTTTATTTGCAGGCTTTTTATTATTGCTTGAAGTGGGTTTAAGAAATACAGTATATAGAAGCTTCATTTGATTTTTTCAAAATCAAAAAATTCCAATTTTAAAATTCCAAATAACAAATTGGAATTTGGGATTTTTAGAATTGGAATTTAAAACAAGTTTGGAATTTGGAATTTATCTCAACAGTTATTTGAGATTGGAATTTTAAAAATATTTATGGAATTAGACGAAAAAAAATATTTATATCTTTTAATACTTATCCCAATTGTGGTGTGTATTTTCTTTTTCAACATGTATTGGAAAAGAAGAAAACAGCTGGAGTTTGGAGATTTGGAAATGGTAAAAAGATTAAGTCCTGAGAAATCAGTTTTTAAACCGGTTTTAAAAATTGTTGTAATTCTTTTGGCACTTACCTGCTTGATTATTGGTTTAGTAAATCCGAAAATCGGAACTAAAATGGAAACCGTAAAACGAGAAGGTATTGATATTGTTTTTGCGGTCGACGTTTCTAAAAGTATGCTTGCCGAAGATGTTGTCCCAAGTCGTTTAGAAAAGAGTAAACAATTGGTTTCTCAGATTATAAACAATCTAGGAAGCGACCGAATCGGAATTGTGGCCTACGCAGGAAGTGCTTTCCCTGTTTTACCGATAACATCAGATTACAGTGTTGCCAAAATGTTTTTGCAAAGTATGAGTCCGGATATGGTTTCGTCACAAGGAACTTCTTTGGATGAAGCCATTCGATTATCAGCTACTTATTTTGATGAAAAAAGCAAAACCAGCAAACTATTAATCCTAATTTCTGATGGGGAAGATCATTCTGAAGGTGCGACAGCTGCGGCAGAAGAAGCCAATAAAATAGGAATGAAGATTATTACAATTGGTGTTGGAACAGAAAAAGGAGGAACTATTCCGTTAAAAGAAAATGGTGTTGTAAGAGGATATCAAAAAGATCAAAACGGACAAACTGTAACTACCAAATTAAATCAGGAAGGTTTAAAAACAATTGCCAAAGCAACTAAAGGTGGTTATGTTTATGGCGGAAGCACCAAAGAAGTTTTAGAATATATAAAAAATGCTTTGAACAATATTCAGAAAACTGAATTTGAAGCTACGCAAATGGCAGAATTTCAATCCCAGTTTCAATGGTTTATCGGATTTGCATTTTTACTGCTTTTCCTTGATATTTTCTTATTGGAAAGAAAAACAAACTGGATCAAAGAGTTGGATTTATTTAACGAAAAGAAATAAATGTTCAGAGTGAAATTCAGAACAGAAAACAAAATTAGAATGAAAAATTTACTTCTTTATATTTTACTAACGGTTTCTTTTGCGGTTTCTGCACAAGAGAAAGACAAATCATTGCCTGGAGCCAATGAAGAATATAAACAGAATAAATTTGTTGATGCTGAGGCAAACTATAGAATTTCGGAATCCAAATTTCCTAAAAGAGCAACAGCGCCATATAATTTAGGAAACACCATTTACAGACAAAATCAGATTTCGGAGGCGAAATACGCTTACGCGAAAGCAATAAAAAATGCCAAAACAAGACCTGAAAAACATAAAGCTTTTCACAACCTTGGAAATACTTTCATGAAAGAGAAAGATTATACGCAGGCAGTTGAAGCTTACAAACAAGCCTTACGTAATGATCCAACAGATGAGGAAACGCGTTACAATTATGCTTACGCCAAACAAAAACTAAAAGAAAATCCGCCGAAAAACGATAACAAAGACAAAAATAAGGATAAGGACAAAGACAAGGATAAAAACAAAGATAAAGACAAGGACAAAAATAAAGATCAGAACAAAGACAAGGATAAAAAAGACGACAAAGGCGATAAGGACAAAGACAAAAAAGACGGTAAAAATGATCCTAAGAAAGACGACAAGTCTGACAACCAAGGACAGCCAAAACCACAGCCAGGCGGAATATCTAAAGAGCGTGTTCAGAATTTATTAGATGCGGTAAACAACGAAGAAAAGAAAATTCAGGATAAAGTTAACGCTCAAAAAGTAAAAGGAAACCCTAAGAAAACAGAAAAAGACTGGTAAAATAAGTTGAATCGTTTAATCGTTTTATTTGTTAATTACAAAACGGTTAAACGATTAAACAGTTAAAACAAACAACGATTAAACAAGTAATGAAAAGATATTTAATTCTATTTCTACTCACTTTTCAAGGACTTATGGCTCAGGTGCAATTTGAAGCCAAAGTCAGCAAAAACACACTTGGATTGAACGAAAGACTTCGTATAGACTTCATCATGAATGTTGACGGGGATAACTTCGAACAACCTGCTTTTGAAGGATTCAGACTTGTTGCAGGACCAAGTCAGCAAATCAGCCAGTCTTGGATAAACGGAAGAAGTTCTTTTCAAAAAATTTACTCTTATATTTTACAGCCGGAAAGAAAAGGAGCACTTCTAATTAAACAAGCTGCGATAGAATACAATGGACAAGTTTATAAAACTTCTCCGATAAAAATTACCGTTACCAACGCTGTTGCACAAGAAAGAGATCCTAGCGACAGACCTCCTGGATCACCAAACGAATTATTGAATTTGGTTGCCGAAATTTCAAAAACAAACCCGTATTTAAATGAACCAATTACAGTCGTTTACAAACTGTATTTCAATAACATTGGTGTTACTGGTTTTAAAGAATTGGCTAAACCAAAATACAATGATTTTTGGAACCAAAATATAGACATTAAACAATTGGCCATTGAAGAAGGAACTTTTCAGGGACAGAGATGTTATTATGTCATCTTAAAGAAAACTATTCTATATCCTCAAAAATCAGGAAAACTCACAATTGAACCTCTTTCACTCGATATTGGGGTACAATTACCAACAAATCGACGCGATATGTTTGGCCAGATAATTATTACTGAAGACAATAAAATAGTATCTGCAGGAGCAAAAACCATAAACGTAAGACCACTTCCTGAAAGCACAAAACCAGAAGGTTTTACAGGTGCTGTTGGTAAACTGAACTTTACCGTTACACCATCCAAGACAACACTTAAAAATGGCGAAGGTCTTGATTTAATTGTTAGTGCACAGGGAACTGGAAATATGAAGTTATTTACGCTTCCAAAACCTGTTGTGCCGAATGCATTGGAAATGTACGATCCTGTTCATGATGAAAGTGTAACCACTTCATTGGCCGGAATGTCTGGAAGAATTTCAGATAAATATACTATCGTTCCTCAATACAGAGGAAAATATGCGATTAAACCGATGCAATTTTCATATTTCGATTTGAATTCTGGTACTTATAAAACCATAACCTCAAAAGAAATTATGGTTGATGTTCTGGACGGACCAACACCGGCAGAGGCAAATACCGGATCTGCTTCTAAAAATGCAACTGCTCAAACGGATCATTTTAAAAACATCAAATCTAAAACAGTTTTAACAGCTATTGCTAAAAAAGAGTTTTACGGTTCTAATTTATATTTAGGTTTATTATTTGCGCCTTTTATCATCATTCCGCTTATTATTTTAGCTAAGAAGAAAAAAGAGGCTATCGATAGTGATGTTACTGGAAACAGAATTAGAATGAACAATAAACTGGCGAAAAAGTATTTGTCGCAAGCGAAAAAACATCTTAACAATAAAGAACCTTTCTATATCGCATTAGAAAAAGCAATGCATAATTTCTTAAAAGCGAAATTGCATATAGAAACTTCAGAAATGAGTAAAGACAATATCAGAGAATTATTATTGTCTAGAAATGCTAATGCAGAAACCGTTCAGAATTTTATTGATCTGACTGAAAACTGTGAATTTGCACGTTATGCTCCGGCATCAAGCGCTTCGATTCAACAGGATTATAACAAAGCGGTGTTGATTATTTCTGAACTAGAAAAACAGATTGTTTAGTTTTTTTTTACCGCAAAGTACGCTAAGAAAATTGATTTAGATTGCGTCGAATTTAAGTTCGCAAAGTTGAAGATCTTATTACAATATTTTAGAAAATGAAAAATATACTATATCTCTTTTTATTCATCTCACAAGTTTTCTTTGCGCAAGGACGCTTTGAAGCAGGAAATGCGTTATACCAAAAAGGGCAATACAAAGAAGCTGTACAGGTTTATGAAAACATAGTAAAGGAAGATAAATTACATTCGGCTGAATTGTATTTTAATCTTGGAAACTGTTATTACAAACTAAATCAGGTCGCACCCTCGATTTACAATTATGAAAAAGCGTTGGTTTTAAAACCAAATGATCCTGAAACTTTAAACAATTTGAAGTTTGCAAAAAAGCTGACAATTGACGAAATTAAAGAAGTTCCAAAAGTTGGTTTTGCCAAACTGATTCAGAACTTTACTTCTATTTTTGATTACAATATGTGGGCAAAAATTGCTGTCGCAATAGGTTTTGTCTTTTTACTAAGTTTCATTGGTTATTACTTTTCAAAAGCGACCATTGCAAAAAGAATCTATTTTGTGGGAATGTTTATTTTTTTAGTTGCTTTTGCGTTAAGCATTTCAGCTGCTGTATCTGAAAAACGTCATTTTGATAACGATCGTGTTGCCATTGTTTTTTCTGAAATGAGCCAAGTTCGTGCAAAACCTCAAAAGTCTGCAAATGGCATTATACTATTGCACGAAGGAGCAAAAGTTTATGTTCTGGAAACTACAGCTGAATGGAAAAAAGTAGAATTAACAGATGGAACACAAGGCTGGATTGAATCTTCTACAATTAAAGAAGTTAAATAAAGTTTTATAATATTTAAATAAAGAAATCCCAAATTCCAAAACAACATTGGAATTTGGGATTTCTTATTTTTTGGAATTTCAAATTAATTTACAGCATCAACCAATCGAACAAATTCTGATCTATAACCATCTTCATCATTTTGCAAACCAGATTTTGCCAGTTTTTTAATCTCTGAACTTGAAGTGTTAGCAATGTATTTTGACTCACGAAGTTTTAATCCGAACCAGGAAACAGCAGTTGAAAATTTGAAATCAGGAGAACTGTTTTCCAGATTTGTTTTCTTATCTGCTATTACATTTACTATTTCAATACTTCTATCGCCATCAGGTTTTTATATCTGAATTTCACAGTTGCCAGTTCATCACTGTAGTTTCCGTCTGCCTTTTGTGTTTTGGTATATTTCAAATCTGACGGAACATAATCGCTTTCTACACCAACAGGAATAATTTCATATAAAGCTGTAACCGAATGTCCGCTTCCTAATTCGCCCGCATCAATTTTATCATTTTTAAAATCTTCTGCATTTAGTTTTCGGTTTTCATAACCAATCAATCGATACGCCTGCACATGTTTCGGATTAAACTCAATCTGAATTTTTACATCTTTCGCGATAGCGAACATTGAACCTTTAAATTCTTTTCCAAGAAAACGATTTGCTTCCTGAATATTATCGATATAAGCATAATTTCCGTTTCCTTTATCGGCAAGAATTTCCATTTTAGAATCTTTGTAATTTCCCATTCCAAAACCTAAAACGGTTAAGAAAACACCCGATTCTCTTTTCTGCTCAATCAATTTCAGCATATCATCATCGCTTGACGCACCAACATTAAAATCACCGTCAGTAGCTATCACTACTCTGTTGTTTCCGCCTTTGATAAAATTTTCTTGCGCCAGTTTGTAAGCCAACTCGATCCCTTCTCCACCGGCTGTGCTTCCACCCGCATGTAAATCATCAAAAGCATCCATAATTTCCTCTTTATCTTCTCCCGAAGTTGGTTCCAAAACTACTCCAGCCGAACCTGCATAAACTACAATCGAAACCCGATCTGTACTACGAAGTTCTTTAACTAAGATTTTCATAGATTCTTTCAACAATGGGAGTTTATTTGGTTCATCCATCGAACCCGAAACATCTACTAAAAAAACCAGATTAGTAGCTGGCAAATTTGCCATTGGAATGTCCTTTCCCTGCAAACCAATTTTCAGTAATCGGCTATTTTTATTCCACGGACAGTCACTGTATTCTGTATTAATTGCAAATGGATGCTGTCCGTTTGGCTGTGGATATTTGTATTTAAAGAAGTTGATCATTTCTTCCACACGAACTGCATCTTTTGGAACTTTCTGTCCTTCATTAATAAAACGGCGAATATTGGTGTAAGATGCATTATCAACATCTATAGAAAAAGTAGAAAGTGGTGTTTTAAGCGGAGATTCAAACGGATTTTCTTCTAATCCCGCGTAACTTTCTGTGTTTGGCTCGGGAATATATTCTTCGTCTAAAGCGGAATCAGTTGTTGCTACTGCAATTTCACTTGCATCTGCACTCTCTTCTGGCGCATACGCTTTCTTACAGCTGAAAATAGTAAGTACGAGGAATGCCATCATAAAGAAATTAAGATTTCTCATAAAGTAAATTTTAAAAAAATTAGTAAATAGATTTTGGTTTCAAATAAGGACTAGCATTCCGGATGTACTAGAAGTGATTATTTGCAATTTTCGAGTATGCAAAATCGTGCCAAAAATTTTACAAATATTTTTCTGACTTAAAAATAAAATGAGAAACCTTGATTTTAGAGGAAATTATGCTCGATTTTTTTTCCAAAGAGTAAAAGAAAGTGGTTAAACTTTGGCAAAACGTTGCTAAGAAAAAGGGCGAGATGGAATTATTACAAAATTTCAATTTTAGTTTTTCTCAAAATGCTAAAAATAAAGCCCGTGGTTTCAACCACGGGCTATATTTTGAATATTAGGATTTTTATTAGACTTTGAAAAGAGTTAGATAGAATTAAAATGGATTAATCTTTGAAATCCTTTTAATCTGTGGCAACTATATTTTGTAAAATTTAAAACTGGTAAACTTTCTCTGGCGTAACACAATAATCCAATTTAATATCAGATTCAAAAACATCATCGATCTGGTTTACAGCTTCAAAGAATGAAAGTCCTATTTTGATGGTTTCGGGTTTGCATTCAGCGAGAAATTTATCGTAGAAACCTTTTCCGTAACCAATTCGGTTTCCAAAAATATCAAAAGCCAAAAGCGGTACAAAAACTACTTCAACTTTTACAGAAGGTACTTCGATTCCGTCAACAGGTTCGGGAATATTGTATTCGTTCTTTTTGATTTTGGTATTATCTGTTAAAAGAAAATGAGTCATTTTTCTAGTGTCAAAATCACTTTTAGAAATCAGGATTTCTTTGTCTTTTCCAGAAAGTAAATGCAGGACAAATTCTGTATTGACTTCTTTATGTTCTTCGATTGGGAGAAAAACATGATAATAAATTTTGTCCCAAATGGGCATTTGGATTAATTGATTGGCAATCGCCAGACTTCTTTCTTCTATTTCATCAAAAGAAAGTGCTTTACGGAGATTTTTATATTGTATTCGGAGTTCTTTTTTACTCGTCGGCATTGTCTGGAGTTTTAGATAAATGGTAAATGGCATCGCCTTCATAAACAATTGGCGAATGATTGGCATTGATCACATAACCATCGTGCGGTGCTTTGATTTTCTGTTCAAATTTCCCAAACGGATCTGTAATAATCGCTAAGATAGTGCCTTTGGTTACAAATTTTCCAATCAAATTAAAATCATGCAATAAACCAGAACATTTCGCACGTAGCCAAACCGATTGTTTAATATAAATCGAAGGTGTTAAAGCGGGCTCCGCAATTTGCTTCGAATCCAACATCTGTAAGTAATGAAGCAAACGTTTGGTTCCTAGAACGCCTTGATTGGCAATTTCATTATTGATGTCTAAAGATTTTCCGCCTTCAAAAAGAAGCATTTTTACATTGGCATTTTCAGAAGTTTTTCTAAAAGAGCCATTAATATTTTTAGAATACAAAGTAAACGGCGCATTAAAAACATCGGCCAAAACTTTTAACTCGGGATTATTTTCAGTAATTCTAATTTGAGGCGCATTGAAACGGCTTGCTCCTCCCGCATGAAAATCGATCGCATAATCTAAAATCGGTAAAATTTCTTCGACAATATGATAAGCAAATCGGCTGGCAAGCGAACCTTTTTTACTTCCCGGAAAAACTCGGTTTAAGTCACGGCCATCTGGAAACTCTCGCGATTTATTGACAAAACCATACATGTTTATTACCGGAATGCAGATAATCGTCCCGCGTGAAGGTCTGTTGATTTTTTTACTGATAAGCTGGCGCACAATTTCAACACCATTTATTTCGTCGCCATGAATTCCTGCCGAAAATAAAACAGTCGGCCCTTCATGTTTGGAACGACGGACAATAACAGGAATATTTAGTTTTGTTGTAGTATGAAGCCGAGCAATTTCGACGTTTATCGTTCTGTGTTCTCCCGGCAAAATTGATTCGCCAAAAATAACCAATGGAGTACTATTTTTCATTTGGAATTATAAAATCTAAATATAGAAATTATTCTTTTGATTTCGTAAATTTGAAACTAATTCAATGTTAAGCTTCATTTTCAAATCGGAATGGTTTTTGAAAAAAGCTTTTTCAAATATCTTCAGAAATAAAATAGAATGCAAAAACCAGCCTTAGATCTTCAAATTTTAACTTTGCCAGACAATCCGGGCGTTTATCAATATTATGATAAGGACGGGAAAATTTTATATGTCGGCAAAGCCAAAAATTTAAAAAAAAGGGTTTCTTCCTATTTCAATAAAATTCACGATACAGCGAAAACCAATGTATTGGTAAAGAAAATTGTAACTATAAAACACATCGTAGTTCCAACCGAAACCGATGCGCTTTTATTGGAAAACAATTTAATAAAAACACTTCAGCCGAGATATAATGTATTGCTTCGTGATGACAAAAGTTATCCGTGGATCTGCATTAAAAAAGAACCTTTTTCGAGAATATTTTTGACAAGAAGAATGGTCAAAGACGGCTCAGAATATTTTGGCCCGTACACGAATTTCAAAATGGTTTATACGATTCTGGACTTGATTAAAGAATTGTATCCGCTTAGAACTTGTAATTATGATTTGAGCGAATCCAATATTAATTCCGGTAAATTCAAAGTTTGTCTGGAATATCATATTGGTAATTGCAAAGGCCCGTGCGAAGGTTTGGAACCTTTGGAAGAATACCAAAGACAAGTCAATGCGATTCGCGAAATCCTGAAAGGAAACTTCAAAGAAAGTTTAAAAGATTTCAAGAAATTGATGAACACTTATGCGCAGAATCTTCAGTTTGAAGAAGCACAGAAAATCAAGGAAAAGATTGAAGTTCTAGAGAATTATCAATCCAGATCTACGATCATCAATCCTAAAATTACCAATATTGATGTTTTCTCTATTGTGTCTGACGAAAGTGCGGCTTATGTCAATTTCCTTCAGATTTCTCACGGTTCGATTATTCGTTCTCATACTTTAGACATCAAGAAAAAATTGGATGAAAGCGATGAAGAATTATTAGAATTAGCGATTGTAGAATTGCGTGAACGCTTTCAGTTATTATCCAAAGAAATCATAGTTCCTTTCGAATTGGATTTAGGCGAAAACATAAAAGTAACCGTTCCGCAGCTTGGCGACAAAAAACAAATTCTGGATTTATCGATTCGAAATGCCAAATTCTATCGCATCGAGCAATTGAAACAATTACAAATTGTTGATCCAGATCGACACGTTAACCGAATTATGGCACAAATGCAGAAAGATTTACGTCTTCCTGTTGAGCCTCGACATATCGAATGTTTTGACAACTCGAATATTCAGGGAACAAATCCAGTTGCGGCCTGTGTCGTATTTAAAGACGGAAAACCAAGCAAAAAAGATTATCGCCATTTTAACGTCAAAACCGTTGAAGGCCCAGACGATTTTGCTTCGATGACCGAAATTGTGTACCGCCGTTACAAAAGATTATTAGACGAAAACGAACCACTTCCACAGTTAATCATTATTGACGGTGGAAAAGGGCAACTTTCTTCGGCTTTAAAAAGTATTGATGAATTAGGATTACGAGGTAAAATTGCCATAATCGGAATTGCAAAACGTTTAGAAGAACTTTTTTATCCGGGCGATTCTATTCCGTTATATCTCGACAAAAAATCAGAAACTTTGAAAGTAATCCAACAGTTGCGAAACGAAGCGCATAGATTCGGAATCACTTTTCACAGAGACAAACGAAGCAAAGCCGCATTGAATTCTTCTGTAGAAAGCATTCCGGGAATTGGAGAAAAAACCATGACAACCTTAATTCAGCATTTTAAAAGTGTTAAAAGATTAAAACTGGCTACAGAACAAGAAATTGCAACCGTTATAGGTGTTTCTAAAGCCAAAAAAATTGTCGATTTTTATCATCCAAAAGAAAACTAATTCACTTTGAAAAAAAACTTTTTACATATCATCCTGTGTTTGTTTTTTTCTATTTCGTATAGTCAAAGCGATATTTCATTTGTACAAAAAGACAAAAGTAAAATCGAAATAAGCTTTAAAAATAAAATTGGCACTAGCGACGAAGAATATGAGCAAGCAGCAGAAATAAAAAATATTCGAACCGGAAAAACTCAAATTATCAATAACATTGAAGTTTCGATCACAGGAAAACCATCGCATTTAGAAATAAACGATTATAATTTTGATGGTTTTACTGATTTCGCTTCTTATCATACTGATGACGGAATGGGAGTTTATACCATTTATCAGATTTTTGTCTTTAATCCGATAACAAAACAATTCGAAAGCTTGCAATTTCCGTCGAACTTTAGTCCAAAATGTGATATGTTTTGCGATGTGAAAGTTGATAAAATCAAAAAGACATTAACCTCGAGTTGCAGAGGCGGTGCAAGAACTCATTCTGATGTCTGGAAGTACGATAAAAACAAAAAGTTAATACTTTCAAAAACAGAATCATTTTAAGAATAAACCAAAAAAAATTGCCGACTTTTACAAAACTAACTTGCAAATTTTTATGCGCCAAAATCAGCTGTCTTTTTTAAATATCTCATCAAAAGAACTTCTTTCAAATACCATTTGGAAAGCGGTTTCTGTGATGTTTGCCTTGTTAGTACTTTTTTCACAAAACTCCTTTTCGCAGGAAGTGAAAAAAGACAGTGTAAAAAGACCTAAAATTGGATTGGTTTTAAGTGGTGGTGGCGCCAAAGGTTTTGCGCACATCGGAGTTCTTAAAGTTTTGGAAGAAGCAGGAATCAAAATCGATTACATCGGCGGAACAAGTATGGGATCTGTAATTGGTGGATTGTATGCTTCTGGTTACAATGCCTCACAAATTGATTCTATTTTCAAAAAAACCAATTTTGATGAGCTGATAAGCGATTATATTCCGCGTTCCTCCAAAAACTTTTATGGTAAAAAGAATGACGAATTGTATGCGATTGTTTTACCGTTCAGTAATTTCAGGGTCGGCATTCCGGAAGCACTTTCTAAAGGAATGTACAATTACAATTTATTGAGCAGTCTAACTCGAAATGTTCGTCATGTTCGTGATTTCAATCAATTGCCAACTCCTTTTTTATGTATTGGAACAAACATCGAAACAGGCGAAGAAGTTTTATTGAATAAAGGAAATCTAGTTCAGGCTATGATGGCGAGTGCGGCTTTTCCTTCCCTGTTTACTCCCGTAGAAATTGATGGAAATTTATTAGTCGACGGTGGTGTTGTAAACAATTATCCAATTAATGAAGTTCGTAAAATGGGTGCCGATATTATTATTGGTGTCGATGTTCAAGACGATTTAATGAAGAGGAAAAACCTAAAAAACGCCACTCGTATTTTGGTTCAGATTACCAATCTGCAGTCTATTGACAAAATGAAAAACAAAATAAAAGACACTGATGTTTACATTAAACCAGACATTCGTGATTATGGCGTAATTTCATTTGATAAAGGAGAAGAAATCATCCGAAAAGGAGAAGAAGCTGCTTTTGCCGTTTATGAAAAAATCAAATCATTGTCTAATGAAACTACTTTTTATAAAAAACCAAAACTGAAAATTGCTTCAGATACACTTCAAATTCAGAAAATTAATACGGACCAATTAGATAATTATACCAAAGAATATATTCGCGGTAAACTTCGTTTTAAACCTGGAAGCACCATTACGTATGATAATCTAAAAACCGGAATTAACAATTTAAATGCAACGCAAAACTTTAGTACCATTTCCTATTGCTTACAGCCCGACGGCGAAAAAGATGATTTGGATTTAGTTCTTAGAGAAAACCCAACGCAAACCTATTTAAAATTGGGACTTCATTATGACGGACTTTATAAAAGCGGTATTTTATTGAATCTTACTCATAAAAAAACATTTCTAAAAAATGATGTTACTTCTTTGGATATTATTTTAGGAGATAATTTCAGGTATGATTTAAATTATTATGTTGAAAATGGATTCAATATCAGTTTTGGTTTCCGTTCACGACTGAATCAATTTAATCGAAATGTAACTACTAGTTTGAGTAATCTTGTTTCGCAAAATCCGAATGTCAATTTGATCAATGTCGATTTTATGGATCTGAACAATCAGGCTTATTTTCAAACTATTTTTGTACAGAAGTTCCTTATGGGCGGTGGTTTAGAATATAAATATCTGAAAATAAATTCTCCAACTCTTTCCAATGTAGAAAACATAATAGATAAAAGCAGTTACTTTAGTGCCTTTGCCTATTTAAAATACGATTCATTTGACGATAAATATTACCCAAGTTCTGGATTGTATTTTTCTACAGATCTGCAAACTTATCTGGCATCTTCAGATTATACCAATACTTTTAAGCCATTTTCTATGGCAAAAGCTGAAATTTCTTTTGTGGATACCTTATTTAAAAGAGCAACCTTTAAAATTGATGCCGATGCTGGTTTTACTTTTGGGAACACCAGTGTCCCTTTCTTTAATTATATATTAGGAGGTTACGGTTACAGCAAAATCAACAACTTCAATTATTTTTATGGATATGATTTCTTAAGTATTGCCGGAAACAGTTTTATCAAAACCGGGATTACGTTAGACTACGAAATTTTAAGAAAAAATCATATTAACCTTTCTGCCAATTTTGCTAATTTAGGAAATGATATTTTCAGCGGTGTCGATTGGATTTCGATGCCAAAATACACCGGTTATGCTATAGGCTACGGATTAGAAACGATTATTGGCCCAATTGAGATTAAACAATCCTGGTCTCCAGAAATGTCAAGAGGTTTCACCTGGTTCAGCATTGGATTTTTGTTTTAGGATTTTATTGAGGAATAGTTCAATAAAATCGTGCTATTTTTTTACTATGTAAAAATTATATCAAAAAAAATTACAATATCTTATAGTTATAAATAATATAATTTCTATTTTTACTCGCGAAAATTTACGACATTTGTTATAATGAAAACAAAATGGACAGGTTTATTAGAGTATCTTCAATTCCTCATCAAGAGAAATCCTGAATGAAGCTATCGAATTGAGATAATTAGTCAATACTAAAATTGACTTGATTATCTGTTCACACAATTCAAATTTTTCGAATTATCTAATTAATTTAAAAATTATCTAATTGAAAAGCCATGCCATTATATCATAAACTTGGAGATTTTCCTCAAAAGAGACACACCCAATTTGAAAAACCAAACGGAGGTTTTTACTACGAACAATTATTTGGAACCGAAGGTTTTCACGGACATTCGTCATTATCTTATCATGTTCATAGACCTACACAGGTTAAAGAAATTTTAAACTCTTATTCGGTTGAACCAAAAATTGCAATCGGAAAAAATATAAAATCATTACTTTTTAAAGGTTTTGAATTAAAACCAGAAAACGACTTTTTAGACAGCCGAAAAGCCATGTTAGTCAATAAAGACTGTATTATTGGTTTAGCAGCACCAAAAGAATCGCTTCGAAATTATTTCTACAAAAATGCCGATGCCGATGAAATGCTTTTCATCCATAAAGGAAAAGGAAAATTAAGAACCATGTTAGGAAATATTCCGTTTGAATATGGCGATTATTTGATTATTCCGCGCGGTATTATTTATCAAATCGAATTTGAAACAGAAGAAAACAGACTATTTTATGTAGAATCGTATTCTCCATTTTATACTCCAAAACGATACAAAAATCAATCAGGTCAGCATTTAGAACATTCTCCTTTTTGTGAGCGTGATTTTATTCTGCCAACTGAATTGGAAACACACGACGAAAAAGGCGATTTTTTAATTAAAATCAAAAAAGAAGGCATGATGCATGAAGTTATTTATGCCACACATCCTTTCGACGTTGTAGGCTGGGACGGCTATAATTTTCCTTACGGATTTTCAATTCACAATTTCGAACCTATAACGGGGCGTGTCCACCAACCGCCACCGGTACATCAAACTTTTGAAACGGCCACTTTTGTCGTTTGTTCATTCTGCCCAAGACTTTACGATTATCATCCAAAAGCCATTCCGGCGCCATACAATCACAGCAATATAGATTCTGACGAAGTACTCTATTATGTTGATGGCGATTTTATGAGCCGTAATAATATTGAACAGGGTCATATCACTTTACACCCAAAAGGAATTCCGCACGGACCAGCGCCAGGCGCAATGGAACGTAGTATTGGTCATAAAGAAACTTTAGAATTAGCTGTTATGGTGGATACGTTCAGACCATTAATGGTTACTGAGGAAGCTATGGGGCTTGATGACGGGCAATATTACAAATCCTGGACGGAGTAACTGATCGAATTTAACCGCAAAGTTCGCAAAGGATTTTTCGCAAAGTTCACAAAGACTTTAATGACGTTTTACTCGAATGAGTTCGCAAAGCTTTGCGTTCTTAGCAATTTTACAAAATCATTCTCAAAAAAAATCTTTGTGCACTTTGCGTTAAAAAAAAATTAAACACAACATTTCGGTTTTTACAAATAAGCAATTAACCGATTAAACAAATAAACATCATGAGTAAAGAAGTAAAATCAGTAGAATACGGATTAGAGAAAATATTTGAAGGAGCACAAGATTTCCTTCCATTATTAGGAACAGATTATGTAGAATTTTATGTAGGCAATGCAAAACAATCGGCACATTATTACAAAACAGCTTTCGGATATCAGTCCTTGGCTTATGCCGGATTGGAAACTGGAGTAAAAGACAAAGCTTCTTATGTTTTGAAGCAAGACAAAATCAGAATTGTTTTGACGACGCCATTAACAGCTGATTCTCCAATCAACGAACATTTGAAAAAACACGGCGACGGTGTAAAAGTTGCTGCACTTTGGGTTGAAGACGCTACAAAATCTTACGAAGAAACAATGAAACGTGGCGCACGTTCTTTCATGGAACCAACTGTTGAAGAAGATGAATTCGGTCAAGTGATCCGTTCTGGAATTTACACTTACGGAGAGACGGTTCACATTTTTGTAGAAAGAAAAAACTACAATGGTGTTTTCTTGCCAGGTTATAAAGAATGGAAATCAGATTACAATCCAGAACCAACAGGATTAAAATACATTGATCACATGGTTGGAAATGTGGGTTGGAACGAAATGAATACTTGGGTAAAATTCTACGAAGACGTTATGGGATTTGTGAACTTTTTATCTTTTGATGACAAACAAATCACTACAGAATACTCTGCGTTGATGAGTAAAGTAATGTCAAATGGAAACGGAAGAATAAAATTCCCAATCAACGAACCAGCAGAAGGAAAGAAAAAATCACAAATTGAAGAATATTTAGATTTTTATGGTGGCCCTGGAATTCAGCACATCGCTATTGCTACAGATGATATTATCAAAACGGTATCTCAGTTAAGAGCACGCGGCGTGGAATTTTTATCAGCTCCTCCTCATACTTATTATGAAGCAATCCCTGAAAGATTAGGTGTCCACATGGATATGATGAAAGAAGACATCAATGAAATTGAAAAATTAGCAATTATGGTGGATGCCGATGAAGATGGCTACCTTTTACAAATATTTACCAAACCTGTTCAGGACAGACCAACGCTTTTCTTCGAAATTATTCAAAGAATGGGTGCAAAAGGGTTTGGTGCAGGTAACTTTAAAGCGTTGTTTGAATCAATTGAAAGAGAACAAGAATTAAGAGGAACTTTGTAAAAACGCATTTTTTTTGCATTTAAACGAGGATTTCACCAAAAAACCATGCTTTTTTTGCAAATGTTATGTTAAACTTGACTTTGGCTATTTGAAATCTGAACTTTCTATCTATCTTTGCACTCGCAAATCAGGAAGGGGTGGTTTCCTTCCGAATTGATATAAATTTCATAATTTATAGTTTTTTGGTTAGTTAATAGCATAAAAACTCAGTCATCCTTGACTGAGTTTTTTTGTTTTGGTACATTTGGAATAGAATTTGCATTTATTTATCTTTATAATAGAATGTAAAAAATGTACTATGAAAAAACTCATATTCACTATATTAGCCCTCACTTGTTTAGCTTTCGATTCTCAAAAAGGAGATTCATTTGACACGGGAGAATTCTTTAAATTCCGAATTCACTATGGAATTGTAAACGCCGGTTACGCTACACTAGAAATAAAAGATGCCACAATCAGCAATAAAAAAGTTTATCATGCGGTTGGCAAAGGTTATACAACCGGGATGTCTAAATTCTTTTTTAAAGTAGAAGATTTATATGAAAGTTACTTTGACAAAGAAACCGGAAGCCCTTATAGATATGTTCGAAAAATTGACGAAGGAGGTTATACCAAAAATCAGGAAGGCTTTTTCAATCAAAATGAAAATAAAGTTTTAGTAAAAGATTATAAGCGAAAGTCCGAAAAAACAATCGTAGTCACTGATAATGTGCAGGATATTGTTTCGTCTTTTTATTTTTTGAGAAACCATCCCAGTATTGACAAATTGAAATCTGGTGAGGCCATTACAATTGATATGTTTTTTGATGATGAAATCACAAAATTTAAGTTAAAATTTATAGGTCGTGAAGATATTACAACTAAATTTGGCAAGGTTTCCTGCATGATTTTCAGACCTCTTGTTCAAACCGGAAGAGTCTTTAAAGAAAAGGAAAGTTTAACACTTTGGATTACAGACGACGACAACAAAGTTCCAATTAGAATTAAGGCAGATCTGGCAGTTGGTTCCCTAAAAGCTGATCTCGATGAATATAAAGGATTAAAAAGTCCGCTTAAAGTAAAAAACAAATGAATTTAACTGATAATTCAGAAGCAATTTTAAAAGAAATTGATCTTAAATTTCAAGCCATAAATCAAAAAACTGATGTACAGTTAGAAGGATTGCTTTGGGCTAAACCAATCACCTATTGGGATTACATTCAAACCGATGCTTTATTAAATTTACAAATTCAACGTACCACACTTCCTGACGAAATGGTTTTTATTATGTACCATCAGGTAAACGAATTAATCTTTAAAATGATTTTGTGGGAAATTGACCAGATCGCCGAAAAAGAAAATATTCAGGTTGATTTTTTCAGCGAAAGACTTTCAAGAATTACCCGTTATTTTGACATGCTTACCAATTCGTTCAGCATTATGGAAAACGGAATGGAAGTAGATCAATATATGAAGTTCAGAAATACGCTTACACCTGCAAGTGGTTTTCAAAGTGCACAATATAGAATGATTGAATTTGCCTCTACAGATGTGATCAATTTAACAGACCGCAGATACAAAGCTAACTTTGACGAAAACACTGATCTTGAAACCAGTTTCGAACATTTATATTGGCAAGCCGCAGGAAAAGATTATCACACTGGCGAGAAATCTTATTTACTTCAAGAATTCGAAAACAAATACAAAGTTCAATTCTTGAGACAAATGTCAACTTTTAAGACAAAAAATATCTGGCAAAAGTTTTCCCAACTTCCAGACACGGATCAGCAAAATCCTGAATTAATTTCGGCTATGCGCCATTACGATAAAACGGTGAATATCACTTGGGTTATGCAGCATCTTAATACTGCTAGAAAGTATATTTTGGAAAGCGGAAAAGGTAATGGGGAAGCTACAGGAGGAAGTGACTGGCAAAAATATATGCATCCAAAATACCAAAGACGCATCTTTTTTCCTAAATTGTGGACCGAAGAAGAATTGTCCAATTGGGGAAATGAAACCGAGGTTTAATTTCGCCGCAAAAATCCCAAAAGTTTGAAAAAAGCAGTCGTAATTTTAATTGTCTTGTTTTCTATTTTTTCATGTAAAAAAGCTGAAGAAAAAGTAGAAACGAAAATTACTAAACCAACAACCAAAAAAATAGAATTCGGTTTTAATTACGCAGATTTCAATGTTGTTAATGATACAATTTCTAAGGGAGATTCTTTCGGATCGATTTTACAAAGCCAAAATATTGGAAACAAAAAAGTACATGACATTGTAGAACAAGTTAAAGATTCTTTCAACGTAAGATCCATTCGTTACAACAAACCTTTCACATTGCTTCGATCAAAAAACAAAACCAACAATCTTCAGGTTTTTATTTACCAGCCCGACGCTTTAAGTTATTATGTAATTGATTTACGAGATAGTATTGCCAAAGCTTATAAAAAAATAAAACCTGTTACTTTTAAAAGAAAAATGATTGGCGGGGTTTTAAAAAGTTCTTTATCTGAAACTTTAGGCAACGAAAGTGTAGAAACCGCTTTGGCCAGCAGAATCACAAAAGTATTTTCCTGGTCTATTGACTTCTTCAAACTTAAAAAAGGAGATCGTTACGGATTGATTTTCACAGAACGATTTATCAACGGAAAAACCTATGACGGTGTTGAAGATCTTGAAGCTGCATTCTTTGAATATAAAGGTAAAATCGTTTATGCTTTTCCATTCGAAAAAGATACTACTTCTGGAAAAATTGAATATTATGATGACGAAGGAAAAACGCTTAAAAACTTCTTCTTAAAAACACCAATTAAGTTCAGCCGAATCACTTCAAGATTCACCATGAATAGATTTCACCCTGTACAGCACACTTGGAAAGCACATAAAGGAACTGATTATGCGGCTCCAACTGGAACACCAATTTCCACTACAGCATCTGGAGTTGTTGAAACTACAGGATATACAGCAGGAAACGGAAACTTTGTAAAAGTAAAACACAACGGAACCTACTCTACTCAATATTTACACATGTCAAAAATCCTAGTTCGCCGTGGTCAGCGTGTAACACAAGGACAGACTATTGGTTTGGTTGGAAGTACAGGTTTAGCTTCCGGACCTCATGTTTGTTACCGTTTCTGGAAAAATGGTGTTCAGGTAGATGCACTTCGTTTGAATCTCCCAACAGGAGAATCTTTAACAGGAAGTGACAGAACCCGTTTCATGCAACAAATTGAACCTTTGAAAAGAGAATTGGACAGCATTGGTAATTTGTAATTAATTTCTTTTTTGAAATCTTTTTAAACTAAAAAGTCATGAAAAATGAACGTCTTAGAACTATTTACCATGAGACTTTTTCTGGCTTAAGATTATTTTACAGAGATACCAGTCTTGTTGAAAATCTAATTTTAAATTATAAAGTCGGACAGATTATTCAAGAAAAAGGGTTTACTGACATGAGCTCGATTGGCGGAGGACTTTCTGGAAATCTGAGATATTTAATTGCGAGTTCCCATCCAAAAGATTTGTCAAAATTTAATCCTGATTCGGCAAAAATTGGTCATTATCTTTTAGATTCAATTGCCTATTTTAAAGTATTAGACATTCAGAAAATCGGCAACAAAACTCAGGTTTTTCTTTTGAATATTCCTGATATTTCTATTTCACTTTTCAAAAATTCCTCTTCTAATTTAGAAGAAGAAATTATAGAAAAAGCACAAAAACGCTTTCGCGAAAAAATCGATTTGCCTTTAATTTCAGAATTACAAACCAAAAATTGGAAAGAAAGAACTAGACTTCCTCTTGGAATGGACGAAAATGGATTATTGTTTTTTGATGACTCTAAAATTAAAGCAGAATCTCCAAAAAGAATTGATGTTGATATTACTAAGAAAGTTATAGAAATTAATAAAAAACCTTGGTGGAAGTTTTGGTAATTATATGAAAAACGGGATTTTATATTTTACATTTCTAATTTTATTTTCCTGTGGAAATCAACCATATGAATTGCGATTTGATAAGTATGAAGATTTAAAAGAGACAACAAATCCAAGAATTAAAGGATGGTTTCCCAATATTATCAATTCTGATTCTTATGATTTGAGAAGCGATTCACATCTTAATATTTGTGATTTTGTCAAATTCAGTTATTCTGAAAACCAGAGTTATGATTCTATTTTCTTAAAAAATCCAAAAGTTACAGTCGTTTCATTTCAACAAAAAATAAAAGAAAACGAAAATTTCAAACCAAAATGGTTTCCCAATTCTGAAGAAATAAATCTAAATGATTTTGAAATTGTTTTAGCAGATGGATTTGATGTTGCAAGAAAAAAATCAGCAAAAGAAATATTTTGTATTTGTAATCCTAATCATTTTCCAATTCGATAATTTATCATAAAACGTTTTCGTAACTAATTGTTATATAATCGCGAACCTCTCCTCTTTTAAAAGTTAATTCAGTATTTTTGTGTTTCATAGAACAAACTCAATTATAGATAAAAATGGCTTTAAACACAACAAACCCAACTGGGACTGAAGCGTGGAAAAATCTGCAAAACCACTATAACGCAATTCACGAAACCACCATACAAGAATTGTTTCAACAAGATAGTGCACGTGCTGAAAAATTTCATTTACAATGGAATGACTTTTTAGTAGATTATTCAAAAAATAACATCAGTCAGGAAACTGTTTCTCTTTTATTAGAATTAGCAAATTCTATCGGATTAAAAGATGCAATTTCTCAATATTTTGGAGGAGAATTAATCAACCAAACTGAAAATCGTGCTGTGTTACATACCGCTTTACGTGCTCCAGAATCAGCAGTTATTACTGTTGATGGAGAAAATGTAATTCCGGAAGTTTACGAAGTAAAAAACAAAATCAAACAATTTACAGAAGAAGTTATTTCTGGCCAGAGAAAAGGATACACAGGAAAAGCTTTTACTGATGTTGTAAATATTGGAATCGGTGGTTCTGATCTTGGCCCTGTAATGGCAGTTGAAGCTTTACAGTTTTACAAAAACCATTTAAATACTCATTTCGTTTCCAACGTTGATGGTGATCACGTAAACGAAATCATCAAAAAATTAAATCCTGAAACTACTTTATTTGTAATTGTTTCTAAAACTTTTACGACTCAAGAAACACTTTCGAATTCAGTAACTATTAAAGAATGGTTCTTAAAGTCGGCAAAGCAGGAAGATATTGCTAAACATTTCGTAGCAGTTTCGACAAACATTCAGAAAGTAACAGAATTCGGAATTAATCCAGACAATGTTTTCCCAATGTGGGACTGGGTTGGAGGAAGATTTTCTTTATGGAGTGCAGTTGGTCTAAGTATCGCTTTGGCTGTTGGTTTTGACAATTATAATGATTTATTGAAAGGAGCCAATGAAATGGACGAGCATTTCAAATCAGCAGAATTTGATGAAAACATTCCAACAATTTTGGCTCTTTTAAGCATTTGGTACAATAATTTCTTTGGAGCAGAAAGTGAAGCTTTGATTCCGTACACACAATATTTATCAAAATTAGCTCCGTATTTACAGCAAGCCTTTATGGAAAGCAACGGAAAAAGTGTTGGTCGTGACGGCAAACCTGTTAACTACCAAACGGGAACTATTATCTGGGGAGAACCGGGAACAAACTCGCAGCATGCTTTCTTCCAATTGATTCACCAAGGAACAAAAAGAATCCCAACAGATTTCGTTGGATTCGTACAACCACTTTATGGAAACGAAGATCATCACGATAAATTAATGTCAAACTTCTTCGCTCAGACTGAGGCTTTAATGAATGGAAAAACAGAAGCTCAGGTTCAGGCAGAATTTGACAAACAAGGTCTTTCTGCAGACAAAGCTTCTTACTTGTTACCATTTAAAGTTTTCACAGGCAACAAACCAACTAACACTATTTTAATTCAAAAACTTACACCAAAAAGTCTAGGTTCTTTAATAGCATTGTACGAGCATAAAATTTTTGTCCAGGGAGTTATCTGGAACATTTTTAGTTTTGATCAATGGGGAGTTGAATTAGGAAAACAATTAGCCAATTCTATTTTAGATGAAATCAATTCTAAGACTGTTAAAAGTCATGATAGTTCAACTTCATTTTTGTTGAATCACTTCTTAAAGAATAAGTAAAAAGTAAAATTTAAAAATTTCATAACATTTTGGAACGCCTTAATTTAACCTAAATTAAGGCGTTTTTTCGCATAAAACACCGACAAAAGACATCGAAAATTCGTCAATTTGCACGATATAGATTACAACTCAATTAGAATAATTGCATTTTTAACAAAAAACCAGTATCAAAATTCAATAAACCAATATTTTTATTATCAAAAAGAGAAAAATTCATTTTAATGCGCAACACAAAAGACAAAAGTTATTTTTCTTAACATTTCGATAACATTATCTGAGTTAATTGTTATAATTTTGCCAAAAACAAATAACAAAAACAAATGAAGAAAATGAAAAGAATTATTTTTATTTTAATTATTTTTCTATCAGCCTTAGGCCATGCCCAAGTTACAGGCTCGGCAATGTCAGGAACTGTTAGATCAAGCAAAGGGGAGGCACTTCCTGGGGCAACTGTTGAAATTGTTCACAAGCCAACAGGAACAAAGTACTTCTCCACAACTGATTTTGACGGTGGATATGCTGCACAAGGTTTAAGACCAGGAGGTCCTTACACCGTTAAGGTAACTTATATTGGTTACAAAACAACAGAAATTACAGATATTAACGTTGGTTTGGGTAACAACCTAACCGTAAACGTAAAAATTGACGAAGAATCTAATGCTCTTCAAGAAGTTGTTGTTTCTACAAAATCAAAAGGAAATTTCAACAAAGGAAGAACTGGTGCTTCTCAACAATTCACAAACAGAGAAATTACTGCAGTTCCTGTTACAGGAGCTCGTTCAATAAACGCTGTTACAAAATATAATGCAAATGCTGGTGCAAATGGAACTTTTGGTGGTCAGGATTCAAGACTAAACAATTTCACAATTGACGGTTCTGTTTTCAACAATGGTTTTGGACTTGGAAACGAGTCTCAAGCTGGAGGTAGAACTGGTTCTACAGCTATTTCGCTTGATGCAATCGAACAATTACAAGTAAACATTGCTCCTTTTGACATTCGTCAATCTGGATTCTTAGGATCAGGAATTAACGCTGTAACAAGAAGTGGAACAAATGAAATCGAAGGATCTGTTTATAATTCTTTCAGAAGCAACAAATCTAGTTTCATTGGAACTCACGCAGGAGCTGTAGATATTGTGCCTGGGAAATTTAACGAAAAAATCTGGGGAGCACGTATTGGAGCGCCAATCATCAAAGATAAATTATTCTTTTTTGGTAACTTCGAAACTATTGACAACGTAAGTCCTGCAACAACATGGACATCTACTGGATCTCCACAAGGTGGTGCTCAAATTTCAGCTCCAACTTATACTGAAATGCAGACTCTTTCTAACTACATGAGAGATAACTTCAATTATATTACTGGTCCTTGGGAAAATTATGATGCTGCAAAAACATCTAAAAAATTCTTAGCGAGAGTTGACTGGAATATTAATGACAACCACAAACTTACAGCTCGTTACGTACACCACGATTCTTCTTCTGATGAGTTAACTTCTAACTCAAACTCATTAGGTTTTGGAAACAGAAGAACAAGTGCTTTAGCAATGTCTTTCAAAAATAGTGGATACACAATTTTAGATAATACTAGATCTATCGTAGTTGAATTAAACAGTAAATTTAGCAACTCTTGGTACAACAACTTCATTGCTGGTTACGATAAGCAAATTGAAGATAGAGGTTTACAAGGTGGTGGATTATTCCCAACTATCGATATTAAAAATGGTACTGCTAACTACATTTCTGTTGGTTTAGATCCTTTTACACAAGGTAACAAACTTTCATATTCAACATTACACTTTACAAATAACTTAACTAAAACTATTGGAAAACATTCTATTGTTTTAGGAGCAAACTTTGAATACTTTAAATCGAGTAACTTATTCTTCTCAGGATCAAACGGAGTGTATGTATTTAACTCATTAGCTGATTTTTATGCTGCTGCTGATCAATCATTGGCTAATGGTGGTGCTCCATCAACTGCTACAATAACTTCTCCAGCACGTTTTCAATATAGATATTCAGCTTTACCAGGCGGTGAAGAGCCATTACAGATCTTGAAAAGTAACAAGTTAGATTTATATGCACAGGATGAAATCAAACTAAGCGACAAATTTAAATTATCTGTTGGTCTTAGAGCATCTAGAGTTTGGTTTGCTGACACTGCTTTAGAAAATCCAGCAGTTACTGCAATGACTTTTGCTAATGGTGAAAAATTCAATACTGGTGAAATGCCAGATGCACAATATTTGTTTGAGCCTAGAGTAGGATTCAACTTAGACTTAAATGGAGATGCTTCAACTATCGTAAGAGGGGGATCAGGAGTATTCACAGGAAGAGCTCCATCTGTATACTTATCAAACCAAATTGGTAACAATGGTGTACTTACAGGTTTCATCGACGTAAGTGGTGCTGCTTTAGCGGCTGGAGGTTACGGTTTTACACCAAGACCAGCTGAGTATTTTACTCCGACAACTCCTACATTACCAACTACTTTTGATTTAGCTTTTACAGATAAAAAATTCAAATACCCACAAGTTTGGAAAACAACTATGGCAGTTGACCAAAAACTTCCATTTGGTTTTGTAGGTACTGTTGAAGGTATTATACAGAAAAACATCAATGCAATCGATTATTACAATGCTAACTTCGCTGCTCCAGTTGGAACATTTGCAGGTAATGATAACAGACCTAGATATTCTCGTACTGATGCTGGAACAAGAGTAAATAACAACGTTTCAAATGGAATTGTTTTAACTAACTCTGATGAAGGATATTTCTACTCTACAACTTTCAAATTAGAATATCCTTACCAAAATGGTCTTTGGGGATCGTTCGCATACACGCACTCTAAAGCTACTGATTTAATTTCTCCGGGTTCTATTGCTTCTGGTTCATGGACTGGTGCTAGATCTATCAACGGAAACAACGATTTACAAGTTTCTAATTCAAATAACAATACACCTCATCGTTTAGTGGGAGTAATTGGATACAAAATTGAATATGGAAAAGGTTTAATTGGTGGAGCAACATCTATCAACTTAGGATATATCGGAGAAGTTGCAAGCCCTTTCACATACGCTTACAGCGGAGATATGAATGGTGATAGAGTAAATGGAAATGATTTAATTTATGTACCAAACAGTGCTAATGAATTACGTTTTGCTCCTCTTACAGTGTCAAGCACTGTTGGTGGTGTAACAACATCTAGAACTTATACTGAAGACGAACAAAGAACTGCATTTGATGCTTACATCAATCAGGACAAATATCTTCGTACAAGAAGAGGTCAATATGCTGAAAGAAATGGAGCTATTTTACCAATGTTACACAGATTGGATTTATCTGTAACTCAAGACCTTAATATTAACATCCGTGGTAAAAGAAACAGTTTCCAATTTAGAGCTGATATCTTGAACTTTACAAATATGTTAAACAGAGATTGGGGTGTTACACAAAGACCAACTAATGCAAACGTATTAGCTTACAATTCAACTACTGCAGGTAACGTTCCTGTTTACCAATTGGCTACTCAAACAGACCCAAATGGAAACAGATACTTAATCAAAGACACTTTCCAAAAAAATGCGTCTACATTTGATGTTTGGCAGGCTCAATTTACAATCAGATATATCTTTGGTAAATAATTTGATTTCTAAATAGAACCATCCTAAATAATAAAAACGGCATTGACTTTTAAGTTTAATGCCGTTTTTTTTTAGTCATTTTTGTTATATTTGTTTCAAACAAAAAACAAGGTTTATGTATAATTTTCTACAAAAATTTCACTCTGGCTGGGCATACTTAGCATTGCTTCTTTTGCTTGTTGCAGTGGTAAATGCCATCATCGGAGTTACTTCAAAAAAAGAGTTTACTGCTAAAGATCGTAAAATTGCTTTATTTGCTTTAATTGGTACTCATACCCAATTATTGATTGGCCTAATACTATATTTTGTTTCTCCTCTTGGAAAAGCAGCTTTTGGACAAATGTCTAATGCAGAACTTAGATTAACATCATTAGAACACCCACTAATTAATCTTATTGCTATCATCCTAATTACAATTGGATGGTCTAAACATAAAAAGCTAATCAATAGCGAAGCTAAATTTAAAACCTTTGCTATTTTTTACGGATTAGGATTATTGCTTATTTTAAGTAGAATTCCTTGGAATCTTTGGTTCTAGAAAATACCAATTAAAAGCCCTTTTTCAGGGCTTTTTTTATCTCGGCATATTATTTGTACAAACTCCCCCCAAGTCTGAAAAACAATAACCCATGAGAAATAAAAAAAATATTTTATTCGCCACAATCGCTCTGACTTTAATTAGCGGCTTTACTTATGTGATAAGTCAAACCAAACCTACAACAGAACCCAAAATCATTCAAGACACGGTTAAAAATGCAAGACCAAACATTATTGCATTACCTGTAGATTCTGTCTTTATAGACAAAGGCTTAAAACTTAAACCATACAAAAAAAACGCTCATGCCTCCTACTACGCAGATCGTTTTAATGGAAAAAGAACCGCAAGTGGAGCCCGATTCAACAACAACCAATACACAGCTGCTCATAAAAAAATTCCTTTTGGGACAAGAGTAAAAGTAACAAACGAAGCCAACGGAAAATTCGTTATTGTAAAAATTACAGATCGCGGTCCTTTTGTAAAAACTCGCGAAATAGATTTATCTAAAAGAGCTTTTATGGATATTACCAAAAATAAAGGTGCAGGTGCCATGAAAGTCACCATTGAGACTATAGTAGAATAAAAAAATCCCGCTTTTAGCGGGATTTTCTATTTAAACTAATTTTCTTAAAGTCATTGCCATTCCAGTATGAATTCCTTCGTGATAATTATTAAAATCTAATGCATCTTGGACATTACTCAATGTAAATCCCATACTGGTAGTATATTCATGATAATCTACGAAAAGACCGCTGGCAAAATCATTTTTAGTTTTTTCTAAAGTCGAAGAAAGGAACACTTTAATCTCATCAACCTCTGCTTGTGAAACATCACCTTCTGGTTTAGTTCCTTTTTTGTATTTCTGAATAAATTCTTCTGAAACCATAGTTGGAAGACCTGATAATTTGTAAACTAAAACCTGTTGTGAAGAAACACAATGTCCGATGTTCCAAATAATATTATTATTAAAACCCTGCGGAATTTTGTTTAGCTGTTCTAATGAATGACTTTCTAAAATTTTTAAAAGAATTTCTCTTATTGTTTTTTGCACCTCAAAAACTGAACTCATATAATTATTTTTTTTTCTAAAATTAGGCATTTTTAAGTTTCAAATGAATTTTCTTTGCAGTCTAATAAAATTCAAAAAGTCATGAACAAAATATATTACTTAGCCTCTTGCGATACCTGTAGAAAAATCATCAAAAGTTTACCAGAAAATGATTTAGTTTTTCAAGATATTAGACAAGATCCAATTACTGAAGAACAGCTTGAAGAAATGTATAAACTTTCAGGCAGTTATGAAGCGTTATTTAGCAAAAAAGCACAATTGTATAAGTCTATGGATTTAAAGAACAAATCTTTAACCGAATCTGATTTTAAAAAATACATTTTAGAACATTACACTTTTTTAAGTCGTCCGGTTTTTATAATTGATGGTAAAATTTATATCGGAAACAGCCAGAAAAATGTTGCTGAAGTAATAAAGGCTTTGAGTTAGATAAATACTCTTTTAAATACGATTGCCCGCGTGAGGGATAGAAGGAAGCTACCGAAGTAGCCCGGATAGCCCGACCTTGTTGCAATAAAAGGGCGAATACTCACAAAGTAAGTTTGCCCTTTTATTGCAACAAGGTCACGCCCAAATCACCTTTGAAAATTGATAAAATTTTAGAAAAAAAGACATTAAACGGCTTTTCTCTTTTACAGAATAGTATTTTACGTCATAAACAGAGCAAACTTTTAATTATCTTTGCGCCTTTATACTCAATTATATGATACAATCTATGACAGGGTTTGGCAAAGCTTCTTTGCAATTGCCTACAAAAAAAATTACGGTTGAAGTAAAATCTTTAAATAGTAAAGGGTTAGATTTAAATGTAAGAATGCCATCGCTTTATCGTGAAATGGAATTAGGCTTACGAACTCAGATTTCAACAAAACTGGAAAGAGGAAAAATCGATTTTGCTATTTATGTAGAAAGTACTGCCGAACAGACTTCGACTAAAGTAAATGTTCCTGTTGTAAAGAATTATATTGCGCAATTGAGAGAGGTTTATCAAGATGCCGATGAAACGGAACTAATGAAAATGGCAGTTCGTATGCCAGACACCTTAAAAACAGAACGCGAAGAAATTGATGAAAATGACTGGGAGCAAATTCAGGTAATTATTGACGAAGCTTTACAAAACATCTTAAGTTTTAGAAAAGACGAAGGAGAATCTCTTGAAAAAGAATTCAATCTTCGAATTGGAAATATCCGTCAATATATGAATGATGCTTTGGCGCTTGATCCAGAACGTGTTCAGGCAATCAAAGATCGTCTGCAAACTGCAATCTCAGAATTACAAGTAAATGTTGATGAAAACCGTTTTGAGCAGGAATTAATTTATTATTTAGAGAAATTAGATATTACGGAAGAAAAAGTTCGCTTAACCAATCATTTAGACTACTTTTTAGAAACCTTAAACGGTTCTGAAGCCAATGGTAGAAAATTAGGTTTTATTACTCAAGAAATGGGTCGTGAAATCAATACTATGGGTTCCAAATCGAATCATGCTCAAATGCAGAAATTGGTTGTCATGATGAAGGATGAATTGGAGAAGATTAAAGAACAAGTGTTGAACGTTCTTTAAATTAAAAAAATCCCTTATTACTCTTTCTTAGGCATGAAAACTATTTTTAAAATCATGGAGAAAGTTTTCCTGCTAATCTGCATAACGATTCTAGCAGATCGCTGTAATATTCCTCCTAAAGAATTTACTCTTATAGGAAAATGGAAAGCAATAGAATCAAGCGGACTTGATGTATCCAAAATGTTTTATATTGATATTGAAGATGGGGAAGAAATAACTTTTGAGAAAGGAAACATTGCAATTGATCATCTAAAAAATAAGGGTACATATGAAGTTTTTGAAAATAATCTTCATATTGTCTTTCCAAAAGACGAATACTATTACATTATCAGTCGTCATGAAACTGACCCTGATAAAATGTATTTAACACCAACAGATGAATATTATAGCATTCTTTGTGATGAAGGTTGCGCTTTTTTATACAAAAAAATACAATAAACAATTTCAATATAAATAAAATATTGAATTAAGGCTTAAGCTCAAAAGCCTAAAATAAAAGCACATATAATGAACAAAGGAAAATTAATTGTTTTTTCGGCACCATCAGGATCAGGAAAAACAACTATCGTAAAACATTTACTAGGGAAAGAAGATTTAAACTTAGAATTTTCGATCTCGGCAGCATCTCGTGATCCACGCGGAGAGGAAGAACACGGAAAAGATTATTATTTTATTTCGTTGGAACAATTCAAAAAACACATTAAAGCCGAAGAATTCTTAGAATGGGAAGAAGTGTACCGTGATAATTTCTACGGAACCTTAAAAGCCGAAATCGAAAGAATCTGGGCAATGGGAAAAAATGTAATTTTTGATATTGATGTTGCAGGTGGATTACGTATCAAACATAAATTTCCTGAACAAACTTTAGCTGTTTTCGTAAAACCGCCAAGCGTTGACGAACTAAAACGCAGATTAAAACAACGTTCTACAGAAAGTGAAGATAAAATCAATATGCGTATTGCAAAAGCTTCTGTGGAATTGGCCACTGCTCCTCAATTTGATACTATTATAAAAAACTACGATTTAGATACAGCTAAAGAAGAAGCTTATCAACTTGTAAAGGATTTCGTAAATAAATAATTTTATTCCGCAGAGATACACAAAGAAAAAACACAGAGATTCGCAAAGCTATTTTAAAACTTTGCGAATCTTTGTGCTATCTTAGCGAATCTCTGTGAAACTTTAAAAAATGAAAATAGGCCTTTATTTCGGAACATATAATCCCATTCATGTTGGGCATTTGATCATTGCCAATCATATGGCTGAGTTTGCCGATTTAGATCAGATTTGGATGGTCGTTACACCTCATAATCCGTTGAAGAAAAAAGCAACTTTATTAGACGACCAACAGCGCCTTCAAATGGTTTTTCTGGCAACAGAAGATTACCCAAAGATAAAACCGTCGGATATTGAGTTTAAATTACCGCAGCCGAGTTATACTGTAATTACTCTCGAGCATTTAAAAGAGAAATATTCAAATCATGAATTTTCTTTGATTATGGGAGAAGATAATCTGAAAACGCTTCATAAATGGAGAAACTATGAAGTCATCCTCGAAAATCATGATATTTATGTGTATCCGAGAATTTCGGACGAACCCGAAAATGTCGAATTAAAATCGCATCCAAAAATTCATGTTATTGATGCACCGATTGTAGAGATTTCTTCTACTTTTATTCGAAACAGTATTAAAGAGGGGAAAAATATTCAGCCTTTACTTCCTCCAAAAGTTTGGGAATATATTGATCATAATAATTTCTATAAGAAGTAAATGCTTTTTTCTGCTTCAATTTTTATTCCTGAAAAACCTAAATTTTTCAATTTAACCCGATCCGAAAAATTATCATATATCTCTCTTGGGCTAATATTCGCGTATGCTTTAATTCTATTGTTAATTGAACGTTTTCTAGATTATAAACTACCCCAATATTTTTATTATCCAGTGATAATTCCTTTAATATTACAGATAGTAAGTTCTATTATTAGGTTAACTGAATTTGAAAACCTTAATGGATATTTCGAAGGAAAAATTTCATTTGAAGAAAACTTTTTAACGATAAATGAAATAGAATATAAATACTCTGATTTAGAAAATCTAGTTATTTATGGAAATTCATTTTCTGGAGAAAAAACAAAAAACTATAGATATGGCCCAATGTATGGGAATGGTGTCGAAAATTTAATCTCATTTACTTATAACGAAATTAAAATAGAAAAACACTTTCAATTAATATCAGAACGACATCTTGATCAATTACAAAATGCTTTAGTCCATATTATCACAACAGAAAAACTTCCTTATAAAAGAGAACACCTTAATTTCATCAATAAAGAATATAGATCATTTATCCTCTTCGAATTATTCATTGGAAAATTGATTAAAGAAAAAAGAATGGAATGTCATGAGGGAATCCATCTTATTGGACTTAAATCAAAAAAAGCTAAAGAATTTGAAGCAAAATACTGCAATTAAAAAAGCCTGAACTTACATTCAGGCTTTCGTTTTTAAAATTAAGCTTCGATACTTACTTCACTTTTTACTCTAGTTCTAATCTCACTCAGCGATTGATCCACTAAAAGTTTTCCATCTCTGAAAACCTCTTTCAATTCGCCTTGTTTTTCTTCTTCCCAAGACACATTATCACTTAAATGATACTTCCCGTCGATTAAATCAATTTTCATCAATCCTTTGGCTGATTTTTTCGTTCCGTCATCCGTAATCGGATCTTTGAAGATCGCTCTTCCTTCTCCGTTTACTTCTCCGTAAGTCGCTTTCATCGCGAATCCGAAAGTATCTCTGGTATTGTATTGATACGTGAAAGATCCAATTCCTAAAACGACATTGGTAGAAGCAAATCCTTTTTCTTTTAATCTTTCACAGATTTGAGTGGCTCTTGCTACCGTAATACTGTCTCCATAAATAGCACCAATCTGTGGCACCAATTCTTTGAATCCTTTAGCATTTGTTGTACCGCCAAAAACATCCCAAAGCAATTCGATTACGCCTTTCTTTTCTTGTTCTGTTTTTCCATCAGGATTTCCGCAGATAATTAGAATTGGGTCACCACTGTCAGGACGAATTACGACTTTACCTTCTCTTGAAACGATATCTTCTCTCAACCTTGGAAGATAATCCGTTAAAACTTTCCATAAATCCCAAGTATCAGAAACGATAGAAACAATTCCTTTTGGATATACTTCTGTAATTAATCTTTTGAACGTTTCATACTCCCCTTCTGTGGTTCCCATACACATTACAGAATGTTCTGTTGCGGCAACTGAACCTGCTACTAATTCCTGATCTGAATTGGCTTTGTAATATTCTTCTAAGAAATCAATAGCCGGAATGGTATCTGATCCTGTAAAGCTTAATAAATGTCCTGCCGCAGAGGTTAAAGAAGCTTCGATACCGCCCATTCCTCTCATTGAGAAATCATGCGCCTGCCAATCTACAAATTCTGGGACAGATGAAGTTTCTGAAGCATATTTATCCAATACTTTTCTGTACTCTTTTGCAATGGTTGCTGAGTTACAAGGAAGCCAGATTACGGCTGAAAGCAAAGTTTCAAAATAATTGGTCAGCCAGAAAAATTCCGGAATGGTATTGTACATCGTAAACATTGGCACTCGCAACGGAACGCTTGCTCCTTCTGGCAAAGCTTTAAAGACCATCGGAATATATCCTAAATCGTGTAAATCTTCGATATGTTTTGTACCGACTTGGTTTTCGCCCAAATAATTATTGATTCTACGAGAATATTTTTTAATTACTTCTTCTTTTGGCTGTTTGAAGAAATACTCTTCAAAATCATGAATAATGTATTTTTTAATGAAATACTGCAATCCGAAAAAGATTACCTCATCAACTTCTTCAAGTCTTGATTTTCTTGGTGTCCAGTTAGAATATACTAAACTTGTTCCATCTGGGTATTGTCTTCTGTGGTCAACTTTGTAACCATCGGTTAATAATAGTGGGTTCATATATTTTTTCTATTTATATTTTTTGTGATAATCGGTATGCTAAATCTTCAATATCATTGGATCTTGCCAAATTGTCAATCCACTTTTCTGGAATATTTTCAATTCCGTAATAAATTCCTGCCAATCCTCCAGCAATTGCACCCGTTGTATCGGTATCTTCTCCTAAGTTAACTGCTTTTAAAACTGTTTTTTTATACGAATCAGAATTTAAAAAACACCAAAAACTGGCTTCTAAACTATGCAGTACATACCCAGATGCCCGAATTTCATTTTCAGGAAATGTCCAGATATCATTTTTCAATAGCTTTTCAAATAGTTGAATTTCGACAGGATTATATTTTTTATCTTCTAAAAACTTCGAAAGAACGTTTTGCATTTCTTTATAAGCTTCGAATTTATCTTTATCTTTTAAAATCTCCAAACAATATACAACATAAATAAAGCAGGCAAACCCTGAACGAAAATGAGCGTGTGTAATTGATGAAACTTCTTTTACCTTTTTATAGATAACTTCAATATCATTCTCTTTCTGAAGATAAAAAACTAATGGCAAAATACGCATTAAAGAACCATTGCCATTATCTTCTTCAAAAAAATTACCCGAATTTCTAGCTGATTCTCCTTTTACAACTCTTGCCAAAGAATGTTTTGTAGTGCCGCCAATATCAAATACTTTGTTATGCGCTCCCCAATATCCTTCCTGCATCCATTTTACAAAAGTCAGAGCCATATCTTCTATATCGTAACCTTTGCACAGACTTTCGGCAGTACAAAAAGCTAATGAACTATCGTCGCTAAATGTTCCAGGCGGCTGATTCCAGGACATAAACCCCATCATATCGACAACTGGATCCTGTTTTAATTTTTCTCTTGATTTAAATTCAACCGGAACGCCTAAAGCGTCGCCAATTGCCAAACCAAATAAACCTGATTCTATTTTATTTTTCATGATTTTTTCCCTTCCTATTAGTCAAGCAGATTTTGAATTAATTCGTCTAAAGTTTTAAACTGCTCCACTCCATATCTTTCGCAAACAATATCAATGTTTCCTTTACGCCAAAAATCTTCTTCCACAACCACTTTCATCTTTTTAGATTGTGCATAAAGCCCAAATTCCAGTAAAGAAATAGGTGACATGGTATTGGCTACAAAATACATGATAATGATGTCGGCTTTTTCTAATGCATTAAGTTCCCAATTAACCTGCTCTTTAAAATTAGGATTTTCTATCGTTTGTGACCAACTGCTGTCCCATTCCTTTCTTCTGGGATTAAAAATAATGTATTTGTCTTGCAACTGTTCTTCGCAATGTAATTGCCAGTTAATCGCTTTATCCATTTCTATAGAACCAGCTAAAAAAATGGTTTTGACATCATTCTGAAATGGTATTTCTTCGGGTGATCTAAAAATTCTTTTCATGACTATTTATTTCTTCCTTTTTCATTTGGATAAAATGTCTGCACAGCATCACTTTGCCAAAATTGCTTCGTTTCGACATCTATACAGCTCAACTTTCCATAAAAACCTGCTCCGGTATCTATGTTCCAAACATTGCATCCCTGCATTGGAATTTCGACATCATAATTTAATGTTGGCGTATGACCAATATAAATTTCATTAAAAAGCAATAATCTTTTTGGGTATAAAATGGAATTTTTCTGAATTCTTTTATCCATTGTCAGAGCCATTTCCCACAAAGTTCTATCCCATGAATAATTGGTTTTGTAATGTTCTTTTTCTGGCCCATGCATAGATGAAAATCCAGCATGAATAAACAAATTGTTGTTTTCGTCTACAAAATAATCTTTCATTGAATTGAAGAAATCACGATGTTTTTGTTTTTCTGAAAGTTCAATAGCATCATAACTTTCTATCGTTGATTTTCCTCCGTGCAGAAACCAAATATCGTTTATAACATCATTCTCTAACCATTCCTGACACCAGACATCATGATTTCCTTTGATAAAAATGCATTCTTGTTTTTGAGACAATTCAATGAGAAAATCAATCAGTTGTTTGGATTCGCTCCAACCGTCAACATAATCACCCAAAAAAACAAACTGGTCATTTTCTGAATAATTGATTCTTTCTAATAACTGAATTAAGGCTTTTAATCCACCGTGAATATCTCCAAAAACTAGGGTTCTTTTCATTTTTAAAACTCAATATATTTTGCCGGAACTTCATCTGTCAACCAGACATTGTTTTCGGATAAATAAAATTTAAATCCGTCTCTAAACATTTCCCCGCTTCTAACAGTTAAAATCTGAGGAATTCCTCTTCTGCTTCCTACTTTTGTTGCCGTTTCTTTGTCTTTGGAAAGATGAACATGCTGACGGCTCATTTTTTTCAAACCTTCATTTCTGATATTTTCCATAAATTTTCCGACTGTTCCGTGGTACAAATATTCTGAAGGTTCTGTTTCTGCTAAGTCTAATTCAACCGAAATAGAATGTCCCTGACTTGCTCTAATTTTCGTTTTATCTTCGTTATAAGCGAAACGCTTTTTATCATTATTTTCTACAACATAATCCAAAAGTGCAGCATCGAGACGATTTCCTTTTTTAGTACATTTTGCTATTAATTCATTGACATCTGCCCAGCCATTCTCGTCTAATTTTAATCCGATTTTTTCTGGCGAATGTCTGAGCACCAGACTCAAAAACTTGCTGACGCTCTTTGCTATATTTTCATTCATTTTAATTTTTTTTTCTACCTGTGAAATGTTCCGACGGAACATCTACAAAAGTTTTTTGTAAATCTTGTAATTTTCATCATCGAAGCAGACAAATATTACCTTTTCTATTTTTTCTGATTTATCGAAATCTTTTATCGTGTTTACTGCAATTTCTGCTGCTTTATCTTTTGGAAAATGATAAATTCCAGTACTAATATTCGGAAAAGCAATAGATTTTATTCCATTTTGAATAGCCAGATTCAAACTATTTTTGTAACAGTCTGCTAACAATTTAGATTTCTCCTCTTTATCGCCATTCCAAACTGGGCCAACTGTATGAATAACATATTTAGATGGTAAATTTCCTGCCGTTGTGATAACCGCTTCACCTGTTTTACAACCGCCCTGTTTATTTCGAATTTGAACACATTCTTCTAAAATTGCTTTTCCTCCTTTTCTATGAATTGCACCATCAACTCCGCCGCCGCCCAGTAAAGAAGTATTTGCAGCATTTACAATGGCATCAACATTAAGTTCAGTTATATCTGCTTTTAGAAGTTCTAAAATCATTTTTTAAATTCATTTAATTTGTCCATTAGTCCAACATTTGAACTTACTTCTGAACGATCTGTGAAATGTACTTTTACTACTTCAATTTCACCAATAATATTAGAATTGAAATCATTTAAATCTTCAGACGGAATCCAAAGTTCATTGTGATTTTTATCGCCAACATTTTGGATTTCATACTTTTCTAGAAAAGAAGTTTTAACTTCAAAAGCAGTAATAATTCCAATAAATCCTGAAAATTCATCAACGGTATTCCATTCAAAAGCAATTTGTTCTGCATATTGCTGATTCATTACCGGATAAAAAATAGGCTGCCATTCTAATCTCGGAGGAAAGGACTTGTAACCTAAATCTGCTATCAGTTCCATTTCTTTTAATCCAACAGGTCGATATAATCTTGTTGTATCCATAATCATTTATCTCAATTCATCTCTAACTTCCATCAAAGCAAAACCCAACAAATTCAAACCTTTCCATTTTTCAGGATTTAGCGCCTGAGTATGATCGCTTGCCATTCCAATTCCCCAAATTGGATCAACTGGACTTGCTTCTACAATAACTCTCTCGTTAGTGTTTAAAAGAAAGGTTTTCAAATCAGGATTTTGATTGAATTTGTGATAGTTTCCCTCTTTTACAATTTCAAATCGGTTTTCTAACCAAATTTTATCGTCGTAATTTCTCACTTTACGACCTAACTTTTTGGCTTCGGCTGGAGAATTGCATTTTATGATTTTATCTAAAATTTCTTGGTCTTTGAATAATTCGGCTTTCTTTGCCATCATCCAGTGTTCCGCTGTCTTGTAGGTCACACCATTTTCTTGAAATGAACTTAACCACCATTGACTAAAGCAAGTTTTAGTAATCGTTCCGTCTTTACTTGGTTGATGTCCCCAGAAAAATAAAAACTTACTTTCCGGAGCTATAGTGTCTATATTGTATTTCATTTTTTCTATTTATTGAAACAAAGAAGTAATTTCTTTAAAATCTTTTGAATCGGGCGAAAATGATCCGTAAATAGAATTAAAATCCGTTGTCAGTTTTTCAAATTCATACTCTTTTTCAAGCTGATCCATGCAGGTTACTACCAAATTTCTTTTTACCATTGGACTATAAGCCGCATCTAATTTTAAAGCATAATTCAACAAATCGTAATCCAGATCCCCAAATCTGAGCTGTTTTTGATATTCGTTGAAAACACAGGTTTCTTCTTCGTTATTTTTTAATTGTATTTCTCTTTCATTCGGCATCCAGCCATGTCCGTGCCTTGTGGTGTAACTTCTGGTTATATAATAAATTTCTACTGCTTCGACCTTCAGTTTATTGCAGATTTCAACTGCATTTTTTGAAGTTGTACTGGCATAGGTCACATTTGGAAAAACGCCGTGATCCATGTCAAGCAGTATTCCCTGGCTTCCTTCAAAAATTAAATTATCGTATTTTGATAGGAAAGTATAATCGGCAATATTCCAATTTATGTTATCAACTGCCTCTAGATAAGCCTGAATTTCTTCGTCGATTCCACTTTCATTTAAAAATCCATAGTAGTATGCGATTTGGTTTAACTTTTCTAAAAGCATTTCTCGGGGCGCAATCAAGTCTATGGCAAACAATTTATATGGCCCTTCGTTTCTTTTCATGGTTGAACCAATGCCTTTTCCACAGGTTCCGTGATCAATATTTCTCACATTTCCTCGATTGTGCCAAACATCAAAAGGAGTAGTGACTTTTGCTAAGGGATGAATGTATAAATCCAGATTAGCGTTTTTTTCTTTCAATTCTTCTCTTTCATTAAATAAAAAAAGCGGATGAATTGTACAGTGTTCACTGTAATAAGAGGGAAGTCCTCGTAACGCACCACTGGCAAAACTAGAATGAACGTGTTTTTGATTGCCAATCATAACCGTATGCGCCGCCTGCTGTCCTCCCGAAAACCGAATAACTATAGATTCAGGATTTTGTTTTGCCAGAAAATCTGTTGTTATTCCTTTTCCTTCATCACCAAATCCTAAACCTATAACTATTTGTGCTGTTTTCATTTTCACTTAATTGTTGCGTAATTATTTTTAAACACATAGAATCATAGACTTTCGAAACTAAAAAAAGGCATTTCACTTGCATTAATTCACATAGTTGCTATGTGTTAGAAACTAGTTTCTTTCTTTAATCTTTCAAATTCAAAATAAAAATCTATGTCTCTATGTGTTTAAAAAATTTAAAGCATTTCTATACTATCTAAACCTGTGTCGTTTGTATCAGAAACTGGTATAGTCCCTAAACCTGAACCTGAATTTTTATGTTTATCGCAGATGATTTTCTTGATTACATTTGGAATTTCCCTGTGATCTTCTATTGATAAACAGTTTTGTCCTAACAATTCTTTCCATTCCACATCGGCATTAATCGCTTGTCCTGAATGCAAGACACTGATATGATATACATCGTATCTTTTTTGCGCTTCTGCCAATAATTCAAGATGTGTATAAGTCTGCTGTCCCTGACCCATAATTTCTTTAATTGCTGATGCAGGAAGTGTTTTTAAACCTGGCTCATCACCTACTGTAAACAACAATCCTTTTTGCCCTCTTTTTTCGAAAGCATCTGTTTTGGTATGAAAGGCTGCGAAATACCACGCTAAAAGATAACTTTCGCCGGCATTTCCTCCTCCTCCACCTTCAATATAAGTTCTTGTCAACCACATATCCAGCTCTTCGTCACCAGATTCAAATTGCCCTACTTGCAAAGGATATCTGTCACATTCGTGATCTCCGATTCCTAAGAATAAAAGTGCCGGATCCGGAACTCCGCCTTGAATAATTCCTCCCATTAATTTTGGAAGTCCTTCTTTTATCAGTTCATGCGGAATATGCCCCATACTTCCTGTAACGTCCAGTCCTAAAATAATTGGAACTGTATTGGGATGAACTTCTGAATCTCTCGCTTCTCTAAAAACCACTCCATTCGGATTCATAGATTCATGCGCCATTCTTAGTGCATTCTGTGTAAATATCTCGCTAGCTGATTTGCTGGCATATCCTACTTTTTTTGCTCTGTCTTCACGAGCCCCGAAATCATATCTTGTACCTCCCATGACTAAAATGTTTTACCAAATAAATACTCAAATCTCTTTTTTGTTACTTCAAACTGGATATTCAAATTTCTGATGGTCAGCGCAAGCTCCATATCTTTTTGTACAAAAGCTTCTGGCTGAAAATCGGCAAAGGTTAAACTGTTTTTATCCAGCGGACTAATATCGATCAATCCTTCTTGTTCTCTTTCGAGTCTTTTTATTTTTAATTCGATATCTTCGACTCTTCGTCTGTATATTAATTCTGAATCCTCACCAATTGTTTTGGCTCTGTCTTCTCTAATCTGATCATTGTTTCTTCTTAAAGATTCAATAAATCTTGGTTTTAAATCGCTCATTGTTTTGTGGTTTTTGTTTCAGGTTTTTCTTGTTTCAAGTTGTGCACTGAACTTAAAATTTGGGTTTTAAACCGGAAACAGTTAATAGTATTTTTTTGTTTCAGGTTTCAGGTTTAAAATTTCACGTTCCTAAAAGCAAGATGAAACTTTAAACTAATTGATCCAATCCGATCACTTGAACACTTTCGCCTTCAAAGTCTTTAAAAGAGTTCGTTGTAAAAATGCCGTCAAAGCAATTTAAAACTTCGAAACCTTTATTGAAAATTCCGTGGCTTACGGCTAAGTACAGTTTTCCTGCATTTTTCTTTTTCAATTCTTCGGCAAGACCAACAAAGGTTCCGCCTCCGTCACATATATCATCTACAATTAAGCAATCCATTCCCTGTAAATCCTCTTCGTACACTTTAAATCCAGATAATTTTCCTGTTTTTACATCTCGGCTTTTACTGCATTCTACAACCTCAACACCGCCTAAAAATTCAGAAACTTTGTAGATTTTCTTTAAAGCGCCTCCATCCGGAGAAATCAATTTTACGTTCTGACCAATTTTATTTAGCACTTCTTTGATAAAAGTATAGTTCGGGATTACAGTACTATTATTCAATAAAGCCGGAGTTACTTCAGAGTGTGCATCAAAAACAAACACTTTATTCAATTTCATGGCATTGATAATGTCTGCGTACACCTTTACAGATAAAGGTTCTCCAGGAATCATAACACGATCTTGTCTCGCAGCAGGGAAGTACGGAATAAAAAGATCGATGATCTTAACGTCCATTCTGCGTAACGCATCAACTGTGATACACAACAAACCTAAATCGTTGAATGAATTCAATCGGTGTGTAATCGTTACTTTCTGATTCACATCAAAATCCGGATTGATTTTAATGTGCGGTTCTCCGCCAGAAAATGTAAAACTTTGAAATTTGATTTCTTCCTGATTTTGAATCGGAGCGAATTTTGGGTCGAGATTTAGTATCATAGTTTTTTTAGTTTGCGTTAATTATACGCAAATGTAGAATTAAATTTTGAATAAACAATTTATTTTGTGTAAAAATTACGCAAAGTTATAATTTAAGATTCTTTAAAATATTCTTTTGCCAGTTTTTGGGCTATTAATTTTCGTTTTTCTTTTATCGCATTATCCTCACTATCAAAAGTTTTAACCATTTTTTGTCCTTTGGTTCCTATTCTTCCGTACTGCACAATAATATTTTTATCCTGTTGGCTTATTTCCCAAAATTTATTACTTCCGTTTGAAGTATTAAGGTATCTTTCAAAAACAACATTTCCGTTTAAATCCTGATTTTGGTTTTCTACTTCAATGGTTTCAATGTCTGTATTTAAACTTTCTATTTCTTCTTCTTCAAAGAAATATTCGTTTTTAAGTGCCGCACCGATCATTTTTAAAACTCTTGGTTTGTTTTCTATCCAGTCTTTGATGTAAATCTGACAGACATTCCAGCCGTTGTTTTTTAGAATTTCTGGTCTCAAAAGATATTGCTCCAAAATATCGTCATTGGCATAATGAACATGGTCATCAATCATAATTCCTAAAACAAATTCTTCGTCTTCGTCTGTTTTTTTGATTCCCAAATGGCATTTAAATTTACTCTGACCTACATTTTTAACTGTAGAATAGCCCATTTTAGAAATCTCATCCTGAATTTGATCGGCAATGATGCTCGAAGTTGCAGTGTTATTTTTATTGTTAATAGAATTCAGAACATTATTAGCGGCTTCTACTTGTCCTAAACTAACCAATTCGGCATATTGAAGATATTTTCTAAAATAATTAGCCCCTTCATTGTATTCGTTTTTAATGTCAAAATATTTGATCGAACTTACAACGCACATGCTTTTCTTTGCTCTGGAAAAAATAACATTCAAACGTTTTTCCCCGCCGCGTTTGTTGATCGGACCAAAATTCATCAGCATTTTGCCATTAGGATTATAACCAAAACAGGTACTCATAATAATAATGTCACGTTCATCACCTTGTACATTTTCCAGATTTTTGACAAAAAGCCCCACAAATTGATTGTTTTCAATTCGTTTATATTCTTCTTCCAATAAGTTTTCAAAAACTTTATCATCTATACAAAGTGCTTCAATAGCAGTTTCAATTTCGTTTTGCTGTTCCATTGAAAAAGCGACAATTCCTATACTCTGTTCTTTATTCTGCATTAAAATTTCGCGAACTATATTGGCAATATACTGTGCTTCTAATGTATTTGAACGATTATTATAAACACCATTTTTAATATAATGATACGATATCGGTTTAGAAAAAAGCTGTTCTAAATTAGCTTTCGCATCTTGTACCTTTTCAACAATAATAGGTTCAGAAAATTTACTATGATCTTTTAAATCTGGAATTGTAAGCAGCTTACTATCATAAAAAGAAGCATTTGAGAAACCAATTAGCGCCTCATGTTTACTGCGATAATGCCATCCTAGCATAATAGACGGAAATTTTCGCGCGCCTTGTGTCAGGAAACTATCGGCATCCAAAGAAAAATAATCATCATCTTCTTCTGTAGCATCTTTCCATAAATCATCTTGATTTCCTGATGAACTGCCAAAGAAATTACTTGGAGGCATCTGCATTTCATCACCTACAATAATGGTTTGTTTGGCTCTATAAATCGGCACAAGTCCTTCTTCAAGTGTAATCTGGCTCGCTTCATCAAAAATTACGACATCAAAATAGTTTTCGTTTACAGGTAAAGTATCCGAAACGCTCAATGGACTCATTAACCAAACGGGTTTTATTTCTCGGATAATTTGTCCTGAATCTGAAGAAGCTAAATCACGTATTGATTTAAATCTGATGCTCTTGCTGAATTCATTTTCCAGAATTTTTCTTCCTTCGGTTATTGATTTTTTTGCTTCTTTTTGATCTGCCGTCATTCCGGAAACAGACATCTCTGAAGTTAAAATCAGTTCTTTAAGATTACTGATTTGTTTCGCAACAATATATTTCCCATTCAATTCTAATAAATCGGCATACCTTTTTTTTATCCTTTGAATGGAAGTATGCAGCATATCCATGTTGAATTTTTTATGCGTATAATTTATAGCATAATACTTTTCTAATGATCTTTCCGCCAAAGTAATTTTGAGATGTTCAAGCGGGATTTTCTTTGTCTTTAACAACTGAATTACAGACGGATTTAAATCTTGAATTTCATCAAAAAAAGAAGCATATAAATCAAAATAAATCTTTTTGGAATTGATCGCAGTTATCTCATTTTCTATCTCTGATAAACTTAAATTTTCATAATTTTCGATGCTGTTAACTAAAGAAGAACTTACTTTTAAAAATAAATTCTTGAGCTCTACAACTTCTTTTCTTTCTGATTTCTCTAATTTTTCGCCAAACTTTAAAATCGTTTCATCCAGTTCTTTCTTAATCGTTTCGGTATGGTATTTCAATTCAAATAAATCACCCAGATTATATTTGCCTTCGAAATCAGTTTTTAAAGTATTGAACTTTTCTTCCTGTTCAAACTGAGCACAATAATTCTCTAGAACAACAACCAAACTCGGTTTTACAGCATGTTTATTGATATCGTAAACAGCAAGAATCTCATTTTTTGCTTTTTTATAATCTGAATTTATAAAATTAAAAAAACTGTTTTCGTTCTTTCTGATTATTTCTAAAGCGTTTTTAGCATCGGTTTCAGATATATTCGTTTTCCAATACGGATATTGTTTGGCAGACTTTTCGATGTCATTTCTTAATTTTAATAACGTCTGAACATCGTTTTCCAGCGATCTGAAAATACTGCTGTTCGGCTCTAATAATTCGGCCATATTAGCGTCAAAATAGACAAAAGTTGCCATTGCTCTGCGCAAGAATTTCTGAAGCTCAAAAAAGGTATCTATTTCTGGTGGAATGGAAATAAAATCTAATCGTTCTGAAATATTTTCTAATATCTCCTGACTGTTTTCGAGATCATTTTTTAAGTCAGATATGTTCTTGTAATTATGGAATACATTTGTTTTAAAAAAACGGAAAGGATGCACAGAAAAAAACTCAGATTGATTGGTTTCCAGATTTATCGCATACCATTTCTGTAAAACTTCCTGATTTCTATTCCAGTCCTGCAAACCAGCTTTATCATCCAGGGTATTAAGATTATCTAATAAAGCTTTGTGTGTACTAGAAACTAAAACATCAAAAAGAGATTTAATGGTCAGATTGTTTTCGGCATCAATTTCTGCATTCATAAAATCATGAAAAGATGCTACTTTATTAATTTCATTATCAATTTCGCGAACCAGTTTTACGCGGTTATCTGCTATTGCTTGAAATTTGTTTTTAGAAGCCGTAAAATCGTTGAATGTCTTTTTTAAATCTAAAATGAACTCTTTTTTATCGGCTTGAGAATCGTGAATCAAACAGCATAAATCGTCTAATCCCTGATTTTTTAAGCGATAAAAAACCACATCGAGCGCGGCACGTTTCTCGCAGACAAACAGTACTTTTTTCCCTCGGGCAACATAATTAGCAATTAAATTGGCAATAGTTTGCGATTTTCCGGTTCCTGGCGGTCCTTGAATAATATAACTTTCGCCGGTTTCAGAATATTTTACCGCATTGTTTTGTGTCGGGTCACTCGCCACAACATTAAACGTTTTGGTAAAACTATTTCCTGATTCCAGTTCGTTTTTAAAATTTTTCTGCGCTAGAGAATCAAACAGATTTTTGAAAACATTACTTTCTATATCGCTCTCAATAACCTGATTGTAATCGCGCACAAGAGACATTTTTTTATAATTAAAATTACCCAGAATCAAATTACAGGTATCAAACTCCCAGCGAAAAGGATTTATATCACCTTCGTCAAGTTGGTAAAACTCTCTTTCTATCGTTTTGTTTTCATTAAAAAAATGCGCATTTCTTTTTATATCACTATTTATCAAATATTCTAAAGAAGAAGCATGTGTAAAAACATAATTACGAAATAACTCTAACCCATACGGCTGAAAATTTTCCTGCTGATACGAATAACTCAAACTGCGCTGATCCTGAATTGCTTGTTTCTTTTTTGAGCGTTTATTAAACTGTGTCAGAATTTGTTTGGCCTGAGAATAGATTAGTTTAATTTTGGGTTTGTCAATATAATCCAAAACAATTCCTGAATTGTTTTTTTCAACCTGCACACGCAATAATTCATAAACCGATTCGATTTTAGTTTCAGAAAGCTGAATTCTTTCTGGAAGTCGAATGTCGTATAATTCTTTGAGGACATTTGCCAGAACTGGATTTACCTCAACTTCAGAATCCAGAAATTCTAAAGAATATTGATCTTTCAAGCCTTTTTTCTTTGTAAGTGTTACAGAGGCCAAAAGCAAAGGCGAAACTATTTTCTCTGAACTATTTTCTTTTGTGTTAAACCAGTTCAGATTACAAATAACCAATTTTAACTGGCTGAAACCATATTCATTAATATCTTTATTGGCTTCTAAACGTATTTTATCGAGAGTGGGCACAATATACGTATTGTCTCCAATTTCTAAATATTTATTAAGCGAAATAGTACTGGTTTTGCTTATTTTATTTGATATTTCCTCATTCCAGTAGAAAATAGAATTCGGATCGATATTTTTATAATCTAAAGCTTGCGGTACGGAAGAAACCGTAAGATTTAAGAATTTTAAATTGGGCTGAAAGTATAAAAGTCTGTTGCGTTTGCTGTTATCAAATAATCTATTACGGAGTTTTTCGTGAATAAACTGTTTTTTATTCTGAACTTTAGAATCAATCAGACTCGATAAATCGTATTCATTTTCAGGATCGTAATCTCTGTAATTTTTAAGTTTTTCGATTACTTCATTAACATCTTTCCATCTTTTATTTCGGTTTAATTCGGTCATTCCGAGAATAATATTCGCAATTGCAGGATTTATTTTACTGTTAAGAAAATACATTTTCTTGCGGTATTCTACAAAACGCTTTACATCGTCAAGAACTGTAAAATCAAATTGAAGCGTGATACTGGCCAAAATCATTCCCAAAACAAAAATATCCGTTACAGGATCATGATGCCCAAATTCAAATTCAAAACAGCCGTAATCTTTTACATAAATAGCTTTTTTAGTATTTGTTTCTTCGTTTTCCGAAACACTTTTATCACCAAATTCACTTACTACATTCTCGCCTATCTCAGTTGTATTATAATGAAGTCCTGAAATTTCGAATGCCTTGCTTTTACTAGTAAACAATTCCTGAATTGGTTTCAAATTTTGTTTTACTTCAAATGCATTATCGGCAATATGAAGGTGTCCGTTTTCGATATAAATCGAAGAAATATTGTCTAGCGAGGCTACTTTTCCCTGATTATGGATAGCAGAAACTGTTTTTAGTAAAGGCAGTATTATCGCAATAATATCATCGCTTGAAAATGTCCCTTTTTGAAAATTTTCGGAAATGAATTCGTAAAAAGCTGATTCTTTTATTGGTGCAGCCATCTTAATAAGTATTTTCGAGATCAGATTGTAAAATAGTGTTTAATGTCGCAGTACACTTTTGACTAAAAGTTTTATACGTCTTGTCAGTGAGATTTAATTCCTTTTTCAAAATCACCTTTATCTCCTCTTCAAGTCCTAATTGTTCAGAAATATCCAAAATATGCCCTATAAATGCTTCCTTGAGATCAGGATCGCATAGTGCAAAATCCAGCATTACATAACCATAGTACTCTTTTAGATTTTTCCTGCTGTTTTCTATTTTTAGTTTGAATGTCTCATCAATAATAATATCATTTTTTCTGTCTGCATTAGAAAAATACTGTTTGTACATCGCAATACAATATTCAGATTGTGCCCATTTTGGTTTTAAAATAATCGATATTAATTCTTTTGTTACATCAAAAACCAATTTTTTGGTAAATAAATTTAATTGATGAAGATCGATTTTGCCTGAAATAATTTTCTCTGTTTTAGAATAAAAATTGGCATTATCATTTTGAAAAATTTCTAATGACTTAGCACGAATAAAATTTTCGGGATGTGTTTCGCCTTCTGAACCTTTTTGGATTCTTTCGAGAATTTCGTCGGCTTGTTTTAAATAACTTTGGGCAGAAACTTTTTCTAAACCTGTATTCAATTTAACCAAAGTTTCAATTGTAGTTTCCAGACTTCCGCTCACTTTTAGCGCGCCGAGATCACAAAATAATTCAGTATAAAGCTGATATAATCTGGATGTTTCGTAATAAAACAATTCACTTTTAGGATCGCTGGCAATAGTATTTATGATTCTGTTTGTGATTTCAAAATCGCCATTTTCTAAATTAAAAAGCAAAATATGCGACAATTCATGCCCGAATAAAACCAGTAATTCCTCCTCATTCAGCAATTTTAAAATAGTTCCGGAAAGAATAATATGTGCTTCTTTTTCAAAAAAAACAACTCCTGCATTATTGCCATCCATAGATTGCGACTGATAAATCGTAATCGGAATAATAATCCCCAATTTATCTTTTGCAACTTGTAAAATTTCATACACTTTTGGTTCCGTCTGCGGATCTATGCGATAGGAATTTTTTAGTAAATCGGTTTTGTATGCTTCTTGTTGTTCTACTTTTACTTTTTCTTCAGAGAACCAAGACCATGTTTTATCTTGTTTCTTGAAATAATCTCTTAAATCAGAATGAAACGGAAATGGTTTAATCATAATGTTATTTTAAGCAAATTTTATTTCGAAATGAAAGCCGTCTTTTGCCAAATCATTATATTTCTTCTTATTAAATCGAAATAATTTGGCAGGACGTCCTGTTTTTATTGGCGAATAATTTTCTGTTTCTTCTACAATTCCAAAACTGAGTATTTTTTTTCGGAAATTACGACGTTCTATTTCTTTTTCTAAAATGGTACAATAAAGATTCTCAAGATCTGAAAAAAGGAATTCTTCCGGTAATAAATCGAAGCCAATTGGTTCGTAAGTCAATTTTGCTTTCAATCTTTCAATTCCTTTTTGAAGTATACTATTATGATCGAATGCCAAAGGTGGAATTTCATCAATCTTAAACCATTGTACTCTTTCAGCATCTGTATCTGCTTTGATTTCTAAATTGGAAGCATCTACTAAAGCATAATAAGCAACAGAAATTACACGGTTTCTGGAATCTCTGTAAATATCATCTCCAAAAGTATATAACTGTTCCATAAACGTAAGCTGTACATTGGTTTCTTCGTGCAGTTCCCGAATAACCGCATCACTCAGAGATTCTGAATTCTGAACTAAACCGCCCGGTAAAGCCCAATATTTTTCTGAAGTTCCAAATTGCTGTTCAATCAATAACGCATACAAATCATTGTTTTTATAACCAAAAACAATCGCATCAACCGCAATTCTAATATTTTGCAAATTTTCCATAATCTAAAATCGTATCAAACAAATATAACGAATGAGAGTCAATTTTATAATCTAATGCAAAAGCATAAATTATAAAACTGACTCTCACTAAATATCTTTTTCTTTTTCGGTTATCTAATTTACCGTAACATTTTTCTTTGGGCTTACAGTACAACTTCCTCCGTCTTTGGAAAGTGTTACATCTGCTTTTACTTCAAATGTTCCAGTCGCACTGTAAGTATGCGATACAGCTCCGGTAGTTCCAGTTATAGTTTGCGCAGGAGTTCCGTCTCCAAAAGTCCATTTTACAGAAGTTACGGTATTGCTGCCGCTATATTGAATAGAGTAATTAATTATTTTCGAATTTGTTCCATCTGGCGAATGTTTTAATTCGGTTAAAATAGAATCACCAAAACAGTCTACAATTGCCGCATCATCGCTCTTACTGCAAGAATTGATCATAAAAAACACCATGGTAAACATTAAAACTGTTGCAATCTTTTTCATAATTGGAAATTTTAGTGGTTTGTATTCTCAAATTTATTCTTTTTAAAAGACATATTCAAAAGAATAAGAAAGAATTTTCACTCGAAAGACAAGGGTAATCAATTGATAAAGTGCATCATAAACGATTTCCAAAAAACAACTTCAGTTCTTTTTCAATGATATCAAAAAACGATTTTAAGTTGTTATTCTTCGGAGCCAATAAATACACGAATTCTTCTGGCACATGAAAACTGTTCCACAATAACTGTAGTTTATTCTTTTTAATAAATTCTCTCGCGTTACAATTCCATGTAGCCGCAACTCCTTCATTTTTGCCTAAAAGACGAAGCATTTCTGATTCTGAAGGAATAATATAATTAGGAACCATCGAAGGTCTTTTTTTATTGAAAGCATGAAGCCAAAACACTTTTATATGCGGAATTCTCGCATCATGGCTGTACCACTTTTGTGCATTGAGCCACTGTTCGATTTCAGTAAAATTATCTGATTTTAATTTCTGACGGAATTCAGTTATATCCAAAGAAGTTGGAGCAACTAATATCAATTTGATTTTTCCAACAACTTCGTAAGTTGTATCAAACGTATCAAATCGTTTTGTGGTAATGGCAAAATCTAATTTTTTAGCATCAACTAATGCAAAGAGTTCATCGTTTTCTGCGAAAGTAAAATCGATTAAATCAAATTTTGAAATCAGGAGATTTCCAACACACTCAAAAAGATGTTTCGAAATGCCGACAGATATTAAACGATTCGCATCTTCTGCTTTAGCTCTGAAACTAGTTTCGACACTTTCGAGACGATCAAGCGCATCTATTATCAAATTATTCAGTAACTTAGCGTATTCTGTTGGTTCAACGCCTTTTGATTTTCGGTTGAATAATTTATTACCAACATGCGCTTCTAACATAGAAATTTGCTGACTAACCGCAGGCTGACTCATAAACAACTCTTTGGCGGCTACTGAAAAATTACCATTTTTATAAACCGCCTTAAATGTTCTGTACCATTCAAGATTTACCATGATATAAATTTGTTTATAACAAACATAGTTTATTTTATTTTTACTGATATCACATAAGCCGTAAATTTGTTCAAAATTTAATCTTATGAAGAAAATAGCATTACTCGCAATAATTGCATTTACAGCTGTAAGCACATCTGCTTTGGCTCAAAAATCAAATAAAAAAAGAATGAAAAAAGTATTATTTGTTGTAACCAGCAACGATAAGCTGGGCAATACAGGAGAAAAAACGGGATTCTGGTCTGAAGAATTTGCTGCTCCTTATTATGAATTATTAGATCAAGGTGTTGAAATTACAATTGCGTCTCCCCTTGGAGGACAACCGCCAATTGACCCAAAAAGTGCTGATCCTGCTTCGGCAACAGAAGACACCAAACGTTTTGACGCTGATAAAGTTTTACAAGAAAAATTAAAAAACACTTTAAAACTATCCACTGTTAATCAAAAAGATTATGACGCTGTATTTTATCCAGGAGGACATGGTCCGCTTTGGGATTTGGTGCAGGATCAAAACTCTATTGCTTTAATTGAATCCTTCTATACGCACAATAAACCAGTAGCTTTTGTTTGCCACGCTCCTGCTGTTTTGAAAAACGTAAAAGTAAAAGGGGAATATTTAGTAAAAGGTAAAAAAGTAACCGGATTTACTAATGATGAAGAAGAAGCGGTTGGTTTAACAAAAGTGGTTCCGTTTTTATTAGAAGACGCTTTAGCCTCAAACGGAGGTATTTTTTCTAAAGGACCAAACTGGCAGCCATATGCAGTAGAAGACGGACTTTTAATTACAGGTCAAAACCCGGCATCATCTAAATTGGTAGCTGGAAAATTATTACAGAAATTGAACTAAAGATTCTGAGATACTAAGTTGCTAAGGTTCTAAGATTTTAGCAACTTGGCTTTTTATCAAAAATTAAAAGAATAAAATTAACCCGATGCTAAAAAAACTTAGAATCTCAGTTTCTTAGCATCTTAGAAACTCTAAAAAAAATCATGTTAAACTTTGAATTATACAATCCAACAAACTTAGTTTTCGGGAAAGGACAAATTGAAAAACTTTCAACTCTAGTTCCAAAAGAAGCTAAAATTCTTTTGGCTTATGGCGGTGGAAGTATTTTTAAAAACGGAATTTACGATCAGGTAATTGCCAACTTAAAAGGTTTTGAAATTGTGGAATTTGGCGGAATCGAACCGAATCCAAGATTTGAAACTTTAATGAAAGCGGTTGATGTTATTAAAGCCGAAAAAATCGACTTTATTTTGGCTGTCGGCGGTGGATCTGTGATTGATGGTGTGAAATTTATTTCGGGTGCTGTGAATTTTGAAGGAAATCCGATTGACATTTTACAGAAACGCATTTTGATTAAAGAAAATGCAGTGCCATTTGGAACAGTTTTAACACTTCCAGCAACGGGAAGTGAAATGAATTCAGGTTATGTGGTAACGATTGAAGCAACTCAGGAAAAATTATCTTCCGGCGGAAGCGCTTTGTTCCCACAATTCTCTATTTGTGACCCGACAGTAATTGCTTCTTTACCAAAAAGACAACTTGAAAACGGTGTTGTAGATGCTTTTACGCACGTAATGGAACAATATTTAACGTATCCAACTGATGCTTTTTTACAAGATAGAATTGCCGAAGGAATTTTACAGACTTTAATTGAAGTTGGCCCTGGTGTTGTTAAAAACCCAACCGATTATACTTTGGCTTCTAATTTTATGTGGAGTTGTACAATGGCTTTAAATGGATTAATCCAAAAAGGTGTTCCGAGTGATTGGGCCACACACATGATTGGTCACGAATTAACAGCTTTATATGAAATTGATCATGCCAGAACTTTGGCAATTATTGGCCCAAGTTTGTATACTGTAATGTTCGAAACTAAAAAAGGAAAACTGGCGCAATACGGAAGACGTATTTTCAACTTAACTGGTTCTGATGAAGAAGTAGCAAAAGAAGCGATCAACCAAACAGTTGAGTTTTTCCATACTATGGGAATGGACACAAAACTTTCTCAATATACAGAAGACTACAGTAAAACAGCCGATTTTATCGTAAATCGTTTTGATGAAAGAGGCTGGAAAGGTCTTGGCGAAAAGCAATTAGTGACTTTAGATAAAGTGAAATCTATTGTCGAGCTTTCTTATTAATAGATAAATTCCAAATTTTTTAAATTCCAAATTCCAATCTTAATCTGATTGGAATTTGGAATTTTTTTTATTGAAAATTAATAAAAAAGGCGTTCTAACTTGCTCGTGAACGCCTTTTTAAAATACTAAAACAAAACTAACTAACTCAAATCTTTTTAAATTCATTAAAATTCTAATTTATAAAGACTTACAACGTAGCGTTAATTATTTTATTGTGTAAGGTTAAAATATTTTTTATTTAAAATCTTGATTCATTTTCTGTTCCAATAGTTTAGTCAGATTTTCGATCTCTGTTTTAACATTTTTCAGCTCAACACTATCCTTTTCCATTAGTTTTTTTTCCTTTAAAAACAATTTCAAATCATAGGAATTATTGCTGTTTTTCAATATTAGAGTTCCTATTTCAGGCTTTTTAGCTTCATTAATTCTTAAACCAGCAATTAAACCGCCTTTTAGTTCGTTTCCGAATAATAGCTCAACATCTTTTTCCGAAGAAATTTTGTCGGCAATCAAATTGAAATTTTCTTCGATCGTTTTATTGTGGTTTAAATAAGAGCTAAATACTGTACTAAAAATTTCGGCATCTCTTCTCTCTTCATCATTATCTTCTTCTAACGTAGTAAACAACTTTGCTTCGATTGTATTATTTATTTCATAATACAAAACGCTTCCAGGTTCTGTTGGTATTGCACTATTAACTTCTACTGATGAACTAGTCACGAGCAATTTGTTATTAATACTGAACTTCCCAATTGTTTTACCATTTATCTTTTCGAGAACTATTTTTCCTTTTACTTTCTTATTAAACTCTTCCAGTTCAATAGCTTTATTTTTTAATTCAAAATGGTATCGGTTAAAATAATGCATTGCAAAAATATCAAAGTCAAAACTTTGCAGAATTCCATTTTTCCAATATTTAGAAACAAACTGGCGGTCTAGTTTGATGTATTCTGGGCCGTCAACTATTTTACCGTCTTTGTAAGTAGATTTGATGTTATAATTTGGATATTGATACTTCTCCAAATTCTCCAAATAATTGTTCGAATATTGATATTTGACAATCCCATTTTCATAATAATCAACATGATTAAATTCGTTAAAATTTGTAGCAAAATAACCAGAAAAAGGTTTGTCATTTTTATAAGTTCCAACATAAGAATCCTGTCTGTCCGAAGTAATTAAAAAAGATTTATTAACGATTTTGGTTCTTTTCCCATTTTCAAAATAGATCGTTTTCTGAATATTGTTTTCGTCTTTTTTATCGTATTCGCTTCTATAAAAAATCTCCTCTGTTATATTTCCTTTTTTATAAATCGTTCTGTTTTTAGCTGTTACTAAATCCCCGTCATAAGGCAGATCATTTTTATATTCCAGTTTTCCTGTTATCTCCCGATTATCATAAAAAACTGTTTCTCCGTTTTTAATATCGTTTACAACTGTGTACGTTTTGATTGGATCGTCGAGATAATAATCAAAGATTTTCTGTACGCCATTTTTTTTGTAATCAGCAACGTTGATTAATTCGTTTTGTTCATTTTCATTTTTGATGACAAATGTTCCGTTAAATGGTTTTCCATCCTTGTAAATTCCTTTTGCTACAATAGATCCAGACTCATCTTTTACAATGGCTTCGCCTTCTTTTAAGCCTTTGCTGTAGTTTTGATTGATGAATAAATCGCTTGCAAATCTTTCATCAAAATTACCTTCAAAAGGCTGTCCGTTTTTATAAATTCGTTTGGCTTTTATCGTTCCATCGGAGTTGTATTCTATCTGATCGCCTTGTGCTTCTCCTTGAGCATATTTTACCATTTTTAAAACTTTACCATTTGGATAATACAGGGTTTCTTCGCCATTTTTTTGTCCGTTCTTATAAGTAATTTTGGATTTAAGAGCAACTACAAATTTGTTTTGAAAGTAATAGTCGTACACAATTCCATTTGAAATTTCTCGTCCGTATTTTTCAAAATCATTTTCATTGATGGTCTGCAACATTTTCCCGGATTTATCGTAATTGATCTGTTTAAAAGGCTCTGTAGTACCACTTGCAATATCGTACCAGATTTCCTGAGCCAACTGTTTTGAGTTGATCCAGAATATTTTCTTTTTTATGACTTCTCTCTTTTTCGCATTTCCAATTTCATCCCGAATAATTACACCTTCCATCATTCGAATCGGTTCTTCTTTTTGTGCTTCATTATCAGCTTTGTTCAATCGGTAATCTTCCCAATTTAAAACCTCTTCAAAATCGCCATTTTTGGGTTTTCCACCTTCGTATTTTCCTTTCATCAAAACCGTTCCATCTTCATGGTAAAGGATTGTTTCGCCGTCTTTTCTTCCATTTTTGTACTGAACAGTTTTAAATTTTTTTCCATTTGGATAATAATAGGTCAAATTAGAAACCGGAGAAAAATTATAAAATTGATAAAAAGAAGCATCGAAACCATCCTGATCAAACCATACAACATCTCCAACATAATTATCTTCATTATCCTGAAAAGCATATCCTTGAAACTGCGGTGTTTTATTGATGTAGAAATCTTCTACTAAAATCAGATTTCCTAATTTCTTGAAAGGCTGCATTCTATAAAAAGAGGCATTTTCTTTGGATGTAGTTTTCCAATTGGCATCGAAATAAAGTGTTTCCATATTTTGGGAGAAAGAAAATAATGTAGTGAAAACTAAAATAAGGGTCAAAAATTTATTTGTCATAATTGAACGAAATTTCTCTAATATACCATTTTTTACACAAATTTAGTTTTTAAAGCTGAAAAATATATTCTGAAATTCAGCTAGTTTTTATTTAAAGAAAACACAGCAGAAGGCCTTTGTCAAATTTCTTAAATCAGATTTTGCTTTATTAGCACATTATTAAGTACTTTTGTTTCAAATTAATAAAATAATGAGCGAAAAGTTAAAATTTGCAGTAATTGGAGGAGGAAGCTGGGCCACGGCAATTGCAAAAATGTTATGCGTTAATCTTTCAGAAATTGCCTGGTACATGCGTAATGATTCTGCAATCGAGCATATTCAGAAATACAAACACAATCCGAATTATTTAAGTTCTGTTGAATTTGATACCAACAAACTCAAATTAACTAATAATATAAATGAAGCAATAGAATATGCAGATTATATCATTTTTGCTATTCCTTCTGCTTTCCTGGATGCCGAATTGAAAAACATGACGGTTTCTTTGGCTGATAAAATTATTTTCTCTGCCATTAAAGGGATTGTTCCAGAAACGAGTTTAATCGTTGGCGAACATTTCCATATTCAATACGATATTCCATACTACAATATTGGTGTAATTACAGGGCCTTGCCACGCAGAAGAAGTAGCATTAGAAAGACTTTCGTACTTAACAATTGCCTGCGGAGATCCTGATAAAGCAAAAACGGTTGCCAAATCACTTTCTGGAAATTACATTAAGGCTAAAATCTCTGATGACATCATCGGAACTGAATATGCCGCAATGTTGAAAAACATCTATTCAATCGCTGCCGGAATCGCTCACGGTTTAGGTTATGGCGATAACTTCCAGTCGGTTTTGATGAGTAATGCGATTCGCGAAATGAAAAAGTTCATTAGAAAAGTACATAAAATGAAACGTAACATTAATGATTCGGCTTATTTGGGCGATTTATTGGTTACCGGTTATTCAGTTTTCTCGAGAAATAGAATGTTCGGAAATATGATTGGTAAAGGGTATACTGTAAAAAGCGCCATGATGGAAATGAGCATGGTTGCAGAAGGTTATTATGCAACAAAAAGTGCTTATAAACTAAATCAGGGTTACGGGGCTAAAACACCAATTATCGATGCGGTTTATGCGGTTTTATATGAAGGAAAAGATGCGAAATCTGTCTTTAGAAAACTGACTGAATCTTTGGATTAGATTTTTTTTAGAGGATAGAATATAGAGCAAAGAAAATAGAATATAGAGAATAGAAAAGAGCTGGAAGAATTAATCTTTCGGCTCTTTTTTTATTGTATAAATCTAAAAAAACTAGAACTAAGTTAAAAGAATCAGCCTTAATTAACAGGAAATAACTTGATTCAGAATACATCAAACCTACATCGTCTCTAAAAAATATTCGCATCTTATTCTTACAAAAAAATAAAAACACTACCTAACTGTTTATCAGACACATAAATCTAGAATTTAAAAACTCATTATTTGCTATTTTCTCACAAATTGAGTGATGCACAATTTTACAATTCCCTTATTTTTCATTGCTTCACAAAGAAATATCGGTAGATTTGCATCATTATTTTTATTTGTTCTAATTAAGCATAGATGCGTTTCATTGCCATTCTTTTATTGTTCAGTCAAGTTATTTTTTCACAGAAGACAATTTCTGGTCAAGTTTTTTCCAAAGAAACTTCGACCGCTTTAGCAGGTGTGTTTGTTCGCGATACCAAAACCGAAAACTGGACGATTTCTGATAAAGATGGAAAATTCAGTATGATCATTCCTTACTTTCAGGATATTGAATTGAACTTTTCCATTCTTGGAAAAAAAGATATTAATCAGACTTTAAAAAACGGACAAAACTCAATTACGGTTTATTTGGAAGATAATACGCTTCATTTGAAAGAAGTAATGGTTACAGCCAATAAAGAACGTAAATACTCTGAGTTGACTCTTGGAACAAATGCTATAAATAATGTTCAGGCTTTTACGCTTGATGATGTTTTAGAACAGCTTCCTGGACAGACTACTTCCTCTTTTAATCTGAATTCTTATAAAAATATTATTTTCAGGACAGCATCTGAAGTGGGTTCTTTTAAAAGCAATAAAGCTTTTGGAACTGCATTTATGATCAATGATATTCCGATTTCCAACAACGAAAACATGCAGGCTTTAAGTCCAAACACACCTACTTCAGCCGGCAATGATTATGGCGTTAATACAATACCTTTCAATAATCCAAATGTTGGTGTTGATCTTAGAGAAATTTCAACTAATAATATCGAAGAGATAAAAATCATTCAGGGAATTCCTTCTGCAAAATATGGGGATTTGACTTCTGGACTGGTTTTGATCACTACTAAAGTCGGAAATAGTCCTTACAGAGTTTCGGCTTCCCTTAGAGATGGTACAAGCGAATTGAACTTGACAAAAGGAATTCAATTAAACTCCAATAATTCCATGAATTTTGGAATTAACTTTTTGGATTCTAATTCCGATCCCAGAAATAATTTATTGAGTTATCAGCGTATCAGCGGGAGTTTAGCATGGAAAACTACCGATAAACATTCTAAAATAAAAAATACTGTAAACCTATCTATAAGATCAACTCTTGATGATGCCAAACGTGATCCTGATAAAATTGCGGCAGATATCATAAAAAATGAAAAACAAGGGTTTTCTATCTCTAATAATTTCATGTGGAAACCTTCTAATTTATGGTTAGATGGTATCAATGTAAACAGTGGTTTCTCTTATGACAGGCAGTTTTCTAGAAAAGAGAGATGGATAAACAGAGCTTTAACGGCTGCAACTGATTCTAAAGAAGAAGGTATTCATGATGCTTTTGTTCTTCCATCGCAATATACCAGTATCAGTACGGTTGAAGGTATTCCGATTTCAACTTTCGTAAATCTTGAAGCCACAAAAACGATTACCAATAAAGCCAACTGGATTCACAGCTTATCATTTGGGTTATCAGGAAGATCAAGTTCCAACAAAGGAGACGGAAGAAAAAGCAGTGCAATTGGCTTAATCAATTATTATGTTTTGGATGACGGAGGCGACACCAGACTAGGTTATCGAGATTATGATTTTAACAGAACCCGAACAGAAAATCAATTTTCTGCTTATCTGGAAGACAGAGTCTATAAAAAATTTGAAGAAGATAAAATCCTAAATATTGATTATGGTGTACGATATGAAAATCAGTCTGGAAATGTATCGTTACAGCCACGTATTAATTCATCCTATTCTTTAAATAAAACTTTCAGAATTCGAGGCGGATTTGGATTATCATCCAAAGCGCCTTCGCTTAATCAATTGTACACTGGAGAGCGTTATATAGACCGTTTATTAGGCAACGGAATTTATGTAAATCCGGGAGTGTATCAAAAAGCATGGATTTTGACTGTAGTAACTTCTGGAGATAATTTGAATTTAAAACCTTCGAAATCATACAAAACAGAAGGCGGATTAGATGTTAATCTTCCTTTTGCCAATATTAATTTAACGGGGTACTACAACAAACTTAAGAATGGTTTTACGGGACAGATGGTTCCTATCTCAAAAGAAATTCCAAAAGTAAATATAACTACAAACGGAACGGAAATACCAACGTATGAAGTTATGGGAACAGATAACTTGTATTATCTAACAAACAGCATTCAAAACAATGCCAATTCGGAAGATATGGGTATTGAAACCATAATAAATTTTCAAAAAATCAAGGCATTGAACCTTGATGTGAGCATGAATGCAGCTTATGTGAGATCTAAAGATTTAAGTGAAACGATAACCTATTATGCGTCCACAGATCTTTTATCGGCAGAAAGATATGGAGTCTATCCTTCGATGCCTATGACAAATGAGAATTTTACAGCAAGTTTTAACTTCAGTTATCATATTCCAAAAGCTGGTTTATTATTGTCACTAAGAAGTGAGCACATCATTTTACGCACTTCCTACCTTACTAACAGTAATTATCCAAATGGCTATTTAGATAATCAATTGGCCTATCATGAAATTCCAGAAGCAGATCGTACAAATTCACAAAAATACGGACATATTATCCGCAGTACGCTAAATGACTCTCAAAACAAGCTTGAAAACATGCTTCATAATTTTCATCTGCGTCTTTCCAAAGATTTTCTAAACGGATTTAGTGTTTCATTTTATTCGACTAATTTTTTAAATCTGAAGCCTTATTACGAGAAAAACGGCATTAGGAGTCCGTACGATTATTTCGCAAAATTCTCTTTTGGAACCCGACTTAATTATCAATTCTAAATATATACACCTATGAAAAAAACACTCTCTATTTTTATATTGCTTTTTGCATTAATAATTCAATCTTGTAGCAATGATGATAACGAAAACGAAGCCTTAAAACCAGTTGATTTTAGTGTTTCGCTTAAATATGATGTCACTTTTAACAGTCAGGTTGTTAAGAAAGCCAGTGTTACAATTGTGAATACAGAAACAGCCAATAAATATACCGTAGAATCTGATGAAAGCGGTGTGGCTACTTTCAAACAGATTTTACCAGGAACTTATACAATTACGGCAACCAAAGTGATTGCTTCTGCTGAATTTACAGAGACTTTTGGTTACACGCCAACAGAAACTGAAATTAACTTTAATGGTGCCGAAAGCAGTGTTATTGTAAATGCAACAACACCTACAAGCAACATCGAAATGAAAACTTCTAAAGTAGGCGATTTCGTAATTAAGCAAATTTACTACGCTGGATCTGACACTAAAAAAGGAGCTATTTTTAGAGATCAGTTTATAGAAATCTACAACAATTCTAATACTGTTCAGTATGCAGATGGTTTATACATGGCGTTGTTAACTGGATCTACTTCAACTACTGTTTTAGCTTACTCATTACCAAACGGACAGTTTGATTGGAGCAAATCAGAAGGCATGACTGAGGGTAGTACTGCAAATACCGATTATGTTTATGCATTAAATATCATTAAAATTCCAGGAAGCGGCACACAATATCCAGTACAACCCGGAACAAGTATTGTAATTGCACAAAATGGTATTAACCACAAAGCAAATTATGTAGACAACAAAGGTAAAGCCGTTAGTATTCTAAGCCCGGAATTAACGGTAGATTTAAGTACAGCAGATTTCGAATCATTTTTAGGAGACTATTCTGGTGATTTGTATCAATATGACATCCAGAATCCTAATGTTCCAGATGTAAACATTGCTTATTGGGGAAACAGCAACAATGACATGATATTAGACTCAAACGGAAGACATGCCTATGTTATTTTCAAAATGACGGATGCAGAATTTACAGCATTGAAAAAATATAAAAACCCTAAAGGAGATGCCAACCTAGCGCTTCAAATTCCTGTTAGTGTTCTTATTGATGGTGTTGACACTACAAAAGATTTAGGTTCAAACTTAGTTCCTAAAAAACTGCCTTCTCAAATTGATGGAGGAAATACGTATGTTCCTTCAGGAGCTTATTCTTCAAAATCGGTAATGAGAAAAACTAAAACTACAATTGCCGGTAGAATTGTTCTTCAGGACACAAATAATTCTACAAATGATTTCGTAGAAGTAACAGCAAATCCAAGAGGATTCAACTAAAATTTTCTTTAATGAAAATCAATAAAATTAAAATATATTACAATAAAAGTAATGCCTGGAAATCCTGGGCATTGCTTCTTTTATTGTTTTCTTTCGTTTTTACAGTGAATGCACAAGACACTATAAAAGTGCAGAATCACATTATTGATAATCAGATCAAAAATCAAATTTTTAAATACCCTATCGCGTTTACTAATCCTGATATTAAAGATTTCACCTTTACCGAAGTTTCATATGAACATCAGCAAAATGAATTTGCAAGAAAACAGATTGCCAACGAAATCAATACGTATCAATTTTTAGCGCAGGGCTATTTTACAACAAAATCGAAATGGAAGTTGTTTGGCGATTTAGCCATCAAAAAAATACTGGAAAAAAATCTTGGCTGGGTACTTTCCGATGATCGTGCAGAAGGCCAGGAAGTGATTAACCCGCATTACTTTTATGTTCCCAGAAAAGCCGATTGGGACAATCAGGTTTATGCTTTGAGCGGTGGATTTTCTAAGGACATTACCAATCATTTATCTGTGGCTGTTAAAGCTAATTATGGTACCGAAAAATTCAGCAGAACTTTAGATGCCAGATCACAAATCATAAACAGAAATTTGGGTGGAGAAATGCAGATTGGCTATCAGTTAACTAAAAATCATAAAGCCTTTGCTTTTGGCAGTTATGCCGAAAATCAAAAAGATTTCAATTATACATACAATAATGCCAATTTAAATCTGGAAATCTATCCGGAAACTTATCTTCGTTTTAATGCTGGTTATGGTAGAATTCTAAATTCTTTTAGAAATAATGAAGGAGGCTTTACTTATACCTATATTGACCAAATAAATAAACTGGGACTAGGCTATACTTTTTCAAATAAGAAAACAATTATAACAGCTTTATATCACAAACAAAACTCAAACAATATTTTTTATTCCAGTTCCTACACGCTTAAATCAAACGAACGGTTAAAACTTAAAACAAACTCCAATCATGCCGAAATATTCGCTATGCACAAATGGAATAAAAAAGAAATTCAATCTACTTTGCAATACGATCAAAGCGATTCAAAAAATTTTGACACAAAAAGTAATGGTTACAATTATACTAATTCCTTGAGCAAAGTTAATTGGACAGCCTCATTGGCCCAAAAAACAGGTTCCAAAATTGATTATTTAGTGGGTTTGAATCTGCTTTATCAGCAAAACGAATACGATGATGTTTTGGCCACAACGCATATTGAATTAAATTCATTAAACACGGGAATTTATACGAGTAAAGATTTTGCTTTCGCTAAAAGTAAATTGAATGCAACGGCAAGTTTCAATATGTATTTCCCGCTTCCATCGAAACTGGACTATTACGATACTTCGGGAGGAACGAATATTAGATTTTTTGACGAAGTGATTCTTTACGATTACGCTGTCAATACGACGAATTATTTTGCTCCAGCATTACGTTTGCAATATAGTTATCCCACAAAAAACAACAAAACAGTTGTTTTCTTTACCAATCTAAAAGAGAAAATCGCACTTAAAAAACAAACTGATTATCCAGTCAGTATTAATACGAATACCACCTATTGGGTTCAAATGGGTGTACAATTAAATTATTAAAGAATGAAAACGAAATTAATTAGTATAGGAACAATGATCCTTTCACTCATCATGCTTTCTTATGCTAAGATTGAACCAAACTTATCTATTGCCGAATTAAAAAGATTATACAGCAGCGGCGATTATCAAAAATGGCCAAAGCCTGAAGTAGACTCTATAGTTTATACTCAAGGTTTTGAAGACATCGGAACTTTAGGCAAACCCGAATTTCCAGAAAACAATCCGTATACAGAAGAAAAAGCAGAATTAGGCAAAGTACTCTTCTTTGACCCAAGATTATCCAAATCCGGACAGATTTCGTGTGCCAACTGCCACGATCCTGAATTAAACTGGGGCGATGCTAGAAAAGTATCCTACGGAGAAGACAGACAACAAGGAACAAGAAATGCACCGAGCTTAATGAATATCGCGTATTCTAAAGTTTTCTTTTGGGATGGAAGAGCGAAATCTCTCGAAGATCAAGCCAGTTTTCCGATACAAGATGCTAAAGAAATGAATTTTCATATCGATTTAGCCACAAAACGTTTAAACAAAATAAAAGGTTATAAACCGTACTTTAAAAAAGCTTTCGGAAAAGAAAAACTGACTCAGGAAGAAATTTTAAAAGCCATCGCCACTTTCGAAAGAACTTTAATTAGTCCGAAAAGTAAATTTGATAGATTCATTGAAGGAGATTCTACTCAATTAACCAACAGACAAGTTCTAGGTTTACATTTATTCCGTACCAAAGCACGTTGTATCAACTGTCACAATACAGCCAATTTCGCCGATAATAAATTTCATAATGTTGGTCTAACGTATTACGGCAGACAATACGAAGATTTAGGAAGATACAATGTAACAGGAAAAGCTGAAAATGTAGGCGAATTTAAAACGCAGTCTTTACGTGGAGCGGCTCAAAATGCACCATACATGCACAACGGTTTATTTCCTAATTTAAGAGGTGTTTTAAATATTTACAACGCCGGAATGCCTCAGCCCAAACGAAAAGAGAATCAGCTAAATGATACTTTGTTTCCAACAACTTCTAAACTGATAAAAAAATTAGATTTAAGCCAGTCAGAACTGGTTGCTTTGGAGGATTTTATTATGAGTTTATCAAGTACTGCTTACAGAATGAAACAGCCTGTTTTACCACAGTAATTTTAGTGATCAGTGGTCAGGTTTTTAGTATTCAGTGTAGTTACTTAAAAAACAAAAAGTCAGGAGAAAAATAATCTTCCTGACTTTTTGTTTATGTGTAACGTCTGTAACTGATCACTAAGATCCTGACCACTGACCACTACTTTACCATGATTCCTTCAACAAACAAAATCGGTACTTCTTCCGTTTTATTTTCGTCAAGCGAATTGGCTTTAAAGATAAATTTCTTATCGTATAATGTATTTCCGATAAAGAAAGTTACCATGAATTCGTTATTTAGTACTAAAAGGCTCTTCTCTACTAATTCTATTTTTACAACAGAAACCGACGGCACCTCAACAAAAGCATGGCGCAGAATTGAAGTTTTTTTCATTTCGCCGTCAATAGTTCCAAAAGCTTTTGAAACTACCATTACGCTGTCTAAGTTAAAATCACTGTCGTTAACCAGATAAGCGTACCAAACTTTTTCCATAAAATCGTCGCTCCATTCCTGCACTGCGGCAAGAAATACGTTTTCGACTTCTGGAATTATTATATCTTTTTTCATGTATTAAATTTTAAAAACCTTTGTCAAAGTTTGAAACTTCAACAAAGGTTTGCTGTTATAAGTGTGATTCAGATTTCAGAATCAATCTAAAATCTAAAATCAGAAATCTAAAATTAAATATTCGATTTAAACTGTTCTAAGAAACGAACATCATTTTCGTAGAACATACGGATATCGCCAATTTGGTATAAAAGCATTGCAATACGCTCTACTCCCATTCCGAAAGCAAATCCGTTGTATTCGTCTGGGTTGATATCACAATTTTTCAAAACGTTTGGATCTACCATTCCGCAGCCTCCAATTTCCAACCAGCCTGTTCCTTTTGTAATACGATAATCGGTTTCTGTTTTTAGTCCCCAATAAATATCAATTTCTGCACTTGGCTCTGTAAATGGGAAATAAGACGGACGAAGACGAATCTTAGATTTTCCGAACATTTCTTTTGTGAAATACAATAACGTCTGTTTCAAATCGGCGAAAGACACATCTTTGTCAATGTAAAGTCCTTCAACCTGATGGAAAATACAGTGCGAACGAGATGAAATCGCTTCGTTACGGAAAACACGTCCCGGAGAAATGGTACGAATTGGCGGTTTATGATTTTCCATATAACGCACCTGAACAGATGATGTATGGGTACGCAACAACACATCAGGATTGGTCTGAATAAAAAACGTATCCTGCATATCTCTTGCTGGATGATATTCTGGCAAGTTCAATGCGGTAAAGTTATGCCAGTCGTCTTCAATTTCCGGCCCTTCGGAAACGTTGAATCCGATGTTGGCAAAAATATCTATAATCTGATTTTTTACGATAGAAATTGGATGACGAGAACCAATAATTACTGGTTCTGCAGCACGTGTTAAATCGCCAAAAATTCCTTTTGATTCTTCTTTGCTTTCCAGTTCTTCCTGAATCTGCTTTACTTTTTCTTCAGCAACAGCTTTTAAAGTGTTGATTACCTGTCCAAAATCTTTTTTCTGGTCATTTGGAATATTTTTAAACTCATTAAAAAGTTCTTTCAATAATCCTTTACTACCTAAATATTTAATACGGAATTGTTCTAAAGATTCTTTGTTTTTTTCATTAAAGGCCTTCGCTTCCTCTATATGTTGTTTTATCTTATCTATCATTTTCCTTCAATAATTGAAATACAAATTTAGTGTTTTTAGTTTAAAATGTGCGGTCACAGTCGCAGTTTTAAGAATTTTACAACTGGACTAAAAAATCAGGGGGAAAATTTCCAATTACTTTATCAGTTCTATTTTATTTTCAATTTCCTTGACTTTTTTCAGCCAGTAATCAATTCCTTCCTGATTTTTAACAATTTCTTTTCTGTTTTTGGATGCTACTTTTCCCAGTTCAGCCCAATTTTTATTCCAGTCTTTATCTCTTTCGATATTAGTTGAAGGCTCAATTCTGGCGCGCCAAAAGTCTAGATTTTTAAAATAACCTTCTTTCAGCTTATCAAAATATTCTATCAATTTTTCTTTTGAATTCGGTATATAACCCGGCCCACTGCAACCACAGGAATGAAATGTAATTCCGACCGAGTATAAACTTTTAAGATGTTCCCATTTTTTGACATCGTCTTTTTTAAGCGACTCAAAATCGAGTCCCATATTTGCCATTAGGTCGCCACATTCCGGACATTTGGCTTCAAAAACCGATTTTTCTCCTTTTTTAATATCGCCCATTAATCTTCTTTTAAATGTCTTTCGACAATTAAAACAAGCATAATGAGGCTTATAGGAAGTCATGGCGTATCTACACATTTTTTAGTATATAGTGGTCAGTGGCTTACTTAGTTCCTGTTTACAACACTGAACACTAAGCAACTGAATACTGAACACTAAAAAAATCTAATCAATCAATTTTCTTTCTAAAAAGTAATTCACGATCGCTTCCTTCATTAAAACAGATTGTTCTCCCGCTTTCAAGGCAGGCAATTGTTCTTTTACTTTATAATGTGGCCAGCCTTCGGCATCAAAAAAATCGAATTCATAAAATCCGTAAGGTTCCAGCAATCTACAGATGGCAATATGCATTAGATTTAGCTTTTCATCTTTTTTAAATTCACGGTGCACTTTTCCGAGTTCCTGCACTCCAATTAGGTAAATTATGGCATCCAAATCTAAATCTTCGCCTTGCGAAAATTGATTGGAAAGTATATCAACGAGCTTTTCCCAACGCTCTTTTAATTGTGTATCTCTAGACATTATATGATTTTAGATTGTTGATTTTAGATGTTAGATTGCGAAGTGATTTAATGATTATTATCTATTCCGAATCATCGGAACTGCAATCTGAAGTCTAAAATATGAATTGACAAAGATACATACTCTTTACATAAAATGCATTATAGAAGCTTTGTAGTTGTATTTAAGTTCAAAACCTTTGTCACTTTGTCTCTCTGTTCCTCTGAACCTTAAAAAAACCATATATTTGCGCCATTATAAAACACCCGCAAAACATGAGTTTTTTTGATATTATTGTAGCTGCACTTCTGGCTTTTAGTTTGTATAAAGGCATTAAAAATGGCCTTTTTGTTGAAGTTGCTTCTTTTATTTCTTTGCTGCTAGGAATTTATCTTGCCATTAAATTTTCTTCTATAATGACTGGAATGATTTCAAAACATGTTTCATGGAATCCTACCAATATTCAGATTACAGCTTTTATCCTGACTTTTATTTTAGTTGTAATTGGAGTTTATTTCCTGGCAAAAATATTAACTGGAATTGCAGATTTTGCCATGTTAGGCTGGATGAATAAACTCGGAGGCGGATTTTTCAGGGTTTTAAAAACTATTTTGATTCTGAGTATTTTTATTGCTCTTTTTGAGAAAATCAATTTCAATAATACATTCGCAAAAAAGGAAACGCTCGATAATTATATTTTTTATAATCCAGTAAAAAAAGTGGCTGCTTTTGTTTATCCGTCGATTGAGAAATGGTACGAAACATTTAAAAAAGAACATTCTGAGAAACCAGAAGAAGAAAAAGAACAGACAGACAAATAATAGTTACATCGTCTAGAATTAAACCCGACAGGTTTCAAAAACCTGTCGGGTTTGTTATTTAAAAGCTTCAGAGAAGCGACATATTTATAGAAATTAAATCGTTCGAATGTAAAGGAGCTCCAGAGGAGCGAAATATATGTCGCTTCTCTGAAGCTTTTTTTAATAACCTACAGAAAACACCACGCATTCAAATATTTACGAGAAATATTTTATCTTGCTCCGTATTTCCAACAACCGATTTTAACCAAAAATCTAAACCATGTTGTACTTAACGGGTATTAAAATTACGTTTTTTCTGGTTGTGATTCTCGCCAGCAAAAAGAACAAAAGTGAAGCCGATAAAATTCTGGCGCTTTGGCTGTTTTTTACGGGTTTTCATTTGTTTTTATATTATCTGCATTACCAAAATGATTTTTCCTCTTTTCCTTTTCTTTTAGGTTTAGAGCTTCCAATGCCTTTATTGCAAGGGCCGTTTTTGTATTTGTACACTTCGGCTTTGACCAATCAAAATCAGAAAAAGAAATATAATGTAGTACACTTTCTGCCTTTTCTGATTGCGGTTTTAATTCTGACTCCTTTTTATTCGCTTTCTTTTCAGGAGAAATTAAAGATTTTTCAGAATGATGGAAAAGGATACGAAAACCTGATTCTGATTTTGTACAGCGCTATTTTAATTTCCGGAATTGCCTATGCATTACTTTCACTTCGGAAACTTTCGAAACATCGAAAAAACATTTCAAATCAATTCTCTTTTACTGAAAAGATTAATCTGCGTTGGCTTCAATATTTGATTTTTGGGTCAAGTATAATCTGGCTCGTAGTTATTTTTTATGAAGACAAACATATCTTTTCTGTTGTCGTTTTTTATCTAATGTTTATTGGTTATTTCGGAATCAAGCAAGTTGGAATTTTTACGAATCAGCCTATTTCACAAAATGATAATTTTCAAAACCTAGTTTTAGAAACGGGTTTTGTTGAAGAAAATCAAACTGAAAAAGTCAAATACGAAAAATCCAGTTTGAGTTCAGAAGAGCTTCAGTCCATTCATCAAAATTTGACTGAGATTATGCAGACTGAAAAACTCTATAAAAATCCTGATTTAACTTTAACCGAATTGTCTCAAAAACTAAATGTTCATCCTAACATTTTATCTCAAGTTATTAATTCTGCTGAAGGCAAAAACTTTTACGACTACATCAATTTACAGCGCATAGAGGAATTTAAAAAACTTATTCTTTTACCCGAAAATCAAAAGTTTACTTTACTTTCTATTGCTTTTGAATGCGGTTTTAATTCGAAAACGGCTTTTAACCGAAATTTCAAAAAAGCAACCGGACTTTCTCCTTCTGAATTTTTGAAGTGATTTTTTTAAACACATAGAAACATAGTTATTCTGTGCGTTGAAAGGTATTCCATTTGTAATAAAAAACATAGCTATGTGTGAGAAACTAGTTTCTTTTAGTTTACTTTTTTACTCAAACAAAAAACTATGTTTCTATGTGTTTAAAATTTTAATCTCAAAGCATATAAAACTAGAACCACCTTACAAGTTGGGGCGACCAGCATAATATTGGAACACATCTTTGCAGAAATTTTAATCAATTCTTGCAATGAAAACCAAAACACTTTACTCAGCCGTAATCGCAGTTTCCATTTTCTTTTTTATGGGATGCGAAAACGAAAATGACATTAATGAATCCGGATATTTAGTTCCGAAAACGGTCGATGAAGATCCGTCGATTCCATCCATTTTTGTAAACGGAACACAATTACATTCCGAAACTTTTGGAAATCCTACCAATCCAATGTTGATCTTTTTACACGGAGGCCCAGGTTCTGATTACCGAAACGGATTAAACGTACAGCAATTAGCCAAAGAAGGTTTTTATGTTGTTTTTTACGATCAGCGAGGTTCAGGATTATCTAAAAGACATGACAAAAAAAGTTATTCCATTCAATTAGTTTTGGATGATTTGACGGAAGTAATCAAATATTATAAAACTTCTCCTAGTCAAAAAGTATTCTTATTTGGTCATTCCTGGGGCGCGATGCTGGCGTCTGCTTATGTCAATCAATATCCAAATTCCATAAACGGAGTAATTCTCGCAGAACCAGGCGGACTCAACAAAAAACTCCTTGACGAATATGGCGAGATGAGCCGGAAAATCAACATCTTTTCTGAAGTAACAAGCAATCTTTTATACGTCGATCAGTTTATAACGGGAAAAGAAAATCAGCATGCCATTTTAGACTATAAATACGGCATTTCTTCGAGTTTTACTTATGCGAAAGGAAATGATGAAGGCATTCCCGGGCCGTCACCGTTTTGGAGAATTGGCACAACTGTTTTGGAAAGCTTTGTTGCTATTTCTGAAAATGAAGGATTCGATTTTACGACCAACTTAGATCAATATCAAACGAAAGTTTTGTTTTTATACGGCGAATTGAATAAATCATACGGACTGACTTTCGCGCAAAAAGAAGCTTCTTATTTTCCGGTTTCAGAAATTGCAGAAGTAAAAGGAACTGGTCACGAAATGATTTATTTTAAATGGGAAAATGTCGAGCCTTTAGTATTGAATTATTTAAATAACCTAAAATAATTCGGTCATGAAAGCAATAATAGCCTTAATCGTATTTCTTATTTCTCTTCTAACAACTCACATTTCACAAGCACAAACCATTAACTGGGAAAGTCTCGAGAAAAATCAAAAACATATTTTAAACCTAAATGCCGGTTGGGATTATAGTTTTGTTTACGGATTGAGTTATGGTTATCATTTAAAAACCGAACTGCCAATTATTCTAGAAAGTTCGATTTCTTTAGCTTCAGGCGAAGTTATTTTTGATGATTTTAAAACCAAAATTGGCGGACAAATACATGTTTATCAAATAAAAAATTTCCGTTTCAATGCTTCGCTACATGGAATTTACAGACGTTACGAAAATCCGCTAGTAACATTGCAGAATTTTGGTGTAGATGCTGGAGTTGTTATCGGTTATTATGAACCAAAATGGTTTGCTTCAGGAGAATTTGGTTTTGATAAAGCAATTGTAACGCATTTTAAACATTCTGATATTTACAAAGATGTCTATCCCGATGTAAAAAATGGCTGGTATGAACCTTCAACAGGCGGAAATTTCAATTTCGGAGTTCAGGGCGGTTATTCTTTTGATCGAAGTGATATTACGTTACGGGCAGGAAAAGTGATGACGCAGGATTTTAAAACAACACCGTTGATTCCTTTTTATGTACAGTTGGGATATAATTATAAATTGGATTGATTTATTTTAAACACATAGAAACATAGATTTTTTTTCAAACTAAGAAAAGGATAATTTAAAAAGCTAGCTTTCACACATAGAGCTATATCTATGTTTGTTTATACAAGTGAAACGCCTTTTTGACGTGTAGAATCACTATGTTTCTATGTGTTTAAAATTATTCACAATAAGCAAACCCGACAGGCTATAAAAACCTGTCGGGTTTAACTCTAAAATTAGATATAGAATTTAAATATCGATTTCTATACTTTCTCCTTTTTTCAATATAATTTCTTTTTTATAATTACCGAAAACCAAAGTTGTTTTTCCTCCTGTTTTAGAAGAAATTACAGCATGAGATAGATTTTTATTGTTCCAAGTCATTTCGATTTCAAATCCTCCTCTAGCACAGATTCCTTTTACCGAACCTTCTGACCAGGCGTCTGGCAAAGCAGGTAATAATCGGATTTCGTTTTCGTCTGATTGAACCAGCATTTCAGCAACTGCTGCTGCGCCTCCAAAATTCCCATCAATCTGAAATGGCGGATGCGCGTCGAATAAATTCGGGTACGTTCCTCCTCCTCTTCTTGGTTTTTCTGTTTTCTTTCCGTCAGGATCTACATAACGAAGTAATTCACGGAACATTTTATAAGCACGATTTCCATCCCAAAGTCTTGCCCAAAGATTAATTCTCCATCCTTTTGACCAGCCTGTGGTTTCGTCGCCTTTTATTTCTAATGTTTTCTTTGAAGCTTCGGCTAAATCTGGCGTTTTTAAAGGCGTAATATGGTCGCCTGGGAAAAGTCCGAATAACTGTGATTGATGACGGTGTTTTGGGTCATTATCATCCCAATCAAAATACCATTCCTGAAGGTTTCCTTTTTTACCTATTTGATAGGGATACAGTCTTGAAAGTGCTGTTTCCAGTTTTTTTCTAAAATCGGCATCTGTATTTAATATTTTTGAAGCTTTTATAGTTTTATCAAAACATTCGCGAATCATAGCCAAATCAGCTGTTCCTCCGTAGAATGTTGCACCTACAAAACCATCTGCCAGTTTATATTGATTTTCTGGTGAAGTCGATGGCGAAGTAATTAAGTTTCCATTTTTATCGTTAACCAACCAGCCCAAACAAAATTCTGCAGCACCTTTCATTAACGGATAACCTTCTTTTTTCAAATAAGTTACATCTTGACTAAAAGTATAATGCTCCCAAACATGGGTACTCAACCACGCTCCCGCCATCGGCCAGCATGCCCACATTGGGTCTTCTTTTCCAAACTGTCCAACCGGATTGGTCATGGCCCAGATATCTGAATTGTGCGCCGCAGCCCAACCTTTATCAACACCATAAAAAGTTTTGGCTGTAACTTTTCCTGTTACCGAAAGGTTTTTAATAAAACTCAAAAGTGACGAATGCATTTCGGAAAGATTGGTGTTTTCTGCCAGCCAGTAATTTTCTTCCAGATTGATATTCATCGTATAATTACTGCTCCAAGGCGGACTTAAATGCGGATTCCAAAGTCCTTGCAAATTGGCTGGAACGCCCAAAGTTCTTGAAGAACTGATTAACAGATAACGTCCATAATTGAAATACAAGACTTCTAGGTTTTTATCTTCTTTTCCGTCAGCATAACGCAATAAACGTTCATCTGTTGGTAAATCCGGAGCGGTTGTTTTTCCTAAATCTAAGTTGACACGATTAAAGAATTTTTGATAATCGGCAATATGAGATTCTTTTAGTTTGTCGAATGCTTTTGCGTAAGCTTTATTCAGATTTTCTAATGCAATTGATATGTCGTCTAAACCTTCTGATGCCGGATTTTTGTCAAAACCGTTAAAGCTTGTTGCAACAGAAACAAAAATTATGGCTTCAGTCGCATCTTTTAAGGTTAAGGTTTCTCTGGAACTTGTAATCGTTCCGTCTGTTTTTTTAATTTGAACTAAACCTGTAAATCTTGTTCCTCTATCTTTTAAATTCAGATATTTTGGGAGAACACTATATCCTGCGTTTTCATGAATTGGCGCAACGCCTCTTAGTACCATAATATTGTTTCGCACTTCTACATTTGATTTTAAAAGGCTTTTTAGATTAATATCAAAATTTAAAGCTCCTTTTTGATCTGCTGTTAATTTGATAATCATAACTTTATCTGGAGCCGACACGAAATATTCTCGCGTATATTTGATACCCGCCATTTCGTAACTTACTTTAGAAATAGCATTCGAAAGATCCAATTCGCGATGGTAATTTACTGCTTTTCCTTTTTCGGAATTATTGATTTCTAATGTTCCTAAAGGTGCATACGATTCGGAATTTTTTCCCTGAACTTTTTTGTTGAGTTCTTCTGCCAGTTTGTAGTTTTCGTTTTGTAAAGCTTCACGAATTGCGGGAATGTTTTTGTAAGCTTCTGGGCTCATATTGGCATTTACGGGTTCGCCCGACCAAAGCGTAATGTCATTCAGATAAATTTTATCTGAATTGGCGCCTCCAAAAACGGTTGCTCCCATTTTTCCGTTTCCTAAAACTAAGCTTTCTTCAAAGAATTCTGCGGGTTGTTTGTACCATAAAACATCTTTGGATTGTGCTGAAATGTTTGTATAGTAAGACGTGAGAAGTAAGAGGAGAAATGTTTTTTTTATGATTTCTAGATTCATAGACTTATTCTTTTGGGTCATGTTTTTTACATCTGGTATTTCTGCAATCTTGTCATTCCGAGGAACGAGGAATCTTCGCTAGTAGCTCGACAAAGATTGAGGATTTACTTTATGGAGTTTCTTGCGAAGATTCCTCGTTCCTCGGAATGACAAAACTATCGTGTTAATCTTGTATCATCAAATAATTACTTACTCACTTTATATTGTTCATTCGCCGTTAGCATTTCCCAGTTGTCGGTTCTAAATGGCGACGCTGGAAATTTCTCTTTATTGAAAAGATTGATTTGTGTGTCATCATCAGCCCAGCCGTAATGAACCGCTACCGGAGTTTGAACTTTATCGTTTGAAACAATTATTTTGTTGTCTTTAATTATCGCTTTCGTGGCATGAAAAACTTTGTCTGAACCTGCAATTTCGAAACCTTTTAATTCATCGTTATTCGGCGTTGATAATCCGCTGCCGATGTTATCGAAAGTGAGGATAATTTGGTTTCCTTTTATTTCCTGCGATTTATAAGTTGGGCCACTGTGCACTTGTTTTTTGCCGTAAAGATTGTTCATTGCGATCGCCGCCAAACGTAAACCAATATCTTGTTTGTTGGTTGGATGAATATCTTTCGCATTTCCGATATCGGTTGTAACGGCCATTCCGGTGTTTGGCAGTTTTAAGGTTTCAGATTGTGCTTCACGAAGTTCTGCCCAACGGCTTCCTTTTTGGCTGTTGCCGCCGAATTCATCAAAGGTGGATAATTGAACGAAATAAAAAGGGAAATTTCCTTGTTTGAATTTGGTTCTCCAATCGGTAATCATTAACGGAAATGATTTTTTGTATTCTGCCGCTCTCCAAACATTCGCTTCTCCTTGATACCATAAAACGCCCTGCATCGCATAAGGCACTAACGGATTTACCATCGCATTGTACAATAATGACGGATAACTGTTTGGCGAAACTTCAATTCTCACTTTTACCACGTTAAATTTCCAAAGTCCTTCTAACGGAAGACTTGAATCTTTAAAATCGATTTTTAAATCTTGCGAATCGCCGTAGATACCGCCGCCACCGCTGTAATCTGTAATTCTTACAGCGATTACGTTTGTTCCTTCTTTTAAGACATTTGCCGGAATTTTGTAAACTCTTTTGGCATCCCAAAGATTGTTTGTTCCAATTTGAACGCCGTTTACAAATGTTTGGTCTTCGTCATCGACTTTTGCTAAATGTAAAGTGGCTTCTTTTTTGGCTTGTTCTGCTGTTAGAACAATGGTTTTGCGCATCCAGACAATTCCATCGATGTTTCCGATTTGTTGGTTTTCCCAAAGTGATGGTACTTTTATTTCCGGCCAGTTTTTATCTTGGAAATTTGCGTTTTTAAATTGCTCTTCGTTTTCCATCGAAACATCAAAACCCTGTACTTTTTTTAAGTTTTCTAAAACTGATTTTTTATAGGTTTCAAAAATCGCATTGATATCTACGGTTGGAACATCTGCAATCATGGCTTTAAAATCGGGACTGTTTTCGAAAGCTTCACGGCTTGTCCAAGTCTCCACATTTGTTCCTCCCCAGGAAGTATTGATGATTCCGATTGGGATTTTTAATTCTGCATACAGTTTTCTGGCGAAATAGTAGCCAACTGCTGTGAAGTTGCCCACATTTTCTTTGTTTGCTTCTTCCCATTTCCCTTGTTTTAAATCGTCTTTTGGAGTGCCGCTTAAATCTTGTGCCACACCAAAATGACGAATCATTGGATAATTAGCAGTTTCAATTTCCTTTTCGGCATTCATGGTTTTGAAAACCTGAAATTCCATATTAGATTGTCCGCTGCAAATCCAGACTTCGCCAACCAAAACATTTTTGATGGTGATTTTATTTTTTCCAATTACGATTAACTCGAATGGCCCACCGGCTTTTTCAGCAGCTAAACTTACCATCCATTTTCCGTTTTTATCTGCTGTTGTTTTCTTAATTTGTTTGTTGAAATGAACTTCTACGCTTTCATTCGCATCAGCAAAACCCCAAATCGGAATTTGCTTGTCTCTTTGGAGCACCATTCCATCAGAGAATATTAAAGGCATTCTCACATTAGCATTAGTTAAAACACTAATTAACAGAAAAATAAATAGTAAACTCTTTTCCATTTTTTTGATTTAAATATTTTTTGAACCATATAAGTGATATAAGATATTTTAAGTTTTTATTTCGCACTGCGCTTAAATTTACTTATATCACTTATATGGTTTAAACTAAATTTTTTACTTTAATCCGTCTATTAAAGCGTTTAAAGCTTGTGTGTCGAAGACGGTATTATTGGTTCTGTTCATGATTCCGAAACCGTTGTTTCCTAGACTTCCTTCATCCCAATAAAAAGGTAATAATCCGTTTGCTTTTGCTGTTTTGACTACCGTTTTTAAATAATACGCTCTTGAATTTAAATGTAAAGTCAGCGCATCTCCCGTTAAAGTTGTTCTGCGGATGGCTCCAAATTCTCCCAATAAAACTGGAATTCCTTTGTCAACAAACTGGGTTTTCATCAATTTGAAATTCTTTTCTAAATCGGCTTCTTCTCCCCAAGTTGCATTTCGTTCTGTATCGGTTGTAGAATGGAAACCATTTCCCCAATAATAGAACATTTTACCCCAAGTTTCATCTTTCGTTAAACCGGCAAAATTCCAAGGTGAATAATAATGAACCTCTACCATCATTCTGCCTGATACTTTATCTGTAGGCAATGTAGTCATTAATTTGTTTGTTTTCTCGATATCTGTTGTTGGCCCTTGAACTACTAAAACACGAGTAGCATTTTTTCCTCCAGTTGAGCGAACAGCATCAATAAAAGTTTGATGATACGACGTTAAAACTGCCATTTGCGTCGCATCTTCAACAGCCGGTTCATTGGCGCTGGCAAAAAGCAAATGCTCGTCAAATCCACGTAAATGCGTTGCAATTTGTTCCCAAAACGCTTTTTGTTTGGCGTTGTTTTCTACTTTTTTAGCTTCGATAATATTGTTTTCCAACCAGCCGCCGTCCCAGTGAATGTTTACTACAACATACATATCGTTATCAACACAATACTGGACCACTTCTTTTACTCGGTTTAACCAATCCATTTTGATTTTTGCTGTTGCTGCATTTTCTAAATTTTGATTCCAAGAACATGGAATTCGAATAGCATTAAAACCGTTTGCTTTTACAGCATCGATTAAAGCTTTTGTTACTTTTGGATTTCCCCAAGCCGTTTCTCCGCCTGTAGCTTCCAAAGTATTTCCGATATTCCATCCTAATTTGATTTTTGCTGCCAATTCAACCGCAGAACTTCCCATTCCGGATGCATCAGCTGCAATTGGATTAGTATTATAACTTGGGTACAAACCTGTAACAACTGTTGTAGCAGTCTGCGAAACTGCTATCGTAACCGTTTTTGCCTCATTTGAACTTAAAGTGACTGAAGCCGTTCTAGTAGCAGTTTCTGTATTTTCTGAAGCTGTTATTCTAACAATAATACTTCCTTTTGTTCCTGTTGTCTGACTCACTTTTAACCAATTTGCAGAACTGGTCAAAGTCCAAGTTGCAGCTTCTGAATTAATAGTGATATCCGAAGTATTTTCTTTGCTGTCAAAATCAATTTTGGCTGTACTTGCTGTTAATAATTTTATAGTGGCTTCTGAAGCATTTTCTTTGTCTGAGCTGCAGGCTAAAACGCCTAAAAATGCAAAGCATAAAATAAAGCTCAACAGATAATCTTTGATTGTTTTTTTCATTTGGTTTGGTTTAAGTTAAGTGTAAGTTTTTAAAATCAACGCCAGCTTGTAGTGGGCTGGCGTTGATAGTTTGGTTATTTTATAGCAATAACAAGTTTTATTTAACTGTTACCTGAATTTCTTTTTTAATATCTCTTGAAGAAGTTCCCAATTTGATGGTATATTTCCCTGGTTCAACTGTCCATTTTTTAGACGCAACATCGTAATAAGCCAATTCTTTTACTGGTATTTTGATCGTTACTTTTTCTGAACTTCCAGCTTTTACATCTGCTTTTTTGAATCCTTTTAATTCCTGAGCTGCACGCGTAATTTTAGAATCGGATTTTGAAGTATACAATTGCACTACTTCTTTTCCGTCTACTTTTCCTGTGTTTTTAACGTCAACAGTAACTTCGATTACATCTGTTTGAGCATAAGATTCTTTATTTGATTTAGCGTTATCAAGTGTAAAAGTTGTGTATGATAATCCGTAACCGAAAGGATATAATGGTGCTACATTTTTTGTATCAAACCAACGGTATCCAATCAAAAGTCCTTCTGCATAATTTACCGCTTTGTCTCCAGGGAAACTGTTTGTGGCATGCGCTGGAGAATCTTTTAAAGCAACTGGCATTGTCCAAGGTAATTTTCCTGACGGATTTACTTTTCCTAAAATAACATCGGCCAAAGCATTTCCACCTTCAGAACCGTTAAACCAGCTCCAGACTAAAGCAGAAGTTTTTTTGCTTACTTCATTAATATCAAACGGAGCTCCAGCCACCATTACGACAATCGTTTTTGGATTAGCTTCTATTACTTTTTTGATTAACTCTTCTTGTCCAAAAGGCAAGTGTAAATCTCTACGGTCTGAAGCTTCTGTTTCGTAATCACGGTTTGAACCTGCAAAAATGATTGCCACGTCTGAGTTTTTAGCTGCATCAACCGCTTCCTGAACTTTTGCCGGATCTAGTTCGTCAATTGTTACCGGACCATTAGCGGTAATATTTCCTAAATTTCCTCTGTTCTTTTTATCATAACGCTCTAAGTATCCTTCCGCATAATTGATTTTAACTGATGAAGGCAATCTATTTTTAAGACCTTCAAGCGGTGTAACTTCTCTTTTTGTTTTTACACCGGCTCCAAATCCGCCAAGAGCGTTTTTCTTTGTTGCATTGTTTCCGATAACGGCAATAGATTTAACTCCGTCCAGTTTTAATGGCAATGCATTGTTTTCGTTTTTCAATAATACGATTGCTTCAGCTGCAATTTTGTAAGCGTCTTGGTAATGTGCTTCGGTTGCGATGCTTCCTTTTGCACGAGTTCCGCCTCCCATTGCCTTAACTTGAAACAATGTTCTTAAAATTCTTTTTACATGAAGATCAATTTCTTTCTCAGAAACTTCTCCAGATTTAACCGCAGCAATTAATTTATCGGCTAAGAAAAATTCATTGAAAGGTTTTGGTGTTCCCATTTCAATATCTAAACCGCTTTTTAAAGATTTTGCTGTAGAATGCACCGCAGCCCAATCTGAAACTACAATACCTTTAAATCCCCATTCGTCACGAAGAATTTTATTCAACATATAATCGTTCTCACATAAATATTCTCCTCTGAATTTATTGTAAGCACCCATGATACTGTATGCTTTTGCTTCTTTTACCGAAGCTTCAAAAGCTGGAAGATAAATTTCACGAAGTGTACGCTCGTCAATTTGTACATCTACAAAATCACGATTTGTCTCCTGATTGTTTGCCGCGTAATGTTTTACACACGCCATTACGTCTTTTTCCTGTAAACCAACAATCAAAGGCACTGCAATTTTTTTGTTCAAAAACGGATCTTCAGACATGTATTCGTAAGTTCTTCCTCCAAGCGGTGTTCGTACCATATTGATGGCTGGCGAAAGCAACATGTCTTTGTCTCTTGCTCGTAATTCTTCTCCTAAACTGGTTCCAAAAGTATGTGCCATTTCTGCGTTCCAAGTTGCGGCCAAAGCACCTCCTGCTGGATAGTACGTTGCAAAATCGTTTGTCCATCCTGCCGGAGCCCAATTGTCTCTTGAAATTTCCTCACGAACTCCCAACGGACCATCGGCCATTTTTAATTCTGGAATTCCTAAACGTTTTACGCCTGCATTGGCAAACATACTGTTCCCGTGAAGCATTCCGATTTTTTCTTCTAATGTCATCTGCGAAATCAATTTGTCGATTTCTGCATCATGGTCAGTGCTTATTTCTTTTCCAACATATTCTTCGGTTTCTGCCGAACTTGAAGCCGTTGTCTGCGCATCATTTTTACAAGAAGTAAACAATGCAAAAACTAGAGCTGCTGAAAGGAACATCATTTTGTTTTTCATAGATAGTTAGGTGTTTTGTGATTTAAAGATTTTTGATTCCTCACCTCTCATCTTTAAATTCGTTAATATTATGTTTGTGGTTCTTTTTTATTGTTTAATTAAATTCAGCATCACAACATCATTTTCATTGATTTTAAATTCCTTGCTGAAAGTTCCTTTTCCGTCAATTGTAATTTTTTCTGTCGAAATGGGTGCGCCGTTATTTTTCTCTTTTATTGAATTTACTTGTTGACGTGTTAACTGACTCGGCTTGTTCATCGCAAGATAATCCGCGAAAGCGTCATTTACTTTATAACCCACTTTGTAAATTTCTAAAAGGTATTTTCCTTTCTGCATTCCGTCAACTTCCACTTTTACTTTTCCTTTTTCTTTTGAAGGAAGGTCTTTTATATAATACGTTTGATTCAATTCTTTATCGCCTGGATGCGTATTTGTAAAATCCCACAATAAAACCTGAACATCTCCTTTTGCATTTTTAGCTGTCCAAGAAGCTTTATCCGAATTTTGAAGTTCTGTTTCTCCTAATTTATTCATTAAATAATAAGAGAAATAGGCCGGCTTTTTAATTCCCTGCGTATTCAATAATCCGAAACCGCCGTGAAAAGGCGTAAATCTTGGTCCTGCTTCTTCAAAAATATCCGTAAAAACCCAATATGACATAGAATTTGCCGCATTGCCGACTTGCTTTAATTTCTGCAAAATATACGCTGCCGAATGATAGCTATCGTGAATTGGATCTGCTGGCGTATAAGAAGAACTCCACTCTGTATAATGCAATTCTAAATTCGGTTTAACCGATTCTGTAATCTGTTTGCGTGAATTTATGATTTCTCCACTTACGCTAAATTCATCCTTACTTAATATCGTTCCCGAAGTTCCGAATTCGTCCAAATATCCGTGTTTCACTCCATAAGCGTGTGTCGAGATAAAATCAATTGGGACATTATTTTTAGCGCAAAAATCAATTGTTTCCGGAACCCATGCCGCACCGGCTGTTGCCGGCCCGCCTACTTTGTAATCCTTGTTTACTGCTTTTACGCCTCGAACAGCGTAATCGTATAATTTATAATATTCTTCCTGAGTACTGCTCCAAAAACCTGGTGATAAATTCGGTTCATTCCAGACTTCAAAATACCACGTTTTTACTTCTTCATCTCCGTAACGTTCCTTAAAGTGAGCTGTTAGATTTCTAATTAAATCTTCCCATTTTTTATAATCTTTTGGAGGTGTTACGTTTCCCTTCCACCAGAAAATCGTTTCTTTTGCGCTTGCTAAAGCATTGGGCATAAAACCTAATTCTACAAACGGTTTCATTTTCAGACTTACAATAAAATCGAATAGAACATCAACATATTGGTAATTGTATTCTGGATTTCCTTTTTCGTCTTCACGATAAACAGCCATATCATCTGTCAATAAACCATGAAAACGGATGTATTTAAAATCGCATTCTTTTTTCACCAATGCCAATTGTTGCTGCCAGTCTGCACGAAGACCTTCGTTTGCTCTTCCGGCTCCAATGCATTCTTTGAACATGGTGTTTAATTTTCCTGCTTCTTTTTTATAATCAACTTTTATGATTCGGCTTTCATTTTGTCCAAATAAATAGATTGAACTAAATAAAAATGTTGCTATGGTTAAAAGTTTTTTCATCTGAAAATGGTGTTTATTTTTTGCCACAGATTAATAGGATTCTAAAGGATTTTTTTCCTTTCTCTCGCAGATTTAGCAGATTAGGGAGATTTAAATCTTTTTAAACTGTGTCTATATTTTATTTACACAGAATTAGAATAAAAAATCTGCTAAATCTGCGAGAACATAAAAATCTTTTTAATCATTATTAATCTGTGGCTAAATATTTTATTCTATTAATATCTACAACTTTTTAAAACGAACCGCTCCACCGCCAGCTCCGCCTAATTTCAATTGTAATCTATCTGAAGCTTTTACAGTTTTCTTCGAAATTGCAACTGCTTCTGGATTGTGTGTTTGATCTGTTCCTTCAGCATCAACATAAATCTGTGCTTCGTAAGTGGCGTTTGGATCTAAGAATGATAATGAAACTTCTACATTTCTTGGTTTTTCATTTGTTAGAGTTCCTAAATACCAGTCAGCGCTGTTTCTGTCTTTTCTTGCTGTTGTGATGTATTCACCAATTTTACCTTCTAAGATTTTAGTGTCTTCCCAATCTGTCGGAACATCTTTTAAGAATTGCAACGCTGGTTTTCCTTCGTAATTTTCTGGAAGATCTGCCAACATTTGAATTGGAGAATAAATCGTTACATACAATGCCAATTGCTGTCCAACTGTTCCCTGAATTCTTTTTCCTGGATAACCTTGTTTTACCTCAACATCAAAAATTCCAGGCGTGAAATCCATTGGGCCAGAAAGTAATCTTGTAAACGGAATAATACTTAAATGGTTCGGCGGATTTCCTTCGCTCCAAGCGTTATATTCTTGTCCACGCGCTGCTTCTCTTGAAACCATATTTGGAAAAGTTCTTCTTTCTCCTGTATCTTTTATCGATTCGTGGTATAAAACTGCTAAATCGTATTGCGCTGCTTTTTCTAAAATATATCTGAAATAATTTACTCCAAACTGCCCGAAGTGCATTTGTTTCATATTCAATTTAGAACCAACGTGGCCGATTTTTACAGTATGAATTCCCAATTTTTTGTATAAAGCAAAACCTTCATCAACTTCTTTTAAATAGTTAATTAAGTTTGAGCCCGTTTCGTGATATCCAATTAATTCGATGTTCTTTTTCTTCCCGTATTCTACTACTTTTTCTAAGTCGAAATTATCAGCACTTTTCGTAAAGCTGAACATATGCATACGGTTTTCATACCAAGCTGGTGTCCAGCCTTTGTTCCATCCTTCAATCAACAAATGATGAAAACCTTCTTTTGCTGTAAAATCAATATATTCTTCAGCGTGTTTAGTTGTTGCTCCTTGTTTCTCGCTTTCCCAGAAAGTATATTTTCCGATGTGCATTCCCCACCAAATTCCTAAATATTTGTAAGGTTTGAAATAATTGTTGGTGTTTTTTAATTTGTTCGGTTCATTTAAGTTTAAAACCAAATAAGAAGTAATCAATTCACCTGCATTTTCTCCAATTTGAAGAGTTCTCCAAGAAGATGTGAAAGTATCTTTTACACGAACTTTAACGCCATCAGCCCAAGGCACTAAATCAGATTTTAATTCTGTTCCTTTTGTGTTTACCAAAGTCATACTCGCAAAATCGATTAGGTTTGCTTCATGGAAACTTAACGCTAATCCGCTTTTGCTTTCGATTGTTAATGGAGTTAAAACAGTATCTAATGTACTTACTGGTGCATCTTTAAATAAATATTCGTCACGATCTGGTCGGTTTGCAGGAATCCACCATGCTTTTCCATCTTCCTTTAAATTGAAAGTCGTTTTTTCATCCATGATGAAAATACTGTCTTTTACATTTTGTTTTGGATACACATATCTAAAAGCTACTCCATCGTCAAAAGCACGAAACTGAATCTGCAGTTTTCTTTTGTTTCCTGTTTTCTGCTGTAAATCGACTACCAATTGATTGTAGTGATTTCTGATGTTTTTCTTTTCTCCCCAAACTTGTTCCCAAGTCTCGTCAAACGTAGAAGTTTTGGCTCCTTTTATTTCAAAGTTCGAACTTAAGTCTTCATTTCCTTTCAGTACAAATCCCATATCTGACGGAGAAATCACTTCTGTTTTTCCGTGAGAAACGGCATATTTTGGAGCATTTTTTACCAGCTCAAATTTGATTTTGTTTTTTCCATTTGGCGATGCCAGTTCGTAAGCGCTTTTCGTTTTTTGACTGTAGCCTATTGCTATCGAAAACAATACGGCTGGGAGAATTAGATAGTTTTTCATGTTTTTTGGTATTATATTTTTTTTAGCCACTCCCGATAGCTATCGGGATAAAAGGATTTTTTTATTTTTCTCCCGCAGATTTGGCAGATTAAGCTGATTTTTAATTTTAACCTTTTAATCTGTGGCATTATTTTTAGCCACGAATTCACGAATATCATAAATTAAATTCGTGAATTCGTGGCTGACTTTCTTATTTTGCCCACTCCGTTTTAAAAGTGGTTTTTCCGTTTAATGGATTTACAGCTACCTCGAAATTGTTTCCGTTTTTGTTCACTTTTATTTCCTGAACAGCATCACCTTCTGGTAAAAATACTTTGGCTATTGCCGAAGTGGTTTTATCGCTTGCAAATACTTTTAATGTCAATTTGCTCCAATCCATATCTTTTGTAGACTGCGCTAAACCAATGTGCGGAATTGCAGTTCCGTCTTTTACTAAAACTACAATTGGCACTTCACCAGCTTTGATTTTATGCCAGCCAGATTGGTACACTTTTTTAGTTTGATAATCGATCCAAGTTCCTTCTGGAAGGTAAACGTCTCTTTCTTCAACTTCTTCAAAAAGTGGTGCCACCAACATACTTGAACCAAATAAATATTCATTATCTACTAACCAAGCTCCCGGATCGTTTGGATATTCTACAAAAAGAGCACGCATCATTGGTAAACCTTTTTGAGAACTTTCTTTTGCCTGAGCGTAGATATATGGCATTAATTCGTAACGCATATTATCTGCTTTTCTAAATCCTTCCAAGAATTCTTTGCTGTACAACCAAGGTTCGCGAGGCGGTTCTCCGTGGCTTCTTACGTGTGAAGTAAACATTCCGAATGGTGTCCATCTTCTGTAAATATTCTCAGGAGATTTTGTTGCGAAACCTCCAACATCATGACTCCAGAAACTGAATCCGCTTAATCCTAATGAAAGTCCGCCGCGTAATTCTGCCGACATTGCGCCGTTGGTAGTTTCAGAATCTCCTCCCCAATGTAAAGGGTAACGCTGTGATCCTGCCCAAGTACTTCTTGCCCAAATTAAAGTATATCCTTTTTCTTTCTGAGTGATTTCTGCAACTGCTTTATTGTATCGTAATGGATATAAATTATGCTCATAAAAACCTGTTCTTCCCGAATGATAAATTCCGTCTGGCGGAGCTGCTTCTCCAAAATCTACTTTGAAAACCGCAACACCTTCATCAAATAACTTTTTCAATTTTCCTTGGTACCAAGTAATTGTTTCTGGATTTGAGAAATCTAAAACAGCATCTTCGTACGGAAGATTTCCTTTTCTGTCTCTTACGGCTAAATTTTTATCCATGATTTCAGGAAATAAAGTGTTCTTTGGCGTGAAATAAGGCAATTGCCAAAGACAAACCTGGAAACCGTCTTTCTTTAAATCAGCCATCATTTTTGTAGCATCTGGGAAACGAGATTTTGCAAACTCGTAATTATTTCTCCAATCTACATCAAACCAGCCTGTATCAAAGTGAATAACATCCGTTGGAATTTTGTATTTACGCAAATCTCTGGCTACTTCTCTTCCTTCTTTTTCAGAGAAATAAGTGATTCTACTCATCCAGAAACCGAATGACCAAAGTGGTGGCATTGCCGCTTTTCCAGTCAGATTTGTGTATTGATCTAAGATATCTTTTGGTTCTCCGATAAAGAAAAATAAATCGGCTTCGTCGTCTCCAATGTACATTTCGTTGGCACTTGAGAAATACTTTCCAAAGTCAACCGTAATTGGTGTTGAATGGTGCATGAAAACGCCGTAACCACGGCTGCTCATGTAAAACGGAATCGGTTTGTACATCGTTTCGTTTTGGATTCCGTTAGCGTCATCCGTCCATAAAACTACTTTTGAACCGCGTTTGTTGAATTGTGTAAATGATTCACCACAACCAAATATTTTTTCGTCCGGCTCTAAACTGAAAGCCGCTCCCATACTTCTTGAATAATCGCTGTTTCTGCGAACGTAAGAAAACGGAAGTGTCGGTGTGTATGTATTTTTAAAATCGGTATCGTGAAGTGTGCTTGTCAGTAATTTTCCTTTTTCATCGTAGATTTTTACGTGCCAAGGTTTTGTCAAAATTTCAACTCGTCCATGTTTACTTGTGTAGCTGTGACCGCCTTCTATTTTAGCATATTTCCATAATTCAGGATGATTTGGCGCAACGCCGTCAACCAACATCAAGGATTCTTTTTGCGGATGAAATTGTGGCCCAGAAGTGGTTTTAATACGAACCGTTCTATCTGAAACAAACTGAATTTCGAAAGGCAAAACAGGAGATTCTGCATATTCTGTTGTCGGGAATTCGTTTGCTTTTTCTACATCGGGTTTCATCATCATGTTGTTGAAAGCCTGACGTGTTTTATAATTGTATCGCAGATACTTAATGGTTCCTTTTCCCGTTGCTGGATCAAAAGAAGCCAATTCGTCTGCGAAATAAAAAGTATTCAGATAGTTCTGAAAATCTTTACTGATATCGATTGGAGCATTCAGTACATCTGCGTTTTGAATTTGTGCTGTCGCTTTTGGCACAGCTAGAAATCCCAAAACAAAAGCAGAAACTAATGCGGTTAATTGTGAGTTTTTCATTGGTTAATAATTCTAGATGTTAGTTCTCCTGCAAGGTTTTTCAAACCTTGTAGGTATATTTTTTTTTCCTACTTAAACTATAAAAACACCTACAAGGTTTGAAAAACCTTGCAGGAGCGCTATGTCATTATTCTGTTGTTATTACAATTGTAGCTTGTTTTAAGCCATTCGCTTTAGCGGTTAATTCTAATCTACCTGATGCATCTCCAGATTGTATCACAACCAAACATTTTCCAGCCAAAGCCGTATGTTTAGTTCCTTTGTACGATTCGTGACTAACTGGATCTCCGCTGCAAACACCTACAATTTTTCCGTTTCCTTTTAAAGAGAAGTTGATTTCGTTATTCGCGTTTGGAGCCAAAGTTCCATTAGCATCTAGAATATCAACTGTAATAAATGACAAATCATTTTTATCAGCTTTGATGGTACTTCTGTCAGCAGTTAATTTTAATTGCGAAGGATTTCCAGCCGTTTTGATTTCTTTTTCTAAAACCACTTTTCCATCTTTACGAGAAATGGCTTTTAGAGTTCCAGCTTCAAAAGGAATTCTCCACATTACGTGTAAATCGTCTCCTTTTTTGCTTCTTTTTCCAACTGATTTTCCGTTTACGAAAAGTTCCACCTCATCGGCTTTATTGTAATACGCCCAAACATCAACAGTTTGTCCAGCTTTCCAGTTCCAATGCGGGAAAATATGAAGAACGGTTTTATCTGTCCATTCACTTTGGTACATATAATACACGTCTTTCGGGAAACCGGCTAAATCTACAATTCCGAAATAAGAACTGATAGACGGCCATTCGTAAGGTGTTGGTTCTCCGATATAATCGAAACCTGTCCAGATGTACATTCCTGAAAGGAAATCGTGTTTTTTAATGACTTTCCAAGTTGCTTCGTGCGTTGAACCCCAAGGAGTTTGGACTTGATCGTACGCTGAAACCGTATTTCCAGGATTTCCTCCTTCAAATTTTTTATCCCAACTAACCGGCCATTTTTTGATCGTATCTGAAACCGCATCATAATAACCTCTTGTCTGCAAACCTGAAGTCGTTTCGGTTGCAATGAATGGCGTATTTGGAAAGTTTTTTAAATGATGTTCATACGTTTGATGCGCATAATTGTAGCCTATTAAATCTAAAACACCCGATCCAGCAAGCGGATTAATCGATACATTTTGTTTCTCAAATTGTAACGTTACCGCATCAATATTCATGTTTACTGGCGGATTCATCGCTGCGGTCAACGGACGCGTTTTATCATATTGACGCGTAATTGCAGCTAATTCTGTAGCAATCTCAATTCCTTTTTCATTCCATTGTTCTGGGATTTCATTTCCGATGCTCCAAACAAAAATACTTGGATGATTTCGGTCTCGAAGCAATTGATCTATTAGATCTTTTTTGTGCCATTTGTCCCAATCGTTTCCGTAGTCGTATTTGGTTTTGGTTTGTTTCCACATATCGAAAGCTTCGTCCATGACAATGAAGCCCATTTTATCACATAAATCTAAAAGCTCTGGAGCAGGCGGATTGTGTGAGGTTCTAATTCCGTTTACACCCATTTCTTTCATAATCTCTAACTGACGTTCGATCGCACGAGTATTAATCGCCGCACCTAACGGACCTAAATCATGATGCAAACAAACACCTTTTATTTTGACTTGTTTTCCGTTCAGAATAAAACCTTTGTTCAAATCGAATTTAAAATCTCTGATTCCGAAATTGGTTTTGTATTGATCGATGATTTTATCGTCAAGCGAAATTTCGGTAACGGCTGTATATAATTCTGGTTTTTCAACCGACCATAAAATCGGCGTTTCAACTTCTGCCGATTGTTTTACGATTTGATTGGCATTGGCACCAATTGTTATATTTTGAGTAACCGATGTTACTTTAGTCTCTTCTTTAAAAATAGTTGTAGTTACTGTTGCCTTTTTTTCTTCAGCATATTGATTTTTGATAGTTGTTTCAAAATTAACGGAAGCTTTTTTGGCTGTAACTTTTGGAGTTGTAATATACGTTCCCCATTGTCCTACGTGAAGTTTATCTGTAGTTTCGATCCAGACATTTCTAAAAATTCCCGAACCGGAATACCAGCGTGAATTGGGTTGTTTTGAATTGTCAACCTTAACAATTATTTCGTTGTTTTTGTCTCCGTAATTTAAATATGTCGACATGTCATATTGAAAACCAATATATCCGTTTGGACGTTTTCCTAAATAATGACCGTTTATCCAGACTTCACTGTCTTTGTAAACACCGTCAAAAGTAATCGAAGTAATTTTGGTGCTGTCTTCTGCAGCGACTTTGAATGTTTTTTTGTACCAGCCTAAACCTCCGTTTAACGCTCCGCCTCCATAACCTGCCGGACTTTTTTCATCAAATTTTCCTTCGATGCTCCAATCGTGCGGCACATCTAAAGTTCTCCATTTTGTCGAAGCTCCAATGGTATCTTTATCGATTATGCTATCATTCAAATGAAAACTCCAATCTGCATTAAAAGAAATTTTTCTGCTATTGAATTTTTCGTCTGTTGATGATTTGCATGCCGTTAATAAAAGGGCACACACCAATAATAATCCTAGTTTTTTACACGAAGTTAGCTGCAACATAGTATTCTAAATTTTAATAACATGAAAGCAGTTTAATCCTGCTTTCATGTTATTTTTAAACTGAAAGATATTAATTTTTAGGGAATTATGTAATGAAATACAAACCATTCATCTTTTCCTGCATCATAAGATGTTCCGAACCAAATCCCTTTTTGGAGATAATCATTATTGAAAGCTTTTACCACTTTAATAACACTTACAGTCGGATTCATCCAGCTGTCTGGATTTTGAATCAGTGTATTTGTTCCTAAATTAATTTCATTTTTCTCTTCATCTATTGTAAATAATCCAGTTGTTACTACGCCGTTTTGGCTTCTAGTATAATTTAGTTTACCACCAAATTGATCAAAACGAATCCATGAATTGCCTGCAGCTGCAGTCCAATCATCATTCCAGCCCCAGTTATAAGAACTTGAAGCGCCTGTAGTCCATCCTTTTCCTTTTCCAATCCAGTCAACTGGGTTTCCATTTCCGTCTAAACTCCAAACTCTTCCTGAACCAACTCCGCCTGTAATCATTTTTAACAATTCACCAGAAGCAAAAGTTGGATCAAAACCTTCATCGTAACTTGGCCCAGTAACAGGCGGTACATAGTTGTCTGCATATTCTTTAGAAACAAAATTCCAGATATACCACCATGGTCCTTCGCTATTAGTTCTCATAATAGCGATTCTTAATTGGTTTTCAGTAAGTTTTAATATTTTAATATTATTTGTCCAGTTACTTGCATTTGCAATATAATTGTCTGGTCTTAAAATTGTTGCTCCTGTTGTTGTTAAAGTATGTGCATTGATATCTAAGAAATAAGTACCGCTTTCTTTAAGTGTTCCGTCAGCTTCATTAATTTTCATAAATGGACCGCCTTCAAGACTGAAAGTCATGGTTCTTCCCCAATGCATATCGGCATCTGTACTTGAATTAGCATTTCCTTCTGGTTCCCAGTTTGGCGTAAAATTACCCCACTCCACTGTAGTGCTAGGATCAGCATAAGACATTGCTCCAGGAGCCATACCATATTTACCATTATCTGCAATCCAAACTTTTTGTTTTCCTACTCCTCCAGATAATGCAGTCCAAAGCGGATCATTTACATAATTTAAGTTGTCCTGAGTTACTGTTATGGTAACTGGATCAAGTTCTACGATTCCTCCACCGGTAACTGCCGAGATTTTTATCGTATAATTTCCTTTGAAAGCATATTTAACAGTTTCAACGGCTTTATCTGATTTTCCTGTTACGTAATCCCAGTTTAAAATAACACCTGGAGTAGTATTTTTCAAGATTACTGTATTTCCTCCTGGATCTGTTGCAAGATCCTGAGTAATTTCAAAATGTATATCCGATTTATCCATCGCGCCATCTAGAGAATAGCTGTCAGGCGAGCAAGACGATACCAGCATTGCCAGCATCAAAAATGTCGTAATTAATACTTTTATATTTTTCATTTTTTTACTTTTTAAATTAAAAAACTACCAGCCTGCATTTTGTTTCAATACTCCATTAGATAATGTAATCTGAGTATTTGGAATTTGCTGTAATCCTTTTGTGTTTTGGATATTTACTGTAGAAATTGTTTTTGTAGTCTGCACACCTCCATTTAACAAAGTTGTAGTCTCCGCAATGGTTGAAGATGCTTTTCCAATTCCTTGACGCAGTAAATCCCAATATCTAACTCCTTCTAGAGCAAATTCTAAATGTCTTTCGTTCATTATGTTGTCATAATTAACTGGAATAGAATTAAAAGCTGTTTTGTACGCTCTTCTTCTAACATCATCAAAGTAAGCTTGTGCATTTCCGCTTCCTAATTCTGCCGCCATTAAAAGTACATCAGCATATCTTAACACTACATAATCCTGAAACTGACTGATATCCCAGAACTGGCTTCCCATCGTTAATGGAAGATCTTTTCCATCTTTATCTACCATTGGAGTATATTTTTTGTTGTAGTAACCTGTATACTCACGCTGATTGTTTATTTTATCGAATGGGATTTTTTCTTCTGCGATTCCAATTACTGTTGAAACACGTCTTGTATCATTAGCAGCATAAGCATTCCATAATTTAGAATTCACTGTTATACCCCAGCCACGTCCGTACGGATAAGAAGAGAATTCTCTCATTCCAAACATTACCAGCCAATGGTTTCCATCAGTATTTCCATTATAATCACTCGTGTAAGTATATTTTATAGAAAATACGATTTCTTTATTCGCTTCACCTGCATATTTGTCAACAGAAGCTGCCGGCCATAATGTAGAGAAATCCTCTAATAAACCGTGTCCGCTAGATGCTACCACATCTTCTAAATGTGCCAAAGCTTGTGCTTTAGTCACTACTCCTGCTAAATCCGTTTTGCCATAATATCCTGTGTAGTACAAGTAAACACGACCAAGTAAAGATTTTGCTGCCCATTTTGTAATACGTCCGCTAACTGTTGCGCTGTAAGCTGACGATGGTAAATGATCTGAAGCAAAAACTAAATCTTCTGCAATTACTTTATAGACTTCTTCTGGCGCTGCCTGAGGAATATTTTCTGTTGAAGGCTTAGTCAATAAAGGAATATTTCCCCATAAACGAACCATTTCAAAATACAAGTAAGCTCTGATAAATCTTGTTTCAGACTCATAAGTATTTCTTAAAGTAGTATCGCCTTTCCAGTCAATCTGATCCATTTTTGACAATAAAACATTACAACGATAAAGCGCTTTATAGTATGCGATCCAGTTACCGTTCAGCATATCAATATCAGATGGTGAACGTTGAATGTTAAACTCATCGATAGCAGCATAATTGTAACCGTCTGAATTTCCTGTTCCTCCAAAACAATCATCAGACATTACTTCACTAATTACTGGAACTCCTAGACCAGAAGCTCCTGTCGCCACCTGCATTCCATCATAACAACCAACTAATGCTGCGTATGCATCATCTGTAGTTTTATAAAAATTTCCATCTGTCTGTTGTGTAAGAGGTTCTGTTTCTAGACTGCAAGAACCAAGAGAAAGTAAACTCAAACAGAAAATATATAAATAAGTCTTTTTCATTTTTTTTATGTATTAAAGTTTAACATTTAGACCTAACATAAATGTTCTTGGTCTTGGATAGTAACCCACATCAACCCCTGATGAAAACTTTTGATCATCATTAGAAGAACCAAATCCTATTTCAGGATCCATTCCGTCATACTTTGTGAAAGTGTAAAGATTCAATACTGAGAAATACATTCTAAACTGACTTGCAAAAAATGGTTTTGAATGTTTCATTTTTGCTAAATCAAATCCTAATGTTACGGTGTTGATTCTTAAGAAATCTCCATCCTGAACGTATAGATCAGAGAATTGAGTAAAGTTTCTATTATCCTCTGTTACTCTTGGCATTGTGTTCGAAGAACCTTCTCCGTGCCAACGGCTTAATATTGCCGAAGTATAATTTCCGTAAGTATTTGCCTGATTTCTGTACGATTGTACGATTTGGTTTCCAGCTACTCCATTTGCATTAAGCGAAAAATCGAAAGCTTTATAACTAGCTGATAGAGAGAATCCGTAAGTAAAATCAGGGTTTGGATTTCCGATGCTTGTTTTGTCTGAGGCATCGATTTTATCATCTCCATTTGTGTTTACATAAATCAAATCTCCAGGTGCAGCATTTGGCTGTAAAACTACTCCGTTAGCCGATTTGTAATTGTCAATCTGTGCTTGGTTTTGGAAAACTCCTCCTGTTTTATATCCCCAGAAATATCCTAATGGATATCCGTTTTCTGCTCTATAAAACTCCCCTGAGTTATCGTAAAGTTCGCCATTTAAACCGTGGATAATTCCATCTGCATTTGGAATTGACCCAACCGTATTTTTATTATAAGCACCATTTGCACTTACGCTGTAATTAAAATCTCCAATTTTATTCTGATAGTTTAAACTTAACTCAACTCCTTTATTAACCACATCTCCTCCGTTAATAAATGGAGCATCAGCACCAGCAGTTGCCAAGATTGGAGCTAAAATAAGCCAGTCTTTGTTTGTTTTTTTATACACATCAAAGTTCACGCTTAATGCATTGTCCAAAAATCTTGCATCAAACCCAAGGTCAATTTGCTCTGAAGTTTCCCATTTTAGATCAGGGTTTGCAATGTTTTGAGGATATGCACCTGGTGTAAGTACCCCTTCTTTATCGCCAAAACTGTAGTTTGTATTATTAGATTTTATTAAAGATAAAAATTGGAAAGATCTAATACTCTGGTTTCCTACTTGTCCCCAGCTTGCTCTAAATTTAAGGAAGTTGAATACTTTTGAATCTTTTAAGAATTCTTCATTTGAAGCAACCCATCCTCCAGAAACTGACGGGAAATAACCCCACTGATTTCCTTGTGCAAATTTTGAAGAACCATCTGCTCTAAGAGTAGCATTTAATAAATACTTTTCTTGGTAATTATAATTTAATCTTCCAAAGTAAGACATTAAAACATTCTCAAACTTACTTCCTTTCATAGACATTCTCGCACCGTCTTTATTGGTAGTGTTATCAATCCATGCGTGTTCTAGGTCATTAAAAACAGAATCTGCATTGGCTGCTTCTATAGAAGTTGTATTGTAATTAATATAAGATGTACCAGCCATAGCTTCAAAATGATGATTATCTGCTACATTAAATTTATATGTCAACAAGTTATCCCAGTTGATGCTTCTGCTTTTATTCATGTTCTGATTTACTCTGTCAAAAGCGTTGTTAGCATAAATTGATAATCGATAAATTGGAGAATAAGAATGTCCTTCACTAACATTATAGTCAAGACCCAAAGTAGTTCTAAAAGTCAGGTTTTTAACTGGCTGGATCTGCAAGTACACATTTCCTAATAATTTTTGGCTGTTGCTTTCATTTTGATTATTGTACACCATTAAAGCATAAGGATTTGCTACACCAGTTAACCAAGGCTCTGTACTTCCTGAAGTATCAAAGTAGTTTCCGTTAGCATCATACATTGGCAGTAAAGGTGTTGCTTGAAAAGCACCTCTTAAAGAGTTGTTATATTGATTTCCAACACCAATTCCGTTTCTGTCAATGTAAGCAAAACTCAGGTTTTCTCCAATTGTCACAACATCTTTGTATAATTTATGTTCTGAATTGAATCTGAAATTATAACGCTCATAGTTAGATAAGTCTGGTCCTCCTACAACACCTTCTTGCCCTAAGTAAGACAAAGAAGCTGAATAAACAGAAGTCTCAGAACCGCCTGAAGCCCCAAAAGAGAAATTTTTTGTAGCCGCATTATCTGTCAGCATTTTATCCATCCAGTTGGTTCCAGAACCCATTCCTGCAATTTGAGCATTTGTAAAATACGGTGTATTACCCGAGTTTACTCTTGCTTCATTTAATATTGTTGCATATTCCCTAGCATCCAGCAAATCTACTTTTCTAGCTACTGACTGAACGCCATAGTATTGATCGAATGTGATTTGTCCAGTTGCACCACGTTTTCCTTTTTTTGTTGTAACCAACACCACTCCATTTGAAGCTTGTGAACCGTAAATTGCTGCCGAAGCTGCATCTTTTAAAACAGAAATAGATTCGATATCAGAGTTATTCAAATACGAAATATCCCCTGTAAGTACGCCGTCAACAACATAAAGCGGATTACTTCCTGCTGTTGAACCAACTCCTCTAATTACTACATTCAGGCTTTCTCCCGGTTGGCCAGAAGTAGAAGTAATTTGAAGACCCGCCGCCTGACCTTGAAGTGCCTGAAGCGCATTGGTAGTATTTGTTTTTGTTAGGTTTTCTCCACTAACCTGAGTTACAGCATTTGTAACCAAGGTTTTCTTTTGAGAACCATATCCAATAACCACAACTTCTTTAAGTTCTGCTGTTTCTGGCTGTAAAACCGCGTTGACTATTTTTTGATCGCCAACCTTAATATTCTGTGTTTTAAATCCCACAAAAGTGAATACTAAAACATCGCCTGTTTTGGCTTCAATTTTATATTTTCCATCAAAATCGGTAATAGTACTCGATTTTGTTCCCTGTACTTGTACAGTTGCTCCTGGAACTCCAAATCCGTCTTCGGCAGAAGTGATTGTTCCACTTACAGTTTTGGATTCTTGTGCAAATCCAAACTGCATCATAAATACGCTAAGCAGCACTGTCATAAAGTATGACAGCTTTGTTGTTTTAATACAATTTTTGCTTTTCATAATAAGAATTGATTAAGTTTAAGTTATAGTTAGTAATTTCTACCTTAAGAGAAATCTGGAAAAGCTTCCCAAGCAGTTAATGTCAAAAAATGAGGGCCTGAATCTCATTTCCAACATTTAGTACTTGCAAGACTATAAGCAGTTATTTTTTATCATTAAAATCGATTCGAAAATCAATTTCTAAAAAAACATTTGTGGTAAGTTTAAGTTAAGTTGTAGCTTTGCCTTTTTTACTTATAGTCAATTTGAATTTATCTTATGGTAAATTTGACTACAAGTGTAAAACAAATTTTCTATATTAACAAAATATTAGGGTTAATTTTTTTCAATTCTGAGAAATACTATTTCATTTTTATCAATGCTGTAAAAAGAGAAATGAAATCGAAATAAAAAATATAAGAAAATCAATGTTTTATAAAATTGACAATCAGTAGTTTAAGAATTAGGATTTTTAAAACCCATTTTTCGAACATTTTTAATTAACTGATTATCAATTTTTTGTTACGTTAAAAAAAATATAAAGCTTTGAAGAAGCCTAATAATCATTTTATTTATTTAATTTGTCAAAATTTATCTCAAATATGGTTGAAAATGTAGATGATAAAACTGCCTCAAAAAATGAGCACAGTGCCATGAACGCAATCACGATTGACTGCGTTATTTTTGGTTTTGACAAAGGCAGTCTTGAAGTACTACTGGTACAGCATGGTGAAGGTATCAGCAAGGGAAAATGGGGTCTGCCGGGAGGATGGATTTATAAAAAAGAAAGCACAGACAATGCCGCTCATCGATTATTGAATGAGCTGACTGGTCTTGATAATATTTACCTCGAACAGCTGAAAGCCTTTGGAGATCCAGATCGTTTTCCGCTGAGACGCGTCATTACAATTGGATATTATGCTCTTGTAAAAAGAGAAGATTACAATATTAAGGCAGGTTTTACGGCTTCAGACGCCAAATGGTATAAAATAAACAGCATTCCCGATTTGATTTATGATCATAATGAAATCTTGGCCTACAGTTTAAAACATCTTAGAAATAGAGTCCGTCAGACTCCAATCGGATTTAATCTACTTCCTGAAAAATTTACTTTATTACAGCTCATGAGATTGTACGAAGAAATTTTAGGAATCGAGATGGACAAACCTAATTTTAGGAGAAAAATTCTTCACATGAAACTTTTGGTAGCTTTAGACGAAAAACAACAAGATGTTTCACATCGAGCAGCACAGCTGTACAAATTTGATCCAGAAATCTATAAGAAATTAACTGAAAAAGGATTTAATTTTGAATTCTAATTTTCAGTACGTGAAATCTTTTTAAACTTCGAAACACAATATTAAATTGACAGAAATAACTACTAACGACCACAAACCAGCTGTTGAAGGAATCACAATTGACTGTGTTTTCTTCGGTTTTAACAAAGAGAGTCTCGAAGTTCTCCTCGTGCAGCACGCACAAGGTGAAAGTAAAGGTAAATGGGGACTTCTGGGCGGATGGCTGCAACGCGAAGAAAGTGCCGACGATGCCGCCCAGCGTATTTTGCAGGAACTTACTGGACTGGAAGATATTTATCTAGAGCAGTTAAAAGCTTTTACAAATCCCAAACGTGTTTTGGAAAGACGTGTCGTAACTATTGGTTATTACACTTTGGTCAATCGAGAAGATTATAATATCAAAGCGAGTTTAAAAGTTATTGAAGCCAAATGGTATAAAATAAATGAAATTCCAGACCTGATTTTTGACCACAATGAAATTTTAGAATTCAGTTTATTGCAGCTTAGAAATAGAGTGCGTCAAGCGCCAATTGGATTTAACCTTCTTCCTGAAAAATTTACTCTATTGCAACTGATGCATTTGTATGAAGAAATTCTAGGAATTGAATTGGACAAATCTAATTTTAGACGAAAAATTCTGCACATGAAACTCTTGACTGCATTGGATGAAAAGCAAAAAGACGTTTCGCACAGAGCGGCTAAACTTTATAAATTTGATGATGAGATGTACAAAAAATTAACTCAAAAAGGGTTTAATTTTGAATATTAATGCCAATTTTAATTCACATCTTTCAACTATCTAAGATCAGCATTCCAGAATCCAAAACTTTGCGCTATCTTTGCGCCTTAATAACACGCTTTAAAGCAATTGCTTTGGTGTGAATTATTCCCAAAAAATACTAAAACTCGTTTAGAGAACTGATATATTAAAATGAAGAAGATACGTAACTTTTGCATTATTGCACACATTGACCACGGTAAAAGTACATTGGCGGACAGATTATTAGGCGCAACACAAACCGTTACAGCTCGTGAAGAAAAAGCACAATTGCTTGACAACATGGACTTGGAGCGTGAACGTGGAATTACCATTAAGAGTCATGCCATTCAGATGGAATACAAATACAAAGGCGAGGAATATATCTTAAACTTAATTGATACTCCCGGCCACGTAGATTTTTCGTATGAAGTTTCGAGATCTATTGCTGCCTGTGAGGGAGCTTTATTGATTGTTGATGCGGCACAAAGTATTCAGGCACAAACGATTTCAAATTTATATTTAGCATTAGAAAACGACTTAGAAATCATTCCGGTTTTGAATAAAGTTGATTTACCAAGTGCAAATCCAGAAGAAGTTAGTGATGATATTATCGATTTATTAGGATGTAAATTAGAAGATATTATTCATGCTTCTGGAAAAACTGGTTTTGGTGTTGAAAATATCTTAGCAGCCATTATCGAAAAAATTCCAGCTCCAAAAGGAAATTCAGAAGAACCGTTACAAGCTTTGATTTTTGACTCGGTTTACAATCCATTTCGTGGAATCGAAGTAATCTTTAGAGTTGTAAATGGTGAAATCAAAAAAGGCCAGAAAATTAAATTCATGGCTACAGACAACGAATATTTTGCTGATGAAATTGGAACTTTAAAATTAAACCAGGTTCCTAAAAATGTAGTATCTGCGGGAGATGTTGGTTATTTGATTTCTGGAATTAAAGAAGCACGTGAAGTAAAAGTGGGTGATACGATTACTGATGCGAAAGTACCAACTACCAATATGATTACTGGTTTTGAGGACGTAAAACCAATGGTATTTGCCGGAATTTATCCCGTTGATACAGAAGATTATGAAGATTTACGTTCTTCGATGGAAAAATTACAGTTGAATGATGCTTCATTAGTTTTTACTCCTGAAAGTTCTGCTGCATTAGGATTTGGTTTCCGATGCGGATTCTTAGGAATGCTTCACATGGAAATCATTCAGGAACGTTTAGAACGTGAGTTTGATATGACTGTAATTACTACAGTTCCTAACGTTTCTTATTTAGCTTATACTAAAAAACATCCAGAAACTCCATTAATCGTAAATAATCCATCCGATTTGCCAGAGCCTTCAAAACTAGACAGGGTTGAAGAGCCATTTATCAAAGCTACTATCATTACAAAATCTGACTTTGTTGGAAACGTAATGAGCTTATGTATCGAAAAACGTGGTTTAATTACCAATCAAACTTATTTAACTACTGAACGTGTTGAATTAAACTTTGATATGCCTTTGGCAGAAATTGTATTTGATTTTTATGATCGTTTAAAAACAGTTTCTAAAGGTTATGCTTCTTTCGATTATTCTCCAATTGGAATGCGAACTTCTAAATTAGTGAAATTGGATGTCCTTTTAAATGCACAAACAGTAGATGCACTTTCTGCGTTAATTCACGAAGATAACGCTTACAACATCGGTAAAAAAATGACCGAGAAATTGCGTGAGTTAATTCCAAGACAACAATTTGATATTCCAATTCAAGCTGCAATTGGAGCTAAAATTATTGCTCGTGAAACGATTAAAGCACTTCGTAAAGACGTTACCGCAAAATGTTATGGTGGAGATATTTCGCGTAAGCGTAAATTACTGGAAAAACAGAAAAAAGGTAAAAAACGTATGCGTCAGGTAGGAAACGTTGAGATTCCGCAAGAAGCATTTATGGCTGTTTTAAAATTGAATGATTAAACTTTAGTATTAAGATTTAAGTACTAAGTATTAAGTATTAAGATATAACCCGATGACTTTCGTTATCGGGTTTTGTTTTTATAATATGTTTATAAAACTAATCATTATCAGAATACATCAATTTTGATAAAATATACTTTACTAGTAAACCTGTTCCAAAAGCTACCGCTGCAGGAATAAAAAGCTCAAATCGCATATAAGTTTCCTTGTTTCTCAAATAATAGTCGAAAGCAAAAGGCATCATGAGTGCCGTAATTACAAATCCAGCAATTGCGGCTATTCTTCTTTTCGGGAATCCCCAATAAGCTGCAAAGGATGCTATTACCAAAGAAATTAAAATGATCCAGATATTCATCTCACCCATCATAGCGGAAAATAAAGAGGAAGCCCACAAAATACACCACGCAACATTTTTCTTATCCTCTGTCTGTTTGCTTTCTTTTATTTCTTGAGACAACTCATCCTTAAAATCTAATACTACTTTATTGACTAAAAAATCTGCAATACCAGGATCATAGCCAATTCTTACAAGACTTTTTATTTCATATTCACTATCAAAAGTACCATTTCTCATCCTATTTCTTAACTCGGCTTCTTGGTTCTGGGTCAGTTTATTGTACATTTATTAGTCTCTTTTTTTTATTAATCAAAAATATCAAAAACAATAACTAAAATTTCTTACAGCATGATAAATTCTTCATTTTTTTATTTTAAATCTATTTCTATCGTTTAATTAAAACAAGTAAAAACCTGTTAATTTATACAAATATTAACTTAATAAATTGATTTTTAACGCGTTTGACTAAACTCAAAGTGATTTAAAATGAGAAAAAGTATTTTTAATCTTACAAACAATTAAATTATGTAAGATTATGAAAACTAAATTATCAGTTATTTTAGCCCTTTTTACCTTTTGTTTTGCAAACGCTCAAGAAGACCAAGCTGAAGCTGAAATGAATTCTGCAAAAGGTGTGACTTTTCAACAAGGAGATATGTTTCTTGAAGGTTCTATTAAAATTAGTACTGGTGGCACAGCCGATTATTATGGATTTAGTCCAAAGTTTGGCTATTTGCTAAATGATAAATTTGCAGTTGGAGCCAAATTAAATTATTCAAGTAACAAAGTAGAAGCAACACAAGTAAAAACAAATGTATTTGGGGTTGGAGCTTTTGCTCGTTACTATTTCTTAGAATTAGACAAAAAACGTTTTAAAACTTATGCTGAACTTGGTTTAGGTTATGGAAGAAACAAAACCGAAACACCACTTGTTGGCAGTGACACAGACAACAGTTTAACTGCCGATATTAATGTCGGATTAAACTACTTTGTTACCAAAAATATTGCGGTAACTTTTGTGCTAGCAAATGTTCTGGCTTACAACAGCGTTTCTCCAGAAAATGGTCCATCTTCGGATACTTTTCAATTAAACATCAATTTATTTGAGAATATTTTTGATCAGCCACAATTTGGAGTTTTGTACAGATTTTAAATCTTTATAATAAACTATAAAGCAAAGCTGTCTCAATTTTTGGGACAGCTTTTTTATTTAGTCAAAATTTTGGCTGATTTTACGCTGACGGCTGATTGAGAGACCATCCATCCAAAATTAGATTTTGAATAACCCTGTCATTGTCAGTTCCATCCTGCAAATTATAAATATTCTCTTTTGCAACAAAAAACTGAGTGAGTTTATGTGATCCATAAAATCCTCCTGTAACAATCGCAAAAAATCCAGCTATGAAAAGGAACACACCTAAAACCGAAATATAATAAAACAAAAGTCCCATTAAAACTGGAACTATCATCCAAGTTATTAATCTAGACTTAACCACAGATTTATCATGAATTTCTCTGCACGATGCGCACCTTGGAATCCCAATTAAAAGTGTTGAATATTTTACAGATCTGTATACAATAAGATTAGTACGATCATCAGTAACATAAAGCGCTACGAAATGTGTGTCTTTCATGTTTTTTATTTGCGATTCTTCGCAATAGGCACATGTAGTTTCTTTTGGCTCAAATCTCTTTTCATATTCATTGAAAATGTAGTTATTGATCATATATTTACTTTTAAACTTAATAATGTTGTTTGTATTACTCTCCAAAAATACCTTTTCCTATTTTAATAATTAAAAAAAAATGCCAAAAACTGTATCTTTGAATCTCTGCAAAAACTTAGTTCCGATAGGTGCTAAGATTACTGCACAAAATCTTAGAATTTAAAAAAATGCTCGACGAAACTCCAAAACGATTTGACCGAATTATCGCCATTCTAATCCAATTGCAATCTAAAAAGATTGTAAAAGCACAGGAATTGGCCGATCGTTTTGATTGTAGTTTAAGAACTATTTACAGGGATATCAGAACTCTTGAAGCATCCGGAGTTCCCATTTACAGCGAAGCCGGAGTTGGTTATGCTTTAATGGACGGTTATAGATTGCCACCTGTCATGTTTACTCGCGAAGAAGTGAGCAGTTTTATTGCAGCAGAAAAACTAATGCAAAAATTTACCGATCCTTCTTTGGGAACACATTATGCATCGGCCATGTTTAAATTAAAATCCGTTTTAAGAAGTACCGACAAAGATTACCTTTCAAATATCGAATCCAGAATCGTAATGCAGACTGCTGAACCGATGTTTAATGATAATTCGCCAAACACACTATCTGTTCTTTTTGAAGGTATTGCTGAGAAAAAACAGATTCTTTTGACGTATAAAACTTTTGAGAAAGACGAAACCACACAACGTAATCTGGAACCTATTGGAGTTTTTCACGATAATAATAACTGGTATTTTTTAGGATACTGTCATCTTCGAAAAGATTACCGTCAGTTTAGAACCGACCGAATTCAGGGAATCAAAAAAACCGACGTTAATTTTACAATTGAACACGATGATTTAGAAACTTATTTGACTAAAACAGAAACCTGTCCAACAACAAAAGTCCGCCTTTTAATTGACCGTAAAATAGCAAGATATTTAGCGAGCGAGAGAAAATATCATGGTTTTATTTCACAAAAAGAAGTTGATGATAAAATCGAAATGACCTTTATGTCCAGAGATATCAATAATGCATTTCCGAGATGGTTTTTGATGTTTGGAGATTATGCTGAAATTCTGGAACCTGAAGTATTAAAAACAAACGTTCTAAAATTACTGGACATCAATAGGAAAAGGTTATCATAAAAAAACTCCTGAAAACATTATCTTCAGGAGTTTTTTCGTTTATTTCTGTTTTATGACATTGTAAAAATTATAATCTGTATTGGAAGCATCAGTAATTCCGATATTTCTTCCTATAGTTACAATCTGTCCGCGGTGATATGTGCCGTGATTAATTACCTGAATCAGATAATCTGCAATTGGCAGTTCACATTCAAACCATGGATTTGTTATTTTAATTTCTGTGCTTAAATCTTCTTCAGACAATGAGTTGATGAAGTATTTCAATTTTGCAGATGAATTGAGCAATCCTTCAAAAATCTCTTCTTTAGATAATTCGTTTTCTGCCTTCTTTTGAGAAACATCTTTTTGAGAAATTACAGAAAACCAATATTCTTCTGTAGACCAAATATGGTCGAGTGTTTTCATTATGGTTGAAAAGCTCGAAGGCACTTCTGCATACAACAATTCATCTGACTTCGGCGAAAGCCAGTTTACAAATTGCTGGTTTACCCATAAATTATAATCGGCATAATTGGACATTATCTTCTTTAAACTCATTGTCTTAATTTTAGATTTGTATTATTAAGTTAAGAAAAAAATATCAATTATCTTTCCCAGAAAAACGGCGGTTCGATATTTAAGGCTCTTAAATACACATAAGCTTGTCCTCTGTGATGCACTTCGTTATCAATAAAATATAAGATATTCTGAATAATTGGAAATTCATACTGTCCAAAAAGATTAAAAGTTTCGCTGAAATCTTCAATAGACAATTGTTCCCAGTATGTATTGATTTCTTCTGTAGCTTCATCCCATTTTTCCAGATATTGTGCTTTAAAAATCAATTTTTCTCCTCCTTCTGAAAATGCTTCAGTTTGTTTCGTTACAATTCCTCTAAGTCCTGGAACTGCAATAGCCAAAAGTTCATCAACCAATTTTGCAAAAGGACGCATACCTCCTATTGAAAATTCGAAGAAATCTTTCTCTGGAAAAATCTCAATTAATCGACGTGTAAGAGCACGATGTCCTTGCCAGTGTTTCAATAAATCTTCTTGTGTAATTACTTGTGCAGCTAATGTTTTCATGGTTTTAAAGTTTAAATATTTTTAATACTTCAAAAGTAGAATGGGCCGGTGACAACAGTTTGTCAGTAGGAAAAATAATTTTTAGAATATTTTAGAATTCATTCTTTAATCGTAACAAAAACTAACGCTTCTCTTTCCTATTTAAACAACTTAGGCTCTTTATTTACAAGCGGTTCACTAATAATTTAACACAATTAAAATTCTCTTTCATTTTTGTTTAAATAAGGTTAAAGAATCATAAAATACTGATAATCATAATTTTAAATATAAATAATTTCGTAACTTTAAATAACCCTACTAATAAAATATGAATTATGAGAGCGGCTCTACTTCTACTTTTATTATTTTGTTCGGCTATATCTTCATCACAAGGAATCATAGTCGATACTACAAGCTTGGGTATTCCTGAACTGGTACGAACAGAATTAATGCAGAATGGCTGTTCAAACGAAAGTAATTTTAAATTCTCCTCGCGTCAGGGAATCGGTAAATTCACAAGTACTAATCCAAACTTTCCTATTTCCAGCGGTATCATTATACGAAACGGAATGGCCAAATATACCGAAGGATCCTATACCGGCAATAACGAAAGCAGTAAACTGAATAATGCTACCGATAGCGATTTACAGCAAATCAGTGATAGCAACGGACAAGTTGTACCTGTTACAGATGTCAGCTTTCTTCAATTTGATTTTACGCCTTTATCAAGCAATTTTAGTTTTGATTTTCTGTTTGCTTCGAATGAATACGGTGAATTTCAATGCGGATTTAGCGATGTATTTGCTTTTATATTAACTGATTTAACAAGCGGAATTTCTACAAATCTTGCTGTAGTACCAGGAACGACAACTCCAGTTTCGGTCAAAAATATTAGAGACCAGCAGTATAATTCTTCCTGTTTATCTGCCAATGCTACTTTATTTGACCGTTATAATGTTGCGAATCCTACTGAGTCTGCTATCAATATGAGAGGTGAAACCAAAGTTTTAACTGCTTCTTCAACTGTAATTCCAAACAGAACTTATCGCATAAAATTGGCTATTGGCGATTATAACGACAGCAATTACGATTCGGCAGTTTTTATAAAAGGAGGCAGTTTTATGACCACTATGGATTTAGGTCCCGACAGAATCATTTGTCAAGGCGAGAAAATCACACTTAAATCAGATCTAGTCGGGAATTTCAGTTATGTCTGGACACTAAACGGAGCAGTAATTCCAAATGAAACCAGCAATTCTTTGACAGTCGATAAAGCCGGAACTTATGGAGTTACAGCAACACTTTCCGGCTGTGTGGTTAAGGATGAAGTTGTAATTAACGATTTGATTATTAAAACTCCTAAAAACTTAACTGCTTGTTATACTACAACCGGCACTTATCAATATGATTTGACTCAGAACAATTTAACTGAATTAGGCATCGATCCTGCTAAATATTCTATTTATTATTTTGATTCTTTAGCTGCGGCTAATGCCAACCAACCTATTATTCCCGAAAGTCAGTTAAAATCTTATGTCAGTTCAGGGAATCAAACCATATATATAAAAGTGGTGCCTGTTTATGATAAAACCTTCTTTTGTGATAATTTAATTTCATTTAATTTATTGGTAACAGATCCTATCAATGTGATAAAACCACCAGACTTAAATGCTTGTGATACTGTTTCAAAAAATGTAGCCGTCGATTTAACTGTTCAGGAACCAATCATCTTAAACGGATTAAATTCTTCCCAATACAGAATCAGATATTATCAGAGCGAAACTGATGCAAATCTAGCCCGAAACAATATTGCAGATCCTAAAGTTTTCACTACATCATTATCACAATCACCGAAAACGATCTGGGTGCGTATTGAAAATATTTCAAATTCCGTTTGTTATACAACATTAAATTTCAATGTAATTGTTCATCCGTTGCCAATTGTAGATAAAATTCCGAATGTAATTGCCTGCGACAGCTACACCTTGCCACCAATTACAAATGGTGAATATAACACTTCAACAAATGGAACGGGAACGAAACTAAATCCTGGAGATGTTATTACCAAAAGCGGGACTTACTACATTTACAAAGGTCCTACTACAAACAGTTGTACCAACGAAAGCAGTTTTAATGTGACCTTGATTTACGAAATTGGTTTTAAAAAAGAAGCCTGTGGACAATATGTTGTACCACGAGTACCTGCGGGCGGTTTTTTCACGCAGTCTGGAGGACGCGGCGATGTTATTCCTGAAGGAACAGTATTTACAGCAAGTCAGACTATTTATTATTATGCTGTAATTAATGGCTCTGTATGTCGAGATATTCCAGTTCCTTTTACAGTTTATCCGCTGCCCGAAATAGACAAACCTGCGAATGTTGTTACCTGTGATTCATATACATTACCTGCTTTGACAAACGGAAATTATTTTACAGCATCAGGCGGTTTAGGCAAAGCTTTGAAAGCGGGAGATAAAATAACTTCCAGTCAGACGATATTTATTTTTGCAAATGACGGAAGATGTACCAATGAGCATTCTTTTAAAATTGATATCGTAAATTCTCCCATTTTTGTTCCAATCTCAAGATGCGGCAGTTTTACTTTACCTGCAATTGCTATTGGCGGTTATTATGAAAGTCCGGGAGGACAAGGCAAAAGTATTCTAGCCGGAACCGTGATTACCAGCTCACAAACTGTGTATTATTATGCGGCAACAACTACTTCACCCAATTGTACCGAAAATCTTAAATATGTAATTACCATAAAACCGCTTCCTCCTGTAGATACTCCCGTTAATAGATTGGAATGTGCACGTTATGTTTTACCGCCATTGGTAAACGGTAACTATTTTACAAAAACCAATGGTGGAGGAACACGATTAAAAGCAGGTGACATTATAACGGCAACACAAACTATTTATGTTTATTCAGTTGGTCCCGAATGTACAAACGAACATAGTTTTACTGTTCAAATAAAACCTCTTCCTCCTGTTGACAGTTTCACAGACGTAGTAACCTGCAACGATTTTAAACTTCCCAAACTGAGAAACGGAAAATATTACACTGCTACGGGAGGTCCGCATGGTTTGGGAACACAGTTAACAGAAGGAACTGCCATAAACACTACACAGACTATTTATATTTACAACGAATGGGCTGATTTTCCTTCCTGCAGTAATGAAACCTTTTTTAAAGTGAATTATCTAGGAATAGATGTCGGCAGTTTCAGCAACATAAATGTTTGCGACAGTTATACTTTGCCTCCGCTGACGTTGGGAAATTATTATGCTCAACCAGGCGGAAAAGGCTCAATTATTCAAGCAGGAACTATATTAAAAACCTCCCAGACCGTTTATGTTTATGCTGTTTCAGGCACACGCCTAACCTGTGTTAGCGAAAAGAGTTTTTCGGTTACGATTTCTCAAACTCCCATATTGGCGAATACTCCTGATGTTGCCATTTGCGAAAGCTACACTTTACCTCCTTTAGCAATTGGAAATTATTACAGCGGTCCCAATGCAACCGGAACTTTATTAACATCAGGCCAAAAAATAAATACCAGCCAGAGATTGTATATCTATGCGTCATCGCCTACAAATCCTAACTGTTTTGCTCAAGATGATTTTTACATTACTATCTATCCTTTAAAAAATTTCTCTGTACAAAACGGAATCATTTGTGTCGATTATCAAACTGGAGCATTATTAAATTCTGTGGTATTGAATTCCGGAATTAATTCACCAGATTATACTATTGAATGGTATTTTAATAACAACAAAATGGGTACCGGACCAACATATACCGCAACTCAAGAAGGTATTTATACCGTTGTCCCCGTCAAAAAAATACCAGATGTTGGTAACGACTGCGGTTATAATCCAGCCACTGTAACCGTCGAAAAATCAAGTCCGGCAATTGCAACCGTAACAGTTTCGGATGAATTTGAGGATGATATAGATATTACCGTAAACCTAACAAATGGTTTTGGAATCTATGAATACCAGCTGGATGATGGCGATTTTCAAACCAGTAATATATTTAAGGATGTAGATTCAGGAGAACACGCTATTACAATAAGAGATATTAAAGCAAATTGTGACAATCTTATTTTATTTGCCAAGGTGCTTAAATATCCTAAGTTTTTCACTCCAAACAATGATGGTTACCATGACACTTGGAACATTCCCGATCTTGCAGATCAGCCAGATGCCGTGATCACAATTTATGATCGCTATGGTAAATTCATAAAAATGATTAAGCCTTCTGGCGCAGGCTGGGACGGCAATTTCAACGGCAGTCCACTTCCTTCTTCCGATTATTGGTTTCAGGTTACTTATACTCAAAATGGCGTGGTTCAAGAATTCAAAGCTCATTTTAGTATGAAGCGATAATGGTTTTTAATACCATTAAAAAACATATTGCGATGCGTTTCTACAGAATAAATGTCTCTAAAAAACTTAGCCTTGATAAGCTATCGGGATTAGCATCTTTAAAAAAAACCTTTGTACCTTTGCAACTTAATAACTTTGGAACTTAACAGAAATGATCGAAGATAAAAATCCACAACGAACCAGCATAGCTCAATTGGGCGAATTCGGTTTAATAGACCATTTAACCAAAAACTTTGATGTTACTCAGGAATCTACTTTAAAAAGTATAGGCGATGATGCGGCTGTTCTTGATTTTAAAGACAAAAAAGTAGTTGTTTCTACTGATTTATTGATAGAAGGAGTTCATTTCGATTTGGCTTATATGCCGTTAAAACATTTAGGATACAAAGCTGTTGTCGTAAACGTTTCTGATATCTGCGCTATGAATGCGAAGCCAACACAAATTACAGTTTCTGTAGCGGTTTCAAATCGTTTTCCGCTTGAAGCGCTAGAAGAATTGTTTGATGGAATCACGCACGCTGCAAAAGAATATAAAGTAGATGTAATTGGCGGCGATACAACCTCATCTCAAAAAGGTTTAATTATTAGTATTACTGCTATTGGAGAAGCTGATGAAAATGAATTGGTTTACCGAAACGGTGCTCAAAAAACCGATCTTTTGGTTGTAACTGGAGATATTGGCGCTGCTTACATGGGATTACAAGTTTTGGAACGCGAAAAACAAGTTTTTCAGGTTAACCCAAACAATCAGCCGGATTTAGATCCTTATACTTATTTAGTAGAACGTCAATTGAAACCAGAAGCAAGAAAAGATGTTCGCACTTTGCTTCATGCTTTGGACATTAAACCAACTGCAATGATTGATATTTCGGACGGATTATCTTCTGAAATTATTCACATCTGCAAACAATCAAAAGTGGGTTGTAATTTATACGAAGATAAACTGCCTTTAGATCCGCAGTTTATTTCTGCTTGCGAAGAGTTTAATATCGACAGCACAACTGTCGCTATTAACGGCGGAGAAGATTATGAACTTCTATTTACAATTGACATCAATGATTTTGACAAAATAAAAGGAAATCCGAATTTCTCTGTTATTGGTCACATGACAGAAGAAAATGAAGGAATACATCTTGTAACACGTGCCAACACCAAAATTGCTTTAAAAGCACGAGGATGGGATGCTCTTACCGAATAAATTTTTGAAAATTCCAATAAAAAAAATCCAAATTCCAATGCTTATAGCTACTGGAATTTGGAATTTCTTTTTTGGATTTCTTTTTTTATTGGAATTTGGGATTTTCTAATTGGGATTTCTTTTTAAAAAAGCCCCTTACTTTTAGCTTCCCTCACTAAATCATCATCAGAACCGCTTCTTATTTTCAACAATTCTTTTAGATGTTTTTTTCTCTTTTCGATTGCATTCAAAGAAATAGGAATATTTAAAAGCATCTCGGTAACAGATGATCCTTTCGCCAGATTAATTAATATCTGCTTATCGTACTGATCAATTTCAATAGCATTGTGAGTAGTCTGGTTCAGCATCTTTAATACGGACTGACTGTAGTATTTTTCATTTTTCATTACTTTATCAAAAGCAGAAAGTAATTCATCAAAAGTAAGATCGTTCTTGATGATTAATCCATTAGGCTGAATATTTCTAATTATTGTTTTAATTTTTAGAAGTTCCGTATACATGGTCAACAAAATGATTTTACAAGAAGGCATTTTTACAAGAAGCAGTTTTGCCAAATCTTCACCTGAAAAAATCTCTTTTTCCTCATAAGGAGGCATACTGATATCCAAAAAAGCAATATCAAAAGAAGGTGTGTTATTGCTTTCAATTATATCATAGGCTGACTTACAATCGTGCGCCTGTGAAATTAAAAACTCATATTGTTTTGGATTATAACGAGTTATCGCATTTTTATATCCTTCAATAATAAATGGATGGTCATCTACTATCAAAATATTCTTTTTAACTAGTTGCGGAACTGGAGCTGTTAAATCAAATGTCATTATTTTGCAGGTTATTATTTGGGTCTATAGGGATTTTTACAATTAGAACTGTTCCTTCTCCTTTGGCAGATTTTATAGTAACTGTACCCTTACATTCTGTTGCTCTGTATTCAATATTATGCAGACCGATTCCGTTTTTGGTTTTATTAGTATTAAATCCTATTCCATCATCTTCTATACATAAAACCAAATTTTCGTTTTCATTTTTAAATTCTACTTTAATAATATCAGCCTTAGCATACTTATTACAATTTTGTAGCCCTTCTTGAATAATTCGATACAGATTAATTTTAACAATATTACTAATTAACTCCCATTTTATTTCAGGGTCAAAAGAAGTAATCAATTTGGAACTATACGTATTTATCTGATTTTCAAATAGTTTATTTAAAATCAAAACAAAATTATTAATTAATTCGGATTTTTCTCTACTTAAATCATGAGAAATTTCACGAATATCCTGTTCAATATTTTTAAGTTCCGCCAAATATTTTTTTCGCTTAGATGCTGCTTCAACCTCATCCACTTTATCTAAACTATCCAAACTAATTCGAATACCAAACATACGCCCTAGAACTCCGTCGTGTAATTCCTGCGCTACTTTTTTCTTTTCTTTAATCCTTGTCAGCTCAATTTCATTTTGCTGTGAAATCATCATATTATAGATATCTTCATTTGCAATCTGTTGTTGCTGTTTAAAAAGTAACTCACGATTTTTTGCCTGTTGGGTTTTATACACATAAAAAAACAACCCTAGCAATGTACAAATACTAAAGACATAAACCAAGGTTTTATTTTTCTCCTGAAGACTGGAATTTTGATCTTTTATTTCATTGGTTTCATATTCGATTCGGGAGAATTTTTCTCCCATATTTCGTTCTGCTTTAAGCATTTTATCATTTAACTTGATATATTCTCTAGAATATTTTGATGCATTTCTCGGATCAATAATTGCTATCTGTTTAAGTACATCTAACGTATTAGCTATTTGATTCGATCTCCTTGACAAAACCAAAGCCTGATTACAATATTCAATAGCGGTAAGAGTATCTCTTTTGTAGGCAAAATATTCAGACAAATGTAATTTACTTAAAACTACACCAGATTTAAGTCCTAGAGTATCTCTTATTTTTAGTGCGTTATCAAACTGAACAAATAAATCTTTCGTTTCTCTCAATCTAAACTTGGAATAGGCTAAGTTATCTAAAACAATAGCATACAACTCCTTATTTTGCTTATATAAATTATCTTCATTTAATGCTTTTTGAAAATACATTTTTGCTGCTCTGTAATTTTCTTTCTTTAAATTAACATAACCAATATTATTTAGTGATGTTGCTTGCAATTGAAATTCAGCAGGCATGGATTTATCCTTAACTATTTTTAAGGCATTATAATGAAAATCAAGTGCTTTTTGGTATTCTTCTCGTTCATTATATAAGAGTCCTAATAAGTTGTAACAATCATAAAGCAGATCATTGACATTTTTCTCTTCCTTTAAAATTCGTAATGCTTTAAAAACACTAATTTCACTTTCGAAATAATCCCCTCCATTAAACTGAAGATTTGCTTTATTTAAAAATGTCTTAGCTAAATTATATTTGTCTTTTATTTTCAAATAAACTTTTTCTGCCTTGAAATAGTTCATAAAAGCACTATCAGATATAGATTGTGAAACATAATAATCTCCTAAATAACTGTAAGCTTTTGCCATATTAACAGAATCTTTAGAATTTAAGGATCGCTCTAAAATTAGCTCTGTTGTTATTAAATATTCTTTCAAGTCGCCCATATTATAATATCTATTTGCAACTTTAAAAAGATTCACTTTATTAATAGAATCGTCCTTTTGATCTAAAATTATATCAAATGCTTTCTTATTATAAGTCTTTTTATCTTCTGTTGTCAGATTCACATCTTTAGCCTTAGATAGGTAAATTGTAAGACTATCTTCTTGTGAGTCTAGGTTTTTAGGATCTCTGTTTTTATTGACACAACTCAACAAAACAAGGCAAAAAAGGAATAATATTACACAATTATTTTTCAATATCGTTTAAGAGTTTTACCAAAAATAGTAAAAGTATAGAAACAAAAAAAAGGCTGCCCAAAATGGACAGCCCTTTTTATATTTATCTGTTTTTTCTTAGTCTACTTTTACGGTCATTCTTTTAGATTGACTATCTGCAGCAAAGCTGTTTAAATGCTTAGAATTTACTTCTGATTTTCTTAACGCAGCAAAATCAGCCTTTTGTCTTCCGCCATTTGTTGCACCTGTACCTGTAGGAGGATTAATTTCTATTATTTTATTTGAAGCTTCTGGATTTGCAAAAGAAGCTGCTACCATTACTAAAGAGAATAATCCGATTGTCAAAGCTGTTTTTTTCATGACCTGAGGGTTTAATTTTTTATTAATTTTAGTTTATTTTTTTGGAGAATGACTTGCTGTTTGTTGCGAATCATGGTGTAAAACTAATACCGAGGTCGAGAAAAATTTATATGAAAAATTGAGTTTATGGTAGATCATACCCAATTGATAGTCAATGGATAGCAAATTCGTGTAAACGTCTGGTTTTTAGATTTCTAAGTAATTTCCTGCAGCAAAATCAGAAATTATTTGATCCACATTTGCTTTGTAGGTTTTAGAAAAAGGAATCTTCTTTGAGGAATTTTTTATGTAACAGATTGAGTTTCCGCTATGAATTCGTGCAATGTAATTACGATTGATTACATAACTGTTGTGAATTCGGATAAAAGGATACGTCAAAACACTCTCAAAATGCTTTAACGTTTTAAATGCGGTAATCATTTCACCGGTATTCAAATAAATATCGGTCGAATTATTATCGGCTTGAAAATAACAAATGTCGGCTGCATTTAAATATCGATAATCACCATACGATTTGATACAGATTGTTAAAGGTTTTTCGACGTTTTGAGGAATTGTAACGTTATTTACATTATCTATTACGATAGAAGTCGGTTCTTCTATAAATTGCGACGTTTTACTATCTAAATTAGTTTTTTTAAGTCTTAAAACCGATTTTAGAAGATCAACATGCGCAACAGGTTTTAAAAGATAATCAAAAACACCATATTGAATAGAATCAAATGCTTTGTCTCTTTTATTGGTAGTAATAATAATTTTGGGAATTTCCTGAAAGAAACGATGCAATTCGCTGATGAAAGCGAGAGACAATTCACTTGCCCTATTTTTGGGATCGATTTCTAAAAAAACTAGAGCTGGTTTATGCTCTAAAACCAAATTTAAACCTTCTTGAAAATTTGATGACGAAGCCATAAAAGATAATTCTGAAAAACCTGCAGCGGTTGTTTTGGTCTTCAAAATACTTTCAGCATCATCATCAATAATAATATACGAATACTTTTTCAATTTTTGGTTTTGTTGCTTTTCTCACTCCACAATCACAATCAAAAATAATTTTAATTTGATTTCTTCGAAAAAAATTTGGTTTTGATATTTTTCCGCATTTAAAATTACGGATTTTAGATTTTTAAACATTTCATTGTTAACACATTACACTGAAATGTTGATACAAAATGATGAAATGCAAAAAACATCGATAAAATACCTGTTTTTTAAAATCAAAAATCCCAAACTCCTTTACGGAATTTGGGATCTATAGTATTGTATGTAAAGATTACATTTTCATTAACCAGTTTTTCATCGAAACTTCGTTTTCGATAATACCTCTTAATTCAGCAATTTTTACACGGTCTTGTTTCATTGTATCTCTATGACGAATTGTTACCGTTTCGTCTTCAAGCGTTTGATGATCTACTGTAATACAGAAAGGCGTTCCTAAAGCATCTTGTCTTCTGTAACGACGTCCTACAGCATCTTTCTCATCATACGCCACATTGAAATCCCATTTCAAATCTTCAATGATTTTTCTTGAAACTTCTGGCAAACCATCTTTTTTAACTAATGGTAAAACCGCTGCTTTAGTTGGTGCTAAAACCGCTGGTAATTTTAAAACTGTTCTTGTAGAACCATCTTCAAGAGTTTCTTCTTTTAATGAAGTTGCAAAAACTGCCAAGAACATACGATCTAAACCTACAGAAGTTTCTACTACGTAAGGAACATAGTTTTCGTTTAATTCTGGATCAAAATATTGTAATTTTCTTCCTGAATATTCTTCGTGTGCTTTTAAATCGAAATCGGTACGAGAGTGAATTCCTTCCAATTCTTTAAATCCGAATGGGAAATTAAATTCAATATCAGCAGCTGCATTTGCGTAGTGTGCTAATTTTTCGTGATCGTGAAAACGGTAATTCTCTTTTCCTAATCCTAAAGATAAATGCCATTTCAAACGAGTTTCTTTCCAGTACTCGTATGATTTCATTTCTTCTCCTGGGCGAACAAAAAATTGCATTTCCATTTGTTCAAACTCACGCATACGGAAAATAAATTGTCTTGCCACAATCTCATTCCTGAAAGCTTTACCTGTTTGAGCAATTCCAAAAGGAACTTTCATACGACCTGATTTCTGAACATTTAAAAAGTTCACAAAAATACCTTGAGCTGTTTCTGGACGCAAATACAAATCCATTGCATTCTCTGCAGATGCACCTAGTTTTGTTCCGAACATTAAGTTAAATTGTTTTACTTCTGTCCAGTTTTTAGAACCAGTTTCAGGATCAGCAATTTCAAGCTCTTCGATCAATGCTTTTACATCTGCTAAATCACCTGCTCCCAAAGAACGACCTAAACGCTCTCTGATTTCTTTTTCTTTAGCTAAATATTCAATTACACGAGCATTTGTAGTTACAAACTCTTGTTCATTAAATGCATCTCCAAAACGAGCTTTTGCTTTGTCAATTTCTTTTTGTGCTTTTTGGTGAATTTTTTCAGCATGGTCTTCAACCAAAACGTCAGCTCTATATCTTTTTTTAGAATCTTTATTATCAATTAATGGATCATTGAATGCATCAACGTGACCAGAAGCTTTCCAAGTTGTTGGATGCATCAATATTGCAGCATCAAGGCCGACAATATTTTCATTCATTTGAACCATTGATTTCCACCAATATTCACGGATATTCTTTTTTAATTCGACACCGTTTTGTGCGTAATCATATACAGCACTTAAACCGTCGTAAACTTCGCTTGACGGAAAAATAAATCCGTACTCTTTTGCGTGCGAAACCACATTCTTAAATATATCTTCTTGTTTTGCCATAGTGATGCAAAAATATAAAAAGTACCTTTAAAAAAAAGAAAAATTATAAAGATTGAAGGATTGATTTTGTTATTTTCGTAAATAAAATCTTTCTTTTTGTGATTAATTACATAATAAACTTGTTTTTTCCAAAAGTCTGCGACGGATGCCGTGCACTTTTACTGCAGAATGAAACTGTTTTCTGTACACATTGCCGCCATGAAATGCCTCTAACTCAATATCATTTGAATCCTAAAAACGAAGCAGTCAAAAAGTTTTATGGCAAAGTTGATATTCAATTTGCGTCGGCATTTTTATATTTCAATAAAAAAGGAATGGTTCAGGAACTCATCCACAATTTAAAATATAAAGGTCATCAGGAAATTGGCACCGTTTTAGGAAATTGGTATGTCGAAGATTTAAAAGAAGTTTGTTTTGAAATTCCTTTTGACGCAGTAATTCCCGTTCCGCTTCATAAAAGGAAATTTAAAGAACGAGGTTATAATCAGGTAACTAATTTTGGAAAAGCAATTGCATCAGGTTTTGAGATTCCTTTTGATGAAAACATTCTGTTCCGAAAGGTGTACTCCAAAACACAATCCAAGAAAAATCTTCTAGGCCGTTCTGAAAATATTGAAAACATATTTGATGTAATTTCAACAGAAGAAAATCAAAATAAACATTTCCTAATTGTTGATGATGTACTTACAACCGGAGCAACACTCGAAGCCTGTTCCAGAGCACTTCTAAAAATTCCTGGAACAAAAATTAGTATTGTTTGTATGGCGATGGCACACTCTTGATGGGAAATTCCAATAAAAAAGAAATCCCAAAAAGAAAATTCCAAATTCCAATACTTATAACTATTGGAATTTGGAATTGTACATGTTGTCTTTTCTAGTACTGGGATTTAAGAATCTTAATACACTATAATTTTCTTTATAGTTCTTCTGTCTCCGTCGCTAACCGTGACAAAATAAAGTCCAGCAGGAACATTTGGCAATTGGATATCTTGAATAAAATATCCTGAACCTTGAAAAGTATTGTTGTATACATATTTTCCTAAAATATCGTGAACATATACTTTCACTTCTTTTATTGAATCTCTGCTAAACTGAATTGTAAAATGTCCTCTATTCGGGTTTGGATATAAAGCAAAATCAATATTTTCAAAATCAGAATCTCCCAGCGTATAAACTTTATTACAAATATTAACCGATGCTGAATTTATAGTTCCAAGAGCTCCGCTTTCTGTATCTCGAACTCCAAAAGTCCAAGTTCCCTGCGAATTCTCGTTATTAAATGCAGTTAAAGCGCTTGCTGGAATTACAATTTGACTTGTCGTTGTACCACAATTTAAATTAGTACCGCTGTCATCAAACTGAAGTGCTAAAGTTGAATTGGTAGCACCGCAGCTTTTATTGAATAAAGTTACAACTTTGCCGCTTGGGCTTACAATCTGCATTTCAAGATCTGAAAATCTTGCATGCGTAACATTTACTGAAACATTAACATCAGAAATTGTTCCTACTGAAGCTGGTACACTCACTGTTTTATTAATAAAAGTCTGGCTGTTGCCTGTTGAATAATTTCCATCAAAATTATAAGTCAAACAAGTTGTTGAAACAGAATATCCAATTGCGAATGTTGAAGTATTGACTGCGTAATAGATATTGCCAACTGGCTCAATTAAAAGTCTGCAATTAGTAGATTCCGTAATTTCGGATGGAACCAATATCGTTTCAGAACCATCGTTTGGTGTATTAGAAGCTAAAGTAATTGGAAATGTCGCACCGCCATCTGTGGATAATTTTATATTAACATTGGATGAACCTTGAAGCGTGTTTGTATTATTTACACTCCAAGTTATGGTTTGTACTGATCCTTTTGCCCAAGCTACGTTTCCTGCATTTTGAGAAGTAATTGCAAAAGGTCCAGCTGATGCACTAACCGTAACCACCATAGCATCTGTGCTGGTTTGAGCCGTTCCTGGCTGAGTGGCATTATCTCTTCCTGTCAAAGTAAAATTCATTGTTTTTGCTATAGAAGAAACCGATTCCCAAGTTGTCGTCAAAGCATTATTCAAAACCGAACTAAAAGCGGGCATATAACGAACAGGCGAAGTTGTAGGAGGCAAAGATCTAAACATAGGTCCATTTGGTTTTGTTGGGTATGTTTTACTATTTTCTCCAGAGGTATTCGTTGCATTATCATATTGCTCCCATGTATATGTTATAGTACTTCCTTCTGGATCAGAGCCTGTTCCTTTTAAAACAAATGGTGTACTAATTGGAATTGTATAATCCGGTCCTGCGTCTATTATTGGCGGATTATTAGTTATTGGTGTAGAAACAGGACAAGATTTTGTTGCCAAATTATTCTGAATCTGATTAATGCTCGCATACGAAAAATAATCATCGGAGTTATTTTGAACATCAAAATTTGTGATACCTGCATATCCCATAATTGTGGAACCGCTACCAGGTTCATAACTTGTTCCCAATCCTTCAAGAGCATAAGAGAAAGTATGAGAGGCTCCTAATTGATGTCCCATTTCGTGAGCGACAAAGTCAATATCAAAAGTATCTCCTTCAGGTCTTCTATCTTTTGGAGAAGTAAATGCGCTCCCTTTTCCATATGGCTCACTAGACGTTGGATCTACGCATACACATCCAATACAATGCGCATTCCCTCCTCCGCCCGAAGCACCAAACAAATGTCCAATATCATAATTTGCATTGCCTATAACATTGGTCAAAGTAGTTTGAACCTCTTGTCCCCAAGTTCCTCCATCTTTTGCTCCATCGGCTGCAATAGAATAAGGGTCTGTAGAGGCATTTGTATAAACTACAGCATCATTATTGGCGATTAAAACTAGCTGTACTGAAAGATCTCTATCAAAAATTCCGTTTACTCTCGTTAAAGTAGCATTCATTCCCGTTAAAGCTCCTGCTTTTGTTCCTCCAAAATAGGCTGCATATTCTCCTGTGCACGACAAAGCTAAACGAAGCGTTTTCAACTGCTTGGCATTTGAAGCTGTTCTTGCGGTAGTACTTGAAGTTTTGTTTTCAGAAATTGTATTGGCAGTTTTACATTCCAGACGCATTTCAGAATCTGCATTAACTGTCGATTTAAACAAAACATATTCTGATTTACTATCCGGATTTTGTTCAATATATTCTGTTGGTTTATCTCCACGAAAAACCATTGTCTGCATTCCAATAGGTGCAACACTAAAATAAATTACAGCGCTTTTGTCATCAATCCCTCTTCCTTTGTAAGCTCTAATTTCGGGATATTTAGCCTGTAACTCTGGATCAAAATTAGAAGATTCCCAAACTAAGAAACGCTCTAAAGTTCCATCTGTATTGGGAATTGTAATTTCTATCTCAGCATTAGTAACAAACTTACTAGTTGTTGGAGATAATTTAGCATGAAGCAAATCTGCATTTAATTTAAAGTACAATTTGCCAGGATCTGAATTATTTAATTTTTGTGAAAGCGATGATGATGAAGTTATTTTCTGCCACAAAATATCATTCTGAGCATTTACTGTCACACCACACAAAATAAGAAATATATAAAGTAATTGTTTTTTCATACCCTAAAATTATTACATCAAAATTACTTCAATTAATTTAGATTGTGCAATATATAAGACAATTAATGTTTTTTAATCGACGAGTAGGCTTATTTTCACAAAAAGAAATTAAACTTAGCTAATAATTCAATTTCTCAGTATTAAATTTAAAACAGAATAGTATAAATTTGCAGCATCTTAAATAATTTGTTTTGAAGCTCTTTCATTCTATAAACGATTTTCAGTCGACCAAGAAAACAATCTTAACTCTTGGTACCTTTGACGGCGTGCATATTGGTCACAAAAAAATTCTAGAAAGAATTACACAGAATACTGAAAACGGGAAATACGAAAGTCTGGTCCTTACCTTTTTTCCGCATCCAAGAATGGTTCTTCAAGAGAAATCAGAAATTAGACTACTCAATACCATCAGCGAAAAAACAGAACTGCTTGAAGCTACTGGCATTGAAAATCTAATTGTTCATCCTTTTAACGAAAGCTTCTCTAGATTAACTGCCGAAGAGTTTGTTCATACCATTTTGGTCGATAAATTCCAGATTCAGAAAATAATCATTGGACACGACCATCGTTTTGGACGCAACCGAACTGCGAATATTGATGACTTAATTGCTTTTGGTGCTGCATACGGATTTGAAGTAGAGCAAATTTCTGCCGAAGAAATCCAAGACGTTTCAGTAAGTTCAACCAAAATCAGAAAAGCTTTAAACGAAGGCAATATGGCTTTGGCAAATGAATATTTAGGATACGATTATTTCCTGAACGGAACGGTTGTAAAAGGAAAACAATTAGGCCGAACAATCGGCTTTCCAACAGCAAACATTCATATCGAGGAAGATTATAAGTTGATCCCAAAAATTGGTGTTTATGTGGTAAAAGCTGTTGTGAATAACGAAATTGTTTATGGCATGATGAACATTGGCTATAATCCGACAGTTAATGGCGAAAAGCAGACAATCGAAGTTCATCTTTTTGATTTTAACGAAGACATTTATGATCAAAACATCAGGGTTTCTTTACTTCGTTATATTCGTGAAGAGCAGAAATTTGGCTCTATTGATGCTTTGAAAGCACAGCTTCAACAAGATCAAAACGAAGCTTTGGCCTTTATAAATCTTCTTTAAAAAATTTAGATTGCATAGTTTTTACGGTTTTTAAATCATCGTAGTTATTTTTTTAGTAAATTTGATAGAACACTGTTTTTCAAATATTTACTATTAACTTCTTTAAAAGTAACCACTATGAAACTACCTAAAGAAATTACCAACGGTTTTTTGATTTTTCTCGGAATAGGCATTTACTTTTTATTAATGAATGTTTTGGGTTTAGCAGATTTGTTTTACTTAAGAACACTTAATGTATTCTTTATATTTTACGGTGTTAACAGGACAATGCAGATGAACCTTCATGAGGGAGAAACCAATTTTGTATCGAATGCTGTTTCTGCAATGGCTACTTCTGTGGTCGGAGTATCGCTAAGCGTATTTGGATTATTAATTTACAGCTACGCTCGAGGCGGAGACGCATATGTAAGAACTTTATCTGAAACGTTTATGTTCGGAGGAGATCCATCTGTACCAACTTATTGCATTTGTTTATTGTTTGAAGGAATCGCTTCATCGGTAATTGTGACTTTAATGATGATGTTGTATTGGAATAATAAATATGCCGCTGATTAAGTAATCAGAAAAAAAATGACTTTTTAAACACTCAATAATCATAGAATTAAGAAATTTTATGATTATTGAGTGTTTCTTTTTTGAAAAAAACATACAAATATCCATTTCTGAAAGCTCACGGTGTGTGGTATCATAATTTACTTACTTTTAATACTCCAACAAAAAACAAATTATTCATGAGTATTAAAAAACACAACTGGACAAAAGATGAAATTATTGCCATTTACAACAAACCTTTAATGGATTTGCTTTATGAAGCGGCAACAATTCACAGAGAACAGCACGACCCCAATGTTGTTCAGGTATCTACTTTACTTTCTATAAAAACAGGTGGCTGTCCAGAAGACTGCGGTTATTGTCCGCAAGCAGCAAGATACAATACAGGAGTTGAAGGAAACGATTTAATGACTGTCAGCCAAGTCAAAGCACAGGCATTACGAGCAAAATCAAACGGATCATCGCGTGTTTGCATGGGAGCTGCCTGGAGAAACGTGAAAGATGGTGAAGAGTTTGATCAGGTTTTAGAAATGGTCCGTACCATCAATAAACTGGATATGGAAGTTTGCTGTACTTTAGGAATGTTAACCGAAAATCAGGCAAAACGTCTTGCAGAAGCTGGTCTTTATGCTTATAATCATAACCTAGATACTTCTGAAGAATATTATAAAGATGTCATTTCAACACGTGGTTTTGAGGATCGTCTACAGACTATCGAAAATGTTCGTAAAACCAATGTTACGGTTTGCAGCGGTGGCATTATTGGAATGGGAGAAAGTATTGAAGACCGAGCTGGAATGCTTGTGGCACTTTCCACTTTAAATCCGCAGCCAGAATCTGTCCCAATAAATGCTTTAGTCGCTGTTGAAGGAACTCCGATGGAAGAAGAACAACCAATAGAAATTTGGGAAATGATTCGAATGGTCGCTACCACAAGAATTGTAATGCCTGAAACGCAAGTTCGATTATCAGCAGGAAGAACCAATATGTCACGCGAAGGTCAAGCTATGTGTTTTTTCGCTGGAGCAAATTCAATATTTGCAGGAGACAAATTACTCACTACACCAAATCCAGATGTAAATGAAGACATGAAGATGTTTGAGACTTTAGGAATGGCTGCCCAAAGACCTTTTATAAAAATAATGCAACCTAAAACTGTTGAAGCTGTCGATTCTGAATTTAATAATTTGGGCGAAAAACCAAAATGGTCTAGACCCAAACATACTATTGAAAGAAACATTGAGGCATCGATTAAATCAAAAATTTAGTCGAAAGAGTTCATAAATCTCAATAAATATTTTTAAATTGCTTGTAGCTCAGAGTTATAAGCAATTTTTTTATTAGAAAAATGAAATTAAAACAAATAGAAAGGGTTAAAAAAATTTCTAAAGAAGATTTTATTTCCCAATATGTAAAAAAACAAATTCCTGTTGTTATTGAAGAGCTGACAGAAGACTGGCCAGCTTATAAAAAATGGAAATTATCCTATATTAATGCTATTGCAGGCGATATTACTGTTCCTCTGTATGATGATCGTCCTGTAAACCATGAAGAGGGATTCAACCAAGCTCATTTAAAAATGAAAATGAGCGATTATATCAATCTTTTAGAGTCTAGGCCTACCAATTACCGTATTTTTCTTTATAATTTAATGAAAGATGTGCCAACGCTAAAAAATGATTTTTTATGGCCAGACATTGGTTTAAAATTGGTCAAACAATTGCCAATGTTGTTTTTTGGAGGAGAAAATGCTAGAGTCTTTATGCATTATGATATTGATTACTCCAATATTCTGCATTTTCATTTTCATGGAGAAAAACAATGTATGATTTTTGCTCCAGACCAATCCAAATACATGTATAAAGTTCCTCATGCTTTGATTTCGAGAGAGGATATAGATTTTGATAATCCTGATTACGAAAAATTTCCTGCCTTGAAAAATGCCGAAGGTTTTATCACCAATCTAAAACATGGCGAAATGCTGTACATGCCAGAAGGATATTGGCATTACATGAAATATTTAACTCCAGGATTTTCAATGAGCCTACGTGCATTCCCGCGAAATATTGCCAATTTATCCAAAGCCGCTTATAACGTTTTTATTATGCGTCATTTTGATATTATGATGAGAAAATTAAAAGGCCAAAAATGGATTGACTATAAAAACGAAAAAGCAATTACAAACACGCACGAAAATTTAAGACGTTCAGCATAATGATAAAAAAGTCGGTTGAGAAAATTCAAAACTCAACCGACTTTTTGTTTACTGATAGATTATTTTTTTAGTCACAGTCTGGCCATTTTCCAATGTTATCTTAACCAGTAAAACTTGCGGTCCAGACTTTAGATTTGTAATGAGCCACTCTTTATTATCAATTCCTTTTTTATTGTATAGCAATTTACCTCCAACATCATAAACTGAAGTTTCCTCTAAATTTTCACTTTCTGAAAAAGATTGCAGTTTGATGTTTTTGTCTTTTACTGAAACAGAAATAATATTATCAAGACTTGTAAATTCTTCATTTCCTAAAGTCACATTTGGATCTATATATCGGAGTACAAAACGGTTATTAAAAACTCCAATTGCCGTTGTAAAAGTATAATTCCCCGTTGTAAGATTATGCACTTTCTTGGTTACATTATCCTGAAGATAAATTGTCTGAGTATTTAAGCTTCCATCAGCATGATCAATAGCTATTGTGAATTCACCTTCTAAAGCAGATCTATATCCTAACGGAATTGTATCTGAAACAGTAAAAGGAAGAGCTCTTCCTTGAATTACAAGTTTTCTATTTTCATTTATACTATAAAAATCAAGATATGGATGAGCATCTAGAGTCACTGCATCAAAACTGCTGTCCCAAGAATTAGTTGCTCCTGTTGCATATCCAATTAATAGTTGTTTAAAGGCTCCTCCTGTATTTGTCAAATTCAGCCATACCCTATGTCTTTCTATTGCAGTTGCTGAAGCCGATTTAAAAAATTGACTATTATTTCCAGGCACACGCATCGAATTTGTAAAAATCACACTTTGATTTGTTTTTGACCTAACCAAAAATCCTTGACCAGCCGCAATATAACCGTCTGGCTTACTTTGACTGCCAGCAGTAGGTGAAGGAGTTCCCTCCATATTACCAATAACAATAGTGCCCAATAAATTATAAATGGCATAATCGTCATTATTATAAAAAAAGCGATGATCGCCTGGAACATTCTGTGCAGGAAGTGTAGTATGTGTCCAGAAATATATTGTCCCATAAATATTATCTCTATTATCATAGATAAACTGATCAGCATAAATTGCAGAAGGATATGGATTTCCTACAAGATTGTATTTTCCAGCCACAGCTGGCGGTCCTAAAATATCTCCATTATTGGGTACCCCTGTAACTTGGCTATTGAAAATACTAGCGGAATTTAAATCATTATATTGTGGTGCTCGAATACAATATCCTCTTCCCGGCGTCATTTCTTCAGTTCCATTATAGATTATAATCCAACCATTAACAGGATCAAACTTAAAGAACTTATCGAACAATGTAGATGGACTCAAATCATACAGCGTAAATATAGGTGTACGCTTGATAGGAGATGACCAATGTGTAAAATCATAACGTCTTACAGGTTTAGAATCTCTTTTATAAATAATGTTTCCTGTATTTACCGCGTTAGTAGTCTGCAGTAAACTTGAATTATTTTCGAAAGTTAATGTTCCTCCATTATTTGTAACTGCATTAGTAATTGTCAAGGTATGATTAGAATTTACTGTAACATTTACACCTGAATCTACCATACAAGAGCATCCACTAAGATTACCTGTTGTTGAATAATTCCCTGAAAATCGGATAGCATCTGTTAATACTGGTTCACTTCCTTTTGACCAAGCTGTCCCGTTCCATGTATTAGTAACTGGAGCTAAGATTTCTATATTTGCTGTCGGCAATGAAGGACAGCCGGAAGGTTCCTGAATTGTGAAATTATAATTTCCTGGGCTCAAATTTGAAATCGTATAAGTTGTTCCAGATGATGTATACGTTTGAGAAACCGTTCCATATTGAGTAATTATCCAACTTGGGGTTGAAAGTAAACCCGTTAAAACAATACTTCCCGTTGAAGTTACACAAGATGGCTGTGTAACTGTTCCAATTACAGGTGTAGAAGGCAATGGATTAACCGTTATAACTGCCGAACTACCCGTAAAACCCGAACTTCTGGTACAGTTCGCATCAGTAACGGAAACCAGTGTGTATGTGGTCGATGCGGTAACGGGAGTGGTAAAAGGCGTGAAAGCTGTTCCGCTCGCAACTCCTGTCGCTGTTCTGTTCACACCGCCGTTTTCTGTATAGACAACAGTATAAGGTCCTGTTCCTGCCGTGGCCGTAAAGGTAAGTTGTCCCGCACCCGATCCGCATAAGGGAGTTACCGCCGTCAGGCTTCCCTGTGGAAGAGGATTAACCGTGATAACCGCTGAACCGCCCGTAAAGCCGGAACTTCTGGTACAGTTCGCATCGGTAACAGAAACCAGTGCGTATGTGGTCGATGCGGTAACGGGAGTAGTAAAAGGCGTAAAAGCCGTTCCGCTCACAACTCCTGTCGCTGTTCTGTTCACTCCGCCGTTTTCTGTATAGACAACCGTATAAGGGCCAGTACCTGCCGTAGCCGTAAAGGTAAGTTGTCCCGCACCCGATCCGCATAAGGGACTTACCGATGTCAGGCTTCCCTGTGGAAGAGGATT